>NZ_JARESG010000049.1 GCF_029076445.1 Pseudarthrobacter naphthalenicus
ATGCGCTGGTAGCGGTCTGTACAGTGCTCATAAAATTTCCCTCTCTGCGGGTGTGCCATGGGAGCTAAAGAGACGCCTGTACTGCTCAGGTGCGATCCAGCGTTCCCCCTAGGAGGGGCACCTGTGAGGTGCATCTCAATTGCTTCCTTCATACTATGGTTGAGAAGTCGGCCCAATAGCTAGATGCGTTTGCCACAGAATTAGCCTTTCCTACGCCCTTGGAGTATGCAGTTGCACAACACAGTTCGCATGCCTGTCCCTTTGCAAGGGAGATGGACTGAGCTTGTAGAGCATGCCCGCGCTGACATCGGGGCACTTGCTGACCTATTCGTCGAGTATGTTGTACAGCTCGACGTGTACCGCGACGGTGTGGTGTCGACGGAGCAGCTCCGGGTGGATGCTCTGGCTTCCTTTGGGTACCTTCTAGGGCAGATTGCCGGTAATGATGAGTTCAAGCCGGAGATCATCTGGACAGCGCGACGTCTCGGCCAGGACCGAGCCCGTGTCGGAATACCACTCAATAACCTGCTGACGGCAGTACGCCTCGACTTCAAAGTCTTCTGGGAAGTCTTCCGTTCTTACACCGGTCCCGCTGATCGCGAGTTGCTTTTGACAGGAGTGGAGAAGATCTGGGCGGCAGTAGAACGTTATTCCATGGAGGTCCAGACGGGTTACCTTGAAGAAGAGTCACGCTTGGTCGATAGACGGCTGAGCGAACGAGCCCGGCTGATGACAGCCATCTTGAACAGCGACTCTCCTGCTGAGGAAGATCTCCACCATCTTGCCCAAGTGATCCAAGTGGATCCGAACGGCAACTTCGTCGTTGTTGCCGCCACGGTGCAGCGGGACCAAGAGTTGCGCATAGCGGCGGACCGCCTGACGGCTTCAGGCCACACCGCCTACATCCACTCAACCGGACACTTTAGCTTGCTCATCTCGGACTGGAAGGGTGAAGATACCCAGCCGCTAAGGCAGCTGCTTGCCCATTCCGCCTGCGGAATAGCGCCGGTGATCCACGGCTTTTCAACCTTGGCCAGGGCATGCCGACTTGCTATGGAGATCGTCGGACTGAGCGCGTCAGGAACCGGTGGACCGGCTGAGCTCAAGGATCTCTGGTTGCCGTTTCTGGCAGCAAGGCTGCATGATGCCGCGCCGGAGCTTGTGGCGTCTGTGCTGGCAGGATTCGACACTGCTTCAGAGGCGGAGAAAGAGCGCCTGACTGAAGTGGCCTGGAGTTTTGCCCGTTCCGGGTCGATAACGGCGACGGCCTCACAGCTGTACTGCCACCGCAATACGGTCCTGAACCGTCTGCGTCGGCTCGAAACACTGACCGGGTACGACATTACCGTGCCGGCCGACGCTACGCTCCTGCTGCTGGCATTCGTAGCTGCAAAGCAGGAGGCAATCAACGACTGAGGTCACGGGACACGGAAGGCGCGTGCGTCAGCGGGGTACCTTGCGGGATTACGACCGGAGGCATGTCTACGACCAAATGATCCCGCCGGGCCATCCCAACCCGGGCCTCCAGCCGTCCAACTTCCGACTGAGTGCTAGCGGCCATGAAAAACTCCCCGTAGGCGGCCACGGGACTGCCCACTGAGGCGGATTCAAGGGGTCGATGCAACACCCGAGGTCAAGTGGCTATCAGTAAACCACGGAGACGCCCCGCGGGGGTATCCCATCCAAGGGTCTCTCGTGGTCGTCCGTTGAGTTCCTGGGCGACGTACTCCAGGTCCTCGGGTCCTAGGCGTTCAGGTCGGTGCTTTTGGGGAAGTATTGTCGCAGCAAGCCGTTGGTGTTCTCGTTGGATCCGCGCTGCCAGGGGCTGGCGGGGTCGCAGAAGTACACGTCCATGTCCGCGGCGATGCGGAATGACTTGTGCAGGGCCATTTCCGCACCCTGGTCCCAGGTCAGGGATCCGCGCAGATGTTGCGGCAGTGTGGCCACGGTCTTGATGAGACCGTCGCGCACGGATTCGGCGGCGGATTAAGGTAAAGCCCCACCACGTCATAGACCTTCTCCACGAACAACGGATCATTGGAGAGCTTGAACCCATCGGTTCGGTGGGGCTTGAGCTCGAGCGCCTTCCAGATCCGCCCGATGGTGGACTTCGCCAGCCCCGACCGCTCTGCCATCTTCGCCCACGACCAGTGTGTTGGGTTCTTCGGCGTCGATTCCAGCGTCGCAACCACGACATCCTCGACCTGATCGGTGGTGATGCTGGCGGGACGGCCGGGCCTGGGATCATCGACCAACCGGTCCAGCCGACGTTCCAGGAAGCAGCGACGCCACTTCGCCACGGTATGAGGTTCGACTCCACAACGGGCGGCTACCTCGACATTGCTCAGGCCTTCGGCGCTGCCCAGCACGATCCTCGAGCGCTTCACAAGCCCTTGGGACGATTTCGCCCTCCGCGCCCGCCGGGACAGCATCTCCCGCTCTTCCTCCGACAGTTCCACAGGGGCCTTCCGCCGTCCAACGTTCGCCATACCCAATTCTATAATTACGAAGTGAATTTCAGGCGCAGGACACTAGTCCCTCCTATGCCCTGTCGCCTCCAGCACGCGCTCCAGCCAGCTCACACGGCAAGTCATTCGCGGCACATCTGAAGGAGAAATCCAGCGGTAGGCGTCATGTTCCCAGTTGATTGTCAACAGAAGGGTGGATGCTTCTGCCGTGAAAGTGTGGATCTGCCACAGGTCCCCTAGATGGTCTGTAAACTCGAGAAGCGGTCCCTGATGGAGGCTTAGTAGGTCTGCCAAGGCCAGTCCCGTTTCTTCAAACAACTCCTGTGCTGCTTGGTGTTCTGGTGAAGTGTCGAGCTCGACAAAGCCTGTTATGCAATGCCAGACCCCTCTATCGTGGTCGAGCTTCTGGCTACGTCGAAAGAGCGCAATCTTCCCATGCCGCTCAAGAACGACCGCCACAACAGTGCGTGTCGCTGTTACGCCGCTCGTATCAACTGACTGGTGAGACATACGACGATGTGACGGGGAAATGTTCGACATAAGTGCTTCCGACGCGCCGATCTTTTAGCCGGCAGGGCCCGCAATGGCTTAAGTATCGTAGGGACTGGCGATCCGTATGCTTCAAAGACCTCTGAGCTGCAAATAACGTCAGTGGCGCGGATCACATGTGCAGTGAATATAACATGCCCGTGTCGAACACCATAGAGACGAGCGGGTTGAGAAATCGCCGAGCTGCACGCTGCTCACACGAGCAGAACGCTTATATGGCCGGCTGCCGATGTGTCAACGACGATCACCGCGTCATAACCGGCCCTCCCATCACCGTCGGTGCTGCGGCAGCGGAGGAAGCCAGCATGCTCCGGCCGTTGCCCGGTGGACGCGCTCGAGCCTCGACGTTTTCCTTCAAAGCCGACCACAAGTCCCAGATTTGCGTCCGTCAGTTCTACTTACTCGGTCCCGGCCCGCTATGCCGGGCGCCGGGTTAGCGCGCCGGCGGTCTCCGAGGGCTCGTTGATGTAGACCATGCCGGCTCTCCGTGGTTGATGGTGAAACAGGTTCCGTGTCTTGAAAGCTGAAGGGCTCGTAGCCCTCCTGTGATGGATGTTCTCTACGCATTCATCAAGAGTCAGGAGCTACGAGCCTAATGGGAGTGTACCGGCTGGCTCTATCGGGACAGACTGGTATCCGAGCCGCTGGTAGGTGAGCACTTTACGAGCCTGGACGCTTTCCTCAGGAGTCCTATATCAAGATCGTGCCCCTACTGGTGAGCGAGGAGGGCGAAAGCGCTGGTGGGATGTCGTGCCGGTCGAGCACTGATCCATTAGGTCGCAGCTGGTTCCTTCTCCAAGGCGGCTCGGGGACAGTGGGACGCCGTTGGAAAGGATAGGTGCAGATGCTATTCGTGGGTGATGACTGGGCTGAGGACCACCATGATGTTGCTCTAATCGATGAGGAAGGCCGGCTGCTGGCTCGCCGCCGGCTATCAGAAGGTGTCAAGGGAATCGAAGCTCTGCATGGACTGATCGCCGATCATCTGGACGAGCAGGATGGGTCCGAGCAGGTAATGGTGGGCATCGAAACGGACCGGGGCCCGTGGGTTGCTGCACTGCTGGCGGCCAATTACTCCGTCATTGCAGTCAATCCGCTGCAGGCCGCTCGCTACCGGGAACGGCACGGCACCTCTGGGGCGAAAAGTGACAAGGGCGATGCCTGGGTGTTGGCCCAGTTGGTGCGAACTGACCACGCTCATCACCGCCCGATCATCGGTGACAGTGACGCCGCTGAAGAAGTCAAAGTGCTGGCACGCTCGCATCAGTCATTGATCTGGGCCAGGCAGCGTCAGGTCAACGTACTGCGCTCAAACCTGCGTGAGTACTTCCCGGCGGCGCTAGCCGTGTTCGGTAGCGCCCTTGCCGACCGAGATGCCATCGCGGTCCTGGCGGTGGCACCGGGCCCGGAGAAGGCACGGAAATTGTCGTCAGCCAAAGTCCAATCGTTATTACGGAAGGCCGGGCGCAGCCGCTACCTGAAGTCCCGGGCGGACGAGATCACCTCTGCCCTTCAGAGCGAGCAATTGGAGGCTCGTGCAGGTATCGAAGCCGCCTACACCGCCACCACGAAAGGCCTCGTTGCCGTCATCGCAGAATTGAATAACCAGATCCAGGCACTACAAGAGCAGGTGGAGGAGTGTTTTGGCCGGCACCCGGACGCTGAGATCTACCTGAGCCAGCCCGGCCTGGGTCCTGTGCTCGGGTGCTTGCAGAGTTCGGAGACGCACCGCATCGCTACGCCGATGCTCGGGCACGAAAAAACTACTCCGGGATGAGTCCAATCACGCGTGCCTCCGGCAAGAAAAGCGTGGTGCTGGCCCGCTATGCCCGCAACCGCCGGCTCGTCGATGCACTATACGGTCAGGCATTTGCAGCTCTAAACGCTTCGCCCGGTGCCCGGGAGTACTATGCTGCCCGCAGGGCACGTGGAGCCACACACCATCAAGCGCTGCGCGCACTCGGCAACCGCTTGGTTGGCATCCTGCACGGCTGCTTACGCCACCACGCCCGCTACGACGAAAACACCGCATGGAGCGCAGCGAAGGAAGAAACACTCAACGCGGCTTGACAGCTTAGATCCGTGGGATGTCTTGATCGAGCCTACTTCCCCGCGCCCCGACGCTGCCACCGCTATCTTCAACCTGCCCGACTACCGCGTCACCGGCACCGAGATCCTCGCATTCGGTCAGCGACGGATCCGCATCGATGCCACCGCAGAGGCCGGCTGCCCGTCCTGCGGAGTGATCAGCACCCGGGTGCATTCACGTCGGTCACAACGTCTGCGCGACATCCCGGTCGCCGGCCCGGTCGAAGTTGTCTGGGCCAAGCGGAGACTCTTCTGCGATGAGTACCTGTGCCCGCGCAGGACATTCACCGAGGAGACTGCCCAGGTCCCGCGCCGGGCACGGTCCACCCGCCGGCTCCGGGAGGCCCTGGTGGCCGCCGTGATCGGATCCGGGAGAGCCGCAGCGGAGGCTGCCTCTTCCTTCGGTGTCTCGTAGTGGCTGGTCCAGCGTGCCTTGGACTCCGCGGCGCTGACACTGCCTGATGTCGATGCGCTGGCACCGCGAATGCTCGGCATTGATGAACACCGCTACCGGTCCGTGCGGTTCTTCCGCGACCCGGCCACCAGGGCCTGGAAACGCTACGAACCCTGGATGACCACCATTGTTGATCTGGACACCGGCCAGGTCCTGGGAATCGTCGATGGCCGCGACAGTGAAGGTGTCGGGGACTGGCTGTTCGCCCGGGCCGCTGGAGTGGCGCCTGGGCGTGCAGGTCGTCGCGATGGACCCGTCGGCCGCATTCCGTAAGGCGTTGCGGATGTGGCTTCCGCGGACCGCGGTCTCGGTCGACGCGTTCCACCTGGTCAAGCTCGGCAACGACATGCTCACCGAAGCCGGCAACGGCTCACCCAGCAGGTTCATGGCCGGCGGGGACGCTCCATTGACCCGGTCTGGGCCAACCGGCGGTTGCTCCTGCGTGCCGGTGACACGCTCTCGGACCGGGCACGGAACAGGCTGGCCACGGTGTTCTCGACTGACGATGCCACCGGGAAACTGCAGGCCGCCTGGCTGGTCAAAGAGCAGCTCCGGACGCTGCTCGCTACCGGATCCCTCGCCGACGCGGCCAATGCAAAAGACCGCTTGCAGGTCCTGGTCGAACGGGCCGCTCAGCCGGAAACCAGCCGGCTCTGGCGCACGGTCTGCCGGTGGTGGAAAGAGATCGAAGTCCTCGTCGTCACCGGCGCGACAACGGCGAAAGTGGAAGTGTTGGTTATCTGGAGCCGGTCTTGCGAAGACAGGAGATGTGCTGGGATTTTTCGTCGGTGACATGTCTCTGACCGGGTTGTTGGTCCTCAGGGGCTGGGTAGTTGGGCGGCGTGGCGTTCTTCGCC
>NZ_JARESG010000005.1 GCF_029076445.1 Pseudarthrobacter naphthalenicus
ACAGCGCCGATGGTACTGCACCCGGGAGGGTGTGGGAGAGTAGGTCACCGCCGGAACACCATTAAAAATGGTTGAGACCCCCCGACACACACGTGTCGGGGGGTCTCCCACATTTAACCACCCACCCACCCAACCAGCCCACAGCCGGCACCCGGGGCACCTACAAAACGCTCTCTCACTTAATGCGGGAAATCCCCAAACCCTCCCGCACCCCCGGCCACGGCAAAACACCCCCGCCAACCTCCGCCCCACCCCGGGCCACCCAACCCCCGGCGCCGCCGTCGAACACCCCAGACCGCAAGAGCGTCCGCCGAAACCCACCTCAACTGCGAGAGCGTTCACGGAAAACCCGCATCAAGTGAGAGAGCGATCTCCTGCAGGTGTGAACATTCCCACGACTGGGGTCTGTGGGCGGATCCATGTCATGCGCCGGTGGTGGCTCGCTTAGAATTGACTGAGATGTACGGACTTCGAAGCGCTTGATTTCGGGTTGCGTAGGAGAACGAAACACGGAACGAGCGGCTGCGATTGCGCCAGTGGTCGGCTCATAACAGGAGGAATCCCCATGGCTGAGCACAACGGCGGCAATCGCGGCGGCAACGACCGCGGCCCTTTCCGCGGGACAAACAATTCGGGCGGAGAACCGCGTGGATTCCGTTCCCGTGATGACCGGAGCCCGGAGGGTCCAAAGCGTGCGTCCGGGTCCGGCGACCGCAAGTCCTTTGGTGAACGGAAGCCCTTTGGGGACCGCGACAACAAGCCGAATGGTGATCGTCCGCGCCGTGAAGGCGACGGCGACCGTCGCGGCTTCGGTGGCGGGGAGCGTAAGCCGTTCAGCGGCGGTGGCGAGCGGAAGCCCTATGGGGACCGTGACAACAAGCCGTACGGTGATCGTCCGCGCCGTGAAGGCGACGGCGACCGCCGCAGCTTCGGTGGCGGGGAGCGTAAGCCGTTCAGCGGCGGCGGTGAGCGGAAGCCCTATGGGGACCGTGACAACAAGCCGTACGGTGATCGTCCGCGCCGTGAGGGCGACGGCGACCGCCGCAACTTTGGCGGTGGCGAGCGGAAGCCCTATGGAGACCGTGACAACAAGCCGTACGGTGATCGTCCGCGCCGTGAAGGCGACGGCGACCGCCGCAGCTTTGGCGGCGGGGAGCGTAAGCCGTTCAGCGGCGGCGGCGAGCGTAAGCCCTATGGAGACCGTGACAACAAGCCGTACGGTGATCGTCCGCGCCGTGAAGGCGACGGCGACCGCCGCAGCTTTGGCGGCGGGGAGCGGAAGCCGTTCAGCGACCGCCAGGAGCGCGCACCCCGCAGCTTCGACCGTGGCGACTCCGGTCCCCGTCACTTCGGACGGGACCGTGCAGAGGAACGCCCGGTCCGGGTTCCCAACGCGCGTGATCTTCGCAGCGCCAACCGACCCGACCGCGAACGGTCCCCGGAGATCGATGAAGATGTTACGGGCAAGGAACTTGACCGCGCCACCCAGCACCAGATCAAGACGCTGGAAGCCAAGAGCGCGGAATGGGTAGCCCGCCACCTCGTTATGGCTGGCCGCCTCATTGATGAAGAACCCGAGCTCGCCTTCCAGCATGCCCTTGCCGCCAGCAGGCGCGGTGGCCGGCTGGCAGCCGTCAGGGAGGCTGTAGGCCTGACCGCTTACGCGGCAGGACACTACGGCGAGGCGCTGCGCGAGTTCCGGACCTACCGCCGCATCAGCGGCTCCAACGTTCACCTGCCTGTCATGGCAGACTGCGAACGCGGCCTGGGCCGGCCGGACCGTGCCCTGGACGTGGTCCGTTCCGAGGAAGCCAACGACCTGGACGCTCCGGGCAAGGCCGAACTGGCCATCGTGGCGGCCGGAGCACGGACCGACCTGGGTCAGCTGGACGCTGCAGTAGCGGAGCTGGAAATCGCCCAGCTGGACATCAACCGTGCATTCTCCTACAGCCCCCGGCTGTTCCGCGCCTACGCTGACGCCCTGGCCGCCGTCGGCCGCCAGGAGGAAGCCGCTAAATGGCAGAAGCAGGCCGTAGTGGCTGAGAACGCCCTGGGCCTCAGCGTCGACGAAGAACCGGACATCGTGGATCTCGGCTGGGACGAGGAAGAGGAAGCCCGGGAGGAGGCCCAGCGCCGCCGTCTGCTGGAACGTGCGGCCGGAGCCCCGGAAGCCAGTGCCGCGGCCGCTGCTGCAGCACGGAAGGTAACCGCGGGTGAGGCCCCTGCCGAAGCCGCGGGTATGGACGCCTCCATTGATGACGTCGAATCCGACTATTTCGAGTCGGATGACGCCGAGTCCGACGCGGACTCCATCGAATCAGATGAACTCGAATCGGACGGCGCCGAACCCGAGGCCAACAAGGCGGCCGCATCGGACCGGAACGACTTCGTCCCCGAGGATTCAGTCCACGATGATGCAGCCGACGCCGGCGACCTTGAAACCGGCCATTCCGAGCGACAGGACAGCTAACCCGCGATGACTGAAGTTCCCCTGATCTCCCTGTTCGACGCGCTCCTGGCAGACCTCGACGGTGTGGTGTACGCGGGCCCGCACGCCATTCCCGGCGCAGTGGAGTCTTTGCAGTTGCTCGCCGGTCTGGGGATCGGTTTGGGCTACGTCACCAACAACGCGTCCCGAACGCCCGCGCAGGTTGCCGCGCACCTGCGTGAGCTGGGCGCGCCGGCCGAGGACAGCCAGGTTGTCAGCTCCTCCCAGGCGGCAGCCGAGCTCCTGGCCTCCATGCTGGCCCCCGGGGCCAGGGTGTTGATCACCGGAAGCCCGGCGCTGGCGCAGGAGATCGAGTTGGTGGGACTGGCCCCCGTTACCGGCCAGGACCAAGACCCTGTGGCCGTGGTCCAGGGCTTCAACCCGGGGATCGGCTGGAAGGAACTGGCTGAGGCCTCCTACGTCGTCTCGGCCGGCGCCCTCTGGGTGGCCACCAACACGGACATGACCATCCCGCAATCACGCGGGATCGCCCCCGGCAACGGAGCCCTGGTGGCAGCCGTCGCGGCAGCAACGGGCCAGACGCCGCTGGTGGCCGGCAAGCCCGAAGCCCCGCTGTTCCACTCAGCCGCCAAGCGTCTTGCCGCCGATCGCCCGCTGGTGGTGGGGGACAGGCTGGACACTGACATCCTGGGCGGCAATAACGCAGGGTTTGCCACGGTGGCGGTATTGACCGGCATCGATACAAAACACACGATCCTCGCCGCCCGCGCTGCCGAGCGTCCGGACTTCATCATTGCCGAACTCGGCGACCTGCACCGCCCCTATCCCGCCGTCTCCAACACTGACGGGACCTACGTCTGCGGGGACGCACAGGCACATGCCGATGGCGACACCGTCAGCATCGTGGGCCATGAGGACGACCTGAACGCCTGGCGTGCCGCCTGCGCCGCCTGGTGGGCCGCCGTGCCGGAGGCCGCCGAAGCCCGGGCGCCCCAACTCAAATGGCGCACCGCGTAAATCAGTAGACTGGTCCAATGACTGAGCTGAACGACGAGCACAACGGCGCAACAGCCCAGCAGACACCACAGTGGCCCGCCACGGTCACGGAGGGCATCACCGATCCCCGGATTGCGTCCCTCGTGGCTGCCCTGGACGGCGTGGCGGACAGGCCGGTCGCTGAACACGAGGGCGTCTATGCAGAACTGCACGACGCCCTGCTGCAGGCCCTCGACGACGACGCTCCCAACAGCGAAGGAAAGGCCTGAGCATGGCACGGCTTGACCAGGCCCTGGTGGCCCGCGGCCTGGCGAGGTCGCGGACCCACGCCGCTGCACTGATAGCCGAAGGCAGAGTGAGCTCCGCCGGGCTGGTTCTGTCCAAGGCCTCCCTCCAGGTCCCTGAGGACAGGGACCTGGCCGTTGAGCACACCGACGAGGACAGCTATGTCAGCCGGGCCGGCCACAAGCTCGCCGGAGCGTTGGACGCCTTCCCGGAGGTCATCGTTGACGGCAAACGGTGCCTGGACGCCGGCGCATCCACCGGCGGCTTCACCGAGGTGCTCCTTCGGCGCGGTGCTGCGCATGTGGTGGCGGTCGACGTCGGGCATGGCCAGCTGGTGCCCCAGCTGCGCGAGGATCTCCGCGTCGCCGTGCACGAAGGCATGAACGTGCGCTACATGACGCCGGCGGATATCGGCGGCGAGGCCGAACTTACCGTGGCCGATCTCTCCTTTATCTCGCTGACCCTGGTGACCCACCCGCTGGCCGTGTGCACACGGCCCGGCGGTGACCTGGTGCTCATGGTGAAGCCGCAGTTCGAGATCGGCAAGGACCGGCTGGGCCGCACCGGGGTGGTGACCTCGGAACGCGAACGCCGGATGGCGGTCGAAAAAGTCGCCAATGCAGCGCTCGACGCCGGACTGGACTTGTGCGGCCTGGCGCAGAGCCCCTTGCCGGGTCAGGACGGAAACGTCGAATACTTCCTGTGGATAAAGCGGAGGATGGCGCGGGACCTGCCTAAGATCGAAGAGCGCCAGGCGGCCGTTGATGGCCTGCTTGGACGAATCTGGCCGAACCACTAGAAAGCGGAACCTGATGACCAGGCGAGTACTTGTCCTTGCCCATACCGGCCGCGAGGAATCCCTGAAGGCTGCATGGGAAGCCTGTGCCCAGCTCCACGACTCAGGAATCACCCCGGTCATGCAGGAATCCGAACTGGCGGACATGGAACGGTTCTTTGGCCACCTCACCCAGCCGGTGGAGATCCTGCATGACCATGTGCGGCTGCCCGACGTAGAGCTCGTTATGGTCCTGGGAGGTGACGGCACCATACTGCGAGCCGCGGAACTGGTCCGTGAAGTCGATGTTCCGCTGCTGGGCGTCAACCTGGGCCACGTAGGGTTCCTGGCCGAGAGTGAGCGCGCGGACCTGGCCCAGACCGTGGAATGGATTGCCCGCCGCGACTACACGGTGGAAGAGCGCATGACCATCGACGTGCAGGTCTGGGTGCGCGGCCAAAAGATCTGGCACACGTGGGCGCTCAACGAGGCCGCGATCGAAAAGGGCAACCGCGAACGCATGCTGGAGCTGGTCACCGAAGTGGACGAACGCCCCCTGTCAGCCTTTGGCTGCGACGGCGTGGTCCTGGCCACGCCCACCGGCTCCACCGCGTACGCCTTTTCAGCCGGCGGCCCCGTGGTCTGGCCGGAGGTGGAGGCCCTGCTGATCGTTCCCATCAGCGCCCACGCTCTCTTCGCCAAGCCGCTGGTCGTGTCACCGCGGTCGCGGCTGGCAGTGGAAGTGCTCACCCGCACCGGCGCCGAGGGCGTGCTCTGGTGCGACGGCCGCCGTTCGGTGGACCTCCCGCCCGGCGCGCGCGTGGAAGTGACGAAGTCACCCACCCCCGTCCGTCTCGCCCGGACACACCAGACGCCGTTTTCCGCCCGGCTGGTCCGCAAGTTCGAGTTGCCCATCCACGGCTGGCGCGGGCCGGTTCCCCAGTCGGACGCCATCCACACCGGCCCCATCCCGGTGGTGCGGACCCCCTCTCCGATGCCGCCGCTCCAGGTGAGCTCCAAGGACCAGCCAGAAGACGAATCCGATCCCGCGAACGCAAAGTGAACCATGCTTGAAGAACTGAGAATCCGCGATCTGGGCGTCATCACCGACGCCACCCTGCCCCTGGGCCCAGGCCTGAGCGTCGTCACCGGCGAAACCGGTGCCGGCAAGACGCTGGTGGTCACCGCCGTCGGACTCCTGCTGGGGGCCCGATCCGACGCCGGTGCCGTGCGCAGCGGCGCGAAGAGCGCCACCGCGGAAGCCGTGCTGAAGCTCGACGCCACGCACCCGGCGATTGCCCGGGCAGTGGACGCCGGCGCCGACGTCGAAGAGTTCGACGGCGGCGCGGAACTTATCCTTGCCCGGCGCCTCGGCGCGGACGGGCGCAGCCGTGCCTTCCTGGGCGGCCGCGCCGCGCCGGTGGGCGTCCTCGCCGAGATCGGCGAGACCCTTGTGGTGGTGCACGGCCAGTCGGACCAGATCAGGCTGAAGGGGGCCGTGGCCCAGCGCGGTGCCTTGGACAAGTTCGCCGGCGAGGCACTGGCGGGACCGCTGGGCACCTACCAGTCCCTGTACGGCCACTGGAAGGCCAGCCAGACGGAGCTGGAGACCCTCCGCAACGCCGCCCGTGACAGGCTCCGTGAGGCCGAGTCGCTGGAGATCGCGCTGGCCGAGATTGACGAGGTGGACCCGCAGCCGGGGGAGGACGAATCCCTGAAGGCGGAGGCCGTGAAACTGGCCAACGTAGAGGAGCTCAGGATCGCGGCCAACACCGCGCACCAGGCCCTCATCGCGGAGGACTACGGTGACGAGGGCGATGCCACCACCCTCGTGGACGCTGCGAAGCGAACCCTCGAAAACGTAGCTGAACACGACGCGGAGCTCGGTGCTGCCGCCGCACGCCTGGCGGAAGTGGGTTTCCTGCTCAACGACATCGCCACGGAACTGGCCAGCTACCAGGCGGGCCTGGACTCGGAGGGCCCCGAACGGCTCGCCGAAATCGAGGACCGCAGGGCAGCACTGGCCAAACTGGTCCGGAAGTACGCTCCCAGCATCGACGAAGTCCTTGTCTGGGCGGAAAACGCCCGGGTCCGTTTCGACGAATTGCAGGACGATTCCACCCGGATCGAGGCGCTGGACGCCGAAGTCATCAAGGCGGAGGCTGAGCTGCAGAAGCAGGCCGCCGCGCTCAGCAAGATCCGGGCCAAGGCAGCCAAGGACCTCTCGGCCCGCGTGAGCGCGGAGCTCAAGGCGCTGGCCATGGCGGACGCCACCCTGCTGATCACTCTCGAACCGGCCGGACAGCTGAGCCCGCACGGCGCCGATGAGATCTCGTTCCTGCTGCAGCCGCATTCCGGGGCACCGGCGCGGCCGCTGGGGAAGGGCGCCTCCGGGGGTGAGCTGTCCCGTGTGATGCTTGCCATCGAAGTGGTGCTGGCAGCTGTGGACCCGGTCCCCACCTTTGTGTTCGACGAAGTGGACGCCGGCGTCGGCGGAAGGGCCGCCGTCGAGATCGGACGCCGGCTGGCCATGCTCGCCCGGCACGTGCAGGTGCTGGTGGTCACACACCTGCCGCAGGTGGCGGCCTTCGCCGACCAGCACATCACCGTCACCAAAACGTCGGTCAGGGGAGCCGACGGCGGCACCGCCACCGGGTTCACGTCCAGTGATGTGCGACTCCTCAACGCCGCTGAACGGGTCAGGGAACTGGCCCGCATGCTCGCGGGCCAGGAGGACTCCGAATCGGCGCAGGCGCACGCCCAGGAGCTCCTGGACGACGCAAAACTATTGCCGCAGCGGGCCTGACCCGCGGCCAACCCTTGATCGGAGGGGGTCCGGCCGTGCACACTGGATCATTTGGGGAACCAGTTCCTGATCCGGGAGAGGCTCAATAGATGATAGGCTCGAATTCCGTGGTGCAGCGATCAAATTCCCGTGTAAATTCCCGGTTCCCGGGCTCGTCCAAGACGACCAAACACATCTTCGTAACCGGTGGTGTGGCGTCCTCGCTCGGTAAGGGACTGACGGCTTCGAGCCTCGGTCACCTCCTGCGGGCACGCGGCCTGTCTGTAACTATGCAGAAGCTCGATCCCTATCTGAACGTGGATCCGGGCACGATGAACCCCTTCCAGCACGGTGAAGTCTTCGTCACGGACGACGGCGCCGAAACCGACCTGGACATTGGCCATTACGAGCGGTTCCTGGACGAAAACCTGGAAGGGTCCGCCAACGTCACCACCGGGCAGGTGTACTCCACCGTCATCGCCAAGGAACGCCGCGGCGAGTACCTCGGTGACACCGTCCAGGTCATTCCGCACATTACCGATGAGATCAAGCGCCGCATGCGCCTGCCTGCAGAGGGCAAGAACGCGCCGGACGTGATCATTACCGAAATCGGCGGCACCGTGGGCGACATCGAGTCGCAGCCGTTCCTCGAGTCCGCCCGCCAGGTCCGCCAGGACGTCGGCCGCGGCAATGTCTTCTTCGTCCACGTCTCCCTGGTTCCCTACATCGGGCCCTCGCAGGAACTGAAGACCAAGCCCACCCAGCACTCCGTGGCCGCCCTGCGTTCCATCGGTATCCAGCCCGAAGCAATCGTGATCCGTTCGGACCGCGAGATTCCCGAGGCGATGCGGGCCAAGATCGGCCGCATGTGCGATGTTGACCTTGAGGCCGTCATCGGCTGCCCCGATGCCCCCAGCATCTACGACATCCCCAAGACCCTGCACACCCAGGGCCTGGACTCCTACATCGTCCGCGCCCTGGACCTGCCCTTCAAGGACGTTGACTGGACCAGCTGGGACAAGCTGCTCGAAGCCGTCCACAACCCCAAGCACCACGTCGAGATCGCCCTGGTGGGCAAGTACATCGACCTCCCGGACGCCTACCTGTCCGTGACCGAAGCCCTGCGGGCGGGCGGCTTCGCCAATGACACCAAGGTCAAGATCCGCTGGGTGCCCTCGGACGAATGCGAAACCCATGAGGGCGCAGTGGCGTCCCTCGACGGCGTGGATGCCATCTGCGTACCCGGCGGCTTCGGAATCCGCGGGCTCGAAGGAAAGCTGGGCGCCCTCAAATACGCCCGCGAATCCAAGCTGCCCGTCCTGGGCCTCTGCCTCGGCCTGCAGTGCATGGTGATCGAATACGCACGCAACGTGGTGGGCCTCGAGGGCGCATCCTCCAGCGAATTCGAACCCGACTCCAAATACCCCGTCATCGCCACCATGGAAGAACAGCTGGACATCGTGGAAGGCAAGGGCGATCTTGGCGGCACCATGCGCCTGGGCCTGTACGAGGCCAAGCTCGATGAAGGCTCCGTCATCGCGGAAACCTACGGCAAGACCACCGTCAGCGAACGCCACCGGCACCGCTATGAGGTCAACAACAAGTACCGCGAGCAGATTGCCGCCGAGGGGCTGGTCTTCTCCGGCACGTCACCGGACGGCAAGCTCGTGGAATATGTTGAGCTGCCCCGCGAGGTCCACCCGTACTACGTGGCAACACAGGCCCACCCGGAGCTGAGCTCGCGCCCCACCAGGCCCCACCCGCTCTTCATTGGCCTGATCAAAGCCGCGCTGGACCACCAGAACGCGCAGAACCAGGACACTGAGCAGGCACCGGCAGCCGAGCCGGCACATACGGTTGCCGCACAGTAGAACCGAATAAGTAAAGGACGGCGCGATGCCCGGTACACCTGAGACGACCCCGGCTGCAAAGCAGGTTTCGGATGCACCGAGCCCGCGCCGTCTTTTGTCCACGGAGAAGGTCTACGAAGGCCGGATCTGGGACGTTGTGAGCGACAGCTTCCAGCTAAGCGAAGCCGGCGAGGCGCTGACCCGTGACTACATTGACCATCCGGGCGCTGTGGCGGTCCTGCCGATGAACGAGGCCGGTGAGGTCCTGCTCATCCGGCAGTACCGCCACCCCGTCGGCATGGATCTCTGGGAAATCCCGGCCGGACTCCTGGACGTGGAAGGCGAGGATTTTGTGGTGGGCGCTGCCCGCGAGCTGGCCGAGGAAGCAGACCTCGCCGCCGCCACGTGGAATGTCCTGGCCGACTTTTTCAACTCACCGGGATCATCCAGCGAGGCCATCAGGATCTACCTCGCCCGCGATCTTACCGACGTGCCGCACCATGAGCGCCACGAGCGGACGGATGAGGAAGCCGAAATCGAGTACCACTGGATGGCCCTGGACGACGCCGTTGCGGGCGTCCTGGCGGGACGGCTGCACAACCCGTCCGCCGTCGTCGGAATCCTCGCCGCGGCCGCGGCGCGCGCCGACGGTTATGCCGGGCTGCGTCCCGGGGACGCGCCCTGGCCGGCGCACCCAAGCCAGCGCTGATGACGGCCGTCCCTTCAGCAGTGGAGGCCGCAGCCTCCGAAGGCGCAGCCCCGGCCGCCCCTCCCCAGAGCCCGATCGACCGCGCCGTGCGGGCCTATCTCCAGCACATGGGCGTCGAACGGGGCCTGGCAGCGAACACGCTCTCCGCCTACCGTCGCGACCTGGCGCGGTACTCCCGATACCTGGCGGCACAGGGATGCCTGGCCCCGGACCAGATCACGCGCCACCATGTGACGGGTTTCGTGCTGGCCCTCAACGACGGTTCCGACGGCGGCACGGCCCTGGGCATCCGCTCCGCAGCCCGCACGATTGTGGCTGTCCGCGGCCTGCACAAGTTCTGGGCGCTCGAAGGCCTGACGACGACGGATCCCGCCAGCGACGTGCACCCGCCCATACCGGGGAAAAGGCTGCCCAAGGCCATCAGCGTGGACGAAGTCACCCGCATCCTCGAAGCTGCCGGCACCGACACCGCCACCGGCCTTCGTGACCGCGCCCTGCTGGAGTTCCTCTACTCCACCGGGGCCAGGATCAGCGAGGCCGTGGGCCTGGACGTGGACGACATCTCCCTGCAGGAAGCGGAGGAAGGGCCGGCGGTGGTCCGGCTGTTCGGCAAGGGGTCCAAGGAACGGCTGGTGCCGCTCGGCTCCTACGGCGCCCGGGCCGTGGCCGGGTACCTGGTGCGGGGCCGCCCACTACTGGCGGCGAAAGGCAAAGGCACCCCGGCGCTGTTCCTGAATGCCAGGGGCGGCAGGCTCAGCCGGCAGAGCGCCTGGACCATCCTGAAGGCGGCCGCGGATCGCGCCAACATCACCAAGGACGTTTCGCCGCACACGCTGCGGCATTCCTTTGCCACCCACCTGCTCGAGGGCGGGGCGGATGTCCGCGTGGTGCAGGAACTGCTGGGCCACGCCTCCGTCACCACCACCCAGGTCTACACCCTGGTGACTGCGGATACCCTCCGCGAAATCTATGCCGCCGCCCATCCGAGGGCGCTGGGCTGAGATGACGTATACCGCTGTCACGCTGTGCTTTCTTACCCGGGAGGTCGCCGGAACACCCCAGGTCCTGCTGGGGACCAAGAAGACCGGCTTTGGCATGGGCAAGATCGTTGGGCTGGGCGGCCACGTGGAGCCGGGGGAGACCGATGAGGAGGCAGCCTGCCGCGAGGTGCAGGAGGAAGCCGCCGTCGTGGTCCTGGAGACGGATCTCCGCGACGCCGGTGTGGTGGTTTTCGATTTCCCGGCCCGGCCGGAGTGGAACATGAGCACACGCTTGTTCGTGGCCGAGCGCTGGGACGGTGAGCCGACGGAAAGCGTCGAGATCGCGCCGGAGTGGTTCGACGTCGGGTCCTTGCCGGTTGAACGGATGTGGCAGGACGCAGCCCACTGGCTACCCATGGCGCTGGACGGGTTCCTGCTGCGCCTGACGGTGGTCCTGAACGATGACAACGAGACCGTCCGCGAAGTGCTGGACTTCTCCACCCGCTGACGCCAGGACATACGACGGCGGGCCGGCCACCTCCCTGAGGTGACCGGCCCGCCGTCGTGCATTCCTGAATGTACTACGGTACGTGCCGTTCTTCCGGCCCGTTGTATTCGCTCAGCGGCCGGATCAGTGAGTTTGAGGCAGCCTGTTCCATGATGTGCGCGGTCCAGCCGGTGATCCGGCTGGCCACGAACAGCGGGGTGAACGTCGGGGTGTCGAAGCCCATCAGGTGATAGGTGGGGCCTGCCGGGTAGTCGAGGTTCGGCTTGATGGCCTTGGCCTCGTCCATGGCCTGCTCAAGCCCGTTGTACAGTCCCAGCAGCTCCGGCCGGCCGTAGTGGGCGATCATCTTGTCCAAGGCGGCCTTCATGGTGGGAACGCGGGAATCGCCATGCTTGTAGACGCGGTGGCCGAAGCCCATGACCTTCTTCTTCTTCGCCAGTGCGTCCTCCATCCAGGCCTTCGCCCGGGCGGCAGCGTCCTCCAGTGATTCCTCGGGCCGGATGCCGATCTCATCGAAGGTGTGCATCACGGCTTCATTGGCGCCGCCGTGCAAGGGCCCCTTGAGGGCGCCGATGGCAGCCGTGACCGCAGAATGAAGGTCAGCAAGGGTTGAGGTGACCACCCGGGCGGTGAAGGTGGAAGCGTTGAACGAGTGCTCGGCGTACAGGATCATCGAGACGTTGAAGGCCTCAATGACCTCGTCCACGGGGTCTTCGCCGAAGGCCATCCACAGGAAGTTCGCTGAGTAGCCCAGGTCCTCCCGCGGTTCCACCACGTCCTGGCCGCGCCGGCGGCGTTGATCGTAAGCGACCACCGCGGGCATGGCGGCGAACAGGTCCACGGCCTTGGCCATGTTGGCCTCGGGCGAGGAATCCTCGGCGAGCTCATGCCTGGCGCCCAGGACGGAGGCCGCCGTCCGGCACACATCCATGGGGTGCGCGGTGGTGGGCAGGGCATCGATAACCTGCTTCAGCACCGGATCCAGGGCGCGGCCGGCGCGCTCGCGGGCGGAGAAGGCGGACAGTTCCTCGGGGGTGGGCAGCTCGCCGTTCCAGAGCAGGTAGGCCACCTCCTCGAAACTGCACTTTGCGGCCAACTCCTGGACGGGGTAGCCGCGGTACAACAGCGAGTTGGTATCGGGGTTGACCTTGGAGACCGCGGTGTAGTCCACCACGACGCCGGCCAGGCCCTTCTTAATATCTTCAGCAGCCATGTTGAACTCCTTCGTTCTTTCGGGTTTCCCGGGCCCTAGCGGACGCCGGGAATCTGGAAGTTGAAAACGCCGGTATCGAATCGGTTGTAGGCCTCGTAGTCAACGAGGTCATAGAGACGCGCACGGGTGAGCATGTTCTCCACCTGTGCTTCCTGGGATCCTGTTGCCTTAATCGATTCCAGCGTACGCTCTGCAGCGCCCATGGCAATGCGCAGGAGCGTGACCGGGTAGATCACCATGTTCACGCCCACCGACTGCAGCTGGTCCACCGTGAACAGATCGCTCTTGCCGAACTCGGTCATGTTGGCCAGGACGGGTACGTCCACGGCATCACGGATGGCCTGGAACTCGGACAGGTCCTTCATGGCCTCCGGGAATATGGCGTCGGCGCCGGCGTCCACGAGGGCGCGGGCCCGCCCCTGGGCGGCTTCGATCCCTTCGACCGCCCGGATGTCGGTCCGGGCCATAATGAGGAAATTCGGGTCCCGGCGCGCGTCCGCCGCCGCCCGGATCCGCTTGGTGGCCGTGTCCAGGTCCACCACGTTCTTGCCGTCCAGGTGGCCGCAACGCTTCGGGTTGAACTGGTCCTCGATGTGGCAGCCGGCCAGGCCGGCGTTTTCGAGTTCCTGGATGCTGCGGGCCACGTTCATGGGCTCGCCGAACCCGGTGTCCGCGTCCACCAGGCAGGGCAGATCAGTCATGCGGGCGATCTGCCCCGCCCGGGTGGCAACCTCCGTCAGGGTGGTCAGGCCGATGTCCGGCAGGCCAAGGTCGTTGGCCAGCACCGCACCGGAGATGTAGACGCCGGCGAAGCCCTTTTCCTCGATCAGCCGTGCCGAGAGGGGACTGAATGCGCCGGGGAACTGCACGATGGTGCCGGAGGCGAGCATCTCGCGCAGTGCGACGCGCTTCTGCTCCGGTGTTGTTTTGGAGTACAGCATGGGTTCTTCCTGTCAGAGGTTGGAAGGGGTTGCCTAGAAGAGGCCGGCGGGGGCGTCGCTGAGGTTGATCACGCCGGGGGCGGCAGTGATGTTCAACTGGTCCAGTTCGCCGGCGCCCAGGTTCGGCAGGTTCTCGGCAGCGGCGAGGAAACGTTCGATTTCCTCCTCGGTCACGAGGCCGGCAGCCAGGGTGCGGAACTTGTTGATGTACTGCTGGCGGGCGAACGGCCTGGCGCCGAGCGGGTGGGCGTCAGCCACGGCGATCTCATCAGTGATGACTGTGCCGTCGTTGAGGGTGATTTCCACTGATCCGCCGAAGGCCTTCTCCGCGATGTCCAGCGAGTGGTAGCGGCGGGTCCATTCCGGGTCTTCCTCGGTGGTGACCTTGTGCCACAGCTCCACGGTGTCCGGCCGGCCGGCACGTTCCGGGGCGTAGGAGTCAACGTGGTGCCACGCGCCGTCCTGCAGGGCGACCGTGAAGATGTACGGGATGGAATGGTCCAGGGTTTCGCGGCTGGCCGTGGGGCTGTACTTCTGGGGGTCGTTGGCGCCGGAACCGATCACGTAGTGCGTGTGGTGGCTGGTCTTGATGAGGACCGACTTCACGTTGGCGGGGTCCGTGGCCTCCGGGTGCTCCTTGTGCAGTTTGCGGGCCAGGTCGATCCAGGCCTGGGCCTGGTACTCGGCGGAGTGTTCCTTGGTGTAAGTGTCCATGATGGCCCGTTTTGCCTCGCCGGCCTCGGGCAGCGGGACCTCGTAGGAGGCGTCCGGGCCGTCCAGCATCCAGGCAATGACACCGTCT
Organism: Pseudarthrobacter naphthalenicus; assembly: GCF_029076445.1. Taxonomy (GTDB): domain Bacteria; phylum Actinomycetota; class Actinomycetes; order Actinomycetales; family Micrococcaceae; genus Arthrobacter; species Arthrobacter naphthalenicus. The sequence continues at coordinate 14,294 of NZ_JARESG010000005.1, forward strand.
TCGCCTTCGTAGATCGGCACGGGGGACGTCTGGCCGCGCATGGCACGGTCCACGGCTTCAACGGCCATCTTGCCGGCGAACGCGGGAGCGTGCGCCTTCCAGGTGGAAATTTCGCCCTTCCGCGACTGGCGGGTGGCGGTGGTGGTGTGCAGGGCCTGGCCGACCGACTGGAAGATGGTTTCAACATCAAGGTCCAGGAGGGTGCCGATGCCGGCAGCTGCGGAGGGACCGAGATGGGCCACATGGTCGATCTTGTGCTTGTGCAGGCAGATGGCCTTGACCAGGTTGACCTGGATTTCGTAGCCGGTGGTGATGCCGCGGATCAGGTCCTTGCCGCTGGCCCCCACGTGCTGCGCCACGGCGAGGATCGGCGGGATGTTGTCGCCGGGGTGCGAGTATTCGGCCGCCAGGAAGGTGTCGTGGTAGTCGAGCTCACGTACGGCCACGCCGTTGGCCCAGGCCGCCCATTCGGTGGAGACCCTGTCGGTGATGCCGAAGACACCCGACCCCTTGCCGTTGGTGGTGGGTGCGTGGGTCAGCGCCTGGGCACGGGCGGCGACGATGGGCCCGCGGTTCAGGGAAGCGATGGCGACGGACGCGTTGTCGATGACCCGGTTGATGACCATCTCGGTGACCTCGGGGGTGACCTCGACGGGGTCGGCGGCGACCTCAGCGATCTTGTGCGCCAGCTGGTCTTTTCGGGCGAGGTTCTCTTCGCTCTTGTAGACCCGGACGTGGTTGAGCTTAACCATGATGCTCCTCATTCGGTGAGTGGGTTGCTTTAACGTGGGAAAGGCTGCGGTGCAGATGCACGGTGGTGGCGGCTTCGGCGAGTTTGGCGTTGCCGGCGGCGATGGCCTCGGCAATTGCGGCGTGTTCGGCCGCTGCTGCGTTCAGGCGCGCGGCGTCGTCGGCTGCCAGCCGGCGGACCCGGACCAGGTGGACCCGAAGACTGCGCATCGCCTGGGCGAGATAGGAATTGGAGATCGCGGCATCGATTGCCTCATCGAGGCGCCCCACCAGGGCGTAATATTCGTGCCGGGCGGGATCATCCTGGCTGATGAGTTCGGGGGCGCGCAGAAGATCGGCGTGAAGCTGTGCGAACACGGCTCGCTCGCCGCGTTCGGCGGCCAGTGCGGCGGCCTTGCCCTCGAGGGTCGCGCGGAGCTCGAACATCTCATCGATGTCCTCCAGGGAGATATCGGTGACGACGACGCCGCGGCCGCCCGCCGCCGTCGTGAGCCCCTCCGCGTTGAGCCTGCTGAGCGCCTCCCGGACGGGGGTGCGGGACACGCCGAGGCGTTCAGACTGCTCCACTTCGGCGAGGACGGTGCCCGGCGCGAGGCGCCACTCGATAATGTCCTCGCGCAGTGCCGCATAGGCTTTGTCGCTGGCTCGCAACGTTCCTCCCGTCATGTCGTGGATGTCCTCCAGTGTATACATGAAATCTGTTCGGCGCCTAGCTTTCGCTCATCTGTCGGGTGAATGAGGCATCAATGTATACAGAACCCTTGTGTTGCCTCGAGTCTGCGCATAGCATGAAGGGCAAATGTCAGCGTGGACGGGAGCTCATCATGGCCGGTAGGAATTATCAGGAAACGTATTCGCGGAGCCTGGAAAAGCGCGACGACTTCTGGCTTGAGGCTTCCCGGGCGGTGTCGTGGACCAAGGAACCCGCTGTGGCGTTGGATGACTCGGCGGCCCCCCTGTACCGCTGGTTTCCCGACGGCGTGCTTAACACCTCCTACAACGCCCTGGACCGGCATGTCGAGGCAGGCCGCGGAGACCAGGACGCCCTCATCTATGACTCGGCGATGCTGGGAATCAAACGCAGCTTCACCTACGCCGAACTGACTGCACTGGTGGCACGGTTTGCCGGGGTGCTGCGCTCGCAGGGCGTGGGCAAGGGAGACCGGGTGGTCATCTACATGCCCATGATCCCGGAAGCGGCCATTGCCATGCTGGCGACCGCCCGGCTGGGGGCGGTGCATTCTGTGGTGTTCGGCGGTTTCGCGCCCAAAGAGCTGGCGGCGCGGATCGATGACGCCAAGCCCTCTGTCATCGTCACCGCCACGGGCGGCATGGAGCCCAGCCGGCGGGTGGAGTATCTGCCTGCCGTCGCCGAAGCCCTCGCCCTGAGCACCGCCGGCCCGCTGCCGGTCGTCGTCAAGGGCCGGGAAGGATTCGCAGCCGCGCTCTCAGACTTCCCGGGGTGGCTGGACTGGGACCAGGCCATGGAAGATGCCGTTCCGGCGGCGCCCGTGGACGTGGCCGCCACGGATCCGCTCTACATTCTGTACACCTCCGGCACCACGGGCGCACCCAAGGGCGTCGTGCGGGACAACGGCGGCCACGCCGTCGCCCTTGCCTGGACCATGGCCAACATCTACGACATCGGGCCGGGCGAGGTGATGTGGACGGCGTCGGATGTCGGCTGGGTAGTGGGCCACTCCTACATCGTCTACGGACCGCTCCTGGCAGGTGCCACCACGGTCCTGTACGAGGGCAAGCCGGTGGGCACCCCCGACGCCGGGGCGTTCTGGCGCGTCATCGAGGACCACAAGGTCAATGTGCTGTTCACGGCACCGACCGCCCTCCGGGCGATCCGCAAGGCCGATCCCCACGCCGCGGAGCTGGCCCGCTACGACATCTCCAGTCTCCGCACGCTGTTTGCAGCCGGAGAACGCCTCGATACCGAAACCTACCGCTGGGCCGGCGAGGTCCTGGGCGTCCCCGTGGTGGACCACTGGTGGCAGACCGAAACCGGCTGGGCCATTTGCGCCAATCCGCGCGGCCTGGAGGACCTTCCCTTCAAACCCGGCTCACCCACCGTCCCCATGCCCGGCTATGCCCTCAGCATCGTGGACAGCTCCGGCGAGCCCGTGGAGCCGGGGGAGGAGGGGAATATTGTCCTGGGTCTGCCGCTGCCCCCCGGCACCCTGACCACACTCTGGCAAAACGATGACCGCTACGTGTCCTCCTATCTTGCGGCCTTCGAGGGCACCTACGTGACGGGCGACAGCGGATACCGGGACGCCGACGGCTATGTCTTTGTGATGGGCCGCACCGATGACATCATCAACGTGGCCGGTCACCGGCTGTCCACCGGCGCCATTGAGCAGGTCATTTCCAGCCACCCGGCCGTCGCGGAGTGCGCCGTGATCGGCGTGGCGGATCCACTCAAGGGGCAGCGCGCCTCCGCGTATGTGGTCCTCAAAGCCGGGGCGGAAACCGACGAAGCCGAACTGGCCCGCGAGCTGGTTGCCCTGGTGCGGAAGAACATAGGGCCTGTGGCCGATTTTAAGCACGCCACCGTGGTTCATGCCCTGCCCAAGACCCGGTCGGGCAAGATCCTCCGCAAGACCATGCGGCAAATTGCCGACGGCGACCCGTACGTTGTGCCCTCCACGATTGAGGACCCGGAAGTCATCGGACAGCTGGTGGGGGTGCTGCGGCCGGACGGGGCAGCCTAGGACCGGTTCCAGCCGTATTCGTTCTCCGGGCGCCCCGGGGTGCCGTAGCGGGGGGCCCGGGTGGCCGCGCCGGCGTCGGCAAGGTATTCGAGGTAGCGGCGGGCGGTCACCCGCGACATCCCTAGCGCCGCCATCACCTCCGTGGCCGAAACAGCGCTCGGCTGCTGCTTCAGGTACTCCTTAACGGAGTCGAGGGTGGAGCCGGAGAGGCCTTTCGGCAACGGCAGTTCCGACGGCGCCCGGAGGCTTGCGAACGCCTGATCCACATCGCTTTGGGACGCCCCCGCCCTGCCCGCCCCTGCCGCCGGCGAAGCCAGTTGCTGCCGGAAGAGCCGGTAGCTGCCCAGCTTGTCCGCAAACGTGGCGTAGGTGAAGGGCTTGATCAGGTACTGGACCACCCCGATGGCAACCGCGCTCCGGACAATCGCCACCTCGCGCACCGCCGTAATCGCAATAATGTCCGCCAGGATGCCGGCGGCCCGCATTCGCCGCGCAATGTCCAGGCCGTGCAGGTCCGGGAGGTTCATGTCCAGGAGGACGAGTTCCACGGGTTGGCCTGCGGCCGCGAGTTCCGTGAGGAGCCGGAGCGCGGACTGTCCGTCCGGTGCGGTGCCGGCCAGCGAGAAACCCGGGATCCGGCCCACATAGGCCGCATGGGCGGCAGACGCCACCGGTTCGTCCTCAACCACGAGGACGCGGATATCACTCACAGGACCTGCTCCTTTTTATCGGTTCCGGCGGCCAGGGCCGGCAGGAACACATGGAAGCGCGCGCCGTGTGTGCCTGTGATGGTCATGCTACCGTCCAGACGCTGGACGGCCTGCCGGACCAGGGCCAGGCCGATGCCTCGTCCAAAGGGACCCGCCGCCTTGGTACTGAAGCCCTGCCGGAAGATGTCCTCCACAGCGGCCGGGTCCACGCCGGGGCCCGAATCCTCGACCATGATGTCCAGTCCCTCGGCGTCCGACTCAACCGTCAGCTGCACCCACTTCGGTGCCTCGCCATCGGCCGCGGCGTCGATGGCGTTGTCCAGGAGATTCCCCAGGATGGTGACCAGGTCCTGGACCGCAAGGCCGGTGACGGATGCAGAGCCTTCGGCCGCGAGCGTCAGCTTGACGCCGCGCTCGTTCGCTTCGGCAGCCTTGCCCATGATCAGGGCGCTGAGGACGGGTTCGTCCACGGAGTTCACCATCTCGTCCGTGAGCTGCTGGCTCAGTTCAAGGTCCTTCGTGGCGAACTCGAGGGCCTCCCGGGTACGGCCCAGTTCCAGCAGGGACACCATGGTGTGCAGCCGGTTGGCGTGCTCGTGGGTCTGGGCGCGCAGGGCATCGGAGAGAGTGCGCATGGTCTCGAGTTCACTGCCCAGGGATTCGATCTCCGTCCGGTCGCGGATGGTGGCAACGGTCCCGAAGACGGCCGGGCGGCGGATACCGGGGGAGACGGGCTCCACGGCAGGGCCCTGGTTCACCACCACAATCCGCGGACCCGTCAGGTGGATCTCATCGTGGGCGGGGCGGCCCGATTCGAAGAGGGCCTTCAGGCTCGGTGCCAGCGGGAGGTCCGCCAGCAGCGGCGGCCGCGAAGGGTCCTCGTCCGAGCCGCGGGGCTCCAGGCCCAGCAGGTCCGCTGCCTGGTCGTTGTACATCACCACCCTGCCTTTGGTGTCGATGAGTATGAGTCCTTCGCGGACGGAATGAAGCACCGATTCGTAATAGGCAAACAGCTGCGCCAACTGCTCGGGGCCCCAGCCTCGGGTGACACGGCGCAGGTACCGGCCCAGCAGCCAGGACGCCAGTGACCCGCCTATCAGCAGTGCGGCGCCGAGGGCCAGCAACGCCGGCAACCGGCCGGACAAGGCAACATCGACTGTCCGGACCGTGACGCCGGCGGCCACCAGGGCCCTGACCTTCCCGGCCGCGTCCTTGACCGGGACCACCGTCCGCACTGACGGCCCGAGGGTTCCGGCGGTGACTTCGGTAAAGACTTCACCGCGGAGCGGAGCGTCGATCGAGCCGATGTAGGGCCTGCCGAGTTCCTCGTTCCGGGGATGGGTCCAGCGTGTCCTGTCGGGGGCCATGATGGTGACGAAATCCGTTCCGGAACCAGCCATGACGTCCAGCGCGTACGGCTGCAGCAGCGCGGACGGATCCGGTGTGTCGGCCGCCTGCAGGACCAGGGGATTGGCGGCAACAGCGGCGGCCACCCCCGTCATCCGCCGGCCGGCTTCCTCATAGCTGCGGTCCCGGGCATCAACGTAAGTGGCAGTACCGACGATCGCGATGAAGGCAAGCACGATGAGCAGGTTGGCAACAAACAGCCTGCGGGCGATACTCCAGCGGTGGATCATCAAGCACCTCCCATGACCAATATGAACGCAACGGTGAGCTAAGTCACGGCGTGCCCAATGATGGATATCACACCAGACTGACGCGATGTGCCCAGAGAATGCGCCGCAGCGTCTACCAGAATATCCATGCAAGGAGACACATCATGGCTTCTCAACGAGGAGAGTCAGCGGCGCCTGCGAAGGCCGCCCGCAAGGGCCTCGACAAATCCCACTACCTTTACATGGCCGTCATCGCAGCCGTCATCCTGGGCGCACTCGTCGGCCTGATCTTCCCTGAGGTCGGCAAATCGCTGAAGCCGCTGGGCGACGGCTTCATCAAGCTCATCAAGATGATGATTGCGCCCATCATCTTCTGCACCATCGTCCTGGGCATCGGTTCCATCGCCAAGGCAGCCACGGTAGGCAAAGTCGGAGGCCTGGCGCTGGGGTACTTCCTGCTCATGTCCACGTTTGCGCTCGCCATTGGCCTGGTTGTCGGCAACCTCATCCACCCGGGTGAGGGACTCAACCTGACCCCTTACGACCCCAATAAGAAGGCCGCCACGGACAGTACCGTGGACTTCCTGCTGGGTATCATCCCCGGGGACATTCCGGTCCTCCCCACCCTCCTCGCGGCAATCCTGGTCGGCTTTGCCCTCCAGAAGATGGGCCCGCAGGGTGCCCCCATCCTGAAGGCCATCGGGCACGGACAGGCTCTTGTCTTCCGCATCCTGATCATGATCATGTGGCTCGCCCCGGTGGGTGCCTTCGGCGCCATCGCCGCCGTCGTCGGGGCCACGGGCTTCCAGGCAATCATCAGCATGTTCACGCTGATGGTGGCGTTCTACATCACCTGCGCGCTCTTCATCGTGGTCATCCTCGGCGGAATCCTGCAGGTTGTTGCAGGTGTCAACATCTTCAAGCTGATGAAGTACCTGGCCCGCGAGTACCTGCTGATCTTCTCCACGTCTTCCTCCGAGGCTGCCCTGCCGCGCCTCATCGCCAAGATGGAACACCTGGGCGTTTCCAAGCCGGTTGTCGGTGTCACCGTCCCCACGGGCTACTCCTTCAACCTGGACGGCACCGCCATCTACCTGACCATGGCGTCGCTGTTCGTGGCCAACGCCATGGGCATGCCAATGGACCTCGGAGCGCAGGTTTCCCTGCTGGTCTTCATGATCATTGCCTCCAAGGGCGCCGCAGGCGTGACCGGTGCCGGCCTGGCCACCCTGGCGGCCGGCCTCCAGGCGCACGCACCCCAGCTGCTCGGCGGCGTCGGCATGATCGTCGGCATCGACCGGTTCATGTCCGAGGCCCGCGCCCTGACCAACTTCACCGGCAACGCGGTGGCCACCGTCCTGATCGGCACGTGGGTCAAGGAGATCGACGGCGAGCAGGTCACCAAGGTGCTCTCCGGCGAACTTCCCTTCGACGAACAGACCATGATGGCGGGTCACGGCGACCGGATGGGCTCGTCTTCCGTCACCCCCGAGGTAGCGGCGCACGCCTAAGAGCCGGCTCTTCCGCTTCCAAACACCGACCGCCCCTGCAGCCTTGCTGCCGGGGCGGTTTGTGCGTCCCGGACCTTAACCTTCGACCTCTAGTAGAGGGTCAAGGCTCAGAATCCACACAAAGTCAAGTTCCCTCGAATACCGTGTCGGGACCTGTAGCCTAGGTGAAAAGCAGGATCGGCGCTGGGTCGCCAGCGGCAGGAAAATCACCGTCATCGAAAGTGTGGATAGATACGTGAGCAGCGAACAGGGTTCGGCAACTCTGGAAGGCACGGAACTCGATCTGGAAGACGCCGTGATGGGTCCCACCGGGCGGCCCCACCGCGAATTCCCGGAACCCGCACCGCTGTCCTCCCACGGTCCCGCGCGCGTGATCGCCATGGTCAACCAAAAGGGCGGGGTGGGCAAAACCACGTCCACCATCAATTTGGCTGCGGCCCTCGCCGAGTACGGCCGCAGGGTTCTGCTGGTGGACTTTGACCCCCAGGGCGCGTTGTCCGCCGGCCTGGGCATCAACCCGCATGAACTGGACCTGACCGTCTACAACGTCCTGATGGACCGCAAAGTGGACATCCGCGACGCCATTCATCAGACCGGCGTTGAAAACGTCGATCTGCTGCCGGCCAACATCGATCTGTCCGCCGCCGAAGTGCAGCTAGTCAACGAGGTGGCCCGTGAGCAGGTCCTGGACCGGGCCCTGAAGAAGGTGGAAGACGACTACGACGTCGTGCTGATTGACTGCCAGCCGTCCCTCGGATTGCTGACCGTTAACGCGCTCACTGCTGCGCACGGCGTCATCATCCCGCTGATCTGCGAATTCTTCGCCCTCCGCGCCGTTGCCCTGCTCGTGGAAACCATCGACAAAGTCCAGGACCGGCTCAACCCCCGGCTGCAGGTGGATGGCGTCCTCGCCACTATGTACGACGCCCGCACCCTGCACAGCCGAGAAGTCATCAGCCGCCTGGTGGAAGCTTTCGGTGACAAGGTCTTCGAGACCGTCATCAAGCGTTCCATTAAGTTTGCCGACGCCACGGTCGCGGCTGAACCGATCACCACCTACGCGGGGAACCACATCGGGGCGGACGCCTACCGCCGGCTGGCCAAGGAACTGATTTCCCGCGGCGGCGCACCCTAGCCAGACCGTGGCGGAGTCCAAGCCCGGCTTTGAGGTGCGGCTGGCGAATTTCACCGGTCCGTTCGACCTTCTGTTGGGCCTCATTGCCAAGCATCAGCTGGACATTACCGAGGTGGCCATCGCCACCGTCACTGACGAGTTCATTAAGTACATCAGGAAGCTCCAGAAACTCGGTGAGGAATGGGCGCTGGACGAAGCCAGCGAGTTCCTTGTCATCGCAGCCACGCTCCTGGACCTCAAGGCGGCGCGGCTGCTGCCGGCCGGTGAAGTGGAGGACGACGAGGACATCGCCAGGCTGGAAGCCCGTGACCTCCTGTTCGCCCGTCTCCTGCAGTACAAGGCGTTCAAGCAGGTGGCCGCGCTGATGGCGGACAGCCTGGAACAGGAGGCCCAGCGGTTCCCGCGGCAAGTTGCCCTGGAAGAGCACTTCGCCGCGATGCTCCCGGAGCTGGTGTGGAAACACACGCCGCAGCAGTTCGCACGGCTGGCTGAAGTGGCCCTGCAGCCGAAGGCGCCCAAGCCCACTGAGGTGGGCCTGGCCCACCTTCACGGCAGCACCGTCAGTGTCAAGGAGCAGGCGGAGATCCTGGGCCTGCGGCTTCAGCCGGGAAAGCCCCTTTCCTTCCGGGCGCTGATTGCCGACGCCGAATCCACCCTGGTGGTGGTGGCCCGTTTCCTGGCATTGCTGGAAATGTTCCGGGACAGGGCGGTCTCCTTTGACCAGCTCTCTCCGCTGGGTGACCTCACGGTGCACTGGACAGCGGCCGGCACGGACTGGTCAACCGAAAACCTGAGCGAAGAATTTGAGGAGCAATTGTGACTGCGGAGTTTTCGGCTGCCGGGGCGGCGCCTGCCGCGGATGACGACGGGCACGCAGTTCCGGACGTCCACTCACTTCCGGGCGGTCCCAAGGCTGCACTTGAAGCAGTCCTCATGGTCCTGGATCAGCCCGCCACCTCCACCGACCTCGCAGCAGGCCTTAACCTGACGGTGGCTTCCGTTGAGCAGTTGCTCGTGGAACTGCAGCGGGAGTATAGCGGCTATACTGTTAAAGCCCCGGACATGGATGACGCCAGCGTTGCTGGCTTCAGCGCCAGCCCCCGGGGTTTTGAATTGCGGAGCATCGCCGGTGGCTGGCGGATCTACTCCCGCGCAGACTTTGCCGACATTGTGGGCCGTTTTGTGCTGGAGGGTCAGACGGCCAGGCTGACGCAGGCGGCACTGGAAACCCTTGCCGTCATCGCGTATCGCCAGCCTGTCTCCAGAGCCAGGGTATCCGCAATTCGGGGAGTCAATGTCGATTCTGTCGTACGGACATTGACCCAGCGCGGGCTGATCGAAGATGCAGGAAACGATCCTGAATCGGGAGCCATCCTCTACCGGACTACATCGTATTTCCTGGAACGGATGGGCATCGGCTCCGTGGCGGAACTGCCGCAACTCTCACCCCATCTTCCGGGGCTCGAGGGGATCGCGGAGTTCTACGACGCCGACAGAATGTAGGCGGGGTATCCCGCCTGCACACAAGAGTATTCATAAGGGCAGATAAATTCTGCATGGCTGGCTAGGGTTGTTCTTGGACAACTTGCCGGTCAACATATCGAAGGACGGGTCATGACACAGGCGGGACGCCAGGGTTCACCACGTAACGGTTCTGGACGGAACAGTTCAGAACGCAATGCCGGACAAGGCGGCGCCAGCCGCAGTACACCGGCCAGCCGCAGTACACCGGCCAGCCGCAGTACACCGGCTAGCCGCAGTGCGCCGGCTAGCCGCAGTGCGCCGGCCAGCCGCAGTACACCGCGCAATCCGGCGCAGGGCGGCACGGGCCGCAACCCTGCCGCAGGCCGCAATCCTGCTCAGGGCGGGAGCGGCCGCCCCGCCGCGGCGGGTGGGGGCTTCCGCGCAGGTGCCGGCAAGCGCACTGCCGGCTTCGGCGGCGGCGACCGGCCCTACAAGGCGCCGAAGCCGCGCGAGGAGCCTTTTGTTGATCCCGGAGATGCCCCGGCTTCTCCGGCAGGGCGCGGGGACTCCGACTGGAAGCCCGCCGCAGCCCCGGCCCGGAAGCCTGCTGCCCGGAAACCGGGAGCCAAAAAAGCGCCGGGCACGCCCGGGGCCCTCAAGCCCAAACCACGTGCCGGCAAGCCCGGGGCAGCTGCTTCGCGCGCATTCGGCAGCGAACGGTTCGGCCAGAACCTTGGCCCCGTGCGCAAGCCCTCCCGCAAGCGCGGACCCCGTGGACCGGTTCCGCAGTCTGAAATGCACGACGCCGACGGGATCCGCCTGCAGAAGGTCATGGCCCAGGCGGGTGTGGCGTCGCGCCGCGTCTGTGAGGAAATGATCGCCGAGGGCCGCGTTGAAGTGGATGGCCAGGTCGTCACCGAGCTGGGTGTCCGGGTGGATCCCAAAACGGCTGTCATCCACGTGGACGGACTGCGGATCCAGCTGGACGAGAACCTTGTTTACATGGTGTTCAACAAGCCCAAGGGCGTCGTCTCCACCATGGAGGACCCGGACGGGCGGCCGTGCATCAGCGATTTTGTGCGGAAGACCCACCAGGGCGAACGCCTGTTCCATGTGGGCCGGCTGGACGTTGCCACGGAAGGCCTGCTGCTGCTCACGAACGACGGCGAGCTGGCCAACCGCCTGACCCACCCCTCCTATGAGGTGCCCAAGACCTACCTGGTGCAGGTCCGCGGACCGTTCCCGCAGGGAATTGGCGCCCAGCTGAAGGAAGGCGTGGAGCTTGAGGACGGCTTCGCTTCCGTGGACTCCTTCAGGCTGGTGGATTCCACTCCGGGCCACGTGCTGATCGAAGTTGTGCTGCACTCCGGCAAGAACCGCATTGTCCGGCGTTTGTTTGACGCTGTGGGCTTCCCGGTCCTGCGCCTGGTGCGCGTCAAGGTGGGCCCCATTGGCCTGGGTGACCAGCGCCAGGGCAGCATCCGCAACCTTGGCAAGCAGGAAGTCGGCCACCTGCTGGCATCCGTAGGGCTCTGACGCATGTCCGCATTTCGCTCACACGGGCGCGGACACCTCAACGGTCCCGTCGTGGTGATTGGCACCGGCCTGCTTGGCACCAGCATCGGGCTGGGACTGCGGGGACGGGGGGTGCCGGTATTCCTCTCGGACCCCTCGCCCACCAACCAGGCTGTTGCGGTGGACATCGGTGCGGGCCAGCCGTTGGGCATGCTTGACGGCGGGACACCGGAGCTTGTGGTGGTGGCCGCGCCGCCGGACGTAACGGCTTCCGTGGTGGCGCAGGCGCTGACTGACTACCCGGATTCCGTAGTAGTGGACATCGCCAGCGTCAAAGCCGCCATCCTGGCGGAACTGCAGGCGAGCGGGGCGGACATGTCCCGCTACGTAGGTACGCATCCAATGGCGGGCCGCGAAAAGTCCGGTCCCGTGGCGGCCCGCGGCGAGCTGTTCACCTCCATGCCGTGGGTGGTTTGTCCGGGCCCCGATTCATCGGCAGACGCCGTGCAGACGGCGCGTTCGCTGGCAACCGATCTCGGCGCGGTAGTTTCGGAATTCACGGCTGACGAGCACGACCAGGCCGTGGCCCTCGTCTCGCACCTGCCCCAGATCATGTCTTCGTTGCTGGCCAGCCAACTCCAGGGGACACCGCTGCACGCGCTGTCCCTCGCCGGCAACGGCCTGCGGGACGTTACGCGCATCGCCGCCAGCGACCCCACGCTGTGGGTCCAGATCCTCGGCGGCAACGCCGCGAAAGTGGTGGAGATCCTCTACGGTGTCCGGGAGGACCTGAACCGGCTGATCGGCACCTTGGAGCAACCCTTGGCGCCGGGTGCCAGACTGGATCTGGCCCAACTCATCAGCGAAGGCAACGCCGGGCAGGCCCGCATCCCGGGCAAGCACGGCGGACCGCCGCAGGCGTACACCTGGCTGACGGTCCTCGTTGACGACAGGCCTGGCCAGATCGCCAGGCTCCTTACCGAAATCGGTGAGGTCGGCGTCAACGTGGAAGACCTGAGGCTGGACCATTCGTCCGGGCAGAACGTGGGAATGGTGGAACTCTCCGTACTGCCGAACAAGCACGACCACCTGATCGAAGCACTCAACGACCGCGGATGGCGGGTACTGCAGTAATGACACAGGAACTTCTTGACACCGTGCCGGCCTTGCGCGTCGGCAGGCCACTGGTGGTGGCCATTGACGGGCCCTCCGGCTCGGGAAAATCCAGTGTCAGCAGGGAAGTGGCCCGCAGGCTGCACCTCGCCTACCTGGACACGGGCGCCATGTACCGTGCCCTCACGTGGTTCTGCGTCTCCGGCGGCATCGACCTCACGGACGCCGCAGCCGTGGAGCAGGCGGCCCGGGACCTCGTCCTGGACCTGAGCACCACACCCCAGGCGGAATACGTTCGCGTGGACGGGACCGACGTTACCGACGCCATTCGCGAGCCCGCCATTTCGTCGGCGGTCAGCGCGGTGGCCACCACACTGGGCGCACGGACCGAACTGATCCGCAGGCAGCGTGAGCTCATCGAAAAGCACCACCGCCGCATGGTGGTGGAAGGGCGGGACATCACCACCGTCGTCGCGCCCGGCGCCGAGGTCCGCATGCTGCTGACCGCCAGCGAGGAAGCACGGCTCCGCCGCCGCGGTATCCAACTGGGCGGCACCCAGAACGCGGAGCAACTCGCCGCCCAAGTCACGCAGCGCGATGCGAGGGACTCCACGGTGGTGAACTTCACGCAGGCCGCCGACGGTGTGGTCACACTCGATTCATCAGATCTTGATTTCACGGAAACCGTTGACGCCGCCCTGGTGATCGTGACAAAGGTCCTCAACCGTGACTGAGCGCACCAAGGTTCCGTCCGGCCTGACCATGGCCTGGAGCCGGCCTGTCGGCTGGCTCCTGGATCACGTGGTGTACCGGACCTCTGTCACCGGCAAGCACAACGTGCCCACGGGCGGACCGGTTATTTTTGCCGGCAACCACATCAGCTTCCTGGACGGGCCGGTGATGTTCGGCGCGTCTCCGCGCGCCATGCACATCCTCGTCAAGAAGGAGATGTTCAAAGGCTTCCTGGGCCGGGTGCTGCGCGCTTCCGGCCAGCTCCCGGTGGACCGTTCCGGGGACCGGGCAGCCCTGCTGCTGGGCAAGGATGTGCTCGAGGCCGGCCGCTGCATCGGGATTCTGCCGGAAGGTACCCGGGGGAGCGGTCAGGCGTTGGACATCAACAACGGGGTCGCCTGGCTGGCACTGAACTCGGGAGCGCCCGTGGTCCCGGTGGCGATTTTGGGCACCAGGACCGGCAGCGAACACCTCGACACCGTACCCAGGCCCGGGCGGCGTTTCCACGTCAGCTTCGGCAATGCGCTGACCCTGAGCCGCAACCCCGGCGAAACGGGCCGTGCTTCAATGGACAGGGCGGGATTGGAAATCCGCGCTGCGCTGGCGGGGCACGTCCAGGACACCATCAAACACAGTGGGCAGCCCCTGCCCCACGCGGATTCCCGCACGAACTTCACAGCAGTAGCCGGGACGCCGGCAGATGACCACTTAAGGAAAGTGCAATGAGCGATACGACTCAAACCTCCGGCCCCTCCGGCGCCGGCGAAGATGAATACACGCCCTCCGGCACGGACCATGTGGCCGAGCGGCTGGCAGCCATCGGCGACGACGAGGCGGAGCTCCGTGCCGCCTCGCTCCGGGCCGGGCTGGCCGACTACGACCTCGATGAGGACGATGCCGCCCTGCTGAGCGGCGACTACGACGACGAGGACTTCGACGGTCCGGTCAAGCTCGACCCCGTCCTGGCCATCATCGGACGGCCGAACGTGGGCAAGTCCACACTGGTGAACCGCATCCTGGGCCGCCGCGAAGCCGTGGTGGAGGACACCCCCGGTGTCACCCGCGACCGCGTGATGTACTCGGCGCACTGGAACGGGCGCAACTTCACCCTCGTGGACACCGGCGGGTGGGAGCACGATGCCCGCGGCATCCACGCCCGCGTGGCCGAACAGGCCGAAATGGCAGTGGAACTCGCGGATGCCGTCCTTTTTGTCGTCGATTCGGCGGTGGGCGCCACAGCCACCGACGAGGGCGTTATGAAGATGCTGCGCCGCAGCAAGAAGCCGGTCATCATGGTGGCCAACAAGGTGGACGACTTCGCCCAGGAGGCGGATTCCGCCGCCCTGTGGGGCCTTGGCTTCGGCGAGCCGTACCCTGTCTCGGCCCTGCACGGCCGCGGCGTGGCGGACCTCCTGGACCACGTCATGGACACCCTGCCGGAGTTCTCCACCATTGAGGGCCTGGAACGCTCCGGCGGCCCCCGCCGAATCGCACTGATCGGCCGGCCCAACGTGGGTAAGTCCTCACTGCTGAACAAACTGGCCGGTTCGGAGCGCGTGGTGGTGGACAACACTGCGGGAACCACCAGGGACCCCGTGGATGAGTTCATTGAACTGGGCGACCGCACCTGGCGGTTTGTGGATACCGCCGGCATCCGGCGTCGGCAGCACATGGCACAGGGTGCGGACTACTACGCCTCCCTCCGGACGCAGGCTGCGCTCGAGAAGGCGGAAGTCGCCGTCGTTCTCCTGGCCGTTGACGAGGTGCTCAGTGAGCAGGATGTCCGCATCCTGCAGCTGGCCATCGAGTCCGGCCGCGCGCTGGTGCTGGCCTTCAACAAGTGGGACCTGCTCGACGACGAACGCCGCACCTACCTGGAACGCGAAATCGAACAGGACCTGGCCCACGTTGCCTGGGCTCCGCGGGTGAACATTTCGGCCCTGACCGGCTGGCACAAGGACCGTCTGGTTCCCGCCCTTGACCTGGCCCTGGAGAGCTGGGACAAGCGAATTCCCACCGGCCGGCTCAACGCCTTCCTCGGCGAACTCGTGGCAGCCCACCCCCACCCGGTCCGCGGCGGTAAGCAGCCGCGCATCCTCTTCGGCACGCAGGCATCAAGCCGGCCGCCCAAGTTCGTGCTGTTCACCACCGGATTCCTGGACCCCGGCTACCGCCGCTTCATCACCCGCAGGCTGCGTGAGACCTTCGGTTTCGAAGGCACACCCATCGAGGTCAACATGCGCGTGCGCGAAAAGCGCGGTAAGCAGCGTTAATTACGACACACCGGAGACGTGTGGGTGGCAAAGTGTCACCGACACCCTCCGGGATCGTGTAAGCTTTTCAAGGTGGTTCGGCCGGACTGCTGAGTTGAAATCCCGGGTAACGCCGGGGAGTAAACGCAGCGGAGAACGGCGGAACTAACGGGCTGTAGCGCAGCTTGGTAGCGCACTTGACTGGGGGTCAAGGGGTCGCAGGTTCAAATCCTGTCAGCCCGACCATGAAGGGCCGTTTTCCGGTAACAACCGGAAAACGGCCCTTTTGCGTTGATCCGGCGGTCCTTACCTCACGTAGACGGTGTAGTGGACGTGGCCTTGGCCGTCCCAGTATCGGGAGTCCCAATTACGGTGGTGGCCGTGACGGTCATTTCCCCAGCAGTCGTAGCCGTCTTCGTCGTAACCGTCCTTGTCATAGCGGCCGTGGCCATTGTGGTCATAGCCGTGATCCTTGTGATCGTTGTGATAGGACGAACCACGGTAGGTATCTCCTGACCGGTCGCTGGCAGAGGCGGCGGTGGCAGTCAGGGCTGCACCGCTGAAAGCCAGGCCGGCAGCAACGAGGGTGGAGCCGAATAAGCGGGTTACTTTGTTCATTGGATTTTCCCAACATCATCGGTTAACAGATGCCCGCAGAACAGGTGTCAGGGATGCAGGCACTGGCCGTCGTCGGCGCGGTGCACGCCCTTGTTGACTCGCCTGTCTACGGTTGTCTCTCAAGGCCTTGGGTGCATCGGCGCTGCCCTTCCGCCTAACGCTGCCCAAGGCTGCTTGAGGGTGCCAACGCCCGCGCCAACGGAACCCTGTTTACCCCCGGGTTCGGAATCGACGGGGCGCTGTGGGTGATGTGAATACACAGTTGGCCTGAATAGGCACTGAACTGAGCATGAATGCCGTTCTCAGGACCTTCAATACTCCAGTTTTCGTCCAGCCCGTGATCATTTTGGGGGGACGTGAGAATCAGCTTACTCAGCTGGTTCCAAGGTGGGAAGACTCCGCGTTTTGTTAAGTGAACAATCCTGCAGGGCGGCAATCTTCTGCACGCCGCCTCTGCTACTTCAGGAACTTGGAGGTCCTGCGGTCCGCCAGGATCTTGCCGTGCGTCTGGCACGTGGGGCAGTATTGCAGGGCCGTGTCAGCGAACGACACTTCCCGGACGGTATCCCCGCAGACCGGGCATGCCTCCCCGGTCCGGGCATGGACCCGCATATGGCTGCGCTTGACGTCCTTGAGTTCGCTGGGAGGCTTCCCCGCGGCCTCGGCCAAAGCCGTGCCGAGAATGGAATGGATGGCGCCGTACAGAACCTGCACGGTACCGCGGTCCAACGACTTGGCGATCGCAAAGGGCGAAATCCTGGCTGCGTGCAGTATCTCGTCACTGTAGGCATTGCCTATCCCGGCGATGACGCTTTGGCTCCTGAGAAGGCCTTTGATCTGCTGGGAACTGGATCCGAGTAGTTCAGCCAGCGCGTCGGCGTCGAAAGCCGCGCTGAAGGGGTCCGGGCCCAGGGCGGCGATTCCCGGAACGTCCTGCGGATCGCGCACCACATAAACGGCAAGGCTCTTCTTCGTCCCGGCCTCGGTGAGGTCGATGCCGTGACGGCCGCGGGGGCCGTCGAAAGTGATCCTCGCGGCGATGTGGCTTTTGCCAAGCCGCAACTGCGTGTCGGTGGGGGAATCAGTGAAACGGACCCAGCCGGCCCGCGCAAGATGGAAAACGAGGGACGGTCCGTCGGTGTCAATGCAGATGAACTTTCCGAACCGCCGCACGCCGGCAACAGTGCTTCCCTCCAGCGCCGTGTAAGGCGGATCGGCGGTCTTCAGAACGGCGAACGACACGATCTGGACCTTCTGCACCCTCGATCCGCGCAGATGTTCATCCAGGAATCCGGCCAGGCCGGCAACCTCGGGCAGTTCGGGCATGGGACTACAGACCGGCAGCCGGCAGATGGGGGAGGGCGCGCAGGGGGAACCAACCGGCCTTCGCCCTCAGGCTCAGCAGGGCGCCACCGCCAAAGATGATCCGCGGAGCCCCATATCGCTTTTCCCGGGTGTTGCCCGTGCCTGTGATCCCATGCGTCCCATCATGTCAGAATCACCCTCGAACGCCCGAGGACTTGTGCCTATACTTTCAGCGGCGGCTTGTTTCCCAGGCCCCGTTGACATTGGTGATTGACCCGATGAAAGGCCCCTGATGAGCAACATTCCCGAAGACCTGTCCTACACCGCCGAACATGAGTGGGTCACCGCACCGAACGCCGACGGCGTCGTCCGGGTGGGCATTACCGACTTCGCCCAGGACGCACTCGGTGACGTTGTCTACGCGCAGATGCCCGAAGCCGGCAGCAAGGTCACCGCCAATGAGGTCGTGGGCGAAGTCGAATCCACCAAGAGCGTCAGCGACATCTATGCCCCGGTGAGCGGGGAAGTGGTCGCCCGCAACGAATCCCTCGACACCGACTCGGCGCTGATCAACACGGATCCGTACGGTGACGGCTGGCTGATCGAGATCAAGCTCGCCGAAGCGGACGCCGTGGACTCCTTGCTCAGTGCATCGGAGTACGAACAGCAGGTAGGCTGAACATAACGGGTTAATCCGGTCCGGCCAGCAGGCGTCTTCGCACGTCAATGGCCGGATGGGACCCGCGTCGAAACCGCGCGTATCCCGCGGGAAATGTTGAGTGCAGTCGTGTGAGCTGCAGCGAAAGAGGAGGAAGCCATGGTTGGCCACAAGAAGGACCATGCCGAAGGCGATTACGGCACAGGTGCGGCCAGGGCTTCGGAGACCACCTCGATCCATCTCACCCCCGTCACCGATGAGCCCATCATTGCCCCCAGGCTCTCCACCGAGGAGCGGCTGTCGGTCGAGGCCCTGCCTGCCGGATCCGCTCTGCTGGTTGCCCACAGCGGACCGAATGCAGGCGCCCGCTTCCTGCTGGATTCCGACGTCACCACCGCTGGCCGGCACCCGGATGCGGACATCTTCCTCGACGATGTCACCGTTTCGCGCCGGCACGTGGAATTCCGCCGCACGCCCCGCAGCTTCGAAGTTGTGGACACGGGCAGCCTCAACGGGACGTATGTCAATCATGACCGGGTTGACAGTGTGGAGCTGAAGTCCGGGAACGAAGTTCAGATCGGCAAGTTCCGCCTCACCTTCTACCTGAGCCCTGCCCGCGCAGCAGGCCGCGCCTGATTCAGGAACACTTGTCTGTGGCCATGGCCCAACCGGAACGCCGGGGACCCCACGTCCTGAACATTGGGGAAGTCCTCGCACAACTCAGCGCCGACTTTCCCGGGATGAGCGCGTCGAAAATCAGGTTCCTGGAGGAAAAGGGACTCATCAATCCGCGCCGGACCCCTGCGGGCTACCGGCAATACGCTGAGAGCGATGTTGAGCGCCTGCGCTTTGTGCTGGCCCTGCAACGCGACCAGTACCTTCCCCTCAAAGTCATCAAGGACTACCTTGACGCCATTGACAGGGGAGAGCGCCCCGAAAACCTGCCTCCCGGCGTCGTGGTCTCGCCCAGGATCGTCTCCGACGAACTTGCAGCGGAGCTCCAAAACCGGGGGCGTAAATTTAGCGAGGAACAGCTGCGGGCGGAGTCCGGAGCGAGCGTCCCGCTCCTCCAGTCGCTGCTCAGCTTCGGGCTCATCAGCCACAGCCACGGCAAGTTTGATGAGCATGCGCTCCAGGTAGCCAGGGCATGCGTGCAGTTGGAGGGCCACGGCCTCGAGCCGCGCCACCTGCGCCCGTTCCAGGCCGCCGCGGAACGCGAATTCGGGCTCGTGGAGCGGGCGGTTGCCCCCTTGGCGTCCCGTCGCGATTCCGCTTCACAGGCGCGGGCGGCAGAAGCAGCCCGCGAAATTTCCGACCTTTGCCTGATCCTGCACCGGGCCCTGGTGCAGGACCGCATCTCGCGGATGGACATCTGATGATCGAAGTCGAGATCGTAGGCGTTCGCATCGAACTGCCCTCCAACCAGCCGCTGGTCCTCCTGCGCGAGATTCACGGTGAACGCCACGTGCCCATTTGGATCGGGACGCCGGAAGCCAGTGCCATTGCCCTGGCCCAGCAAGGGGTCGTCCCGCCGCGGCCCATGACCCACGACCTTCTCGTGGACGTTGTGGAGTCCCTGGGGCATTCAGTTGTCAGCGTGAACATCGTGGCTGTGGAGGACAACATCTTCTATGGCCAGCTCCAGTTCGAGAACGGCACTACCGTCAGTTCCCGGGCCTCGGATGCGTTGGCCATCGCGCTGCGGGCCAAGTGCCGGATCTGGTGTGCTGACTCGGTCATGGATGAAGCCGGAGTGCGCATCACGGAACACGACGAGGGTGAGGACACCGAGCCTGGCCCCACCGTGGATGAAGAGCGGGAACTGCGGCGCTTCCGGGAGTTCCTGGACGACGTGGAACCCGAGGATTTTGACGGCTGAGGCGTCATTAAGGTTAAAGTTGAGGCTGAAACTTCCGACACGCTTTCGCGATCGGTCCTAGGTCTTTGACCTGCGGCCCGCGCGGGCCTAACGTCGAAGGTATCAAGCTCCCATTGCTTACAGCAGCCGCGCAAGTCACACTGTAAAAGTACGACCCCCGCGAATTGCACGTATGGACTTCATACGTGCACTGGCTGATGCAGTGGTCCCCGGGAGCTTATACGAAGGAGGATCCAGGTGAGTCCCAAAGGCGAAGCGGGCGGACTGAAGCAGCCCACAACGGCTGGTGTTGCTGTGCCCGCGAGCGGTGCCCAGGGCCTCCTGTTTACCGAAGACCTCCCTGTCCTTGACGAAGACGCAGGCTACCGCGGCCCTACGGCCTGCAAAGCCGCGGGCATCACGTACCGTCAGTTGGACTACTGGGCCAGGACCGGGCTGGTTGAACCTGCCGTCCGCGGGGCCGCCGGCTCCGGCTCGCAGCGACTTTATGGTTTCCGGGACATCCTGGTACTCAAGGTGGTCAAGCGACTGCTGGATACCGGCGTGTCCCTTCAGCAGATCCGCTCGGCCGTGGAACACCTGCGCGAACGCGGGGTGGAGGACCTGGCGCAAATCACGCTCATGAGCGACGGCGCGAGCGTCTACGAGTGCACCTCCGCCGATGAAGTCATTGACCTTGTCCAGGGCGGCCAGGGTGTCTTCGGCATCGCCGTGGGACGCGTGTGGCGCGAAGTCGAGGGGAGCCTGGCGTCGCTGCCAAGCGAGCACGCGGCCGTGCAGTCCTTTCCCGACGACGAGCTGAGCAAACGGCGCGCGGCGCGCAAAATCAGCTGACCTCAGACACACGGAAAAGGCAACCCCGGCCTGAAATGCTCAGGCGGGGGTTGCCTTTTCTGTATCGGGGATAGCCTCCGGCAGGCTCAGCGCTGGGTCCGGTTGCGCAACCCGCTGCCGGCCGCGAGGAGGTTGGCCAGCAGGGCATCAAAAAGGGCCGCCGACGTTTTGGCTGACTCTCCCGGCCAGTGGTGCACGGGGTGGGCGGCCCCCTGGATCTGCTGCCAGTTTGCCTGCTCGGGAATGCGGGGGCTCAGCAGCAAGTCCCCGAACATCGACTCCATCTCGGCAAGCCGGTAGGTGTGTTCGGACGAACCGGTGCGCACCCGGTTGGCGACAATGCCCGCGGGTGAGAGGTTGGGCGCGAATTCCTGCTTGAAGAGCTGGATGGCGCGCATGGTCCGCTCCGTGCCGGCCACGGAAAACAGCCCGGGCTCGGCCACGAGCGCCACCTTGTCACTTGCGGACCAGGCCATTCGGGTCAGTCCGTTCAGGGAGGGCGGGCAGTCTATCAGGACCAGGTCATAACGGTCGGCGCCGGCAAGGACTGAGGACAGCCGGCGGAGATCGCGGCGGCCCAGGTCCGGGCGATCGTAGATACCCGTATAGGCGGAGCCCACGGCGACGTCCAGGATGGCCGGCCCGGACCCGTTTGATTGGGCCCGCGCGGTCCAGGAACTGCCCGCCACGTTCTCAGCCAGTTTGGCCCGGCGGGGGCTCTTGAGCATTCTGCCGATATCCAGCTGCTCACCGGGCTGGACGCCGAGGGCAGTGGTCGCATCTGCGTGGGGATCCAGATCCACCACCAGTGTGGGAATGCCCGCGGCAAGCGCCGCAGACGCCAATCCTGTGGTGACGGAAGTCTTGCCGACTCCGCCCTTGAGGCTGCTGATGCTGACTACTTGCACTTGTGAGACCAAAACCTAACGCCGGATGCCGTGTTGGGGGTAATGTTTGCTCCGGCAGTGCCGAAGCCGGGCGGCCCCTGCCGCCGTAATCATCATATGTGGCCAGGCCGGTGAATTCCGCCTTATGCGAAACCGGCACGGCTATATGGTCCGCCCCGCGGACCGCATCCGGGAGCATCCGTCGATTCGTACGGGACATGACGGAAGTTTCTGTGACAGTGACCACAATGATTTGTGTTTCCCGGCACAGGTCTTAGACACTGTCACAACCTACCGATACACCCGCGATGATGCAGGAGAAGTATGTTTTCCAAGATTCTGGTGGCCAACCGCGGCGAAATCGCGATCAGGGCCTTCCGCGCCGGCTACGAGCTGGGCGCCAAGACCGTTGCTGTCTTTCCCAACGAGGACCGCAACTCGATCCACCGCCAGAAAGCCGATGAGGCGTATCTGATCGGCGAAGAGGGGCACCCCGTCCGGGCCTACCTGGATGTCGCCGAGGTAGTGCGGGTAGCCAAGGAATCGGGGGCCGACGCCATCTACCCCGGGTACGGATTCCTCTCGGAAAACCCCGACCTGGCCCGCGCCGCCAAGGACGCAGGCATTACCTTCGTCGGTCCGCCGGCGGAGGTGCTGGAGCTGGCCGGCAACAAGGTGGCAGCCCTGAAGGCCGCGCGCGATGCCGGCGTTCCGGTCCTTAAGTCGAGCGAACCGTCCAAGGACGTTGATGAACTGATCGCGGCCGCTGACGAGATCGGCTTCCCCATCTTCGCCAAGGCCGTTGCCGGCGGCGGCGGCCGCGGCATGCGCCGGGTGGACACACGCGAGGCCCTGCCGGAGGCACTTCAGGCGGCGATGCGCGAAGCCGATGCGGCATTCGGCGATCCCACGATGTTCCTGGAGCAGGCAGTACTCCGGCCCCGGCACATTGAGGTGCAGATCCTGGCCGACGCCGAGGGGAACGTCATGCACCTGTTCGAGCGTGACTGCTCCATCCAGCGCCGCCACCAGAAGGTCATCGAGATCGCGCCCGCGCCCAACCTCGACGAGGGGATCCGCCAGGCGCTCTACCGCGACGCCGTGAAATTCGCCAAGGCCCTGAACTACGTCAACGCCGGAACCGTCGAATTCCTCGTCGACACCGTGGGCGAACGCGCCGGGCAGCACGTCTTCATTGAAATGAACCCCCGCATCCAGGTGGAGCACACCGTCACCGAGGAAGTGACCGACGTCGACCTGGTGCAGGCACAGCTGCGGATCGCATCGGGCGAAACCCTTGCGGACCTCGGCCTGTCCCAGGAGACGGTCAAGCTCCGGGGCGCCGCGCTGCAGTGCCGTATCACCACCGAGGACCCCGCCAACGGCTTCCGGCCCGACGTCGGGAAGATCACCGGTTACCGCTCCGCCGGCGGCGCGGGGGTACGGCTCGACGGCGGCACCGTGTACTCGGGTGCCGAGATCAGCCCGCACTTCGACTCCATGCTGGTGAAACTGAGCTGCCGTGGCCGCGACTACCCGGCGGCCGTGGCCCGTGCCCGCCGTGCACTCGCCGAATTCCGCATCCGTGGCGTGTCCACCAACATCTCGTTCCTGCAGGCCGTGTTGGACGATCCCGACTTCATTGCCGGGAATGTGGCCACCAACTTCATTGACGAGCGTCCGCAGCTCCTGAAGGCCAGGGTCTCCGCTGACCGCGGTACCAAGCTGCTGACCTGGCTGGCCGAAGTGACTGTGAACAAGCCCAACGGCGAACTCACCGTGCATTCGGATCCGGCCGCCAAGCTGCCAGCCGTGACTGACCTGCAGCCCGCCCCGGGCTCCCGCCAGCGGCTGCAGGATCTCGGCCCGGAAGGTTTCGCCAAGGCCCTGCGGGAGCAGACGGCCGTTGCGGTCACCGACACCACCTTCCGCGACGCCCACCAGTCGCTCCTTGCTACCCGCGTACGGACCCGCGACCTCGTGGCAGCAGGCCCGGCAGTGACCGCGCTGCTGCCCGAACTCCTGTCCGTTGAAGCCTGGGGCGGCGCCACCTACGATGTAGCACTGCGCTTCCTGGGCGAGGATCCCTGGGACCGGCTGGCGGCCCTCCGGAAGGCGCTGCCCAACGTCTGCCTGCAGATGCTGCTGCGCGGACGGAACACGGTCGGCTACACGCCGTACCCGGAGGAAGTGACCGAGGCCTTCGTCAACGAAGCAGCGGCCACCGGCATCGACATCTTCCGCATCTTTGACGCGCTCAATGACGTGAACCAGATGGCGCCTGCCATCCGCGCAGTCCGGGCCACCGGAACGGCAGTGGCGGAGGTAGCCCTGTGCTACACCGGCGACCTGCTGAACCCGGACGAGAAGCTCTACACCCTGGACTACTACCTGGAGCTCGCGCAGCGGATTGTCGACGCCGGCGCCCACATCCTGGCCATCAAGGATATGGCCGGCCTGCTCAGGCCGGCCGCGGCAGCCAAGCTGGTGGCCGCCCTGCGCGAGCGGTTCGACCTTCCGGTCCACCTCCACACCCACGACACGGCGGGCGGCCAGCTTGCCACCCTGCTGGCGGCAGTTGACGCCGGCGTGGACGCCGTGGATGTTGCATCCGCTTCGCTGGCCGGCACCACCAGCCAGGTATCGGCCTCCGCCCTGGTCGCGGCACTGGCCCACACCCCGCGGGACACCGGCCTGGACCTGGATGCGGTCAGCTCCCTGGAACCGTACTGGGAGGCCGTGCGCCGCGTCTACGCGCCGTTCGAATCAGGCCTGCCGGGACCCACTGGCCGGGTCTACAAGCATGAGATCCCGGGCGGCCAGCTGTCCAACCTGCGGCAGCAGGCAATGGCGCTGGGACTGGGGGAGCGCTTCGAAGCGATCGAGGACATGTACACCGCCGCGGACCGTATCCTCGGCCGCCTGGTCAAGGTCACGCCGTCGTCGAAGGTGGTGGGCGATCTTGCCCTGCACCTGGTGGGACTCAACGCGGATCCGGCGGACTTCAACGAGAACCCGCAAAACTATGACATCCCGGACTCCGTGATCGGGTTCCTGTCCGGCGAACTCGGTGACCCGCCCGGAGGCTGGCCCGAACCGTTCCGTACCAAGGCGCTGCAGGGCCGCAGCATCAAGGTCCGCGACGCGGAGCTCAGCCCTGAGGACAGCGCCGCGCTCAAGGGAGACTCCAAGACGCGGCAGGTCACCCTGAACCGGCTGCTCTTCGACGGCCCCACCAAGGACTACCTCAAGAGCGTGGAGACCTACGGCAACATCTCGGTACTGGACACGCGCGATTACCTGTACGGCCTGCAACGGGGCGCGGAGCACGAGATCCAGCTGGAAAAGGGCGTCCGGCTGATTGCCTCGCTGGAAGCCGTCTCGGAGCCCGACGAAAAGGGCATGCGGACCGTAATGTGTACGCTCAACGGGCAGTCACGCCCCGTCGTTGTCCGCGACCGCTCGGTGGTCAGCAACGTCAAGGCCGCCGAGAAGGCCGATCCGGCGCAGCCGGGCCACGTTGCGGCGCCGTTCGCCGGTGCTGTCACGGTAACCGTCAAGGCCGGGGACGCGGTGAAGGCCGGGGACACCGTGGCCACGATCGAAGCGATGAAGATGGAGGCATCCATCACGACGCCGGTGGGCGGCAAGGTCTCACGCCTCGCCATTTCCGCGGTGGAGCAGGTCCAAGGCGGAGACCTCCTCCTGGTCGTCGAGTAACACCACCTAAACCAACGCGGGGTCACTTCCCGCCCAATAAACTCAGTTTCTCGGGCGGGAAGTGACCCCGCGTTGGTTGTTTCAGGTTTGCGGCTCAGTCGCGGGGTGCGCCGTACATTTCCTCAATGACTGTCTCGAAGTCCTTCATGACCTGGGCACGCTTCACCTTCATGGAAGGGGTCAGGTGACCGGACGCCTCCGTAAAGTCGGCCGCGACAATCCGGAAGGACTTGATGGCTTCTGCCTGGGACACCGAGTTGTTGGCCTGCGTAATAAGGTCCTGCACGGCGGCCTTCACCACAGGGTTCCCGGCTGCCTCCTCAAGGCTGGTGGACTCAGGCAGCCCGTGGCGCTGCAGCCAGCCGGGAAGAGCTTCCTGGTCGAGGGTCACCAGGGCGCCGATGAAGGGCCTGTTGTCACCGACAACCAGGACCTGCGAGACCAGGGCGTCCGCGCGGATCTGATCCTCCAGGAGGGCCGGAATGACGTTCTTGCCGCCGGCCGTGACGATGATTTCCTTCTTCCGGCCCGTGATCCACAGGAAGCCGTTCTCATCCAGCTTTCCGATATCGCCGGTGCGGAACCAGCCGTCGCTGAAGGTTTCGGCCATCAGGTCCTCACGCCGGTAGTAGCCGCGCATAACGCAGACGCCCTTGGCGAGGATTTCGCCGTCGTCGGCAATTTTGACCGCGTTGCCCGGCAGGGGCTTGCCCACCGACCCGATTTTGATAAGGGCAGGGGTATTCACGGTGATGGGGGCCGTGGTCTCCGTGAGGCCGTAGCCCTCCAGGATCTGCAGGCCGATGCCCTGGAAGAAGTGGCCAAGCCGTTCCCCCAGCGGTCCGCCGCCGGATACCGCATGGGCCACATTCCCGCCCATGGCGGCACGCAGCTTCCCGTAAACGAGTTTGTCGAACAGGGCGTGCCTGAGCTTGAGACCCAAGCCCACGTGTCCTGCCTGGCGTGCCTTGGAGAACGCGATAGCTGTCTCGCTGGCCTTGTGGAAGATGGCGCCCTTGCCGCCGTCCTCCGCCTTGGTCAGGGCCGAGTTGTAGACCTTCTCGAACACCCGGGGCACCGCCAGGATGAACGTGGGCTGATAGCTCTGCAGGTCAGCGAGAAGGTTCTTGATGTCCGGCGTGTGGGCCACGGTGGCTCCGGCCGCCACAGCGAGGACCGAGATGAACCGCGCGAACACGTGTGCCAGCGGCAGGAACATGATGGTCTTGGCCTGCTCGTTGACGACGTCGCCGAGGATCGCCAGCGTGTTGTCGGAGAGCTCCACGAAGTTTCCGTGGGTGAGCTCGCAGCCCTTGGGCCGACCGGTGGTGCCGGAGGTGTAGATGATGGTGGCTACGTCGCTAAGTTTGGCGGACGTCCGGCGCTCCTCGAGGTCGGCGTCGCTGACATCCCGGCCCGCTTCGCGAACCGCGTCCAGTCCGGCGCCTTCGAGCTGCCAGACGTGCTGCAGCGCAGTGAGGCCCTCAGAATTGGCGGCCTGGCGGATGATGTCCTCGTGGTGGGCCGACTCGCCGAAGGCTGCAACGGCACCCGAGTCCCCGAGGTTCCAGGCAACCTGTGATGGCGACGACGTTTCGTAGATCGGCACGGACACGGCCCCGGCAAACCAGATGGCGAAGTCAACGAGTGCCCATTCGTAGCGTGTGCGGGACATGATGCCCACCCGGTCTCCGGGACCCACGCCACTTGCGATCAGACCCTTGGCCAGCGCGGAGACGTCTGCGAGGAACTCCTTTGCGGAGATGTCCTGCCAGGCGCCTGCGGAATTGAGCCGCGAGAACAGTGCCGGGTTGCTGGGCTTGGCTGCCTGCCGCAGCACCAGATCGGTGGTGTTGGTTTCCGGGGGGACAACAACCATTGGCGGAACGCTGAATTCTCGCACTATAGCTCCTTTGATATCCGTGGACCCGCGCAGGGTGTCCCTAAAGACTAGTACGCCCGCAACGTGGTCGTGCAGTCACAAACCTACTGGCCAGTAACATCCGAGTCAAAGGGTACGGGAAGGTTCGGGGCCGGGCTGCCGGAACCGGCACCGGCACCGGGCGCGCCTAGAATGAGTCACTATGTACGCAGCTTCCCTCCATGAGCAGGCCAGTCCGACCAGCCGGCCCTTGCCCTGGCGGCGGGGGCCCTGGCCTGGCCGCAGAACGACCTGGCGAGGCGGGCAGCTGCGCGCGGGCGCGCGGCCCGGGCGCAAGGGGCTGGCCATCGGCGTTGACATCGGCGGCACCAAAGTGGCGGCCGGAGTGGTGGACAGCGAAGGCCGGATCCTGTGTGAGGCGCGGCGGTCCACGCCAGGCAGCGATCCTCGGGCCGTGGAACAGGTCATCGTCGAGCTCGTGGACGAGCTGGGTGCCGGCCGCCGGATCCGGTCAGTGGGTATCGGCGCGGCCGGATGGATGGATCTGGACGGCGGAACAGTACTGTTCAGCCCGCATCTTGCGTGGCGCAACGAGCCTTTGCGCGCCAACCTGCAGCGTCTGTTGCGCAGGCCCGTCCTGCTGACGAACGACGCCGACGCCGCAGCCTGGGCGGAATGGCGCTTTGGTGCGGGGCAGGGTGAGAGCAGGATGGTGTGCATTACCCTCGGCACCGGCATCGGCGGAGCCATGGTGATGGACGGGCGGCTGGAACGGGGCCGGTTCGGGGTCGCCGGGGAATTTGGCCATCAAATCATCATGCCGGGCGGCCACCGCTGTGAGTGCGGCAACCGCGGCTGCTGGGAACAATATGCCTCCGGCAATGCGCTGGGGCGCGAAGCAAGGATCCTGGCTGCCGCCAATTCTCCGGTAGCCCAGGAACTCCTGGCCGCCGTGGGAGGGAAACCAGAGCGGATCACCGGTGCGATCGTTACCGAACTTGCCCTCGCAGGCGATGCCGCCTGCCGGGAGCTCCTGGACGAAGTAGGGGAGTGGCTGGGCCTGGGATTGGCCAATCTCGCCGCCGCGCTGGACCCCGGACTCTTCGTGATCGGCGGCGGACTCTGCTCCGCCGGGGATCTGCTGGTGGAACCGGCCCGCAAGGCGTTCGCCAGGAACCTGACGGGTCGCGGCTTCCGTCCGGCTGCCGGCATCGAACTGGCAGCCCTGGGACCCAATGCAGGCCTCATCGGGGCAGCGGACCTCTCTCGGGTGAGCACCCGCCTGCGGAGCTGAGGCGCGCCGCCGCCGTGCCGAACCGCTCAGACGCGGGCGCCGTCGTCGTTGTCGTCTTTTTCCTGCGGCAGCTTCATGATCAGAAAGACCACGGCCAGGATAAACGCCACCACTATGCCCACTATTGCCAGCAACGGCGCCGACCGCCAGAACATGGCTGACAGGAGCAGGGCGATCGGGCCGCCCACCGCGCCAAGCCAGGCGAGCATGGTCAGCGGGTCAGTCCCGGCGAGGCTGGGCGGATCCTCGGGCACGAATTCGCCGTCGTCGTCCTCCACCGCATAGTCCCGGGGGCCGTCGGCGGTGGTAGGACCGTCCGGCCCGGAGCCTGACTGACCACCACCGCCTGACTGACCACCACCGCCTGACTGACCGCCACCGCCGGTTGGGGCCGCGGCCGACCGTTCTGCCGCGGACAACTCGGTGGGTGCCCGGCCGGCGAGGCCGAGGGGATCAAAATCGCGGAACGTTGCCGGCCGGCCTGGCGCCTCCGGCACCGGGTTGTTCTGCCCTCCGCCGGCTTCCGAGGTGCCGTCGGTCCCGGTGTTGCCTTCCTCAGTGTTGGCTTCCCCTGCGCTGCTGACCTCGGAGTCGGTGCCCTCCAGCCGGGCAACAAGATCGAGCCACACGGCGTCGTCCTGGTTGGCGCTCTGGTCCGGAGAGCCGGAGTCGGGCCTAGTCACGGGCAGCACCCTCCGTGACCCCGGTTGCTGCAGCCTCAGCCAGTACGGCCCGGATGAAGTCCACGGACCCCTGGAAGATTTCCTCGGCGTCGTTATCCAGTGTTGCCACGTGGTAGCTGTTCTCCAGGGCGGTCAATGTCAGGGGAGCATTGACCAAACCGCGGCGCAGGGCCACGATGCTCGAATCCGACACCACATGGTCCACGGTTGAACGGAACACCCGCACTGGCGCGGTCACACGGGGGAGCAGCCGGATGGTGTCCTTGAACATTTTGTTCAGTTCATGGGCCGCAGCCACCGGAGTCCGGGGATAGGCACCCTCGTCCACGCCGGGCTTGAGGATGTCGTTGGCGATCGCCGGAGTGCTCTTGAGTACCAGCTTCAGGAGGCCGGCCAGCGGGGCGCGGGGATCATCGATGACCAGGCCGGGGTTGACCAGGATGACGCCGGTGACAGGCCTGGTGGCGGCGATCCTCAGTGCCAGGGCACCACCCATGCTCAGGCCGGCGGCAAAAACATGGTCGCACTGGGCGTCGAGCTCAAGGTAGGCGTCGTCAAGCGCCGAATGCCACTGCGTCCACCGGGTCCTGGCCAGCTCCTGCCAGCTGGTGCCGTGGCCGGGGAGCAAAGGCATGCGAACGGCGTAGCCTGCGTCGGCAAGTGCGTGGGCCCAGGTGCGGAGCCCGTGCGGGCTGCCCGTGAACCCATGCGAGAGGACCACACCAACCCGGGCTCCCTCACCGGCGGCGGGGCTGCTGAAGGGGCTGTGGTCCGGAAGGCTGGTCATGAAGTCTCCGAGGTGGGTTGGGCGGTGTGTGCAGACCGGGAATGTTCGAGGAAGAACCGGATGGAACTGGCGAAGATCTCCGGGGCGTCAACATCGAGCGTAGCCACATGGCCGCTGCTGTGGAGGTCAACCACCTCCACCAGCCGCGGGCCCAGCCGGCGCCGCAGCGTCGCGAGCGAGGTGGGCGGCACCACGGCGTCGGTCCTGGATTTGAACACCTGGACCGGGGCGTTGATGCAGTGCAGCCTGCGGGCGGCAGTGCCAAAGAGCTTCTTGAGTTCGTGCACGGCCGCCAACGGCGTACGCGAGTAGTCGCCGTCGTCCGTTACTGCCGCCGTCGGCTGTTCTTCCTGAATGGGTGATGTGGTCCGCTGGAAATACTTGAGTACTCCGATGACGCGCACGCGGCGGTCGTAGAAGCTGAGCCCCGGGTTGACCACCGAAACCCCTGCCACGGGATGCCGCGCGGCGGTCAGCAGTGCGATGGCACCTCCCATGGACAAACCGGCCACAAAACAATGATCGGTACGCGCGTTCAGCTCCTGATAGGCGGCTTCGAAGGAGTTATACCATTCCCGCCAGTTGCAGCGTGCCAGCTGCCTCCAGTCAGTCCCGTGGCCCGGGAGGAGGGGGACAGAAACGGAAAATCCCTGGGCGGCAAGTTCCTCAGCCCACGGCATGACGCTCAGCGGGCTGCCGGTAAAGCCGTGACAGATCGCGATCCCGGTCCTGGCATTGGGGCCGTGGCCGGGGTAGCTGAAAGCGGCAGGCCGGGGCGGTGTGCTGCTTTCTGTCATGAGTCCATCGTGTCACTGTTCGCCATAAATCTCACTAGAGTAGGGTTGCATTGAATTGCTGGCCTGACCCAACGGAGGGGCCGGCGGGCAGGCATCCGGAGAGGTTCGACACGTGTTTTATTGGGTCATGAAAAGGATCTTCCTGGGGCCGGTACTGCGGCTTCTCTTCCGCCCCTGGGTCAAGGGACTGGACAACGTCCCGGCGGAGGGGGCGGCCATTATCGCCTCGAACCACCTGTCTTTTTCCGACTCCATCTTTATGCCGCTGATGGTGCCGAGGCCGGTCGTTTTCCTTGCAAAATCCGAGTACTTCACGGGCACCGGCGTCAAAGGCCGGCTGACGGCAATGTTCTTCAGGCTCACCAATCAACTGCCCATGGACCGCTCCGGCGGGGCGGCATCCGCGGTGTCGCTGAACGCCGGCATGGATGTCCTCACCAGCGGCGGCCTGCTGGGCATCTATCCCGAGGGGACCCGCAGCCCCGATGCGCGCCTCTACCGCGGCAAGGTGGGCGTGGCGAGGCTTGCCCTGCAGGCCGGTGTACCCGTCATTCCGGTGGCAATGATCGGGACGGACAAGGTCCAGCCCATCGGCAAGCGGATGCCCAACATCCGGCGGATCGGCATGATTTTCGGGGCGCCCCTGGATTTCAGCCAGTACGCCGGCCAGGCCGATGACAGGCTGGTCCAGCGCAAGGTCACGGACCAGATCATGTTCGAGCTGATGCGGCTCTCCGGCCAGGAATACGTGGACGAGTACGCAGCCGTGGTCAAACTCCGGCTGGCCGGGGCCGAGACCACCGGCACGGACCTCAAAGGTGCCGGCGGCAGCCAGGCCACGGGGACAGATGCCGGCATTACCGATGCCACAGATACCGATGGAGAAGACGCCGGTACGAACGGCAACGACGCCGCCGCGGGCTGACTGTGACGCTGCCCCCGGACCGCGTGACGGCCCGGTGTTCCGAAGAGTCCGGAGCGCATTAGTCTTAGATAGTGACTGAGCTATCTGCAAAACCTGCCTTTTCGCTGTCCAGCACCGCCCAGAGCGGAGCCGCCGATTATCCTGGCCTTGATGACTGGCGGGATCTTCCCGTCTCCCAGCAGCCAAGCTGGCAGGACAAGGACGTCTTTGACGCCTCGGTCCGCGAACTCTCCGTGCTTCCGCCGCTGGTGTTCGCCGGCGAAGTGGACGTCCTCCGCGAGCGTCTGGCCGCCGCGGCACAAGGCAAGGCCTTCCTGCTCCAGGGCGGCGACTGTGCCGAAACGTTTGAGGCCGCCACCGCGGACAAGATCTCTGCCCGCGTCAAGACCATCCTCCAGATGGCCGTGGTGCTTACCTACGGTGCAGCAATGCCCGTCATCAAGATGGGCCGGATGGCCGGCCAGTTCGCCAAGCCGCGTTCATCCAATGACGAGACCCGCAACGGGGTGACCCTGCCGGCGTACCGCGGGGACATTGTGAACGGCTATGAGTTCACTCCCGAGTCCCGCGGCCATGACGCCTCCCGGATGCTCCGGGCCTACCACACCTCCGCTTCCACGCTGAACCTGATCAGGGCCTTCACCCAGGGCGGCTTCGCGGACCTGCGCTCGGTTCACCAGTGGAACAAGGGTTTCACCGAAAACCCGGCGCATGCCCGTTACGAATCCCTGGCCCGGGACATTGACCGCGCCATTAAGTTCATGGCCTCCTGCGGTGCGGACTTCGAAGCCCTCAAGCGCGTGGAGTTTTTCGCAAGCCATGAAGCCCTGCTGCTGGACTACGAGCGGGCACTGACCCGCATCGATTCCCGCACCGGTTTCCCCTACGACACCTCCGCCCACTTCCTGTGGATCGGGGAGCGGACCCGCGGACTCGAGGACGCCCACGTCGACTTCCTCTCCCGCGTCCGCAACCCGATCGGTGTGAAGCTGGGCCCCTCCACCACCGGGGACGACGCCCTGCGCCTCATCGACAAACTGGACCCGGAACGCGAACCCGGCCGCCTGACCTTCATCACGCGCATGGGCGCGGGAAACATCCGCGAGAAGCTTCCCGCCGTCGTCGAAAAGGTCACTGCCTCCGGCGCCCAGGTCCTGTGGGTCACGGACCCGATGCACGGCAACACCGTCACCTCACCCAACGGCTACAAGACGCGGAATTTCGACGACGTCATTGACGAAGTGCGCGGGTTCTTCGAAGTGCACCACGCCCTGGGCACCGTTCCCGGTGGCCTGCACGTGGAAATGACCGGTGACGATGTTGCCGAGTGCCTCGGCGGCGCCGATCCGGTGGACCAGGAGTCGTTCCTCGACAAGTACGAGTCTGTCTGCGACCCCCGCCTGAACCACATGCAGTCCCTTGAGATGGCCTTCCTTGTGGCGGGGGCACTGGCCAAGCACTGACCGCAACAAGGGTGCCTCCAGCTGAGGGTGCCTCCCGGACTTTTGTCACGGGAGGCACCCTTTTTGGGTTCCCGGGGGCGGCGTGCCCGCGGATTTCAGGGGCCGGCGTCGCGGCGCACGGCTGAATCCATGCCCCGTGTGACGCCGGGCGCTGCGCTTACACCACGGTAAGGGTGATGACGGAACCTTCCGGGACCTCTGTGTCAACGGGATCCTGGGTCCGCACTGTGCCAAAGAACCCGCCCAGGAAGTTGTTGATCTTCACGTCAAAGCCGAGCTTCCGCAGCTCACGCTCGGCATCGGCCGCCTGCTTGCCCACAAAGTTGGGCACCGGCACCATTTTGGGGCCCTTGGAGATGGTCAGCGTCACGGTTCCGCCCTTGGTCAGCGTGCCGTTGGCCGGAGCCTGGCTGACCACGGAGCCTTCGGGGATCTTGCGGTCGAAGACCTGGTCCTTCGCCACCTTGGCCGTGAGGCCCGCCGCCTCGATGGCGTCGACGGCCTCGTTCTCGCCCAAACCCACCACGGAGGGAACGGGGATCGGCTGGGGGCCTTTGGACACCACCAGGTTCACCGGGGTGCCGTGCCGCGCCGGCGTGCCGGCGGGTGGGTCCTGGGCAAGCACCACTCCGGCGGCCACGGCCTCGTCGAACCGTTCCGTGACATTGCCCAGGGCCATCCTGGCCTGGTTCAGGGCGACTTTTGCCTGATCCAGGGTGCCGCCCGTCAGCGTTGGCAGTTCGTACAGTTGCGGGCCCTTGGAGACGAACAACGCCACAGGCTGGAACTTCCTGACCTCGGTGCCGGCAGCAGGTTCGGAGCCCACCACCAGCCCCGGGGAAACGTCGTCGTCGAAGACATCGTTGGTCCGGGACTGAAAACCGGCCTGGCTCAACAGCTGCTGGGCCTGGGCCACCGTCTTGTTGGCGACCGTTGGAATCGTCGCCGATGCGCCCGGCCCCGTACCGAAGAACCAGCCGGCTCCGGTGGCCAGCAGGGCGATGATGATCAGGGCCACTATCCAGAGGATGCCGCGGCGGCGCGGGTTTCCCTCGCGCAGGTTCCGGACCGGCGTGGCGGCCGCCCGCGACCTTGCCTTCTCATCCTCGCGGTCAAGCTTCCGTTGTGCACGCTTGCTGAGCGGGAGGGGTTCCGCGGCCTCCGGCTGGTCCGCGAAATTCTGTTCGTACTGAATCTGCTGCGGGCCTGAAGGGTATGGCTCGTCCGGCGGGTACAGGGCGTGATGCGGCGGCGGGGCATGGGGCGGCCGCGACGGCTGCTGCGGCCGCGGCCGGCCGAGTGAGGAGGACAGGACGGCGGTGGGATTGTTGGTCCGCGCGATGATCTCAGTGGCGTTGGGCTGCCCCGCCGGCAGGGCAGCCGGAGGACGCAGATCCAGTTCGGAATTGGTGAGGTTCGTCCGGATGTGCCGCAGCTCCTGGAGGAGCGCGTGGCCGTCCACCGGCCGGTTCTCGGGATCGTTCGCGGTGCACCACTGGACGAGTTCGTCCATTTCGGCGGCTAGCCCGGGCACCAGGTCCGACGGCGGTCCAACCGTTTTATGAACGTGCTGGTAGGCCACCTGGATAGGGACCTCGCCGTCGTACGGCTGTTTGCCCGTAAGCATCTCGTACAGCATGATGCCCACCGAATAGATATCGCTGCGGGCGTCGGCAGTCTTCCCCAGCACCAGTTCGGGGGAGAGGTAGCCGACCGTGCCGATCAGGGCGCCCGTGCTGGTGGAGGTCGTCACGGCCCTGGCCAGACCGAAGTCGCCGATCTTGATGCGGCCGTCGTCGGCGATGAGGACGTTCTCCGGTTTGACGTCGCGATGGATCAGGCCGGCGGCATGGGCCTCACCCAGGCCTTCCACTACGGGATCGATGAGGGCCAGGGCCAACCGCGGCGGCAGCGCACCCTTGGACCTGATGACATCGCGCAGGGTGTGGCCCTTGATGTACTCCATCACCAGGTATGCCGTGACACCGTCGTTGCCCTGATCCAGCACTCCCACAACGTGAGGATGGGAAAGCTTCGCGGCCGCTTTCGCCTCCCGGCCGAGCCGGTCCAGGAACGTCTCATCCGTGGCGAGGTGCGGATGGAGGACTTTGAGGGCAACATCGCGTTCCAGCCGGAGGTCCGTGGCCAGATAGACCGTGGACATGCCCCCACGCGCGAGTTTGGAACGGACGGCGTAGCGGTTGTCCACCAGCGTTCCAACGAGACGGTCAGAGACTTTTTCCTGCACCTTACGATCCTAATCCCGCAGCGAAAAAGGGTCCGAACCGACCTGCGGTCCGGACCCTTATCGTTATCCGGGTTGCCCGTTGAGGCGGCCCGGCGTGCGTTGCGAAGCTGACGGTTAGCCGAAGTTCCTCTGGTGCGCCTTGATCGCGGCCACGTACACCTTGGTGTCGTCGTACATGCCGTACTTGCTGACTGAATACTGGCCCTGGTAGTACCCGGCGATTGCCGTGTCCGTGTCCTTGCTGGTGGCAAGGAGCCGCTTGATGATGGCAACACCGGCCGTTGCGTTGTCGTACGGATCCAGGAGGTTCAGTTTCCGGCCTACGAGGTCTGAGGCCCATTCGCCGGAGGTGGGGATGACCTGCATCGTGCCGATGGCGTTCGCGGGCGAGACGGCCCGCTGGTTGAAGCCGGACTCCTGGTATGCAAAGGCGAGGGCCAGGGACGGCTCAACCCCCATCGCGCGGGCCCTGTCAGTCACGATGGAACGCATCTCATCCCGGGACGGCACCGGCGCGGCGTTGAGCAATGCTTTGTTCTCGTTCGCGGAGCTGACCACGGCTTCAGGGTACGAGAAGCCGAGGAACGTGCTGGGCACCAGGGGCGTCACCGTCGCTGCAGGTGTAGACGACGCCGGCTGGATGGAGGCGCCGGGGATGACCAGTTTGTTGCCCGGGTAGATCACGGTGGTCATGCTCAGCTGGTTGGCTGAGAGGACGTCCGAGAGCTTCACGCCGTGCTTTGAGGCGATCGCGGACAAGGTGTCCCCTGCCTTGATGGTGTAGGAGCCACCCGGAGCGGGGGCGGCCGGCGCAGGGGCAGCCGGGGCGGCCGGCGCGGCGGCCGGCTGCGGCGCGGCGGGGGCGGCTGCCGGTGCTGTTTCGCCGGAGCCCACCCTGACCTTCTGGCCGGGATAGATGATGGAGTTCATGTTCAGGTTGTTCCAGCTGAAGACCTCGGACAGGCCGACGTTGTGCCGGGCAGCGATGGCGCTGAGCGTGTCACCGGCCTTCACGGTGTAGCTTCCGCCGGAGTTGGCCAGGGCAGCCGGGGCGGCGGCCGGTGCCGGTGCCGGGGCGGGCGACGCGGCAGACCCGGAAAGCCGGATTTTCTGGCCGGGGTAAATGATGGTGTTCGGCTGCAGGTTGTTCAGAGCCAG
Organism: Pseudarthrobacter naphthalenicus; assembly: GCF_029076445.1. Classification (GTDB taxonomy): domain Bacteria; phylum Actinomycetota; class Actinomycetes; order Actinomycetales; family Micrococcaceae; genus Arthrobacter; species Arthrobacter naphthalenicus. The sequence goes on from NZ_JARESG010000005.1 coordinate 50,953, forward strand.
TACCTCGCCGGTATTGAGGCCGAACTTCCCCGCGATGGCGCTGATGGTGTCGCCGCGGGCGATGGTGTAGTCGGCGGGGGCTGCGGGCTGGGCGGGCCTGAAGGCCGTGGGAATGCTGGATGATACGGAGGCTGCCGGGATCATTGCGGCTTTAGCCTCAGCTGCCTGTGCTTTCATGGCGGCCGCGAGCGTTGCGGGGATGGCGCGTGCCGGCGCCTCTGCAGGCGCTGGCTGTGCGAGGGCCAGGGACGACAGGACCACCGCAGGAAGTGCGGCCGTGGTGGCCGCAATCATGGGCAGACTCGGCCGGGTTGCCTGCTTTGGCGAGCGGGACGTCGTCATGAAAGGAATCCTCTTCTTTAACTGCCGGGGGACGGGTGATGCGTGTGACTATTGATACTAGTGTTACTTAAGTTGTTCCTGTTACAAATGTGATCTCTGTGAATCTCTCATGAATTTGTCGCTAGCACAATAAGTTGGGCCCAACGGGTATCTCCGGTTTTGTGGAGTGTCGGTCCGTTCATCCACTTGCAGGGCAAAGCTGACTAGGCGGCAGGGCTCCGGCCGTGGCAACCTTGATCCGTGAGTAACGTAGAAAGCCTTGTGGGCGAGTGGCTGCCCCTGCCTGATGTCGCCAAATTGCTGGATGTTTCGATTACGAAAGTCCATAGCCTTATTGATGAACGTGCGCTGGCTGCCCTGCGCGTCGGGGAGCGGCGGATCCGCTCAGTTCCGGCCGCGTTTATCCAGGATGGCCAGGTGGTGGACAGCCTGCGGGGAACCATTGTGGTCCTGGCGGATGCCGGCTATTCGGATGAGGACCTCATCGTCTGGCTCTTCACCCACGACGATTCCCTGCGCGGCCGCCCCATTGATGCGCTGCGCGAAGGCCGGAAAACCGAGATCCGGCGCAGGGCACAGACTCTGGCCTGGTAACGCGGACTCCCGTACCGGCGGGCCTGGTAGCTCCCGCTCCAGGCGCCGCGGGTTGCTGGCGGGTGCTGTTCCGGGAATCAGGCGGCGCGGCTGACGGTGGCTTCGGCCAGCCGCCGCAGCGCCGTCTTCGGCAATTCATCGAGCGGCAGCAGTTCCAGGGCCTCATAGGCGGCGGTGCCGAACTCGTTAATGAGCAGTTCGGTGGCCTGCAGCGCCCCGGATTCCTCAATGATCCTTCGGATCTCGGCCACGTCCGCGTCGCCCAGGTCAGGGCTTCCGAGCTTGGCATCAATAAACGCTGACTCCTGCGCCGACGCGTGCTCGAGCGCCAGCGCGATCAACACCGTCCTTTTGCCTTCGCGCAGATCGTCCCCGGCCGGCTTGCCGGTGGTTACGGGGTCACCGAACACGCCCAGGACGTCGTCACGCAGCTGGAAAGCCTCACCCAGTGGCAGGGCAAAAGCCGAATAGCCGCGGAGCAGGGCATCCGACGCCCCCGCCAGGGCACCCCCGAGGGCGAGCGGATGTTCGGTGGAATACTTCGCCGACTTGAACCTGATGATCGACTGGGCCCGGGTCACAGCGCCTGCGCGGTCCCGGACGGGCCCGGCGACTTCTTCGAGGATGTCCAGGTACTGGCCCGCCATCACCTCAGTTCTCATGAGGTTAAAGATCAGCCTCGCCCTGCTTCCCGAGGCCGCCTGGCCGCCGATGTCGGTGAAGGCCTCCTCGCTGAAGGACAGGCACAGGTCCCCGGTGAGGATGGCCGCCGCGTGTCCAAACCGTTCACTGTCCAGCGCCCAGCCCTGGGCGTCGTGCAGCTGGCTGAACCGGCGGTGCACGCTCGGGCCGCCCCTTCGGGTGTCCGAGCGGTCAATGATGTCGTCGTGGATGAGCGCCGCAGCCTGGAACAGTTCCAGGGCGGATCCGGCCGTCACGATCTGCCCGGACCCGGGCTCACCGCCGGCGCCCCGCCAACCCCAGTAACACATGAGGGCACGGAGCCTCTTGCCTCCGGTCACCAGGTTGGAGATTGATCCCATGAGGGGCTCGATGTCGGGGGAAATCCCTGCCACCAGGGCCTGGCGCGTGGTGAGGAATTCCGTCAGCTCGCCGGCTACAGCGGCCACAAATGCGGCCTGTTCATGCCTCAGCTGCTCCGAGACCGTCACTTGGCTGGCTCGACTGCCGCGTTGGCCCCGATGGTGAAGGTGGAAACACCGGCCGCTTCAACCACCGCAACGTTCACCGTCTCGTTGTCGTTGCGGACGAAGTCCTTGGACGCCACCGCTCCGACGGCGTCGCCGGGCACCGCCTTGAATCCCTGGCCTTCGAGGTGCTTGGTGTAGAAGTCCACGACGGCGGCCGTAGGGGCGGTGATGCTGGCAACCAGCGCCGCGGTGGCGGGCTGCTTGGCCTTGTCCAGGCTGCTGGAGATCACCGTGGCACCGGGCATGACCGGTATCAGTGCCTCGGGAAACCCTTCCACGAGTTTGCCCACCGTGGCAGAGGTGCCCGGTGACGCCGTCGGGCTCGCCGAGGCCGTAACGGTGGAGGTGGTGGAGGCGGGTGAGGAAGTAGCTGCTGACGATGACGTGGCGTCGGGCGCCGCGGGACTGCAAGCGGCAAGGGCCAGCATTGCACCGGCGGCGAGGGCCGCCAATCCTGTTGGCTTGAGATTTTTCGTGACCGTCACAGGGACTTTCCTCCTGGGGTTGATGCCGGGCTCAGCCTCCAGTTTAGTCAGTACCAACAGCTAGAATTGCCGCTGTGGGGCCAGAGCAGAACAACCAGTACACCGAAGCGGGTCTTCGCGAGCTCCGACGCAACTGCATCATGCACGTGGACATGGACGCGTTTTTCGTCTCAGTGGAGCTGCGCACGCGTCCCGACCTCATCGGAAAGCCGGTGATTGTGGGATTCCCCGCGGACCGCTCAGTGGTCCTGTCAGCCTCCTACGAGGCGCGGGCCTTCGGCGTGAAATCAGCCATGCCCATGGCAGTCGCGGTCAGGATGTGCCCTCAGGCCGTCATCATCGAGCCGCGCCACAAGCTGTACTACGAAGTGTCCGCACAGCTGATGCAAATATTCCACTCCATCACGGACCTCGTCGAGCCGTTGAGCGTTGATGAAGCCTTCCTCGACGTGGGAGGGGCAATCCGGCGGTTGGGCCCGCCGCGCGAAATCGGCGAGCTGATCCGCCGCCGGGTTTCCGCCGAGCTGGGCATTACGGCGTCCGTTGGGATCGCAGCGAGCAAATTCGTGGCCAAGATCGCGTCCACCCGCTGCAAGCCTGACGGGCTGTTGCTCATTAGCCCGGATGAGACCGTGCCCTACCTCCACAGCCTCCCTGTAGGCGCACTCTGGGGCATCGGGGCCAAGACCGCTGACGTGCTGGCCCGGATGGGCATCCGGACGGTCGCGGATGTGGCCGCCACGCCGGTGACGTCCTTGAAGAAGGTGCTCGGAGCCACCGGAGAGCACGTCTACCGGCTGTCGTGGGGGATCGATGCCCGTCCGGTGACTCCAGTGCGGCTGGAAAAGAGCATCGGCGCGGAAGAGACGTTCGCTGTGGACACCGGGGATGATGCCGTGATCAGCCGGGAACTGCTGCGGTTGGCCCACCGCACCGCCGGCCGGTTGCGGAGTTCAGGATCCGTGGCCCGGACCGTGGCGTTGAAGCTCCGGTACGCGGATTTCTCCTCCATTACCCGGAGCCGTACCGTGCATACGCCGGTGGACAGCGCGCAGCTGATCCATGGGGTGGCGCTCCAGCTGCTGGAAGCCCTGGGGCCGCGGCCCATGACCGTCCGGCTGGTGGGCATCCGGGCGGAGCAGCTGGAAGAGGCCGCACAGACCTCCCTCCAATTGAGCTTTGACCGCAGGGATGACAACTGGCGTGCTGCTGAACACGCGCTGGACCAGGTCAGCCGGAAGTTCGGAAACAAGTCGGTCCTGCCGGCCAGCCTCCTGGACCCGGGCGGACCGAGATAACAGGGGCTGCGGTGCGGGTTCACGACCGCTCAGGAGGGTAGCGGCCGTCTTTCAGAACAGGCCCCGACAAACTATCCTTATATGTACATAGTTTTCAGTTACTGCCGGACTTCTTGGACGCGCTGCCGTTCCAGTCACCCTCATGCCGGTGTTCGCAATCCGCCACCGTTGGCGGTTGGGAACCTCCCGGGCATGTGGGTCGTTATTGGAGCAGGAGTACGGGATGGGACCAGCCCGGACGTTGGCCTACTTAAGGAGGTCGTGATGCCGCTCTCGGAGCACGAACAGAAGCTGCTTGAGCAGCTGGAGAAGCAGCTGCACGAGGACGATCCGAAGTTCGCAAACAGCATGGGCTCGGATCCTGGACGTACCTGGTCCACCCGGCACCTCGTCATCGGTGTCCTCTGCGCCTTGGCGGGCATCGCGTTGCTCCTGGTCGGTGTCACCACGCAGATCATCATCGTCGGTGTCCTCGGTTTTGTGGTCATGGGCGGCGGCGTCTATTTCGCCACCATGCGCAAGGGGCCCGGCACCAGGGCCGGCTCCGCTTCCGCAGGGAAAGCCGGAAAGCCGCGGAGTTCGTTTATGTCCAGCTTGGAAGAACGTTGGGACGAACGCCGCCGCGACGACTCCTAGGGAACTCGCTCTGCTCCGGACCTCCCGGGCCGGCTGAGACCACTCCGCTGAGGTCTGTCCTTTTTCCTCCACTTCCAGCCCCTCCACTTTTCTCCCCGCCGGGCGCTTGCTCCTGACGGGGGCTGCTACCTAAGACCCGCCCCGGCGGGTCTTCGGCATTTAAGGGCCAGCCCGCTCCATCAGGGAGCAGCACGACGGCGGCCGGCAACTTCTGCAGGCAACTTCTGCGGGCAGCTCCGGTAGGCATCTCCTGTGCCGGCACCTCCTGTGCAGGGTGCGGGCACCTCCTGTGCAGGGTGCGGGCACCTCCTGGGGGAGGGCGCGACGGCGGATCGAACCGTCGCCGGCCCGCGGGCTTCCGGCGCGCCCGCGCCGCTCCCCGTTCCCTCCACACCCCTCCACCGCGCCATTGCGCGCCCTGTGGCGCCGGAGATCCTCAAAAGGGGGCGCCGCGGGTCTATTTTGCATTGACTGTGGGGGAAAGTGGAGTAATGTGGAGGACATAAGAGGGTAGTTGCAACATTAGGGGATGTGCAGTTCCTGACGGCAGACGGGCGGTGGGCCAGTGTTTCTTGGCACGCATTCACCACGTCTGGACGAAAAGGGCCGGATTATCCTCCCCGCAAAGTTCCGCGAGGAACTTGCCGCCGGGCTGGTTCTCACGAGGGGCCAGGAGCGTTGTATCTACGTCTTCAGTGAGCAGGAATTTGCGAGGGTGCACGAGCAAATGCGGGAGGCGCCAATCTCCTCCAAGCAGGCCCGGGACTACATTCGCGTCTTTCTCTCTGGAGCCTCGGACGAGGTACCTGACAAGCAGGGGCGCGTGACCATTCCGGCGGCGCTCCGGGAGTACGCAGGCCTCGGCAGGGAACTGGCCGTCATTGGTGCAGGCACCCGGGCCGAGATCTGGGACGCCCAGGCCTGGAACGAGTACCTGGCTGAGAAGGAAACCGCCTTCTCGGAAACCGACGACGCCATTCCGGGGATTCTCTAATCACCTGAACGGCACTGAAGACCGATTCTTGAACGAGATCTCCAGCCGCCCATCGCACAGTCCACCTGGCTCACTTCCCCGGAGCCAGGCGGCGGGACGATAGGCGCGGATGGGGATCTGGCTTAAGAAGCACCCAGGATACCCGCCGACTGAAAGGACGAAGGCATGAATGATCACCCGAAGCCGACGTCCGAACGCCATGTGCCGGTCCTCAAGGACCGGTGCATCAATTTGTTGGCGCCAGGGTTCGAAGCGGCACGGCGCCGGGGCGAAACGCCCATCGCCATCGACGCGACCCTCGGCATGGGGGGTCACTCCGAGGCGATGCTGGAGCGCTTCCCGGACCTGCACCTGATCGGCATCGACCGCGATGAAGAGGCACTGGCGCTGGCGGGGGAGCGGCTGGCCCGCTTCGCCGACCGCACTGACCTGGTGCATGCCGTGTACGACGAAATTGCCGACGTCCTCGAGGACCTCGGGGTCAGGGAAGTCCACGGCATCCTGATGGACCTGGGCGTCTCGTCACTTCAGCTGGACGAGCGTGAACGCGGTTTCGCCTATTCGTTCGACGCTCCGCTGGACATGCGGATGGACACCAGCCGCGGCCAGACTGCCGCGGACGTGGTCAATAACTACAGCGAAGAGGATCTGGTCCGCATCATCCGGAAATGGGGCGAGGAGAAATTCGCCGGCCGGATCGCCAACAGGATCGTGGCAGCACGGGCAGTCAAGCCGTTCACCACCACCGGTGAACTGGTGGAACAGATCCGTTCCGTGGTTCCGGCCGCAGCCGCCAAATCCGGCGGCCATCCGGCGAAACGGACTTTCCAGGCTCTCCGGATCGAAGTCAATGAGGAACTCGACGTGCTGGAACGCGCCATTCCTGCCGCCGTGGATGCGTTGGCCCTCGGCGGACGCATCGTGGTGATGTCCTACCACTCCCTTGAGGACAAGATCGTTAAGTCCTTCTTCCAGGCCGGCTCCAAATCGTCGGCGCCGCTGGGCTTCCCCGTGGAGCTGGAAGAACACAAGGCAACCCTCAAGACCCTGACCAAGGGCACTGAGGTACCCACCGCCGTCGAAATCGCCGAAAACCCCCGCGCTGCTTCCGCCAGGCTGCGCGCCGTGGAACGCACCAGAGCCAGGAGAGAAGCATGAGCACCGCCGCTGTCAAGAACTTCCCGGTCATCTCCGGCAGCAGCGCGCCTGCTATCAGGACCCAGCCGGCAGGTCCGGGCCGCAAGGAGCGCACCCCGCTGTCCGTGGTGCGCTCTGCGCCCAAGAAGAGGCGGGCCCCCTTTGTGGTGATGTGCTTCGCCCTGCTCGCCGTGGCGCTCGTTGCGGTGCTTGTGCTCAACATTTCGGTGTCCACCTCCCAGTACCAGCTCGTGGAGCTGAGGGGCAAGCAGAGCACACTCACCAAGCAGAACCAGGATCTGACACAGCAACTCCAGAACTTCGAGGCTCCCCAGAACCTGGCCGCCAAGGCTGCAGACTTGGGAATGGTAGCTTCCACGGTCAAAGGACAGATTGACCTTTCCACCCTCACGGTCACAGGCAAGGCAACACCGGCCGTGAAAGGTGGCGCTGCCGGAGCCGTTATCCCGGCACCGGCAGTTCCCGGGGTGCTGACAGTGGTTCCGCCGGTGACGGCGCCCGAACCCTCCGCGAGCCGCAAACCCGCCGGCCAGGAGCCGACGGCGGCAGCGGCGCCGCCGGCAGCGGTTGCCCCGCCGGCTGCGGTACCGGCAGCGCCGGCACCTGCGGTGGAGCTGCACGGCGGCTCTGTTCCCGCCCCGGAGCAGAAGGTACCGGGGCAGTAGCAGGGCGGTAGCGGGGCGGCCGCTGAAAAGCAGCCGGTCAGCGAAAGGCCGGGTGCCCAGCCGGGCACCAGAGCAGGCAACAAGGCGAGTAGCAAGGAATCACGGTGGCGCAGACAACCCGTAAGGCAAAGGCTGTCAAGGCGCCGAACGCCACCAAGCGATTGCGCCTCGGCCTGGGAATCATGCTGACCCTGCTGCTGGTGGTGGGCGGCAAACTCTTCATGGTCCAGGGCCTCGATATTGGCGGGATGGCGGCAGCCGCCCTCGACTATCGCATGCGGCAAACATCACTGCCTGCCGAGCGCGGCAGCATCCTGGACGCCAACGGCACAGTCCTTGCCAACAGCGTGATCCGCTACAACGTTGTGGTGGACCAGACGGTCAACACCAAGACGGAGACGTTCAAAAGGCTCGCCAAGGTAGACGGCAAGGACAAACTGGTCGACGTGTCGCGGGAGCAGGGGCTCAACGAACTGGCCTCCGTCCTGGGCATGGACCTGGACGCCGTCCGGAACGCGGTCACGGGCCAACAGCGCTACTACATCGTGGCCAAGGACCTGAAACCGGATCTCGAGGACAGGGTCTCCAACCTGCAAATCCCCGGCATCGTCACCGAGGGCGTCAGCAAGCGCGTTTATCCGAACGGATCGATCGCCGGCGGAATCATCGGCTTCCTGCAGGACGGCGGCACCGGCCAGGCCGGCATTGAGCAGACCCAGGACGCGCTGCTGCGCGGCGAGGACGGCAAACGGCTCTTCGAAATCGGTGCCGACGGCCTCAGGATCCCTGTGGGTGTGGACGAACTGACACCGCCGAAGGACGGCAAGGACGTCAAGCTCACCCTGAACTCGGATCTCCAGTACTTCGCCCAGCAGGCCATCCAAAGCCAAAGCGACAAGCTCGGTGCCGAATGGGGCAGCATCCTGGTGATGGATGTCAAGACGGGCAACATCGTGGCCATGGCCGACACCAACGCCCCCGACCCTAACGACCCCGGCAGGGTGGCCGCCAAGGACCGCGGAGTCCGCACGGTGACGGCTGCCTACGAACCGGGCTCCGTGCAAAAGATGATCACCGCCTCGGCGCTCATCGAGGAAGGAAAGTCCAGCCCGCTGGACACCTTCACGCTCCCGCCCTCCTACACAATCGACGGCCAGACGTTCACGGACGCCTTCACCCACGGGACCGAGGAACGCACGCTCGCCGGCATCCTGGGGTACTCCATGAACACGGGCACCGTGGCGGCCGGCTCCCGGCTGAGCAAGGAGCAACGCTACGACTGGCTGCGGAAATTCGGCATTGGCGAGGCACCGGACATCGGACTCCCTGCCACCGCGTCCGGCATCCTTGCGCCCGCGGACCAGTGGGACAGCCGCCAGCAGTACACCGTGCTCTTCGGACAGGGCGTCTCACAATCCACCCTGCAGACCGTCCGCGCCTTCCAGACCATCGCCAATAATGGCGTGATGCTTCAGCCGCGCCTGATCGACTCCTACGTTTCCGCGGACGGCACCGAAGAAAAAGTGGCTCCGCAGCCTTCGCGGCAGGTGGTGTCGGACAACACGGCCCGGCAGGTCCGGGACATCCTGGAAAGCGCCGTGACCGAAGGCCAGATCAAGGACGCCGCCATTGACGGCTACCGCGTGGGAGCCAAGACCGGCACGTCCGAGTCCCCGTGCGACGACGGCAAATCCGGGTTCTGCGGCTACACGGCCTCCATGGTGGGGATGGCGCCGATGGACGATCCGCGGTTTATTGTTGAGGTGGTCCTGCAGCGTCCCAAGGGCAGCATCTACGGCATCACCAACGGTCCGGTCTTCCGGTCGGTCATGAGCCAGACGCTGCGCACCTTCAACGTCCAGCCGTCCACCGGCGAACCGGCCAGGCTGCCGCAGTTCGCTAAGTAACACCAGGCCAGCAATCGGAGATTCCCTTGTCAGAGCAGAACGCACCAGGCAGTCATACCGGGCCGGCGGGGGAGTCCGCCGCCTCCCGGTTCAGGCCATCGGCGGTGGCTGCAGTCCGACTGGCCGGCATCGGGGAGGCCATCGGCGTGCAGGTGCCGGGTGCATCGGCTGCCGTAAGCGTCACGGGAATCTCGCTCAATTCACGCACGGTGGAACGTGGCGACCTCTACGTCGCCCTGCCGGGTGGTTCCCGCCACGGAGCGGACTTCGCCGGCCAGGCCGTGGAGCGGGGCGCCGTGGCCGTCCTGACCGACGACGCCGGCGCCCGGCTGCTGGCACTTTCCGCCGACACCGCGGTCCCCGTGCTTGTGGTGGACAGTCCCCGCAACGTGGTGGGTCCTTTGTCCGCCATGATCTACCGGAGCCAGCCTCCCGCCGGACACCCGCCCCGCCTGTTCGGGGTCACGGGCACAAACGGCAAGACCACCACCACGTATTTCCTCAACTCTCTCCTTCGCGCGCTGGGACAACGGGCCGGCCTGATCGGAACCATCGAAATACTCGCCGGCGGGGAGCCCATCCCCAGCCTCCTCACGACGCCCGAGTCAACGGACGTGCACGGCCTCCTGGCGCTCATGCGGGAGCGCGGCCTGGATGCGGCCTCCATGGAAGTGTCCTCCCACGCCATCTCCTTCCAGCGCGTCGACGGGGTGGTCTTCGACGTCGCCGGGTTCACCAACCTGACCCAGGACCACCTGGACCTGCACGGCACCATGGACGACTACTTCGCCACCAAGGCCGAACTTTTCACGTCCCGCCGTGCCCGCGCCGCCGTGGTGATGGTCGACGACGAATGGGGCCGCAGGCTTGCCGCCGCGGCCGGGATTCCGGTCACGACCGTCGCGTCTGCCCCCGGCAACGGTCCCGCCGACTGGACAGTCACCTCGACGGCGCCCCGCGGGCTGGGCACCGAATTCACCCTCAGCGGTCCGGACGAGGCCCGGCTGAAGATCCACACCGGGTTGCCCGGCGCCTTCAACGTCGCCAACGCCGCACTGGCCAGCGTGATGGTCCTGGCCAGCGGAGTGGAAACCGCCGCTCTGCAGACCGCCCTGGACAGCCATGATCCCTTCACCGTTGCGGTGCCCGGCCGTATGCAGCTCGTCGCCGAGGAGCCCGCCGCCGTCGTCGATTTCGCGCACAACACCGACGCGCTGGCCCGCGCGCTCGAGGCTGTCCGGTCACCTCTTCCCGGCTCCCGGGTGATCGTTGTTTTCGGCGCCACCGGGCAGCGGGACCAAGGCAAGCGCCCTGCCATGGGAGCCATCGCAGCACAGCTCGCCGACGTTCTGATCGTCACGGATGACGATCCCCATGACGAGGACGCACAGGCCATCCGCGCTGACGTGCTGGCGGGTGCCAGGGCCGCGCAGGAACAGGGGGCCCTCACGTGCGTCATCGAGGAAATCCACCCCCGGGCGGCGGCCATCAACCGTGCCGCCGAGCTGGCCCGGCGGCAGGACACCATCCTCGTTGCCGGCCGCGGCCACGAGGTCTGGCAAGAGGTCAAGGGCGTCAACCTCCCCCTCGACGACCGGGTGGAACTCCGGAACGCCTTGACAGCCAGGGGATTCACGGTTCTCCAAGACGAGCGGATAGAGTCCTAGACCGAGATGATTGCATTTACTGCGGCGGAAATCGCCGAAATCACAAACGGCCGCCTGGACGCCGATCCGGGGATCACCCCGCAATCGGTGGTCACCGATTCGCGCGACGCCGTGCCCGGGGCGCTTTACGTCGCGAAGCCCGGTGAACACGCGGACGGGCACGACTTCGTGGCGGCCGCTTTCAGCCAAGGTGCCGTGCTGGCCCTCGCGGAGCGACCTGTTCCCGGGCCCAACGGAACGAACTATCCGACAGTACTGGTCCAGGACGCGGTCCTCGCCCTGGGTGCCCTGGCCGCCGAAGCCGTCCGCCGCATCCGCGCGGTCCGGGCGTCGGCCGGCGAATCCCTGACAGTCATCGGCATCACCGGCTCGGCCGGAAAGACCACAACGAAGGACCTGCTCGCCGGGATCCTCTCAACCCAAGGCAACACCGTGGCCCCTCAGGGCTCCTACAACGGCGAGGTCGGCGTGCCGCTCACGGTCTTCGGGGCGGACGCCGGGACCCGCTTCCTGGTCATCGAAATGGGTGCCACCGGCATCGGCCACATCCGCTACCTGGCTGACATGGTCAAGCCGGACATCGGAGTGGTCCTGGGCGTTGGCACCGCCCACGCAGGGGAGTTCGGCGGCGTCGAAAATATCGTGCTCGCCAAGGGCGAACTGGTGGAGGCACTTGCGCCCACCGGCACAGCCGTGCTGAACCTCGACGACGACCGGGTGGCAGGCATGCGTCCGCGCACCGTCGCAGCGGTGCTGGGTTTCTCCGCGGAGGACCGTCCCGACGCGGCAGTGCGGGCAGTCAACCCGGACACCAACAGTGCCGGAAACCCGGAATTCGACCTCGTCCTTCCCGGCAGCGATGCCGGCCTCCACGTGAGCAGCGGACTGATCGGTGCCCACCACACCGGCAATCTCCTGGCGGCAGCCGCAGCAGCGCACGCAGCCGGTGTGCCGGGCACGGACATCGCAGCGTCCCTGGCCGGCCAGTCAGCAGCCAGCCGCTGGCGGATGGAACGCACGGAACGCCCGGACGGGGTTACCGTCATCAACGACGCCTACAACGCCAACCCCGAGTCCATGCGCGCCGCCCTGCGCACCCTGGCAGACCTGGGGCGCGGACGCCGCACCTGGGCCGTGCTGGGAGCCATGCTGGAGCTGGGGCCGGATTCCATCCGTGAGCACACAGCCGTAGGAACCCAAGTGGTCCGGCTCAACATTTCGCGGCTGGTGGTGGTTGGCCGCGAGGCACGCGCCCTCTATGTTTCCGCAGTCCAGGAAGGCTCCTGGGGCGACGAATGTGTGTTCGCCGAAAACGTCGAGGAAGCCTACTCGCTCCTTGATGCCGAGCTGGAACCCGGTGACCTGGTGCTCTTCAAGTCCTCCAACAGCGTCGGGCTTCGGCATTTGGGTGATCGGATAGCATTACCCCCACAATCCACGGAACCTGCCGAAGAAAGGAGCGAGCTGCTGTGATTGCACTTTTGATCGGCGCGGGACTGGCCCTGCTGTTCGCCCTGGTGGGAACCCCCCTGTTTATCCGCCTCCTTGTCCGCAAAAGCTACGGGCAGTTCATCCGCGATGACGGACCCACATCCCATCACACCAAACGCGGCACTCCCACCATGGGCGGAACCGTGGTGGTGGGAGCAGTGCTCCTCAGCTACGGCCTGACCCACCTGATCATGTGGCTGATGAACCCGGCGTCCGCCGGACCGTCGGCGTCGGCCCTGATCCTCCTGTTCCTCATGGTCGGCATGGGGCTGGTCGGCTTCCTCGATGACTTCATCAAGATCTCGCGCCAACGCAGCCTTGGCCTGGACGCGAAAGCCAAACTCATCCTTCAGGCGGCGGTGGGCATCGCCTTCGCCATCCTCGCCCTGAACTTCCCCGATCCCCAGGGCCTGACCCCGGCGTCGACAAAAATTTCCCTGGTCCGCGACATCCCCTGGCTGGACCTGGCCTTCGGCGGCACGGTCATCGGCGCCATCCTGTTCGTCCTCTGGTCCAACCTGATCGTGACGGCAGCTACCAACGGCGTGAACCTCACGGACGGGCTGGACGGGCTGGCCGCCGGCGCCGCTGTGATGGTGTTCGGCGCCTACACCCTGATGGGAATCTGGCAGAACAACCAGGCCTGCGGATCGCCGCGCGAAACCGGAAGCGGCTGCTACACCGTCCGCGATCCCCTGGACCTGGCACTCCTGGCGGCAATCCTCAGCGCCGCCCTGGTGGGCTTCCTCTGGTGGAACACTTCGCCGGCCAAAATCTTCATGGGCGACACCGGCTCCCTCGCCATCGGCGGCGCCATTGCCGGCTTCGCCATCCTCTCCCGCACCGAACTGCTCCTGGGCATCGTCGGCGGCCTGTTCGTGCTGATCACCCTCTCGGTGATCATCCAGGTGGGCTACTTCAAATTATCCGGCGGCAAACGTGTCTTCAAGATGGCACCGCTGCAGCACCACTTCGAACTCAAGGGCTGGGCTGAGGTGACCGTGGTTGTCCGCTTCTGGATCCTGGGCGGCCTCTTCGTCGCCGTCGGCCTGGGTGTCTTCTACGCAGAATGGGTTGTGCTCCTGTGACTGTTTCCCCGCGCCTGCAGAACCTGGTCAGCTGGGACTCGGACTGGGCCGGCCTGCGCGTTGTTGTCACCGGAATCGGTGTGTCGGGCTTCGCCGCAGCGGACACCCTCATTGAACTCGGGGCCCGCGTGGTGGTGGTCGACGCCGCCACCACCGACACCGCGAAGGCCCACGCGGACACCCTGAAGATTGTCGGCGCCGTGGACGTGCTCCTTGGCGAGGAGGCTGTCAGCAGGGTTCCCAAGATTGAAGGAAGCTTCCCCGACCTCATCGTCACCTCGCCGGGCTGGCGTCCCGACCAGGCGCTCCTCGCCGCCGCCGCACGCGCGCACATCCCGGTCTGGGGCGACGTCGAACTCGCCTGGCGGCTGCGGGTGCGTGAAGGACACAAGACCCCCGACTGGCTGACGATCACCGGCACAAACGGCAAGACCACCACGGTCGGACTGACGGCCTCAATGCTGCAGGCCGCAGGACTGAAGGCGATTGCCGTCGGCAACGTGGGCACACCCATCCTGGATGCCCTCCGCGACCCGGTGGAGTATGACGTGTTCGCCGTTGAACTCTCCAGCTTCCAGCTGCACTGGGCGGAATCCCTCTCGCCCGTCGCCAGCGTGTGCCTGAACGTGGCAGAAGACCACGTTGACTGGCACGGTTCCTACAACTCCTACCTGGCCGACAAAGCAAAGGTCTATGCCCGCACGCAGAAGGCCTGCATCTACAACGCCGAGCAGATCGAAACCGAACGCATGGTGGAGGACGCCGACGTGGTTGAAGGCTGCCGGGCCGTCGGCTTCACCACGCTCACCCCGGCCATCAGCATGCTGGGCGTGGTGGACGGACTCCTCGTGGACCGGGCCTTCATCGAGCAGCGCAAGGACAGTGCCGCCGAGCTCGCGTCGATGACGGACCTGGGGCAGTTCGCCCCCCGCCACATGGTGGCCAACGCCCTGGCAGCTGCCGCACTGGTGCGCGCCTACGGGGTGGACACGGAGGCGGTCCGCCAAGGCATCCAGGATTACGTGCCGGGCAACCACCGCATCCAGCCCGTTGCCCGGGTGAACGGTGTTCTTTGGGTCAATGATTCCAAGGCCACCAACCCCCACGCAGCGGCCGCATCACTGACGGCATTCGAGAAGGTCATCTGGATCGCGGGAGGACTCTCCAAGGGAGTCAGCTACGACGACCTGGTCCGCGATCAGGCGGGCAGGCTCAAAGCGGTGGTGCTCATCGGCGTCGACACCGCCCCCCTTGCCGACGCCCTGCAGCGACACGCGCCCGATGTCCCGGTGATCATCGCTTCGGCGGGCGACACTGAAAATATGCAGACTGCCGTAACGGGCGGAGCCAACGCGGGCGACTCTCCGGTTCCGGGGGAGCACGTGATGTCCCGGGCCGTTGCGTCAGCAGCGCAGCTGGCCGTATCGGGCGACACCGTGCTGATGGCACCGGCGGCTGCTTCCATGGATCAGTTCTCTTCCTATGCTCACCGCGGTAACGCCTTTATCGAAGCTGTCCGCGAGCTGGTGGAAGGGCAGGCCCAGACCGGCGAGGAGTAAGAATGGTCAGCACGCCCACCCGGCCGAACGCGGCAAAGCCGCGCACCGGGAAACCCGCGCCGCGTCCGGCACCCGGGTCCACGGTGTCCAGGCCCACCCTCCCTGCCCGGATCAAGGGCTGGTACCGGGGCTTCTGGTCCGCCCTCGAAGGGAACGGGACATCCCGGAACGGCTCCACCTACTACCTCATCCTGGGCTCCACGCTGGCGCTCACGGCCATCGGCATCATGATGGTGCTCTCGGCATCCAGCGTCGAATCGATCGCGGCCGGCAAGTCACCGTACGGAGATGCCCTCAAGCAGGGCATGTTCGCCGCGATCGGCATTTTCGTGATGTTCGTCCTCTCCAGGATCAACGTGGTGTGGCTCAAGCGGCTGGCATGGCCGGCGGTGGGCGTCGCCCTGATGCTCCTGGTCCTGGTCCAGGTGGTGGGCGACGAGGTCAACGGCAACAAGAACTGGATAGATCTGGGCGGCATCACGTTCCAGCCCTCCGAGGCCTCCAAACTGGCGCTGGCTCTTTGGATGGCCACCGTCCTGGCCAGGAAAGGCAAACTGCTGCGGCTGTGGCAGCATGTGCTCGTCCCGGCCGTGCCGCTTGCGGGTGCCGTCATCGGCCTGGTCCTGCTGGGCAATGACCTCGGCACCGCCATGATCATCATGATGATCACGGCCGCGGCCTTGTTTTTTGCCGGCGTGCCGCTCTACCTCTTTGGCTTTGCAGCCGTGGCCGCCGCTGCCGGGACCGCCGTTATGGCCATCACCAGTTCCAACCGCATGTGCCGGATCACCTCCTGGTGGACCGGCCAGTCCTGTGCGGACGGCATCGATGCCAACTACCAGGCCACCAACGGTCTCTACGGGCTGGCCTCCGGCGGCTGGTTTGGCGTGGGCCTGGGCCAGAGCCGGCAGAAGTACAGCTGGATTCCCGAAGCCCACAACGACTTCATCTTCGCCATCATCGGCGAGGAACTGGGCCTGGTGGGCACCGTCGTCGTGCTTGTCCTTTTTGCCATCCTCGGCGCCGCCATCTACCGCGTGGTGGTGGCGCAGGAGGACATGTTCCACCGCGTCCTGGCCGGGACCATCATGGTGTGGCTCCTGGGCCAGGCAACCGTCAACATGGCGGTTGTGACCGGCCTGATGCCCGTCATCGGCGTGCCGCTGCCCTTTATTTCGTACGGCGGTTCGGCCCTGCTTATGTCCCTCTGTGCCGTGGGCGTGGTCCTGTCCCTGGCCCGGGAACAGATGGCGCCGGCCCTTCGCCCCAAGAGAATGCTCAAGTTCGGCACCAGGAAGGCCGGGAAATCCGCCCGGCCCACCAAAACGGCAAGAAAGCGCACCTAGCACCCGATGACTTCCCAGAACCTGTCCATTGTCCTGGCGGGCGGCGGCACCGCCGGCCACATCAGCCCGCTCCTGGCGATCGCGGCTGCCCTGCGGACCGCCGCGCCGCAGTCCAGGCTGCTTGCCGTGGGCACGCCGTCGGGCATGGAAACGCGCCTGGTCCCGGCGGCCGGCGTGGAGCTCGCCACCATCGACAGGGTGCCGTTTCCGCGGAAACCGTCCCTGGACCTGCTGAAGCTGCCCGCCCGGCTGGCCGGTGCAGTGCGCCAGTCCGGCCGGATCCTGGACGAGGCCTCTGCCGACGTCCTGGTTGGCGTGGGCGGTTACGTCTGCACTCCGTTGTACCTCGCTGCCCGCCGACGCGGGATCCCCATTGTGATCCATGAAGCCAACACCAGGCCGGGCCTGGCCAACCGCGTGGGATCGTTACTGACCCGGCATGTTGCCACCGCCTTCGAGACCACCCGGCTGCGGCACGCCCGCCACGTCGGGATGCCGATGCGGACCGAAATCTCGGGCCTGGACCGGGAATCGGCCCGCGGTGCGGCGCGCAAGGCCCTGGGTCTTGATGAACACAAGCCCACCCTGATCGTGACCGGCGGCTCGTCCGGTGCCCGGAGCATCAACCGCGCCATGGCTGAAGCGGCCCGGGACCTGGGCGCAGCCGGGATCCAGACGCTCCACATCACCGGCCGCGGCAAGACAGTGGTGGCGCCCGACGGCGGCCCGCTCACCGCTGACGGCTACCGGCAGGTTGAGTACGTGGACGGGATGGAACTGGTGTACGCCGCCGCCGACCTCCTGCTGGCGCGGTCCGGTGCCGCCACCGTCTGTGAGGTGGCAGCAGTGGGAGTTCCCGCCGTTTTTGTACCGCTGCCCATCGGCAACGGTGAGCAGGCACTGAACGCCGCCGGGCTGGTGGAAAGCGGGGGCGCGCTCATCGTCCCGGATAAGGACTTCACCGCGCAGTGGATAACGGGCCACATCATCCCGTTGATCACCGACTCGCAGCGGCTGGCCGGCATGGCCGCCAGCTCCCGCCGGCTTGGCATCCGAAACGCCGATCAGCGCATGGCTGGTCTTGTCCTGGAAGCGGTATCCGCATGACCCCCGCAAGCATCCGCAGCCAGGAGTCCCTGGGCCGCGTCCACTTCATCGGCATCGGCGGTGTCGGCATGTCCGCCGTGGCCCGGATCATGGCGGCACGGGGTGTCCCTGTCAGCGGTTCAGATGCCAAGGACCTGCCGGTCATGGCGGACCTGGCCACCGCCGGAGCCCGCATCGCCGTGGGGTACGCCGCATCCAACCTGGGCGATGCCCAGACCGTGGTGGCGGGTTCGGCCATCCGCGCGGACAACCCGGAACTGGTGGCCGCCCGTGAAGCCGGACTGCCCGTCCTGCACCGGTCCGAGGCGCTGGCATCAACCATGGGCGACGACACTGTGGTGACCATCGCCGGAACGCACGGGAAGTCCACCACCACCTCCATGATTACGGTGCTGCTCCGGGGAGCCGGGCTGGACCCTTCGTTTGCCATCGGGGCCAACGTGCCTGCCCTGGGCGTGAATGCAGCCCACGGCAGCTCCGGCATCTTTGTGGCCGAAGCGGATGAATCCGACGGCTCCTTCCTGAACTACCGGCCGCAGATAGCCGTGGTCACCAACGTGGAACCGGATCACCTGGACCACTACGGCACCGCGGAGGCCGTTTACGAATCCTTTGACCGCTTCACCGAACTGCTTCCGGCCGACGGCGTCCTGATAGCCTGCGCGGATGACCCCGGCGCCCGCGCCCTCGCCGAGCGCACGCGGGCCCGCGGGAACACGCGGGTGGTCCTGTACGGAACGTCGGACGGCGCCGACCTGGTTTTGCACGACGACGGCCCCGGAAAGGTGGACGTGTCCGCACCTGCCGGCCGGTATGCTCTGGAGCTGCAGGTCCCCGGCCGGCACAACGCGCTCAATGCCGCAGCCGCGGTCGCCGTCGCCCTGGAGCTGGGCGTCGAGCCCGCTGCGGCTGCGCGGGCCCTGTCCCAGTTCTCCGGAGCGTCGCGCCGTTTCGAACTGAAGGGGGAGGCCGGCGGAGTACGCGTTTTTGACGACTACGCCCACCACCCCACCGAGGTCCGGGCAGCCCTGACCGCGGCCCGGTCCGTGGCAGGCGGGCACCATGTCCACGTGCTCTTCCAGCCCCATCTGTTCTCCCGCACCAGGGAGTTCGCCAAAGAGTTCGCCGACGCCCTGAACCTGGCAGACACGGCCCTGGTCCTGGACATCTACCCTGCCCGTGAAGATCCCATCCCGGGCGTGACCAGCCAGCTGATCGCCGATCACCTGGGGCCCGGCGGCCAGCTCGTGGAACCGGCAGAAGCTGTGTCCGCCCTGGCCCGGGCCGCCCGGCCCGGTGACATCGTCCTGACCGTCGGCGCGGGCGACGTGACCGCCTTCGGCCCGCAGATTGTGCAGGCCCTCGGTGGGTAGCCCGCGCCGCCCCACCTACGCGTCACCGGGACGCCGGCCAGCCGATGCCGGGGCGGCGTCGGCTGAACCTGAGACCATCTCCGCTTCCAAGAGTGTCCCCGCTCCGGATCCGGCAACCGTGCCGGCCCGCAAGAAGGGAACGGCCCCCGGATCCGTGCCGTCCCGGGAGAAGAAACCGGCCGGCCCCGACAACGTGCTGGTTTTTCCTGAGCCGCCGGCCAAGCGCCGGAGGCGGCACTTGCTCGTTGCCGCGGGAACTGTGCTGGGGCTGGTTGCGGCCCTCCTTGCCGCAGCCATCTTTTCGCCGGTGCTGGCCGTGGGCACCATTTCCGTAACAGGGACCAAACTGGTCACATCCGACCAGGTGCAGACGGCGCTGGAGCCGCTGAAGGGCAAACCGCTGCCGCAGATCAGCGACGACGAAGTCAGCAGCATGCTGAAGTCCCTGGTGCAGATCAAATCCGTCTCTTCGCAGGCACGGCCGCCATCAGAACTCGTGGTGCACGTGCTCGAACGCACTCCGGTGGCGCTGGTCAAACAGGGGGAGCAGTACCAGCTGGTGGACGTGGACGGCGTGGTGCTGGCTGCGACGACGGACCCGGCCTCGGTGTCCCTTCCCGTGATCGACGGCGGCGCCGGCACCATCGGCAAGGACCTTTTCCAGGCCACCGCCGAGGTGCTGGGGGCGCTCCCCCCGGACGTGCTCTCGAAGCTTTCCAACGCCTCCGCCCAATCGGTGGATGCCGTGGAACTGAAGCTGGTGGACGGCCAGACCATCATCTGGGGCAACGCCGGGGAGAAGGAACTCAAGGCCAAGGTGCTTGCAGCCCTCCTGAAGGTTCCGGCCGATCCAAAGAACCCCGTGCGCGTGTACGATGTGAGCGCGCCCCGGCATCCGGTGACGCGTTGAACCTTTCCTCCGGCAACTGCAAACTTTCCCGGTATTCGCGCGACACGCGGCTCCGGTTATTGAATGTCAGAACCATAGGAAATAGCGTTCCAACATGAGTTACTTGACATAACTATAACCTTCAACTCGAAGGTTAAGGTTGCAGGCTTCAAGCCCGACTCCACAGTTTTCGCAATAGGACACGAACAAGGGACACGTAACGTGGCAGCTCCGCAGAATTACTTGGCCGTCATCAAGGTCGTCGGCATCGGCGGCGGTGGCGTGAACGCAGTCAACCGCATGATCGAGGTAGGCCTCCGGGGTGTCGAGTTCATCGCCATCAACACAGATGCTCAGGCACTGCTGATGAGTGACGCCGACGTCAAGCTCGACGTCGGCCGCGAGCTGACTCGCGGTCTCGGTGCAGGCGCCAACCCTGAGGTGGGCAAGCAGGCTGCCGAGGACCACGCTGACGAGATCGAAGAGGTCATCTGCGGCGCCGACATGGTGTTCGTGACTGCAGGCGAAGGCGGCGGTACCGGAACCGGCGGCGCGCCCGTCGTGGCACGAATTGCCCGCTCGCTCGGTGCACTGACCATCGGTGTGGTCACCCGCCCGTTCACCTTCGAGGGCCGCCGCCGTGCCGGCTCCGCCGAGGCCGGCATCGACGCCCTCCGCGACGAAGTTGACACCCTGATCGTGATCCCCAACGATCGCCTCCTTTCCATCAGCGACCGCAACGTCTCCGTCCTGGACGCTTTCCGCTCCGCTGACCAGGTCCTGCTGTCCGGTGTCCAGGGCATCACGGACCTGATCACCACGCCCGGGCTGATCAACCTGGACTTCGCCGACGTCAAGTCCGTCATGCAGGGCGCAGGCTCGGCACTGATGGGCATCGGCTCCGCACGCGGCGAGGACCGTGCAGTGAAGGCAGCTGAACTTGCCATCGCGTCCCCGCTCCTGGAAGCCTCCATCGACGGCGCCCATGGTGTCCTGCTCTCCATCCAGGGCGGCTCTGACCTCGGCCTGTTCGAAATCAACGAAGCAGCGCGCCTCGTCCAGGAAGTGGCCCACCCGGAGGCCAACATCATCTTCGGTGCCGTGATTGACGACGCCCTTGGGGATGAAGCCCGCGTGACGGTCATCGCCGCCGGGTTCGACGACGTGAAGGCCACCTCGCCCTCCATGGACCAGTCCCAGCCCCAGGTGGCGCCCCAGCGTCCCGCCGCGGCTCCCGCACCGGCCCAGGCCCCCACCTCCGGCGGCGGCAGCCACCAGCTCAACGCGCAGCCCGTCCACGCCGGCATGGGTGCGTCCGGACTGAGCAACTGGGGCCAGCAGCGCCCCTCCGCCGTTCCGGCGGACTCAGGTTTCGACGTCGACCTCCCCTCAGTGGTGGAGCCGGATCTCTCGGGGAACCGCTCGGACGATCTGGATGTCCCCGACTTCCTGAAGTAGGGCACGGCTTGTTCCTTTGGCGGGCTGAAGTCTCACCCGGCGTCAGTGTCGCATTCACGGACATTCACGCCGGCAATCTTGCCCTCCACGTCGGTGACGATGCAGCGCACGTGCGACGGCGCCGCGGTGAGCTGGAGGGGGCCGCCGGGCTGACACCGGGATCCCTGCGGTTCATGGATCAGGTCCACGGTTCCACGGTTGAGATGATGGAGCCCGGCACCGCCGCGCCCACGGCAGACGCCATGGTGTCCCGGGGCCTTCCCCTCGCGGTCATGGTGGCCGACTGCATCCCTGCGGTACTGGTGGCTCAGGACGCGGACGGCACGCCGGTCCTGGCCGCTGTCCATGCAGGGCGGCCGGGAATTGCCAACGGCATCCTGCCCGCAGCAGTGGAACGGATGCGGGCGGCGGGCGCAACCGGGATCCGGGCCTGGCTCGGTCCTTCAATCTGTGGCAAGTGTTACGAGGTCCCCGCCGACCTGCGTGACCAGGTGGCCGCGCAGGTACCGGCAACGCGGGCCGAAACGTCCTGGGGGACCCCCGCGCTGGACCTGCCGGCCGGAGCCCGCAGTCAGCTGGAGGCCGCCGGGGTGGTCGTCGAATACGCCGGGCAGTGCACGCTCGAAAGCGAGCAGCTGTTCTCCTACCGCCGTTCATCCACGACCGGACGCTTTGCCGGAATCGTGTGGTCCCATGACTGAAGACACCGCACGGGTGGCTGAGCTGGCGGAACGGCTGGCCGCGGTCCGGCGGCGGATCGAATCAGCGGCCGCCGAGGCAGGCCGCGGCAACGACCTGCCCACGCTGATCGTCGTCACCAAATTCCATCCGGCCGCGGACATCAGGCGCCTCGCCGCGCTGGGGGTGCGCGATGTGGGCGAAAACCGTGACCAGGAAGCCTCAACCAAGGCGGCGGAACTGGCTGACCTTGGACTTCACTGGCATTTCGTGGGGCAGTTGCAGAGCAAAAAAGCCAAGTCCGTGGCCAGATACGCCCATGCAGTCCACTCCATCGACCGCCCCGCACTGGTGGATGGCCTGGAGCGTGCCATCGCCGCGGAGCAGGATCGCACTGGCCGCGGCGCCCTGCAGTGTTTCATCCAGGTCAGTCTCGATGACGACGCCGGCGCGCACCGTGGCGGGGCTGCGCCGGCTGAGGTGCCGCTCCTGGCTGACCGGCTCGCCGCGGCCGGCGGGCTGGAGCTGGCAGGCGTCATGGCCGTCGCACCGCTCGGGGCCAGCCCGGAGGCCGCTTTCGAAAAACTGGCAGCCGTTTCCGCTTCGCTGGTGGCGGTTCATCCCACTGCCTCAGCCATTTCTGCCGGAATGAGCCAGGACCTGGAAGCGGCCATCAGATTCGGGGCGACACACCTGCGGATCGGTTCCGATATTCTCGGATCACGTCCCGCTGTGGGGTAGCGTCGAGCACATAGGAAGTGAGTGGCGGGGGATTCCAGTGCTGTCAAGTTATTGGGCGGCCCGCCTACGGACACGATTAGGAGTCGACCATGGCCGGCGCTCTGCGCAAGACAATGATCTATCTTGGGCTCGCCGACGGCGATGAACACTACGAGTCCGAGCACACCACAACACGTAAGGACGAGGACGAAACCATGGAAGCTGACCGCGAGGAACGCCGGGCCCCTGCACCGGTCCGCGAAGTCAGCCGTGAATCAGTCCACGTCCCCGAAGAGGAATACCGCGCACCCGTGACCCCCATCAAGCGTGCGGCCTCGAGCCGCGAAGAAACGTCCGGACTCCGGCAGATCACCACGATCCACCCGCGGTCCTACAACGACGCCAAGCTCATCGGGGAGAGTTTCCGCGACGGCATTCCCGTGATCATGAACGTCACTGACATGGGCGAGGCGGACGCGAAGAGGCTGGTTGACTTCTCGGCCGGCCTCGTTTTTGGGCTCCGCGGCAGCATCGAGCGCGTCACGAACAAAGTCTTCCTGCTGTCGCCGTCCTACATCGAGGTCATCGGCGACGACAAGAAAATCAGTGAGACCCAGGCAAGCTTTTTCAACCAAAGCTAGCCCCGGGCTGAGTGCTGATGCCAGGCAGGGACACCTGTCTGGCATCTGTGCTGAAATAGACAAGTAATGTTGGCAGGGCACTGCGGTATCCGGAATGGACATGGAGATATGAGTTAAGTCATGGGAATTGTTTTCGGACTGCTCTATATTGCCCTGCTGCTGTTCTTCGTTGCCCTCATCGTCCGCCTGGTCTTTGACTGGGTGCAGATGTTTGCCCGGGAGTGGCGGCCCCGTGGTGCGGCCCTAGTGGCCGCCCACACGGTGTACTCCGTGACTGATCCGCCACTTAAGGGGCTGCGGCGGGTCATCCCCCCGCTGAGGCTCGGCGGCGTGACCCTGGACCTCGGATTCCTGGTTCTCTTCATCGCCGTGAGCATCGCAATGGCGGTGACCAGGGGATTCGCGTAATCTTCGACAAGACCTAGCAGTTCAGGGGCGGTTGCTGGAACGGATCCCAACCCTGTGAAGCGAAAGAAATCTCCGGTTTGACACCCAGTGTTGAATTAGAGGAACCAGACAAATTTTAGGTACCGTAGTTTTGGACGGCCGGAAGGCCTCCTGACTAACTAGACCAATGAGGTGACCAGATGGCTTTGACGCCAGAAGACGTTGTCAACAAGCGCTTTCAGCCGACCAAGTTCCGCGAAGGCTATGACCAGGACGAAGTTGACGACTTCCTGGACGAGATCGTCGTGGAACTCAGGCGCCTGAACCAGGAGAACGACGAACTCCGCAAGAAGCTTGCCGAGTCCGGTTCTGCTGTGCCGGCCAGCTCCGCTGCCGCCGCCCCCGTGGTTGAGAAGGTCCCTGCGCCCGTCAAGGCCGACAAGGCCGAAGCTCCGGCCAAGGCCGAAGCCGAGACCAAGGTTGCCGAGGCTCCGAAGAAGAAGGAAGCCGAGCCCGTCGCCGCTGTTGCGGCCGTTCCGGCTGCCGCTCCTGCACCCGCCGCGGGGAACAGCGTTTCCGCCGAGTCTGCCGCAGGCCTGCTTGCCATGGCGCAGCAGATGCACGACCGTCACGTGGCGGATGGCCAGTCCCAGAAGGACAAGATCATCGCCGAGGCCCAGATCGAAGCCAGCAGCCTGGTAAACGATGCCCAGGAGAAGTCCCGCAAGATCCTTGGTGCCCTGGAGCAGCAGCGCTCCGTCCTGGAGCGCAAGGTTGAGCAGCTCCGCGGATTCGAGCGCGATTACCGTTCACGCCTGAAGGCCTACATTGAAGGCCAGCTGCGCGACCTTGACGCCCGCGGCTCCGTTGCGGCGCCTGAGGTCGAGGCGAACAACTAGTCCGTCAAGCACGTATTCTGAAAGCCGGTGGCTGAGGATTCCTCGGCCGCCGGCTTTTGTGATTAACATCGGTTTTACAAATGAAAGCACCATGACTGACGACCTCGCCGCTGACGCAGCACATCCCGCGCCATCATCACCCCGGCCCCGGAAAAGGCTCCTGCTCCTGCTTTTTGCGGGCTTCGCAGCGTTTGCCTACGCCTTTGACCAGCTGACCAAAATATGGGTGACCTCCACGATGGTGGAGGGGGAGCGCATCCCCGTGCTGCCGCCGCTGCTGCACTGGTACTTCATCCGGAACTCCGGCGCCGCCTTTTCCATCGGCGAGAACGTGACGTGGGTGTTCTCCATCATCATGGCAGGCGTTTCGATTGCGATCCTGTTCCAGGTCCGCAAGCTCGGCTCGGCCTGGTGGGCCCTGGCATTAGGCTTACTCCTCGGCGGTGCGCTGGGCAACCTGACGGACCGCTTGTTCCGGGAGCCTTCATTCGCCATGGGGCACGTGGTGGACTTCATCCAGCTGCCCAACTTTGCGATATTCAACATCGCCGACTCCGCGGTGGTCTCCGCGGTGTCCATTATCTGCATCCTGACGCTGCGGGGGATCTCGCTGGACGGCTCGCGGCACGTTGCTGCGTCCAAGGAGAAGGCCGACGATGCCTGAGCAGGTGGTGGTGGCAGATGAATTCAACGGAACCCGTGCAGACGCCGGGCTCGCCGGGCTGTTGGGGATCTCACGCTCGCTGGCGGCGACCCTGATTGCCGAAGGAAACGTGCTGTGCCGCGGCAAAAAACTTGGCAAGTCGGCACGCCTGGTGGCGGGGGATGTCCTGGAAGTGACGGTGCCTGAACGACGGGACCCGCTCGAAGTGGTGGAGGAAGTTGTGGAAGGCCTGAAAATCCTGCTCGACGACGACGATTTTGTTGTTGTGGACAAGCCGGTCGGGGTAGCCGCGCATCCGTCGCCAGGCTGGGTGGGACCCACCGTGGTGGGCGGGCTCGCCGGGGCCGGTTACCGCATTTCCACCTCAGGCGCGTCGGAGCGCGTGGGGATCGTGCACAGGCTCGACGTCGGCACGTCCGGCGTGATGGTGGTGGCCAAAACCGAGCGCGCCTACACCGCCCTCAAACGCGCGTTCAAGGAGCGCACCGTGGACAAGGTCTACCATGCCGTGGTCCAGGGGCTCCCGGATCCGCTGGAAGGCACCATTGACGCCCCGATCGGGCGCCATCCCGGGCATGACTGGCGCTTTGCCGTGATCGAGGACGGGCGTCCGTCCGTGACGCACTATGAGGTCCTTGAAGCGTTCGGCAAGGCGACCCTGGTTGAAGTGCATCTGGAAACGGGGCGCACACACCAGATCCGGGTGCACTTCTCCGCCCTGCGCCACCCTTGTGCCGGCGATCTGACGTACGGCGCCGATCCGCGGCTGGCCGCGACCCTGGGCCTGACACGGCAGTGGCTGCATGCGCGCCAACTCGGTTTTGACCACCCGGTGACCGGTGAGCGCGTGACCGTCACCAGCGAATATCCGCAGGACCTCGCCTACGCCTTGGAAATCCTGGAGTCGGGCCAGGCCTAGCCACGCGGCCCCGAGAGGCGAGCGACGCCGGGCCGTTGCGTTCAGGGTCACTGCGTCGCTGGGCAGCCGGCTGACCCGCAGCGCTTAGAATGGTCCGGTGACTTCCAGCAATGCCTCGTTCGTCCATCTCCACAACCACACCGAATATTCCATGCTGGACGGCGCCGCCCGTCTGGGGGAGCTCTTCGATGAAACCGAACGCCTCGGCATGCCGGCCCTCGCCACGACCGACCACGGCTACCTGTTCGGCGCGTTCGATTTCTGGAAGCGTGCCACGGACCAGGGCATTAAGCCGATTATCGGCGTCGAAGCGTATGTGACCCCCGGGACCGCGCGCACGGACAAGAGCCGTGTGCGCTGGGGTGAGGAACACCAGCGGAAAGACGACATTTCCGGCGGTGGTTCATATACCCACATGACGCTGCTGAGTTACAACAACGCCGGGATGCGGAACCTCTTCCGCGCGTCCTCCATCGCCTCGCTGGACGCTGTCTTCGGCAAGTGGCCGCGGCTGGACCGCGAACTCCTCAACACCTACTCCGAAGGCCTGATCGCCACCACCGGCTGCCCGTCGGGCGAGGTCCAGACCCGGCTTCGCCTTGGCCAGTACCGGGAGGCCGTGGAGGCCGCCGCGGAGTTCCGTGACATTTTCGGCGCCGAGAACTACTTCTGCGAACTGATGGACCACGGGCTGGATATCGAACGCCGGGTCACCGGCGACCTGCTCCGGCTGGCCAAGGACCTGAAGCTGCCGCTGGTGGCCACCAACGACCTTCATTACACCCATGAGCACGACGCCAAGGCCCATGAGGCGCTGCTTGCCATCCAGTCCGGTTCAACGCTGCTCGAACCCACGTACGACAACGGCGGTTCCCGCTTTGCGTTCTCCGGCAGCGGCTACTACCTCAAATCCCCGCAGGAGATGCGGGAGCTGTTCCGGGACCACCCGGACGCGTGCGACAACACCCTGCTGATCGCCGAGCGGTGCGAGGTCTCGTTCAACACCGGCGCCAACTACATGCCGCGCTTCCCCTGCCCCCCGGGCGAGGACGAAACCTCGTGGTTGGTCAAGGAGGTGGCCACCGGCCTGGAATTCCGTTACCCCGGCGGCGTGCCGGACAAGGTCCGCACGCAGGCCGACTACGAGCTCGAAGTCATCACCTCCATGGGGTTCCCCGGCTACTTCCTGGTGGTGGCCGACTTCATCAACTGGGCGAAGAACAACGGCATCCGCGTGGGCCCGGGCCGTGGCTCGGGCGCCGGTTCCATGGTTGCCTACGCCATGCGGATCACCGACCTCGATCCGCTGCACCACGGCCTGATCTTCGAGCGCTTCCTGAACCCGGACCGCGTTTCCATGCCCGACTTCGACGTCGACTTCGATGATCGCCGCCGGTCCGAGGTGATCGACTACGTCACCCGCAAGTACGGTGACGAGCGCGTGGCCATGATCGTCACCTACGGCACCATCAAAACCAAACAGGCGCTCAAGGACTCCTCCCGCGTGCTCGGCTACCCGTTCAGCATGGGTGAGCAGCTCACCAAGGCGCTGCCCCCGGCCGTGATGGCCAAGGACATTCCGCTTGCCGATATCCAAAACAAGGACTCCAAGCGGTACAGCGAGGCCGGCGACTTCCGGCAGCTGATCAGCACCGATCCCGAGGCCGCGAAGGTCTTCGAGACGGCGCTCGGCATCGAGGGACTGAAGCGGCAGTGGGGCGTCCACGCCGCCGGTGTCATCATGTCCTCAGACCCCATCATCGACGTCATCCCCATCATGCGCCGCATCCAGGACGGGCAGGTGATCACGCAGTTCGATTACCCCACCTGCGAAGGCCTGGGGCTGATCAAGATGGACTTCCTGGGTCTGCGAAACCTGACGATCATCTCGGACGCCCTGGAAAACATCAAGCTCAACCGCGGCCATGACCTGGACCTGGACAGCCTGGCCCTGGACGACACCGCCTCGTACGAACTGATGGCCCGCGGCGACACCCTGGGCGTCTTCCAGCTCGACGGCGGCCCCATGCGCGCGCTCCTGAAGCTGATGAAGCCTGACAACTTCGAAGACATCTCCGCTGTGCTGGCGCTCTACCGTCCCGGCCCCATGGGTGCCAACGCACACACGGACTATGCCCTCCGCAAGAACGGGATCCAGGAAGTCATTCCCATCCATCCCGAGCTCAAGGAACCCCTCGCGGAGATCCTGGGCGGAACGTACGGCCTGATCGTGTACCAGGAGCAGGTTATGGCGGTGGCGCAAAAACTCGCCGGCTATTCCCTGGGCCAGGCTGACATCCTCCGGCGCGCGATGGGCAAAAAGAAGAAATCGGAACTGGATAAGCAGTTCGCCGGGTTCTCCCAGGGCATGCAGGACAACGGCTATTCCATGGAAGCGGTCAAGACGCTGTGGGACATCCTGCTTCCGTTCTCCGACTATGCCTTCAACAAGGCACACTCGGCCGCGTACGGCGTGATCTCCTACTGGACGGCGTACCTGAAGGCGCACTACGCGCCGGAGTACATGGCGGCGCTGCTGACCTCCGTGGGCGACGACAAGGACAAATCGGCAATCTACCTCAATGAGTGCCGGCGCATGGGCATCACCGTGCTGCCGCCGGACGTCAACGAGTCCGCCCTGAACTTCACCCCGGTGGGCAACGACATCCGCTTCGGTATGGGAGCCATCCGCAACGTGGGGGTCAACGCCGTCGAAGCCATGGTGGCTGCGCGCGAAAAGGAAGGCGCCTACACGTCCTTCAAGGACTACCTGGTGAAGGTTCCGGCCGTGGTGTGCAACAAACGCACCATTGAATCGCTGATCAAGGCCGGGGCCTTCGATTCCCTCAACCACCACCGGCGTGCCCTGGCGATGATCCACGAAGAGGCGATCGACTCGGTCATCACCCTCAAACGCAACGAGGCAATCGGCCAGTTCGACCTGTTCGCCGGTTTCGAGGAGGCCGAGTCGGAAGCCTCCCTGAGCATCGAGATTCCCGACCTGCCGGAGTGGGAGAAAAAGGACAAGCTGTCCTTCGAACGGGACATGCTGGGCCTGTACGTTTCGGACCACCCGCTGCAGGGACTGGAAGGACTCCTCAGCCAGCACGCAGACCAGAGCATCACCTCGATCATTGCCGAAGACGGCCCGCACGACGGCGCGATTGTCACCATCTCCGGCATGATCACGTCACTGAGCCGCCGGATCGCCAAGGCGAGCGGGAACGCCTACGCACGCGCCGAAATCGAGGACCTTGGCGGCTCCATGGAGGTCATGTTCTTCGGCCAGGTCTACGGGCCCATCGCTTCGGTCCTGGCCGAGGACCTGATTGTGGTGGTCAAGGGGCGCCTGCAACGGCGCGACGACGGTGCAGTCACCCTGAACTGCATGGAACTCTCCGTTCCGGACCTCAGCGAGGGAACAAACGGTCCGCTGCAGATATCGATGCCCACCCATAAGGCCACTGAGGCCGTGGTGACCGAACTCGGGGACGTCCTGCGGAACCATCGCGGGAATTCGGAGGTCCGGCTGCATCTGCAGGGGGATACCCGGACCGAAGTCATGGCCCTGCCCGTGCACCTCAGGGTCAACCCAAGCCCTTCACTGTTCGGGGACCTGAAGGTCCTGCTCGGGCCGACCTGCCTGGACTACTAAGGAACAGCCGGTCTAGATTTCGTAGTCCAGCGGGACGGGCTGGCCATAACTGCCGGAGTGATACAGGAGCGGCGTGCCGTCCGCGCCCACGGCGCCAGCGACCACTTCCACGACCACCACGGCGTTGTTCTCGAAGGAGAGACGCATCTGGATCTTGCCGATCAGCCAGCCGGCAACATCCTTGAGAACCGGGACATCGTGCGGTCCCATTTCCCAGTGATCTCCGACGAACCGGTCTTTGGTGCGGGCGAAGCGGTCGGCCAGGGCCTGGTTCTCCAGACCCAGCATATGGACGCCAAGGTGGGTGGCGTTGGCCACCGCCGGCCAGGAGCGCGAGCTGCGGGCCATGTTGAAGGTGAACCGCGGCGGCTGGGCTGAGAGCGATGCCACGGACGTGGCCGTGAAGCCGTACGGCTCGCCCTTGTAGTTCACCGTGATGATCGCGACGCCGGCAGCGTGGCGCCGGAACATTTCCTTGAACGTGCCCTCAAACGGCACTGCATCTGGCGGCACTGCATCTGACATTGTTGAGTTGCTCCCTAGACATGCTTCATGAATTCTTCCTTAAGCGTATTGCTCCGCCGCTGAACAGCGGAATCGGCGCACCACGCACGTCATGCGGCCACACGCAGCCGCCTTTGTTAAGGTTTGTTTCATGGAAAAACACAACAGTCCGCCTTCCGCCCGGCTGCCATGGACATGGTTTGGTGCAGCCGCGGCCGGTGGTGTTCCGCTCGGACTGCTGTGGTGGCTGCTCGCTCCCGGCGGGCTGAACCTGATCACCCGCAATCCCGCCTTGGGAAACGGGACCAACCCGGAGGTGTGGCTGCCGCGGGACCTGACCCTCGCCGGCCTCCTGGTCTTCGGCGGGTGCCTCATGGCCGTTTTCCTCACCGAAAAGCGGGGCGGCGCTGAGCGGCAGGCCTTTCTTCTCAGCCTGGCAGGCGGTCTCCTGGGCGCGGTCATCGCCTGGCAAACGGGTGCGTTGGCCGGCCGGGTGTGGGGTGCGCCCGTGGATGCTGCCATCAACGCCAGTGTGGCGTTCTCCCTCCGATCCCTGTCCGTACTGCTGCTGTGGCCGGCTGCAACGGCAGTGTCAGTGTTTGCCCTGAACCTGCTCAACCTGCTCAGGAAGGGGCCGGACACGGGAATGCATCAGTAGCACCGGGGTGCACCCAGGCCGGACACGGTGTGCCCGGCGCGTAAAATGAACGGGTGACCATTTCTTCTGAATCTCCAGCAACCCCGCCAACCGCAACCGTCAACTTCCGCACGGTCGACCTGCGTGGGAAGGGACTGACCTTGGCCGGCCTGCGTGCCGCGGTGCCCCGCGCCAGGCAGAACACCGTGGCGGACGCGGAGGAAAAGGTCCTGCACATCATCGACGCGGTCCGACAGCGGGGCTTCGCTGCCCTCAGCGACCTTGCCCGGCAGTTCGACGGAGTTGACCAGGTGCACCCACGGGTCCCGGCCGATGCACTGGCCCGGGCCCTGGCGGAGCTGGACCCTGCGGTCCGCCGTGCCCTGGAAGAATCCATCAGCCGGGCGCGGCAGTTCGCGGACGGGCAGCGGCCCCGCGGCGTCGACGTCGAACTCGGCGACGGCGCCCTCGTGAGCCAGAAGTGGGTGCCGGTTTCGCGCGTGGGTCTCTACGTCCCGGGAGGCCTGGCGGTCTACCCGTCCTCGGTCATCATGAACGTGGTCCCCGCCCTGGCTGCGGGAGTGGAATCCATCGCCCTTGCGTCGCCTCCCCAAAAAGACTTCGGCGGCCTTCCCCACCCCACCATTCTTGCCGCGGCGGCCCTGCTGGGCATCAGCGAGGTGTATGCGATCGGCGGCGCGCAGGCCATCGCGGCCTTCGCCTACGGCGTGGAGGCTTCCGATGCGGGACCCGCCCTGGAGCCCGTGGACGTGGTCACCGGTCCTGGAAACATCTTTGTGGCCACGGCGAAACGGCTTGTCAAGGGCGTGGTGGGCATCGATTCCGAGGCCGGGACGACGGAGATCGCCATCCTGGCCGATTCCTCCGCGCAGCCGGCCCTGGTGGCGGCCGACCTGATCAGCCAGGCCGAGCATGATCCCAAAGCAGCGTCGGTACTGATCACTGATTCCGAGGACCTTGCCGCGGCGGTCCGCACCGAGCTGGACCGGCAGTCGGCCCGCACCAAGCACTCCGCCAGGGTATGTGAGGCGCTGTCCGGGCCTCAGTCCGGCGTTGTGCTGGTGGAGGACCTCGACCAGGGCGTGGCAGCCTGCGATGCCTATGCTGCGGAGCACCTGGAGATCATGACCGCCGACGCCGCCGCGGTGGCCGCCAGGATCCGGAATGCAGGCGCCATCTTCGTCGGGGACTACAGTCCCGTCAGCCTGGGCGACTACTGTGCGGGCTCGAACCACGTCCTGCCCACCAGCGGTACGGCGGCGTTCTCCTCCGGCCTG
This sequence comes from Pseudarthrobacter naphthalenicus, assembly GCF_029076445.1. GTDB lineage: Bacteria > Actinomycetota > Actinomycetes > Actinomycetales > Micrococcaceae > Arthrobacter > Arthrobacter naphthalenicus. The sequence continues at coordinate 83,223 of NZ_JARESG010000005.1, forward strand.
AACGTGACCACGTTCCTTCGGGCCATTCAGGTGGTCAATTACAGCCGGGCCGCCCTGCAGGAAGTCAGCAGCCACATTCTCAGTTTGTCCGGCGCAGAGGACCTGCCGGCGCATGGTGAGGCAGTGACGGCACGCTTCGGCGGGACTGCCTGATTCCGGACCCTGACCCGACTCAGAATCACAACATGTAGTCCTTCTTAACACTACATATAGTGGTTGCCGCCCCTGTTGTGACGTAAGATGCACTTGTAGGGACAAGTTGCTACTGAGGGAGGCGCCACCGTGTACTGTCCGTTTTGCCGTAATCCGGACTCCCGTGTTGTGGACAGCCGCATGGCGGACGACGGCTCCGCCATCAGGCGGCGCCGGCAGTGCCCCGAGTGCGGGCGCAGGTTCACCACGGTGGAAACCACCAGCCTGTCGGTCATCAAGCGCTCAGGCGTGGGTGAACCATTCAGCCGCAGCAAAGTCATCAACGGCGTCCGTAAAGCGTGCCAGGGCCGGCCGGTGAGCGAGGATGACCTTGCGCTCCTTGCCCAGGAGGTGGAGGAACAGATCCGTGCCTCCGGGGCTGCCGAGATCGAGGCGCACGAAGTGGGCCTTGTGATCCTGGGTCCGCTGCAAAAGCTGGACCAGGTTGCGTACCTGCGTTTCGCCAGCGTGTACCAGGCCTTCGAATCCCTGGAGGACTTCGAGACGGCCATTGCCCTGTTACGGCACGAGTCGGTTGGAGAAACCGTCAGCCCCGCTGCGAAGGCCGCCCGGACCTCGTAGAAGCCCACCGCAGGCGCTGCCCGGTGGCCGAGGAAGACCATGGCCGTTTTACCCCCAGAATTCGCTGAGCCGGTCCGCAAGGAACCTGCCCTGGTTGTGCCCGGCGCGGGCGGCGGCCGGACGCAGTGACGGATCCATCGCCTTGGCGCCAAACAGGTGTTCGGCGTCGCCGGCAGGGAAGACCGTTTCGACTTTGCTCCCGCCTGCGCGCAGCTCCCCGACCTGGGCTGCAAGGTGCAGGCCCCACTCCTTTGGCGTCCGCGCCCTCCCGCCGAAGGGTGAGAGCACCAGCACCCGCCCGCATCCGGCCGCCAGGTCGGCGTTCTCGCTGGATCGCCGGTAGCCGCCGTCGATGTACCGGTTGTCCCCGATGCCGTACGCGAAACCGCTGGCACAGCTGGCAGCGACTGCGTCCACCAGGCTGACTCCGCTGGTGCGGTCGAACACCACAGGTTCGCCGGTATGGGCGTCGACCGCCGTGATGAGCACGCGCTGTTCCGGCCAGCTTTGGCCGGGCAGCCGGGCGGCGACGGTGGCGCGCCACCTCGCTTGCCCGGAGACGTCCGACGCCGATTCCATCCCGAGTGCCGCTGCGCCCATTCTGCGGCGCATGTCAGCCGCGTCCTGTGCTGCGCCGATGAGCCTGTTCGTTCTCTCCAGGTGGTCTGTGACCGGCTTGAGGGGGACGCGGGCGTCGGGGGAGGGGGCGGGTCGGGTCCCTTGCCGGGGAACCTCGGCCAGGATGGCGGCGAGAAGTTCGGCCGGGCCGGCGCCGGCGATCTGGGCCGCGGCTGTCGATCCGGCCGACGTCCCGATGGTCAGCTCTGCGCGGGTCACATCGAGCCCGGCCTCGAACAGGCCGGCGATCACGCCGATCAGCCAGGCGTTCCCGGTGGAGCCTCCGCCGCCGAGGACCAGCGCGCGGTCACCCGCGGCCCCTTCCCGCGGGGAGGCCGCGGCCTGCGCCTGATCCTGGCCGCACTGCGGCCCTGGAGAAGCCGGGGTTGGGTTGATGTGCCGGGTGGAAAAAGGTGTTGTGTTCATGGGAGTCGCCGTTCTCGAATTGCCTGGCGGGCGCTCCCTGAGACGACTACCTCAGTCGTGAAATCCTGGCCGGCAGGGGAGTGCCCATTGCTGATACTGCGTTCATGGGGTCCCACCTCCTGCGATTGGTGACGATTACACGAATATTCGCACAGTAGCTAGGTGTGCGCAATGACGCTGTGCCGCTTCCGGCCGAGCAGGGGGCTACTTGGTTAGCTTATGCTTGACGGCGATTTCGACCGCGGCACCCACAATTCCCGCTTCGTTCTTCAGCTCGGCAGGGACGATGGGGGTGCGCAGCTTCAGGTTCGGCAAGTACTCGTCCGCCCGCTTGGAGATCCCGCCGCCCACAATGAACAGCTCCGGCGAGAAAAGGAACTCGACATGGGAGAAGTAGCGCTGCAGCAGCACGCTGTATTGCTCCCAGCTGAGGCCGTCCCGCTCGCGGGCCACGGCAGAGGCTTTGGTCTCGGCGTCGAAGCCGTCAATTTCCAGGTGGCCCAGCTCGGCGTTCGGGACCAGGTTGCCGTTGAAGATGAAGGCGGATCCGATTCCGGTGCCCAGGGTGATGACCAGGACCGTGCCGTCAACCCCGGCACCGGCGCCGTAGCGCGCCTCAGCGAGTCCGGCGGCGTCGGCGTCGTTGATGACCTCAACCGGACGGCCGAGGCGGGCCGTGAGGAGGGCGTCGATGTCCGTGTTGAGCCAGCTCTTATCCACATTCGCTGCCGAGTGCACCACACCGTGCTGGATGATGCCCGGGAACGTGACACCTACCGGTGATTTGGCGTCCGGGGCCTCGGGCCGGCTGGACAGCTCGGCCACAACCTGTGCCACCACCTCGGCCACGGCCTCCGGGGTGGCGGGCTGCGGAGTGGCGACGCGGAACCTCTCGCCCAGCAGTTTGCCCTTCTTCAAGTCGACGATGCCGCCCTTGATCCCTGTCCCGCCGATGTCGATGCCGATCAGCGGGGATTTTTTGTGCGACTTCTCGTCCTTCTTGGCCAATGTTGTTCCGTTCGTGGCAGGGCGGGCGGGCAGGCCGGGCGGCTGACCGGGTCTGGGGAAAATTAGGGGAGCGTAAGGATTTCGGCGCCGGAGTCCGTTACCAGCAGCGTGTGTTCAAACTGGGCGGTCCGCTTGTGGTCACGGGTGACAACTGTCCAGTCGTCTTCCCACATGTCCCATTCGACGGTGCCGAGGGTGAGCATCGGTTCGATGGTGAACACCATTCCGGGCTCGATCACAGTGCTGTACGCGGGGGCGGCATCGTAGTGCGGAATGATCAGGCCGGTGTGGAAGGCTTCCCCCACGCCGTGGCCCGTGAAGTCCCGCACCACCCCGTAGCCAAAGCGCTTCGCGTAGGACTGGATGGCCCGTCCGATCACGTTGATTTCGCGGCCCGGCGCCACGGCCTTGATGGCGCGGTTCAGCGACTCGTGGGTGCGCTCCACCAGCAGCCGTGATTCGTCGTCGACATCTCCGACCAAAAAAGTGTAGTTGGTATCGCCATGCACGCCGTTGATGAACGCTGTGATGTCGATGTTGATGATGTCGCCGTCCCGGACCACCGTGCTGTCGGGGATGCCATGGCAGATGACCTCGTTAAGCGAGGCGCACAAGGACTTCGGAAATCCCCGGTAGCCCAGGGTGGACGGGTACGCCTTATGGTCCAGCAGGAACTCGTGGCCCACCTTGTCCAGCTGGTCAGTGGTGACTCCCGGCCGGATGTGCTTTCCCACTTCAACAATGGCCTGGGCGGCGATCTTGCTGGCAATCCGGATTTTTTCGACAGTTTCAGCCGACTTGACCTCCGTGCCCGTGAACTTCGCAGGACCGGGCTTGCCCACGTACTCCGGCCGCGGGATGGACGGCGGAACGGGGAGCTGCGGGCTGACGGTTCCCCCGGTCAGGGTTCCGGTAGGTGCAGTGGAGGCAAGGGAAGGCATACATTGATCATATAAGGCACCGCAGAACGCCAAGTAATGGAAGCCCCCAACCTTCGCGCATCTGTTGTTAAGTTACGTGGATCACAGCGGGGATCCTTTAGCCGGAATGAGGAGCATCGATGACTGAGTACTGGTATAACGTGAACACCCACGAGGTGGAAGAGGACGCGCTGTCTGACTGGAGCCAGCTGATTGGCCCCTACAAGACACGCGAAGAGGCGGAACATGCCTTGGAGAAGGTCCGCGCCCGCAACGAAGCCTGGGACAAAGGCGAAGAAGACTGACCGGACCCGCTGGCACCGCAGAGAGGCACGACATGGCTGATATCAAACCTGAATACGCAGGGCAGTGGCGATTCGACCCGGCGCACACGCGCATTGGTTTTTCCACCCGCCATGCCATGGTCACTAAAGTCCGCGGTGCCTTTAACGACTTCGAGGGCACCATCACCGTCGATCCGGATGCCCCCGAACGCTCGGCCGTGCAGCTGACCATCAAGGTCGCGAGCATCGATACCCGTAATGCAGACCGCGACCAGCACCTGCGGACCAACGACTTCTTCGACGCCCCCAACTTTCCGGAAATCACGTTTGTGAGCGACCGGGTCGATCAGGTGGACGAGGGGCACTTTATTGTCAGCGGCAGCGTCACCATCCGGGGCGTTACCCGCGAGGTCTCGATTCCGATCGATTTCATGGGCGTCGAGCGCGATCCCATGGGGAACCTCCGTGCCGGCTTTGAAGGCTCCCGCCGCATCAACCGCCAGGATTTCGGGCTCAAATGGAACACCACGCTGGACTCCGGCGGGGTCCTGGTGTCGGACAAAATCACCCTGGAATTCGAGGTGTCCGCCATCAAGGTGGAGGACGGCTAGAACGAGTGCTCAGGGCCGGGGAACTGTCCGGAGCGGACGTCCTCGCCGTACGCCCGGGCAGCGTCGCCGAGGGTGGTGCGGAGATCGGCGTACTGCTTCACGAACTTCGCCATCCGCCCGCCCCGCAGCCCGGCCATGTCCTGCCACACCAGCACCTGGCCGGTGGTGACGTTGCCGGCTCCGATGCCGACCGTCGGAACGTCGATGGCGGCGTCGACGGCAGCCGCGGTCTCCGCGGGCACCATTTCCATCAGGACACTGAACGCGCCCGCGTCAGCCAGCGCGACGGCGTCGTCAATCAACCTCTGGGCGTCTTCGCCGCGGCCCTGGACCCGGTAGCCGCCCAGCGCGTGCTCACTTTGCGGGGTGAATCCGATGTGGGCCATGACGGGGATTCCCGCCTGTACCATTGCCTGAACGGTTTCCGCGTAGTACTTGCCGCCCTCCATTTTGACCGCGTGGGCCAGGCCTTCCTTGAGGAACCGGACGCCGGTTGCCACGGCCTGCTGGGGGGAGACTTCATAGCTGCCGAACGGCAGGTCCGCCACCACCAGGGCGCGCTTCGCCGAGCGGGCCACCGCCCGGCAGAGCGGGAGGAGTTCATCCACCGTCACCGGCAGGCTCGTTTCGTTGCCGAAGACGTTGTTGGAGGCGGAGTCTCCCACCAGAAGAACCTCAATGCCGGCCTGATCGAAAATCTCGGCACTGTACTGCTCGTAGGCGGTCAGCATGGCAAACCTGGTGCCGTCACGCTTGGCCTGCTGCAGATGGTGGAGGCGGACCCGCGGCGCCGGCTTCGCGGGATCGCCCGACGACGGCGACTGCGCGGCGGCGGGCCCGTTTCCGTAGGGTGCGGGTACTTCAGCGGACGCGCTTGAGCCGGAGCTATTGGTTGTGGCCATGGCAAGAGCGTAGTGCGGCACCGAGGCTCCTAGCCACCTGCCTTCAGCCGGGAAGTGTGTGATACGCCTCATATCAGCCCTGCCGCGTGGGTGGATTTTGCCTCGCGTTGACAGGATCCGGCCCGGTTCCGATGTTAACCCTGTGTTACGGGAGCGGTGGCTCCCGCATCGGGCTGGATTGCTTAGTAAAGTGATGGTGAACTGCTGCCGGCGTCCGCTCTTGCGGACCCGGGGCGTGAACGATGACCGGAGAAGAGGCCCCCATGGACCGCCAGCAAGAGTTTGTCCTGCGCACAATCGAGGAGCGCGACATACGGTTCGTACGTCTGTGGTTCACCGACGTCGTCGGGTCGCTTAAGTCAGTGGCACTGGCGCCGGCAGAAGTTGAGGGTGCCTTCGAAGAAGGGCTCGGCTTCGACGGCTCATCCATCGAGGGCCTGGCCCGGGTCTTCGAATCGGACATGCTGGCACAGCCGGATCCTTCCACCTTCCAGATCCTGCCGTGGCGCGGTGAGACAGAGCAGACCTCCCGGATGTTCTGCGACATCCTGACCCCGGACGGCGAACCGTCCTCCGCCGACCCGCGAAACGTCCTGAAGCGGACCCTGGCGAAGGCCGCGGACATGGGATTCACGTGCTACACGCACCCTGAGATTGAGTTCTACCTGCTGAAGTCGCAGGAGCCCGGCCCTGACGGCTCGCCGGTGCCGGTGGATGAAGGCGGCTACTTTGACCACGTGCCCGGTGGCGTTGCCCAGGACTTCCGCCGCACAGCCGTGACCATGCTGGAGTCGGTGGGCATCTCGGTGGAGTTCAGCCACCACGAGGCCGGGCCCGGCCAGAACGAGATTGACCTCCGCTACGCAGATGCCCTTCAGACGGCGGACAACATCATGACGTTCCGGACCGTCATCAAGGAAGTGGCACTGCAGCAGGGGACCTATGCCACCTTCATGCCCAAGCCCTTCACCGAACACCCGGGGTCCGGCATGCACACCCACTTCTCGCTGTTTGAAGGCGACGCGAACGCATTTTACCAGGCCGGCGCGGAGTTCCAGCTCTCCAAGACGGCGCGCCAGTTCATCGCAGGCATCCTGAAGCACGCCCCGGAGTTCACGGCGGTGACCAACCAGTTCGTCAACTCGTACAAGCGCCTTTGGGGCGGCGGCGAAGCCCCGAGCTACCTGAGCTGGGGTCACAACAACCGGTCCGCGCTGGTCCGCGTACCGCTGTACAAGCCCGGGAAAGGCCAGTCAGCCCGGATCGAATACCGCGGCATCGATTCCGCTGCCAATCCCTACCTCGCCTACGCCGTCCTGCTGGGCGCGGGCCTGAAGGGCATTGAGGAGGGCTACGAACTCCCGCCCGCCGCGGAGGACGACGTCTGGTCGCTGAGCTCGGCTGAACGCCGCGCGATGGGACACGATCCGCTGCCGGCCAGCCTCCATGACGCCATCCGCTCCATGGAGGATTCAGAACTGATGCCGCAGATTCTGGGCGAACAGGTCTTCGAACACTTCCTGCGCAATAAGCGCGCGGAGTGGCAGGACTACCGTCTGCAGGTGACGCCCTACGAACTGCAGCGCAACCTCGGCATCCTTTAGGCGGCCGCGGTGAGCCTCGCCCGCCGCCTGATCTCGGCCGGCTTCAGTGACCTGGAGAAGGGGGAGCGGTTCCTCGCTGCCCCTGAACTGGAAGGGCTGGACCCGGAGCGGCTCTTCGCGGGCCTGCAGATGGCGGCGAACCCGGATGTGGCGCTGCAGTCCCTGGTCCGCCTGATCGAGAAACATCCGGGCCTTCGGGATCTCGCCGCGGCCGACCCGGAGACCAGTGAACCGCTCTACCGGGTTCTGGGTGCCTCGGAGGCGCTGGGCGAATTCCTGATCCGGCATCCGGAACACCTGGTCGCTTTCGAGGTCACGGCCAGTCCGGAGCCGCTGCCGGCGGATCCGGACCAACTGCGGGCAGCACTGCTGGCCTCGGTCCGGGCCGACTCGAGATCGACCAGGCCGCTTGCCGGGATCACGGGCGCCGAGGCGTATGCCGCCCTCCGGACGGCCTACCGCCGCGGCGTGGTGGATCTTGCCATCAAGGACCTGTGCGCCGCCGATCCCTTGGACTTTATGCCCGCCGTCGGCGCTGAACTGGCCGACTTGGCCGGCGCTGCCATCGAAGCCGCGCTGGCAGTTTCCCGGGCGGAAGCCACAGAGAAGTTCAGCGCCGTTGAGGTGGCCGAGGTTGGCTTGGCCGTGATCGGCATGGGCAAGTGCGGAGCCCGCGAACTGAACTACATTTCCGACGTCGACGTTATCTACGTCATTGACGCCGGGGACCTGGAAGATGCCCGCGCCATCACCATTGGCACGGCACTGGCGGCCGGAATCTCCAGGGCGATTTCCTCGGTGGCGCGGGAGCCGGGCCTCTGGGAGGTGGACGCCAACCTCCGGCCCGAGGGGAAGTCCGGACCGCTGGTGCGGACCCTCGCTTCCCACGAGAGCTACTACGCCCGTTGGGCCGAAAGCTGGGAGTTCCAAGCCCTGCTGAAGGCGCGCACCATCGCCGGGGACCGGGAACTTGGTGAACGCTACGAGGACGCGGTGGCCCCCCTGATCTGGAATTCCGCCGGGCGTGAAGGATTTGTTGAGTCGGTCCAGGCGATGCGCCGCCGGGTGACCGAGCACATTCCCGCAGCCGAGGAACAACGCCAGATCAAGCTCGGCCGGGGAGGCCTGCGTGACGTTGAGTTCACGGTTCAGCTGCTCCAGCTGGTGCACGGCAAATCCGACGAGTCGCTCCGCCGCAGGGACACCACCGCTGCCATCGCGGCGCTCTCGGCCGGCGGCTACATTGGCCGGTCCGATGCCGCGGCCTTTGACCAGGCCTACCGTTACCTGCGGCTCCTGGAGCACCGGATCCAACTGTTCCAGCTCCGCCGGACGCATCTTATGCCGGTCAGCGAAACGGCCCTGCGTGCGCTGGCCAAGGCGGTGCTGGGGCCGTTCTCCACGGACCGTCCGCATTCTGATGCGCTCCTCGCCCAGTGGCAGAAAACCAAGAGGTCCGTCCGCGAACTGCACGAACGCATTTTCTACCGCCCGCTGCTGAACACCGCGGCGAAACTCAGCACCGAAGACGCGCGGCTGACGCCGGAGGCGGCCCAGGGACGCCTGGCTGCGCTGGGCTACCTTGACCCCAAGGGAGCCATGCGGCACATCGAGGCCCTGACAGCCGGGGTCAGCCGGCGTGCCGCCCTCCAGCGCCAGTTGTTGCCCATCCTGCTGGACTGGCTCGCCGAGGGCGTGGATCCGGACGCGGGCCTCCTGGCGTTCCGGCGGGTCAGCGAGGCGCTGGGCACCACCCACTGGTATCTCGGGATGCTCCGGGACTCCACGGCCGCTGCGGAGCGGCTGTGCCACGTCCTTTCCAACTCACGCCTGATCGCGGACCTGCTGGAAGTGTCGCCGGAATCGGTGGCCTGGCTGGGCAACGACAAGGACCTCGCGCCGCTGGGCTTCGAAGCCCAGTGGCAGGAGATCACCGCCAAAATGTCGCGGCACTCCGACCCCGAAAATGCGATGCGCCTGATCCGGCTGATACGGCGCCGCGAGATCCTGCGGATCGCGATCGCGGATTCGGCCGGGCTGCTCAACCAGGATCAGGTCGGCTCAGCCCTCGCGGACACGGACCGGGCGGCCGTCCTGGGTGCGTTGCGGGTGGCCGAAGGTATCGTCTCCGCGAAAGGTCCGCTCAAGACCGCCATGCTGATTGTTGCCATGGGCCGGCAGGGCGGACGCGAGATCGGCTACGGCTCGGATGCCGACGTGATGTACGTGCACCGGGCCCTGCCCGGCTACTCGGACGAGGAAGCCCAGGAACAGGCGGCCAGGATCGTCTCCAGGGTCTCCAGCCTCCTGACGCAGCCGCTGAAGCCGGCCATCATGGCCGAACGGGTCCTGCAGATGGATGCCGACCTCCGCCCGGAGGGGAAAAACGGCGCCATGGTGCGTTCCCTCGATTCCTTCGCCGAATACTACCGACGGTGGTCCCTGATCTGGGAGGCACAGGCGCTGCTGCGGGCACGGCCCATGGCCGGAGACGATGATCTGGCCCGCGATTTTGTGGCCCTCATCGACCCGATCAGATACCCGGAGAATATTTCGGAGCACGACGTCCGTGAAGTGCGCCGGGTCAAGGCCCGCGTCGAAGCCGAGCGGCTGCCGCGCGGGGCGGATCCGGCCCGCCATCTGAAACTGGGGCGCGGGGGACTGAGCGACGTCGAATGGCTGGTTCAGCTCCTCCAGCTCCAGCACGCGGGCAAACACGATGAACTGCGGACCACCTCGACGGTGGAGGCGCTGGACGCGGCCGCGTCCCTGGACCTGCTTTCCGCGGCTGATGCGAAGCTCCTCGCCGACGCGTGGCGGCTGGCCAGCCGGATCCGTTCCGCCAACGTGATTTGGACCGGACGGGCTTCGGATCTGCTGCCGTCCTCACGCCGGGACCTTGAAGCGGTGGCCCGCTGGTGCGGCTACCAACCCGGCCACGCGGCGGCACTGGAGGAGGACTACCTGCGCCTGAGCCGGCGGGCCCGTGCCGTCTTCGAGCGGGTTTTCTACGGCCATTAGGGACCGGACACGTCCCCGGGGTGCGGGCAGGAAGCGCGGCGGCGACGGCTGCCGCCAAATGCGGATAACCTCTAAAGGTTAGTTTGCCGGTCCAGAAACCGGCTGCCGCACTTACCAAGGGGTTGTTAGAACTTGTCCAGACTCCAGCAGACCGGGGCCACCCGTCACCGGCGAGCCACGGTCATCGGAGCGTTGCTGGCGTTTGCCGCGATGATCTTCGGTGCCGTCGGCGCCGCAGCCGCGCCGGCAGACGCAACCGCGGCCTCCATCGGGTCCGCCCCCTCCGCCATACCGTCAAGCCTCGCGGGCAAGACCTTCGTCATCGGCACGGACACCACCTTTGCCCCGTTCGAGTTCCGGGATGCGGGAGGTGAACTGACCGGCATCGACATGGACATCATCCGTGAGATCGCGAAGAAGCAGGGATTCGCCGTCGAGATCAAGTCGCTGGGCTTCAACGCGGCCCTCCAGGCGCTCTCCTCCAACCAGGTGGACGGCGTGATCGCGGGCATGTCCATCACGGAGCCGCGCAAACAGATTTACGATTTCTCCGACCCCTACTTCGAGTCGGGCGTTCAGATGGCCGTTGCCAAGTCCAACTCGGACATCAAGGCTTACGAGGACCTCCGGGGTAAGACGGTCACGGCCAAGACGGGAAGCGAGGGCGAAACCTTCGCCAAGTCCATCGCGGACAAATACGGCTTCACCGTCAAGTCACTGGACCAGTCCGCCACCATGTACGAGCTGGTCAAGTCCGGGAATGCCGTGGCTGTTTTCGATGACTACCCGGTCCTGGCGTACGGCATCAGTCAGAACAACGGGCTGAAGTCCGTGACCGAGAAGGAAAAGGGCGGCTCCTACGGCTTCGCCGTCAACAAGGGCCAGAACCCGGAGCTGCTTCAGGCGTTCAACACCGGCCTGGGCGATCTGAAGTCCACCGGGAAGTACCAGGAAATCCTGGATAAGTACCTCAAAGATCCCACCCAGGCCACTCCCTCCAGCTTCTGGGACCTGCTGGTCAACAGCTTCCCCGCGCTGATGAAGGGCCTGGGCAATACGGTTCTGGTGACTGCGATTTCCTTCGCCATCGCCATGCTGATCGGTCTGTTCATGGGCTTCCTGAAGATCTCCACCAGCACACTGCTCCGTGGCGTTGCGACGACCTTCGTCAGCGTCTTCCGCGGGACCCCGTTGCTGGTATGGGCGTTCTTCTTCTACTTTGGCATCCCGCAACTCACCGGCCAGCCGATCGACATCTGGGTGGCGGGTGTGTTGACCCTGAGCCTGAACTCCGGTGCGTACATCACCGAAATCGTCCGCGGATCCATCCAGTCGGTGGACCCGGGCCAGCTCGAGGCCAGCCGCAGCCTGGGCCTGGGCTACGCCAAGTCCATGCAGAAAGTTGTGGTTCCGCAGGCTTTCAAGATCATGACGCCTTCCCTGATCAACCAGCTGATCATCATGCTCAAGGACAGCTCCCTGCTGCTCGCCATCGGCTTCGCGGAACTTCTCTACCAGGGCCAGCAGATCTACGCGGGCAACTTCCGGATCACCGAGACACTGCTGATTGTCGCTGTCCTGTACTTCGTGGTGATCATGCTCCTGACCAAACTGGCCAACGTTGCAGATAAGAGGTTCAACAAATGAGCACAGCAGTAACTGAGCGCAGCAAGATCTCGGTCAGGGACCTCAAAAAGTCTTTCGGGGCGCATGAGGTCCTCAAGGGCATCAACGCGGAGGTGGCGGAGGGCGAAGTCGTCTGTGTCATCGGTCCTTCCGGCTCCGGCAAGTCCACTTTCCTGCGGTGCCTGAACAAGCTCGAGGACATCACAGCCGGCCACGTCACCGTGGATGGCTTCGACGTGTCGGATCCCAAAGTGGACATCAACGAGGTCCGGCGGCACATCGGCATGGTCTTCCAGCACTTCAACCTGTTTCCGCACATGTCGGTCATTGAGAACATCATGCTGGCTCCGGTGGAATCGAAGAAGCAGGGCAAGGCCGAGGCCCGGGACAGCGCTCTGAAGCTGCTGGAACGCGTCGGCCTCGCCGAGAAGGCCGATGCCCGCCCGGCGTCGCTGTCCGGCGGCCAGAAGCAGCGGGTCGCGATTGCCCGGGCCCTGGCCATGAACCCGGACATCATGCTTTTCGATGAAGCCACCTCCGCACTGGACCCCGAGATGGTGGGCGAGGTGCTGCAGGTCATCAAAGACCTGGCCGGCGAAGGCATGACCATGGTCCTGGTCACGCACGAAATGGGTTTCGCCCGCGAGGTCGCTGACCGGGTGCTCTTTATGGCGGACGGTGTGATCTGCGAGCAGGGAAAGCCGGAGCAGCTGTTCGGAAACCCGCAACAGCAGCGGACCCAGGACTTCCTGTCCAAGGTGCTTTGATCCGGAGATGCCTGAAAGCGTGTGGCTGTTGCCGCTGAAGGATGTCGACGACGACGCTCGTGCCGTGAAGCTGGGGGAGATAGCCGAACTGGACGTCACTGCCTCCCAGCGGCGGTTTGTGGATGACCCGCTGCGCATGGCGCTGGCCGGCCTGGCAGAGGCCGGCCGGCATCCTTTCGCGATCGACTCCAACGGGCTTGCCGTCGGCGTCCTGACGCTGCAGGCCGGTGCCGCCCGGCTGGCCGGCTGGCCGGATAGCGACTCCGCCTGGTTGTTGAGGGGGTTCGCGATCGACCGGCGCCGGCAGGGGAGGGGACTGGGACAGCTCGCGGCTGCCGCGGCGGTGGAGGCCGCCGCGAAACTGACGGCGAAGCACGCAGGCGGCGAGACCGGCGTCGTTCTTTCGGTCAATGAAGCCAACCCGGCGGGTCTGGCCGCCTACCGCAAGGCCGGATTCACCGACCACGGCCAGTATCTCGGCGGAAGTTCCGGGCCCCAGCGGATCATGTTCCGCGCGTTTACGGGGTAATTCGACCAGACACGCAGCCACAGGATTGCCTCCGGGCGAACATTGACCCATCATGTGGGTGGCGGTGTTCTTCAGTCCTTGTTGGGGGGAAGGCTTGAAAAGTCTTCGTCCGGGGGAGCACATGTCAGGGGGCTGGCTCTTGGTCTCAGCACGTCTGGAGCCAGCCTCCACCTTGCGCGGCTCTGCCAGATGCAAAAAGTCCGCCCGGACGGCTCAGCATGGCTGCTGGCCGTCCGGGCGGACTTATCAGGACTGAGTGTGTCAGCCCTGCGGTGTGCTAGACGCCGTAGTAGAGCTCGAACTCGTACGGGTTCGGGCGCAGGGACAGCGGGCGGATCTCGTACTCGTACTTGTACTCGATCCAGGTGTCGATCAGGTCCTGGGTGAACACGCCACCGGCCTGCAGGAACTCGTTGTCCTCGCTCAGTGCCTCGAGGGCTTCCTCCAGCGTTCCGGGAGCCTTGGGGATGTCCTTGGCTTCCTCGGCGGGGAGCTCGTAGAGGTCCTTGTCGATGGGGGCAGGCGGTTCGATGCGGTTGCGGATGCCGTCGATGCCGGCCATCAGCTGGGCAGCGAAAGCCAGGTACGGGTTGGAGGACGGGTCCGGAGCGCGGAACTCGATGCGCTTGGCCTTCGGGTTGGAACCCGTGATGGGGATACGGATGCCGGCGGAACGGTTGCCCTGCGAGTAAACCATGTTGACCGGGGCTTCGAAGCCCTTAACCAGGCGGCGGTAGGAGTTGACCGTCGGGTTGGTGAACGCCAGCACTGCCGAGGAGTGCTTCAGCAGGCCGCCGATGTACCAGCGGGCAGTGTCGGACAGGCCGGCGTAGCCCTTTTCGTCGTAGAACAGCGGTTCGCCGTTGGTCCACAGCGACTGGTGGCAGTGCATGCCCGAACCGTTGTCGCCGAAGACCGGCTTCGGCATGAACGTCACGGACTTGCCCCAGGCGTCCGCGGTGTTCTTGATGACGTACTTGAACTTCTGCAGGTCATCAGCCGCGTGGGTCAGGGTGGTGAACTTGTAGTTGATTTCAGCCTGGCCGGCGGAGCCTACCTCGTGGTGGCTGCGTTCAACCTCAAGGCCGGCCTCGTCCAGGGCAACGCACATGGCGTCGCGCAGGTCGGCCTGCTTGTCGGTGGGGGAAACCGGGAAGTAGCCGCCCTTGACGGGAGTCTTGTAGCCGAGGTTGCCGCCTTCTTCTTCGCGGCCGGAGTTCCAGTGCGCTTCTTCCGAGTCGATCTTGTAGAAGCTGCCCTCGGGCGAGGACTGGTACTGAACGTTGTCGAAGACGAAGAATTCGGCTTCGGGAGCGAAGAACGCGGTGTCCGCAATGCCGGTGGAGGCCAGGTACGCCTCAGCCTTCTCGGCCACGCCGCGGGGGTCGCGGTGGTACGGGTCACCGGTGCGCGGGTTCACGATGGAGAAGTTCAGCGCCAGGGTCTTTTCCATGCGGAAGGTGTCCAGGAATGCGGTGGTGACGTCCGGGATCAGCTGCATGTCGGATTCGGCGATGCCCTGGAATCCGCGAATGGAGGAACCATCGAAGAGCTGGCCGTTGACGAAGAAGTCAGCGTCAACACTCTTGGCTGGCACATTGAAGTGCTGCTGGACGCCGGGGAGGTCGGTGAAGCGGATATCGACGAATTTAACATCCTCGTCCTTGATGAACTTGAGGACTTCGTCCGCATTCTTGAACATCTATGCTCCTATCGCATATGTAAAATCTGGCTGCAAGCCGTCTGGTCCAGCGCAATCCGAAAGGCAGGGAAACAGCGTTTCCCTGCTCGGGCTATTGCTTGAAACTGCTACCAACCTTATGGACATGTCATTTCCCGACAGTGTCCGCATTGTTTCGGGCAGGTTACAGAATGCCCTGCCCTGGCAACGCTATCGACTGACCACACTGCGGTCCAGCGGATTCCACGCAGTGAACGGTGACGAGCCGGTAGGATTGGACAGTGGTAGATCGCAACGACATTGGCTCCTGGCTGACCGGACCGGACACTTCGGGCATTTCCAAATACCCGGGGGAGCGGTTGGGGCTACCCGAGTCCGGGCCTGGTTCAATCGCCCGCGCGGGACGCCGCATCGTCGCCATCATGCTCGACTGGGGCATTGCACTGTTGATCAGCAATTTTGCCTTTGCCGGCGACTCCTGGGCTACCCTTTTCGTCTTTGCCGTGGAGCAGACTCTGCTCGTGGGCACGCTTGGGTACAGCATTGGCCACCGGATAGTTGGCATCCACGTTCTTCGGCTGGGCGGCGCTCCGGCGGGACCCTTGGCCGCGCTGGTCCGGGCGGTGCTCCTGTGCCTGGTCATCCCGGCCGTCATCTTTGATCCGGACCACCGTGGCCTGCATGACAAAGCCATGAACACGGTCCTGGTGCGGCGCTAGTTCCACGCCCCGGCGTGTTCCTACACCCCGGCGGTTTCCTTGACGGCTGACGTGCGTGCCGTGTTGTCCGTGAGGTGACCGCGCTTCCCGGCCCAGCGCTCGAAGGCGATGGTAGCGAACGGGAAAACGGCTGAAACGCCTGCAAACAGCGCCACCGGGAACGGCCAGCGCTGGAGCCGCCACAACGTAAGGGCAGCGACCCCGTAGCCCACGAACAGTGCGCCGTGAATCGGTCCGGCGATTTCCACCCCCAGTTCGCTGGTTTTGGCGACCCATTTGAAGTACATGCCAATGAGCAGGGCAGCCCAACTGAAAGCCTCAGCCACCGCCAGGATCCGGAAGGTACGGATAACGACAGTCTTCAGCGGGATTTGCATGGGTTCTCCGATCTCAGGATGTGTTGGCGCGACGGTTGGCGCGCAAAAAAATGCCGCCCCGGTACCAGCCTGAGCCGGAACCGGGGCGGTTCTAGGTTCTTAGCGTCCGCGGTTGGGGCGCGCCTTGTACGGGTCGATGCCCTTGGGGATGGGCAGACGGTTGCCCAGCGACGAGATGCGCTTGGACACCGCGTTCACCTCAAGCTTTGTGAGTTCGTTCTTCAGCTTGCCCATCTTCCTGGCCACCTGGCTGATGGGAACCTGGCCCTCGCCACGGCCGCTCTCGATCACGTGAACGGTGACATTCGGGAGGATGCGCGCCAGGCGTTTGCGTTCCGCGTCGAGCAGCGGCTTGACACGGACGGAGGGGCCTTCGCTGACCAGGACGACGCCGGGACGGCCGATCGCGCGGAAGACGGCGTCCTGGGTGCGCGGATTGACCGCAACGGGCTGGTCTTCGGTGACCCAGCCACGCTTCAGCGTGCCCAAGGCAGCGCCGGACGCGCCGGGCTGGTTCTCGATCTGAGCGAACGCCGCGCGCTCGGCCCGTCGGGACAGGATCAAGGTCGCGCCGAGGAGCCCGAGCGGAATGCCGATCAGCAGGCCCGTGATCCAGTTCTCCAGCCAAAAGCCCACCAAAAGGCTAACGGCCACCACACCGAGGAACACCAGCAGCATCAGCCACGGAACCATGGGGTCGTGGCGGCGGGTCATGTTGAAGACCTCGCCGATCTGCTTCAGACGGCTGGGCTTCTTGACCTTCGCTTCTTTCGGCTTGCGCGAGAAGAGGCCACGCTTCGGGGCGCCGTCGGCCGCCGGGGCAGTGTTACTGGAATCAGGGGATTTCGCCATAGTGCCTCAATTCTACGTGATTTATGCCTGAGGGCCGGACGCCGGAAGTTGTCCGGTGCCGGCCCTCAGGGCACAACAAACTTACTGTTCAGGATCTGGCGGCCAGCAGTGAGCTGGCTTCCTGGCGGGTGCTGCCGGAGGACTCGATGTGGGCGAGCTGGGCCGGGATTTCCCAGCCCTTCTTCCGCATCGCGGTGGCCCAGAGCCGGCCGGCACGGTAGGAGGAACGGACCAGCGGGCCACTCATGACGCCGAGGAAGCCGATCTCGTTCGCCTCGTCCTGCAGGTCCACGAACTCCTGCGGCTTGACCCAGCGGTCCACCGGCAGGTGCCGCTCGGACGGGCGCAGGTACTGGGTGATGGTGATCAGGTCACAGCCGGCCTCGTGCAGGTCCCGCAGGGCTTCGGAGATTTCCTCGCGGGTCTCGCCCATGCCCAGGATCAGGTTGGACTTGGTCACCATGCCCAGGGCCCGGCCCTGGCTGATGACATCCAGGGACCGCTCATACCGGAACGCCGGCCGGATCCGCTTGAAAATCCGCGGCACGGTCTCCACGTTGTGCGCGAACACCTCCGGCTTGGAATCGCAGATCGCCGCGATGTGCTCGGGCTTGCCGGAGAAGTCCGGGATCAACAGCTCCACCCCGGTGCCCGGGTTCAGCTCATGGATCTTCCGGACCGTCTCGGCGTACAGCCACACACCCTCGTCCGCGAGGTCATCCCGGGCCACCCCGGTGACCGTGGCGTAGCGCAGCTGCATCGCCTGCACCGAGCGGGCCACCTTGGTGGGTTCGAACATGTCCACCGGGGAGGGCTTGCCGGTATCGATCTGGCAGAAATCACAGCGCCGGGTGCATTCGGACCCGCCGATCAGGAACGTGGCTTCCTTGTCTTCCCAGCACTCGAAAATGTTCGGGCAGCCGGCCTCTTCACAGACCGTGTGCAGGCCTTCTTTTTTGACCAGGTTCTTGAGCTGGACATACTCCGGACCCATCTGGACCTTGGCCTTGATCCACTCCGGCTTCCGCTCCACGGGTACAGCGGAGTTACGCTGCTCAACGCGCAGCAGCTTCCGGCCTTCTGGTGCCAATGTCACAGGAGCGCTCCTTCTGGGTTTGCGACGAGTGCGTCTTCATGTTTGCGGAACTCGGCCATAAACCGGTCCGCTATGTCACTCGGATTGATGGTCCGGCCGGCTTCAATGGACATCGTGGTGACACCGGCATCGGTGATGCCACAGGCAATGATCTGCTCGTAGGGCGCCAGATCGTTGTTGCAGTTGATGGCAACACCGTGCATCGTGACACCATCCAGAACGCGGATGCCGATCGCGGCAATTTTCCGGTCCGGGCCTTTGTCGTCCGCGGTGATCCACACTCCGGCGCGGCCCTTGATCCGCTCTGCGTTGATGCCGTAGTCAGCCATGACGGCGATCATGACGGCCTCAAGCCGCTCAACGTAGTCGCGGATGCCGGACCGGTTCTTCAGTTTGAGGATGGGGTAGGCGATCAGCTGGCCCGGGCCGTGCCAGGTGAGCTTGCCGCCGCGGTCCACAGGAATCACCGGCGTCCCGTCCAGCGGACGCTCGTGCTCTTCGGTGAGTTTGCCCGCGGTATAGACAGCCGCGTGTTCAAGGATGAGGACCGTGCTGGGTGCCTCCGCTGCAACAACTTTGGCGTGGATGTCGCGTTGCAGGTCCCAGCCCCGGGTGTATTCGACCAAGTCGGGGGCGAGACCCACCTGTGAAAACTCAAGAGTCATGCCATCCAGCTTAGACCCCGGTTCCCAGGGGGTCCGGTATAAGTGGCGGACCTCTCATGCCGCCCGGACAGTACGCCGGCACCTGCTCCCTGTGGATAACTTCTGCGCGTATTCCGCGATTCCGCTAGACATGACTCATGGATCATTTCAAAGCTCCGGAAGTTCCGGGTTTCCTGGTGGGACGCATGCTGGGCCGGGGCGGAAGCGCAACGGTGTGGCTGGTAACCGAGGAAAGGACCGGCCGGGAATTTGCGCTGAAATGCCTTGGCCCGGAGGCCTGCGGGCGCGCCGGCGGCCCTGACGCCGCGGGGCTCGACGGTGCGGCCGGGGAGGACGGCATCCGCCGTGAGATTCGGATCCTCTCGGTGCTGGACCATCAGCATCTCATCAAGGCCCTCGACGTCCTCCGGCTGGTGCGGCAGCCCGGACCGGAAGCCGCTGAGGGAGCCGCCGGATCCGGGATGGGCCTGCTGCTGGACTATGCGCCCGGAGGTTCCCTGGCAGAACTTGTTGCCAGCCGCCGCAACCTCCCCATCGGGGAGACCGTCACCGTGCTGACGCCCATCGCCCAGGTGCTGGGATATCTGCACGCCAGGGGGTTCACCCACGGTGACGTCTCGCCCGGCAACGTCCTGTTCACCGGGCACGGCAAACCGATGCTGTCCGACCTCGGCATCGCCCGCATGGTGGGAGATGCGTCGGCGGTGGCGGACCAGGGAACGGCAGGCTTTATGGACCCGGCACCGGTGGATGCGGTGCGGGCAGGGCTGCAGCCGGAGCGGGATGTTTTTTCGGTGGCAGCCCTGGGATGGTATTGCCTGACGGGTGAGCCGCCGCGGCGGAGTGCAGACCGCCCGCCGCTATCCCTCCTGCTCCCGGACGTGCCGGCCGAGCTGGCCGCTGCCCTGGAGGCCGGCCTGAATGAGGACCGGCGGCTGCGGCCTACCGCCGTTGAACTGGCGACGGCGATCTACCGCAGCGCGCCGCCCTTGCCGATTGACCTCGCATCCTCCGTCCATGCCACGGTCAGTCCGCAGTTGCTGACCCGGCGGCGTGTTCCCGAACGCCCGGACGGTGCTGTCCGGAACGGTCTGGGTGCATGGCGCAGAAAACTCGCGACGTCGCGCTGGTCCGGCTTCGTGGGGGTTCGCCAAGTGCTCCCTTTCCCGGTGTGGGAGGAAAGGCCTGGGCGTCCTGCTCAGCCTTTAGCCGCGGCGCTCACGGCGGGAGCAAACGTGACAACGGGAGAGATGCAGTCCACGCGACGCGGCAGGCGCGCCGAACAGCAGGAGGCCAATCGTCGCAGGCCGGCGCCCGGACGCGGGACCCTGGTACTGGCCGGGGGAACCGCTGCCATGATTGCGGCCGTCATCTGGATGGCCGGCGCCTTCGGGCCCGGCGGGCTGTTCACGGGAACGGAAGGATTCAGAGGGCCGGCCACGGGGAGCGGCTCCAGCCAGGAAGCGCTGAGTGGTGCCAATCCGGACACGTCCCCGAAGGAAACCGGCACCACCGGGATTCCGGCTGCCGTCGCGGCGCGGCTGGGCTCAAAGGATCCGGGCGAGGCTGTTCACGGGCTGGCTGCCGTCCGTTCGTTGGCATTCAACTCGGGCCGGCTGGAGCTGCTGGACCTTGTTAACGTTCCGGGCTCCGCGGCCGCCGCCACCGACGCGCGGCTCAGGGATGCGCTCCAGGGATCCGGCCACATGCTGGCGGGCTTCACGAGCACACTCTCCGATGTCCACGTTCTGCCTGGCGGTTCGCCCGGCCAGGCCATCGTGGGGGTCACTTCCTCCACATCATCGTATGTGGAACAGGACAGCACCGGCACGGTGGTGGCCGCCGGCGCCGCCGGGACAGGACAGGCTCTTCGGCTGGTCCTGGTTCCCCTGGACGGGCAGTGGAGGATCAGCGACGTCCTGCCGGGTTCATGACAACAACTGCATAAGCTTCGCGTCAGCGCCAGCTCCTGACGATCAGCGCCCGGCGAGCCAGGCAGCGGCCTGGCCAAGCGACGGGTGCTGCCATTGGAAACCGGCTGCCTCGAGGACGGCAGGCTCCATGCGCTGGCTGGGCAGTAAGAGTTCGTCGGCGAGCTTGCCCAGGACCAGGCGCAGTGCCGGGGCGGGCACCCGGAAGATGGCCGGCCTGTGAAAGGCCGAGGCCACGACGGCGGTCAGGGTGTTCACGTCCGCCTGTTCGGGGGCGCACACGTTGACCGGGCCCCTGATGGCGGAGGAGGCAA
Source organism: Pseudarthrobacter naphthalenicus (assembly GCF_029076445.1). Classification (GTDB taxonomy): domain Bacteria; phylum Actinomycetota; class Actinomycetes; order Actinomycetales; family Micrococcaceae; genus Arthrobacter; species Arthrobacter naphthalenicus. The sequence continues at coordinate 103,948 of NZ_JARESG010000005.1, forward strand.
GGAAAACGAAGGCCGCTGAAACGTCGGGCAGCGTGATCCACGGCCAGTACTGCCTGCCGTTGCCCAGCGGGCCGCCGACGCCGAGGCGGATGAGTGGAAGCAGCCGCCCCAGTGCGCCGCCGGACCGGTTGAGCACAATTCCCATCCGCGGTGTCACCACACGGACGGCGGGTGGTGCCTGGTGCGCGGCCGCCTCCCACTCGAGGCAGAGACGGGCCAGGATGGTGGAACCCGGTGAAGCGGTTTCCTGAAGCTGGGCCGGCCCGGAGTCGCCGTAGTACCCGGAAGCTGACTGGCTGATAAACGTCCGGGGCGGGGCGTCCAGTTTGTCCATCGCCTGCGTCAGGGTTTGGGTGGCACTCAGGCGTGAGGTGAACAGTTCGGTAATCCGGTGTTTTGTCCAGGGCCTGTCGCCGATCCCTGCGCCCGACAGGTTGATCACAGCGTCAGCACCGTCCAGCGCCGAGGGGTCCAGGCGGTGCGCGGCCGGATCCCATTGAAATTCAGTGGGAGTGGAAGGCTTGCGGCGGACCAGGGTCACCACCTGATGGCCGGTACCACGAAGGGTTGCGGACAGATGTGTCCCGATCAGCCCGGAGGCTCCGCTAATGACGATGCGCATGATCCATCTCACCACGCCCCAACCTTTGACGGAACCGGTGTACCTCCCGGGGGTGTCAGCACGGGTTGACTATGATCGAACGATGACTTCTTCGAGCTACTTCCGATTTCCGCACGTCCACGGCGATCTGGTCACCTTTGTGGCGGAGGACGACGTCTGGATCGCGCCGCTTAGCGGCGGCCGGGCGTGGCGTGTTTCGTCACTGCAGCTGCCTGCCCGCAACCCCCGCTTCACTCCCGATGGTAAGCGGCTGGTCTGGACCGTCATCCAGGGGACAGCGCCGGAAGTGGTTTCGGCCGAGGTCGACGGCGGTGGCTACCGTCAGCTGACGTATTTCGGCCACGGGACCACTAAGGTCAAGGGTTTCACCGCAGCCGGTGACGTGGTGGTGACCAGCGCCTTCCGCCAGGCCGAGAGCCGGCACACCTATGCCTACAGCCTGCCGGTTGAGGGCGGCTGGGCCGAAGAACTTCCCTTCGGCCCGGTGGAGTCCGTGGCCTTTGGCCCGGAAGTCGGAGACGAACGGCCCGTGGTCCTGGCCAGCGTGCTCTCCCGCGAGCCGGCCTGGTGGAAGCGGTACCGCGGCGGTACCGCAGGCAAGCTGTGGATCGACGCCGACGGTAACGGCGAGTTCGAACGGCTGGTTCCCGAACTGGACGGAAACCTCACCGATCCCCTGTGGGTGAAGGGACGGATCGCGTTCCTCTCCGACCACGAAGGGTTTGGCAATCTGTATTCGGTCCTTCCCGGCGGCGGGGACCTGCGCCGTCACACGGACCACGAAGATTTCTACGTCCGGCACGCAGCCACCGACGGCGAACGGGTGGTCTTCGAATCGGCCGGCGAACTTTGGGTCCTCCATGATCTTTCCTCGGAGCCCGTGCGGCTGGACATCACGTTGGGCTCGGCGTCGCAGTCGCGGCGACCGTCCCTGCTGAAGGTCACCAAGCACCTGGGCGCGGTGGTCCCGGACGCCGGCGGTTCGGCCAGCGCGGTCGAAGCCCACGGCACCATCCACTGGCTCCGGCACAAGGACGGGCCCTCCCGCGTGGTCGAAGCCACCCCCGGCGTGCGTGCCCGGCTGCCCCGACCGCTCGACGGCGGCCGGCTCGCCTACATTGCCGACCACGATGGCGTGGAGGCCATCTACATCAAGGAAATCGCTGCCGACGTTGCCGCACCCCGGGCGGCCGTCGTTGCGCCGGACCAGGCCCGCGCGGTTCCCGCTGCCGCGGTGGCCGCCGGTGACGGGGCCGCGAAGGAGGAGCCGGCACTGCAGCTTCCCAGCCCGGTTCCCGCGGCCGGCGCCACCGCCGTGGTGACTGCCGACGTCGTGGTTGCCGATGATGCTGCGTCCGGCGCCGCGCCCGCTGCGGACGTGAAGACCGCCGACGCCGGGACTGCCCCCGGAGGTGCCGGACGTCAAACTCCTGCCGCTCCCGCGGGCGCGTCCCGCATCGCCTTTCCGAAGCCGTCGCGCGCCAGCGCCCTGGAAGCCAGCCCGGACGGCAAGTGGCTGGCCGTGGGCACCTCGTTCGGCGACGTGTACGTGGCCAACACCGCCACCGGCGAGTTGTCACTGGTCACCAGCATCGGTGAAGGCACCATCGGTGAAATGGCATGGTCCCCGGACTCACGCTGGCTCGCCTGGTCCGAACCCGTCACCTCGTTCGGCTCCCGGAGCCGGTTGCGGCTGGCGAAGGTGGAACAGCCGGACCAGGAAATCGTTGAGGTCACCGACGGGCGCTTCTGCGACGTCTCGCCGAGTTTCACCCCCGACGGGAAATTCCTGGCGTTCCTGTCGAACCGCAGCTTTGACCCGGTCTACGACGGACACTCGTTTGATCTTTCCTTCCCCAGCCCCATCAAGCCCTACCTCGTGGCGCTGGCAGCGGCCACGCCGTCGCCCTTCGGCCCGTCCGTGGACCTGACGCCCTCAGCGGGTATGGACACGGAAGCCGACGAGGCGGCACCTGCTGAGGTGCGCGTGGACCCCGAGGGCCTCGCACACCGGGTCATCGGCGTGCCCGTGACCCAGGGGAACTACACCGCCCTGGTAGCCACCGAGGGTGCACTGCTCTGGCTCGACTGGGCCCTGGCAGGCGTCACAGGCGATGGCAAGGCCAGCCAGGAAGACAAGGACGCCCGCCCCGGCCTGGTCCGGTTCGACCTCGCCCGGCGCAAGCCCGTCACCCTGGTCGATGCCGTGGACAGCTACCGGCTCTCCGGCGACGGCCTCAAGGTGGTGCTGCTCAGCGACAAACAGGTCAGCGTTGTTCCTTCCACCGCAAAAGCGGACGAGGAGTCCGGCCAGCTGGTCAAGGTTGACCTCGGCAGGATCCGGGTGATGATGGACCCCGTCAGCGTCTGGGGCCAAGCCTTTGATGAGGCCTGGCGGCTGCAGCGCGATTTCTTCTGGGCGGAGGACATGGCCGGCCAGGACTGGGAATCGATCCACAAGCGGTACCGGCCCCTGGTGGACCGGCTGGGATCACATGACGACCTGGTGGACCTGCTGTGGGAACTGCACGGCGAACTGGGCACGTCCCACGCCTATGTCCGGCCGGCGATGGTCACCGAGAACGGCAGTAACGGTCAGGGCCGGCTGGGCGCCGACCTCGCCTTCACCCCCGCCGGCTGGGAGATCACCCGCATCCTCGCCGGCGAGTCATCCGACCCGCTGGCCACCTCGCCGCTCACCCGCCCGGGCGCTGCCGCCATGGCCGGGGACGTGCTCCTCGCCATTGACGGCGTGCCGCTGTCCGGGACGGTCACACCGGCCATGCAGCTGGTTGGGGCCGCCGGGCGCGCCGTGGAACTAACACTGCTCAACGGTGCCGGCCATGGAGCCGAGGCAGGCACGCAGCGGCGCATCGCCGTCGTCCCGGTCAAGGATGAGGAGCGACTGCGCTACCAGGAGTGGGTGACGGCAAACCGCAGGACCGTCCGCGAGGCTTCGGGCGGCCGCTACGGGTACCTCCACATCCCGGACATGATGGCCAACGGCTGGGCCCAGCTGCACCGTGACCTGGACACCGAAACGGCTCTCGACGGGCTGATTGTGGACGTCCGGCGCAACCGCGGCGGGCATACCTCCCAGCTGGTGGCCGAGTTGATCGGCAGGAAGGTCACCGGATGGAGCATGCCGCGCGGGGAACGCCCGCGCACTTACCCGCACCACGCCCCGCGCGGTCCGGTGATCATCCTCGCGGATGAGTTTGCCGGGTCCGACGGCGACATCATCACCCAGGTGTCCAAGCTGCGGGGCATCGGGCCTGTCATCGGGACCCGGACCTGGGGCGGTGTGGTGGGAATCGACAACAGGTTCTCCCTGGCCGACGGCACCGGGGTCACCCAGCCGCGCTACGCCACCTGGTTCGGCGGCGGCGTCGGATGGTCCGTGGAAAACTACGGTGTGGATCCCGACATCGAAGTCACCTATCCGCCGCACGCCTACGCGGCCGGCAGGGACCCGCAGCTGGAGTACGGCATCGGCGCCCTGCGGGAAATGATCCAGGAACTGCCCACGGACCGGCCCCCGGCACGTGAAGGTTACCGCCGCCTGCGGCCGGCGCCGCTCCCGGGCCGCCGTAGCTGACAGCCATCGCGGTCCATGACAGAAGGCCCTGCCCCCACCGGTTATCCGGTCGGGAGCAGGGCCTTCTGTCTTGTCCGCGCGGCGTACACCGCAGGCGTGACTAGGACTGCAGGGAAGCGTCCAGGGTGATCTCGATGCCGGTCAGTGCGGCCGAAACCGGGCAGCCGGTCTTGGCTTCACCGGCGATCCGCTGGAATTCTTCCTCTGAGATGCCGGGGATCTTCGCGGACATGGTCAGGTGGCTGCCGGTGATGCCAGTGCCGGCAACGAACGTGACGTCCGCCTTGGTGTTGACTTCCTCGGGAGCGTGGCCGGCCTGGGCCAGGGCGTGGCTGAAGGCCATCGAGAAACAGCTCGCATGCGCTGCGGCGATCAGCTCTTCCGGGCTGGTCTTTCCCTCGGCGGCCTCGGTGCGCGCCTTCCACGTGACGTCGAACGTACCCAGGCCTGAGCTGTCCAGCGTGGTCTGACCCGACCCCGACATCAGGTCGCCGTTCCATACTGTGTGTGCGGTGCGTATTGCTGCCATGTCCACTCCTCAAGGTCGGTTCGAACCGGGGCCGGCCGTTGCCGCCCCCGCCGGTTCCCATCCTAGGGATTCGGCTGCGCGCTTGCACGGACTGTCCGCTCTCAGTGGATTATGACCGGACTGCGGTGGGGGGAGGGGGTTAAGCGCCGACGGCGCCCCTCCCGGATGAGGGGAGCGGCGCCGTCGTGGTGGTGCGAGGGTGATCAGCTCCAGAGCGTGGCGATGGCAACGTTGACCAGGGCCAGTCCGCCGACGCCGTGGGCGAGGCCGGTGGAGACCGGTTCGCCCTTCTTGACCTTGCGGGCGCCGATCACGGCCAGCACCGCAACCACGATGGCGATAACGAGCTTGATGCCCAGTTTGGTGTAGTTGGGGTTTGAGTCCGGCAGGAACGGAAGGACGCCCATCATGGCGACGCCGGTGAGGAGTTGCAGGAAGGCGCCATCACGCTGGCGCGGGTGCACGGTGGGGGTTCGCATCGTGGCGATCCAGTAGCCCACGATCATGGCCGCGCCCACCACGTGCAGGAAAACCAGAATGTTAAAGAGGATTGTCATGGCTCCAGCTTAGCCAGTCAGTTCTACGTCCCGTAGCAAAGCCACGCGGACGTCGCAGCGCGCTGTCCACGGGCTGCCAGGAGTTAAACCGCGACGGCGGCGCCGGCTGCGGGAGGTTTCCCGCCCGTGCCGGCACCGCCGTCGTTGGTTTGTGAAGCTTAGAGCCCCAGGTCCGCTTCGAAGGCGCCTTCTTCAAGGCGGGCCTTCAGCGACTGCAGGAAGCGGCCCGCGTCCGCACCGTCAACCAGTCGGTGATCGTACGTCAGTGACAGGTACATCATGGAGCGGATCGCGATGGAGTCGTCGCCATTCTCGTCGGCCACCACAACAGCACGCTTGACGATGGCACCGGTCCCGAGGATGGCGACGTTCGGCTGGTTGATGACGGGCGTGTCGAAGAGTGCCCCGACGCTGCCGATGTTGGTGATGGAGAACGTGCCGCCGGACAGTTCGTCAGGCCCGATCTTGCCCTGGCGGGTCCGGGAGGCGACGTCGGCGATCTTCCCGGCGATGCCGCCCAGGTTGAGGTCGCCCGCGTTGGAGATGACGGGAACCAGGAGACCCTTTTCGGTGTCCACCGCAATCGCCAGGTGCTCGGCGTTGTGGTAGGTGATCTGCTGGGTTTCCTCGTTGTACTCGGCGTTCAGCTTCGGGTGCTGCTTCAGGGCCTCGGCCACGGCCTTGGCGATGAACGGCAGGTAGGTCAGCTTCACACCGTTGGTAGCAAGGAAGTTGTCCTTGCCGGCGGTGCGGAGCTTGACGATGCGGGTCATGTCGACCTCATGTACCTGCGTCAGCTGGGCGGACAGGTCCAGCGACTCACGCATGCGGCGGGCAATGACCTGGCGGATGCGCGGAGCCTTCTGGGTGGTGCCGCGGAGCGACGAAGGGGCGGGACCGGACGCTGCCGGGGCTGCCGACGCGGCCGGCTGGGCCGGAGCGGCTGCCGGGGCTGCCTTGGCTTCAGCTGCCGCGAGCACGTCCTGCTTGCGGATGCGGCCGCCGACGCCGGTGCCGGACAGGGCCGAGACGTCAACACCGTGCTGGTTGGCGAGCTTGCGGACCAGCGGGGTGACGTAGCCGGACTCGCCGTTGGCGGCCGGTTCGGCAGCCGGGGCCGGAGCGGGCGCGGCTGCGGGAGCCGGGGCTGCTGCGGGAGCGGGGGCCGGGGCGGCCTCCGCCTTGGGGGCCGGGGGCGCGGGTGCAGCAGCCGGAGCAGGTGCTGCAGGCGCTGCGGCGGCGGGTGCAGCAGGTTCGGCCGGGGCTGCCGGAGCAGGTGCTGCCGCGCCGGAACCGATAACGGCCAGGACGGCGCCAACCTCGGCGGTCTCGTCCTCGTTGACCCGGATTTCCTGGAGCGTGCCGGCAACAGGGGACGGGATCTCGGTGTCAACCTTGTCGGTGGAGACCTCGAGCAGCGGCTCATCAACAGCAACCGTATCGCCCACGGCCTTCAGCCAGCGCGTGACAGTGCCTTCGGTGACGCTTTCACCAAGGGCAGGCAGGGTGACGTCGTGGCTTTCGCCGCCCGACGCGGCCGGAGCCTCTGCAGCGGGGGCTGCGGGGGCTGCGGCGGGTGCCTCTTCGGCGGGAGCTTCTTCGGCAGGGGCCTCAGCCGCCGGGGCTGCGGGCGCTTCTTCTGCTGCCGGTGCTGCAGCGGGGGCATCCCCGCCGCCGGAACCGTCGCCGATGCGGACCAGGGGAGCGCCTACCTCGGCGGTCTCATCCTCGGCGACGAGGATTTCCTCGATGATGCCGGCTACTGGAGAGGGGATTTCAGTGTCTACTTTGTCGGTGGAAACCTCGAGCAGCGGTTCGTCCACCTCTACCCGGTCACCTACCTGCTTGAGCCAGCGGGTGACGGTTCCTTCGGTGACACTCTCACCGAGGGCGGGCAAGTTAACGGATTCAGACATGTCGTCCCCGTTCTCCTTATTGATCTTTAGTGCGGATGATTGCTGCCTGTTCGAGCTTAGTGCACCCGGCATTCTCAGCCGGGTGCACCAAACCCTGATGTCTTGCGGTCAAACGGGGGCTGTTAGCCGTGAAGGGCCTTGCCAGCGAGGGCGAGGTGGGCTTCGCCCAGGGCCTCGTTCTGGGTCGGGTGGGCATGAACCAGTGCTGCCACGTCCTCCGGGTAGGCCTCCCAGTTCACGATCAGCTGGGCTTCACCGATCTGCTCACCCATGCGGGCGCCGATCATGTGCACGCCAACAACCGGACCGTCCTTTTGACGGACGAGCTTCACGATGCCGCTGGTGCCCAGGATGGAGCTCTTGCCGTTGCCGGCCAGGTTGTACTCCTGGGTCTCCACCTGGTCATCGCCGAACTTCTCCTTGGCGCCCTTTTCGGTGTAACCGACCGTAGCGATTTCCGGCTCGGAGTAGGTGACCTTGGGGATGTTGACGTCTTCGACCACGACAGGCTTCAGGCCGGCGATTTCCTCGGCCACGAAGATGCCCTGCTGGTAGCCGCGGTGGGCGAGCTGAACACCGGGGACGATGTCGCCCACGGCGTAGATGTTGCCGACACCGGTGTGCAGGCGCTCGTTGGTGATGACGAAGCCACGGTCGATGTTCAGGCCGGCTTCCTCGTAGCCCAGGTTGGCCGTGACGGGGCCGCGGCCCACAGCCACGAGGAGGAGATCGGCCTCGAAGGTCTTGCCGTCCACCAGGGTGACCTTGACGCCGTCGTCGTTCTGCTCAACGCCCTGGAAGAACACGCCGGTGGAGAACTTGATGCCGCGCTTCTTGAACGCGCGCTCGAAGTTCTTGACGATGGTGGCGTCCTCGTTCGGAACGAGGGAAGGCAGGCCTTCAACGATGGTCACGTCCACGCCGAAGGACTTCCACACCGAGGCGAACTCGACACCGATGACGCCGCCGCCCAGGATGATGGCGCTCTTCGGAATGTAGTCCATGGTGAGGGCTTCGTCGGAGGTGATGACCTTGCCGCCGATTTCCAGGCCCGGCAGTGTGCGCGAGTACGAGCCGGTGGCGAGGACAATGTTCTTGCCCTTGTAGGCGGTGCCGTTGACGGTGACGGTGTCCGCGGCGGTCAGCTTGCCTTCGCCTTCGATGACGGTGATGCCCTTGGACTTGATCAGCCCCTGGAGCCCTTTGAACTTGCCGGCGATGATGCCGTCTTTGTAAGCGTTGACAGCGTTGATGTCGATGCTGTCCAGGGTGACATTCACGCCGTACTTTGCCGAGTCGCGGGCGTGGTCTGCCAGCTCAGCGGAGTGCAGCAGGGCCTTGGTGGGGATACAGCCGTTGTGCAGGCACGTACCACCGAGCTTGCCTTTTTCAACGAGACCCACGGTGAAGCCCAGCTGAACGGCCCGCAGCGCGGTGGCGTAGCCGCCGCTGCCGCCGCCGAGTACCAGAATGTCGAATTCTTGCGCAGTTGCCTGATCGGCCACTTAGACGCTCCCTCGCGTGAACGATGACGCGAGCTTGCGCATCATCTGGTCTTTGGAACTTGTACTGCCGTGATTATGCCAGCAGGCAGGTTCTCTTTCATTTGTCACTACCGTGGTTTACCTTAGCGAACCACTTATCCATGCTCCACCTCGCCGCTGCGTTTGTGGAGCGCTTGTGTCCAGTGTCACGCGGCTTTGTGCCTGACGGATCACGCCGGGCAGCAAAGCCGCGCAGGACACCGGGACGTGGTCAGACTGCCGCCAGGACATCCTCCACGTAGGCCACCAGGGTCCGGACGGTACAGCCCGTGGCCTGCTTGTGCGTGTAGCCGTAAGGAGTGCCGTTGTTAAAGGAGGGGCCGGCAATGTCGATGTGGGCCCAGGGGATCTGTTCGCCGTCCTTGCCCTTGCCCACGAACTCGCGCAGGAACACCGCAGCGGTCATCATGCCGCCGTGCCGTTCGCCGATGTTGGCCAGGTCGGCCACCTGGGAGTCAATGGTGGGGCGCAGCTCCTCGGGCAGGGGCATGGGCCATACCAGTTCTCCGGCGCGGTCGGCAGCGGCCTTGAGCGGTCCGGTGACGCTGTCTGAGCCCATGACGCCTGCTGTGCGGTTGCCGAGGGCAATGAGCTGCGCGCCGGTGAGCGTGGCGACGTCGATAATGGCGTCGGGGTATTCACGGCTGGCGGCGACGATGCCGTCCGCCATCACCAGGCGGCCTTCGGCGTCGGTGTTCAGTACCTCCACGGTCTTGCCGCCGAACATGGTGAGGACGTCGGCGGGGCGGGATGCTCCGCCGCCGGGCATGTTTTCGGCGATGCACAGCCACGCGGTGGCCTTGACGGGCAGGCCAAGACGGGCGATGGCCAGCACAGTATTAAGGACGACGGCGGCGCCGGCCATGTCGGACTTCATGTCACCCATGCCGAGGGCCGGCTTCAAGGAGATGCCGCCGGTGTCGAAGGTGATGCCCTTACCGACCAATGCGATCTTCCTGGTGGCCTTAGCCGGGGCGTACTCCACTTTCACCAGGCGCGGCTGGCGGCTGGAGCCCTTGCCCACGCCCATGATGCCGCCGAAGCCTTCCTTCTCCAGGCGCTTCTCATCCCAGACGGTCACCTTGACGGGCAGGCCTTTGGCCAGGTCCTTCGCGGCCTCGGCGAAAGACTCGGGAAAGAGGTGGCTCGGCGGCTGGTTGACCAGGGACCGGGTGGCATTGACCGCCTGGCCGATCAGGCCGGCGCGCTTCAGTGCCGCACTGAGTTCGTCGCTTGCCGGAACATCCGTGTAGATCACCGCATTGCGCACGGGGTCTTTGAGGCCATCGCTGGAGGACCTGTGCTCGGTAAAAGCGTAGGCGCCCAGCGCGGCACCCTCGGCGACCGCCGCGACGTCGGCGACTCCCGCCGTCGGGAATGCCAGGACAACGGTGGGCAGGCCAGCCAGTTGGCGGACGGCGGAACCGGCAGCGCGCCGAAGGGCCTCTTCGGAGAGTTGCTGGCCGACGGCGACCTTGCCCACGCCGGCCAGGACCAGCACGCCGGCACCGGTTTCGGGCAGGCCGGGAAGCCGGATTGCCTGATCGGCGGCCCCGGTGATCCCCAGGGCCTTGAGGGACTCGGTCAGCGCCTCGGCTGACTTCGCGGTCAGCGGGTTCCCCAGCAGCACAGGGCCGTCGGGGCCCTGTCCCACGCCGATGACAACGGCGTCACTGGTGGCCCTCTTCAGGTCCTTGGCGAGGGTACTAAGGTTGATTTCAGTATTCTTGACCACGGGGTAAAGTCCTCAATTCTCGAAAAGGCTGTTCGCAGGTGGATGTCCGGCGCTGGCCATGGAAATGATGCAGGTGTCCGGTCGGAGCCCGGCCGGGTGCCGGCCCGGCCCCTCCGGCAGCCTCTTCTCGATCGTAGCCGCTGGTGGCCGCCGGGGCGGAATCTTGTGAGACCTGCGCCACACCGCCCGGCGGAATGCCGGGAGCTCCGGGAGCGTTGTGCAATGTATCCACCTGAATCCTCGAAAGGAAGACGCTGTGCTTGAACGGATTTCCGGCTCACTGCTGGACCCCGATGCGCTCTACGCGAGCAACATCGAGCTGTTCCACAGCCCGGCGCTCCGCGGGCTGAACCTGGTGATGGGTTTCACCGGCTTTGCCGATGCGGGCCATGTAGTGAAGCAGATCAACGCGGAACTGTTGGACACCCTCGATGCCGAAACGGTGGCGGTGTTCGATGCCGACCAGCTGATCGACTATCGGTCGCGACGGCCACATATCTCCTTTGTCGAAGACCATGTGCAGGACTATCAGGCGCCGAAGCTGGCCCTGTACAAGTTGAAGGACGGGCTGGGCAATGCCTTCCTGCTGCTGGCAGGCTTCGAACCCGACCTTCAGTGGGAGCGTTTCGCGCGGGCTGTTGTGGGCATTGTGGAAAAGCTCGACGTTAACCTCGTGACGTGGATCCATTCGATACCCATGCCGGTGCCGCACACCCGGCCGGTGGGCGTCACGGTCCACGGCAACCGCCCCGAACTGATCGAGGGCATCTCGGTCTGGAAGCCCACGGTGGACGTCCCCGCAGCAGTGGGGCACATCCTGGAGCTGCGCCTGGTGGACGCCGGACGCAACGTCGCGGGGTATGTCATCCACGTCCCGCACTACCTCGCCGAAGCTGAATACCCGACGGCCGCAGTTGCCGGCCTCGAATTCCTCGGCGCGGCCACCTCCCTGATGCTCCCCACCGACCGGCTGCGTGAGGCGGGCCGGGAAGTTGCACGCCAGATCGCGGAGCAGGTGGAAGCCTCGGATGATGTCCGGCAGGTGGTTGCCCGGCTGGAGGAACGGTACGACGAGAAGGCCGACGGAACGGTCCGGCGCTCACTGCTCGCCGACGAGAACGACGAACTTCCCAACGGCGATGAGCTGGGGGCCGCGGTGGAGGCGTACCTGGCGCGGGAGAACCCCGGCCTCTGATCCGTTCGGCCGGATGTGTCCGCTTGGCAGACGGTTGCCACGCTAAGCGGGGCAACCCGGGCATAATGAGGGAGTGACTTCCCCCCGAGCCTGGCTGATCTGGACCGTCGGTATCTTTGCGTATCTGGTGGCGGTCTCCCAGCGCACGTCCTTCGGCGTGGTGGGGCTTGAGGCCACCGAGCGATTCAACGCCAGCGCATCCGCGATCTCCTTCTTCACCGTGCTGCAGCTGCTGGTCTACGCGGGCCTGCAGATCCCCGTTGGCGTGCTGGTGGACAGGTTCGGCTCCCGGGCCATGATCGCCGGCGGGGCCATCCTCATGGGGCTCGGCCAGCTCCAGCTCGCTTTTGCGGAAAGCATTCCCGGCGGCGTGGCCGGGCGGGTGCTGGTGGGTGCCGGCGACGCTATGACATTCATCTCGGTGATCCGCCTGATTCCGCTATGGTTTGCCCCGGCACGGGTTCCCCTGGTCACCCAGCTGACGGGAATGTCCGGCCAGTTGGGACAGCTTTTCAGTGTTCTGCCGTTTGCCTTTGTCCTGCACTCGTTCGGGTGGACCCCCGGTTTCCTGATGCTCGCCGGCATGTCTGCGCTGGCCGTGATCCTGGTGGTGGTTCTCCTGCAGGATCACCCGCCCGGAGCAACGACCCCGCAGGTACAGCGCGGCCTGAGGGCCACCGGCGTCTCCCTTGCCACTGCATGGCGCCAACCCGGGACCCGGCTGGGCATGTGGACCCACTTCACCATCCAGTTCAGCGGCACGGTGTTCGCCATGACCTGGGGCTATCCGTTCCTCATCTCCGGACAGGGGCTGGCCTCGGGGACCGTGGCAGGACTCATGACCCTGTACGTTGCCGCCGGACTGGCCACCGGCCCCTTCATCGGCAGCTTCGTCGCGCGGCACCCGCTGCGCCGGTCCACCATGGTTCTGCTGATATCCGTCGCCACTGCCGCGGCGTGGGCCGCTGTCCTGCTGACGCCGGGCCGGTCGCCGCTGTGGCTGCTCGCGATCCTGGTGGTGGTCCTGGCCATTGGCGGCCCGGGTTCCATGATCGGGTTTGATTTCGCCCGGACCTTCAACCCGGCCCACAGGCTCGGCACCGCCACGGGGATTGTGAACGTGGGCGGCTTCATCGCGGCGCTCGTGACGATTTTCCTGATCGGTTTTGTGCTGGACTTCCTCCTTGCCAGCGGCTATTCCGGCGGGGAGCTGTACGGCCTGGAGCCATTCCGGATCGCCCTGAGTGTGCACTTCCTGCTGCTGGCGTTTGGGGGCGCCATGATGCTGCGGACCCGGCGCAAGGTGCGGCGTCAGATGGCGGCGCAGGGTGTGGTGGTGCCTCCGCTGCTGCGGGCTATGGCACAGCAGCGGCGGTCGAACCTGGCCCAGCGCCGCCGGCAGGACAGCCCGGAATAGCGCCGGCACTTTTCCTCCACACCTGCCGCCCGGGGAAGTTGTTGACATAGCGGGGGTGGGGACTGTCATTGGACTTGGTGCCGGGCCAAAGCTGGAGCCATGAAACCTTCAGAACACCTGACCGTCCGAGGCCCTGAAGACGTCCTCGGGTTCATTCCACATTCCTTGGGGTACTGGCCCTCGGACAGCCTCGTGGCCATGTCCATGCACGGTAAACGCCTCGGAGCGACCCTTCGGCTTGACCTGCCCGGGCCGCGAAATCTTGCCGACCCGCTGGAGTATGCCCGGAGGGTTCGCGAGTACCTTTCAGCCGACCGCGATGCTGACGGGGCCCTGCTGGCCCTCTTTACCAACCACGGCTGGATGGAACCGCCAGGGATCTACCAGGGACTACTGGCCGCGCTGGAAACTTCTCTCGACGCCGGGGGCATGACAGTACGCGATGCCTGGTATGTGGGGGATGACTATTGGCGGAGCGCCAGCTGTGATGACCGGGTGTGTTGTCCTTTGCCCGGCCTGCCGGTGCAGGTGATCAAGGACAGCATGCTGAATGCCGAGATGGTCTACCGCGGCAGCTGTGTGGGGCCTTCGCCTGAAAACGGCGCACGCCCGGCGGCGGCGCTTTCCCGTGCGGAGCGCGCCGGTATCCTGGCGGCGGAGGATGCCTGGGCGGCCCGGCTGGACACCCGCCGGGGGAGCCGGGAACAATTCAGCAGCCTCCTGGGGCGGTGGGATTCGGTACTGACCGGCGAGGGCGTGCCGTTGTCAGCGGACCACGCAGCGTTCCTGCGCGCCTCGCTCCGCGTCCCCGCCTGGCGTGACGCCGTTTTTGTGATGGCTGCGGCGGGCACCCAGGCAGCCATGGCGGGTGCCGAAGCGTTTGGCATCTTCGAAGCGGGGTGCACTCTGGCGCCCGTCGGTCCGGCGGACCTCGGCCACGGCGCCACCGATAGTTTTGACAGTGCCTGCGCGGTGCCGGGATACGGCGAGATTCTGCTGGGCCTGGAGCCTGAAATGCCTGCATGGGACAGCCTGAACAGTCTGGATGCAGTTCTTGAGCAGCTCTCGGACTGCGGTGGAGCGTCCGGCGCTGCCGCGCTCACAGGCCGCGGCTGGATCGCCTGGTGCCGGGGCAGGGGATCGTACGCGGCCGCGTATCTTGGCCGTGCCCTGGACGAGGAACCCGGCTACCGGCTTGCCGAGCTGATGATCGAACTGGTGCGGCGCGGAACCCTCTGTGGCTGGGCAGCGCGGAAGGAGGCCGCCTGGCGCAGGTTCGAACCCGACGCAGCGTAGGTCCCGCCGGTTCTTGAGGCTTCTGCGGCAAAACCGTGAGACAATGGTTGCCGAGACCCGGTTGGGTCCGTGTATCAAGTGCATGTAATGCTGCCCCTGCGGGAACATTACAGCCGCCCCGGCAGTTCTACTTATAGACTCTGCCGGCCGTGGTTGCACCTGATGTTAATCACGGACTTGACAGGGTCATAGTGGTGTTGCCCGTATGGTGATTCCACAGACCGCCGCTAGAAAGGTTTTCTGTGACCCCGTCTTCCGCGAAGAAGGAACCCGCCACCCAGGACGTTTTGTCCCCGGAGGAGAAGCAGGCTGCAACCAACGCCAAGCGAGCAGCAACGCGGGCAGCCAACAAAGCCGTCAAGGACGCCGCCGGCGGCACCGCCGTCGACGGCAAGCCCGAGCCCAAGAAGCGCGGGCCCAAGCCCGGCGCCAAAGCTGCCGCCGAGGCAGCCGGAAAAGCCGCACGTGCATCGGACTCCGATGACGACGAGGTCGAGGACCTCGACGATATTGTGATCGAAGCCGGCGAAGAGACTGAGATCGACGCCGCCAAGGCCGCATCCGCAGCCACCGGCAAGGGCTTTGTGTACTCGGACGCCGATGACGACGACGCCCCGGTCCAGCAGGTCATGTCCGCCGGCGCGACGGCTGACCCCGTTAAGGACTATCTCAAGCAGATCGGTAAGGTTGCGCTGCTCAACGCCGAGCAGGAAGTCGACCTGGCGCTCCGGATTGAAGCCGGGCTTTTTGCCGAAGAGAAGATCAACGCCGACGACGGTTCCATGGACCCCAAGTTCAAGCGTGAGCTTGAGTTTGTGATCCATGACGGCAAACGGGCCAAGAACCACCTGCTCGAAGCCAACCTCCGCCTGGTGGTTTCACTGGCCAAGCGCTACACCGGCCGCGGCATGCTGTTCCTGGACCTGATCCAGGAAGGCAACCTTGGCCTGATCCGCGCTGTCGAGAAGTTCGACTACACCAAGGGCTTTAAGTTCTCCACGTACGCCACATGGTGGATCCGTCAGGCCATCACCCGTGCCATGGCCGACCAGGCCCGCACCATCCGCATCCCGGTGCACATGGTGGAAGTCATCAATAAGCTGGCCCGCGTCCAGCGCCAGATGCTTCAGGACCTTGGCCGCGAACCCACGCCTGAAGAGCTGGCCCTCGAACTGGACATGACCCCGGAGAAAGTGGTTGAAGTCCAGAAGTATGGCCGCGAGCCCATCTCGCTCCACACCCCGCTGGGTGAAGACGGCGACTCCGAGTTCGGTGACCTCATCGAGGACTCCGAAGCCGTGGTCCCGGCCGACGCCGTCAGCTTCACCCTGCTTCAGGAACAGCTCCACTCGGTTTTGGATACCCTGTCCGAGCGTGAAGCAGGCGTCGTGGCCATGCGGTTCGGCCTCACCGATGGCCAGCCGAAGACTTTAGACGAAATCGGCAAGGTCTACGGCGTCACGCGTGAGCGTATCCGCCAGATTGAATCCAAGACCATGTCCAAGCTCCGCCACCCCTCGCGGTCGCAGGTGCTCAGGGACTACCTGGACTAGATCAGACTCACGCAACGCGGGGTCAGTTCCCGCCCGACATCCACGGATTAACGGGCGGTAACTGACCCCGCGTTGCGGCTTAAGGGCTTAAACCAGGGCGCTTCTATTGAAAAGCAAAACAGGACCCCCTCCAATGGAGGGGGTCCTGTCCGGATGTCTTGCAGGTCAGTCGACGGCTACGGGAGCCTTCTCGTGAAGCCTGCCGGTCTCATCGTGCCAGTCAGAGCTCAGCGGCCTGAGTGTTGCCTCGACTGCACGGGCATGGTGGCCGCAGAAAAGCAGCTCACCGCCGGAGGTCTCAAGTACAACGCGGACATATGCCTGAGCCCCGCAACGATCGCACCGGTCCAGTGCGTTGAGTGTGCGGTCTGCCACTGCTGTTGTCATATCGGCCTCCTTAGTAGATCTGTATGTCTATATAACCAGCATTCGTATCAATACCATCGCAAGGACGGGTCAAGTTCGCTGACCGCGTAGCCACAAGAGTGTCTCAAGCTTCGGATCATGGTCACGAAGGCGTCACGAGTGGCGGCGGCCACAGCCCCCGGCCAGGTGTGGCAGCGGGCCGCCCCCGCTCCCGCAGACTAGGCTTGAACGAGCGTCCGCAGCGCCAGCTGTTTCCGTTACTGAAGGAGTTCACCACCCGTGGCACCAAGTTCTGACTACACCGCCCGGCACCTATCCGTCCTGGAGGGCTTGGAAGCCGTCCGCAAACGCCCCGGCATGTACATCGGCTCCACCGACTCGCGCGGACTGATGCACTGCCTGTGGGAGATCATTGACAACTCCGTGGACGAAGCACTGGCGGGCTTCGGACATGACATCAAGATCATCCTGCACTCGGATAACTCCGTGGAAATCCACGACGACGGCCGTGGCATCCCCATTGATGTGGAACCCAAAACAGGGCTCACCGGCGTCGAAGTGGTCTTCACCAAGCTGCATGCCGGCGGGAAGTTCGGCGGCGGCTCCTACACCGCCTCCGGCGGCCTGCACGGCGTGGGCGCCTCCGTGGTCAACGCGCTGTCCGCCAGGCTGGACGTGGAGGTGGACCGCGGCTCCAAAACATACAAGATGTCGTTCCGCCGCGGAGAGCCGGGCCGGTTCAAGGACACCGGCAGCAAGCCCGATCCGGCCGCGACGTTCGAACCGTTTGTTAAGGACTCCGTCCTTGACGTCATCGGCAAGGCGAAGCGCGGAGTGACCGGGACACGGATCCGCTACTGGGCCGACCGGCAGATCTTCACTCCGGACGCGAAGTTCTCGTACGACGAACTGGCCGCCAGGGCCCGGCAGACATCCTTCCTGGTGCCGGGGCTCAAGCTCACCGTCCGCGATGAACGTCGGCTGGCCGGAACCCCGGGTGAAGCCGGCCCCCATGAGGAGGTCTTCCACCATGACGGCGGCATCTCCGAGTTTGTTGACTTCCTCGCCGCCGATCCCGCTGTCACCGATGTCTGGCGCCTGCACGGCTCGGGCAAGTTCAAGGAAACTGTGCCGGTGCTGGATGAGCGCGGCCACAGCCAGCTGGCCGAGGTGGAACGCGACTGCGAAGTGGACGTGGCACTGCGCTGGGGCATCGGCTACGACAGCACCGTCCGCAGCTTTGTGAACATCATTTCCACGCCCAAGGGCGGAACCCACCAGGCCGGCTTTGAGCAGGCCCTGGTCAAGACGTTCCGGAAGGCCGTGGAAACCAATGCCCGCAAGCTCAAGGCGGGCAACGACAAGATCGAAAAGGACGACATCTTCGCCGGGCTGACCGCTGTCCTGACGGTCCGGCTGGCCGAGCCGCAGTTCGAGGGCCAGACCAAGGAAATCCTCGGCACCTCGGCGGTCCGGGCCATCGTGGCGAAGGTGGTGGAGCATGAGATCAACGCCAAGCTGAACTCGGCCAACCGCAACGACAAGGCCCAGTCCGCGCTGCTGCTCGAGAAGATCGTCAGCGAAATGAAGTCCCGCATTTCCGCGCGCGTGCACAAGGAAACACAACGGCGCAAGAATGCGCTGGAAACTTCGTCCATGCCCACCAAGCTCGCCGACTGCCGGACGGACGACGTCGTGCGTTCCGAGCTGTTCATCGTCGAGGGTGACTCCGCCCTGGGAACGGCGAAGCTGGCACGGTCCTCGGACTTCCAGGCGCTGCTTCCCATCCGCGGCAAGATCCTGAACGTCCAGAAGGCGTCGGTGGGGGACATGCTCTCCAACGCTGAATGCGCCGCCCTCATCCAGGTGGTGGGCGCCGGCTCCGGCCGCAGCTTCGATATCAGCGCGGCCAGGTACGGCAAGGTCATCCTGATGACCGACGCCGACGTTGACGGGGCCCACATCCGGACGCTGCTGCTGACGCTGTTCTTCCGCTACATGCGGCCCATGATCGACGAGGGGCGCGTTTTCGCCGCCGTTCCGCCGCTGCACCGGGTCGAAGTGATCAACGCCGGCCAGAAGGCCAACGAGATGATCTATACCTACTCCGAAGCGGAACTGCACGTGCTGCTGGCCCGGCTGGCGAAGGAAGGCAAGCGCTACAAGGAGCCGATCCAGCGCTATAAGGGTCTTGGCGAGATGGATGCCGAACAGCTGGCTGAAACCACCATGGATCCCCGGCACCGGACGCTGCGCAAGGTGGGGATCGAGAACGCCAAGCAGGCAGAGGACACCTTCGATTTGCTGATGGGCTCGGACGTGGCGCCGCGGAAGGACTTTATTATTGCCGGCGCCTCCAGCCTGGACCGGGAGCGGATCGACGCCTGATATTCGGGCCGGCGTCCCTTAGCCCAGCAGGCCGGGCACGATCAGCAGCGCCGTGGGCAGGGCAAGCAGGAGGGTGCAGCCGGCCAGCACCGTGCCGCGGACCGCGGTGGGCAGTTCCGGCCGGGGCGAGAGCAGCCGGCTGACGCGCGAAGCCGTGGTGCGGGCGGCGTCGGAGCCGGTCACGCCCGCTGCGGCCTCCAGCCCGTCGAGGGCCAGGCCGGCCTGAGCGGCGGGCCGGAAAGCCCGGGCGCCGGCCGAGCCGCTGGCGACTATGGCGATTGCCTTGATGAGGGTTGACCGACTTTCCGTCTTCAGGGCAACATCGTCAGCCAGCATCTCGATGAGGGAGTTCACGGACTCCTGGGCCAGCCTGGTGGTGGGAAGCCAGGGGAGGGCCTGGCGCCACGCGGCGAACGCCCAGAGGAGCAGGTGGTGGCGCTGGTTGAGGTGGGCGTTCTCATGGCTCAGGACTGCCCGCAGTTCGTCCGGTTCAAGGGCGGCCATCAGGCCGTCGGAGAGTACAGTGACCGAGCGGGCCCCGCCGGGCAGGCAGTAGGCCACGGGGGAGTCGTGGCTGATGACCACCGTTCCTGCCCTTTCGGCGGAGGGCGAAGCCAGGAGGTCAAGCAGTTCACGGTGGCGCCGGCGCTGCCGCCGGATCTTGTAGTACGTGAGCAGCAGCGTAAAGACCAGGTGCGCCGTGAGCAGCGCGGCAGCGGAGAGGGCAAAAAGGTGCCAGAAGCCAAGCGCGGTGGTGGGCGCATTGAAGAACACCATACCCGCGAGGGCCCGCAGGCCGGCGATCAGGTTTTCGCCCACCGGTTCCAGGCCGTAGACCAGCATGGCGCCGATCATCGAGAGCCCGCCGGCGAGGGCGATCGCCTGCCAGAGGAGCATGGCGGTAAACGGCGAGCGGGCCGGCCACTGGGCACGCGAAAGAAAGATAGGCACCGGCCACGCCAGGACTATCGCCAGGACCGCCAGCAGGTATGAGGTCCAGAACATGGGCCCGCTAGACGTGGCCGAGCAGTTTGCGCAGCGTTTCGGCTTCACTTTCGGTCACGGAACCGATGAACTGCGCCAGTACGGCTTCCCGGTCAGGCGCGGAGCCCAGCACCTCATGCATCAGTTCCGCGGTGTGTTCCTCCCGGCTTGAAACCGCCTGGTAGCGGTGCGGCCTGGTGCCGCGTTCCCGTTCCACAAGGCCTTTCTTTTCCAACCGTGAGAGGACAGTCAGGACCGTTGTGACGGCAAGTTCCTTGCCGGCATGCCCGGCTGCGTCCCCGTCCGCCTCCGTGGTGGTTGCCAGTCTGTCACGCAGGGTATTTGCGGTGGCTGCTTCGTGGCCCGCCCAGAGCAGGTCCATCACTGCCCGTTCCAGTTCCCCAAGACTTGCCATTGCTACATCCTTCTTGTTCCCGCATCCGCCGGCTGAGCGCCGCGGTGCCTGCACATTGTTCGCTACAGATACACCACTAAATTTACCTGTTTTTTGGCTGAGTTTCTACGTACCGTAGAACACAGCGTGGGCGGTCCCCTTGTTGGCGGTGCAGTGACGTGCAACTCTTGTTTTTACAGTGCCTGCCGCATTGTTCTACACTCTGTAGAAGTTACAGTTCTACGATTCGTAGAAGTTGAACCCCGACCCCCGAGGGACTGCTGTGGAAGCTCTGGAAATCGCACGCTGGCAATTCGGCATCACCACCGTTTACCACTTCATGATGGTGCCCCTGACTATCGGCCTGGGCCTGGTGGTCGCAGTCATGCAGACCATCTGGTACCGGACCGGCAAGGCCGAATACCTGAGGATGACCAAGTTCTGGGGCAAGCTCTTCCTGATCAACTTCATCATGGGGGTTGCCACCGGCATCGTCCAGGAGTTCCAGTTCGGCATGGCCTGGAGCGAATACAGCCGGTTCGTCGGCGACATCTTCGGCGCACCGCTCGCACTGGAGTCCCTGCTGGCGTTCTTCGTTGAGTCCACGTTCCTGGGCCTGTGGATCTTCGGCTGGAAACAGCTGAAGCCGGCCATCCACCTCGCCTGCCTGTGGATCGCCGTGGTGGGATCGGTCTTTTCCGCCTACTTCATCATTGTGGCCAACAGCTGGATGCAGCACCCCGTCGGCGCGGAAATCATCAACGGCCGGCCGGTCATGACCGACGCGTGGGCCGTGTTCACGAACAACACCGCGCTGGTCGCCTTCCCGCACACCTTGATGGGAGCGCTGGCCGTGGCCGGCGGGTTCCTGCTGGGCATCGCCTGGTACCACCTCTGGCGCCGGCGCAAGGACGGCATCGACACCATCGGCCCTGACGGCAAGGTCATTCCCGGCGAAGCACCGATCGCCGGCCGCGACAGGACCGACTACAACGTCTGGATCCGCTCCCTCCGGATCGGCGCCGTCGTCGCCATGATCTCGTTCGCCGGCACCGCCCTCACCGGCGACCTGCAGGGCAAGCTGATGTTTGAGCAGCAGCCCATGAAGATGGCCGCTGCCGAAGCCGCCTGCCACGACGGCACCGGCTTTTCGGTCCTCAGCGTCGGCAACCTCGGCTCCAAGAACTGCGACGACATCACGGCAGTGATCGAAGTGCCGGGCATCCTGTCCTTCCTTGCCAAGGGCGACTTCACCACTGAGGTCAAGGGCGTCAACAGCCTCCTGGACCAGTACAAGGCCGACTACGGCACCCACCTGCCGGACAACCCGATCTACGGTGAACGGGCCGGCGCCGAAATCCAGTACGTCCCCGTCATGGAAGTCACGTACTGGGGCTTCCGGATGATGATCGGCTTCGGCGGACTGGCGGCGATGGCAGCTCTCGTGGCCCTCTGGCTCACCAGGAAGGGAACCGTCCCCGCGTCGCCCTGGCTGATGCGCCTGGCGGTATTGGGCATCCTGGCCCCCTTCGGTGCCAACGCCGCCGGCTGGATCTTCACCGAAATGGGCCGTCAACCGTTCGTGGTGGCGCCCAACCCGGACCTGAACGGCATTGACCAGGTGTTTATGTTTACGGCAGCCGCCGTTTCGCCCGGCGTGTCGGCCGGCGAACTGCTGACCTCGCTCATCGTCCTGGCCGCGGTCTACGGCGCCCTGCTCGTGGTGGAGGTCAAACTCCTGGTCAAGTACATCCGCGGCGGCGTGGTCTCTGCCATGCCGGAACTGGTGCAGGCGCCGGCGGACGAGAACGAGGACGGCACCCCGGGCCCCGGCGGCACCGCCAAACCCGCCGATGACGTCCTGGCATTCGCCTACTAAGCAGAGCAGAGGATATTCGACATGGAACTGCTGCCCACCATCTGGTTCGTCATCATTGCGGTGCTCTGGACCGGTTACCTTTTCCTTGAAGGCTTCGATCTCGGCGTCGGAATGCTGATGAAGCTGTTCGCACGGAACAACACTGAACGCAGGGTGCTGCTGAACACGGTCGGCCCGGTCTGGGACGGCAACGAGGTCTGGCTGATCACGGCCGGCGCGGCCACTTTCGCGGCGTTCCCGCTCTGGTACGCCTCGCTCTTCTCCGCGCTCTACCTCCCCCTCCTGGTGGTCCTCGTGGCACTGATCTTCCGCGCCGTGGCTTTCGAGTACCGGGGCAAGGTGGACGATGACAGCTGGCGGGCACGCTGGGACTGGGCCATCGCCCTGGGCTCCTTCTTCGCCGCCTTCGGCGTGGGCGCGGCCCTGGCACTGACCACCACCGGCCTGCCGCTGAACGCAAACGGCGACCGTGAAGGCGGAGCGATGGCGTGGTTCAGTGGCTACGCCGTCCTGGGCGGACTGGCCGTGGTGGGGTTCTCCCTGCTCCATGCCCTGGCGTTCCTCGCCTTGAAGACCGACGGCGACATTCGGCACCGGGCCCGTGCCTGGTTTGTCCGGCTGCTGCCCGTCCTGCTGCTTCCCCTGGCCGCCTGGGCGCTGGTCATCCAGTTCCTGGCGGGCGAGCTGTGGACCTGGGCCGCCGTGGTCCTGGCAGTCGTGGCAGCTGTCGTGGCGTGGTTCCAGGCCAGGCGCGGAGCCGAGGGCCACGCGTTCATGGCCATGGGAACCTTCCTGCTCCTGGGCAGTGCCTCGATCTTTGGCGCCGTGTTCCCCGTGGTGCTGCCCTCCACCCTGGACCCGGCGTTTGACCTGACCATTGCCAACGCGTCCTCCTCCGATTACACCCTCGGCCTCATGAGCGTGGTGGCGGCGGTGGGCCTTCCGCTGGTGATCGTGTACCAGGCCTGGACGTACTGGGTGTTCCGCCGCCGCGTCAGCGCGGCGCACATCCCGGAGGCCCACAGTTTCCTGCCGGCAGTGGCCGTCAGGGCATTCACCACGAAGGGCTGACCCGGCGTGCGCCCGGACTTTCCAGCCGGACCGGCCACCCGCTCCGCCGTCTACTGGCTTGGCCTGCTGGCCGCGCTGAAGGCGCTCGCCCTGGTCCTCATGGGGCAGGCCGTGGCGGCCATGCTCGCCGGACTGGCCACCGGGAACGATTCCTGGCCGGACCAGCTGCCCTGGGGCCTGGCAGGCGTGGTGCTACGTTCAGTCACCGTGTGGGCACAGGGCATCGCCGCCCGCAGGGCCGCCCTGGGCATCAAGGAGGAACTGCGGCAGGAACTGCTGGCACGCGCCCTTCGGAACGGTGCACGCAGCACCGGGCCGGGCGACGGCGGCCTCGCCGTGCTGGCGACCCGCGGCCTGGATGCACTGGACAGCTACTACACCCAGTTCCTGCCCGCGCTCGTGAACTGCGCCGCCATCCCGCTGCTGCTGGGGGTACGCATCCTCTTCGCGGACTGGGTCAGTGCCGTGGTAGTGGTCCTGACGGTTCCGCTGGTCCCGCTGTTTATGGTGCTGATCGGCCGGTACACGGAGGACCATGTCCGCGAGGCGCAGGAAACGCTCACCCGGCTCTCCGCCCACATGCTGGAGCTGGCCAAGGGGCTGCCCGTGCTGGTGGGCCTGGGCCGCGCCACGGCACAGCGCAAGGCCCTGGAGGAAATCTCCGAGGAATACCGGACCAAAACCATGGGGACCCTGCGGACCGCGTTCCTCTCCGCCCTGGCGCTCGAACTCATCGCCACCATTTCCGTGGCCGTGGTGGCCGTCTTCATCGGAGTCCGCCTGGTGCAGGGCGACATGGCCCTCGAGGCCGGCCTCCTGGCGCTCATCCTCGCGCCCGACTGCTACCTGCCGCTGCGCGAACTGGGCACTGCGCACCACGCCAGTGACGATGGGAGGGCCGCGCTCGCCGCGACCCGGACCGTCACCGAAGCACCGGAGCCGCGGCCGCTGCCTGCCGGCGGCGCCACTGCCGGGAATGCCGAAATCCCCGCCCGCGTCGTCCTTCCAGTGAACGACGACGCCGCGCTGCCTTCCACAGCGGACTCACGCGGCGTGTCGGTCACCGACCTCACGGTTACCTATGCGGGCAGGGCGGAAGCCGCCGTCGGCCCCCTCACCTTCACCGCCCCGCGGGGCCGGATCACCGCCCTCGACGGCCCCAGCGGTGCCGGCAAAAGCACCGTGCTGGGCGTGCTCGCCGGGACGGTGGGCGACGGCGCCGGAACCACGGTGTCGGGACAGCTTTCCGGCTTCGACCGGGACGCGGTGGCCTGGGTTCCGCAGCACCCGGTGATGGTGGCGGAGTCCGTCCTTGGGGAGGTCGCGCTCTACGTCAACGCCGGGACCGCAGAAGAATCGGAAGGGATTGCCCGCGAGTGCCTCGCCGCGGCTGCCGCCGGCCACCTTGCCGGGAAGCATCCGGCCGAGCTGAGCCCGGGGGAGCTGCGGCGCGTTGCGCTGGCCCGCGGGCTGGCCCGCATCCGCGCCGGCGCCACCGTGCTGCTCCTTGATGAACCGACGGCCCACCTCGATGCCGCTTCATCGGGGCTGGTGCAGGACTCCATCCGTGCCCTCCGCGGCCAGGTCACCGTGATCCTGGTGGCCCACGACCAGCAGACCCGCGAACTGGCGGACCACCTGGTGCCTGTCTCTGCCCGCGGGGTCACGGAACCGTCCAGGGCCCCTGCCAGGCCGAACGCTGCAGTGGCTCCAGGAGGCCCGGCCGGCGCAGCAGCGGGCGGTGACGCCCATCAGGTCCCTGCAACCCCAGGCCTGGGCGTTGCCCGCCCGGCGTCGGACGGACGGCCTGACCCAACCGACGGAGGGCCTCAGCCAACCAGCAGCCTGCTGGGCAGCCTGCTGGCGCCCGTGGCCGGCCGGTTCACGGGCGCAGCCGTGGTGGGGGCCCTGGCCGCCATCTTCGCTGTTGCTCTCTCCGGACTGTCCGGCTGGCTCATCATCAGGGCGAGCGAGCAGCCGCCCATCCTCTACTTGCTGACCGCCATCGTGGGCGTGCGGTTCTTCGGAATCGGGCGGGCCGTCCTGCGCTACGGGGAACGGCTGCTGCTGCACGACGCCGTCTTTGCCGCCCTCACCCGGCTCCGTGGCCGGCTTTGGGAATCGCTGAGCCGCAAGGCCCTGTCCCTGCGGCGGCTGCTGCAGGGCGGCAACGTCCTGGGCACGGTCATTGACGATGTCGATACCATCCGGGACCTGCTGCCGCGCGTTGTCCTGCCCCCCGTGACCGCCCTTGCGGTTGGCGGTGCGGCGCTGCTGGCCACCAGCCTGGTGGCCCCGGCGGCCCTGCCCGCCGTCACCATCGCGGCCGTCCTCAGCCTGGCCGTGGCGCCCGCTGCTGCCCTCTGGGGCGACCGGCAGTCGGCCGCAGCGGAACAGCGCCTGCGCGCCGGGGTCCTGCGGCGCACGTCCGCGGCCCTGGACGCGCGGGCCGAACTGCACGCCAACGGCATCTCCGCAACGGTCCTGGCCGCACTCCGGTCCGAGGACCGCACAGCAACCAAAGCATCCCAGCGCTCCGCCTGGGCGGAAGGCCTGGGCCAGGCCGTCACCGTAGCCGCCTGCGGCACGGCGGCGCTGGCTGCCGCCGTGCTCACCGCACCGCAGGTGATTGCCGGTGCCATGGAACCGGCCACCGCGGCGGTGATGGTGCTCCTGCAGCTTGCCCTCGTGGAGCCTTATGCAGCCATGACGACGGCGGTCCGCCAGTACCCTGCCCTGCGCCAGGTCATGCGCCGCGTGGCGGAGTCCGGCGTGCTGACCGCGACGGCGGACGAGGAAGCAGAAGGGGACGGGCTGTGCCACGTCCCACCCCGCTCCGGGGCTGTCCCCGGTGTGGAACTGACCAACCTTTCGGCAGCGTGGCCCGGCGGAGGCACAGTGTTCTCCGGGGTGTCGGCAACCGCCGGGCCAGGCCGATGGCTGGCGGTCACCGGGCCTTCCGGCTCGGGTAAGTCCACCCTCCTTGCCGTTCTCCTGGGCTTCCTTCCCGCCGCGGCCGGAAAGGCCGCGGTGACAGGACAGGCAGCCTGGTGCCCCCAGGAAGCTCACCTGTTCGATTCGACCCTTCGTGGCAACCTGATGCTGGGGCTCCCAGCCCGCTGCAACGGCACCTCCGGCACCCCCGGCTCCAGTACCCCTGAGCCCGGCGAGGCCGAGCTGGCTGCGGCCTTGACCGCCGTCGGCCTCGATGCCCTGGTGGCACGGCTGCCGGACGGGCTTGACACCCGCATCGGCTCCGGCGGCTCGTTCCTGAGCGGCGGTGAGCGGCAGCGGCTTGCCGTGGCCCGGACCGTCCTGACAGGCGCCCGGGTGATCCTGCTGGATGAGCCCACGGCCCACCTGGATGCCGAATCGGGCCGTGAGATGCTGGCAGACCTGCGCGCCGGCCTCCAGGACCGAACGGTGGTCATGGTGACGCACAATCCCGCTGAAATCCGGCCGGGCGACACTCTCCTGGACCTGTCCGCTGCTTCGGTGACAGGCGCTGAGGGAGGGACCCGGCATCTGCTGTCAACAGGGCAGCCTTCATTGGCCTGACACGACCGGCTGATGTCGGCACAGGCTACCGACTGATGTAGGTAGCCTGTTGCCATGGACCAGAAGCCACCGGTGGACTTTCCGCAACTGCAGTGGCGGCCGGCCGCGGCGTCCGACATCCCGGCGTGGGCTGCCCTGATTGCCCGGACCGCCGTCGTCGAGACGCCCGTCTGGTACGAGCGGGAAGCGGACCTGCAGGAGCACGTCGCGTCCCGCAAAAACCCTGTGGCCACCCACACGGTGCTTGGTTTCGACGGCCACGGCGTCATCCGCGCGTACGCCAGGATTTCGAAAAACCCGGACGGGGACAAAGCACACGGCTTTGGGTGCGTGGACCCGGCGTGGCAGCGGCGCGGAATTGGCACGGCACTGCTTGGCTGGCTGGAGCAGCGCACCCGGGAGCGCTTCGCCGGGGACCGCGCCAGGGTTCCGGCAGAAGTCTCCGCCGGCGGCGACGCGCGGCCGGTGCCCCGCCTGCGGATCGGGACCGGGCAGCAGCACGCGCACCAGGCCAGGCTGTTGGAAACCGGCGGGTACACGGTGGTCCGCTACTTCAACGAAATGCACCGTCCCCTGGACCGGCCGCTGCCCCCGGCCGCCCTCTCCCCGGGCCTGGTGCTGGCCGCGCTGGTTCCGGAGCTGCACGAACCGGTCCGGCTGGCGCACAACGCGGCCTTCCTCGACCATTGGGGCAGCGAGCCGAAGGACAGGGAATCCTGGTCTTTCATAGTCAACAACCCGCAGGCGCGCCCGGACCTCAGCGCTGTGGTCCTGGACAGTGTCACCGCTGAAGTGGCCGGTTACCAGCTTGCCAGCCACGATCCGGACATCGCCGTGCAGCGGGGCTTCCGGGAGGGCTACACGGAACTGCTCGGCGTACGGCGGGCGTACCGCGGCCGCGGGATTGCCCGGGCGCTGCTGACTGATGCCATGCGCCGGTTTACCGCCGCCGGAATGGACGTGGCGTCACTGGATGTCGATTCGGAGAACCCCTCCGGCGCGCTGGCGCTTTACACGCGGCTGGGTTACCGGGCCGTCAACCGCAGTATGGCCTGGGACAAGGCCCTGTAGTGAACCGCTGTAGTCAGGCCCTGGAGTCAGCCGTCCACGTCGTGCAGATGGTGGACCACGTCGTGCAGGAAATACTGGGACAGCGTCAGGACGGTGAACTTCGAACCGTTGCCCCGCAGGCCCGTCCTGACCCAGTCCTCCTCCCGGACGCCGGCGAAGGACGCGGCGATCTGTTCGCCCTCGGCCGTCAGTTCGGCACTGACAACGGCGGGGTCCGCGCCGGCATAGTCCTTCTCGACAGCCGTCCGGTCCTGGTCCCAGTTCTCGAACCGTGCGTCCTCGGACCCGAGCATCAGGTTCAGCCGCTGGTCGAACAGCGCAAAGACGTCCCGGACGTGGCAGGCGTACTCCAGGGCCGACCACGTGTTCGCGTCCGGACGTTCGGTGACCTCCGGCCTGCGGAGGACCGCCCGCCAGCGCGGGAGCATGTTCGCCACGCTGCCGGCAACGGTCACCGGGGTGACGGTGGATGCATCAAAGGAACACTCCGGGCAGGGCCGGGAGAGTACCCAGGTCCAGTCTTTTTCATCAGGAATGATAGGCATGGCAGCAGTCTAGGCCGGATCAGCCCAGGCCATGGCCGGTCCCACCGCATCCACGGCCTGGGACAGGGGAATGCCCGAACCGTCACGCCGCCCGTGTTCCTGCGGCAGCGACCTGGCCACACCGCCCAGCGAGGACGCCTTGGCCGGTCCGTGCCCCGCCCAGCCCAGCAGCAGGGTGTCTTCGCCCTTGAGGAACCGGTGGGCGCGGACACCTGCAGTGGCGCGGCCCTTGACCGGATACTCGGCAAACGCCGTCACCTTCGCGGCGCCGGGCGCGGTGCCCGGCAGGGCGCCGTCGGTCCCGGCGATGGTCACCACGACGGCGGCGTCATCGTTCGGGTCCACCGCGCCAAAGAACACCACATGGTCGCCGGCGCCGAGCTTGATCCCGGCCATGCCGCCCGCTGTCCTGCCCTGGGCCCGGACGGTGCCGGCACTGAAGCGCAGCAGTTGCGCTTCGCGGGTCAGGAACACCAGGTCCGTGTCTTCCGACCCTGCCGGGGCCACACCCACCACGGCGTCCTTGTCCTTGAGGGCAATGATTTCCCAGTCCTCGCGGTTCAGGGGGTAGTCCGGCTGGACCCGTTTGACCACGCCCTGGGCGGTCCCGATGGCCAGGACCTCATCCAGCGGGGCGAAGGCCACCAGTGTTTCACCCTTGCCCAGGGTGATGAAATCCTTGGCGGGGACCCCGCCGGCCAGGTTGGGCAGGCCGGACATCGGCGGCAGCACCGGCATGTCCATCACCTGGAGCCGCAGCATGCGCCCCAGTGAGGTCACAGCGGCGATCTCACCGCGCGCGGAGGTCTTGACCACGGACCGGAACACGTCATGCCGGACCCGCGGACCTGACTCGGCGAGCGGCTCCTGGTTGGACGTGCGGGCAATCTGGCCCGAGGCCGTAAGAATGGCCCAGCACGGGTCATCGGGGATCTCCAGGGCCAGCGGTGTGGCTTTCCCCTTCACCCCGGGCGCGGCAGCCAGGGCAGCGGCCACCGTGGGGGAGACGGCCTCGGATTCGAGCAGCACCGTCCGGCGCGGGGTGCCGTATTTCTCCGCGATCTCGCCGAGCTCGGCCGACACCAGTTCACGCAGCCGCTGCTCTGAGCCGAGGATGGCTTCCAGCTCCGCAATTTCGCGGCGCAGCTCCTCCTGTTCCTTCTCGAGTTCGATCCGTGAGTACTTGGTCAGCTGCCGCAGCCGCAGTTCCAGGATGTAGTTGGCCTGGATTTCGGTGAGGTCGTAGATGGACATCAGCCGTTCGCGGGCTGCGGCCACCTCGTCCGAGGAGCGGATGATCTGGATGACCTCGTCAATGTCAACGATGGCGATCAGGAGGCCCTCCACCAGGTGCAGGCGGTCCTTTTTCTTGCCCAGCCGGAAGGCGGTGCGCCGGCGGACCACGTCGATCCGGTGGCCGACGTAGACAGAGAGCAGGTCCACCAGCCCGAGGGTCTGCGGCTGGCCGTCCACCAGCGTCACGTTGTTGATGCCGAACGAGTCTTCCATGGGGGAGTAGCGGTACAGCTGCTGGAGGACAGCGTTCGGGTTGAACCCGTTCTTCAGCTCGATGACCAGGCGCAGGCCGTGTTTGCGGTCCGTGAGGTCCACGATGTCGCTGATGCCGGTCAGCTTCTTGGCGTTGACCGCGTCCTTGATCTTCTCGATCACCTTTTCCGGGCCCACCATGTACGGCAGTTCGGTGACCACCAGGCCGGTCCGCCGGGCGGAGAGCTGTTCGATCTCCACTTTGGCGCGGGTTTTGAAGGATCCGCGCCCGGTGGCGTACGCGTCACGGATGCCGTCCAGGCCCACGATGCGGCCGCCGGTCGGCAGGTCCGGCCCGGGGACAAAACGCATCAGGTCATCCAGGGTGGCGTCCGGGTTTGCGATCAGGTGCCTGGCGGCGGAGATGACCTCCACCAGGTTGTGCGGAGCCATGTTGGTGGCCATGCCCACGGCGATGCCGGTGGCACCGTTGACCAGCAGGTTCGGGAACGCCGCCGGCAGCACGTCCGGCTGGGTGAGCTGGTTGTCATAGTTGGGGACAAAGTCCACCACGTCTTCGTCCAGGTGGTCCGTGAGCGTCAGCGCCGCCGCCGCCAGCCTGGCCTCCGTATAGCGGGGAGCAGCCGGGCCGTCATCGAGGGAGCCGAAGTTGCCGTGGCCGTCGATCAGCGGCAAACGCAGCGAGAAGTCCTGGGCCATGCGCACCATGGCGTCATAAATGGCTGTGTCGCCGTGGGGGTGGAGTTTACCCATGACCTCGCCCACCACGCGCGCGCTCTTGACGTGGCCGCGGTCAGGCCGGAGGCCCATCTCGCTCATCATGTACAGGATCCGGCGCTGCACCGGCTTGAGGCCGTCCCTGGCGTCGGGCAGGGCCCGGGAGTAAATCACCGAATAGGCGTACTCGAGGAAGGAACCTTCCATCTCGGACGTGACATCGATGTCCACGATGTTCTCGACGTAATCCTGGGCGGCTGCCCCGGCTGGGGGTGGGCTTTGGCGGCGGGCCATATGGCTGGTGGATCCTTCTGGGTTACTGATGGTGCGCTGGCGGGCTGCAGTTTCCTGGCGCAGTTTTGTTGGCGCAGGGCCTGCGGCGTCCTTTTGTGGTTAGGCTAAGCCTATGGTGGATCAGCCCGGGGACGGCGAATATCCGGAACATTGGGAAGCCGATGTCGTGCTCAGGGACGGCGGCACAGCGCATCTGAGGCCAATCCATCCCAGTGATGCCGACGCCGTCCAGGCCTTCCATACCGGGCAGTCGCAGAACTCAATCTACATGCGGTTCTTCACGTTCAAATCCCGGCTGTCCACTAAGGAGCTCAAACGCTTCACTGAAGTGGACTACAAGGACCGGGTGGCGCTGGTCATCACTTTCGGCGGCGAGATCCTGGGCATTGGCCGCTACGACCGGCTCGATGACCCGGCCGAGGCCGAGGTCGCCTTCAACATCGCCGACGCCCACCAGGGCAGGGGAATCGGATCGATCCTTCTCGAACACCTCGCCGCCGCCGCCCACGAAAACGGAATCCGCCGCTTCACCGCCGAAGTGCTGCCGGAAAACCGCAAGATGCTGATGGTTTTCGCTGATGCCGGCTACGACGTCAAACGCCATTTCGACGACGGCGTGGTCAGCCTGGAGTTCAACATCGGTCCCACGGAAAAATCGCGTGCCGTCATGGAGTCACGCGAGCACCGCGCCGAGGCGAGGAGCGTCAGGGACCTGCTGACGCCGTCGTCCATTGCGGTCATCGGCGCGAGCCGCAAGTGGGGGACCGTGGGCCACCAACTGCTCGAACACATCATTGAGGGCGGCTTCCCCGGACCCGTGTACGCCATTAACCCCGAGGCGCTGGAACTGGCCGGAATGTTGTCGTTCGGCAGGCTGTCCGAGGTCCCGGACCCGGTCCAGCTCGCGGTCATCGCCGTTCCCTACACCGAAGTGCCCGGCGTGGTGGATGACTGCGCCGCGGCCGGGGTCAAGGGGCTGGTGATTGCCTCCGCCGGGTTCGCGGACGACGGCGAACGGGGCCTGCTGCGCCAGCGGGACCTCGTCCGGAAAGCGCGGGCGAACGGCATGCGGGTCATCGGGCCGTCCTCGCTCGGGATCGTCAACACGCATCCGCAGGTTTCGCTCAACGCCTCAATGGCGCCGGAGATGCCGCGGCGCGGGGGCCTGGGGCTCTTCAGCCAGTCGGCGGCCATCGGGGTGTCCCTCTATGCGGCATCCAGCCGCCGCCGGCTGGGACTGTCCACGTTCCTCTCGGCCGGCAACAGGGCGGACGTGTCCGGCAACGACATGATGCAGTTCTGGGAAGACGACGCCGACACCACCGCCGTGGGCCTGTACCTGGAATCAATCGGCAACCCGCGCAAATTCTCCCGGATCGCCCGTCGCCTTGCCCGGTCCAAGCCGGTGGTGGTTGCCAAGTCCGAGACCATGGGCCTTCGGCTTCCGCCCGGCCACGCCGTCCGCACCACCCAGGCACCGGCGGGGGCACTGGACGCGATGATGCGGCAGTCCGGCGTCATCCGGGTGGAGACCATTGAAGAGCTCATGGACGTCGCCCAGATCGTCGCAGGCCAGCCGCTGCCTGCCGGTCCGGGGCTGGCCATCTTCAGTAATTCCATGGCGTTGGGCAAGGTGGTGGCAGACAGCGCCGAAGCCCACGGCCTGGCCGTCCACGGAATCGTCACCGACGTTGATCTCGACGCCGGGATGTCCCTTGCGCTGCCGGCGCTCCGCCGCAGCCTCCAGGAAACGCTCGCGTCCGACGCCGTCCACGCAGTGGTGGCGGCACTGCTGCCGGTCCGCGGCCTGACGGTGGAAAGCATCGCGGGGGTGCTGGCCGAGTGCTCCGCGGCGGCAGGCAAGCCGGTCGTGGCCGCCTTCACGGGAATCCTTGATGCCTCCGTTTACGTGGAGGGGATGGTGGGCAGCGAGGCGCAGACCGTACCGTGCTTCTCCAACCCGGGCGCGGCCGTGGCGGCGCTCGCCGCCGTCGTGCGCTATTCCGAGTGGCTCGCCCGGGACCCGGGCCAATTTGTGGAGCCCGCCGGCTGCGATCCGGAAGCCGCGGACATGCTCCTGGATCAGTTGCTCCAGGATGTCCAGGGCGCCGAACTCAAAGCCCTGGACGCCGCGTCCACGGCCGCACTGCTGGCGCACTACGGCATCCCGGTGCTGCCGTCCGCCGGGTTCGGGTCGGAGGATGAAGCAGTCGCCGCCGCGGACCGGCTGGGCTGGCCGGTTGCCTTAAAAACCACCGACCCGGCGCTCCGGCACCGCCTGGACCTGGGCGGTGTGCGGCTGGACATCGAGGATGCAGACTCGCTGCGCCGGACCATCGCGCAGATGCGCCGGTCGCTGGCCCCGTACGGTTCGCGGTCCCTGGAGGTGCAGGCCATGGCTCCCGTGGGGCAGGCCTGCACGTTCCGGGCCATCGAGGACCCGCTGCTGGGGCCCGTGATCTCCTTCGGCCTGGCCGGGGACGCCGTCAACCTGCTCGATGACTGGGCGCACCGGGTTCCGCCGCTGTCCGCCGCCGACGTCGAGGAGTTCGTCCGGGCGCCCCGGGCCGCCCGCAAGCTGCTGGGCTACCAGGGCCTGCCGCCCGTGGACATGGATGCGCTTGAGGACCTCGCCGGGCGGCTGGCGTGGATGAAGGACAACCATCCCGAGATAGCCCTGGTCGAGTTCAACCCGGTCCTCTGCGGTGCCCGGGGGCTGTCGCTGCTGGCCGCCGAAATCCGGATCGGCAACCCTGCCCGGCGCACCGACAGCGCCCGGCGGGCCATGCTGGGCTGAGCGCGGTTAGCATGTCCCCGGCGGATCTGTGAAAATGGGGGGCATGAGCTCACAGCCTTCCCCGTCGACGCCATCCACGCCCGGCAATGACAACCAGGCACCCCGACCCCACAGCTCACACAGCCACACGCCGCAGGCCCTGAGCCTGGACGACGCACTCCAGAAGGCCGGTTTCTACCCGCTCCTGGTGGCCGACGTTGTTGACGACGCGTTGGACGGCCGCGAATGCGTGGCCCATCTGGTGCATCTGGAAACCCATTTTGACCGGGCCGAGGTCCGCCGCCACATCACGGTGCTGGTCCTTACCTCGGACATGCTGGTGATCACCCACGTGGACGACCAGCAACTCGATGAGGCCGGCGAGCAGATCGTCGCCCAGATCTCCACCGAGTCTGTGCCGGTGGCCCAGATCCGCTCCGTTGTCCTGAGCTACATGTATTCCCAGCCGCAAAACTACAAGCCTTCGGATCCGGTGCGGGAAGTCACCCTGGCCATTGCCTGGTCCGGCGGCCAGCGCCTGGACATGGGGCCCGCGAGCTGCGGGGATCCGCAGTGCGAGGCCGATCACGGCTACAGCGGCACCATCGCCCAGGAAGACATTGTCCTGCGGATCAGCGCCGAAGCGGACGGCTCCCAGGCTGTCCAGGACGCCAAACTCTTTGCCCGCGCCCTGAGGGCCGTCAACACCGGGTCCACCGCCCCGCTGCTGCACGCCGGCCAGACCCTGCAGCCGCGCCCCCGGACCGGCGTGTTCGGAAACAGGCTCAGCCGCGGGCACCAGCGCTGAGATGCCGGAACACGCAAGAACAGCACTTTCTGCTGCCCGCCCCGCCGGCGGCACCCACCCGCTGGACGTGCCCCCGGCTCCTGCCTTCGGCCGGCGGTCCGTTGCCGAGGTCCTGACCAGCGCGGCCGCAAGCCTGGGCGTGGAAGGATTCACCAACACCCTGGGCCTGCCGGGGGCCTCGCGCGTGTGTGTGGTCCTGGCGGACGGGCTGGGCCGGAACCTGCTCAAGCAAAAGTCCGCGCACACCCCGTTCCTGCGTTCCGTCATGCAATCCGGGCAGGGCGAGGTGCCGGTCTGGCTGGACTCCACCTTTCCCTCGACCACTGCGGCGGCCCTGGCGACCTTCGGCACCGGACTCCCGCCCGGCCAGCACGGCATGGTGGGCTATGACGTCCTGGACCCTGCACAGGACAAAGTGGTCAATATGCTGGGCAACTGGGATGCCAACGTGGACCCGCTCGCCTGGCAGCCGCACCCCACCGTGTTCGAACGGGCAGCCGGATCAGTCACGGTGACAACGGTCAGCCTGCCGCAGTTCGGCAACTCGCCAATGACCCAGGCAGCCCTCCGCGGCGGGAACTTCGTCTCAGCGGTCACTTCCCACGCCCGCACGGCTGCCGCCGCCGAGGCCATGGCCGCTGCCGGGCCCGCGCTGATGTATTTCTACGTCAACGAACTGGATAAGGCGGGTCACCGGTACGGCTGCCAGTCCGAGCAGTGGGAACACCAGCTCGAAGAGCTCGACGCCACGGTCAGGCGGCTCAGCGCCTCCCTGCCTGCCGGGACAACCATCCTGCTCACCGCGGACCACGGCATGCTGGACGTGCCCGAGCCGCAGCGGATCGACTACGCGGCGGACCCGGCCCTGATTGAGGGCGTGCGTCATACTGCGGGGGAACCGCGCATGGTGCACCTCTACCTTGACGATCCTGCCGATCATGCGGCCCGTGAACGCCTGCTGACGGCCTGGCGTGCCCGCTTCGGCGCCCGGGTCTGGGCATTCAGCCGGGAGGACGCCATGACGGCCGGGCTGTTCGGATCCGTGCGTCCGGCCGTCGGGCCCCGGATCGGTGACGTTATGATCGCCGCCCGGGACGCCCTGGCGCTTTACGACACCCGCCGGGTTCGGCCCGCCGCGATGGAGGTGGTGGGCCAGCACGGTTCGCTGACCAAGGCCGAACGCGAAGTTCCGCTCCTCTGCTTCCCCGCAGAAGGCAAAACGCGGCGCGGCTGAGGCTAGTCCCGCTTGGTTCCGAAGACGATCTCGTCCCAGCTGGGAACGGTTGAGCGTTTCGGCTTTGCCGGCTGCCGTTCGGGCAGTTCGGAATCCTGGTGCCTGCCGGATGCGGGTTCATCGCTGCCGGCTGCGTAGGCTGCCCGCCGTGGTCCGCCACCCAGGAGCTCGTCCAGTCCCGCACCCGGTGTGCCCTTCCCGGATTCCCCGGGCGCTTCCGACGCCGGGACAACCGGACCCACCGGACGCAGCTGGGATGCCGCGATGGTGATTTCGCGCGTCTCGGTGCTGACGCCGTCGTGCAGTTTCAGGATGTCGTCTTCATCCCCGGCATCACGGTGCGGCGGAATAATGTTCAGGCGCGAGAGCATGGACGGACGGCCGTCCCGCCGGCGGGCCAGGGGATCCACATCGGCAGCCGGTGCCGTGGTGTCAGTCGCCGCCGCCTCTGCGTGCGGGTCATCCTGCCCGGTGTCCTGACGGGCGCCCTGCTCGGGGACAACCTCCGACGGACGCGGGTGTGCCGCGGGCACGCCGTGGGTCAGCAGCAATGCCAGGGCGTCGTCAGCGTCTTCGTCCACGCCAAGGCGCTGGCCCCGGCGGGAACGGAGCATGTCCAGGAGCCCGTCGGATTCCTTGGCCTGCACAATGGGGTGCGGACCGGTGGCGTTGCGGGCGGCGGCTTCGGCGTCGGTTTCGAAATCGAAAGGCCTGTCGGAGACTGCCGTCAGCCGGCGTGCCGGGACGGGGCCATCCAGCGGTTCGAGTTCGCTGAGCTGCTGGGCCCAGCGGTTGGCGTTCTGAAGTGATTTACGGCCGGGGCTGAAGGTCCACAGTGCCGGCGGTTCTTCACCGATGCCGGCCTGGCCGGCACGCTGCGGTTCGAAGCGGGCCGCCACCGTCCAGTTGCCGTCCTGGCGCCGCCAGGAATCCCATTCCACCGTGGACGGTTCAATGCCGTGTGCGGACAGGCGGTGGCTCACCATCTCACCAAGGGTGGCCGGGTTGTCCCCGAAAATGGAGCGGTAGGCGTCGTGGCCCGGAGAGGGCGAAGCCACCTCCACCTTGCGTGCCTGCTGGGCCACGTATTCCCGTTCGGCGAGGACCGGGCCCTCGTACCGCTCCACCTTGGCCAGCGGCAGCCCGGAAAGCTCAGCCACGTCCGCGGCGGTGGCACCGCTGCGGATGCGTGCCTGAATGTCCCGCGGGGACATGGCAATGGGCGCCGCTGCTGTTGCGGCTTTCACTGACGGCCGGCTGGCCGCCCGCAGTGCCTCATCGATCGGCAGCTGGAACATCTCGCCGCCGGCACCGCTCAACAGGAGATGCTCCCCGTCGTCGTGTACGCCTACAAGCCGTAGATCCTGCATGCAAATCCTCCACCCTGGCATTACTATCAATCGAAACTCTGCCACTGCCGGGCACTGTTTTCGGTTAGGAGCAAGGGCGCGCCGCGATATTCCGGGACTTTCGCGTGCCGGGCACAAACCGGAGGTGCGCTGCGTTATCAACGGTGTTACCCGCTGACGTGAAAGGAATGGAGTTGAGCGGAGATGGCCACCGACTACGATGCGCCGCGCAAATCTGAGGAAGAGCTCGGTGAGGATTCGCTGCAGGAGCTGAAATCCCGGCGGACCGAGAAGCCGGCGGCGGTGGTGGAGGAAGACGAAAACGACCTCGCTGCGGGTTACGAGCTTCCCGGTGCTGACCTGTCCGGCGAGGAGTTGCTGGTGCAGGTGGTCCCGCCGCAGCCGGACGAGTTCACGTGTTCCTCGTGCTTCCTGGTCCGCCACCGCTCCCAGATCGCCCGTGAAAAGGACGGCCACTTCTACTGTGCGGAATGCGAAAGCTGAGCCCCGTTGACCCCGGGCCCTACTTTGCCGAGAGCGCTGCGGTGAGTTCAGCGGGCCGGCGCGAGGATGTCAGCCAGTAGGGCGTCCGGTCGGACGGGTCGGTGATTTCGATCCGCACCACGGGATCGATCCAGCCCCGGATGCAGAGGTAGGCGAGTCCGTTAAGCTGTGTGCCGCGTTGAGCCGTGGCTTCCTTTCCGCTGAAAGCCTCCACGGCGCCCACGAAGCGGCGCTCGATGGTGGCACGGCCCACAGTCAGTGTTTCCCCGGTGACCATGATGGTGGGGGTTGAAACCACCAGCAGGACGGCGATGATGATGAACAGCACTACTGCAGCGATGTAGCCCGTTGCCAGGCTGATGGGGGCGAAGACCAGGATGCCGGCCGCGGATATCCCTGCCGAGATGATCCAGATCCAGACGTTGGGCCACAGCCTCTCCCGGAATACTGCCGGGGCGCCGGCGGAGGGGGTGTTGGGGACAGGTGCGGCTGAACTGGATTCGGGCATGCCCTCAGCTTTCCATCTTTGGCCGGCTAATTCATCTTGGTGTTCTGCAGGAGCCACCCTGCGTCTAGGAAGGAACGGCGGCCGGGCGTTAGAGTGAGTGACTGTGACTGACGAACTCGCCACTGTTGAAACGGCACCTGACACTGTTGGCTCCGGCTCTGCGCCGGACACGGCCGGCTTCGGAGCCCCCACCCTGCAGGTCCAGCTGAAAATGCTCGACGCCGGCCTGGAAGCGCCGTCGTACGCCCACCCCGGCGACGCCGGTGCGGACCTCCGGGCCAGGGAAGATGTGGTGCTGCAGCCGGGCGAGCGGAAACTGGTGCCGACGGGAGTGTCCATCGCCCTCCCGGACGGCTTTGTGGCCCTGATCCACCCCCGGTCCGGCCTCGCCACGAAGCACGGGCTGACCATCGTCAACGCTCCCGGCACCGTGGATGCGGGTTACCGCGGAGAAATCTCCGTGACCTTGCTGAACACCGATACGCGCGAGGCCATCGAACTGCGCCGCGGCGATAGAATTGCACAGATGGTCATTCAGCGCGTCGAATACGCACAGTTTGTCCCAGTCAACGAATTGAGTGAATCCGTTCGGGGCGCCGGCGGGTTCGGTTCCACCGGCGGTTTCACGCCCCGCAGCACCTGAAGCCAGCCCCCTGCATTGAACCTGCGGGGACAATCGGGCGGCGCGGGGGCTGCAGCGGCGGCATGGAAATCGGCGGGACCCCCGGGCCCGGCCGGGCACTTACACAACTAAGGAGACAAACCCATGGTTTTTGGGCTCGGCAGGAAATCCAAGAAAGAACAGGACGCCGAACCGGCCGAATCCTCCGCGTCAGCGGAATCAACGGATTCCACCCGGGCAGCGTCGGGGGACCCGGGCCTGCGGGCCAACGGCCCCTTCGACGTAGCCGAGATCGACAGCCGGGACGGCTACGTTGACCTCGGTGCCCTGCTCATCGCCCCGAGCGAGGGATTGCAGCTCCGGCTCGAGGTCGAAGAAGCCACCCAGCGTGTGGTGGCCGTGACCATGGACCTGAACGGCTCCAGCTTGCAGCTGCAGGCTTTCGCCGCCCCCAAAACCGAGGGGCTATGGGACGAAATACGCGAGCAGATCGGCCAGTCCGTGGGGAGCCAGGGCGGCCAGGTGGAAGAAGTGCAGGGTACGTTCGGCACAGAGCTGATCGCCAAGCTGCCCGCCGGTGCTGCGGACGGAAGCCAGGGATACCGGGTGGCCCGGTTCATCGGTGTGGACGGACCCCGCTGGTTCCTGCGCGGCGTCCTGGGCGGGGAAGCGGCTCTGGAGCGTGAGGCCGCCGCTGAGCTGGAAGCCCTGTTCCGCCGCATTGTGGTGATCCGTGGTGACAGCCCCATGCCGCCACGGGACCTGCTGCAACTCCGCCTGCCCAAGGACGCCACCGCCACTCCGCCTCCTTCCGCCCCTGAACTTCAAGAGCCCGAGCGCGGTCCGGAAATTACCCAGATTGGCTGATTCCCAGCACGTGGCCCCGGGCCGGCAGCCGCACGCCGAAGTAACCGTCAGCGGCCTCCCGGAAAGGGGCCGGGTGCTGTGCCACGGGTTCATTGAATCGGTAACTTTTCTGCCGACCAATCAAAACCCGGCGTTTACGGCCATCATCACCGACCTTGACGAGCAGCGCGCCGGCGTCAGCATCGGTCACGGAAGCGAAAAGCGCCTCCGCATCGTCTGGCTGGGCCGCCGGAGAGTGCCGGGGATCGAAGCCGGGACGGAAGTCCGCGTCGAAGGCATGCTGACCCAAAGCCATGGCCTGCCCACCATTTTCAATCCGCGCTACGAAATCATCTCCCGCCAGGAGCACGAATGACCCCGTCCCAGCTGCCCGAGCCGTCCTCCGGACCGGAACGTTCCAACCCGGAGCAGGCCGGTCCCGGGGCGTCCCGCCCGGACCCCTCGCCCATGGCGGGCCTGGCTGGGGATTATGCCGCCAAGGCCGGGCTGCACCGCACCCATGACGGGCAGATTGACGTCCTCAAGAGTGCGGGCGGCATCCAGGGCATCGCCGAGAGCGTCGTCCCCGGCCTGGTTTTCCTTGTGGCCTTCACCATCACCCGGGACCTCACCCTGTCGCTGGCGGGTGCGCTGGCATCCGCCGCTGCCTTTACCGTGGCCCGCCTCATCCAGCGGCGCCCGCTGACCCAGGCGCTGGCCGGGGTTGTGGGCGTGGGTATCTCGGCGTGGCTGGCCAACACCACGGGAAAGGCAGAGGACTTTTATCTTCCCGGCTTTTTCACCAACGCCGCCTACATCGTGGCGATGGTCATCTCCATCGCCATCAAGTGGCCGCTGGCTGGCCTGCTGTTTGGGTTCATCCGTAACGAAGGCCTTGAGTGGCGCAAGGATCCGGCCCGGGTCAAGGCGTACCGGCTGGGCACCTGGATCATCGTGGCGGTCCTGGTGCTTCGGCTGATAGTCCAGGTACCGCTGTACCTGATGGGGGCGGACGGGCTGGCCGCCCTCGCCACCACGCGCCTGATCATGGCAGCACCGCTGTATATCCTCGGCGTCTGGATCGCCTGGCTGGTCACCCGCCCGGCGCCGGCCGGTGCCGGCGATCAGCCGTCGAAACCGTCGTCCTCAGGAGCCTGAGCTCCGGCCGGCAGCACGGCTTCCGGCTCATGGACCACGGTTTCGCCAGATTCGGGGGACAGCAGTGCGCGGAGTTCGTCCTCCGCGGCGATGGTGGTGACGAAGAACAGTTCATCCCCGCCGTCGATGACGTCGTCGCGGCTGGGCGTGATGGGTGCGTGGTCACGGAGGATAGCCACCAGGGTGGCGTCCTCGGGCCAGGTGATGTCGCCAACTGTCAGTCCGATGACGTGGGAATCGTGCGGCACCGTGAATTCCACGAGTGAGGAAACCCCGGTCTGCAGGGTCAGCAGCCTGACCAGGTCACCGATTTCCACAGCCTCTTCCACCAGCGCCGTCATCAGCTGGGGAGTGTTCACGGCTACGTCCACGCCCCAGGAATCGTTGAACATCCAGTCGTTCTTCGGGTTGTTGACCCGGCCCACCGTGCGGCCCACGCCGAATTCGGTTTTGGCCAGCAGCGAGACCACCAGGTTGACCTTATCGTCCCCGGTGGCGGAGACCACGACGTCGGCGTCCTCCACTTTTGCCCCCTGCAGGGTGCTGAGCTCGCAGGCATCGCCCACCAGCCAGTGCGCGCCGCGCAGCCCGCTGCGGCCGATGACCTCTGGCTTGAGATCGATCAGCAGGATGTCGTGTTTGTGTGCCAGAAGTTCCCTGGCGATCGATGACCCGACACTGCCGGCACCGACGATGACAACTTTCACTACAACTCCTTGACAGGTGCTTTGGCCAGGATCTGGGCGACCTGGGAACTTCGGTCCACCGGCAGCATGGCATGCACGGTGTCGCCGTCCTGGTAGAGGGTGCCGGACTCAGGCAGGATGCCTTCGCCGAACCTGGTGAGGTAGGCCACCCGGATGCCGGCAGCCTTCTCAACTGAGGCGA
Organism: Pseudarthrobacter naphthalenicus; assembly: GCF_029076445.1. GTDB lineage: Bacteria > Actinomycetota > Actinomycetes > Actinomycetales > Micrococcaceae > Arthrobacter > Arthrobacter naphthalenicus. Next base: position 145,379 of record NZ_JARESG010000005.1, read on the forward strand.
TCCGCTGGCCGATCCAGCCGGCGTCGAGATCCACCTCGGTAAGCACCAGCCGGCCGGAAGGCTCACGGAAATCCCCGGCGATGTGCTGCTCGGGCAGGATACGGCGCAGCACCTGGTCAGCGCTCCAGCGCACTGCCGCGACCGTGGGAATGCCAAGCCGCTGGTAGATCTCCGCCCGGCCGGGGTCATAGATCCTGGCCACCACATGGGGAACGTGGAACGTCTCGCGCGCCACCCGGGTTGCCAGGATGTTGGAGTTGTCCCCGCTGGACACGGCCGCGAAGGCGTAGGCCTCGGCAACTCCGGCCTGCTGGAGGGTGTCCCGGTCAAAACCCACACCGGTGACTTTGCGCCCGGTGAAGCCCTGCCGAAGCCGGCGGAACGCCCGGTCGTCCTGGTCGATGATGGCGACGGAATGGCCTGCATCCTCCAGCGTGTGCGCCAGGGTGGCCCCCACCCGGCCACATCCCATGATCACGAAATGCGCCACCGTGTTTCCTTACCTTCCGTCGGCTGTTACTGCTGCAAGAACTCTACCGGCACCCCGGGTTCGGCAGCCGCTTCGACGCCGTCATGACATGCGCCGCGAATACGACTAGCTTTGTGGAGTGCTGACAATATTGAATGCCGTAAAACGGGTGCTGGTGGGCAGGCCCTTCAGGAATGACAGGCTGGCCCACACCCTGCTGCCCAAACGGATAGCACTTCCGGTGTTCGCCTCCGATGCCCTGTCCTCGGTGGCGTACGCGCCGGACGAGATCCTGCTGACCCTGGCCCTTGCCGGCGTCAGTGCCGTTGCCATTTCGCCCTGGGTGGGCCTGGCAGTCATGGTGGTGCTGCTGACAGTGGTGGCCTCATACCGCCAGAACGTGCATGCCTACCCGTCCGGTGGCGGGGACTACGAAATCGCCAACGAAAACCTTGGCAAGTACGCCGGCCTCACGGTGGCGTCCGCCCTGCTGGTGGACTACGTCCTGACCGTGTCGGTCTCGATGTCCTCCGCCGCCGCCTACCTCATCACCGCCGTGCCCGCCCTGCACGGGGAACAGGCGCTCATCGCCACCATCGGCGTGATCATCCTCGCACTCGTCAACCTGCGCGGCATCAAGGAGGCCGGCAGCGTCTTTGCCGTCCCCACCTACATCTTCATGGCCTCCATCCTCGGCATGACAGCAGTGGGCGTCTTCCAGGCCGCTACCGGCCAGCTGGGCGAGGCGCCCTCGGCCAACTTCGAGATCATCCCCGCGCCCGGCTTCGACGAAGGGCTGGTGGGCCTGGCCGGCGCCTTCCTGCTCCTGCGGGCCTTCTCGTCCGGCGCCGCCGCACTGACCGGTGTCGAAGCCATCAGCAACGGCGTGCCCAACTTCAAGGTGCCCAAGAGCAAGAACGCTGCCACCACCCTGCTGCTGCTTGGTACGATCGGCGCCGCCATGCTGGCAGGCATCATCTACCTCGCCAACGCCACCAGGGTCCACATTGTGCTTGACCCGGCCACCGAGTTCCTCCTCAACGGCCTGCCGCTGCCCGAAGGCTATATCCAGAGCCCGGCCATCAGCCAGATTGCGCAGACCATCTTCGGCCCCGGGTCCATTCCGTTCTACATCGTGGTGGCTGCGACCGGCGTGATCCTGGTGTTTGCCTCTAACACCGCCTTTAACGGCTTCCCGGTCCTTGGCTCCATCCTCGCCCAGGACGGCTACCTGCCCCGCCAGCTGCGGACCAGGGGCGACCGCCTGGCCTTCAGCAACGGCGTCCTGGCGCTGGCCGCCGGTGCCCTGGTGCTGATCATTTCCTTCAACGCCGATGTCACCAAACTGATTCAGCTCTACATTGTGGGTGTATTCATTTCCTTCACGCTGAGCCAGCTGGGCATGATCCGGCATTGGGGGAGGCACCTCAAGCTCGCCAAGGACAAAGCAGTCCGGCGCAAGATGATGAAGTCCCGCACCATCAACACCATCGGCTTCGGCATGACCGGACTGGTGCTGGTGATCGTGCTGATCACCAAGTTTGAACAGGGCGCGTGGATCGCCCTGTTGGCCATGTTCTTTCTGTTCCTGATCATGTGGAGCATCCGGGCCCACTATGACAACGTGGCCAAGGAACTGGCCGTGGATGAGGACTCCTCACCGCGCGCCCTGCCGTCCCGGGTCCACGCCGTGCTGCTGGTCTCGCACGTGCGCAAGCCTGTGCTCCGCGCCCTGGCGTACGCCCGGGCGTCGCGGCCTTCACGGCTTGATGCCATTACCGTGGATATCAACGCCGAGGAAACAGCGCACACCGTGGCTGACTGGGAAAAGCTGGAGATCCCCGTGCCGCTCACCGTCCTGGCGAGCCCCTACCGCGAGACCATCACGCCCATCATGGAATACGTCAAGAACATGCGCCGCGACTCGCCCCGCGACCTGGTGGTGGTGTACATCCCCGAATACGTGGTGGGTAAGTGGTGGGAGCAACTGGTCCATAACCAGACAGCACTGCGTATCAAGACCCGGCTGCACTTCGAACCCGGCGTGATGGTGGCCAGTGTCCCGTGGCAGCTTAAATCGTCCGAAGAAGCAAAGAACCTGCAGGATATCCAATGACCCCCCAGCCCCACAGCACCGCCGCCACCGCACCCGCCCCGGACGCCGCCGTCGAACTGGTGCTCGACGTTGGCCCGGTGGCCCACGGCGGGCACTGCGTGGCCCGGCACGAGGGCCGGGTGATCTTTGTCCGGCACGGGATTCCCGGTGAAAAAGTCCGTGTACGGCTCACCGACGCGGAGGAGTCAGCCAAATTCTGGCGCGCCGACGTGGTGGAGGTCCTGGCCGCCTCCCCGGACCGCGTGGATCACTTCTGGCATGCGGCGGACTCATCCCGTTCCTGGCAGCACGGGCACCCTCCGGTGGGCGGTGCCGAATTCGGCCACATCTCCCTGGCACGCCAGCGGGGGCTTAAATCGGCGGTACTCGCCGAACAGCTCAAGCGCCTTGCCGGCGTCGAAAGCGTGCCCGGTCTTGCCGACCTGGCGAACGTTGTGGAGGAAGTGCGGGGGAGTGCCCCCGGCGCGGAGTCCGGGGCAGACGAAACATACGACGCCGGCACCGGGCTGGGGTGGCGCACGCGCGTTGGCTTCTCCGTCACCGCCGCCGGAAAACTTGGCATGCATGCGCACCGTTCGGACTCCATCGTTGCCGTCCGGGAGATGCCGCTGGCTTCCGAACGGATTAACCGGTTGCGGCTGTGGGACCACGACTTCCAGGGCATCGAGCGCGTGGAGGTTGCGGCGCCGTCGAACGGCTCCCGCCCCCTGGTGCTGCTTGCCCCCGCGCCCGGAACCAGCCCCAAGCGGCTCAACGCCGTCGCGGCCGGGCTACCCGACGACGTCTCCGTAGCCGCGTTCGATCCCCTCACCGAAGAAGTCCGGCAACTCCGCGGCCGCACCTGGGTCCAGGAGTCCGCAGCCGGGCACGAATACCGGGTCACGGGAGCGGGTTTCTGGCAGATCCACCGCAACGCGCCCGGAACACTTGTGGGCGCTGTCACAGAATTCCTCCACGGCGGCGGCTTCCTGGGGCCCGGATCCGTGGTGGCTGACCTCTACGCGGGAGCCGGGCTCTTCACGGCACCGCTGGCCGATGCCGTGGGCGAGACCGGCTCTGTTCTCTCGGTGGAAGGCGCGCCGGGAACCAGCCGGGACGCCCGAAAGAACCTGCACGGTGCCCCGCAGGTGGAAATCGTGCAGGGCAGGGTAGAGCGGATCCTCCGCCAGAAACCGCGGAATTTCGATGCCCTGGTGCTGGACCCGCCCCGGGCCGGGGCAGGCAAGGCGGTCGTCAGCCAGCTCGTGGCCGCCGGACCCCGGGCGGTTGCCTACGTTTCCTGCGATCCGGCATCGTTTGCCCGGGACGTTGGGTACTTCCAGCAATCGGGATGGTCACTGGCCGGCCTGCGTGCGTTTGACCTGTATCCCCACACGCACCACCTGGAGACGGTCGCCCTGCTGACGCCGGCCCCGTGATGCTACTAGGATGGCGGTAGTAATCCCACGTCGCGCACCGTAAACACGGTTGAGTATTCACGGCTGACCTCCTGCAACTTTGTGGCCAGCACTAATTAGGCCTGCCTAACTAGCAAGCGGTCTACCGCGCGACAAAGATGAAACTGTTGCGAGAGGAGTCCTGCGATGAGCACAGTGGACAGCTTCGGTTCAAAAGGCAAACTTAATGTAGCCGGAACCGAATACGAAATTTTCCGGTTGAACTCCGTTGAAGGTGCAGAAAACCTTCCGTTCAGCCTCAAGGTATTGCTTGAAAACCTGTTGAGGACCGAGGACGGCGCGAACATCACTGCCGATCACGTGCGTGCCTTGGCCGGGTGGGATCCCAATGCCCAGCCCGATACAGAAATCCAGTTCACGCCTGCCCGCGTGATCATGCAGGACTTCACCGGCGTCCCCTGCGTGGTGGACCTGGCGACCATGCGTGAAGCGGTCAAGGAACTCGGCGGTGACCCCAAGCGGGTCAACCCGTTGGCTCCTGCGGAAATGGTCATCGACCACTCCGTTCAGATCGACGCCTTCGGTAACTCCGGCGCACTGGAGCGCAACATGGAGATCGAATACCAGCGCAACGGCGAGCGTTACCAGTTCCTTCGCTGGGGCCAGACGGCGTTCGATGACTTCAAGGTAGTTCCCCCGGGAACCGGCATTGTGCACCAGGTCAACATCGAGTACCTGGCACGCACCGTCATGACCCGCGAAGTTGACGGGGTTCTCCGGGCCTACCCGGACACCTGCGTCGGCACCGACTCGCACACCACCATGGTCAACGGCCTGGGTGTCCTGGGCTGGGGCGTTGGCGGCATCGAAGCCGAAGCGGCCATGCTGGGCCAGCCGGTCTCCATGCTCATCCCGCGCGTGGTGGGCTTCAAGCTGACCGGGTCCATCCCCGCCGGCGCCACCGCCACGGACGTGGTGCTGACCATCACCGAGCAGCTGCGCAAGCACGGCGTGGTGGGCAAGTTCGTGGAATTCTACGGCGAAGGTGTCGCGGCTGTGCCGCTGGCCAACCGCGCCACCATCGGCAACATGAGCCCGGAATTCGGTTCCACGGCCGCAATGTTCCCGATCGACGACGTCACATTGGACTACCTGCGCCTCACCGGCCGCTCGGAAGAGAATGTTGCCCTCGTGGAGTCCTACGCGAAGGAACAGGGCCTCTGGCACGATCCTTCCAAGGAGATCAAGTTCTCCGAGTACCTGGAACTGGACCTGTCCACCGTTGTTCCGTCCATCTCCGGCCCGAAGCGTCCCCAGGACCGCATCGAGCTCACCGATGCCAAGGAGCAGTTCCGCAAGGACATCCACAACTACGTCGCCATCGAAGACGGCAGCGTGGACGAGTCCCTGGACGAATCGTTCCCGGCCTCGGACGCCCCGTCCTTCACGCACGCCGACTCCCACACCACGGAGACCACCCGTGTCCAGTCGGCAGCGAACGGCGCCAACGGGCGTCCCAGCAGCCCGGTGCACATCAAGACCGAAGACGGCCGCGAGTTCGAGCTGGACCACGGAGCGGTTTCGATCGCCTCCATCACCTCCTGCACGAACACGTCCAACCCGTCCGTGATGCTGGCCGCAGCCCTGCTGGCCCGCAACGCCGTGGACAAGGGCCTGATGTCCAAGCCGTGGGTCAAGACCTCCGTGGCTCCCGGTTCCAAGGTAGTCACCGACTACTACGAAAAGTCCGGCCTGACCCCGTACCTGGAGAAGCTTGGCTTCTACATCGTGGGCTACGGCTGCGCCACCTGCATCGGCAACTCCGGCCCGCTGGACGCTGAAATCTCCGAGGCCATCCAGGCCAACGACCTTTCCGTCACCGCAGTGCTCTCCGGTAACCGTAACTTCGAAGGCCGGATCAACCCGGACGTGAAGATGAACTACCTGGCCTCCCCGCCGCTGGTCATCGCCTACGCCCTGGCCGGTTCCATGGACTTCGACTTCGACACCGATTCCCTCGGCAAGGACGAAGCCGGCAACGATGTCTTCCTGAAGGACATCTGGCCGAACCCGGTTGAGGTCCAGAAGGTCATCGATTCCTCCATCGACAAGGACATGTTCGCCCGTGGCTACGAGGGCGTTTTCGACGGCGACGCACGCTGGAAGGCGCTCGACACGCCCGCCGGTGACACCTTCGCCTGGGATCCGAACTCCACCTATGTCCGGAAGCCCCCGTACTTCGAGGGCATGAAGGCCCAGCCGGAGCCCGTCCGGGACATCACCGGCGCCCGCGTGCTGCTGAAGCTCGGCGATTCGGTCACCACCGACCACATCTCCCCGGCCGGCTCCTTCAAGTCGGACACCCCCGCCGGCCAGTACCTGCTGGCCAACGGTGTGGAGCGCAAGGACTTCAACTCCTACGGCTCACGCCGTGGCAACCACGAAGTCATGATCCGCGGCACGTTCGCGAACATCCGCATCAAGAACCAGCTCCTGGACGGCGTGGAGGGCGGCTTCACCCGCGACTTCACCCAGGCCGACGGCCCGCAGGCCTACGTCTACGACGCCGCCCAGAACTACCAGGCAGCCGGCACCCCGCTGGTGGTCCTGGCGGGCAAGGAATACGGTTCCGGATCCTCCCGTGACTGGGCAGCGAAGGGTACGGCGCTCCTGGGCGTCAAGGCCGTCGTCGCCGAAAGCTACGAGCGCATCCACCGCTCCAACCTGATCGGCATGGGCGTCCTGCCCCTGCAGTTCCCGGCCGGCGAGACCGCGGCCACGCTGGGCCTGACCGGCACGGAAACCTTCTCGGTTGAGGGCGTCACCGCCCTGAACGAAGGCACCACGCCCAAGACCCTGAAGGTCACCGCCACCGCAGAAGACGGTACTGCCAAGTCCTTCGATGCGGTCCTGCGCATCGATACCCCGGGTGAAGCAGACTACTACCGCAACGGCGGCATCCTGCAGTACGTCCTGCGCCAGATCTCCGCTAACTAGCAGGTATCTGAACCACGCAGCATCCTCCCGAAGCCCCGGCCGGTCAGCGACCAGCCGGGGCTTCGGCTTTGCATTTCACCCAAGGCGTTAGAGTTAATAGGCACGTCTACCACCCGAAGGAGGGGTCATTTGGGAATCTTGGACACCATCCGGAAACCGCAGGACCTGAACGAGCTGTCCCAGGGGCAGCTCGAAGAGCTGGCTGATGAAGTCAGGAGTTTCCTCATATCCAATGTTTCCCAGACGGGTGGACACCTGGGCCCCAACCTCGGTGTGGTGGAACTGACGCTTGCCGTGCACCGCATCTTCGATTCGCCGCGGGACAGCATCGTGTTCGACACGGGCCATCAGTCCTATGTGCACAAGCTCCTGACCGGCCGACAGGACTTCAGCACCCTGCGTCAGCAGGGCGGCATGTCCGGTTACCCGTCCCGCGCCGAGTCGGAACACGACATCGTGGAAAGCTCGCACGCGTCCTCCTCACTCTCCTGGGCGGACGGCATTTCCCGCGCCCGGCAGCTGACCGGTGAAGGTGACCGCTACGTCGTCGCGATTGTTGGCGACGGTGCGCTGACCGGCGGCATGGCCTGGGAAGCCATCAACAACATCGCCGCGGACAAACGCCGCCGGGTGGTCATTGTGGTCAACGACAACGGCCGCTCCTACGCGCCCACGGTGGGCGGCTTCGCTGACTACCTGGCCTCACTGCGTCCCACCATCGACTCTTTCCGCGCGGCTCCCGCCTACGAGGGAACCCTGGACTGGTGGAAGAAGAAACTCCAGGACGGCGGCCCGGTGGGCCAGTTCACCTATAAGAGCCTGCATGCCATGAAAAAGGGCGTCAAGGACTGGTGGGCGCCCCAGGGGATGTTCGAGGACCTGGGCATGAAGTACATCGGCCCGGTGGACGGGCACAACCTCCAGGCCATGGAGCATGCGCTGTCCACGGCCCGGAACTATGCCGGACCCGTGATTGTCCATGCCATGACCGAGAAGGGCCACGGCTACGCGCCGGCCCGCGCCCATGAGGCAGACCAGTTCCATGCGGTGGGAATCATCGACCCCGAAACCGGTGAGCCCACGGGGGCTTCCGGCGCTCAGTCCTGGACCTCGGTTTTTGCCGATGAGATCGCCGCCATCGCCGATGAACGGCCGGACATCGTCGGGATCACCGGCGCCATGCTGATCCCGGTGGGCCTGCATAAGTTCGCAGCCAAGCATCCGGACCGCGTGATTGATGTCGGCATCGCCGAGCAGCACGCGCTGACATCCGCCGCCGGCATGGCGTTCGGCGGCCTCCACCCGGTGGTGGCTGTCTATGCCACCTTCCTGAACCGTGCCTTCGATCAGCTCCTGATGGATGTCGCCCTGCACAAGGCCGGGGTCACCATTGTGCTGGACCGCGCCGGTGTGACCGGCCCGGACGGAGCCAGCCACCACGGCATGTGGGACATGGCCATGGTCCAGATTGTGCCGGGGCTGCACCTTGCCGCGCCGCGCGATGCGTCGCGGCTCCGCGAGGAGCTCCGGGAAGCCGTGGCCATCGATGACGCGCCCACGGTGGTGCGTTTCTCCAAGGGCACCGTCGGCGCGGAAGTGGAAGCCATCGAACGCCTCAGCGACGGTGTGGACGTGCTGGCCCGCCGGCCCGCCGGCTCCACCGAAAACGACGTCCTGATTGTCAGCGTCGGAGCCATGTCCGAACTCGCGCTGGACGTCTCCAACCGGCTCGGCGCCCAGGGCATCAGCACCACCGTCGTTGACCCGCGCTGGGTGCTGCCCGTGCGCCGCTCCATCATCGCGCTGGCCTCCCACCACCGGCTGGTCATCTGCATCGAGGACGGCGTCAGGGCCGGCGGTGTCGGATCACGGATCCGCCAGGAAATGCGTGCCGCCGGGGTGGACACCGCCCTGAACGAGGTGGGACTTCCCGCCGAATTCCTGGACCACGGCACCAGGAGCCAGGTGCTGGAACGGGTAGGGCTGACCGCACAGCAGATAACGCACGACGTCGTCGCGCAGGTTTTGGGCACGAAAGTTCCGTTTGCGCGTCCCCTCCCGGGTCAGGAACACCCCACCACCGGCAGCCTCCCGATTCTGTGAGGGACGAAGATGCCCTGAAGTATCCCGGCCCTGCCGGGGAATGCGGGCCGGTCACCCACAAAAGCACCACCAGGATTCCCGCCGGCCTCCAACCGGGCCAGCTGGTGGTGGCGCGGAACCGGAAATGGAACGGCAAGGCCCACTGGGTGGTTCCGGGACGGTACCTGGGGGAGGACCGGCACGGGTGGTGGATCTTCCAGGGAACCAACGAGTTCTGTTCGCGGCCCGGTGCTGCGTTCTACACCCGCTCCGATGCCGTGCTCCTGGTGCCGCGTTCCGGGGACTGGGTGGCCACCTTCTATGACTCCGCACACCCCAACGGGGTCCGGGTCTATGTTGACCTCGCAGTGGCCCACGAATGGACGGAAATCCGGCCGGCCGTCACGGAGTTCCATGTCATCGACATGGACCTGGACATCATCCGGATGGACGGACGCGGTGTGTTCATCGATGACCAGGACGAATTTGCCGAACACGCAGTCACCATGAACTATCCGGACCGCCTGGTGCAGGACATCCAGGCCGCCGCAGAAGAGCTTTATCAGGCCGTCAAGGCAGAGCAGGCACCGTTCGACGGCTCAGACGTCGAATGGTTCACGAAGGGACGGTTATGAGCGGAATCATCAGGGTCTACAAACGGGACGACGAGGGAGTGCTGCACTTCCGCGAAGGCTGGTTCGACGAGGACTACAGCCAGTTCGTGATGAATTACGGCGTGGTGGGCCACCAAAGCAGAACCGAAGAAACAGACGTTGCGGACGCCGCCGCGGTGGAGGGCCTGATGGACGCCTTCGCGGTCCAGTGCGCCGAAGACGGCTACGCCGAAATCCCGGACAAGGAGCAGTTCTGGGTAGTGGCGCAGTTCGCCCTCAAGACCAAAGACGGCACCGAACGGGACCGCTACCTCGAGGAAAAGGCCAAGGATGCGATCATCAGCCACCTGGCCTGGCGCGGCCTGGGAACCGTGGAGCGCTCCGAGTTCAGCGACTACAAGCTGAACATCTTCTGCCTCTGCCCGGACGTTAACAAGGCCGTGAACGCCATCAAGATCTGCTGCCGCGGCGAGGACCTGGACTTCACCAAGCTCAGCATCGGCGCCGCACCTTTTACCGAACCGGCCAACTTCAAGCTCAAGCATTCGGCGAAGCCCGCCAGCAGCTTCAGCATCTAGGGGAAAATCCATGACTGAATACCGTCGGCTGGGCAAGTCCGGGCTGTCCGTCTCCGTGGTGGGACTCGGCTGCAACAACCTTGGCCGCGCCAACACGGTGACCGAGACGCAGGCGGGGACTGACGCCGTCGTGCACGCGGCACTCGACGCCGGCGTGACACTGTTTGACGTCGCCGACAACTACGGCAAGGAGCCCGGCCTCAGCGAAACCATGCTGGGCAAGGCACTGGCCGGCCGGCGCGGGGATGCGGTGGTGGCCACCAAGTTCGGGATGGACATGCGCGGCGCCAACGGACCCGACTTTGGCGCCAGGGGCTCGCGCCGCTACATCGTGCGCGCGGCCGAAGCGTCGCTGCGCCGGCTGGGCACCGACTGGATCGACCTCTACCAGTTCCACACCCCGGACCCGCTGACGCCCATCGAGGAAACCCTGTCCGCCCTGGACGACCTCGTCAGCAGCGGCAAGGTCCGCTACATCGGGCATTCCAACCGTACCGGCTGGCAGATCGCGGAGGCAGAATTTGTAGCCCGCGCCGCCGGGAGCACCCGGTTCATCTCCACCCAGAACCACTACAACCTCCTGGACCGGCGCGCCGAGCTGGAAGTCACGCCGGCGGCCGAAGCCTACGGCCTGGGCGTCCTGCCGTACTTCCCGCTGGCCAACGGGCTCCTCACCGGTAAGTACTCGCCGGACACGGCACCCGCAGGGTCCCGGCTCAGCCACACCCGAACCCACATGGTGCACGACGCCGACTGGGACCAGCTGCAGCGCTTCAGCGCCTTCGCCAAGGAACGCGGCCTCTCCGAGATCCAGGTGGCCTTCTCCTGGCTGGCGGCACAGCCTTCGGTCGGCAGCGTGATCGCCGGGGCCACCAGGCCCGAGCAGATCCGCCAGAACGCCGAAGCCGCGGCCTGGGTTCCTACTCCGGCCGAACTGGACGAACTGGACGTGATCTTCCCCAAGGTCCCCAAAGTGGCGCTCTTCTAAGGGGGAGCGGACATGACCAGGCTCCTGCTGGACGTTGACACCGGGATAGATGACGCCTTGGCGCTGGCCTACCTGGCTTCCCTGCCCGAGGTCGAGTTTGTGGCCGTCACAGCGTCCCCGGGGAATGTTGACGCCCACCAGGTGGCCCGAAACACCCTTGCCATGCTGGAGCTGTGCGGGCGCACCGGGGTGGAGGTGGCCATCGGCGCCGAAGCCCCGCTGGCCGTCCCGTTGGTGACCACGCCGGAAACCCACGGTCCGCAGGGTATTGGCTATGCCGAACTGCCTCCGCCCTCCGGCACGGTGTCACCCCGGCATGCCGCAGACCTGTGGGTGGAGGCGGCCCGGGCGAACCCGGGCGAGCTGACGGCCCTCATCACGGCGCCGCTGACGAACTTCGCGCTGGCTATCCGGCGCGAACCCCGGCTGCCCGAACTGCTGGGCAGGGTGGTGATCATGGGTGGCAGCTTCTACCACCAGGGGAACACCACCCCCACCGCCGAGTGGAACACCCACGTTGATCCGCAGGCGGCCAAGGAAGTCTACGCGGCCTACCGCGGCGTGCCCGTGAACCGGCTGCCCATCGTCTGTTCCCTGGATACCACGGAACGGATCGAGCTGAGGCCCGAACACGTGATGCGGCTAGCGGAGGCGGCCGGCTGCGCGGAGCGGGAGCTGGTTCTGCCCAAACAGCCCGAAGGGCTCAGGAGCACCGCGGACAGCCCGCTCGTACGGCACCTGTCGGACGCCCTGCGCTTCTACTTTGAGTTCCACCGGCTCTACGGGCAGGGCTACGTGGCGCACGTGCACGACTACTTCGCCGCAGGTGTGGCGGCCGGGACTCTCGACTACGCCACCCGGCTGGCCACCGTGGACGTCGAGGCTGACTCGGCCCTGCTGATGGGAACAACCGTCGCCGATTATCGGAACCTCTGGAAGCATCCGCCCAACGCCCGGATCGTGGCGGACAACAAACCGGAGCAAGCATTCGGCGAACTGATCCGGTCTGTCGGGGCCCTCGCAGCGCGGCTGCGCTGAACCGTCACTGTGCAGGAACCGGACCCTACAGCGCCGCGTTGTCCGGAACGTCCACGTCCAGAGCCAGCAGCGCGTTTTCCACCACCTCTGTCAGGGCCGGGTGGATCCAGTACGGCCCCCGGGCGAGGGAGGACACCGGCGTGTCCAGCGCGATCGCCTGGACCAGCGGCTGGATCAGGGTGGACGCCTCGTGGCCCATGATGTGGGCTCCCAGCAGCCGACCCGTGGACTTCTCCGCAATCAGTTTGACGATCCCCTCGGAGTCCTCCATCGCCCAGCCGTACGCGGTGCTCCCGTACTCCTGCACGGCCACCACGATCTCTGAGTCGTCGGCGGCGTCACGCCGGGCCTGCTCCTCCGTCAGTCCGACGGCGGCCACCTGCGGATTGCTGAACACTGCAGCGGGAACGCCCTTGTAGTCGATGCCCCGCAGCCGGTCCGGGTGTTCGAGGTTGTGGGCCACCACGCGCGCTTCCCGATTGGCCACGTGCTTGAGCTGATACCGGTTGGCGATGTCACCGAGGGCGTAGACGCCCTCCAGCGGCTTGCCCTGCGAGAGGACCCGCAGCTGTCCGTCCACGGCCAGCGTCCCGTCAGCGTTCACGTCAAAGCCGGCGGCGCCGACGTCCAGCCGGTCCGTGTTCGGCACCCGTCCGGTGGCCATGAGCACAATGTCCGTTTCGAGGCGCAACTGCTTACCGCCGCCGTCGCCGAACACTGCTGTGACACGGCCGTCCCCGTTGTCCTCCACGCTGTGAAGCGAAAAATCGAGCTCCAGCTTCCAGCGGCGGCCGGCAGCCTCGGCGAACCGCCGGGAGATTTCCTCGTCATTGCCGCGGAGGAGCCGTTGGGAGCGGTTCACCTGGACCACCTCGGACCCGAACCCGTGGAAGATCGCGGCGAACTCGGCGGCGATGAAGCCGCCGCCCACCACCACAACGTGCCGGGGCGGTCCGTCAATGCGCATCACCGTGTCTGAGGTATGCACCTGGGGCAGATCCATGCCGGGAATGTCCGGGACCACCGCGCGGGATCCCGCGGCCACCACCACCTGGTCGGCCGTGATGCCGGTGCCGGAGTCCGTCCGCAGGGAGGCGGGTCCGGTGAAGCGCACGTATTCCTGGTACAGGTCCACGTTGTCCAGTTCGTCGGCCCGGTAGCGCCGGCCGCCCTCGGAGATGGCGTCAATGCGGCCGAAGATCCGGTCCCGGATGGCATTCCAGTGCACGTTGTCCAGTGTCAGTTCCACGCCAAGACGCGCGGCTTCGGCGGGGACGGCGGCCAGGGCAGCCGGGTAGACGAACATTTTCGTGGGAATGCACCCGACGTTGATGCAGGTACCGCCGAAGGTGCCGCCGTCGATGAGGGCCACCCGCTTGCCGTCCCAGAACGGGGTGATGAGCGAGTTTCCCGATCCGGAACCGATGATGGCGAGATCGTAGTGCGGCATGGTTCGGCCTTTCAAAACGTCAGGACGGCGATGTCTGGGAGTCTACTATCCATCGCGAGCCCGGTTGCTGCCCGGTTGCTTCCCGGTAGAATGATCCCGGACCCGGGCCGGCGCAGACGCCCCCGGCTGCCGCCGAGGTGACATAGGCGGCATACCGCCCCGCCCGGGCCTTCCGGGTGGCCGAGCCTTTACGCCAAAAGGAATGCCATGTCATCGCCCTCCCTCACCCTGCCGCCGCAGACACCGGCCGACGCGCGGAACCGCCGCCTGCTCGAAATCCTCGGAGCCCTGGCCATCGCGGGGACATATGTTTACCTGGTCCTCAACCAGCCTGCTGACATCACCGGCGGGCCAGGCAGCGCCGCGGCACTGATCGCGCTCTCCGGTTTCCTGGCCGGGGCCGTCCTGCTGATCGCCGCCGTGCTGCCCACTTTGCCCGTCTCCACGCTGGTGCTGATTCCGGTTGCCCTGGTGCTGAACATCGTCATGGGCCAGTTCGTGGGCAGCACCTTGGTGCCCTTCTACCTGGATGCCATCGGCACCGTGCTGATTGCCGTCCTCGCCGGTCCGGCCGCCGGTGCTGCCACCGGCGCGCTCAGCAGCATCGTCTGGTCCTTCTTCAACCCCACCGTCCTGCCCTTCGCCGCCGGCGCGGCCCTGATCGGCTGCCTCGCCGGCCTGGCCGCGCGCTACGGCCTCTTCCGCCGTTTCTACCTGGTTCCCGTGGCCGGCTTCCTGACCGGCATCATCGGCGGCGTGGTCTCGGCTCCCGTCGCGGCCTTCGTTTTCGGCGGCACCTCGGGGGTGGCCACCGGCGCCATCGTCAGCGCTTTCCGCTCCATGGGGGACAGCCTGCTGGCCGCCATCACCAAGCAGGCCCTGATCTCTGATCCGATGGACAAAGCCATCGTCTTCACCCTGGTGGCGCTGCTGGTCTATGCGCTGCCGCGCCGCACCCGGCTGCAGTTCCCCTTCGTCCGGCGGCACCGTGTGCTGGCGGGACAGGACGTGCCGCCGGTATCAGAGCCGCTGCCCGGCAAGGCCGACGGCCAGGATTCCTGACCCGTCCCTGATGCGCCTCCACCCCCTGACGTCGCTGACCGCTGCCGGCAGCGCAGCCGTCATCACGACGGCGGCAGCCTGCCTGCCCTTGTCCGTCGCCGTTAGTGCCGCCGCCGTTGTGCTCTCGATCGCGGGCGGGAAGGCCGGCCGGATGCTGCCCGCGGCGGCCGCCGTCCTGGTCCCGCTCGGATTGTCCCTGCTGGTGCTGCACGGCCTGTTTTTCCCTGAGGGCATCACCATCCTCGCCCAGTGGGGACCGGCGCGGCTGACCTCCGAGGGGCTGCAGTTCGCCGTGGAGCGCGTGGCGCAGCTTTCCGCCGCCGTGCTTGCCCTGCTGCTGTTCTCGTTCAGTGTTAGTGTGCCGGACCTGGTGGCGGCCTTGTCGTCGAGTGGTGTCAGGGGGCGGTTCGGCTACGTCCTTGCCTCGACACTCACCCTGTTGCCTGCCATCAGCGCGCGGGTGGAGCGGATCCGGCAGGCGCAGGAATCGCGGGGCCTCGTGATCCGCCGGGGCTGGGTTCACCGGGTTATCGCCTTTCGGATGCAGGCTGTGCCGCTGGTCCTGGCCTTGGTGGAGGAAGCGGCCACGCGGGCCCAGGCGCTGGAAGCACGCGGCTTCAGCGGCGCCGGCCCCCGGTCGAGTTACCGCGAGGTGCCGGACCCCCCGGCCCAGCGCCTTGTGCGGGTGGTGTTGCTTGTCGCCGCGGTTGCGGCAATCGCCGCCCGGCTGGGCTTCCCGACGGCGGCCGCGTAGGGATGGGAGGAACGCCGACGCCGGTGCTGGCCGCACACATCAGGCGCTTCACCTACCACGGTGATGCGGCGCCGGTGCTGGGCTCCATCGACCTGTCCCTGCACCCCGGAACCCTGACAGCTGTCCTGGGCGGCTCGGGCAGCGGAAAGACAACGCTGGGCCGGCTCCTTGCCGGCTGGCTCCGGCCCGGCAGCGGCGGCGCCTTGGAGGGATTCCTGGAACTGGCCGGCACCCGTTTGGAGTTCCGGGGAGCGCCCGATGACCCACAGATCGACCCGACGGCCTGGTGCCGCCGAATTGGCTTTGTCCCGCAGGACGCGGCGGCGGCGTTGACGACCGTCCGCGCCACCGTAGCCGAGGAATTGGCGTTCGGCCTCGAAAACCTGGGCACGGACCGGCACCTGATGCAGGCCGCCGTCCAGCAGGTCGCGGAACTGACCGGGCTCGAGCATCTCCTGGACCGTGATCCGGCCCGCATCTCAGGGGGCGAGCTTCGGCGCCTGGCCATCGGCTGCGCCATCATCACGGAGCCGGCCGTGCTGGTGCTCGATGAACCTTTCGCCTCGCTGGACGCCGACGGTTCAGCTGCCCTGACATCGCTGGTGCGGGCACTCGTGGCCGGCGGCACCGCCGTCGTGCTGTTAAGCCAGGAAGCCGATGCCCTGCTGCCCGATGCCGGGCACTGCATCCTCCTGGACAACGGAGAGTCTGTCCTTGAGGGCAGTCCGGCACGGCTTGCCGCCTCCCCGGAGCTGGCCGCCAGCGGCGTCATCTGGCCGGATTCCGGCATGGCATGCCGCCGGCCGCAACCCTCGGCGCGGCCGGCGCAGGCTGGTACCGGCCAACCCGGCCGACCCGACGAATCCGGCCAACCCTTTCCACCCGGCGCCACGGGAGAACCAGCAGGACTGCCCGCCCTGGAGCTTCGCAACATGAGCTTCGCCTATGCGGGCCCCCGCACGCGGAGGTGGTCCCGGCGGCCCGCTGCAGGCCTGCCGCACCCGGCCGTCCTGGATGGTGTCAGCCTGTCCGTTGATCCCGGCGAGATCGTGGCTGTCACCGGACCGAACGGGGCGGGAAAATCCACGCTCCTGCGGCACCTGAACGGGCTCCTTCAGCCGCTGGCCGGCAGCGTCCGGATCAACGGCAGGGACATTGCCGGGCTGCTCCCGGGGCGGGTGGCCGCTGACGTCGGACTGCTCTTCCAGAACCCTCGCGATCAGCTGTTTGAACGGACGGTTGAACGGGAAGTCGGCTTTGGGCTGCCGGCCGGCGCAGCAGCCACAGCCTCGATCCGGCGGGCACTGGCCGCCGTCGGGCTCACCGAATCAGCAGGCCGGCACCCCGCAGAGCTGCCCGCCTCCCGGCAACGGCTGTTGGCCCTGGCCACGGTCCTGGCCAGGCGGCCGCGCCTTGTGGCTTTGGACGAACCCACCGTGGCCCTTGACCGGCAGGGACTGGCCATGCTGGACACGGCGGTCAGGCATGCCGCTGCGGAGGGCGCCGCCGTCGTGCTGGTGACGCATGACCTGGCCTACGCCCGGTCCATGGCGCACCGGCTGGTCCGCCTGGAGGCCGGCCGCCTGCACTCGATATGAGCGGTCGCTGCCTCATGGGGTCCGGAGGTGGCCAGATAGCGCAATTTTCCGATATTCGAAGCGCTATCTGGCCACCTCCCGGCTGTACGGGTGCTAAGCGCGGCTCACCGCCGCCGCCGCGGAGGTGACACCCGGGGCGTGGAAGCGCTTGCCGTTGACCCGCTCGGAAGCGCCGACGCGGTCCAGGTAAGGGGTGATGCCACCGAGGAACATGGGCCAGCCGGCGCCCAGGATCATGCACAGGTCGATGTCCTCGGGGCCGGCCACCACGCCTTCGTCCAGCATCAGGCCGATTTCCTCCGCCAGGGCATCCTGGACCCGGTGCAGCACGTCCTCGCCGGTGGACGGGGACGTGCCGAAGGACATCAGTGAAAGCGTGGACGCGGGGATTTCCTGGCCGCCGTCAGCGGTGGGAGCCCAGAGCGACTTCACACCGTTGTCGATCAGTTTCTGCAGGTTGGCGGACACCTCAAAACGCTCGCCGAACGCGGCGTGCAGGGATTCCTGGACGTGCTGCGCCACCGGCAGGCCCACCATGGCGCCGAGCGTGAACGGCGTCATGGGCAGGCCCATGGGGCGGAGTGCGTTGTCCGCGACGCCGGCCGGGGTGCCTTCATCAAAGGCCGCCACCACCTCGCCCATAAGGCGCAGCAGGACCCTGTTGACCACAAAGGCGGGCGCGTCCTTGACCAGGACGGCCGTCTTTTTCAGGCCCTTGGCCAGCTCGAACGCTGTGGCCAGGACAGCGTCGTCGGTCTTGGGCGCGCGGACGATTTCCAGCAGCGGCATGACGGCCACCGGGTTGAAGAAGTGGAAGCCGACCAGCCGCTCGGGGTGGGCGAGGTCCTCAGCCATGGCGGTGACCGAGAGCGATGAGGTGTTGGTGGCGAGGATGCACTCCGGCGTGACGATGGCTTCCACCTCGGCGAAGACCTGCTTCTTGACGTTCAGCTCTTCGAAAACGGCTTCGATGACAAAATCGGCGTCGGCGAAGGCCTCCTTGGACACCGAACCGGTCACCAGGGCCTTCGTTCGGTTGGCTGCGTCGGGGCTGATCCGCTTCTTGCCGAGCAGCTTGTCCACCTCGGCATGGACATAGCCCACGCCTTTGTCCACGCGGGCCTGGTCGATGTCCGTCATCACCACCGGGACCTTGAGCTGGCGGGCAAACAACAGGGCGAGCTGGCTCGCCATGAGCCCCGCGCCCACCACACCGACCTTGGTGACCGGCCGTGCCAGCTTCCGGTCGGGCGCGCCCGCGGGCCGCTTGGACCTCTTCTGGACCAGGTCCAGGAAGGCGTAGACGGTGGAGCGGAATTCATCCGTCTGCATCAGGCCCGCGAGGGTCTCACACTCGAGGGCCGCCGATTCGGCCTGGCTCATGGTGCGGTTCGCCTCAAGGATGTCCAGCACCTTGGCCGGCGCCGGGGACGCGTTGGACGTTTTGGCTTCCACCAGTGCACGGCCGGCTCCAACGGCCGCGGACCAGCGGTCTGCCACGGCGGGCTCTGCCGGGTCCACGGCGTTGGGCCGCCCGGGGGCCAGCTCACCGGTGATCACCTTGGCAGCCCAGAGCAGGGACTGTTCCAGGAAATCCGCCGGTTCGAACAGGGCATCGGCGATGCCGAGTTCGAAGGCCTGCGGCCCGCTCAGGGTGCGGTTGTTGCTGAGCGGGTTTTCGATCATGACCTTGACCGCGTTCTCCGGACCGATCAGGCGCGGCAGGATGTAGACGCCGCCCCAACCGGGAACCAGGCCAAGGAAGGCCTCAGGCAACGCGAGTGCGCCGGCGCCCGTGGAGACCGTGCGGTAGGTGGACTGCAGGGCGATCTCCAGGCCACCGCCCAGGGCGACGCCGTTGATGAACGCGAAGCTGGGTACGCCGAGGTTGGCCAGCGTGGCGTAGACGTCGTGTCCGAGCTGGGCCATCCAGAGGCCGTGCTCACGGTTCTCCAGTGACTTGACGGCGGACAGGTCTGCGCCGGCCACCAGGAAGTAGGGCTTGCCGGTGACGCCGACGCCCACGATTTCGCCGCGGGCGGCACGCTCCTTGAGCCCTTCCAAAACGGTGCCCAGCTCAACCAGGGTGTTCGGGCCCAGGGTGGTGGGCTTGGAATGGTCCAGGCCGTTGTCGAGGGTGATCAGGGCAAAGACCCCAGGGCCGGGCTGCCCCGGTGCTCCCGGCAGTTTGATGTCCTGGACGTAGGAGTGCGTCACCGTCTCATTCGGAAAGATCCCGGCAAGTTTGGTGAAATCTGCGGCGCTCATACGGCGGCTCCTTCGGTGGTTGCTGCGGCGTTTGCGTTGTGGACCTCTGATGCTGCCGCGCCGCTGTAACGGGCGTGGTGCGGGTTTTCCCAGATCACGGTGGCACCCATGCCCAGGCCGATGCACATGGTGGTGATGCCGTACCGGACGGACGGGTCTTCTTCGAACTGCCGTGCGAGCTGGTTCATCAGCCGGACGCCGGAGGAGGCAAGCGGATGGCCCACGGCGATGGCGCCGCCGTAGCGGTTCACCCGGGGGTCGTCGTCGGAAATTCCGAAATGGTCCAGGAAACTCAGGACCTGGACGGCGAACGCTTCATTGATCTCGAAAAGGCCGATGTCTTCAATGCTGAGGCCGGCATTCTTCAGTGCTTTTTCGGTGGCCGGAACGGGGCCGACGCCCATGACTTCCGGCTCGACCCCCGCGTAGGCGTAGCTGACCAGGCGCATTTTGACGGGCAGGCCAAGTTCCGCGGCGGCCTCGGAGGAGGCCAGGACCGCGGCGGTGGCGCCGTCGTTCAGGCCGGCTGCGTTGCCGGCCGTAACGCGGCCGTGCGCGCGGAACGGTGTGCGCAGCGCGGCAAGGTCCGCCAGGGTGGTGCCCGGGCGCGGCGGCTCATCAACGGTGTTCAGCGTCCAGCCCTGGCCCGGCTTGAGTGCGGCAACGGGCACAAGATCCGGTTGGATCTGTTCGCGCGCATACGCCGCCGCCAGCTTGTCCTGGGAAGCAACGGCGTAAGCGTCCGCGCGCTGCTTCGTGATTTCCGGGAACCGGTCATGCAGGTTTTCCGCTGTATTGCCCATGTTGAGGGCGGCCGGGTCCACCAGCCGTTCGGCCATAAAGCGCGGGTTCGGGTCCGCGCCGGAACCCATCGGGTGGTTGCCCATGTGCTCCACACCGCCGGCAATCACGACGTCGTACGCGCCGAAGCCAATGCCGCTGGCCGTGGTGGTGACTGCGGTCATTGCCCCCGCGCACATCCGGTCGATGGCGAAACCGGGCACCGTGCGGGGGAGCCCGGCGAGGAGGGCGGCCGTGCGGCCCAGCGTCAGGCCCTGGTCACCGGTTTGGGTGGTGGCCGCTACGGCCACTTCGTCGATCCGCGCCGGCGGCAGGGTGGGGTTGCGGCGCAGGAGTTCGCGGATGCATTTCACCATCAGGTCATCGGCACGGGTTCCGGCGTAAATGCCTTTGTCGCCGGCCTTCCCGAAGGGGGTGCGGACGCCGTCAACAAAGACGACGTCGCGGACCGTGCGCGGGGATCCGCTGCTGTGTTCTCCGCTAGGGCGGGCTTGGCTCACGTTTACTCCTCATCGAGACTTTGGCGCCGTCCGGAGGGTGCGAAGAGGTTGCAGCACGTAGCCGGACAGCAGTGCACACTATGTTACTCACCGGTAACATAGTGTGCAAGGCTCTTGGGGGGACGTTCTAGTCCGTTGGCGCCGCGGCTTTGGTTTCCTTCTCAGGGAGCCGGCTGAGGGTTGCGGAAAGCGTCCGTGATCAGCGGCGCGACCAGACCGATTTGCCACGGGCGCGCACCCAGTGAGCTGAGTTCGGCGGCTATGGCCTCTTCGCTGAGTTCCGCCGGCGGACGCCACGCCACGCGCCGCAGGTAGTCCGGTGTCAGCAGGTTCTCCAGCGGCAGGTTCAGTTCGTCGGCTTTCGCCTGGAGCAGCGGACGGGCTGTGGACAACCGCCTGGCCGCCTCGGGGTCGCGGTCCGCCCAGACGCGCGGCGGGGGAGGGGCATTCGTGGGCAGGTGCAGCGGCGGCAGTTCCTCCAGCTCCCTGGCGGCCGCGATGCACCGAAGCCACCGGGGTGCCTCGCGCTGCGCAGCCCGCCCGTGGAAACCCTTGGTGCCCAGGAGCTGGGGAACCGTGGAGGGCATGGCCTTCGCTGCCGAGACCAGGGCGGAATCAGGAATCAGCCTGCCGGGCGCAACGTCACGCTTCTGTGCCAACGAGTCCCGCTCCAGCCACAGCTCCCGGACTGCCGCGAGCTGGCGGCGGTCGCGGATCTGATGCAGTCCTGAGGTCTTCCGCCAGGGATCAATCCTGGGGGGTGCAACGCCGGCAGCGAGGATCGCAGCGAATTCCTGCTCGGCGTACTCGAGCTTGTCGTCGGCCTGGAGCAGCTCGATGAGTTCCTCGCGCAGCTCTGTGAGGACCTCCACGTCCAGTGCGGCATAGCGCAGCCATGGTTCGGGCAGCGGGCGGGTGGACCAGTCCGCGGCAGAGTGCTCTTTGGCCAGGCCAAACCCGAGCAACTGCTCGATGACCGCAGCCAGGCCGACGCGCGGCAGCCCGGCGAGCCGGGCCGCCAGTTCCGTGTCAAACAGCTTGTCCGGCCACATGCCCAGCTCCAGCAGGCAGGGCAGGTCCTGGCTGGCGGCATGGAGGATCCACTCCACGCCCTTGAGCGCGTCATTGATGATGGCCAGGTCATCGAACGGTTCGGGGTCGATCAGCCAGGTGCCGGCGCCTTCGCGGCGGATCTGGACCAGGAAGGCGCGCTGCCCGTAGCGGAATCCCGAGGCGCGCTCGGCGTCCACTCCTGCGGGTCCGGTTCCGGCGGCGATGGCTGCGGCGCACCGCTCCAGCCCGGACTGGGTTTCAATGACGAGTGGCACACCGTCGCGGGGTGCATCGAGGTCTATGACGGCGGGGACCTGACTGTCGAAGCCCTCCACCGAGATGTGGGAAGTGGTTTCAGCAGCCGGGGCGCCGGCTGTGGTGTTATCCGGAATGTGAGGGGTCATGGTGCTTTCAGTTTACCGATCCGGGCCCATGCCATTGTCCGGTCCTAGTTCCGGCGGCGGTTCGGCAGGGCGGAGACGCCGTCGGGCAGCGGGGGCAGGCCGGCGAACGTACACACCATGTCGGACCACGCCTCCAAGTGCGCGGTGACATCTGAGGACGCCGGGGTCCAGGAAGCGCGCAGTTCGATGTCGATCGAGCCGGGCCGGTCCGACAACGTTCCGAAGCTCTCCGACAGGACGCGGGTGGCGGTCCCGCCGGCTGCCCGGTACGGGGCCTTGTGGTTCTCAAGCGCTTCAACGAGCCAGGTCCAGGCGACGGTGCCGAGCATTTCGTCATTGCCCATTTCCGGCTCGAGTTGCGCCCGGATGTACGTGACGATGCGGAATTCGCCGTCCCAGACCGCGGATCCCTCGGGGTCGTGCAGAAGGATGAACCGGCCCGTGGCCAGCTCGGTGTCGGCCTCGTCCTCGGAGCCAGAAGCGGCGGCCAGGGCCATGGCCGCCGGGCCGTGCACCGGAGTGGTGGCTTTACCGGGGCCCGGTGCCATCACCTCGGCGCCGAGGGCGACGGCGAACGGGGCCAGGCGTGCCGGCGCGGGAATTTCCGCCAGGCGCAGTTCACTGCGGCAGTGGGCCTTCCTGAGGGTTCCCAAGGCGTGGAGAAATTCCGGGGGAACCTGGGCGAGTGCGTTCACCATCGCAGATTACGCAACCGCACCGGGCGCGGGGGGCAGGCTCGCCGTCGGCGGGTCATGCTACCTGGCCGCCCCGTGCTCATGGTGGGCCGTCAGTTCGTGGCGGATCGCCGCCACGAAGGCGTCGATGTCCTCCTCGCTGGTATCAAAGGAGCACATCCAGCGGACCTCGCGGGCGGCTTCATCCCAGTCATAGAACCGGAACGACTTCCGCAGCCGGTCCGCCACCCCGGCCGGCAGGACCGCGAACACACCGTTGGATTCCGTCTTTTGGGTGGGCTCCACGCCCTCGATCGTCTCCACCGCAGCCCTCAGCCGGGCTGCCATGGCGTTGGCATGCGCGGCGGAACGGAGCCACAGATCGCCCTCCAGCAGCGCAATGAACTGGGCCGAAAGGAAACGCATTTTTGAGGCGAGCTGCATGTTCATTTTGCGGAGGAACACCAGGCCGTGGGCGGCTTCAGGGTTCAGGGCCACCACCACCTCGCCGTAAAGCAGCCCGTTCTTGGTGCCGCCGAAGGACAAAATGTCCACCCCGGCGTCGCGCGTGAATGCCCGCAGCGGCACGCCCAGGTGGGCGGCCGCATTCGCCAGCCGCGCCCCGTCCATGTGGAGTTTCATGCCCTTGGACTGGGCGTGCTCGGCGATGGCGCGGACCTCATCCGGGGTGTAGCAGGTGCCCAGTTCAGTGGTCTGGGTGATGGAAACCGCCAGCGGCTGCGCACGGTGCTCATCGCCGAAGCCCCAGGCCTCGCGGTCGATCAGTTCCGGAGTCAATTTCCCGTCCGGGGTGGGGACCTGAAGCAGCTTGATCCCGCCGATGCGTTCCGGGGCGCCGTTCTCATCCATGTTGATGTGGGCCGTCGACGCGCACACCACCGCGCCCCACCGCGGCAGAAGTGACTGGAGGGACAGGACGTTCGCGCCGGTGCCGTTGAAGACCGGGAAGCATTCGATGCCGGCTCCGAAGTGCTCCTCCATCAGTTCCTGCAGGCGGGCGGTGTAATCGTCCTCGCCGTAGGACACCTGGTGGCCCTCGTTGGCTGCCGCCAGCGCCGCCAGGACTTCCGGGTGGACCCCGGAGTAGTTGTCCGATGCAAAGCCGCGGATGGAGGGATCGTGCAGCCGCGAAGCGGGGTTGCCGGTCCGGGGTGCGGCCTGTGCCGTGGTTGTCATTGCTTTGCTCACGTTCTCAGTCTAGGGAGGTCGGGCCCAGGGCGGGCTGTGCAGGGCGGGCAGGCCCGGGCGCGAGCCGCACGCGGCGTCCGTTCAGCTCCGATGCCGGGCGGCTGAACAGCCCGACGACGACGGCCGCCAGGTCTTCAACGTCGGTGGCACCGGGAAAGGTCCGTTCCGGGTGCGCCTTCCGCAGTTCCGGATGCACCAGCGCCTTGACCACCAGCACGACGGCGGCGCTCCGCAGGTCCGTGCCTGCCCCGGCAGCTGAACGTGCCAGGCCTTCGGCCATGGCCAGGGTCCAGGCTTCCGCTGCGGCTTTGGCCGCCACATAGCTCGCCGCGGCCGCCGTCGGACTCTCCACCGCGGTGGAAGAGACCATGGCGAACCTTCCACAGCCGGAGGCGGCAATGTCGTCGTAGAAAACGCGGGAAACGTTCCGGAGGGTGGTGATGGCGCCCTGCTCAAGGAAGTCCCAATCGGCGTCGCTCTGGTCCGGAATGCCTTTGGCGCCCCGCCAGCCTCCCACCAGGTGGATCACGGCGTCCGGCGGCCCGGTGGTTTCCGCCAGTGTCTCCCGGAGGGCGCGGACACCGGACAGGTCGGCAAGGTCGCACACCAGGGGCATGACGCCGTCGCCCGCCTGCGCGGCTGCGGCTTCGATCCGCGCCTGGTCCGAACCCACCGTCAGGACCCGGAAACCGGCCTGCCGGAGGGCCCTGGCGACGGCCACCCCGGAGGGTCCGCTGCCGCCGGTGACCAGGACCTGCAGCTGGCTCGGATCGCTCACAGGGCGGAGGCTCCGGTGATGCCTGCGGTGGATTCGATGACCGGGCGCATTTTTTTCTCCAACGCCTCGTAGAACATGGACAGCGGGAATTCGTCGTCCAGCACCTGGTCGGTCAGGCCGCGGGGCGGCCCGGACACCGGAAGGGCGTCCGCGCCCTTAGCCCAGACTGATGCCGGGTTGGGCGTGACCGTGCCGGAAATCAAATCATAGGCTGCCAGCCAGTGCGCCGTCTTGGGCCGGTCGATGGAGCGCCAGTAGAGGTCGTCGATGGCTGACCCGAGCGCGATGACCGCATCCGCCACCTGGTCCCAGTCGATGCGGAGCCGGGTGTCGGTCCAATGCAGGACATGGTGCTGGTGCAGCCACGCGAAGAGCAGCTGGCCGCCGAGGCCGTCGTAGTTGCGCACCCGGCTGCCGGTGATCGCAAAGCGGAAGATCCGGTCGAAGATGATGGCGTACTGCACAAGTTTGGCGTGCCGGCGGGCCTCCGGGAGGGCGTCCTCGTCGTGCTCAATCCGCACGGACTCCCGGAACGCGGTGAGGTCGCAGCGCAGTTCCTCCAGCGAATACAGGAAGTAGGGCATGCGCTGCTTGATCATGAACGGGTCGAACGGCAGGTCCCCGCGCATGTGCGTGCGGTCGTGGATCAGGTCCCACATCACAAACGTGGCCTCGGCCAGTTGCTGGTCTGCCAGCAGGTCGGCAGCACCCCCGGGAAGATCCAGGGAGGTGATGTCCGCTGCCGCGCGCACCACGCGGCGGAAGCGGGCAGCCTCGCGGTCCGCGAAGATGGCGCCCCAGGTGAAAGTCGGCGTTTCCCTGACGGCAACAGTTTCCGGGAAGAGCACTGCCGAGTTGGTGTTGTAGCCGCGGGTGAAGTCCAGGAAACGGATGGGCACAAAGAGCTTGTTGGAGTAGTCGCCTGCCTCCAGCCCGGCCACGAACTCAGGCCAGATGACCTCTACCAGGACGGCCTCCACGAGCCTGCTGCTGCTTCCGTTCTGGGTGTACATGGGGAAGACAACAAGATGCTCCAGCCCGTCCTGGCGCTGCAGCTGCGGCTGGAAAGCCAGCAGTGAGGACAGGAAGTCCGGCACGCCAAAACCGCTCGCCGCCCAGGCCTCGAAGTCGTCGACGACGGCGTCCAGGTAGGCTGCGTCGTGCGCGAAGAGCGGCGCGAGTTCGCTGATCGCTTCGGTGATCGCAGCCACCTCGCGGGCAGCAGCGGCGTGGTGGCCCGGGTCAGGCACCGATCCGTCCTGGCTCTGAAGCCCCTGCAGCAGTTCCGCGGCGGTCCTGAGCCTGAGCCAGGCGGGGTTTTCAGCGCTGATCCTGGTGGGGCCAGCGGTGATGGTGACAGTCATTGACGACAGCCTTTCTCATTGCTTGGGCATCTACGGCGAGCGTAGCAAGCAATCAGACCATCTAATTCAAAAACGACCTGAGCATAAGAAAGTATTATGCTGACACCGCGCTTTCCGGCCATCAGGTGCGGCATGACCGGCCCCTGAAGTGCTTTAGGACTGCGCCGCTTCGGACTCCCCGGCGTCCCGTGGAACCAGCCTCAGGGATACCGAATTGATGCAGTACCGCTGGTCGGTGGGAGTGCCGTAGCCTTCGCCGGCAAAGACATGGCCCAAGTGGGAGTCGCAGTTCGAGCACCGCACCTCAACCCGCTCCATGCCGAGGGTGCGGTCATGGATATACCGCACCGTACCGTCCGCCAGGGGGGCCCAGAAAGAGGGCCATCCACAGTGGGAGTCGAACTTCTCGTTGCTCCTGAACAGTTCGGCCCCGCACGCGCGGCACTGGTAGACGCCCTCCGTGTGGGTGTCCACGTACTCGCCGGTGTACGGGCGCTCGGTGCCGGCCTGCCGGAGCACGTGGTACTCCTCCGGGGTCAGCTCCTGCCGCCACTCGTCGTCGGACTTCCGGACCGCCGCTTCCGGCGCTGCGGCTCCGTCGCCCGCGGCCGGCGCGGGGATGGAATCGGTGGCTTTGTTTCCGAAAACGCTTTTTCCAAAAATACTCATAGTGTCCTCAACGCTCAGGAGTCGCCGATAAATCCCGAACCGGCGTACAGGTGGAGCACGGGGAGTCCCAGCTGATCCTGGGCCTTGTTGGCCCAGTCCGTGTGGAAGGTGTCCGCCACGGCGTGCGGCCGGGTGATCACCACCGCCTGTGACGCACCGAGTTCCTTTACCTTGGTCACCAGGCCGTTGACGGCGCCGCCGTCCACCACCTCGCCGCTGACTCCGCCGCCCAACCCGTCCAATGCTGCCAGCGAGACCGCCAGTGTCTCTGCCGCCTCGGCCCGTTCAGCACCCGGGTCAGGGGCGTGCGCAGTCAGGTCTCGGAAAGCTTTGGCGACATCGAGCAGGGACAGATTTTCGAGGAAATCCACCAGGAGGTGACGCTCGGTGTTGGCCGGGACCAGCAGGACAAGCGGCGTGTCCGAACCGTCCACCAGCCGTTGAATGTTGACGCGGTCATCTGCACCCAGGGGTTCTTCGGTCAGAATGACGATTGGATCGCTCATGGCATCAGCCTAGCCGGGCGCGCTGGTGACTGCACAGGACCCGCGCCACAGGCGTCGAAATAGGGCCAACCCGTCCGCGGCGGTAAGAATGGTTCCATGGCACCTTCCACGCGAACTCCAACGTTGACGGCGATCCCTTCCGCTCCGGCTGACGGGCGCATGTCGCTCCGCGCCAAGTGGACCCTCGGTGGCGCCATCGGCGGCGGGGCCCTCGCGGGACTGCTTGCGACCGGCTCTTCCGCTCTCGCCCTGTATTTTGCCCGGCGGGTCATCACTCCGGTCAAGCAGCGGGCGGCCGACCAGGAAGTCCTGGCGGTCCTCCGGGACGGGGACGTGATGCAGGCCATTTTCGCCGCCACGCCCGAGACCACCGTGGAGGGTGTGTACGGCTTCTTTTTCGACGGCGGCAAGGGACACGCCCGCATTGGTCGGATCGTTTCCTACTCGCCGGCTGACGGCACCGTCCTGCGCGAAGTGGAAGCCGTTTATGCCGGCGACTTCGACGCCGCCCGCCGCGGGTGGTGGAGCGGCGCGCACTATCCGGATCCGGCCGCAGCGGGGATCGGGGCCGAGGACGTGCTGATCGACGTCGACGGCGGGCAGGCGCCAGCCTGGCTGGTCCGGGCCGAGGGTGGCGGCAGGATCTGGGCCATCATGGTTCACGGCCGGGGAGCAACCCGCCAGGAGGCCCTGCGCGCCGTACCCCCTGCACTGGAACTGGGGCTGACCAGCCTGCTGATCTCCTACCGGAACGACGGACTGGCTCCCTCAGCTGACGACGGCCGGTACGGCCTTGGGTCCACCGAGTGGAGGGACGTGGACGCGGCCATCGGGTATGCCCTGGCCAACGGCGCCCAAGAGCTTGTCCTTTTCGGCTGGTCCATGGGCGGCGCCATCTGCCTGCAGACGGCGGACCTGTCCCGCCACCGTCACCTCATCCGGGCCCTGGTCCTCGATGCGCCGGTCATCAACTGGGTCAACGTCCTGGCACACCACGCCCAGCTGAACAGGATTCCGTCCCTGGTGGGGCGGTACGGGCAGCTCATGCTGGGCCACCCGCTG
Source organism: Pseudarthrobacter naphthalenicus (assembly GCF_029076445.1). Lineage (GTDB taxonomy): Bacteria > Actinomycetota > Actinomycetes > Actinomycetales > Micrococcaceae > Arthrobacter > Arthrobacter naphthalenicus. The sequence goes on from NZ_JARESG010000005.1 coordinate 173,810, forward strand.
GGGCGCCGGCTCACCGGCCTTTCGGCGCCCGTCGACCTCAAGGCCATGGACTGGGTGGCGCGTGCCGTCGAGGTCCGCACGCCCACGCTGGTCATCCACAGCATCGACGACGAGTATGTTCCCTACGAGCCCTCCGCCATCCTGGCTGAGCGGAATCCGGACATGGTCACGTTCGAAGCCTTCAGCCGTGCCAGGCACACGAAGGAATGGAACGCTGATCCCGAGCGCTGGGAAAGCGTGGTCAAGGCGTGGCTCCGCACCCAGCTGGCGCCGCGGACCAATCCCGGGCAGCGCAGGGCGGAGGAACCTTAGGGCGTTCCCGTACCGATACCGGCGGTCACCGCAGAGGTCAGCCGGATGAGGTCCGCCGGGGCCAGTTCGATATCCAGTCCGCGCCTGCCGCCGGAAACCAGCATGGTCCGGAGCGCGAGGGCGCTCCCGTCGATCACGGTGGGGGAGGCCTGGCGCTGGCCGAGCGGGGAGATGCCGCCCAGAACGTAGCCGGTGCGCCGCTGTGCTGCGGCAGGATCAGCCATGGCGGCCTTTTTGGCTCCCAGCGCCGCTGCGAAGGCTTTGAGGTCAAGGCTACCGCTGACCGGCACCACTCCCACGGCCAGCCGGCCTTCCACTTCGACCATGAGGGTCTTGAAGACCATCTCCGGAGCGATGCCCAAAGCTTCGGTCGCTTCCTCGCCATAGCTGGCCACCGACGGATCGTGCGTGTATGGGTGCAGCACAAAGGGAACGCCGGCAGCAGCCAGGACGGCTGTTGCGGGCGTTCCCTGCGACGGACTCTTGCGTCCCACGGTGCCGGTTCTGTCAGGAAGCCTCGGGCTGCTCGAGGGCGGCCACTTTGCGCTTGATCCGTCCCAGCATGGCGGTCATACCCCGCATCCGCAGCGGCGTAATGGCGCGCGTAAGGCCCAGCAGTTCCGGCATGTCATCCGGGACCGCCAGTATTTCCGCAGCGCTGAGTCCATCAAGTCCCTCGTGCAGCACCCCGGCGAACCCCCGCGTGGTGGGGGCTTCCGGTGGTGCTTTGAAGTAAAGCCGGACCGCAGCGGCCGGGCCGGCGTCGTTCTTTTCCGTCTCGATGGTGAGGAACAGCGGCGACTGGCATTCCACCACCTGCTCCAGGAGTTCAGGGTGGTCCTTCAACCGGTCCGGCAACTCCGGCAGCTCGCGCGAGAACTCAAGCAGCAATTGAAGCCGGTCGGGCTCCGTCAGGGCCCGGAAGTCGTTCACGATTTCCGCCAAGGCGGCGGGCAGTTCTTGTGTAGTCATCTGTTTCAGCTTACGCCGGGACTGCCCCGCGTTCAGCGCCCTTGACGATCGGAGCGCGCACGGCGTTGCCCCACTCTGTCCAGGAACCGTCATAATTGCGGACGGTGTCAAAGCCGAGCAGGTATTTGAGCGCAAACCAGGTGTGGCTGGACCGTTCGCCGATGCGGCAGTACGCCACCACATCGTCGCCAGCCACCAGGCCGGCCTCACCCAGGTACAGCGCCTCGAGTTCGTCGCGGCTGCGGTAGGTGCCGTCCGCAGCGGCGGCCCGGGCCCAGGGGATGGACGCCGCCGTGGGAATGTGGCCACCGCGAAGCGTGCCCTCCTCCGGGTAAGCCGGCATGTGCGTGCGCTGGCCGGTGTACTCCTCCGTGGAGCGGACATCGATGAGCGGCTTGCCGAAGTGCGCCATGACGTCCTCCTTGAAGGCACGGATGGGGGCGTCATTCCGCTCCACCACGGGGTACTCGGCCGGGGCGGGGCTGGGCCGCTCGGTGGTCAGTTCCCGGCCTTCGGCAATCCACTTGTCCCGGCCGCCGTCCAGCAGGCGGACATCCTCGTGGCCGAAGAGGGTGAAGACCCAGAGGGCGTAGGCAGCCCACCAGTTCGACTTGTCCCCGTAGATCACCACGGTGGTGTCGCGGGAGATCCCTTTCGAGCCGGCCAGGGCGGCGAATGCCTCGCCGTCCACGTAATCGCGGGTCACTTCATCGTTGAGGTCCGTGTGCCAGTCAATCTTGACGGCGCCGGGAATGTGGCCGGTCTCATAAAGGAGCACGTCTTCATCGGACTCCACCACAACCAGCTTTCCTTCCGCTACCGCACCCGATTCGAGGGCGGCGGCCAGCCAGTCAGTTGACACCAGGCGCTCAGGGTTGGAATAGGCGGCAAACTTCTCGTTTTGTTCAACGGCATAGGGCATGGTGATGGCCTTTCACTTCAGGGTGCGGCGGACCTGCCGCCCGAGTTGGAAACCTACCTCCAGCCTAGCCATGGCTGACCAGCATGTCCGCCCCGCCGTTAACGGGGGAAATGTGGCCTTCGTCACGGGATAGCCATGAACAGCGGCTTGGCGGGGGAGGGCCGGTACGTTGCCGGTATTCTTGCTGGGGACAATACACCAGCAGAACGGACCACCTTGGTACAGATCGAACAGCTTGCCGCACGCACCCCGGCGGTATCGGTGGATGAGCTCCTCAAGGGCTTTTACCCTTCCCCACGGTTCGGGCAGGTCTCGTTTGCCAGTTACCGGCCGGACCCCAACCAGCCGTCCCAGTCGGCAGCGGTCAAGGCCCTGGAAGGATTCGCCGGCGGCGTTGGTGCCGGTGACGGCGCCGGGCTGTTCAGGAAGCTGTTCGCGAAGAAGGCCGAGACCAGGGCAGGGATCTATCTGGACGGTGGATTCGGCGTGGGCAAAACCCACCTGCTGGCTTCACTGTGGCATGCCGCCCCGGGCCCCAAAGCGTTTGGCACCTTTGTGGAGTACACCAACCTGGTGGGGGCCCTGTCCTTCCGGAAGACCGTGGAGGCCCTGAGCCACTACAAGCTGGTGTGCATCGACGAATTTGAGCTCGATGATCCGGGTGACACGGTGCTGATGTCCCGGCTGATGCGTGAACTGGCCGACGCCGGCGTGAAGCTCGCGGCGACGTCCAACACGCTGCCGGGTTCCCTGGGCGACGGCCGCTTTGCCGCCGTCGACTTCGCCCGTGAGATCCAGGTCCTCGCGGACCAGTTCGACGTCATCAGGATCGACGGCGAGGATTTCCGCCACCGCGGCCTGCCCGCTGCCCCGGCCCCGCTGAAGAACAGCCAGCTCTCTGCCCAGATGAAGGCGGAGTTTGACGGTAAGACGGTGGCCCAGGACGAATTCAGTTCCCTGATCGGGCATCTGGCCGGCGTGCACCCGAGCCGGTACCGGCAGCTCATCGACGGTATCGACGGCGTGGTGTGGCGGAACGTGGAAACCATCACCGAACAGGCGGTGGCCCTGCGCTTTGTGGTGCTGGCGGACCGCCTCTATGACAAGGATGTGCCCATCCTGGCCAGCGGGGTCCCGTTCGACAAGCTGTTCACGGAAGAGATGATGCACGGCGGCTACACCAAGAAGTACTACCGTGCTGTGTCGCGCCTGACGGCCCTGGCCCGCGAGGGCCAAAACCACGAGCCGTCCTAAGCGCGGTCCGGCTGCGTTCCGGCCGGGCTGAAGCTGCATTTCCCCGCTGAATGGTCCATTCCCCGCGGCGTTCCCCGGGGAACGGACCACCTCAGGGGGAAAAGCCGGGGGCCGCGATGGGTTGGTTTGCGCACCCGCCCCGCTTAAACGCCAAAGGTGCGGGTGCCGCCTCCCGGCGGGACCCGCACCTCCTTGACGTACCAGGGCAACGCCCCGGTCAAATCCTTAGTTACGGAGCCCGGTCAACCGGCGGAACCGGCGGAGCGGGGTTGACCGGCGGTACCTGCTCGTTGGCAGGGGTCTCGCCCGGTGTTCCGTTTTTATCAACGAGCCTGGAAGCGCCATCCTGGAGCTTGTCCACGTGCCCGGCGTACTTGCCGCCGGTCTTGGTGTCAACAAAATCCCCGGCCTTGGTGATGCCGTCCTTGATGGCCTGCTCGTTGCCATGGATAAGACCCTGAGCCTTGCCCTTAAGATCGTCAATTAGTCCCACGAGCACCTCCCTTCAATCGCGGAGCCAGGTCGCTCCTCCGCAACCGATCCTAGCCCTGTCGCCCCCGGCGTGCCAAGGAAACAGGGCGTGCCCGGCGTTCGCTGGCAGCGGATGTCACGCCGCCCGTGGGTGCCGCTGCAGAGTGGGAGCGCCGGCAACCGCCCGTGGGCCGTCCCTGAGTGCGCAGCCGCCAGAAAATGGGCAAAAAAAAGCAGCTCACGGGGAGCTGCTGCTGTGGGCGATACTGGGATCGAACCAGTGACCTCTTCCGTGTCAGGGAAGCGCGCTACCGCTGCGCCAATCGCCCGGAACCGGAGAGCCGGCCTGGTGGTGTTGCTGGGAGAAGAGAGCGGACGACGAGATTCGAACTCGCGACATCCACCTTGGCAAGGTGGTGCTCTACCAGCTGAGCTACGTCCGCATATGAAGCAAGTCCTGGCAAGGGCCAGACCAACTACATGAAGCAAGTTTCCTTGCCTGGTGGGCGATACTGGGATCGAACCAGTGACCTCTTCCGTGTCAGGGAAGCGCGCTACCGCTGCGCCAATCGCCCATTGCCATCCGGAATGAACCGAAAGCCATGGTTTTCACCGAGGTGGGTACGGGATTCGAACCCGTGTAAACGGCTTTGCAGGCCGCTGCCTCGCCTCTCGGCCAACCCACCGTGTAAGCGAAGAATCCGAAGTTCCTTGCCGTGACAGTGTCCTGCGAGCGGACGACGAGATTCGAACTCGCGACATCCACCTTGGCAAGGTGGTGCTCTACCAGCTGAGCTACGTCCGCATGTTGACCGTTGATTCCGTGCCGTTTCGGGCATTTCCTCGCGTTCCAACGAGTAAGAACTCTATAGGAGGTTCAGGGAATCTACAAATCGGACGTCCGGAAAAGTCGACGACGGCCGGGGATCCCTGCAATCTAGGGGTTTTTTCGTATTACAAGCATGTAATTCGTGGCGGTCGTAATCTCGATTTCCATAAACCCGGTCCGGTCCGCTAGCATTCAAAGGCATCGGGGCGATTGGCGCAGTGGTAGCGCGCTTCGTTCACACCGAAGAGGTCACTGGTTCGAACCCAGTATCGCCCACCGAGGATCAGGTCCGTTTCCGCTCAAGCCGAGCGGAAACGGACCTTTTTTGTGTCCCCCCTTTTTGTCAGCCCCCTGTGAAAGAGTCGTTGTATGACTGATCCACTCCTTGCCCACGCCACGGAATACGGCCGCATGTACGCACGGTCCACCTCCGAGCAGTTCTCTGTTCCGTCCATCACCACCGTGATCGGCCAGCAGCCGCACGGGCTGGACGGCTGGTTCGGGTATATGGGAGCCAGCAGCCTGGCCAAGGATCCCTTGCTCGCAGACTGCCTGGGCAGTCCGGCCAAGATCCGGCAGGCTGTCAACCGGGCGTCAAAGGCGGCCGAGACGTATCGTGATGACGCCGCAAAACGCGGTGACCGGGTCCATAACTACTGCGAACAGGTGGCGCTCCGCGCCCTGGGCCGGCCGCATGCCATGAAGGAAACCCGCGAGGCTCTTGCAGCCAACGGCGAGGAGGCCTTTGCGTTGCGGTTCGACGAATGGTGGGAGCTCTACGACGTCGAACCCATAGCCCCCGAAATTACCGTGTGGAACAAGTCCGTGGGCTACGCCGGCACGCTGGACCTTGTGGCCCGCATCAACGGCCGGATCTGCCTCATCGACTATAAGACCAAGGGCACCACGCGGGACGGCACCGTCAAGCCTCTGGATGACAAGGTTGTGATGCAGCTTGTAGCCGGGATGAAGGCCGAGGAAAGCCTGGTGGATCCGGTTGCCGGCGAATGGGAGGCATGGAAGTACGGCGAAAACCCCCTGCTGCTCGCCGTCGCCATCGGGGAGACCGAGGTCCGCCCGGTCCGTGCGAATCCGGAGGTTCTCAAACATCACTGGTGGAAGTTCTGCGCCCTGCGCCGGGTCTGGGAGCTCTCCGCTGACACACTCGCTGCCGGTACGGCCCTGCTTCCCGTCGCGCCGCCGCCGTCCGTGCAGCACGTACGCACCGCTTAGTACTACTGGCTGCAGCAGAGCGCCCGTCCCGGCAGTGATGCCCCTGCACCTAAACTGGGTAGGTTCACCAACACCCACCGTGAGGAAAAACAGCACATGGCCATTCTGAATATCCGCATCATTGGTGATCCCGTGCTCCGCACAGTGGCCGATCCTGTGACGGAATTCGGGCCCGAGCTGGCCAAGCTCGTTGCAGACATGACCGAGACCATGGAAGACGTGGAAGGGGCCGGCCTCGCCGCGCCCCAGATTGGTGTCAGCAAGCGGATCTTTACCTACCGTGTGGGCGGCGTTGACGGCCACATCATCAACCCGGTGCTGGAAAACAGCGACGACTACCAGGCCGACCACATAGAAGGCTGCCTCTCCATCCCGGGACTGGGATTCCCCGTCCGCCGGTTCAGGGCCACGAAGGTCACGGGAGTGGACCTGCACGGGAACCCCGTTACCGTCGAGGGCGAGGGCATGCTGGCCCGCTGTTTCCAGCACGAAACCGACCACCTGGACGGCATCCTCTACACCGACCGCCTCGAAGGCGAAGACCGGAAGACTGCGCTGCGCTCCATCCGGAATGCCAACTATGACGCCATCACAGAACGCACGACGGCGAAGCGCGCCAAGACCGTCGGCTCCAGTTTTGGTGGCGGCAACGTTGGGGGCGGCAGCTTCGGCGGGTCCGGTTTCGGTGGCACGAACTCATGAGGGTCCTCTTCGCAGGTACACCGGCCGTCGCCGTTCCCTCCCTGGACGCACTGGTTAAGGCCGGCTTTGACGTCGTTGCCGTCCTGACCCGCCCGGACGCGCCGCTGGGACGCAAACGCGTGCTGACGCCGTCGCCCGTTGCCGCCCGCGCCGCAGAACTCGGCATCGGCGTCATCCACGCCACCCGCGTTGACGACGCCGTCACGGCGCAGATCGCCGCCGCCAAACCCGATGTCGCCGCCATCGTGGCCTACGGGGGACTGATTCCCCGGGCCGCGCTCGAGGTCCCTCCGCACGGCTGGATCAACCTTCACTTCTCCCTCCTTCCCGCGTGGCGCGGCGCCGCGCCCGTGCAGCGTGCCGTCATTGCCGGTGATGACGTGACCGGAGCTGTCACCTTCCTGCTGGAGGAAGGGCTGGACACCGGACCCGTCTTCGGGACGCTGACCGAGAGCGTTGGCCCAAACGACACCTCCGGAGCGCTGCTGGAGCGGCTGTCCCGCAGCGGCGCCGTGCTGCTGTCTCAGACCTTGTCCGCGGTGGAGGCAGGGAAGGCTGCGCCCCGGCCTCAGGAGGGGGAAGTTTCGCTGGCACCCAAACTGACCATCGACGACGGCCGGCTCGATTGGATGCAGCCCGCCCTGGCCATCAGCAGGCGCGCACGGGGGGTCACTCCCGAGCCCGGGGCCTGGACCACGCTGGCGGGTCAGCGGGTCAAGCTGGAACCCGTTCAGCTCCGGCCCGACAGGTCGGATCTTGAGCCCGGGACGGTCCGCCTTGAGGAAAAAAACGTTCTGGTAGGAACGGGGTCCCACGCGGTGCAGCTGACAGGGATCCAGCCTGCCGGCAAGAAAATGATGGCCGCGGCCGATTGGGCACGGGGTATGGCTTCACGTGAAAGTGTGGTGTTCGAATGAGCGGGTCCGGCGGTAATACAGGTGCCCGGGGTGGAGATCGCGGCGGAAGCAGCCGCGGCAAGGGTGGACCGCGCGATTCGAGCACGCGCAATGCCCAGGGCCGGGAACGGAACCGGAGCTCCCAGAAGAGTTTCACCGAGAATGCTCCCGCGCAGCGCACGCGCCGGGCGGATCCTGCGCGGCTGGTGGCTTTCGAAGTCCTGCGCGCCGTGGCCTCCGAGGACGCGTACGCGAACTTGGTGCTCCCGTCACGCATCCGGCATCACGGCCTGGACAAGCGCGACGCCGGCTTCGCCACTGAACTGAGCTACGGTGCCCTGCGCGGGCAAGGCACTTATGACTCCATCCTGGCCCGCTGTGTGGACCGTCCACTGGACCAGCTCGACCCCGCCATTCTTGATGCCCTGCGGATCGGCGTCCATCAGCTGCTGGCCATGCGCGTTCCGGCGCACGCCGCGCTGGACCAGACGGTTGGCCTGGCCCGGGCCGTGATCGGCGCCGGCCCCTCCGCGCTGATCAATGCGGTGCTGCGGAAGGTCTCTGCCCACACGCTCGAAGAGTGGCTGGACCTCCTGGTGGCAGGGGAAAGCGACGAAACAAAAATCGCGTCCATCCGCTATGCCCACCCTGAATGGATTGTCCGGGCCATGCGGCAGTCCCTGGTGGCGCACGGACGTTCGGCCGCGGAGATCAATGACCTGCTGGAAGCGGACAACGCTGCCCCGGTGGTCAACCTGGTTGCCCTGCCGGGCCTCGGGAGCCTGGATGAGGCCCTGGAAAACGGGGCCACCCCCGGTGAACTCGTGGAAGGCTCGGCACTCTCCAGCGGCGGGGACCTCGGCCGGCTCGCCACGGTGCGCGAAGGCAGCACCCGGGTCCAGGACGTGGGCTCGCAGCTCGTGGCCCGGGCCATGGCGGCGGTCGACCTCGGCCCGCGCACCGACACGCCCGACGGCGCCGGTGAACGCTGGCTCGATCTGTGCGCCGGCCCCGGTGGCAAAGCCGCCCTCCTCGGCGCCCTCGCCCGGCAGCAGGGTGCCACGCTTCTCGCCAACGAACCGGCCCCGCACCGCGCCAAGCTCGTGAGCCAGGCCCTGTCCGCAGTCCCGAAGGATGTCTGGCGCGTCCGGACCGGGGACGGCCGCGAAGTTGGAACGGAACAGCCCGAATCCTTCGACCGCGTCCTGGTGGACGTGCCCTGCAGCGGCCTCGGTGCCCTCCGGCGCAGGCCCGAGTCCCGCTGGCGCCGCACACCCAAGGACCTGGCGGACCTCGGTCCGCTGCAGCGCGCCCTCCTCACCTCAGCGCTGGACGCCGTGCGCCCCGGCGGAGTGGTGGCCTACGTGACCTGCTCACCGCACCCGGCGGAAACCACCGCCGTCGTCACCGATGCCCTGCGGAAGCGGGACGACCTGGAACTGCTGGACGCCGGCGCCGTGCTGGACGGCGTAAGCCTGCCCGGAAAGCTGGGCGCCGGCCACGACTCCACGGCCCAGCTCTGGCCGCACATCCACAGCACCGACGCCATGTTCCTGGCCCTCATCCGCAAGAAGGCCTGACCCGTGAAAGGTTCACCCATGCCGCAATGCTGCATCAACCCGAGCATTCTCTCCGCCGACTTCGTGAACCTCGAAGCCGAACTGCAGCGGATCAGCAACGCCGACGCCGTCCACGTGGACGTCATGGACAACCACTTCGTCCCCAACCTCACCCTCGGGCTGCCCGTGGTCCAGCGGATCCAGGCGGTCAGCCCCGTTCCGCTGGATGCACATCTCATGATCTCCGATGCCGACCGCTGGGCCCCCGGTTTCGCCGACGCAGGGCTGGCGTCCGTGACCTTCCACGCCGAAGCCTCCATCGCGCCGGTAAAACTCGCCAGGGAACTGCGGGCCCGAGGCTCCAAGGCCGGCATGGCGCTGCGTCCGGCCACCGCCGTGGAACCTTACCTGGATATGCTCGAAGAACTGGACATGCTCCTGATTATGACCGTGGAGCCGGGATTCGGTGGGCAGGCGTTCCTGGACCTGACCCTGCCGAAGATCCGCCGCGCCCGCGCCGCCATTGACGGATCCGGCCTTGAGGTTGCCCTCCAAGTGGACGGTGGCATCACCGAGGAAACCATTCTCCGGGCGGCCGAGGCAGGGGCCAACGTCTTTGTGGCCGGCTCCGCCGTTTACGGTGCCGAAGATCCTGCCGCGGCCATCGGACGGCTGCGCGAGGCCGGCAGCCTTAAGTTACGCAGCGGGTCCGGGGAATAGTCGGGGCCGTCTGGCAGTTGTGGCACAATAGCAACACACATTACGTGCTCCGGGGTCGGTGTAAGTCCGAACCGGCGGTGACAGTCCGCGACCCGCGAGCCGGCGCTTTCCCCAACCAGGGAGGGAACCGGCGGACGGTTGAACCGGTGAAATTCCGGTACCGACAGTTAAAGTCTGGATGAGAGAAGCACGTTCAGCTGTATCTGTGGCGCCACTGCGGCGCCGCGGCCTTCTGCTGTCGTATACCCCCGGAGCCATCGCGGTTCTAGAGGGAAGGAACGACACACACATGAACCCCTTGCGATGGCTCTTTGAAGCCAGGTTGTCCCAAGGACGGGATGCCCAAAACGCCACCATGGTGGCCGCCGCATGACCGGGACCGATACGGTCACGGCATTCAGCGCCGCCGAGACCGCCGCCATGGAGGCCGCCCTTGAAGCAGCCCTGCGCGGGCCGCGCGGAGCAAACCCGCTGGTGGGCGCCGTCGTGATTGACGCCGACGGCCGGCAGTTAGTGACCGGATATCACCGCGGCGCCGGGACCCCCCACGCCGAAGCGGACGCGATCAGCCAGGCCGAATCCGCCGGGCTGGACCTGACCGGCTGCACCATTGTCATCACCCTGGAACCCTGCGACCACCGCGGCCGGACCGGACCCTGCACGCAGGCGATCATCGCCGCGGGAATCAAAGACGTGGTGTACGCCGTTGACGACCCCCATGATCCGGCCGCGGGCGGCGCAGCCACCCTGCGGAACGCGGACGTCAAGGTACGGAGCGGGCTTGGCGCCGTGGAGGCGTTCGAGCTGAACCGCCAATGGTTCCTCGCCGTAGCCACCCGGCGCCCGTTCGTCACCCTGCACATCGCCCAGACCCTGGACAGCCGGATAGCGGCCGAGGACGGAACCAGTCAATGGATTTCGTCCCCTGAATCGCTCGCGGACAACCACGCCCTGCGGGGACGGATCGACGCCATCCTCGTAGGAACCCAGACCGTGCTGGTGGACAACCCGCGCCTGACCGCGCGTGATCCATCGGGAACCACGGCCGGCAAACAGCCGCTCCGCGCCGTCATGGGCCTGCGCGGGATCCCCGCGGACGCGGCCATCCACGGCGACGACGGCCACGTGCTCCACCTGCCCACGCGCGATCCCCGGGAGGCGTTGTCGCTGCTGTACGCGGCAGGCGTCCGGCACGTCATGGTGGAAGGCGGTTCACGCATCCTCAGCTCCTTCCTGGCCGCCCGGCTCGTGGACGAACTCATCGTCTACCTCGCGCCCACCCTGCTGGGCTCCGGAACACCGGCCCTGAACGGCCTGGGAATCACCACGCTCGCGGACGCCATGCAGTGGGACTGGGACCCGTCCGGCGGTGGCGCGGTACAGACCCTGGGGCGCGACCTGAGACTCCACCTCCGCCCCGAACCAATCCAAGCTTTGGAACCACAACCAGCCCGCGCTGCCGCGGAACCAGCCATGGGAGGCTACTGATGTTTACCGGAATTATTGCCGAACAAGGAGAGGTCCTTTCCGTGGCGCGTGACGGCGATACCAGCGCCACCCTCCGGCTGCGTGCCCCGGGCACCACCGAAGGACTTGCCCTCGGCGGGTCCATTGCCGTGAACGGCGTCTGCCTGACCGCCACCGAGATTGACGGCAAGGACTTCAGCGTTGACGTCATGGGCGAAACGCTGGTGCGCAGCACCATCGGAGAGCTCGACGCCGGCGATTCGGTTAACCTCGAACGCTGCGTCCCGGCCGGTGGCCGGCTGGACGGCCACGTGGTGCAGGGCCACGTGGACGGTGTGGGGCAACTGGTGGAACGCGAAGCCCTGGGCAATTGGGAACGCCTGCGCTTCGCCGTCCCGGTGAACCTGGCCCGGTACATCGCCGAAAAGGGTTCCATCGCCATCGACGGCGTTTCGCTCACCGTCACCGCGGTCAGCCCCGCGGCCGAGGCCGAACCCTGGTTCGAAGTGGGACTGATCCCCACCACGCTCGCCGACACCGGCCTGGGCGCAAAACAAACCGGCAGCCGGGTCAACCTGGAAGTGGATGTGCTGGCAAAGTACACCGAACGGCTGCTGGCATTCAGCACCGGCGCAGCAAACGGAGGAACCCGATGAATACCACTGTCCGCGCCCAGCCCGCCGCCGGGGCCGCGCCGCGCCCTGACGCAGCCAAGGGGCTTGACCTCGTGGAAGACGCCGTCCGGGCCATGGCTGCCGGACTGCCCGTGCTGGTGGTCGATAACGAGGACCGGGAAAACGAAGGCGATATCATCTTCGCGGCCCAGCATGCCACGCCGGCCCTCATGGGCTGGACCATCCGTTACAGCTCCGGCGTCATCTGCGTCCCCCTGACCGGGGACCGCGCCGACGCCCTGGAGCTGCCTCCCATGGCGGCCGTGAACCAGGACTCGAAGGGGACGGCCTACACCGTTTCCTGCGACGCTGCGGTGGGGGTCAGCACCGGCATTTCCGCCACGGACCGCGCCCTGACCGCCCGCGTGCTGGCAGACCCGGCGGCCGGACCGGCCGCTGTAACCAGGCCGGGGCATATTTTCCCGCTCCGGGCCGTTAACGGGGGAGTGCGTGAACGCCCCGGCCACACCGAAGCGGCCGTGGACCTCTGCCGGCTTGCCGGACTGGAGCCGGTGGGCGTGATCGCAGAAGTTGTGTACGACGACGGTGAGATGATGCGGCTCGACGGGCTGCGGGCATTCGCCGCCGAACACGGGTGCCCCCTGATCTCGATTGAGGATTTGGTGGTTTACCTTGAAGCAGGGGCCGCGGTTCCCGCCGACAGTCACACCGGGCCGGACGCCCGGGCGGAGTAGAGGAGTAACGATGACGGTTTCCGAGCTTTCGGACGACAGCCAGCACAACGGCCACCACCGCGGGGCAGCCGCAAACGGCCGTGCCCACCCGGTCAGCTCCGGGCCGATTGTGCAGCTTCCCACCGCCTTTGGCGACTTCATCACGCAGGCCTGGACTGACCTGGTCACCGGCGCGGAGCACCTCGCGGTCAGCTCACCCAATCCTCCCAAGGACGGCCTTGCGCCCCTGGTCAGGCTCCATTCCGAGTGCTTGACCGGCGATGTCTTCGGGTCCTACCGCTGCGACTGCGGCGAACAGCTGGCCTATGCCCTGGAGCTCATCAATGAGTATGGCGGCACGCTGCTGTACCTCCGCGGACAGGAAGGCCGGGGCATTGGCCTGGCCAACAAAATCAAGGCCTATGCCCTGCAGGAAGCCGGCTTCGACACCGTGGAGGCCAACGAGCAGCTCGGGCTGCCCGTCGACGCCCGCTGCTACAAGGCCGCCGCCCAGATTCTCGCGGAGATGGGCCTGCACGAGGTCCGGCTCCTGAGCAACAACCCCGACAAACAGAACCGGCTTGCCAAGGCCGGGGTCAGGGTGGTGGAGATGGTTCCCACCGAGGTGCCGTCCCGCGACCAGAACATCCGCTACCTGCAGACCAAGAAGGACCGCATGGAGCACCGGCTCACGCTGGACACCCACGTTGCAGCAGTGCCCGTCGCCGCTGCCGACACATTCTCCCCTGACAACGACTGACTCCCCATAACGACTGAACGGACCACCTACACGCATGAGCGGACATGGCGCACCAGATATTGACCTCACTACCCTGAACCCGGCGGAAACATCGCAGCTGCGGCTGGCCATCGTGGCTGCCAGCTGGCACACCCAGATCATGGACGGCCTCCTGGACGGTGCACTGCGCGCTGCCAAGGACGCAGGCATCAGCGAGCCCACTGTCCTGCGGGTTCCGGGAGCCTTCGAGCTGCCGGTCGCTGCCGCGCGGCTGGCACCGCACTTTGACGCGGTGGTGGCGCTCGGCGTCGTCATCCGCGGCGGCACGCCGCACTTCGAATACGTATGCCAGGCGGCGACGGCGGGACTTACCGATGTGAGCGTCTCCACCGGCGTGCCGGTGGGCTTCGGCGTGCTCACCTGCGACACGGAACAGCAGGGACTGGACCGCGCGGGCCTGCCCGGCTCCAGCGAGGACAAGGGCCACGAAGCGGTGACGGCGGCCCTGGCCACCGCCGTTCTGCTCAAGCAGTACAAGTAGCAGTCCGACAAACGGCTGGCGGGCGCGTGTGTGTTCCCTCACATCGCGCCCGTCATGCGTCGGCCCGACAGGCGCCGCCGGGCCCGCAGCAAGTAGGCTGTAGGGCGTGAAGAATTTCGAGACGCTGTTCGCTGAACTGAGTGAGAAGGCAGCCACCCGCCCGGCAGGCTCCCGCACCGTCGCTGAATTGGAGTCCGGAGTCCACGGCATCGGCAAGAAAGTCGTGGAGGAAGCAGCCGAAGTCTGGATGGCCGCTGAGTACGAATCCGATGAGGCCGCGGCCGAGGAAATCTCCCAGCTGCTGTACCACCTGCAGGTTCTGATGCTCGCCAAAGGCCTGACCCTGGAAGACGTCTACAAGCATCTCTAGCCACAGCGGTGCCGCGGCCTTCCCGGCCGGCCGGTGCCTTGTGTGGCCCGAATTGCCTGATCAACAGACCTCCCCAACCAAGAAAGACCCCCATGCTGCGAGTAGCCGTCCCCAACAAGGGCTCCCTGTCCGAAGCCGCGTCCGCGATGCTGTCCGAGGCGGGCTACCGCCAGCGCCGGGACACCCGCGAGCTGGTCATGATGGACCCGGACAATGACATTGAGTTCTTCTTCCTCCGCCCCCGCGACATCGCCGTTTACGTCGGCCGGGGAACCCTCGACGTCGGCATCACCGGCCGCGACCTGCTGCTGGACGCTGAGGTGGAGGCCGAGGAACTCCTGCCCCTGGGTTTCGCTGCCTCCACGTTCCGCTTCGCCGGACCGGTGGGGGACTTCAGCAAGGTTGAGGAACTCGAAGGAAAGCGTCTCGCCACCAGCTATGACGGCCTGCTCCGCGGTTACCTTGCCGAGCGCGGCGTCAACGCCAAAGTGGTGCGGCTCGACGGCGCCGTCGAGTCCTCCGTGCGCCTCGGCGTCGCGGACGCCATTGCCGACGTCGTCGAAACCGGCAATACGCTCAAGGCCGCCGGCATGGAGATCTTCGGTGACCCCATCCTCAAGTCCGAAGCCGTCCTGATCCGCCGCACCGGCAAGGGAGGCGCCGCGAACGGCACCGCCAGGGAGATCGACGTTCTCATCCGCCGCCTCCAGGGCGTCCTGGTGGCACGGCAGTACGTCCTCATGGACTACGACATCCGCAAGGAACTCGTGGAGAAGGCTGCGGCCCTGACACCCGGCCTGGAATCACCCACGGTATCGCCGCTGCGCGACTCCGAGTGGGTGGCTGTGCGGTCCATGGTCCCCAAGAAGGACACCAACCGCATCATGGACGAGCTGTACGACCTCGGCGCCCGCGCCATCCTGGTCAGCAGCATCCACGCCTGCCGGATCTAGGGGACATTGTCATGGCTGTAGCTGTACGAGTCATTCCGTGCCTCGATGTCGACGCCGGACGTGTGGTGAAGGGCATCAACTTCGAGGGGCTCCGCGACGCCGGTGACCCGGTGGAACTTGCCCACCGCTATGACAACGCCGGCGCTGATGAGCTCACGTTCCTGGACGTCACCGCATCCTCCGGCAACCGCGAAACCACGTTCGACGTGGTCCGCCGAACCGCTGAGGAAGTCTTCATCCCCCTGACCGTGGGCGGCGGCGTCCGCGGCGTGGCCGAGGTGGACAAGCTCCTCAGGTTCGGGGCGGACAAAGCATCCATCAACACCGCCGCCGTGGCGCGGCCGGATGTCATCAACGAAATCAGCAGGCACTTCGGGTCCCAGGTGCTGGTCCTGTCCGTGGACGCGCGCCGGACCCGTCCGGGATCCGAGCCCACGCCGTCGGGCTTTGAAGTAACCACCCACGGCGGCCGCACGGGCACCGGCATCGACGCCGTCGCATGGGCGAAGGAAGCCGCGGACCGCGGCATCGGCGAGATCCTGCTTAACTCCATCGACGCGGACGGCACCAAGGACGGGTTCGACCTTGAGCTCATCCGCCTGGTGCGTGCCGCCGTCAAAGTGCCGATCATCGCGTCCGGCGGCGCGGGGGAGCCGGCCCACTTCCCGCCGGCAGTGGCCGCAGGCGCCGACGCCGTGCTGGCCGCCTCAATCTTCCACTGGGGCCCGGACAACATGATGGCCCAGGTCAAGGACGCCATCCGCGCAGCCGGCTTCGAAGTCCGCTAATCCCGCCCGCTTAACCACAACGCGGGGTCACTTTTCGCCCAATAAACGACAGTTTTCGGGCGAAAAGTGACCCCGCGTTGGTGTTTGTTGGGGACCGGCGGGGCGGTGAAACCCTACAGGCCGACTTCGGCGGACTGAAGGAGGGCGACGGCGTCCGGCTGGCCTTCGAAGGTGACGAGGGCGTGGCGGGTGCGGCCGTGCGCGTGCATCAGCAGTTCACCGGGCTCACCGACGATCGCCACTGACACGGGGGCGCGCTTGGCCACGTGCCGGGGCCCGGAAGGGCGTACCAGCACAATGCCAAGATCCACGCCGCGGTAAAGAATGGCGGCACGTTTGATGAGTTCGTCCCACAGGGCGTCTGAGTATGCCTCGTCCAGGGCCCGCGGAGCCCAGCGGTCCACGGCCCGGCGGATGTCCTCGGTGTGGACGAAGTATTCGATCAGGTTCGAACTCTCGTCCAGGGCCTTGATCTTCATGGGCGACAGGGCAGGGGGGCCGCCGCGGAACGTATTGACCAGTCCCGCATACTCGTCCGGGGTCTTCAGCTTTGCGGCGAGCTTGGCAGTGGCCTTGTCCGAAGCCTTGGAAAGGCTCTTGATGATCAGGCCGAGGCCCACGGCAGCCTTGCGTTCGCGCAGGTACAGGTGCGCGGCAAGGTCCCTGGTGCGCCAGCCCCGGCAGAGGGTGGGGGCATCAGGACCGGCCGCCAGGAGGGTTTCGGCCAGGACTTCGCGGGACGGGTCAACGTAATGCATCACTTGTGAAACTAGCACGAGAGCGTGGAAGTTGGGCAGCGGAGCCGCCACGGGAGAGGTGCCCTTGGTAACAGACGGTTTTGTATGCCACGCAGGGCATATTAGGCGGCTGTTGAACAGGCACTAGACTTGAGCTGATGTCTGAGCAGCCCGCCCCCGCCCCCGTATCTGTCCCTGCCCCCGCCGCCAGCCCGCTCCCACCCGGCGTGGCGGCAGCGCTGAAGCGTGACAGCGCCGGGCTCGTCGCTGCGGTGGTCCAGCAATTCGACACCAACGAGGTGCTGATGCTGGGCTGGATGGACGACGAAGCGCTGCACCGCACCATGACCACGGGCCGGGTCACGTTCTACTCCCGCTCCCGCCAGGAGTACTGGCGCAAGGGAGACACGTCAGGCCACGTCCAGTGGGTCAAATCCGTTGCCATGGACTGCGACGGCGATGCCTTGCTGGTCAGGGTGGACCAGGTCGGGGCGGCCTGCCATACAGGGACCCGCACGTGCTTCGACGGACGCGCACTCGAGGTCCGGACGGGCCCGGCCTCCTAGCCACTCCCTGCGGCGGAACCCGTTGCAGCCTTACATCCTTTTGCCAGCAAACGACTGACGCCGCCCGCGGCGGCACACAAGAACAGGCGGAAAGCATAACCATGCAGGACCTTGGAATGATCAGCCCGGGCCTCGAGGAGTTCCGCGAGCTCGCCGCCACCAGCCGGGTCATCCCCGTGACGCTCAAGGTGCTGGCGGATGCCGAGACGCCCATCGGCCTGTACCGGAAGCTGGCCAATGGCCAGCCCGGAACGTTCCTTATGGAGTCCGCGGCCGTTGGCGGCACCTGGTCGCGCTATTCCTTCATCGGGGCCAACTCCCGCGCCACGCTGACCACCAAGGACGGCCAGGCCCACTGGCTCGGCCAGCCCCCTGCCGGCGTGCCCCTGGACGGCAACCCCGTGGACGCCATCCGCGACACTGTCGAAGCGTTGCGGACCAGCCGGTTTGAGGGTCTGCCGCCGTTCACGTCCGGCCTGGTGGGTTTCCTCGGCTGGGAAACCGTCCGGCACTGGGAACGACTCACCAGCCCGCCCGAGGACGATCTCCACATTCCCGAACTGGCCCTGAACCTGGTGACGGACATGGCCGTCCACGACAACCACGACGGCAGCGTGCTGCTCATCGCCAACGCCATCAACTTCGACAACAGCTCCGAGCGGGTGGACGAGGCGTGGCACGACGCCGTTGCCCGGGTGAAGGCGCTGCTCACCAAAGTCAGCACACCGGTAGCGCAGCCCGTCTCCGTCCTGGAACCCGCCGCCCTGGACTTCGCCTCCAGCGTCCAGGAACGCTGGGCCGAACCCGCCTACCTCGAAGCCCTGGACCGGGGCAAGGAGGCCATCGTGGACGGTGAAGTATTCCAGGTAGTGATCTCCCGCCGTTTCGAAATGGAGTGCGGCGCCTCACCGCTGGACGTCTACCGGGTCCTACGCAACACCAACCCCAGCCCGTACATGTACCTCTTCAGCCTCGAGGACGCCGACGGCCGGGAATACACCATCGTGGGGTCCTCCCCGGAGGCCCTGGTGACCGTGACCGGGGACGAAGTCATCACCCACCCCATCGCCGGTTCCCGGCCCCGCGGAAAGACCGTTGAAGGCGACAAGGCCTTGGCCGAGGAACTCCTGGCCGACCAGAAGGAACGCGCCGAGCACCTGATGCTGGTGGACCTGTCCCGCAACGACCTCTCCAAGGTCTGTGTAGCAGGCACAGTGGACGTCACCCAGTTCATGGAGGTGGAGCGGTTCAGCCACATCATGCACCTTGTTTCCACCGTGGTGGGGACGCTGTCCCCGGAGGCCAAAGCCTATGACGTCCTCAAGGCAACCTTCCCGGCCGGGACACTCTCAGGCGCCCCCAAGCCCCGGGCTCTCCGGCTTCTGGACCAGTTGGAGCCGCACCGGCGCGGGATCTACGGCGGCGTGGTGGGATATCTGGACTTCGCCGGCGACATGGACATGGCCATCGCCATCCGCTCGGCCCTGCTCCGTGAAGGACGGGCGTACGTCCAGGCCGGCGGCGGCATCGTGGCGGACTCGGTGAATCCCACCGAGGCGATCGAAACCGTGAACAAGGCCGCCGCACCGCTCCGCGCGGTCCACACGGCCGGTTCGCTGCGCAACATTACGGCAGAGACGCTGCCCGAACCGGGAAAGGCCAGCGAATGACCCCGGTCTGGGCGCGGAAATCCACCCTGGTCCTGCTGATCGCGGCGCTGGCGTTGGCCGTCTTCGGCACCACAACACAAAACTGGATCACCGTCACCCTCGATCCGGACCAGGTGGGCCAGACCGTGGGGGGCCAGAACATCCTCACCGTCCAGGGCAGCAAGGCAGCCACGGCGGTGACCGCGCTGGCGCTGGTGGCCCTTGCCGGCGGCCTGGCCGCGTCCATTGCCGGGAAGATCGCACGGTGGGTCATCACGGCCATCGTGGTCCTCGCAGCGGCCGGCATCATCGTCGCAGCTGCCACCGTGCTGGCTGATCCGCTCGCCGCCGCACAGGGGTCCATCGCAGCCGCCACCGGCGTCTCCGGAAGCAGCGCGGGAGCTGCGGTGACCGCGTTCCCGGTGCTCGCCGTCGTCGTCGGAATTCTTCTGGCGCTCGGCGCGCTGCTGATCATTCCGGCGGGCCGGTTCTGGAAGTCCCGCACCAAATATGACGTGGCGTCCGCCGGTGCCGCGGCGGGGAATTCCGCCCCGCCGGCGGGTCCGGTGGACGAGATCGACAGCTGGGACAGGCTCTCGCGCGGCGATGATCCCACCTGAGCCGCTCCCGGCCGACGCCGGAACGGGCCGCCCGAACGGTGGCCCGGGCCGCCGATGGGCAGGTTGCGGCCAAAAAATGGCAGAATGTAAGCAGTATTGATCCTGAGGAGATTCACATGAGCAAAGCACCCGCATCCGCGTCCAAATCCGCCCCGGCCCCTGCCGTGCACATCGGCGTTGACCACAGCCAGGAACTGGGCCATGGCAACAGCCCCGCCGCATGGACCTGCGTGATTGTCATGCTGGTGGGCGCGCTCATCGCGGCGATCGCTTTTGTCATTGCCAACACTCCCATCTTCATCGCCGGCGCGTGCGTGATGGTCCTCGGCCTGATCCTCGGCTTCATCATGCGTAAAGCGGGCTACGGCGTCGAGGGCAGCAAGCTGAAGAGCTCCGGCCACTGATGGCCACCGTTCTCGATGACATCAATGCCGGTGTCAGGGAGGATATGGAAGCCAGGAAGCGTCTGGTTTCCCTCGCGGAACTGAAGGAACGGGCACTCGCAGCCGCACCGGCGCGTGACGCGTGGGCAGCACTTGGCGGCCCCGCGGCACTCCGCGACGAGCTCAAGGTGATCGCCGAAATCAAGCGCCGCAGTCCCTCGAAGGGTGACCTCGCCACCATCGTGGATCCGGCGTCACTGGCCGTGCAGTATGCCGACGGCGGCGCCGCCGTGATCAGTGTCCTCACCGAAAAGCGGCGGTTCAACGGCTCACTCGCTGACCTGGACGCCGTCCGCGCCAGCGTGGATGTCCCCTTGCTCCGCAAAGACTTCACCGTGGACGAATACCAGATCTGGGAGGCCCGTGCCCACGGCGCCGACCTGATCCTGCTGATCGTGGCTTCACTCTCGGACAGCGAGCTCCGGGACTTCAGTGCCCTCAGCCGCGAGCTGGGCATGAACGTGCTGGTGGAAACGCACACGGAAGAGGAAATCGCCCGTGCCGTGGCGGCTGAGGCGCGCATCATCGGCGTCAACGTCCGCAACCTCAAAACGCTCGACGTCGACCGTTCCGTTTTCGCCTCACTCGCCGGCCTGATCCCCGCCGAAGCGCTGGTTGTCGCCGAATCCGGCGTGCGCGGTGTGGACGATGTGTCGCATTACGCGGCGAGCGGTGCCAACGCGATCCTGGTGGGCGAAGCCCTGGTGAGCGATTCGACTCCGCGGGAGCGGATCGCAGAGTTCACCGCGGCCGGCGCTGCCGCCATCGCCGCGCGGGCCTAGCCCGCAACGCCGGTCCCGGTGCGGGCCGAACAAAACTTTCTGAACAATCAACTGGAACAGGACGGTGAGACTGATGGTTGATGCACCCTCAGGGCACGTTGACGAGAATACGGCGGAAGCCTTCCTGCAGGGCGCGTCGCTGAAGCACGCCCCGGGGCCCTACTTCGGGAACTACGGCGGACGCTGGATGCCCGAGTCCCTGATCGCCGCGCTGGACGAGCTCGAGGACACGTTTGACAAGGCAAAGGCTGATCCGGACTTTGTTGCCCAGATTGCTGACCTGAACAAAAATTACTCAGGCCGACCGTCCCTGCTGACGGAGGCGAAACGGTTTGCCGAGCATGCCGGGGGAGTCCGGGTCTTCCTCAAGCGCGAGGACCTCAACCACACCGGATCGCACAAGATCAACAACGTCCTGGGGCAGGCGCTGCTTGCCAAGCGCATGGGCAAGACCCGCATCATCGCCGAAACGGGCGCAGGCCAACACGGCGTCGCCAGTGCCACCGCCGCCGCCCTCCTGGGCCTGGAATGCGTGGTGTACATGGGCGCTGAGGACTGCCGCCGCCAGGCCCTGAACGTGGCACGGATGGAACTGCTGGGTGCCACCGTGGTTCCTGTGACGAGCGGATCCCAGACGCTCAAGGACGCCATCAACGAAGCCCTGCGGGACTGGGTGGCCAACGTGGACCACACCCATTACCTGCTCGGCACCGCTGCCGGCGCCCACCCGTTCCCCGCCATGGTCCGCTACTTCCATGAGGTGATCGGCGAGGAAGCCCGCGCCCAGATCCTGGAGCAGGCCGGCAAGCTGCCCGACGCCGTCTGTGCCTGCATCGGCGGCGGCTCCAACGCCATCGGCATCTTCCACGGGTTCCTCGACGACCCCTCCGTGAGGATCTTCGGCTTCGAAGCCGGCGGCGACGGTGTGGACACCGGCCGGCACGCAGCCACCATCACCCTGGGCAAGCCGGGCGTCCTGCACGGAGCCCGCTCCTACCTCATGCAGGACGACGACGGCCAGACCATCGAGTCCCACTCCATCTCCGCAGGGCTGGACTACCCCGGCGTCGGGCCCGAACATGCCTACCTGGCCGACATCGGACGGGTCAGCTACGAGCCCATTACGGACAGCGAAGCCATGGACTCCTTCCGGCTGCTGTGCCGCACCGAGGGCATTATCCCGGCCATCGAATCGGCGCACGCCCTCGCCGGCGCCATCAAGGTGGGGCAGCGGCTCGCGGCCGAGGCTGAAGAGTCCGGCGGCAAGGCCTCCGAGAAGATCATCATCGTGAACCTGTCCGGCCGCGGCGACAAGGACGTGGCCCAGGCTGCGGAATGGTTCGACCTGCTCGACAAGAATTCACCGGAAGCCGAAATCGGCAAAGAGGGGGAGCAGCTGTGAGCACGGCGCAACTGACCAGCAAATCCGCAGCTGCGATTGACAAGGCGCGTGCCGAAGGGCGCGCGGCGCTCATCGGCTACCTCCCGGCCGGCTTCCCGGACGTCGAGCAGACCATCGCCGCCGGAATCGCCCTGGCCGAAAACGGCGCGGACCTCATCGAAATCGGCATCCCCTACTCGGACCCGGTCATGGACGGTCCCGTCATCCAGGCGGCTACCACCGAAGCGCTGGCCAAGGGCTTCCACGTCCGGCAGGTCTTCGACGTGGTTGCCGGCATCACCAGCAAGACCGACGCTGCAGTCCTGGTCATGACGTACTGGAATCCCGTGGTCCGGATGGGCGTGGATGAATTCGCGCGCAAGCTGGCCGAGGCCGGGGGAGCCGGGCTGATCACGCCGGACCTCATTCCGGACGAAGCATCAGAATGGTTCGAGGCCTCGGACAAGTACGGGCTGGACCGGGTGTTCCTCGTGGCACCCTCCTCCACCCCGGAACGGATGAAGCGCACCGTTGATGCCAGCCGCGGTTTCGTCTACGCGGTATCCATCATGGGTGTGACGGGTGCCCGCACCTCCGTCAGCAGCGCAGCGAAGGACGTGGTTGCCGCCGCGCATCACGCCGGCGCCGAACGTGTATGCGTGGGGCTCGGAGTTTCGAACGCCGACCAGGTCCGCGAGATCGCCGCCTACGCCGAGGGCGTCATCGTGGGCACGGCGCTCGTCGCCGCAATCCGCGACGGCGGTGTTGCCGCCGTCGCAGATCTGACCCGCGACCTGAGTTCGGGCCTCGCCCGGGAAGTAGCCTAAGCGACAATGCAGATCCTCCTTCAGGCCGCCGCCGCGGTGCCGGCCAGCATCCCGAGCCCGGACTGGTCCGGCTTCGACATTCCGTTGCCCTGGGGGAGCCTGCGGATCCATGCCTACGCCCTGTGCATCCTCGCAGGAATCGTTCTGGGCCTGTGGCTGACCTCCGTTCGCTGGGCCCGCCGCGGCGCTCCCGAGGGCAGCGTCTGGGACATCGTCATCTGGGCGATCCCCTTCGGCATCATCGGCGGCCGGCTGTACCACGTGGTCTCTTCACCGGACCAGTACTTCGGGCCCGGGTTCGACGGGACAGGCGACCTTTGGCTGATCCCGCAGATCCAGCGCGGCGGCCTGGGCATCTGGGGTGCCGTGGTGCTGGGCGTTGTTGGGGCCTGGATTGGCTGCCGGCGCGCGGGTGTGAAGCTGACTGCCTTCCTGGACGCGGCGGCCCCGGGCCTGCTGCTGGCCCAGGCCATCGGCAGGTGGGGGAACTACTTCAACCAGGAGCTCTTCGGCGGCCCCACCACCCTGCCGTGGGGACTGCAGATCGACGCGGACAACCCCAACTTTCCCGCCGGCATGCCGGCGGACACGCTGTTCCACCCCACGTTCCTCTATGAGTCGCTCTGGAACATCGCCGGTGTGGTGATTCTGCTGGCCCTTGACCGCAGGTTCCACTTCCGCCGGGCCCGGCTTTTCTGGCTCTACGCGATGTACTACACGCTGGGCCGGGTATGGATCGAAGCAATGCGGATCGACGATGCCGAACAGATCAATCTCGTTGGCATCACCACCAGGCTCAACGTCTGGACCAGCATCTTCGTGTTCATCGCAGCACTGGTGGTGTTCGTCCTGGTGGGGATGAAGGGCCGGCCCGAACCGGACACGCCGTACCTGGCAGGACGCGGTCCGGCCCCCGAAGCCGATGACAGCGAAAGTACATCCGGCGACGGTGACGCCGGCGATACTGGCGTGAAATCTGATGACCATGTGGCTGCTGTTGTTCCGGCCGTCCGCAATGCGGATACCCGTGTCTCAGATAGTGAATCGCGTGATAATCTCCCTGTTATCCAAAATGGATCCGGAAACGCTTCCACCCCAACGGAAGACGAACCGGCAGTCAGGGACGGCAAAAAGTCCGTCCCTGCGACGCCGGGCACCGGAGATTCCGGCCGTAAGGTCACGGAATCCGCGCCGGAGGCTGGCACAAGCAAGTAGCACGCCGGCACGGCTGGGCAGCAGAGCTACCGCTCGGAGCGCCCGCACACCACAATGTCGTGGCAAACAGGGCCCGCCCGGACAGCAGATAGCCGCTGCCCGGTCAAGCCCGGGTCAGGGGCCTGCGTAACTGTTCGTTCAGCAGGCCTGTCTGACCTACAATTTCCTGTAAATAACACTTTGTTGTGCCCATCACACCGGCGCTCAGAAGTGGGGCCAACGGTGTCCCTTCCATACGTACGATCTCGAGGAAGGACGTCTTCAATGACCCATCTTCATAGCCCACGCTGGTCCGAAAAAATAGGATCTGACGGCCCCGTCTCTCCGTTCAAGCGCTTCGCTGCGCTGCCGGAGGCCCGGGGTCTATACAATCCGGAAAACGAAAAAGACGCGTGTGGCCTGGCAATCATCGCCACGCTCCGCGGTGAGCCCGGCTACGACATTGTCGACGCCGCCCTGACCGCCCTGCGCAACCTCGAACACCGTGGTGCCGTAGGCGCAGACGAAGGCACCGGTGACGGTGCCGGCCTTCTGATGCAGATCCCCGACGAATTCTTCCGGGCGGTCACGGAATTCGAGCTACCCGCGCCCGGCCAGTACGTTGCCGGGACCGCCTTCCTGCCGTCCGAGCAGCGCGAGGCCGACGCCGCGAAGGCAGGAATCGAGGGCCTCGCAGCTGACGAGGGCCTCACGGTCCTCGGCTGGCGTGAAGTGCCCATCGTGGCGGATCTCGTCGGCGCCATGGCCCGCGCCTGCATGCCGTACTTCTCCCAGCCTTTCCTCGCTTCCGCAACCGGTGAGCAGTTGGACCGCAACACGCTCGATGCCCGGGCCTGGCGGATCCGCAAGCGTGCCCAGAACAAGTTCGGTGTCTACTTCCCGTCCCTGTCGTCGCGCACCATTGTCTACAAGGGCATGCTGACCACTGCCCAGCTGGAGCCGTTCTACCCGGACCTCTCGGACAAGCGTTTCAAGACCAAGCTGGCCATTGTCCACTCCCGCTTCTCCACCAACACGTTCCCGTCCTGGCCGTTGGCCCAGCCGTTCCGCACCATCGCCCACAACGGTGAAATCAACACCGTCAAGGGCAACCGGAACTGGATGCGCGCCCGCCAGTCCCAGCTCGCCAACCCGCTGCTGGGGGATTCGCCCGAAGAGCTGTACCCCATCTGCACGCCCGGCGCGTCCGACTCCGCGTCCTTCGACGAAGTGGCCGAGCTGCTCTGGCTCTCCGGCCGGCCCATCACGCACTCCATCATGATGATGATCCCGGAGGCGTGGGAGAACCACGCCACCATGGATCCCGCACGGCGGGCGTTCTACGAATACCACTCACTGCTCATGGAGCCCTGGGACGGCCCGGCCGCCGTGTCCTTCACCGACGGCAACCTGGTGGGTGCCACCCTGGACCGCAACGGGCTGCGCCCCGGACGCTACTGGATCACCGAGGACGGTCTGGTCATCTTCGCGTCCGAGGTCGGCGTGATCGACGTCGAACCGTCCAAGGTGGTCAAGAAGGGCCGCGTTTCCCCGGGCAAGATGTTCCTGGTGGACACCGACGCCGGCCGCATCATTGACGACGAAGAGGTCAAGGCCGAAGTTGCCGCGGCGAACCCCTGGGCCGCGTGGCTCAAGGAGAACCTGATCGACCTCAAGGACCTCCCCGAACGCGAGCACGTGGTGCACACCGCCGCGTCGGTGAACATCCGCCAGCGCACCTTCGGCTATACCACCGAAGAACTCAAGATCCTCCTCGGCCCGATGGCCCGGACCGGTGCCGAACCGCTGGGCGCCATGGGTTCGGACACCCCGGTGGCGGTGCTGTCCAAGCGGCCCCGGCTGCTGTTCGACTACTTTGTGCAGTCCTTCGCGCAGGTCACCAACCCGCCGCTGGATGCCATCCGTGAAGAGCTGGTCACATCGCTGACGTGTGCCATCGGCCCGAACGGCAACCTGCTGGACACCAAGCAGGTCCGGCAGCCGCAGGTCTCGCTGCCGTTCCCGGTGATCACCAACGACCAACTGGCCAAGATCGCCAACATTGAAACGCCCGACGGCGACCGGATCGCCATGAAGGTCCGTGGCCTGTACCGGCCCGAAGGCGGCGAATCAGCCCTGCGTGCCAGGCTGACTGAAATCTGCGAGCAGGTTTCCGGTGCCATCAACCGCGGCGTGCAGTACGTGGTGCTCTCTGACCGCGACTCGAACGCCCAGTGGGCGCCGATTCCCTCCCTGCTGCTGGTCAGTGCCGTGCACCACCACCTGCTCCGGAGCGCCAACCGCACCAAGACGGCCCTCGTGGTGGAGGCCGGCGACGTCCGCGAGACGCACCACGTTGCCGTCCTGATTGGCTACGGCGCCTCCGCCGTCAACCCGTACCTCGCCATGGAATCAGTGGAACAGCTCATCTCAACCGGCGACGTGGTGGGGGTGACGCCGCAGGACGGCGTGTACAACCTCATCAAGGGCCTGGGCAAGGGCGTCCTGAAGATCATGTCCAAGATGGGCATCTCCACCGTGGCCTCGTACACCGGCGCGCAGACGTTCGAGGCCCTGGGCCTGGGGCAGGAGCTGGTGGACGAGTTCTTCGCCGGCACCCATTCGCAGCTGGGCGGCGTGGGCCTGGACGTCATCGCGGCCGAAGTGTCCGCGCGGCACCAGATGGCCTACCCGGAGGGCGGCATCGAACAGCCGCACCGCCCGCTGCTGGGCGGCGGCGAGTACCAGTGGCGCCGCGACGGCGAACCGCACCTGTTCAATCCGGAAACCGTCTTCCGACTGCAGCACGCCACGCGTGAGCGCCGCTATGACATCTTCAAGGCGTACACCAAGGGCGTGGATGACCAGTCCGAGAACCTGATGACCCTGCGCGGGCTGCTCAAGTTCAAGAACGATCGTCCCGCCGTTCCCCTCGAGGAAGTGGAGCCGGTCTCCAGCATCGTGAAGCGGTTCTCCACCGGTGCCATGAGCTACGGATCCATCTCCCAGGAAGCCCACGAGACCCTCGCCATCGCCATGAACCAGTTGGGCGGCAAGTCCAACACCGGTGAAGGCGGCGAAGACGTGGACCGGCTGCTGGACCCCAAGCGCCGTTCTGCGGTCAAGCAGATCGCCTCGGGCCGGTTCGGCGTCACCAGCCTGTACCTGACCAACGCCGAGGACATCCAGATCAAGATGGCGCAGGGTGCCAAGCCCGGCGAGGGCGGCCAGCTGATGGCGCAGAAGGTCTACCCGTGGGTTGCCCGCACGCGTCATTCGACCCCCGGCGTCGGCCTGATCTCCCCGCCCCCGCACCACGATATCTACTCCATCGAGGACCTCGCGCAGCTCATCTACGATGCGAAGCGCGCCAATCCCTCGGCCCGCGTCCACGTCAAGCTCGTCTCCGAAGTGGGGATCGGCACTGTGGCATCGGGTGTCACCAAGGCGAAGGCCGACGTCGTACTTGTCTCCGGACACGACGGCGGCACCGGTGCCTCCCCGCTGAACTCGCTCAAGCACGCGGGTGTGCCGTGGGAGCTCGGCCTCGCCGAGACCCAGCAGACGCTGATGCTCAACGGCCTGCGCGACCGCGTGGTGGTGCAGGTGGACGGCCAGCTCAAGACCGGCCGCGACGTGGTGATCGCCGCGCTGCTCGGCGGTGAGGAGTTCGGCTTCGCTACCGCACCGCTGGTGGTGGAGGGCTGCATCATGATGCGCGTCTGCCACCTGGACACCTGCCCGGTGGGTGTGGCAACGCAGAACCCCGAGCTGCGGGCCCGCTTCAGCGGCAAGCCCGAGTTTGTGGTCAACTTCTTCGAGTTCCTGGCCGAGGAGGTCCGCGAGATCCTCGCGGAGCTCGGGTTCCGCAGCATCGAGGAGGCCATTGGCCATGCCGAGGTGCTGGATGCCCGCGA
The DNA here is from genome assembly GCF_029076445.1 of Pseudarthrobacter naphthalenicus. GTDB lineage: Bacteria > Actinomycetota > Actinomycetes > Actinomycetales > Micrococcaceae > Arthrobacter > Arthrobacter naphthalenicus. The sequence goes on from NZ_JARESG010000005.1 coordinate 202,002, forward strand.
GGCGATCAACCACTGGAAGGCCGACGGCCTGGACCTGGATCCGATCCTGCACGGTCTCGAGTTCGACGACGACGCCCCGCTGCGCAACATGACCTCGCAGAACCACGAGCTGGACAAGCACTTCGACCAGCGGCTGATCACCATGGCCACGGAGGCGCTGACCGACCGCACCCCGGTGAAGATCGCCGTGGACGTCATCAACACGGACCGCTCGGTGGGTACGATGCTCGGCCACACGGTGACCAAGACGTTCAGCACCGACGTGCTGGCGCCGGACACCATTGACATCACGCTGACCGGTACTGCGGGACAGTCGCTTGGCGCGTTCCTGCCGGCCGGCATCACGCTGCGCCTGTTCGGCGACTCGAACGACTACGTGGGCAAGGGCCTTTCCGGCGGACGGATCATTGTCCGGCCGGACCGGACCAACGTGTTCAAGGCCGAGGGCAACGTCATTGCCGGCAACGTGATCGGCTACGGCGCCACCAGCGGCGAAATATTCCTGCGCGGCCAGGTGGGCGAACGCTTCCTGGTCCGTAACTCGGGCGCCACCGCGGTGGTGGAAGGCATCGGCGACCACGGCTGCGAGTACATGACCGGCGGCCAGACGCTGATCATCGGCAGGACCGGACGCAACTTCGGCGCCGGCATGTCCGGCGGCACCGCCTACGTGCTGGACCTGCGGACCACGCGGGTCAACAAGCAGGCGCTGGAGTCCGGCGAACTGCAGCTGCGGGAACTGGACGCCGAGGACCGCGACATCGTCCACGGGCTGCTGGTCAAGCACGTCGAGGAAACCGAATCGCTGCATGCTCAGCGGCTGCTGGAGAACTTCGACGACACCTGTGCCCGCATTACCAAAGTGCTGCCGCGCGATTACGCGGCAGTCCTGCAAACCCGTCTTGACGCGATCGAAGAGGGCCTGGACCCCGATGGCGAAGAAGTATGGGCCCGAATCCTGGAGGTAACCGGTGGCTGACCCACGCGGATTTCTAAAAGTACGCCAGCGTGAAACCCAGCCACGCCGCCCTGTTCCGGTCCGCATCATGGACTGGAAGGAAGTTTACGAGGCCCAGGAAAAGGGTGTCCTGAAGGCCCAGGCCGGCAGGTGCATGGACTGCGGCGTACCGTTCTGCCACCAGGGCTGCCCGCTGGGCAACCTGATTCCGGAGTGGAACGACCTCATGTGGCGGGACAAGGGTGAGGAAGCGATTGAGCGGCTGCATGCCACCAACAACTTCCCCGAGTGGACTGGCCGGCTGTGCCCGGCGCCCTGTGAGGCGTCCTGCGTCCTGGGAATCAACCAGCCTGCCGTCACCATCAAGCAGGTTGAAGTCTCGATCGCTGACGAGGCGTGGGAGAACGGCTGGGTCAACCCGCTGCCGCCGACGCGCCTGACCGGGAAGACGGTTGCCGTCGTCGGGTCCGGCCCTGCCGGGCTGGCCGTGGCGCAGCAGCTGACCCGCGTGGGCCACACTGTTGCCGTTTATGAGCGGGACGACAAGATCGGCGGGCTCCTCCGCTACGGCATCCCCGACTTCAAAATGGAGAAGGAGCAGGTGGACCGCCGCATCGAGCAGATGAAGGCGGAAGGCACCCGATTCCGGACCGGCGTCGCCGTGGGTACCGATGTGACGTGGGAGCAGCTGCGGCGCCGGTATGACGCCGTGGTGGTTGCCACCGGCGCCACCGTCCCGCGTGACCTGCCCATTCCGGGCCGCGACCTGGACGGCGTGCACTTCGCCATGGATTACCTTGTTCCCGCCAACCGCGTGGTGGCGGGGGAGAACGTGGAGAACCAGATCCACGCCAAGGGCAAGCATGTGGTGATCCTGGGCGGCGGTGATACCGGAGCCGACTGCCTCGGTACTGCCCACCGCCACGGCGCCGCCTCGGTGACCACCCTGGCCATCGGCAAGCAGCCGCCGTCGGAGCGTGCCGGGCACCAGCCCTGGCCCACGTTCCCCACGCTGTTCGAAATGGCCAGCGCACACGAGGAAGGCGGCGAACGGACCTACCTCGCCTCCACCGTGGAGTTCGTGGGGGAGAACGGCAAGCTCACCGGCGTCAAGGTGGCCGAGACGGAATTCGTTGACGGCAAGCGCCTTCCCAAGGCCGGCACCGAACGGATCATCCCGGCGGACCTGGTGTTCCTGTCCCTGGGCTTCACCGGAGCCGAGCCGGCCGGCATCACCGAGCAGGTCAGCGCCGAATTCGACGGCCGCGGCAACGTGTCCCGGGACGGCTATTACATGACCAACACGGAGGGCATCTTTGTCGCGGGCGACGCCGGCCGCGGGCAGTCGCTCATTGTGTGGGCCATCGCCGAAGGCCGTGCCTGCGCAGCGGCGGTGGACAAGTTCCTCATGGGCAGCACCATCCTGCCGGCGCCGGTGGCGCCGACGGACCGTGCCATCGCCGTGCTCTGACGGACCGTTTGACGCACGGTCAGTTCGCCTCAGGTTCACTTCCACAACGACTTAACCAATGCAGCACACTATTAGGGTAGGTATATGAGACGCGCTAAGATTGTGGCCACTTTTGGCCCGGCAATTGCCAGCTTTGAGAACACCTTGGCGGTGTTGGAAGCCGGCGTGGACGTGGCCCGGATGAACATGAGCCACGGCGATTACTCCGTGCACGACAACACCTACGAGAATGTCCGGAAGGCTGCGGGGCAGCTGAGCAAGCCGGTGGCCATCATGGCTGACCTGCAGGGTCCGAAAATCCGCCTGGGCCGGTTTGTCGACGGTCCGCATCTGCTGGCCGAGGGTGACACGTTCACCATCACCACCGAGGATGTGCCGGGCACCAAGGAGATCTGCTCCACCACGCTCAAGAGCCTCACCGAAGACGTCAACGTGGGCGATGCCCTGCTGATCGACGACGGCAAGGTGGCCCTGCGTGCCATCGAGGTGGACGACGTCAAGGTCGTTGCCGTCGTCACCGTCGGTGGGATGGTGTCCAACAACAAGGGCATCAACCTGCCCGGCGTGGCCGTCAACGTTCCCGCGCTGAGCGAAAAAGACGAGGACGACCTGCGCTGGGCCATCCGCCGCGGTGTTGACATGGTTGCGTTGTCCTTCGTCCGCGACGCCGGAGATATTTCCCGTGTCCACGAGATCATGGACGAAGAAGGCCGCCGCGTGCCGGTCATCGCCAAGATCGAGAAGCCGCAGGCCGTGGAGCAGCTCCACGAAATCATTGACGCCTTCGACGCCATCATGGTGGCTCGTGGCGACCTCGGTGTGGAACTTCCCCTGGAGGAAGTGCCGATCGTGCAGAAGCGTGCCATTGAACTGGCGCGCCGCTGGGCCAAGCCGGTCATCGTGGCCACCCAGGTCCTCGAATCCATGATCGACAACCCGCGCCCCACCCGCGCGGAAGCCTCTGACTGCGCGAACGCCGTCCTCGACGGTGCGGACGCGGTGATGCTTTCCGGTGAGACGAGCGTGGGCAAGTACCCGATCGAGACCGTTAAGGTTATGGCCCGGATCATCGAATCCACCGAGGTCCACGGCCTGGAGCGCGTCCCCCCGCTGGGGACAAAGCCCAAGACCCGTGGGGGCGCCATCACCCGCGCCGCCGTCGAAATCGCCGACCAGCTGGATGCGAAGTACATCTGTACCTTCACCCAGTCCGGCGACTCCGCACGGCGTCTGTCGCGTCTGCGCCCCATCAGGCCGGTGTTCGCGTTCACTCCGCTGGAGCACGTGTGGAACCAGCTGGCGCTGACCTGGGGGATCCAGCCGGTGCTGGTCCCCATGGTGGGCCACACCGACGAGATGACCGCCCAGGTGGACCGCAGCCTGCTGGAAATGAAGCTGGTGAAGGATGGTGACCTGGTGGTCATCGCCGCCGGTTCGCCTCCCGGCAAGGCCGGATCCACGAACATCCTCAAGGCGCACAGGGTGGGCGACTTCGCCGACGCCGGCAGCCTCGGCGATAGCGGCACGGGTGCTCCCCGGGAGAAGCTCGGCCCCTGGCCGACGTCCTAACGGCTTAAACGGAAGAACCCCTGCCGGTTGGCAGGGGTTCTTCCGTTTAACCGCCGGCGGCTCGTGGCCGCCCGGTTGGCTAGTTGACCTGGTTGATGATGGTTTCGGCCACTTCGCGCATGCTGAGGCGGCGGTCCATGGAGGTCTTCTGGATCCAGCGGAACGCTTCCGGCTCCGTCAGGCCCATCTTGGTGGTCAGCAGGCTCTTGGCGCGCTCCACGAGCTTGCGGGTGGCGAACTGTTCCTGCAGGTCCGAAACTTCGCTCTCGAGGGCCTTGATTTCCTCGTGCCGGGAGAGGGCGATCTCCAGGGCGGGGATGAGGTCCGCCGGGGTGAAGGGCTTGACCACGTAGGCCATGGCGCCGGCGTCGCGGGCGCGTTCCACGAGTTCCTTCTGGCTGAACGCCGTCAGCAGGACCACGGGGGCGATGCGGGCCTTGACGATCTTCTCGGCGGCGGTGATGCCGTCCATGACGGGCATCTTCACGTCCATCAGGACCAGGTCAGGCTTGAGTTCTTCGGCGAGCTGCACGGCCTTTTCGCCGTTGTCCGCTTCGCCTACGACGTCGTACCCTTCCCCGCGCAGGATCTCGATGATGTCGAGCCGGATGAGGGTTTCATCTTCGGCCACAATGACGCGGCGCGCCGGCTGGGACGTGGGGTTTGACTCCGTCGGTTCAGTCACGGGATCTCCTTGGAAAGGTACGGGGGAACATCACCATTTTAGGTGCGCCCGCGGCCGTACTTTGAACTGCATGGTCTGTTGCGGCTTCAGCGGCGCGATTCTGGAATTTAGCCTATCTGCATGTAGAGTAATTCCGCGTACGTGAAGCGATCGCGTTGCTCACAATCAGCTGTGGGCGTACCGGTTTGCATCGCGTATTCCGCGCCCGAGTGGCGGAATTGGCAGACGCGCCGCACTCAAAATGCGGTATCGAAAGGTGTGTGGGTTCGAGTCCCACCTCGGGCACAGTGTTACCGCAGGTCAGAGGCCTGTTTCCAAGTTGCGTGTTGACAAAACCGCCCAAAGTGTTGACAGCGGCGTACCGTTTTTTGTGTGGCAAGCATTCGAAAACGCACCAAGAAGGACGGCACATCGTCCTATATGGTGCTGTGGCGGGGCCCAAAGAGCCGCGAGCAGCAGGGCCTGACTGTCGCCACGCTCGTCGAAGCTGAAACCTTAAAGCGGCTGCTGGACGCCAACGGCCAGTCCTTCGAGATTGCGCAGCATGCGATGCTGTCGAACGCCAAGCGGACACCCACAGTTGCCGAGGTCATCCAGGAACACATCGATCTCCTGATCCGGCCTTCGAGCGGAACCACTAAGACCTACCAGACCATGCTGGACCTGCATATCCGGAACGTCATCGGTCACGTCCTCGTGGACAAGCTGGACTACCGTCTGATCGCCCACTGGGTGAAGTCGATGATGGCGAAGGGCAAGGCGCCGAAGACCATCCACAACGTGCATGGTCTCATCTCAGCCGCCATGAATACTGCGGAGATGCTCGGGTACATTACGCGCAACCCGTGCCGCGGTGTGCAGCTTCCCGGCATTGAGAAAGCCGAAGACGAGGCCATGTTCCTCACCCATGCGGAGTTCAGCCTCATCATGGAAGGCATGGGGGAGCGCTACAGAGCGTTCACGAACTTCCTGGTCATGACGGGTACCCGCTTTGGGGAGGCCACCGCGCTGACCGTGGCGGACGTGGACCTGCTCTCCAAGCCGCCCACTGCGCGGATCAACAAGGCCTGGAAACGGGACGGCCAGAACCAGTTCTACGTTGGGGCTACGAAGACAGGTGCCGGCAAACGCACCATAGGGCTGAACCCTGCACTGGTGGAGCTGCTGATTCCTCTGGTCGCAAGCAGGCCAGGAAAAGAACTCGTGTTCACGACGCCCAAGGGCGATCGGATCATTCACAAGCTGTACTGGCACCATTACTGGGTTCCTGCCGTTCACACGGCCCAGGCGATAGGGCTGACGAAGAATCCACGGATACACGATCTCCGCCACACCCATGCGTCGTGGCTGATCCAGGACGGTGTACCGATGTTCACTATCTCGCGCCGGCTGGGGCATGCTTCTACAAGGACTACTGAGCAGGTGTATGGGCACTTGATGCCGGAGGCGCTTCAGGCTGGTGCTGACGCAACGGAGCGGTCGATAACGGCCTTCCTGCGGTGACTGCCGGTGCTCAGCGTGGGCGTCGCGGTTGACTGTCCCATAAAACGCCACCTGGCTCTCGCTTCCGGACATGTCGAGTGGTCTTCACTGGACCATGAAAGTGGAAAGCAACGCCTTCCCTCTGGAGTCCCCGTGGAGATCGAATTTTTTGAACCCGCCGAAGCAGCCGCGCTGATGCGCTGCACAGAGTCGTGGCTGCGCGACGGCGCGACCAGTGGACGGTTCGCGCACGCATGCTGGGGAAAGGGAAAGATCATTTTCACCTCGGAGCACATCCTGGAAATAGCCAAGTTGAGTGAGATCCTCCCGGGAGGCACTGGTTTACCGCTCTCGGCCGATGGACCGGCGGGAAAGGAGCGGCTCATCGGTACCCGCTCAAAAGCCAGACTGACCACGGTGCACTGAGTCAGGGTGACCGACATCCATCGAGCCGCGGCCCAAAAGCTCGACTCGGCAAGCAACACCGGACGCCGACACGCGCGAGAACCCTGGGAGCAGGGTCGTGTTATGGGCATTACCGACACGCCTACCAGCGCCAGTCATTGGGCAAAGCTAGCGTGGAACATCCCGCTACAAACCGAAGGAACATCAAGATCATCCGCTCCGCCGTCAAAGCTCTGACCGCTGTAACCGCCCTCCTTCTGGGCGCCTCGCTGGCCGGTTGTGACGCTGCAGCCAACGCCCTTGAGGCCATCGAATCTCACGCCGGCATCGCTGCCGGGGCGCCCTCCCCGGTAGACGCAACCGACGCGCTCGAACAACTGAAGAGCGTCCCGGTGAAGGGCCGGGCCCCGAAGACTGGCTATACACGTGATGAGTTTGGACCTGCCTGGGCTGACACGGACCGCAACGGCTGCGACACTCGCAATGACATCCTCGCCCGGGATCTGGCCAACGAAACGTTCAAGCCTGGTACCAACAATTGTGTAGTCTCCACCGGAACGCTGGTCGACAAGTACACCGGTACAACCATCAACTTTGTCCGTGGCCAGGACACCAGCTCCGACGTCCAGATCGACCACGTTGTCGCCCTCAGAGACGCCTGGCAGAAGGGCGCGCAACAGCTCAACGCAGACCAGCGCAAGGAACTCGCCAATGATGCATTGAACCTCATGGCTGCCGATGGCCCCACCAACAGTGCAAAGGGCGACAAAGATGCAGCCACCTGGCTGCCGCCAAACAAGGCCTTCCGATGCGAGTACGTCGCCCGCCAAACCGCCGTCAAAGCCAAATACAGTCTCTGGGTCACTCAAACCGAGCACGACGCAATGGTCGGCATTCTTGAAGGCTGCAATTAGCCCCCGTTAACGCTGGCCAGATTAGGTCAGGCCAACCAGCGCCACCAGCGTGGCTTTTTCGGTTCCGGCCTTGATCCAGGAGTCCTGCGGTGCGCGCACATACGTCGGCGGCCCCTCAGCACTGACAGCCTTCGCGACCATGTTACGGGAAATACCCAGCCGCGCCGCTATCGACCTCATCGATTCACCCTCGACCAGATGCAACCGCCGAATAAGCGCCCGATCCTCCACTGTGATCACCCACCCAATCGTTTGGAACGGGTGGCTCAGTTTCACCGTCACAATGGCTCACTTTTCGACCGTCACCGACACCGAGCCGGGGAGTGCACCGGCCAGTGCAGCGGGAACGATAAGTCAGCGAACGGCTGACCAGAACCATGAAGCCTCCTGCGGCGAAGCCGCGTCAGACCAACGAACCGCCAGCGAGCAGGAAGACCGTAGAGCCAGCATCCCCAGGGCGAGGCCCTGTCCAGCACAGACACCGGAAAGACACGGGACCGCCGGCGGCCAGGAACTCTATCGCCGGCAACACCGCACCGCTTGACGGCGGCGAGTTGGGCGGGGCGCTACCGCGCGGCGGCGGAGGCGATTCACGGCTCGCCGTGAATCCAGTTAACAATCGATCTAACTTCGTCCGGGCTTGAATCGAACCATTCATCGCCTGCCGCGTCTTCGATCTGGCGTCCCCTGAAGAACAAAATCGCTTGAACGGCGGTCTCGAGCTTTCGGGGCGTAGAAGTTTTTCTCACGTAGGCGAGGACTGGTCTCTCCGGCATTGCCGTGCCCTGTTGGTCTGCCACTCGAACAGTGGCATTACCCGCGGCTGTCATTCCTACTTTGACTGGCCAGGTGGGCTCTCCGCGAAGCTCTGCTAGGTCCTTGTAGGCCGGAAAGTAGTAGACATACATGCTTCCTTGGCCTTCGCCTTCGGCTTGAACGTCTTCAAGCGCCAGCGACTCCTCATCGGACAACTCAGGTTGGACAAGCGCGGACAGCTCCGCGACTTCCGGTGCGCGAAGCCAGCGCCAGGTTCCGTATCCCCCAGACGGTTCAAGGCTCCCGTTTTTTTGGAGCACCTGCAGTGCTTTCTTGACCTGACTCGTCAGACCCGACTCAGATGGTAGGCCGCCCTGCGACTCGTGGTAGTCCTCCACCGCAGCGATAAGTTCCGCTCGGCGAAATAGTGGCTCCGGAACCAGAAGAGGGGCGAGGTCGGCGATCACGTTGGGTGTAAGTGGAAGTCCCGCGTACTTGTACGGGGCCGGGTTGTCTTCGGTCATGACTGCCATGGTTTCATGCTCTGTCGCGGATGGAGGCTTCGACCTTGATGTCGGTGATGCCGAGCCGGGAAAGAGCACCGGCGGCGCCGGGACTGTTGCGGCCAGGCCGGTCAGCAGGTGCGCTGGCCCAACGTGGTTGTGATCGAGGAGCGCAGCGCGTACTCAAGAGCTGCTTCTCACTCTGTGCGAACGGCAGGTGCCTTGGGCTAGGTTCGCCATAAACCTCATTTGCGCGGAGCCAGCGAGACTGCTCACTGTCGGGAAGTCTTGGTCACCGACGCGCTTCAGCATAGGATGACGAACCCGGGCACAACGCCCGCGCCGGAACGATGGGGGCACAATGACCACCGGAGCCAAGCATCAGGTCCTGACTGAAATATCCATGGCCATCAAGGGTGATGAGGAGCGCCGCTTCTATGCAGACTGCCGGTGTACGAAAGGCACAGATCACGACGCCTCACCGCTCATGCTTAGCCAGTTCGATCCCGACGAGGATGAAGTCGACGAAGTCGGCGAGCCGCTCAGTGCCTCCGATGCAGCCGACATCTGGCGCTCCCGTGGCGAGGATGAGGACTACATGTTCGGGTACAGCGAGGACGAACTCCGCCGGGCCGCGGACGAGGATTGATACCTAGTCCGTGAACACCCGGCGGCGGTGCAGGAAGTCGTGCTGCCAGCCCATCCGTTCGCCGATGAGCACCTCAGTGCAGTCAACGTCCTCGGCCATGATGGGCCACGGCGAAAGCGTGAGGATGACGACATACCCGCGCCCGACCAAGGCGGCGGCATATGCGGGGGGAAGTCCGGGAACAGGCGGCTGGTAATTGTCTCGGCCATGATGATCCTTTTGCCGGCACCGAGCAGGTCAGCCTGCGTTTCGTCAAGTACGACCAGCTCAACGATCAAATCTCCTTCCAGTGAAACGACGTCGAAAACGACCTCGGCGAAGCCTTCGTCGACTCCGCTACGACGGACCGTCCGCATCGCCACAGTGGAACTGGAGACCGCTATGCCGTCGATGCGAGCCTCGCGCAGTACCTTCAGGACCGTTTCGCCAGCGAGAAGGCGTCCGGGTGGGGCTTTCGGGTACGTCAAAGGCTAAAAGGTGTACGGGGGGACTTCCCGGTCTTTCCACTCGCTGAACGGCGTCACGGCAATGATCTTGGTGGGGTCGGTCTTATCCACGACAGCCAGCCCGGTGACAACGCTTCCCACCGGCAGCTGGAACACCAAGTTGCCATCCGCGTTGAAGGGGTCGAATGGTTCGGCCCTGGGACGATAGTAGCCTTCGCCTGACTCAAGGATCGGAGGATCCCATTGGGTGTAGAAGCCGGTTGCGGCCCCGGCCGGCGTCGCGTAGGAATCTGCAAATACATTCGGGGGCAACGCCCAGTAGTTCTGCTTGGATCCGCTGCCGGACCATTCAACGAGCACGGGAGTGTCCCCGGCGGCCACCGTCTTCTTCGGCGGCCGCCAGCTTTCGGGCAGGTCGCGCTGGGCGACCAGGAGACGCATGGCGGACGTTCCGGTAATCGAGATGTCGAGCGGGCCCGTGGTCTTGTTGAAAACGCTGGCCTTCAACTTGATCTGGGTCTGGTCCATCTGCGGTGTCCCGTCGCGTTCGTAGGTTCGGGACTGGCACCACATGGTGACGCAGACTTCAACGTCAGGAAGTTTGAAGTCTGAAGGGTTGGGGTTAGGACAGGTCCGCCCTGATGAGGCCACATTGAGCACTTCGGGTGCCGGCTGGGTGATGGTCGGCGTCGCAGACGGTATGGCGGACGGGGAGGGGGACAGAGAGTCACTGGGTCCGGTGGGCGAGGGGCTTGGCGAAGGCTGGCCCAGCGACTCGATCATCTTAGGGATGGAAAGCGAGGGCGGCCATCCGAAGAGCTGATTGGTGCTGCCGAGGACAGCCAGCACCGCAACGATACAGGCGATGAGTCTCCACCACGGGTGTTTCTTCCAGAACTCAATCGCGTCAGCGAGCTTCTCGCCTGCAACGGTCGGACGGCTGCGCCGGCCATTCGATCGACCAGGCTGAACACCAGGCAGCGATGCGCCCTCTTGCTCTTCTGATGCCACTGGCTTCCCCCGGTCCTCGTCGCTGTCGCTGACGCCTAGGATATGTGCAGGACGGCCGGGCAGGGCCAATTTGAGCCGAATGTTTCGGGCCCGCCGCGCTACCCTGACGGCTACCAACCGCCGGTAATCCGCACTGCTGCCAGCTTCTGCTGCACAGAGCCGTCCAGTTGAGTGGGTGTGTAGACAGCAACGAGGACCAACCCTGGCTATAGGCGTTCCTGCTGCCCAGTACTGGCGCGGATTTTTATGGACGACCAGGTTGCAATCGGCGAAAAGGCTGGAAACTGCCCTCGCTGCACGTGAGTGCGAGGGCGACGACGAGTGTTGTCCGGGCAGCGAAAGCAGCCAGAACCACGCATACGACGTAAGTTCGGCCGGCGGGGGTTGAGCCGCCGGGGGCAGACTACAGATGGAGGGGAGACGGCGATGACGAGCAATGAAGGAGCCTTGGCGGCTTCAAAGGCAGCCAAGGAACGCTGGATGAAAAGGCTATTTAATTTCAAGTAGGCCGCTTCGCTCATGAAAGCCTCCGGCGTCGACCCCAGAAACCTTCGAGACCTAACCTCGGGGGAAAGTACTTGCATTTCGGCAGATGAGCCGTGCGCATGTGATGGCGCAAGAGCTATTGGCGGACTCTGGACATGTCCAGAGCCGAGGCGTTCAATTAAAGCTGTGCGCTCAAGGCTGTCCGCCTTTACGCGCTCTGCCTCGCGGACTTCATGAGCCGTCCGTTCAGCACCTTCCGCAGCGAGCACCTCACCGAGAATGCTTCGCCAGGAGAGTTGCAAGTTGGGATCAACGGCGGGATGTTCGGAGTCGTCACCCTCGCTGACGTAGGCAAAGTTGCCGGCCCGGCCTCGCGTCATGCTGACATAGAGGAGCTCGCGGGTGAGCCGGCCCTGGGTAACTACGGTGTGACCGGTGTCGACCGTAATGCCCTGGGAACGGTGTGCAGTGGTTGCATAGCCCAGCTCGACACTCGACTCGAGGTAGGTTCGGGGGAGTATGACCCTCGCTCCCGTTTCCCGTCGAACTGCGAGAAGGGAGCCGTCCCGCCCGCTGACGCTTTTGACGTCGAACAGCGTTCCATTGCGGACGAAATCACCCACGCTGTCGACGAGCCTGCGGTCGTTCCGGCGCGCGATGATGGTGTCGTCGGATCCCGCGTAGAGGCCATCGTTGAGCAGAACGCTGATTTCAGGATCCACCTCGCCCCTTGCCACACGGTCGGCTTGGGCGCGCTCGTTGAGCATGCCGACGGTGTCATTGTCGGCTGCGATGAGGATGGATGACTTGCCCGCGAGCGTTTCTGCCTGCCACGCCAGGTAGGCCTGGTCGACCATGTCCAAGTAGGTGCCGTGTCTAATCCGACCATGCCTCTCGTAGTCCTGGATCGCCGAGTAGTCTCCCGTCCGCAGCTTGAGGGATGTTGCCCCCTCCCACTTCTCGTGGAATCTCCAGATGCTGCTGAGCCGGGTGGTCTTTCCTTGGCGGTCCAGCCAGCCGAGGACACCACCGGCGTCGATCGCGTCCAGCTGGCCTGGATCACCAACTAAGAGGATCTTGGCATGGGCTTCGCGTGCCTGCTGGACAAGGGCGGCGAGTTGAAAGGTGGAGACCATGGACGCTTCGTCGATGATGACGAGCTGGTCAGGGTGGAAGCACCATCGTTGCTGAACGGCGGCGAGCCGGGCAACTTCCTGCGCGATAGGGACGCTTTGGCGGTCGTCGCTTCTAGCGATCGTCAGGCGGGTCTGGAGGTCGAAGAAGCGCCCAGCTCTTGAACTTGCCCCGGGGCCAACCGACTCATGCAGCCACTTAGTGACATTCTCCGTGGCCATGGAGAGACCGCGGCCCAACACGGCCGCGCTGGCCGCTGCTGGGGCAAGCCCGATCACGCTACCGGCACCGTACTCCGCTTCCCAGATTGCCCTGACCGCGCCGAGAGTCGTTGTCTTTCCAGCGCCGGCTGGACCAACGATCGCATCCAGTCGGTTGCCACTGAGGAGAACGCATGCGACGGCGGAGCGCTGATCTGAGTGCAGCTGTGGCTTCCCGGTGTGTCCCACTTTGTCGAGCGAATCCATGATGACGTCCGCGCGGATAGCCGGGCCGCCGTCGTCGTTCCTTGCCGCCATGATGGCGTCCTCGCAGGCGAGCGTTGACGTGTCAGTGTAGAGGCGCGATCCGTGGAAGTCGAAGACGCTGCTTTGCCTGCCGCGGAGGTCTGGCGCGGCGTCTGGTGGGGCGGTGTAGCGGTACTCGTTCAGTGGCACGGACTGATGTTCGGCGGCCGTGGCGACGGCATCCATTAGTGCACTCCGGTCGGAAGCGGAGCGGCAACGGATCTGTGCGCAGACCCTTTCGGCTTCGGCGAGGAGGTTCCAGCGGTTCCAGGTTGAACGCTTTCCCGCGACACGTTCACGGGCAAGGGAGGCGACGCTGTCGATCCAGTCGGCAGCGAAGTCTGTGAACGCGAAGGGAGAGTCCCCGGATCGGTTGATAGTGGAGGCGAGAACATCGTCGGGGCGGAATCCGTTGGCGATTGATCGCTCCCGCCAATGCCTGGAGAGTTCATGCAGGGGTGTGGGCAGCTCGGCCTTGGGGACACGCGTAGCCAGCGTGGCTTGCTGACGCAGCTTGATGATCGTTGCTGCCGTGGGACGCCGGCCGTGCTCTGTGACCCAAACCTTCACGAGGCGGTCAGTTTCCAGATTGATGAGGCGTGACCGGTTCGAGAATTCGCGGATGAGTGCTTCGTCGATGCCGGTGAGCTGCTGGGTTGGATTCCGAGTGTTGGCGGCAGGTGTACGGATGTCGGAGTCGCTTCCGAGATGCCGGTGGAGGGCGTCGAACAGGAGTCCGTTGTAGTGTTCGCTGGCTGCGACGGCGGCCTTGTAGAGGGTGCGGGAGTCGAGGGTGACCCAGGCTCCGTCGGTGATGCGCTGGATGCGGTTGGCGATCACCAGGTGCGTGTGGAGCTGTGGGTCCCCGGCGCGGGATTCCCAGTGGTCGAAGGCGGCGGCGATGGCACCTCTTGTGCCAAGGTGGGCTACACCGTTCCGTCCGGCGCGGGTGTGGATGACGTTCTCTTCGAGCCAAGCAAGCGTTTGTCCGACGGCGTCATGATGGGTTCGGAGGATACGCTCCTGGGTGCCGCGAGGGCTGAGTGCCCACAGGACGGAAACTGATTTTGGCACGCTGAAGGTCAGGTCAAAGCCGACGACGGCGTGCCTCACCGTGGGTGGGCCGGTCTTGTTGTCGACGGCGGTGGGATGGCTGTGGGGACGACCTAGCGGTCCGCCTGTGCCGGGGTGAATTGCTAGTTCGAAGACCGCTTTCGCGTCCGATTCCGAGACTGGTCCACCGGGGGTTCTGTTGATTCCTTTGAGTCCGCCGCCAACCCATCGGCCTTCCGGAGTGCCGGCTTTCATGTAGTAGCTGGTCGTGTCCGGGGGAGAAGAGGGCAGGTCGTCCATCATCGTCGTCTTGAACAGGTAGCGGAGGCCTGATTGCGCAGAGAGCCGCGCGATGGACATTGTCATAGCCGCGGCACTCCGGCCTGTCGTTTTGTTGGCTGCCATCCGCGGCGGCGGAAAATCTCCAGCGTTGCTTGATCAAGCGCGACGCCCTTCGCCTGAGCGAGCGCGACCAGCCAAGCCGAGATGTGCGTCAAATCCTGGACATTGATTCTTTGCGCGCGTTTGAGGCGAGAGACCTCTGACTGGAGGAGGTTGTTGCTCACTCTTTGTTCAGAATTCTCCGCCTCGAGCCGATCAATCTCACAGGCTTGGGACCGGAGCTTGGACTGGAGTGCTTCCCGGTGCCGCTGGCAGGATCTGGTTTTGGACTCGAGTTCTCGTTTCGTTGCTCCTAGCCGGCTCTGGAGGTCCGTGACCAGCGAGTCCGCTTTTGGTGCCATGGCAGGGCGGTTGCGAACCCGACGTCGACGGTCCCGCTGCCTGTTGCCACAGCGCGTTGAGCAGAAGCGCTGTGTCCTGCGGGAAGACTCGAAGCCTGCAGCGCACTCTTCGCATTTCTTGATGGTCATGTGTGTTCATCTGTGCGAGGTCAACTCCCGACATGACTAGCCGTGGGCAGCGCTCACGCTGATGGCCTTGGATGCCAGAGGTGTGAAGGAGGTGAAGAAGGTTGCAGGTATTTGCATCGGTGGATGGCTGAGTCCGGAAGAGGCGGGGGAGACATGTTCAGGCAAAGTGAGGTACGAGGGTTTCCCTTATGTGCCGCAGACGGCGGCTATGGAGAACCAGCGGGGATAGTGGCATTTCCGTCCTTGCCGGTTATCGGTCCAGAACGTTCCGCCGAATGGATCAACTTGGAAACAGAGCATTCCGGGAGGCATTCAAAGCGACACTACCGGCCGGGATCTGTGTCACGAGACTGCGTAGCCAAGGATTTACTGTGGCATCTCCATGGCTGCAGTAGTCCACTTCACCTCAGCAAGTAGCCCTACAGCCTTCCCAGAGAATAGCGCAGCGTGCTCCAATGAGTGCAGTTAGCGGATCATCGAATGAGTGGGGACGGGCATGAAATCGTCTAATCAGCTCAAATATTTGGCAGTAATGGCCGTGGTTGCTTGGGTGTGTGCAGGATGCACCGCGGCCCAAGGTCCGCTCGGACCCACGTCCACGGCAACGCCGTCGGCGCCCCCCGCTTCGTCGGATAGTTCGCCTCCAACTTCGGCGACTGCAATGCCTCCTGATCTTCACGGAGAGCCCCTGACCTCTCTGGCCCCGACTTTCACTCAGTCGCCACCGACATCGCCAGAACCTTCACCAACCAGTTCAGTTCACGGGACAGACTGGACCACGTTTGTAGTCTCTTCCGGGACGGTGAGTTTTGACATTCCTGCCGTCTGGCATGCAACTGCCGACGTGGCGTCCGGACGCGGCATAGACATCAGAGTCAGAGACGCTTCAGGCCAGGTTGTGGCAGTTTTAGCGACAGGAATAAGCGGTCTCGGAGGAGCGTGCCAAGGACCGGGTTTCCACTATGACGTGCTCGACAGCGTCGCAATGAACATTCCCACGGGAGGCGCAGCCCAGCCTGCTGGTTTCGTCTCACCGCGTTTCGTTTTCCGTGTTCTTGCAAAAGACGGGAAGTTATATGGTTCCTATGGCATCACGGACCACAGCGCCGGCATAGACCACATCGCCGGGTGCTCAATATATAACCTAGTTACCAGCCCCAGTGGGGATGACTACATGTTTGGCGACTCGATGGAATTCTCTTCTGGGGAATCCACCGCTATGGGACCTGGCCCAAAGGTGTTTGCAAGCTTGGCAGAAGCAGGACAGTACATGGCTGGTGCACAGTACCAGCAGATCAAGAAAATGATCACGTCGCTTCACATCAGTTTTTAGTTGATCCGACTTGAGCCGCGCTCAAGTTGTCCAGTGGGAAGAGCCGCTGACCTCACGTCAGGATGTTTTCACAATTAGGAGCCCAAAGTGAATTGGAGCACCATGCTGGCGTGGTCGGCGGCCCTAGCAGTCTCGCTCGTCGGTTGCTCAACGAGAGCCAGCCAGCCTGTTCCGACTATGCAGCCTACGACGACTCCAATTGCAACGGGTCAGACTTCGCAGCCTCCGACTACTCCGATTACTACGGGTCAGACTTCGCAGCCTCCGACTACAGCGAACGCAGCCTCGCTCGGGCATTGGCAGTCAAGCTGCCGTGATATTCAAATCGACTCGGCAAAGCTGAAGGACGACCTCGCTCAGCACTCTCCGCAGCTTCTTCATGACAGCAATATTAGAGCGAACCAAGCAAAGCGTTCACTGGCGCTAGCGGCAATTGCCCCACTAAACCTATGTCCGATCGACCCCACATATGCAACCGAACTGGCAGGTTCGCTGCCGGGACTTTGGCAGACAGCCGGGGCCGAGGGATTTGCCACTATCATCGACGAGTCATTTCCTTCTCAGATCACCTCAACCCACCCCACCGACAATAGCGATTGCGCGTCCTGCAACATCACGGGCACAATCGAATTCGAACACCCCAAATGGGGACGAGTCCGGCTAGAGACGTACGCAGAGACTCCGCCCCCTACACAGGATCTGACAAAGTCGGGATACAGGGTTGTTTCAACGAGCGATCACAGTGTTCTCCTGAACAAGCGGTTAGATGATTCTTTCTTCACCCTCGTTGTATATCCCAAAGAAATCAACGGATTCTTGTTCATCGAGTACAACCCCGGCCGCTACGACGGGGTCATCGTTCTGCGTCCAACAACGGAAGGCATGGAAGATTTCGGCACCGACTCCTACCCGAGATCCTATAGCGGGCGATTCTACGATGCCCTACTTGCTCCAGAACCTTCAGGGTTCAAAGTCGTTCACAGAGTCAACGACTGCACCCCATCGTGTGCGCAAGGGACAATCACCAAGACCTCATACGTCTTCGACTCGACGGTTAACGACTTTATCCCGTCGAAAGAGCCATGAGCCTTCCCCGAAAGAGAGTGTGGACGTGTCACCGATCAGGTTCGGGGCTGTGAAAAACGGTGTGTGAAGGTTCGGCCTTATCGCAAAGGAGACGGCCGAACCAGAGTCAACGACCGCGGTGACAGGGGTCATGATCGATCCTGTGACGGGAGAGATCATCGATCAGAAGGCGCTCGGGGAGGGTTTGCTCGCGCAGGCCTAGGAACTGGGCGTGAGCCTGGTAGGTGATTATGGCAGTTTTAGTGGGGACCGGCCCGGGCGGCCTGCTGACCAGCTCACGAGGAATGTGCTGGAGACCGCGCTGGAAGCAGATCTGACCGAGCATCTGGGCCACGAGGAGTGTTTTGGCCGGCACGGCGTGACGCCCTACAGATCGGTGCGAAACCCATGGTGTCCGCATCGGGCCGAGTGCGTGTCCAGGTGAGTGCGGCGGCATTCGATAACACCACTTGCGTTGGTGTGGGAATTGAATGCAGTCGCTCTGGACATGTCCAGAGCGCAAGCGTTCAATAAGAAAGTAAGCAACTACTGCCTGTCCAAGGGGCCAGGCTGATTGATGGGGTTCCGATGGACGGCACAACATCCGCTAAATATTCGCCGGCGCGATCCGCTGCAGAAGGCTTCCTGGCCCTGACTCTGCCGAGCCGTCTTACGTTGGAGCGGCTGATCTCGATTGTTGAGAACCTCAGGCACCGGCGGATTGAGATCGACATTTCTGAGTCCTTGACCGGGGGATCGGTCTGCGGGTTGTGGCTGTCCACGGACAGCATGGAGATCATCCTGCACGCACCGACGCCGTCGCCACTCCACCGGCAGCAGTTCATCCTTCACGAACTGGGCCATATGGTGCTCCGACACGATGAGCTGGTGGTGTCTTCAAACTATGCGGAGACGTTGTTTCCGAATCTGTCCGGCGAGAAGGTGTCGCGGATCCTGGGGCGGAGTGACTTCCTGGACCACATCGAGGCCGCTGCCGAAACTTTGGCAGATCTCTTTGCCGCTGCCATCCGGGACAGCAGCCCCGAGCCGCGGTCGTTTGAACGGATCTTCGGATGATCCAGGACGTCGCTGCAGCCGTGATCTGGTGTCTGGCGCTATGCCTCCTGCCGGATCTGAAGCGGCGCAAAGACAAGAGCATCCTAGTGGCGGCACTAACGATCGCTACGGCACTCACGCTAAACATTGACCGGATCTACGTCGCGGGAGACCGCGTACTCGGTAGCCGTAATTTCTTGGACCTCATAGCCAATATCTTCATGGTTGTCGGTATCTACTTCCTGTCCCGTGCGATCCTGCGCGCCGCCGATGTCAGTGAAACGGCGGACGCACACAATAGGGTAGGGCTTTCGGCGCTCGGGGTTGTGGTTGGGGCCCTCATTGTTAGCTTCAGCCTGGTTGATGCACCGCGGACTTCCACCTCCTTCATGAGGGATTTTGGAAGCCAGTGGCCAGCGGCCGCATACTCGGCTGTTCAGTTCCTCTACATCGGGGTGGTGGTGGCCACCACCGGCATTACCTGTTTCAGGTTCCGCAGCGTGATGGCGAGGCCGTACTTCCGCGTCGCTTTTGTGTTCATCGGCCTGGGCTGCGCTTTGGCTGTGGTGATGGTCCTTGCCGTGTTGGGGATGGATGTACTTCATCTTGTGGGGGACCTTGAGGCCATGACGCGTCTCTCCTACGTCTACGACGCCGCGGTGGTGGGCGCTATGGTCTTCCTTTGCGTGGGTCTGGGCTTGCCGCCCGTGGCACGACGCCTGGAGCGTAGGTCCGATGCCCGGGCCGCAGCCATCCTTGTCGAACGAATGGCTGGGCTCTGGGAACGAAGCACGTCGGGGCGATCCGAGATTCGCCTGGATTTGGCTCAAACTCCAATCGACCGCCGCGATGCCCCCAGGCGCCGGCTGCACAGGATGCTGGTGGAGATCCAGGACGCGCTCTTCGTGGACCCGCGACTTGCTCAATCGCTGAGTCAGAATGATCTGGATGTTCTCCGAGAAGCGGAGCAGCATCTCGGTGCGCGGTTGGCGGCGCCCGGACATCGAGGACCGTGGTTGTCGCGGAAAGGGGACACACATCCGTGACCGATAGCGACGCTGGGATTCCCGAACAGCCGCAGGCGAAACTCGCGCGGAAGCTAAATCTCCTTCTGGACCTTTTTGAGGCCCAGGGTTCAGCGCCCCTGACTTATCCCCAGATCAGCAAGCACATGTCTGACCGCGGAACGCCGTTATCCCGTTCCCGCTGGGCCTACATGCGTGCCGGCGACAGTTCCATGGCGACGGACCCGCAGCTCCTGCGGAACCTCGCCGAATTCTTCGGCGTTGACCCCAGTTACCTATTGGACGACGACGGCGACGTGCCCGACTTGGTGGACGCGCAGCTGCAGCTACTGCGGACACTGCGGGAAAACCGCGTGAGAAACTTCGCTGCAAGGCAACTGCAGGGGATTTCACCGGAGACACTACAGCGCCTGCGCAAAGCTATCGACGAACGCCTGAATTCTCCCGAGGACGACGCCGATGCGTAGTGCCGCTGCAGCTGTCGCCGCAGGCTGTGGCATTGTGGGCGCGGCGTCCCTTCTCGCCGCGGCCTACTTTGCCCGGCAAGTGGTGGTTCCCAAAACGCAGCGGAAGGAGGACCTGCAAATCCGTCGTGTGTCCCACGACGACGAAACCCTGATGGTGGAGTTACCGGCCTCGGCACGGACGACGGCCCCAGGCCTCTACAGCATCTGGTTTTCCAACGGCACAGGGCATGCCTGCATTGGAGAGATCGTGTCCTCTGACGATGCGGCCGGGACGGTAACCCGACGCGTTGAACGGGTTGACTCCGGGGATCTCCGGACCGCCAGAGCTGGCATCTGGAGCGGATACGTCTATCCAACGCCAGATCCGTTGGGGCTGCCGTACTCCGACGTTGAGATTCCCGTCGAGAACGGCGTGGCGCCCGCCTGGAAGTTCACACCGAAGCAGCCATCCGGAGACTCTTCCACGTGGGCCATCCACATCCATGGCTTGGGTGGTTCGAAAGCCGGCGCTCTCCGCGGCGTGCCCGTTGCAGACCGCCTGGGATTTACGTCCTTGGTTGTCTCGCTCCGGAATGACCGGGATGCTCCTGCATCCAACGACGCCCGATATCACCTGGGGCAGACCGAATGGCACGACGTTGAAGCCGCCGTGTCGTATGCCGTGGGGCAAGGTGCACGCCAGATAGTGCTTTTCGGCTGGTCCCTCGGTGCGTCAATCGCCCTTCAGCTGGCGGCATCATCGGAGTTTCGGGACCTCATCTGCCAGCTCGTCCTCAATGCACCGGTTATCGATTGGAGTAGCACCCTGATGGCCAATGCCCGTTCCAGTATGCTCCCCGGTTGGGTTGCCCGGCTTGGACTGCAGATGCTTGAGTCACCCCGAACGCGCTGGATCACTGGCTTGGACGCTCCCTTGAGCTTTCATACCCTGGACTTCTTGGCACGGGCGGACGAACTCAGTGTTCCCATCGTTGTCATTCACAACGAAGGGGACCGGTCGACACCCTTTGCCATTTCTCGCGAGTTCGTCACCCGGCGCCCTGAGCTGACAACTCTGCTGACTTTCCCGTCCGCGGAGCATACGCAGGAGTGGAATTCTGACCCGGACGGATGGGACGCGGCGGTGGAGAACTGGCTCCGGAACAGCCCGCCGTCGTCGTCGGTATCCATACAACCGCGGGGCTTATGACGCTTCGAGTCCCCGATCCCGGTAGGCAGTGCCTTTGTCCATGCTCCAGCCGGCGATCATGCCGGTTCCGATCATTTGGTCGCTGAGCCTGGCGAGGCGATAGTTGGGGTCGGCTTCGAGGGCGAGTTCCAGGAACTGGTGGGCCTTGCTGCCTCTGCCTTCCCACCAGTTGATGAAGGCGATGGCAGTCAGGGACGGAGCAGAGTGAACTGTGGCACTGTGCGTGTAAGCGTGGACCAGTAATTGCTCAGCCCACTCGACCCGGGACCATTGCGGCTTGCCGTGTGTTTGGGCCAGGAGGATCCGGTCCATGGGTTCGTCGATTCCGGGGATGTCGGCCATGAGTTGGTCGCGGATGGCAGGGAACTGGAGGTTCGCGATCAGGCGGATGGTTTGCTCGTCGTCCGGGTATGTCTTGGCTGCGAGCATTTCTGTCCAGAGCGTCCTGGCCTGCGCCATCGCGTCCCAGTGGCGCAGACCTTGGATTGCTGCGACACGGTTCTCGACGGCATCCAGGGTCTGGGATTCTTTGATTGAGGCCGGCAGGCTGATGCGGTTGGTGGGTTCGATGGTGCTGCCGCGGTAGACGAATTCGGCGTTGATCTGGCTGGATTGGGTGGCACTCAAGGGGAGCCGGACGCCCTTCTGGGGGTCGCCGTCGTACTGTGACACTGTCTGGTCTCCGACGAGGAGTCCTTCCCTGATGGTGAGTCCTCGCTCGGCGAGGGCGCCCGTGAGTGCAGCGATGGTTGCCGCGTGTGGTTTGTGGTCGCCGTTCCCGGGTTCCGAGGTGTAGACGGCGAAGAGCACACCTTCGGCGCTGGTGTCGTGGCTGAGGTATCCGGCGACCATCTTTGCGTAGCTGTTTTCGGTGCTTGGCTTCGGGAGGTCGACGCGGAGAGTTGCTCCGACGTGGTTGTCGGCGAGGGTGATGCAGACCAGGCTTTCGTGGGGCCAAAACCCCAGGGTGTGGCCAACGAAACTAAGGACGTCGGCGGGGGTTTTGATGGTGAGCGGTTCCATGATCCTTCTCCTTCAGCGGCCGGCCGGCACAGGGTGTGTCAGTCAGATGTGTGCGTCGTTCTGATAGAGGATTCATCGCCCAGCGATGATGGAGGATCAGAATGACAAAGAGCGATGATGCTTCTGGTCATTCATGGGTGTGTTTCGGCGGCACGGCATGACGCTGGGGTCCCTTGATGAAATGTCGACCTAAATTGAAGAATTGACTTTATTTGCAAGAAGTGCACGTCCGAGTTGGAAGTGTTCCAAGTAGCCCGAGGTATACGCCCCAGACCGTGATCGGTGACGATCCGCTGGCAGCTCGAGGCCTGCAACGTTGCATGTCGCAGATCCATGTTCTGGTCCAGGGTGCTGACTCTGGTCTAATCGATACTCCCCGTGGTCGACCCTTTTGACTGTGGCGTTACGGCCGCCGCGTAACCAGCCATCCAGAGGCGTAAGATTCACTGATCGTGATTCGAGGCGGTTGGCACTTAGGGCTGCATCACAGAGTGGTTGGAACCGCTAGCAGTCCAGCGTCTATGCGATAGCTAGTTTGTTTTCTTGCGTCCAGTTTTCCCAGTAGCGTTTCGGCGTCATGCCGTCCAGGGATCCGTGGGGCCGTTCATGATTGTAGATAGCTTTCCATTCCTCGGCCAAATACTTTGCTTCGGCCATAGCCGTCTTTGCCGTCGCCAGCGGTGGTAGGTCCTTACGATCCCAGTCGTGATGGCGAGCCGGAGTTCCTGCGTGGTGAGCCAGCGTTGCCGGTCCAGGACGTTCTTCTGCAGCAGCGAGAAGAACGATTCCATCGAGGCGTTGTCCGGTTATGAGGGACGCACCGACCCTGCCCATCGATCCGGTGAGTCCGTGGTGCCGGAGTGATTCGACGTACCGGCGTGACCGGAAGTGGGAGCCGCGGTCCGAGTGCACCACGGTTCTTGCCGGGCGGCGTGAGCGCACCGCGTTTTCCAGTGCGGCGACGGCGAGCGAGGACTTCATTCGCGAGTCCATCGAGTAGCCGACGATCCTTCCGGAGTAGACGTCTTTCACCGCGCAGAGGTAGAGCTTTCCCTCGGCTGTCGGGTGGTCGGTGATGTCGGTCAGCCACAGTTCGTTCGGCGCCGCGGCGGTGAAGTCCCGTTCGACGAGGTCGTCGTGGACCGGCGGCCCGGGTCTGCGGTTCAGTCTGCGCTTCTTCGAGAACAGTGACCAGATGCCGTGGTCCCTGCACAGCCGCTGGACCCTGTTCTCGGCCGCAGTGATGCCCTTCTCCGGGAGTTCGTCGGCGATGAACCGGTACCCGAATGCGGGGTCGGCGGCGTGGATGTCCAGGGCGGCGTTGACCAGATGCGCATCGATCCAGTCCCGTTCCGTCACCGGACTGAGTCCCACGGATCTATGAACCGTCCCAAGTCGTCGGCTGCGCACTAGGCCGCTCACACCCACCCAGTTTCGTGGCCAACGTGCGCAGCCGCCTGCTGCTGGAGCTCTTGATAGTGGCGTTTCTCATCCGCGCGGCCCAGTAAGCTGAAGGATTCTGCGAGATCGCCGAGCGCCTCGGCGTAGAACGCACTTTGCTCGCCGACGTGCTGGCGCCAATATTCAGCCAGGTCTTGCTGGCCTGGAATAGCTTCCTGCGCGGCGCCGCTTCGCGCCAACATGATGAGTTGCTGACGGCGCGCCCGAAGCGTCAGCCGGTGTTCGGGGCCGAGCGCGTGTGTCATCCGCGGGACTAGGTCGCCGAAGATGGCTGTGGCCTTCGCCGGTGCGCTCGTTGCCCCTATTAGCGCCGCCCGATTGTGCTCGGCCAGCAGTGCAGCGCTGTCATCCGCCGGAAGCCGGGCCGAGGCGGTCTTGCAAGCCATCTCGAGCAGGTCGAGGGCGCGCTCGTACCGCCCTGCGCGACGCAGAATCTCCCCGGCTGACGCGAGTGCGTTGACTACGTCTTTGGCGTCGACTGAGTCCGGAACCGAGCTGAAAGCCAGAAGTTGGCTGTGAATTTCGTCGTCTGGTGGATTAGGCAAGCCTGATAGTACTGAAAGCAAACGAATTCTGGCAGCCCAAGTAGCCCCGTGGTCCGGGCCGTACAGGGCGCTGCGACGTTCCACGAGCTGACGTGCCAACGGCTGTGCCTCTTCGAGGTTTCCGGCTGCAATTAATCGTTCGATGAAGTTGCTGAGGCTGGTCAGCGTCGTGGTGTGGTCCTTGCCGAGCGCGCGGGTGCGGCGGGCAATGAGGTCGGTGTATGCCACGACTGCGTCTGGGTACGGGTGTGGAGTGACGCCCTGGGAGAGTAAGCTGTGTAACGAGAACAGGGTGTGTGGATCGTCGGGACCCAGCGTCCGAAGCCGACGCTCGTAAGCGTCGAGGTGAAGCCGTCGTGAACGTTCAGGGTCCACGGCGAAGATTTGGTTGGCCAGGTTATGTTCGATGGTTAGCGTGTCACGGTCATCGGATCCATAGAGACGTGTCAATGAATCAAGGATCGCCTCAAGATCCTTGGCTGCAGAGCCGGGCTTGGTCTTTCCGAGATCGAGTGCCAAATTTGCAGCGACGATAAGTGATTCCCGCGTTTCCGCCCCACCGCTCTCAAAACGGGCCTTCTTGAGCGCCAGGGCATGGATCTGCGCGGCCTCGGGGTAGCGCTGCTCGACATGCAAAAAACGGCCCAAAGCGCGTAGTGCGCGAAGGTCAAAGGTGTCGTCCGGTGTCGGTGACTGGAGCGCTAGGGATGCACCGAAGGCGGCAAGCCGAAGATTTCTGCGATGAGTAGTGATGTCTTCAACGTCCCCAATATCGTCGGCGATTTGGGTTGAGAGGTCCTCAATGACGGCGGCGTGAAAAGTCTCAGGATTCTGGACGTACTGGAGCGTAGAGAAGCCGATGAGACCATGCAGTTCGACGGTGTCTGGGTCTAAGGCGCGGACCAAGGAAAGATTGAGTAGCTCACCGAGCGCATGGCGAGTCCCGAAGGTGGTTAGTTCGCCGTTGGTGAAGTGCCGCACTACCGGTATCAAAGTTTGCACAGGTAGTGGTCCCACGTTAACCGTTGCTGCGACTGCGAGCATAATAAATGCGTCCTCCCTAAGCCGGCGTATGCTCGGCGCAAATGTAGCCATCGCGCTACTCGCATGGCCAGTCGGAGAGACGGAAGTCCAGGCATTGGTGGCCGCCTCCTCAACTAGAGCCAGTTCGTCTCCCGGCTTATCGAGTTCAGCAAGTAGAGAGCCGGCGGAAGACCCGGGCATGGCGACTAATGCGCCGACGACGTCGACCGCCAGCGGGAGGTGGCCTAGTTTGGCAACCAACGCGAGGGCGTCGTTTTTGTCAGCTTCCTCCGCACGAGGCGTCTGGGCCAGGAGAAGCTCGACAGCTTCTTCGTCGTCCATAACGTCGAGCGGCAGATTGGGTACGTGCCGGTAGGCGGATCCTTGGGTAGTGACAACCGTTCGGCCAGCACTTTTGGGCGGCAGCGCGGAAGCGAACTCGGCGGCGGATAGGCCCGGTGGGAGGTCGTCCACAACCCACAGGAAGGGCCGGTCGAGTGAGCCGAGATGATCGGCGATGACATCGTCTTGATTCTGAAGCTGGACGGTCAGGTCGGTGTCACCCGGACGGATCTGGAGGGGACGCAACTGACGCGCAATAAGTCCGAGCTGAGTCTCGAGTAGAGGTTGGATGTGCTTGGTACGTTGCCCACCCTCGGCTGGGGTGCTGAGCCGGAGCCAGAAGATTCCGCCTGGGTAGGCGGCGGCGAAGCGGCTGGCGTATTCCCGAACTAGTGCGGTCTTGCCTAGTCCACCCATGCCCTGAACGACGACAGCACGGGGTGCGGGGTCGCCACCTGCAACAGCAGGCGGTGGCCGTAGCAGGCCGTCCAGCCTCCAAAGGTCCGACGCGCGGCCTACGAACCGCTGGAACCTTAATGGCGGGTCACCGTACAAGGGCACCGCATCCGCATCGACAATCTGCGTGAAAGTGCCGTGCGTCGCGTGAGCACGATCGGCGATTCGGACAGCCAGTGCAGCCCAGCCCTCCGTGTCCTCGGACCGCGGTGCGTCTGCGATCAAGTTGGCGCGCAGTGACGTGGGCAAGATGTGTTCGATGCCCGGCTCGGGGTTGATAACGAAGACGCGCGAGGGATCGACGGCTACGGCAGCCGTGAGCTCCCAGTGGCACGCCCTCCGGTGGGCGTATGCGTCCGAGTACCAACACACGAACAAAGCCGACTCAGCCATTCCCGCCCGAACTCGATCTCCGATCGCATCGAAGTCCTCAATGTCGGCATCGTCAAAGAAGACCTCGATGCCCAGCTTCATGAGAAAGTCGCGCAACATCGGAGCCAGCCCGCGACGTGGGTTCTCCGCCCTGCGCTGTGGACTCTGATCGAGCCAAGCGTGACTGAGGAACACCCCCCCAGACCCGGCCATGTCACCCCCTCGATGTCGACCGCTATAGATATAATCAGTCCAAGATGTCAACTCCAGTAAAGCAGGTCGACCCGTGCTCACGAGCTGCAGCGAGTTGGGCCGACGCGAGTATTGCGTACGAGATGAAGACGTCAAAATGGAGATTATTTGGCTGGAGCATCGGCGCTTCACTAAAGCAGACTTTGTGTTGAACATAGTCTGGCGACCAACCCGGTTGGGTGAAAGGTCTTGAAGTCCTCCGACTCGGGGCGTAGGGTCCTTTCACCCGGGCCTCGAGAGAGCTTTCGTCGATAACGTACAGGGTGCCTTGGGAAAGCCCCTAGTTGCCATTCAAACGTCAGGCCACGAGAAAAGGTAAAAATGCCCCTCCAGGAAGTAGGTGTCGAGCTCGGTTGGGGACCCGCTAAGTTATCAGGGAAATGGACTCCTGATCTTGCCGAGCGCGACGCGGCATGGGAACTATACGTAGAGCTAGTCACCAGGATCACCATAGTTCCATTGGCCCCAGGAGAAGGGATCCTCCGAGAGGCTCTCAACTCCTTGTATACGCTGTTCGATACGACTCGTGCGGTGCTCAAGAAGTATGGTCCTGCGGTAGCTCGGCAGCCAAAAAATGGCGAGTATCGATTGGGACATTTGGCAGTATGGATTCTCAATGCTGCCCTTCGCCCAGTACTCGCGAAGTGGCATCCAGAGCTACAGAGATGGGAGGCCTTACGTCCCCAAGGCAAAGCAGTGGGAGACCACGAAGTGGCTTGGGAGCGGAGCCAGGAGTTGAGGGAGGAGCTGGAGCAACTGCGTGTCCTGCTCGTCGATTACGCGCGCATTCTCGCAGCCGTTTGCGAAGCCCCCGCCCTTATTGATGCTGTAGACGAAATAGCTTCGGCCCAAGCGCAACATTCAACAATTGCGAACGAAAATCCCGCCTGATATGAGGGTCAAGCGGGGGCTTGGGGAACCTTAAACTCCTTAAGGAAAACTGTATTGGGGGCGGAACAATTCCCGGAGGATCCGTGCTCAGCCGTTGTTGGCTCATAAAGTGACACGACGAAGTGTTCGCAGAGCGCGATCTGATGGAAGGAACTGCCATGGGTGGGGCTGCCCCCTTGAATGCTCTCCTAAGTTTCAAGCAGCTGTTCGGTGTTGTCTGGTGTTTGGGACGACGTGCTTGCGGCCGGGGTTGAGGATGAAGTAGACCTAGCGTGCGAGGTATCGCTTCAGGCAACGGATGATTTCCATCTTGGAGTGTCCCTCGGCGGTCTTTTTCGTGACCTGCGTTCTTGGGTCGAGCCTGAGCCGGCTGATGACCGCGAGGTGCGGGGCGCCGTTGGCTTGGCGGTCTGCGCCGCGATTGAGCCAGTGCCGATGTGTCATTCCCGAGGACGCTGGCAGGGGTGAAACGCTGCAGAGCATCGCGAACGCGGCTTCGGACTTAATACGGTGGGGGTTGTCGCCGGCTGTCACGAGGAGCTTGGTTGGCGATGGCAGCGTCTGCAAGTGACCCGGTCCGGAGCAGTGCTCGCAGTTGTTCCTTGACCTTCCACACCGCTTCCAGCTTTCCTGGCGGGTCGTCGGCGGCGAAGACCTCGGTCAGGCGGTGGGCTGCGTTCGGGGTCAGTGTGTCTCCTGCGCGCAAGAGCAGCATCCGATGCGCCCATGCCTTGTCGACCCTGCGGCCGCGGCAGTCCTTGACTTGCTGGGACAGGTTCCGCCTGGCCTCGGTCATGGCCTGGTTGCCCAGAGAGATGAGATGGAAATGGTCAACGGCGACGCCGGTGCGTGGAAGCCAGATCCGTAGCGCCTTGCGGAACGCGGCGGAGGGGTCGATCGCGACGACCTGCACGGCCAGCCGCTATGTCAGTGGCCGGGCGAAGAGCCAGTCACTAACGCCCTTGTGGTCCCGCCCATCGACCACGCCCAATACCTGCCCGGTGTCCAGGTCCACGATCGTCGTCATCCACGGCTCTTGCCGGATCCACGAGCTGGAGTCCGGGTCGCGGAAAAACCGGACGGACCGAAACCGGTGTTCATCGATGCCCAGCATCCGCGGACTTAGTTCGTCAACATCAGGCAGCGTGAGCAGGCAGGCTTCATTCAGCGCGGCACGTACCATTCACCACCAGACCCCGAGCGTCTCGGCGGTCTCGGACACTGGCCGTCCAGAGCGGATCACCGCGTCAACGACGTGGTCCCGGAGCCGGCCGGTGGATCGGGCACGGCGCGGGACCTGGGTTGTGGATTCAAAGAACGAGAGCCGTGGGCAGGTCTGTTCCTCGCAGTGCCACCGGTATCTGGACCGGAGAACTTCCACGGCGCCGGCGACCGGGATGTCCCGGATCCGGTGGACACGTCTTTCCTTCCGCCGGGTCGCCACGACACCGCAGGTCGGGCAGCCAGGTGGCTGTTCGGCTTCGAAAATGATCCGGCGGCTCCCGTCGTCCAAGACGGTGGCGGGAATGACACGGTAGTCGGGAAGGTTGAAGATGCTAGTGGCAGCGTCAGGGGCCACCCCGTTAGGCTCAGTCAAGGCTCGTGGTCCTGTTCCTGGTTTGAATGCTAGACACACTCATCCCAGCAGGGCCACGGGCCCTTCTGTCAACTACGACACGAGATCAATTCCCCACCAACCACGAAGAGCCCCATTCTCGGACACGAAACTCACACAAACACTGTACTTCTACCTGGGGACCCAACCAAAGATAATTCCGGATTTGATCATACTCACCCTGGGAGTCTATCAATGAATTTATGTGCGATCCCTTTCCATGAACGGGTCGTGTTTGGCGATTTTTTGCCATCGCTATCGGGATCGACGGTATATATGATTTCTCGTGAGGTCTGGTCGGGCTCATCCTCGTTCGAGCCAACATCAGATTCTTTGATGAATTTCTTGTGTGCTTTGTCGTAGTTCCGCTTGGTCCTAATGGCAGAAAAATGAAACTCGGTCAATATGTACATTGGTAGGGCAACGCCAAGACCTCGTCCCCAGCGACCGCCCGCCGCCACCAGAGCAAGTCCCACGATAATCGTCAGCAGTTGTGAAACGGCTAAGAAAGTGGCGGTCGGTTCGGAGTATCGCAGCTTGGTTGTACCAACAAAAGCCCCAGAGATTACGGGGATGCTCGTGACACATAAGCTTGTGAGCAATACCCGGTATCGGGTGAAAGTGTTGGCTATCCAGGCGAACGCCAGGAGCATCATGGCAAAGGCAAGTGCAGTGCCTGTGTAAGGAAGGTCGAAAGCAGTAAGACCTTTTACGGTCAGTTGCCAGATGCCTGGAAAGTCGGTTGGATCAGGAACGCCGCCCCAGCCCGAGTAAAGGACCAGCCAGCATGTCTGAAAGAAGCTTTCGACAACGCACAGTGCCAGCACGGTGCCGAGGCAGAGAATGGGAAATAAAATGCTGCCGTATTCCCCGAAGCGGTGGATTTTGGCAAATAGTCTCTTGCGAGCCGTTTTATCGAAAAGTTCCACTGATGCCTTTTGTGCCCGCTGTTGATTGTCTAGTAAGGATGCGAGGTTGAGCAGTTTTGATGTATGGATTGAGGTGTCATCCATGGCGAAATTCGAGCCGACTGCAGTAAGAACCGCGAGTAACCCCAACAGCGTGCTTCCGCCAGGGTCAATGGGGTAACGAATGGCACATACGGCTATGGCCACAGAAGCAGCAGCCGCGGTCAAGACTCCAGCCGATTGACGCCACCAAAGCTGGGACAATTGACTTGGCAAGCGGTCCAGTTCCGGGGCGTCACCGGGTACCGAACGCTCTAGACCTGACGCAATCGAAGCAACATTGAACGTGGCTACAAAGAGCAAGGCTGCTGTAACCGCGACCGTCGCATCCGCAGAATTGATGATTTCTTTGTCAAACCACCCTGCCAATGAGGACCAGTCTGCAGGACCCATCGTTGCTACCCCGTCCGCACCAGTCTCAAGGGAGCTCTCCAAAAACTTTCCGTACAGATCAAGGTGGCCTAAAAATTCCACAATGATGTACACCCCAGCGGCCGCGAGGATAATTTTCAGGGTCCGCGAAACGGAACGGGAATCTCGCTCAACCTTGCGCTCCCAAGCAGACTCAACTGCAGAGCGGATCGCGTTTGTCTTATCGTTTTTGGCGGCCATTCACGGGAAGATACTCTCGTAGCTGCTCCTTGGCTAGGCCGAATGACCATAAAAGGGGTGAAGGACTGCAATCCTTCCGCGCGTTTGCCTGAGTTCGGCTTCACGACCAACACGCCGATTACTTCGTAGCTTAATGGGCGGAGCACCGGTGCAGCTGGAGATTGGGGGTTCGAGTCCGCTGAGACAACGGAGAATCGTCGGTCTCGCACACGCGCCGACTCTTACGCAGTCTCCGTTCTTGTCCGGGCCGCCCAGTAGTGTGCATGGGCAGAGACAGCGTGCCATCACGGGATCGAGGAATGAAGGGAGGTGGAAGCTCTATGCAAAGCCTGAAGACTCAGTGTGCCGTGCGGGTGGTTCTGTCAATATCGCCGGCCCCGGTAAGACGGTTAAAACTGGCCCCAGTCCCGAGTTCGTTCGTGGCTCGCACACACTGAGAGCATCTATCTAAACTTTCTTTGGCACCCTAGGCTGAGGCATGGTGGATTGGGAGTCGGCTGGTCGACAGAGCGACCTAAAATTGTGGCGCGCAATGTTCTGGGTTCACATCGCGTTTATCCTGCTTGCGCTCGTGGGCGAGCTTCTGCTTATCTCCGGGGCCGATTCCGAGACGAGTGTGTGGGTGTTTGTTCCGGGCATCGCCACTCTGATCATGCTGACAATCCTGCTGCCGACCAGCTACAAAAGATGGCGTGAGAGCCGACCAAACGAGAAGGCTTAGGCGTCCGTCGCCCCCGCTCAACTCTCAATTTCCCGGTGCTCTCGGGGTATGGGTCCCGTTCCCTGTCTTGGAGGGCTAAGAAGCTTGGTGGGCTTTGGTGTGTGCGAGGCGGTAGGAGTCGGTGCCAGTTTCGATGATGGCGCCGTTGAAGGTCAGCCGGTCAACGATTGCGGCGCACAGGCGCGGGTAGGTGAAGGTTTTGGTCCATCCTGAGAATGATTCGTTGGAGGCGATGGCGATGGAGTTTTTCTCTTCGCGTTCGGTGAGGACCTGGAAGAGGAGCTCGGCGCCACGACGGTCCAGTCCCATATAGCCAAGTTCGTCAATACAAAGCAGATACACCCGGCCGTAGCGGGCGATGGTCTTGGCTAGAACCTTCTCGTCGGCTGCTTCGACGAGTTCGTTCACGAGCCGGGTCGCGAGGGTGTATTTGACTCGGTAGCCCTGTTCCGATGCCGCGGTGCCGAGCCCGATGAGCAGGTGGATTTTACCCCTTCCGGAGTCCCCAATCAGGCACAGCGGTGCGCCTCTGCGGATCCAGTCCCCGGTGGCCAGGGTGTGGATGGTGGCGGGATTGATGTTCGGGTTCACGTCGAAATCGAAGTCCCCTAGCCACTTGTTCCTTGGAAAGTTGGCGGCTTTGACCCGGCGGATTGAGGAGCGCCGGTCACGGTCGTCACATTCGGCTAGAAGCAGTTCGGCCAGGAAGCCCTGGTAGGAGAGTTGTTCCTTTCCGGCGAGGGTGAGGGCTTCGTCCAGGACCGCACGGACGGTGGGCAGGCGCAGTCGGCGGCAGGCTTGGTCCACGGCGGCGACGGCGGCCTGTTCGGTCAGGCCGCGCCGCCGGCGCAGGGTCGCGGTGATGGTGGTGGCCTGTGGGGTTGGACTCATGAGATGTTCTCCTTTGACTCGGCTCCTGCAGGGTTTTCGGCGCGTTTGGCCAGCAGCTCGTCATAGACGCTGACCGAGGGCAACCGCCGGGTGTCCCGGGGTAGCCCCGCGATGACCGCTGCGGGGTCCATCAGCCGGCGCTGGGTCAGGCTGACAACTCGTTGCACTTTCGCTTCAGCATGAGCACCGTGATCACGGTCCGGTCCGGACCCACCTCCGCGGCGGGGCCGGCTGCGTGTCTGCGTGCCTCGACCGCGACCACATCGGCGCTGACCGCACCCACGCCGAGCGCCGCGCTAATCCCTGCCTCGATGTCTGCCGCGTCCATGGAACGGGGGAGCAGCAGGACATCGATCAGTTCACGGGTCCCCACGGCGTCGCCGTTGACCCGGCGCGACGCAGACCAGAAGGCTTCATGGGCGCTGGTAAACGTCCCGGACTCCCGTGCCCGTGCCAAAGCGGTGGAGCCAGGCAAAGCGCCGGGCTTGGTCTTGAGGACCTCCAGGTAATGGTCCACTGGACCGACTGCGCGCCCTTGGCAACGATCCGCTGATGCCGGGCCGCCATCGCGCGGCCGTCGAACACGACAAGCTCCGATGCCCGCAGGGACACCCGGACTCTTTGGCCGATGAACCGGGCCGGCACCGAGTATTTCACCATCCGCACCGTGATCATTGAGGTCCGGTCCACTCTCGGGTTCAGCACCAGACCGGGATCGAATTCTTCGGCCGGCAACGGTGCCAGGAGCGGGGCCTCGGCGGCGAGGTCTTGGACGATGGTGCGGATCCGGTCATTGATCCGCCGCTGATCGTCTTGGACTTCCCAGGCCCGAATCCGGTCGTTGAGCTCGGCAAGGGACTTCGCGACAGGCATCGGGGAAAGCCGGTTGCGGCGGAACCAGCCCACCTCACCCTCGACCCCGCCTTTCTCGTGAGCCCGGCAATCCCAGGCTGGCAGGCCGAAATATGTAACCTTCCTGGCGTCGACGAGCTCCTTCACGGTGGCCGGCAACGTCTTCAACGGGAACATTCGGGTCTTGGCGGTGCTTGTAGAGGACGTCAATGTGGTCCGTGCCGAGGCGGCGCAGACTCTCCTCGGCGGACCGTCCGGATGTGCTCGGCGCGGGAGTCGAACCCGAAATCCTGGTCTCGGCTGAACCCGAACCTGGTGGCGATAAGGATCTCGTCGCGGAAGCTCCTTACGGCGCGGCCAAGGATCTCTTTGGTCTCTCCCCAGCCGTATCGCTCTGCGGTGTCGAAATCCGTGACGGCGACGTCGTGCGCTTTATGGATCGCAGCAACGCCTCCCCTTTTCGTCGGCGGGGCCGTAGGCAACTGAGATACCCATCGAGCCGTAACCGATAGCGGAAGTTGCCAGGCCTTGAGTGCCTCGAGTCTGTGTCTGCCTGAGGTCTCAAATCTCTAGCAGGTCCACCGCTTCGACCCCGAGACCCCGGTCGAGGAAACAATGGAAGCCCTGCACGACCTCGTGAAGGCCGGCAAGGTCCGCTACATCGGCGCATCCGCGATGTGCAGCACGCCGCGGATCTCCATGGATGGACCCGGTTCGTGTCCCTTCAGGACCAATACAGCCTCATGCACCGTGAAGAGGAACGCGAAATGTTCGGCCTCCTCACCGACCAAGGCGTCGGCAGCATCCCCTACAGCCCCCTCACCAAAGGACGGCTCGCGCGACCCTGGGGCGGCAACACCGCAGAGTTGGGTGCAAAGATGCGCGGCATCAGGGCATGGCTAGGGCGGCTTGCCACGCCAAAGCAGCGGTGGCGGGATGCGTGATGTCACTGTGCGCGCCCCCTGGCCCGCTGACTTTGCTAATTACTGATGAAGCGTCGATGTTATATATGCCGCCGGGCTTCAAGCCGTAATTCGTGGTCTCGTCGCCAATCGCGACATCGTGGGCGCCCTTAACGCCCTGGATGCCGAATGCGCCCAGCCCGCCGTAACGGGGGAGGTCCCCGAGGAGTACCTCTCCGGCGATTCCGGCACCCAAGGGATAGAAACGCCCGACGGCGTAGTCGTACGTCGAGCGGGTGGTGACAATAGGCCCGCGTACTATCTCCTCCTGTATAATCCGGTGGAAGTGTCCTGGATTCGCCTCCTCGGGCACCGTTCCTGCATACGCCCAGAGCGACAGGGCCCCCTGCACAAGGAACAGCGAACTGACAGGTCGGACGGAAGTGATTCCGTCCGTTCCCGCGACCGCGGCACTGACTACGATGGAGCCGAAACTATGTCCCATTAGGTGGAAACGCACGCTCTCATCTGTTTCGTTCTGCAGGTCCCGCAAAAGCTTCGCCGCGCCATTCTCACCGAACGTGAGAGCCCGGGCCTTCATGGTCCAAAACGACAACTGGCGCAAAGGAGCGAGAATGGCGTCCCTTACACGATCGAAGATAGAGTCGCCGCTGAGAAGTCCCGACTCCTTGTCGGTGTCCTCGAGCGCTTGCTCGAACGCCTTCGCCGGATCCCACGCAGCGGCGGGAATCGGGTCCTCATTTCTGGCCTCTTCGAGGTGCAGCTCCCGGTACAGGATGAGGTATGCTCTGCGCACTGTGTCAGTCATTGCAGCGTGGCCACCAGGATCGGCAGCAGCGTCAAATATTGCGCCGAGGGCGTCTCGTGTGTCAAGGGAGTCGACGAGCATCGTGGAGTACATGTCCACGGCGTCCTCCACGGTAATCACCCCTGTCGGCGTCGCTTCCCCGCCTAGCAACCCTACAGGGTCTGTGGAGATGATGGTGTCGTCGCCCCATGCTTTGCTCGGCCAATGCACTCCGATGATCAGGGGACTGAAGGGGCGACCAAGGTTCGAGGGCCGGGTCTCTCTGCTCATCGTGAGCCACGCGTCATACTGCTGCATGGCGCCCTCGACATCGGAGTTCCAGCCGTGGCTGAGGAGGAACACGTCGGTGATACCTGATCCCGGCGCTGCTAGGGCGCTGCGTGCTGCTGTGCTACCGAGTTTGTCCGTGCCCTCCGGGAGTTCATCGCCGTTCTTGTCGTAGTGAATGAGATGGTACGACAGGTCCGGCCGCTCCGGTATGTGCCTGATGACCATGGAATTGTCCTTTCTGAGAGTGAGCGGCTGGGCGGACAGCTAGGGCGTAATGTGAGTGCGGATCGTTGCCGGTTGTATCCGGGTATCGCCATCGCAGTGCACGGCATACAGGATGCCAAGAGGGTTATTGTGCTGCTCATAGTAATCGCGTCTCATTCGGAGGAAGATTTCGCCGAGGGAACCGCCGTCCAGGAATAGATCGAAGAAGGTCGTCGCCCAGTCTGCAGCGAAGAGGGCAGGTGTTTTGCATTCCGTTCCTATGACTCCGCGCGCACCCTTGGCCATGAAATAGGGTACGAAACCGTCGTAAAACATGGGGGATAGCTCGGCGGATTCGCACGCGTTGATGAACACCAACGGGCTTCCTTCGAGTTGTACGGTGGTGGGTGCTTCGAGGTTCAAGTCGCCGAGCGTGATGTGTTCATCGCCGGAGAGCACGAGAAACGAGGCATCGGGTCCACCTCCGGTCAGCCCGGCTGCGTTTGCATGGCAGTAAAGATAGAGAATTTGATCGGGTGTCGCTCCGTTCTTGAGCGCGCTGACTAACTCGTCCCGTTTCGTACGGCTTACAACGGTGACGGGCGGCGTGAAATCGATAACGTCGTCCCAGTACGACATTTGGCGGGCGACGAAATCAGCGGTCATCTGTTTGTCGATGCTCTCGTTGAAGTTAACGCTGACCGACAATCCCGCTGACTCGCTGTCGATAATGCCGTTGAGGGTCGTCAGCGTGTTCTGGAGCGGGATCTGCTCTAGGATGTGGCTCATCCCAAGGAATCGTTGCCAGTCGATGGCGTCGGGCTTCCATTCGTCGTCAATATAGAGAAGCCCCCACGGCACGGGGAAGTCCTGGGTCATAAGCTGGATCTTGAGGACCTCGTTCGTGTTGGTCGTCTGCTGGCGTAGCCATTCTCCGAGGCGTCGGGCGTCCTCGCCGCCAGCCGGGTGGTAGAAGATCTTTTGATAGAGGCGTAATCCAGCCTTGGCGAGGATTCCAAGTGCAGCGTCGCGGTCCTGCGTTGAGATGTCGAGCCCGTCCTGAAATGTGCGCTGTCCGACGACGTCCAGTAGTGCCTGGCGCGCCTGTTCGATGGCGGATGCCAGTTCCTGCTGGTTTATCGGAAGATGCACCCGCGCAGCTGTCGCTCCCCAAGCGGTGCAGGTGTAGCCTCCTTGGGGGCTTGCCTCGATGGCAAGACCGATGTCGCGCGGCTGGAGCCCGGCGGTAGCCGAGATAGGCCGCCCGAGCGACGATGACTTTAGTGGACTCTTAACGGCGTCCCCTATCTGGATGGTCAGGGTCAACTGCTGAAGGAAGTTGCCTGCGTGGTGGACGGTGGCGATCAGCTGGCAGCGCCCGCTCCTGCGCGGAACGATGTCGAACCGGGCCTTGCCCCGGGAGATGCCGGGCCGGCGGAACCGCAACGGCCGGCTCTGTTCGAGGATTTCGAAGTCGTCGCCGTTAAGCTGCACCGTCAGAATGACCTCTTCCGTGCCTTGGGGAATTAGGAAGCCGAAGGGCGCTCCACTGCCGATGAGCGTCTGTTTCTTCGCTGGATCGAGGCTGAACGCAAGTGTATAGGTCTCGCCGACGCTTAGAGGACGAGTGGTGTCAACATCTTCAAGTTCAGCGTTCAGCCACGCGCGCGCTGACTCAGGGTTTAACTTCTCGTCGCCACTGGCGGGGGCCGGTCCCGGTTCGTCGGCGGGTTCAGCCTCTTCGTATGCGTCAGGGGGGGCTGACCAGGGCGCCCCCCCGAGCAGTCCACCGGCATCGTCTTCATTCAGAGAGTCGTCCGGCCCGGCCAAGTCGGCTACGGCGTCCGATGGGCCCCACCCGCCGCCACCGCTTACCACCGGGCCTGCCGGTGCCGCACCGACAGGGGGAAATGGGTGGTGACCGGGCCGGGGCAACTCTTTCCCTCGGGCCCACGTCTCCAAGCGTTTTGCCAAGTCATCATTCCGCCGCAGCACAGCCTCGAGCGCAGTTGCGAACGCCCGATGGGCCTGATCGTCGTCGGGGGCTCGCTTGATGTCTGCCAACGGGCCAATGAGGGTGCCGTGCTGTTTAGCCGCGGTCTCCATTTCGGCCCACAGGTATGCGTCGCCCGCAGCCAGGTCCTCTTTCGCTTCGCGATCTGGACCACGTTCAGTCTGCTTCAAAAAGTACAGGCGCAGAGCGTTAGCGGCACGCTGTGCCACCTGCCTAATCGATAGTCGCGGGCTCATGACGCCACCTCTAACGGAACATGTGCGGGTCTAAATAGTGGCCCAGTCTCCGTGTCCTGTCCATACCCGGTAGGCCTGTTCGGCGAAGAAACACTAAAGTTTAACCCTAAACCGGTAGGCGTCCCCGCACGAAACGTATGCACAAGGCGGATGTCCTTCGCTGGACCCGCCTGAGCCAATGATCATCCGAGCCGGCTGTCAAGCGAACTGCCCGAAATACATCGTTCCCGGCCCGAAATATAATTCGTATTGGTTTGGCCCTCGTCTGCGCTATGGGGGAGCGTCACATCGTCATGTTTTCGCCCCGTGGACCGGGCCCCTTAATCTCGTCATTCATGGGAGCTGCGTTCCTCTGCCGGATGTGTTCCCTCCAATCGCCGTGTGGTACGAGGGGCAGATCCCGAGTTTGGCGATTATACATGTAGACCCAGACGTCCAGGTTCGCGGGTTCCTTCAATCTCACCACTTGGCGGACGTATAGAGATTCGCGGGCCTTGTGAGCATCAAACCTCTCAAACTTATCCAAAGCACGAAAAGCTTGGACGGAGCGGGAGTCCGACAGGGGAAATTTAAGGCGGTACAACTCGCCGTTGACGCTTCCTTCACCTGCTACCAGCCCCGGATAGCTTCCCAAGTCATAGAGGCAGCCTTCGATCGTGCACGCACCGAAAAAATCAAAGTACTCAGTGAAGTGAGGGGCGTCTTCAGGCGCGAGGTCAGACATTAATGACCCGTAAACGGCGACGTACTCCGAAATTTGATACGCAGGCTGTTTTCCATCAGTACCCACGCCGTCATCGCTGGCAAGCTCATGCGATAGGCGCTCCCAGTCCCAAGTCGCACAGTAGCGGCGCAAGGCCCCCTTATCCGAGTGCTTCATCAAGTCGAACCAGTACCGGAACAATGCCAAACGGTCATCCTTCGCGAGGTGTTCATTGTGCTCGAGATAGAGAATCCACTCGAAATAATTTAGTAGTCTATCAACCTCGTGCAGGATCTCAGCTTGCCTCAGAGTTCGGGGCACATCGCGGTCTGTTAAGCGCCGCTCAAGAAGAGGTGCGACGCTGTCTTTGTATTCGTATTGGAGGAGAGATCGGGCAGTGAGGAATTCGTCCGAAAGGTAAAACTGCTCGAACATGCTTTGGAGCCAATGCGCAGCCTCAGTTCGTTTCGACTCTTTGTAGAGGTAAACAGCGCGTAGCGCTGCAAAGCTCGCACCGATGGCGAGCACGACGTTGGCGATTGCTGCCACAACGGTGCCAAACGCGGACCAATCGGCAGCGGACCATGTGACAAACCAAACGTTCGTCATAACATGCACCTTACTAGCAGCAAAGTCAATCGCACAGAGTTCGCTCTTTGGACTTGGAGGAATACATGAGAAGGACGGGCTTGGTAGTTCAGGAAGAGGACATCTACCTTTTGCATGACGTCAATCTTCGGCGCTACTGGGAGTTCGGAGAAAATGCTGGCCTGAGTTCGAAACAACGCTACACATTGCTTCGATGGGCACGCTCGGCGGCAGGACAAGTTGAGAAAGATCACGATCACGGCAAAGTTGTCTACGCCGTCGCCCAATTCGTACATGATGCTATGCCGCCAGGTGACATTGAGGGAACGGAATCACCTCCGCGCCGCCTGGCCTGGATCATCGATACCGGCGTCGGCGAATGCGGTGTGAGGCCGCCACACAGTGGTCCCGAGGGTAAGGAGTCGGTCCGCTGGGTCTGTATAAATGCCGCACAGCTTGCAGCCGGAATGCTAAGAGAGCTCGGCTACCCTGTCAGAGAATGCAACGTTATCCTGGCCCAGAACGGCTCATATCTAAGCGGCTTTACTGGGGCGGTATATCAGGAAGCAGCCCTGCAGGTTTGGTTTACTGGGGGATGGCATTGGGTCGATCCGTATCTGCTGATTTTCGACCCTGCGGCTACTCGGGACGACAGCAGCCGATACAAAGTCGACCAGCCTTGCTATTGGTCCGGAACAACAACCCCCATATCGTGGCTACCGGGCCGGCAAGGCGACCTATGGGTGCCTTTCGGGGTCCAAGAGTCGTTGGGGAGCGACCTTCATAAGCGGTTCTATCCTCGGAAACTGGATGACAAAGGGTGTGAGCATCCTCACGTTGCCGGAAGTAGGGTTCGCCGCATCAGTTCCGTGGTCGATCGAAGAGGAGGTACCGTCACATCGGGTATTTTCATTCGAACACCAACACCTGGCGTCACTTTGTCGTTGGAGGATGCGTTAGGACGGAAATCGGATGCCAAACATCGCGAAATTCCAGGCTCGATTCACATTGCCCGGGGCACGCCGTTCACAGCATTCGATACCCGAGTACTACGGCCCGCTCCTGGGTGGGGTGCCGATAGAGACTTGGCACATCATGAAACAATTTTTTTCGGAACTCAGTCCCTCCTGGCGTCTTGGGAGGAAATCGGTCATCACCCACTAGTCCTGACCGTAGAAGGTCC
This sequence comes from Pseudarthrobacter naphthalenicus, assembly GCF_029076445.1. Taxonomy (GTDB): domain Bacteria; phylum Actinomycetota; class Actinomycetes; order Actinomycetales; family Micrococcaceae; genus Arthrobacter; species Arthrobacter naphthalenicus. The sequence goes on from NZ_JARESG010000005.1 coordinate 241,990, forward strand.
CGCACGTGCCAGTGTCGAAGTTTCCGATGAGACCACGGCAGGAGACCACGTCATAACCGTTTGTGGACTGCCGCCCATAGTGCGTATACCTAACGGATCGGCGAAATGCTCCGTGGACATCTACATTGATCCCTTAGATGCTCAATTCCACTCGTCCTTCTCCTTGCTCGCGGCCAGAGGTTTCCTTGATTACGGCATGTACTGGCCCGCCACGGTTGATATCCGGGCAATAAGAGAACGGTCGCGCATCGCGTCTTCAGAAGAAAAACCGTGATAGTCGACGTATGCATAATTGCAGGCAACTTGGGAAGTTTGCGTGCCAGATGCGTGCTCGAAGGCTGAGGAGCCTCGCTAATGAGCAGGCTGGCAGGGTTCTGTGCAAGGCATGTATCCGACCTAATTGACGACGAGTCAAGCTCCAGCGCAGAGCCGACGCAGCTCCTGCGACACCCCGCCCTGATTAGCGATCTGCAGTCTGGCGCTGATGGCCCAGCCGAGTGGCGCGCAGTCTCAGACCCGGTCGCTAGGTGGGTTTGGCGCTTCCAGGCGGTCTCAATAGGACGTTTTTGGAGGACACCTGTGAGCCAATTTGTGTTTCTTGGAACCTGGCGGCAGAAAATTACGGAAATGGTATGCCCTCCGAGCGGGCCACAGACAGTGTGGCGACAGTCCGAAGGGCTTGGATCAGGGCAAGAACCGGCTCCCTGCGGTCGCGCTGACGGCTCGCCGCAAAAAAGCTAATGGGCGGCACGCCGAGTAGTTGCACCGCAGCCAACCCTGGCCCTAGGTGTTTGGCGAACGGTGCCGGAATTGTCGCGAGTCCTGCGCCGCGAGCCACGCTGGCCAGCACGGTCGACGAGTATTCAGCCCGGATGTCAACCAACCTGGCGTCCCTCGCGGGTCGAATATCGCCCAGATACCACTGTCCCATCCATGCTAGGGGCAGGGAGGAATCGTAAACTATGGGTTCCTCCGCGAAGTCTTCCGCCCTAACAGGATGAGGTCGAGCCCATTCATGTCCGGCAGGAACGATGCCCGTCCGGTTCACGGCCACCAGCGGTGCCGAATCTATGCTGCGATGCTGGACCGGAGACGCGGTCCACACCACGTCCATCTGGCCATCGAGCAGAGCGGTGGTCAGAGACTGGAATGGTATTCCGTGGCACGAGAGCCTCACGTCGGCGACCAGATGGAGGAGAACGTTTCTAATTTCGGCGAGCTCGGCACGCGTTGGATACTCACCCAGGGCGCCCGGCACCCCCAGCCGAACATGATAAAGGCCAGGGTCATTTCTCGCTGCACGCCGGGCTACTGATGCCTGCGCCAACAGCGGTCCTGCCTCCCTAGCAAATCGTATCCCCGCGGGGGTTAGGGCCAGCATGCCTAGGGGACCCCGGTCGACCAGTTCGATCCCGACCTGATGCTCAAGGCGGCGGATCCGCTTACTCAGGGCCGAGGAGGACAGATTGAGACGGACAGCGGCCCGGGCAAAATGATGTTCGTCGACGAGCATCAGAAAGCTAGCTACGCACCCCAAGTCCAGATCCATCGGCGCTCCTGCCCAACCTGTGGGTGCCAGCGTATAACCGGGCCAAAGAAGGTTCAATGGCTACCCGGTTGACCGAGGCTGGCGTCCTTCGGGAGTTGATCACGTCGTCAAGCTGCGTTTCCTATCTGGAAAGGCCTCTTCGTTTAGTTATAAAAGGGGCCTATCTTGGCGAGTATTGGCACCCTTCCTGATCCTTCCGGGCCGGGACAAATGCCTACTAGTGAGGAGCTGGACATGCCACGGGAACTGAACAATGCCGAAACCGCGAACCAGAAAATTGACGTCAGGGCGGCGAGGATCAGCACATCGCCTTTTGGGGGCATCCGGATTCCATCCTTGATTTCCGGGGAAGGTAATCTGCGTCGCAAGTACGAGACCCTCGGCGGGGCCGCTGTCCTCGGTGAGCCGATCAGCAAGGAGGAGGGCATAATCTGGACTTTCGCGAATGGATCCTGCCTTTGTTATAACCAGCACCTCTTCCGGGCCTTCGAAATCCACGGAGACATCTACACCAAGTGGATTGCCATGGGCGGCCTGCGGTGGGGCGCTCCCTGCACCGATGAGACCAGTACTCCAGATGGGGTCGGGCGGTACAACCACTTCAACGCCAACACAGCATCGATCTACTGGACGCCGAACACCGGGGCCGCAGCGATCTGGGGTGCGATTCGAGAGAAGTGGGCGCAGATTGGGTGGGAGAGGTCTGTCCTTGGCTATCCGGTGACGGACGAGACCGGCACTCCGGACGGCATCGGGCGGTATAACCACTTCAGCAACGCCGGATCCGTTTACTGGACGCCCGAAACTGGTGCCCATGTCATTTACGGCGGCATCCGCGCGCGCTGGGAGGAGTTGGGCTGGGAGACCTCCTACTTGGGCTACCCGACCAGTGATGAGGTGGACTTTGCCGACGGCGGACGGGCCAACGAATTCCAGAATGGCGGAATTTACTGGTGGCCTGATACCGGAGCGATCGACTTGCGTGACGTCATCGTCCACTACACGGGACTCTATTGCTTTGGTGAGACGGACTGGGACCAAGGGTCTAGCTCGGACGAACCGTACGTCATCGTAAGCCTCTCCACACCCCAGGTCGCAACCGTGCACGTTTCACAGATATATGGGGAAGTGGACGCCGGGGAATCCCGTCCCGACCTAATGGAAATCTATCGCGGACGACCATATGGTTTGAACCTCAGCACGGTGGTGATGGAGAACGACTTCGGCGATCCGAACAAGTACAAGGAAGACATTCAGAAGATTGTGATGGGCGTCCACACGGCTGGCACTATCGCCCTTGGGCTCATCCCTGTCGTGGGGCCGCTCATCGCCGCCGTTGCCGGCCCCGCGCTCGGGTCTCTGATGCCGAGTATTGGAGGCGCCATCAACGACGCCTTCGATTGGGGCGATGACCGTATCGGCGGTACGAATGTGACGGTGTCGGCAAAGCAGATGGTAGTGCTAGCCGCCCGGACAGCGAACACGAACTGGCACACCATCGGTTACAAGGTAGAGAGCGGGCTGATCTCCGGCGGGGGCGCCTCCTACAAGGCTTATTACGGCATCGTCCCAGCTTAGGTATTAGCGTCCAGATTAGAGGCTGTCCGGTTCCTCTCTCGACGACACAACGAGAGAGCATGGGCTCGCAAGGTCGGATTCGTGGCGAATACCTCGGCCAGATTAAGGCCCTGGGCGCAACCATGTCTACTTCGATGAACCACGGCACCTGCTCGTGTTAGTTCCGGCCTTGCGAACCGTGATCGAGTTCCGAAGCAGCGGGACCGTAGACGCGGACCTGCCGTTGGTCTGGCCGGGTCCTGGCAATTTTGGAGGAGCTGGTCGACCGTGAGCCGGAGACCTGCCACTGCTGAAGCCGGCACTACCGGGCAGCCGCTTGGTTTCGAGTTCACCGTAGGCTTCCACCTCTGGTAGCCACAGAGGTCCTTGGTCGGGGCCCACGTCTTTGTCTGAGGGGATCCCAGCGAGCCCCCATAAGCGGACCATGACCCTGAAGGTGTTAAGGGGCAGGACTGCCCTCGCGGACCATCCATCTTGACGGGCCAATTTCCATTCCGAATTGTGGACAGTGCCCGACGGGCGTGGCGTGGACCAGCACCCCTGACGCCGAAGCTCGTCCAGTATCAATCCGTTGGGGTTCTTCTATGACTTCGCATAATCGGCTGTGTTCTTCCCAGGGTGTTGCCATCGCCGGCCCATCCCTCATTGTCATCGCGTGGCCAAGCGGCCCGAGATTTCATGAGCGTTTCTCAAGCAAGGCAGTCAGCAGTTTCGCGAGAACTAGAGTCAGTCTTCGGTCCCTTCAACAATGTTGGGGATGAGTGTACGATATCGCACGATTGGCTGTCTTCAAGGCGTGCGCCTCTAGATAGGAAGGGGCATTCGTGGTAACCATTAATCTTCCTGAACAACACGAGCTAAGCACGTCGGCTGCGCGGCGCGGGCGGGAAGGCAGGTTCTAAGTGCGCGGCCACACAATGACTTCTTTGACCAACTTCAGCATGTTGCGTTTGGCGTGGAAATATTCCTAGAACTCGTCGAATGGGGACTACAGGATGCCAGATCGGTGGGAAGAAGCTAGCACCAGATGTGACAAAAAGCAGTGAGGGGGCGCGCTTAATGAATCCCGATACTTGTGCCAAGTCAAAATACTCATTGTGTCTCTTCGGCAATTTCTCCCTAGAAAAGGAGGGGTGTGCGATTCATTTGCCTGGAATTTCCCAGCGTGTTCTTGCCTACGTTGCTCTTAACGGGGTCACCAGTAGGAAGGTGTTGGCTGGGAAGTTGTGGCCAGAGGCGAACGAGACACGTGCCCGGTCCAGTCTTCGAAACGCGTTATGGTCCCTGGGTTGTAGTGCGCCCGCTGTAATTGGTGAGTCGAAATCGGTCGTTCAATTGTCCCCGTCTGTGGAAACCGATGTTAACAAATTTCGTGACACTGCCAAGGCTGTGTGTAGTCGCCTCAGGCCGATACGCGAAGTTCCCGTTGAGGAAATCCTTGCGTGCCAAGAGCTCTTGACAGGAATGTATGATGACTGGTTGGTATTCGAGAGGGAAAAGTACAGGCAAATGCTGCTACACGCGCTCGAAGCTGCTTCCGCTTCATTATTGGAGGCCAGCGCGTTCGCGGCAGCGTTAGAAACCGCCCTGGCCGCTGTCTCCATCGAGCCGCTTCGCGAAAGCGCTAATACGGCCGTAATATCTGTTCATTTGCGCGAGAATAACCTCATTGAAGCAGTGCGCCACTACGAATATTTTCACAATCTGATCTTCTCAGAACTCGGGGTTGCGCCGTCTCCTGCCATGCAAGCTCTTTTGCCCCGCGGGTGCCGGATTTACAAGAAATGAAGTAAGAAAGTAAGACAAATGCTGTCATTAAACGTTCTGGATCAGATCCCGGTCTTTCAAGGTTCTAGTCCGCAGGCTGCTGTCCGTGAAAGCGTACAGTTGGCAGCGGCGGCTGAGGACCTGCACTTCAAGGGCTTTTGGATTGCTGAGCACCACGGTGACTCATCCCGGGCCTGCGCGTCGCCTGCGGTTTTGCTCGCTGCCGTCGCTAGTCATACAAACACCATGCGGATTGGGGCAGGATGCATTCTCCTGCCATATGCAAGTCCCCTGCGAGTCGCCGAAGATTTCCGCATGCTTCTAGCATTGGCTCCAGCCCGAATCGACTTGGGCGTCGGCAACGGAATGGGAGCGACAGCGGCTGCCCGCGAAGCACTGCAGGGAGCAAGCAATTCCGAACCTGTTACATATGCCAAGCAGATTCAGGAGCTGACCAAACTATTGGCCGTCAAACCCCAGATTATGGACCCGTTGGCGGTACCTGTCGTTGGGGAGGAACCTGAGATTTGGGTCATGGCGTCAGGGATGCGGAGTGCGCTTGTCGCAGCTGCCCTTGGTCTGCCCCTTAGTCTTGCGCATTTCATCAGTGGTGAGAGCGCATGGATGGCCGCAGCGGCGTACAGGGAGGCATTCGTCGCATCGAAGGTATGTTCTGCACCACGTATTTCTTTGGCTGTGCGAGTCACATGTGCGGACACCCGCGAAGAAGCGGAAGTCCTGGGAAACTGTTTCTGGGTTCCCGCCAGTGAAGGGCTTCATCCGACTGCTTTCCTTAGAAGCACTCCCCGATTCGCGACAGGTTACCCATCGAAGGAAGACGTCCGCGGACATGTAGTAACGGCTGATGAACTCCACTTCAGAACCATAAACAAACATCTAAACATCGTTGGTGACGTCGAAGAAGTGGGCAATCATCTGGAAATGTTGGCCCGCCGATACCAAACTGACGAGGTTACGGTGACCACCACGTGTCCTGATCTTCGAGCCCGTATTCGGATGTATCAGCTACTTTCGGAGCACCTCGGACTGTCTTGATGTCAGACGAAAAACAGTCATTGCCTCCTCGTGGCATCACACGGAAATAGACGGGGAGTTGGGCAAAAACCCATAGAACCACCATCAATAGATTTCTCTCCCTAAAGAAGAAATCTTCTTTCGACGGAGAATCCCCGCCTGTGGCTTCGGTCGCAGTCAAGCGTCTGCGCGAAATCCGCAGTTTCAGCGCGGCAACTGTCGAACCGCGCGGGCCATGCATGGATGGCCTCCGCCCACCCGCGAAGCTTATTGGCGAAACAGACTCATTGCCTAATCTTGCGCTAACAAGGGGTCGGTCGGAGGGGCGCCGCTTATGCCGTTGGGGTCAGTAAATTACCACAGATCAACGCCGCAAGTCTCCATCAGCGGTCGAGTCAACGGCGCCGACTCAGTCGGCGATAGCCACCTTGGTCAAAGACAGCAACCGTAACGTGAAATCACAGCGCCGGGCCGGTGAATCACAGCGCCGAATCGATCCGAAACGGGCTGATCAGGACTTTGTCCACTCTGCCAGGGCACCGGCGCGGATTCCTGACCTGGGACTATGGCGCCGAAGTGGCCAAACAAGCATGCAGCGTCGCCAGCGACACGGGCGTCTTCTTCTGCGATCCAGCCAGTCCCTGGTAATGCAGATCCCTCGAGAATACGAGCGGGCTGCTACACCACTATTCCCGTAAGGCATGGCCTACCGCTTGACGACATACCCTAGCAATTTAAAGTACCGACTCCGCAAAATGCGCAAGGCGGCCGGGTGCCTAGACACTCCGCTGACCACGTCTTCACGCAAATCTGACGCTTCTCCAGCGAAGAAAAGTCATTTAACCAACTTTCTAGTGACGCCGGAAGGACGGTGCGAGGCGTTTACTCGAAGCACGCGGGCGTCACCCGCGCCGTGCCCGACGTTATCGGGAAAAGGAGATGGACATGGCTAACGATGAACAGCGCCTTGCAGATCTTGAGCGGCGACTTCAGGCTTTGGAGGGCGGGCAGCAGGGGGCGGCGCAAACAGCCGGGCCTGACCAGCAAGGCCAGGCCCCGAGCCCGCAAGACGCGGCAGCAATCCAGGCATTTTTCACGGGTGCGTTGATCGCTTCCGCGATACAGCAGGGTGGGGCCACCCAAACTGGGGGGCAGGACCAAGGGGCAGCTCCCATGTTCCTGTCCATTTTCGGTTGTGGCGGTGGTGGTGGATGGTCTCCTACTAAGTACGACTCATTCTTCTGGTGCAAGAGTCGCTTCGCGTGCAACCCCCAGTCGCTGTCCTGTCTCTGCTAGGACTGCTACATGTTGCAGCCGGCTCCCGCGTGCTCACCATCTTGGAGCCGGCTGCCATACAAAAGACTTCGCCTCCTGAAGGGACCCATCGCGTTGATTACATCTGAAGTGATTCCTTACCTGTGCGGGAGGGAATTGTTGAGCAGGGAAAATATCGTAGACGGTGAGGTTCGAGTATTCGATGCATCCCGTCGAAATCAGAACTTCCGCGTAATAAACCAAGGCGGCCGTTCGCTGTTTGTCAAGCAAGGTACAAAGATCCATGGATCGAGTTCAACGGCACGCGAAGCTGCTGTCTACAGCATCCTTGAAGCAGACGATCATTCGCACGTACCCTTTCCCTATGCGCCTCGTCTAATTGACTACAATCCAGATGACGACATTCTCATTTTGGAGCTCATTGATGATGCGGTAAATCTGCGAGAAAAGTATCATGAATCGCGATACCTGCAAGTCCAATCGGCGGCGGCAGTGGGTGAGGCCTTGGGCGCACTGCACATGAAAACGTCTCTTCCGACAGTTCTTAGGCGACTGGGGAGAAGTGAACCTGGGGTTCTGGAGGTTGATAGGCCTGGGCTGGCTCTCTTGAGCGACTTCAGTGGATCAAGTATTGATCTCATCCGGATGGTGCAGTCATCCGCAGACTTGATCGTGCATCTGGATGAGATGCGGCAAGACTGGAGAAACGAAACGCTGATTCACCACGACATCAGAATGGACAATATTATCCAGTCGAGTCTTCATGGAACTTCGGAAATCTTGATTGTCGACTGGGAAACTGCTTCCGCCGGAGACCCGGCTTGGGATGTGGGAGCCGCGGTAGCGGACTACCTCGGATTATGGATCCAATCTATACCCGTTACGGGAACCCAATCGCCAGAAAAGTTGATACACCTAGCTGATTTCCCATTGTCAGAAGTGCAGGAGTCCATTGCTGCTCTATGGCGCGCCTATGCGCGACGGAGTGAGATGAGCGCCGATATGCAAATTGAGTTCATGCCTCGGGTGGCTCGGTTTTGTGGCCTGAAACTCGTTCAGTCAGCTATTGAAATGGTTCAAAACTCTGCCCACTGGAACCTCACTGCCGTCACGCATATGCAGGTTGCTGCCAACATGATGGGGCGACCCCAAGAAGCCGTTCAAGCCCTACTCTGTTTGGATGTGGCCTCATGAACAGGCACATGACGGCGCTTGCTATGATCGCCGAGGCAGTCCGCATAGTGGATGAAACTTCCTTCACATGGTTTGGCTCACCATCCAGGGCACTCCCCGAGGTCGTCAGGGACCGGATCTCCCCAGCAGACCGCCGTGCGTATTTATTGGCTTCCCTTCGCGACAGAATATACAGAGATGCCTACTGTGCGGGCTCCCCGAGGGCGGCCACTAACACAGGAGGTATAGAACTTACTCTTGGTGGCCGGGACACCACCCTTGCCAGCCAACTCGCAGCGGCCAACACTGGCCAGGGGGCTTGGGAACCTGGTTGGACGGTGACGTCTGTTGAGGACGTTGCCGCCCCGTCCCAGCCGCAGAGCTTCGCAGCCACTCCAGCCATTCCCAGAAGTCTAGGCGTGGAAGCCAGGGGTCTCCGCATCTGGCTAAGAGATGGCGAGTACCGGCACGCGGGAGGAGTAAAGCCGAAGTCTGGTGATCCAGTAGACATACGTCTTCCTCGGGGTTCGTTTGACATCTCCCCCGGGTATTACAGCGCACTGAGCGATACCCCAATGCCGGACACCACACTCAAAGCCGTTATCCGCCTGTACCTAGCCGTTCGACCGGAGTTCGCTCCGATGGCTATGGCAGAAATTACGGGATCACTGAACCAATGTTGCATTCCCTTCCGATTTAAGATGTTGAGCGACCCCGGCTCATATGACCGTTGCGATACTGCTGTTCTCTATCTCAGCAAGGACAATGCAGGAGCCGCAGCTCAACCTGTCGCCGACGCAATTTCACGTCTACGCCCCTTCCTTAAGGATGCTGTGCCGGCCTTTACACTCCGGGCTATTGCCGGTATTGGCCTGGCGGAAGAACCTGAGACAAAAGAAAGCTTCGGCGAGCATCGTTCGGGGCTCACCGCCGAGGGAATTATAAGAATGGCGGACGTAACTGGACGAGGGGGAGAGCTCACCCTAGCCCCTCTGTTGGAGACTTGGGCAGAAGCCAGTATCGACCTAGCAGCTCCGCATCTAAATCCCTCTTCATCCGGGGAAGCCATCGAGGTAATTGCTGACGCCATCCGACGAACAACATCAAAGATCCATGCCTCGAGCTCGAAGGAACTGCCAGGGCACGACATTCCGATGAACGCAAGGGTTAAGGCACAGTCCACATACTTGGAGGTAGCGTCTGGAATCGCATCGCAACTGGTTAAGGAAGCGATATGGTACGAAGACCGTTGCACATGGCTCGGGTCAGTCCCTGCTAGCGATGAACGGGGAAAGCCGTCACTTAGCCATGGTTCCATAGGGTCGTCGCTGTATGACGGTGGTGCTGGCGTTGCTCTGTTTCTTGCCCTTATGGGGGCCCTCAGTTCCATTCCAGATGCAGCGGAAACTGCCGGGGCTGCCGCCCGGCAGGCGCTTCGGGCACTGGTCAATGAGCCTGACAACGGACTTTTCACGGGTCGCGCCGGGACGATTCTCTGTGCAGTCGCAATAGGCGTTCTGAATCAAGACAACGAGATGCTGGAAGCAGCCGAGGCTGCCCTTCAGCATCTACGCAGTAGATCCGGAAGTGGTACAGATCTGCTGTCGGGACGATCGGGAACGATCATCGCTTTCCTCTGCCTCGCCCCTATGCTAAACGATGACTCGCTTCTCAGGGATGCGGAGCGGTTGGGGATGGAGCTGCTCCAGCAGGCGAATATCAGCTCCTATGGCTATTCCTGGACCAATGAAGCCGCTGAACATTCCCCTGATCTTACGGGGTTGTCTCACGGAGCAGCAGGCATTGCGGCCGCTTTAGTCGAGCTTTCACGCGCAACAGGAATAGAAACCTTCTCCTGTGGTGCTCGCGAGGCATTTCGGTACGAGCGAAGCTGGTTCTCCAGTAAACATGAAAACTGGCCGGATCTGCGCGAGGCTGACGAGCGAACAGCCCGCACCACCCCACAATCATTCCTCGGCCAGTGGTGCCACGGAGCCCCAGGAATTGCCATGTCGAGGATCCGTGCAGCGGAATTCCTTGACGATGCTGTGCTCAGATCCGAAGCTGCCATCGCGATACGGACCACGGCAAAGGAGACAGTTGCCGCGATGTCGAACATGAACTTCAGTTTCAGCCTATGTCATGGCCTGGCCGGGAACGCAGACATACTGCTGGAATCGCTTTCTAGCCCGAACGCAGGACGCCACACCGTAGTGGACCCCAACAGCCGGTCCGGAACAGTCGATCTCCTCAGCCGAATCGCAGCCCAAGGTTACCGGCGCCATCACCTTGGTGACTCGCCGTGGCCCTGCGGTGTCCCGGTACCTGGAGTGACAGTACCCGGCCTCATGCTAGGGACAGCGGGGATCGGTTACCACTATTTGAGGCTTGCCTTTCCGCGTTCAGTTCCGTCCATTCTGCTGCCCCAGCCGGAGGGTTTCGGAAGACGACTTCGAGAAGTAGCTGATAGCGGGCGTGAAATTCCAGCGTCACTTTCCTAAGGAGGCATCAGAATGTTTGATTACCTGACTTTAAACGCACTTCCGCCTGTCCATCCGCAGACCCTTATCTTGAAGGCCCGATCACCACAAACAGGTGGGACACTGGCAGCCGCTATGCACGAAGGCGGCACGCGTCAGCCCTTGGGATTGGCCCCTGGGCTGTCACAACTGGCGTGGTTGGGAGAAAACGGGAAAATAAGACAAATCGATGCCATCGGGTCCGCTCCCCAGCCAACGCTGGGAGTATCGTCTGCCCTTCAACTCTTGGCAAACCAAAGCAGCGACAACCTGCCGGAAGCAGCGAGCATACTGCGGTTTGCGGCGGACGTCGACGTCGATCTCCTGGCACAGAGTCTTGACGCCGATCCGGACGTTACGTATGTCAGTAGGGTTCCAGTCCGGTATGCGGCCGGCCCACCAATCGGTAATTTTACTGATTCCCTAGACCTAGTTGAACGACGGATCAATCGATTGGAGGGTGGCTCGCCAGAGAGTATTCAGCTGCATTGGAATCTTCGACGTATCGGGGTGCCGGAAGTCGAAGAGTTAGGCTATGACAACGCCCGTGATATCCGTGTCGCAGTGCTGGATACCGGCGTGGACGTGGATCACCCGGGGCTTCTGGGTGTTGCTAGTTACGGATCGTCAGCGGTTTCCCCGAACCCGCCAGACGTAGTAGGGCACGGGACGCATGTGGCTGGAACGATCAATAGCGCTCTAAATCGAAGCCTCAATATTCGGGGAATATGCAAGGCCAAGATCATTGCTTGGAAGATATTTGATGACACCCCAGATTACGTTCGAAGCGGGAATATATTTTGGTACTTAGTGGACCCAGTGCTTTATCGCCGGGCTTTAGCCGAATGTGTCGGAAAAGTGGAAGTTGTAAACTTGAGTATCGGCGGACCGCAACCTCCCGACCCCCAAGAGTCTGCTCTATTCAAAGCCTTGATCGATAATGGAACTACGGTTGTTGCTGCCATGGGCAACGAGAGAAGCCTCGGAAGCAGAACTTCATATCCTGCCGCGATTCCTGGTGTGGTGGCCGTCGGTGCAACTTCTCCAACCGATTCAGTGGCGATATTCTCCAATTCAGGGAGTCATATAGCCTTATCTGCACCGGGGGTTGGGATATGGTCGACGATGCCGCATTATCCGGGTCAGATTGGATTTCGAGCCGCCGCGGATGAACACGGCGTGCCAGAACCTGGCGCCGCTTTTCCTCGAGATATAAACTACGCGGCAATGGATGGGACATCAATGGCTGCTCCACACGTTAGTGCAGCTGCCGCATTAACGTTGGCCAACAGCAAGGTCTCTCGGACACCCTCGGAAGTTCGGGATCTACTCATGGTTACAGCGCAGCGCTTACCTGCAATGAACGGGGCCCGTTGGACACCGGACTTCGGTCACGGCGAGCTGGACTTGAAGCGTCTGCTATTCGCTTCCACCAGGCTGTGAACCGCCATGCCCGCTGTTGTTGTGTTCGGCATATCACCCGGCGTCGCCGAGCATGAAGTCGAAAATCTACTGAATGAAGTGGCGGCCCTTAACGGCGTCCTTCGTGCTGAACGTCTCACGCCCGGCGTTGGGGATGTAAATAGCGTGCGTCATTGCATCTCCACCATCGCTAATTCTGTCGCACCCCAGGATGTTATCAACGAGATAATTGCCCTACCAGGTGTTGAGTATGCAGCTCTCTCCGCAGACCGCGGATTCGCACCATAACCAGAAGGCCACAGGTTCAAAACAGGTCACGGAAATCAATGAGGTAGGGGATTTAGGTGCCGTCAGGACAACTTCTAGCTGGCAAATGGACAAAGATCATATGGGGTTGGGGATGGTTCGAAGCTACCTATGCTGTTAGTACCAGCGCTCCCGGCGGGGAGTTCCGTACTTATCCGATTTACTCAAGCGGACAATTGCCGCGACAGGTGACACATCAAGTGCGGGGCTACGGCGACGTTTGGTTGTTCACTCCCGTATCGGCCTCGTGGCAGGCGACTCCTTTAGGGCCTTAATGTTCCGACCAAAGCAACGTACCCAAAGCTTTCAACGTGCATTTGAATTGCCGTGGTAACTGAAATAGTTGCCGTCGGGCGGTCCTCGAGGACCCGGAGAAGCGACCACTGCCCCTGGGGCGAGGCTACCGAGGACCAAGCACGTCTGCCGCTGCCCCGCGCGGGCCGCCCGAGGACCATGTTCGGTGCACCGGGGCGACCGTCAACCTGAAACCTGGCTTGGCTCATTTCGTTAGTGCGTGAGTTTTGGGTTGCGGATGGCATCGAGAATGGCCTGCTGCTCGGCTGCGATATCGGGGGCGAATGTCTGCGTGGTGCCGTTGATGGCGATGGTCGCTGAGCGTAAGGGCCGGAGTTGTCGGATGACGTTACGCACCGCCAGCCCTGTCCTGTTCTGGACAGTCCGGGAGACCGCAAGCGCGGTGAACACGATGGTCAGGTGCGCCTCGATCGCGTCTCGGGTGCGGTGAAACATGGGCCTGGCGCGCAGGTCAGTTTTGCGGCTTGTATCTCTTAAGTACCCCTGTTGACGTGGGGTGGTCGTCGTTTACGGTGGCCTTGGGAGGGGCCGGGGTGGTTCCGGTTTTCGGCTGGGCGTCATGGCTCGTGAAAGAGATCGTCGCCCCCG
>NZ_JARESG010000050.1 GCF_029076445.1 Pseudarthrobacter naphthalenicus
TAATAAACACCACACCGGCGACACTAGGCCAAACCATTAGTGCGTGAAAAGCGGCCAGTCAGAAAACATCACCGCAGGTCAAGGCCATAGGCCCATCGGAACGACGGAGCCGTGAGCCAAGTCAGGCTTAACGCGGGAAATCCCCAAACCCTCCCGCACCCCGCCACGGCAAAACACCCCCGCGCCAACCTCCGCCCCCGGACACCCAACCCCCGGCGCCCCTGACTTGGCTCATTTCGTTAGTGCGTGAGTTTTGGGTTGCGGATGGCGTCGAGAATGGCCTGCTGCTCGGCGGCAATATCGGGGGCGAATGTCTGCGTGGTGCCGTTGATGGCGATGGTCGCTGAGCGTAAGGGCCGGAGTTGTCGGATTACGTTACGCACCGCCAGCCCTGTCCTGTTCTGGACAGTCCGGGATGTCAATGGCCAGTAGTTTCTGCCCACGGGCGGCCAGTTGATGTGCCCGCTGGTGGCCAGTAAAACTGCCCGGTGATGGCCAGCAGATCTGCCCACTGATTGGTTCGGCGGGGTTGGCCATCGTTGTTTTGGTTAGTTCAGCCGGGTGACTCCTTTTCCTGCGAGGGCCTGGGTGAGGCGTACGGAATCGCCGCTGGTCTGGCAGACGTGGGCGTGGTGCAGCAGCCGGTCAACGGTGGCGGTGGCGAGGGTCTTGGGCATGAGCTCATCGAACCCGGCCGGGTGGAGGTTGGAACTGATCGCGACGGACCGTTTTTCGTAGGCTGCGTCCACGACCCGGTAGAGGCCCTCGGCGGCGTCCGTGGCCACCGGCAACAGGCCAATATCGTCGATCACCACGAGCTCGGCGCGCAGGATTCGGGCCACGGCCCGGGTGACGCTGTCATCGGTGCGGTGCGCCCGGATCAGGACGCCGAGGTCCTCAAGCCGGAACCACGCCACCCGCATCCCGGCTTCGACGGCCTGCTGGCCGAGGGCCTCGAGGAAGAACGTCTTCCCGGTGCCGGACGGACCGCAGACGACCAGGTTCTCCCGCCGGTTGATCCATTCCAAGGTCCGTAGCGCCTGCTGGGTCGGGGCCGGGATGGAGGACGCGGCCGGGTCCCAGGCATCGAAGGTTTTCCCGGTCGGGAAGCCCGCGGCCTTGCGGCGGGAGGCGAGCATGGACCGGGCCCGGCCGGCGGCTTCCTCGGTGAAGAGGGCCTTGATGACCTCGGCCGGTTCCCAGCGCTGCGCGCGAGCTGTCGCGATCAGTTCCGGAGCCAGCGCCCGGGCGTGAGGCATCTTCAGGGACCGCATCAGGGCCTCCAGATCCGCTGGCAGCGGCGGGGCCGTGGTGTTGGTCGTCGTGACGGGGCTCATCGGGCGTCCTCCGGGGCGATGTTCTTGGCCGTGGTGTTCAGGGTGGGGTTGCCGATCGCAGCCCACGCGCCGGTTCCCTGGGTCAGTGAGGTGGCTTCGTTCGCGGCGTGGGTGGTGGTGCGGCGGATGTTGGCGTTCAGGATGGAGGCGAGGTCCGGGTGCGCGAAGCGGCCATGCAGGGCCGCGTCGCCCAGTGCCCGGTCCACCTGGTCGGTGCCGGCGATTTTCGCCAGGGTCACTGCCTCGGCCATCTTCACGTTCATCCGTGCCGTCCCGGCCGCGGCGGCCTCGACCAGCCAGGTCCTGGCGCCGTCACCGATGGCCAGGAACGCGGCTTCGTCCGCGCTGCGGGCCCTGACCTCGTAGTCGCCGGGGATCCGGGTCCTGGTTCCGGGGAAATGTTCATCGTTGATGGCAGGGCTGCCGGGCCTTGCCCGGTCGTGGCGGGCGACTTCGACTGGGCCGGAGGTACCGGCGTGGACGATGATGACCTGCTCGCCGGGGCCCGTACCGTGGGTTCGCACGAACACCCGGGCCCCGAGCAGATGCGCCGGCACAGAGTATCGGGCGTTCTCGAACGTGACCATCGGGGTGTTCTCCGGGACGGTGCGGGCCAGCCCGAAGGCGACCGTGTGGGCGGTATCGGGGATCCGGTGCAGCCTGGGGGCTTCCTCCGCGAGCATGGCCGCCGGTCGGCGCCGGGTCACCCGATGCTCACGGTTGTTGACCAGCTCCATGAACGCCGCGCATGCAGCCTCGAGTTCCGCGAAGGAGGAATACTCGTCGCGGAGGTTGGTGTCCTTGGGCACGATGTCGGCCTTGGCGAGTTTCACGGACGCTTCGACCCCGCCCTTGGTGGCAGGATCCGCCGGCTGGCAGGTCAGCACGGTGACACCGTAGTGCCGGGCGAAGTCCAAAGTCTGCTGGTTCCTGATCGGGACCCCGGCGACATGGGCGGTGGTGACGGTCTTCTCGTTATCCGTCAGAACATACGTCGGTGCTCCGCCGAGGATGCGGAAGCACCGGTCCAGGGCAGCGAACACGTTCGGCGCGGTCCGGTCTTTGAGCGGGATCACGATCCGGAACCGGGAGAACGCCAGCCACGCCACGAACAGGATGGTCTTCACCCCGCCGATCCGGGGCCCGTCGCCGAAGTCATACTGCAGCCACATCCCCGGCTCGGTGATCCACGGCCGGTGAACGCGGGTATGGCCCAGCCGCCACGCGGCCTTGACCTGGGCGATCGCCCGGCGGGTGGAGCGCTCCGAACCCGTGTAGCCCAAGGCGAGGAGCCTTTCGTGGGCCTTGTCGGCACGGATCCGGCCCTTGGAGGTTTCGATCCATTCCTCGATCTTGGGCAGGAACGCGTCGGTCACCCGGCCGCGGGCCGCGGGTTCCCCGATCGGCCGGCCGGCGTCCCGGGCCTGGACATGTTTGGCAACGGTGTGATGCGAGCAGCCCGTGAGCTCCGCAGTGGCGCGCAACGACCCGGTCAGATCGTAGGCAGCAAGAATTTCCATGATTTCTCCGTCAGACTTCCTACAGGGCCTCTTCCTGGTTCGCTTTGGTGCGCTTAGACACCGTCATCAAACCCCAGGAAGAGGCCCCCACCGCTTAAGGCGCGGTCGGTTCAGTAAGGAAGTGGGCAGATCTCATGGCCACCGTCGGGCAGTTCTACTGGCCGTCAGTGGGCACTTTCGTGGCCGCCTATGGGCAGTTTTTCATGGCCGCTAACACCGGGAGACCGCAAGCGCGGTGAACACGATGGTCAGGTGCGCCTCGATCGCGTCACGGGTGCGGTGAAACATGGGCCTGGCGCGCAGGTCAGTTTTGCTCATCCGGAACGACTGCTCGACATGCCACAGGTCGTGGTAGGAGCCGATTACTTCCCCTGCGGGCATGATGTTTGCGGGGATATTTGTCACGTAGCCTTTCAGCCCGACGAGCTGCCGCGCACGCGCTATCGAGGCCTCGTCCAGGCTCGGTTTGCCGCCGGCGGTCTTGACGAACCGTGGGGTCCGGGCCGATTTCTGTCCCTCGATGACCTCCCGTGCCCGGTTCTCCTGGGCCGTGAGCGTTGTGTTGTCATGAACAGCTCTCTTGCGGGAGTAGGCCCACACCGCCCGCCAGGATCCCGGGTGCGCGGCAGGGTCCCAGACGGGTTCGGCACGCAGATCAGGGTTGTTCTCGTTCGTGTGGCCGGTCCTGGGCGTGAGCGTATCGATCAGCTGCCCGTCGCTGAACGCGTCACCGTGCCAGCGGAAATGCGAGGCCAGGTCATTCGGCGCTTTCGTCATTCGGGACCCGACAATGAACCGCAGGTTCGCTTCATCCAGCTCGCGCAGATTGCTGGCTGAAAGCATGCCTGCGTCGGCGACGACGACCATGTCGGCCAGACCGTGGCGGACCTGGAACTGCTTGATAATCGGGATCATGGTTGCCGTCTCGGCCTTGTTGCCTTCGAAGCAGCCGATCTCCAACGGAAACCCGCCGCGATCCACCAGCAGACCGACAACGATCTGGGGATCAACGCGACGTTCCTTGGAGTACCCGACTTTCCGCAGATCGTCTTCCTTCTCCGCCTCGAAATACAAGGTGGTCACGTCATAGAGCACCAGTGAGACGTCCCCGTCGGTCCTGGCGTGCTCGAAGCACCAGGTCGCGACCCGGTCGCGGTAGTTACCCGCAGCTGCCCGGGCAAGGGTCCGCTTCATAGTCGCGTAGCTGGCAGGACTCTGGCCGAGGTCCCGCAGGACTCTGCCGGCATCCAGGAGTGAAGTTGGTTCCACGACCCGGGCGATCACCAGATCCCGGAACACCTTCGTCACCGAGGCCATCGAACTTCAACGACGTGAACGCCCAGGCCAACGCATTGAACAGCAACCGGGAGTCGGTGCCCACCACGCGGGCAGGGCCTTCGCGCCCAGGAATTGCTGCCGGGCGGGCAAGGATATCTTTCGATGTCATCGGGAATCCCACCGGAACCAACGGATTCCGATGAAGGCGAACACGGCGATGTAGCCGGCGCAGGCCAGGAGCGAGTAGGTGTCCTGACTGCTCCACGCGTCCTGGTTCAGTACGTCCGAGAAGAGTGCCATGAAGTCGGCGCGGAGCAGTGACCTCATGGCCAGCCCCGGTGGCGGGCGGTCTAATGCGATGCCGGAGCTAGTCACGGATCTCACTTCCTGTCAGTCCGGTGAATACATCTCCAAAGTGGGTGCACCGTGGGCGACTGAGAGTACTCGTGGATCGTCCTTGTGTTTATCGATCAGCTCTGCCGGTCTTCCGATCGTGAGCAGGATCCCCTGGTCGATGATCGCCCCCCGACCTCACACCGCCTGTGCCTCCTCCATGGAGTGCGTGGTGAGAAGGATGCTGCAGCCTCTGCCACGTAGCTCCTCGACGCGACGCCACAGTTCCCCGGCGCGGTTGGGGGTCCAGCCCCGCGGTCGGTTCGTCCAGCAAAAGCAGGAGAGGGCTGTGGATAGTGGCAATGAACAGAGCGAGCCGTTGCTGTTGGCCGCCAGACAACTGTTTGAACCTCTTCCCGGGCTTTTGTTCAAGACCGACAGTTCGCACTCAGGTATGGATCTTCTCTCGTGTGAGTTTCACCCCATAGAGACCGCCATAGAGCCTGATGATCTGTCCAATGGTTAACTCGGCCTGGAAACTTGAGGACTGCAATTGCACCCCGAGGCGAGCCCTCGCTTCCAGTGGCTCTCGGCGAACGTCGATGCCATGCACCAGCAGGCGCCCAGACGTGGGCCTAACCAACCCCTCGATGGCGCTGAGAGTGTTCGTCTTCCCTGCCCCGTTGGGCCCAGTAACCCAAAGATCTCGCCGTGATGAATCTGAAAGCTGACGCCCTCGACGACGGCCTGCCTGCCGTATGCGACGCTCAACCCGTTGACGTCCAGGACCGGTGGCGCTTGGGGCTCATTCACTGTGCTCGCCACGATGTATTGCCCTCCGAACGGTCGGAGTTCTGAAACCCGCGGGCAGATTAAGCATTTCCCTGCCCACCAACACACTTCGACTGGCCTCAGGGCGTTGATCGTCCTTGCCCTTGGGCTGTGACCGCAATTGCCAATGCCCTCCTCCGCTTAGCTTCGCTGATCAGCGACATTCACGCTAGTGGTCCCGGCGCCTGTGAGCCGGCAACGGGCTTGCGCAGCTTGCGCCCCTGATTCGAAGCCCTCCTCGAGCTCAACACGGCTTCGCCGGGGAAAGATATCTAGTACATCCACATTCAAGACCTCCCCGGCTCCGCCGGCGTCAGGCGTGGGTTCGTCCTACGGTTCCGCTCCGTTTGCACATAAAGGTCATGGCCCGAGCACCCTGCACGCGGAAAGTGCCTGAATGCCCGGCGCGCGGGGCCGCCGAAGAATGCCACGGCCCACGGGGCGCAACCGGACGAACTCTCTGAGCGGCAGACCGGAGCTGATGCGGCCAGCGCCGGGCCTGGACATGTGACCTAGTCAACATGTGGATTGATTGGCTCCGCAGTGATTCCACGCCCTTGAAAAGCCCCGGATTCCGCGGAAATGCGGGGATATTGAGCGCCCGCAGGCCCCAAGCGGATGATTTGCGATTGGGGCTCGGTGCCTGTATTGTTTTCTGAGTCGCCGCCGCTGATGCGGGAAAATAGCGACAAACCCCCTAGTTCAACGGCCTGAAAATGGCACGCTTTATCGCGTTCCGAATTCGGTGGGGCCGGTTGACGGGAGTAGGAATTAGCGGAAACGCTGATTTGCAAAGCTCACCGAAACCGGGTAAGTTTGAAAAGTTGCTCCGGAGCGATCCACGGCTGTTTAGTGCTGGTGGTGGTGCCGGGTGTGTCTGTTGTTTGAGAACTCAATAGTGTGCCAAGTTTGTTGATACCAATTTATTGTAT
>NZ_JARESG010000051.1 GCF_029076445.1 Pseudarthrobacter naphthalenicus
CCGAACCATCCGCGCCCTCGACGAACTCGTCATCGAAGGCATCACCACCACAGCGCCCTTCCACAAGAAGATCCTCGAAACCGAGAAATTCGTGAGTGGTGACTTCAACACCGCATTCGTCGCCGAATTCCTATCCCCGATCCACGCCACTACTGCCTAATGTCAAGGCCCGGGTTTGGGACTGTCTCTAGCTCCTCTGTCAAGCGGCGAGGGTGAGCGTGCGGGCGGCGCAGGTTTTTTGGTCGTTGATCAGTGCCCGGTATACGACGTCGGATAGTCGGCGTTTGAGGATACGCAGTGCTTCCATGCCGCCGTCCCCGCCTGCTTTACGGCGGGCCAGAAGCTCTCGCGCGCCCGGGTGGCAACGGGCCTGGGTGAGCGCGATCCGGTGCAGCGCCGCGTTCAGCTGTCTGTTCCCGGTGCGGGAGAGCCGGTGCCGGGCCTTGTTCGAAGACCACACCGGCAGCGGGGCAGTGCCGTTATGGCGTGCGTAGGCGTCCTTGGAGCGGAACCGGGTGACGCCTGCGGTTTCTCCTAGGATCTTCGCCGCCGTCAGGGGCCCGCAACCGACGATCGCCAGCAGCGCCGGAGCGATGACCGTGATCCGGCGGCTGAGTTCGGCAGTGAGTTCATCGATCTCCTCGGTGAGGCGGCGCAGATGGGTCAGGAGCCGCTGGGCGAGGTCGGCGACAATCCCGGAAAAGTCGTCCAGATGGGATTTGATGCGTGTGAACGCGCTGGCCCGGTCGAGGTTGGCCGGGGCCGTCCATGCAGGATCGAGCTCGTGCAGGTGCCAGCGGATCCGGCTGATGATGCGGGTACGTTCGGCGACGAGGTCCTCGCGGTGGTCGACCAGGAGGCGGATCTCGCGTTCGATCCCGTCAAGACGGGCGACGGGCAGATCGGGTTCCCGCAGAGCGGCACGCGCGATCGAGAGAGCGTCGATCGGGTCGGACTTGCCGAACGTGCGGGCGCTGTCCCGGACATGGGACATCAGCTTCGGAGGCACCCGCACGACCTGTTCGCCCGCGGCGAGGAGGTCGCGTTCCAATCGTCTGCTCAGATGCCGGCAGTCCTCGATCGCCCAGAGCCGTTCCTGATCGTCGTGCTTGTTCGCCCATGCCAGCAGGGCGAGATGGTCGCTGCTGGTCGTGCCGATCGTCTTGACCGCGATCTGCCTGCCCACCGCGTCCGCGATCACGGCCGTGTGGGAACGCTTGTGCGCATCGATCCCGATGATCACCATGGTCTTGTCTCCTTTCCTTCTACGGGTAGGGGGCAGGACCGGCCGGTCGGCATATCCCAGTCAGGGGCCCTTGTTGCGGATGAGTTCGGCCTTGAACAGTGAGTTGAACGTCTCGGCGAGGGCATTGTCATAGCTATCGCCCTTGAACCCGACGGAGGCCACAGCGTCTGCTTCCTCGAAGCGCTGGGTGTAGCGGATCGCACGGTACTGGACGGATTCACAGTCGCAACACCTCGATTCTGGAAGTAGCGATGGGCAGGCCGGCAGGCTGGATGAAAGTGGCGACGGGCAGGCCTGTCATGAAATCGCCCGGGAAGCCGTCATTAAGGCGGGACACCGAGCGGGCGTTCTGGCGTGAGATCGCGACGGGGTGTACGAGCGAGCGGGCGGCGACATTGGCTGGCGTGTCGCAAGCGGCCGGAACGCGCTGATTTCCCGGATGATGAGTCCATGCGTATTTCCCATGAGGCGATCTACCAGGCGCTTTACGTTCAGGGCCGCGGAGCGCTCAAACGCGAACTCGTTCTGTACCTGCGCACGGGGCGTGCAATGCGCGTACCAAGAGCTCGGTCGAAGCGGCAGTCCTGGGCTCATGTCACTGAGGAGACCCTCATCAGCAAGCGCCCTCCCGAAGTCGCCGATCGCGCCGTTCCCGGGCACTGGGGAAGGGGACTTGGTGATTGGCCTGCAACGATCGGCGATCGGCACGCTGGTCGAGCGGACGACACGGTTCACGATGCTGATCCACCTATCCCGCGGAGAAGGCTACGGCGTCATCCCACGGACGAAGAACGGACCCGCGCTGGCTGGCTACGGAGCGGTGACGATGGCAGACGCCCTCGCCAAAACGATCACGACACTGCCCCAGCAACTGCGACAATCGGTGACTTGGGATCGCGGCAAAGACTCTCCGACCACGCCAGATTCACCGTCGACCCCGGGGTAAGGGTCTACTTCGCCGTCCCGAAGAGCCCGTGGCAGCGAGGCATGAACGAGAACACGAATGGTCTGCTGCGCCAATACTTCCGGAAGGGCACCGACCTGTCCCGATGGACCAGCGATGATCTCGCAGCGCACTCTCAACACCAGGCCACGCAAAACGCTCGGCTGGAAGACTCCCGCCGAAGCACTGGACGAACAGCTACGATCAGTTCAACAACCCGGTGTTGCGACTGTGATCGCTAGAACTCAAGCAGCGGGCAAACCAACATGCCGCCACCGGTCATTTCTAAATTGCCGTTGACACGGGAACGCGGTGAGTGCCCCGGCGACCAGTCCCCTGTCTCTTAGGAGGAACCGAAAGCGGCCCTGCTCGGACCCATTCTGCTGCACAGGGCGGGTCCGAGCAGGGCTTGGTGATTTAGTTGCGGAAGGGGGTTACCCTAGAGGCTCACACGAGGAACGGCTTCGCTTCCACTCCACGCAGCTCGTAGTCGTTCTCCGGGATGAGCGAGGGATGCTTCACACCCGGAATCACGTACTTCGCAAACATTTCCATGCTTCGGAGGTTGGTCCGATGACCGTAGTTGTCGATCTTGAGGATGATCTCGTTGTAGCCCATCTTCTCGAGTCGCTGGATACGCTCGATCACCTCGTCTGGGGTGCCGATCATCGCAGTCGGTGAGTGCTCAATCAGCCCTTCGATGTCCGTGGTGAAATGCGAAATTTTATCCGCCAGATCCAACAGGTATGCGTATGAATCCCCGCCCTTCTCCTTTTCGCTCTTCGCCACAGTTGAGTACAGGTCAGCGAGGTGAGCAACCAGGCCCAGCGTCGTTTCCCTTGCCTCGTCGATCGCTCGGTCATGAGTTTCCGCGACATGCGCCGGGAACGTCAGGAATGCCCGCCCGGGATTCGCCGGGTACAAGCCACCGATGGGAGCGGCGTTCTTGGAACCTTCGATGTGCGCTTCGACGCAGTCTTTGGCGTAGTCCCAGCCCAAAAAGCTTTCAAGCGTCATTACTCCGATACCGAGCTCACCCGTCATTCTGTGGGATTCAGCACTAGAAGCTGCAGCCCAAACCGGCGGCGGCACCAAGGAGTACGGGCGCGGCGACACGGTGAACGGTTCATCAATGTTGTAGATCTCGCCCTTAAAGGTAAAAGGGTTCTCTTGCATCGCGCGCAGCGTTGCTTCGACCGTCTCGAGCCACTCCTGCCTCGTATTCGTTGGGTCAATGCCGAAAGCCGTCTGGTAGGCAGCGTTATTGGAGCGTGCGCTGCCGAACTCAACCCTGCCCTGAGAAATGGCATCCAAGGTCGCGAGCCGCTCCGCATTGAGAATGGGGTGACCCAGCTCCTTAAGCGTCACAATCGACATTGTTCGGAGCTTGATTCGCTTTGTCAGCGCCGCAACCGCGCCATAAATCGCCTGCGGGGACGAAACGGTCCACGAACTCGGCACCAGGTGCTGTTCAGAGGTGCCCCAGTAATCGAAGCCGAGCTTATCGGCGTGCACCGCTTCATCGATAACCTCTTGGATACGAACAGCAGACGTCGACCCTTTCGCAACCTGGGCCTCGTTAAGAATTCCGAACTTCATTTTTAACCTTCTCCTGATATGTGATCTTCCGCCAACGAGCTCAATCCGGGTAGTGCTATGGACAAGATCGCGACGATGTTCTCGGTAACCCAAGTCTTCGTTTTTGCATGGGCTTTCATTGGCGTATATCCGCATCATGATTCGGCTAGTCTTCCCAGAAGAGCCGGCCTCTGCGAAGTTGAGCCGTACTTCGGGCTCTCGTCAGCTGATAGATGATGGATTCCATATTCTGGTCCCAAAGTCATTGCGACCGGGCCGTGCCCGGTTGGAAGGACATGATCGATGGACCAGATTTACCTTCTTTTCTCAGTTTCCTCCCTCCTAGTGGTTGTAATCTTCGGCACTTGGTGAAATAAACCGCACCAGGCAGGAAGTAGCGGACGGTCCCTAGCGGAAGTCGACGAAACGTTCGGCCTTTTTTGATGCAAGGAGAACAGATCGCGCTGTGCACAACTTGCTGACGCACCGGGCGGCACCTTTCACGAACTTTTACCTGGGTGGCCGCACTGAGATATCGGTCAAACGCTTTGAGATGCAGCGCACTTCGATGAAGTTTTCGCCGAGGCCGCGGTACGCGCAGTATCCAGTCCGTGACCAGTTAGCCCGTGAGTAAGTCTTGCCCGCCGGACAAGGTGATGGTGGTGGCAGAGCTATGTCGCAGGGCAATCAATTTTTGGTACTGGTCACTCGAATACCATGTCTGCGCTGCATGCTCCGAGGGAAAGCCGATCACGACCGCGCGACCCACATCCATTCCCTCAAAGCAATACGACATATTCACGAGGTTCAGTACCGCGCCACCGTGCTCGACGATGGACTCTGTGGCCTTCTGCCCATATTCGGCGAACACTTCATCGTCGATATCCTTAAGGACAGAGATCGCGATGTATGAATAGCGTGTGGCATCCATTTTGTTACCCAACTCACTTTCCGTAATAAAGGAGATCTGATGAGCCCTGAAGGCCGACCACATTAAAGGACACGGGAGATGGGTGCTCCGCTACCTTAGGTTCGAGGCCGTTCGACTTGGCCGCCTGAGCGACCAGCGCCGTGTCCTGAACTTGCAGCGCCAAGGCAACTCGTCCTTGCGTCAGGTCTTCAGACCCGGAGACGAATGCGAGTCGTGTACCGGCGATGGTGAAGAGAACGTATCGTGAGCCGTCCTCAATCAACGCTTCACAGTCGACCAAACTCGCAAGCTGCTTGTACGCGTCTGCGGCGTCTGGCACAGGTATATTAATCGTGATTTTCTCCACGTTGGATGGCATTACGTAACTTCCTTTGCGTCAAACTACTGAAGTGTCATCGGAGGTAAAACGAGCGGCGGCTGCGGCATAGGGTCCGGGGTGGGTGAACCATCACAACTATCCTCGCCTCCATGCCGTCTGTAGCGAGTGGCCCCGACTTCACGAGTCCCCGGCCCGGGCCAGTAGAGGATCCTGCCCTCTTGCAACGTCCTGCGAGTTCCGTGTGCGAGCAGCAAGGCAACGACGAACAAGGTCCTTGTTGACTCCAGCGAGCTGGGCCAAGGAGGCCAGATTTGTGGCTGACCTTCCGGTCCGGCGTTCGGACTCAATGACGGAAGTGACCCGCTCCAAGGCCCAGCGAGGGACCTGTTGCTTGCTCATGAGTGAAGCCTTTGCGGCTCCCCATTTTTGGCTGCCAGGAAAACAGGATAGTGCTTGGCGGCCCAGGTGCGTGTGGCTTCAACATCCCTTTTAAGCTGCTCCGTCAGCTCGACGATAGAAGCGAAGCTGCGCTGGATCCGCAGGTTTTTGAACAATTTTACTTGTAGGTGCTCGCCGTAGATGTCTTGGTCGAAGTCCAGGAGATGGGCCTCAAGTAAACGCTCTCCTTCCGTGTAGAAGGTACTGCGCCGGCCGATCGACACTGCCGCGACGACTGATCCGTGGGAAGGGATTTCGACGATGGCTGTCCACACTCCGTCCTGAATCTGTTCGTTGTGGAGGATGAGGTTAGCGGTGGGGAATCCCAGCAGCCTTCCCCTCGCATCACCATGCTCTACGGTTCCTTCCACGACCGTCACGGTTGCCCCCGAGGTGATGACCGCGGCGAGTTCCCGAGGGGTCTTGGTGTTGATCATGGTTGTACTCCCATCCCTCATCCTCTCCAGGGTGAAAGGTTCAGCGTTTGACACGGATGAGCTTTTTATTGACGAATTCGTCCATTCCGTACTTGCCCAGTTCGCGTCCGAACCCGGATCGCTTCACACCCCCGAATGGCAGTTCAGCGGCT
>NZ_JARESG010000052.1 GCF_029076445.1 Pseudarthrobacter naphthalenicus
TCAGTCGAGTCATTGGTCGACGGCGGTGACCACGTCATTGCTCTCGGATCCGTTCTGAACATCGATCTCGGCGAGAGCAAACCGCTGACCTACTACCAACGCACCTTCGGCACACATGCACCTATCGAGCTGAACGTTTAAAGGCTCTTCACTATGGAGTTGTGGACCGGTTGGTCTGGCTCCTTGATGGACGGGTGCCGCGCAGGGTGAACAGGAAGTCTGCGGGGCGGCCGGTGCGCGGATGCGGTAGTGCCCGCTGGGAACCGCGTTCGCTCATCCACTGGTCCAGAGCCGCCAGGGTCGCGTCATCGAGAGGGACCACGCGCTCGGTGTTGAGCTTGCCCAGCGGGACCTTGAGCCAAGTGCCGTGACCGGGCAGGTCCCAGAGGCAGTCGAGTTCGAGGTCGAGTAGTTCCCCGAGCCGCAGGCCGCCGCCTCGCAGCAGGGTAATCCCTGCGCGGGCAGCCGTGTCGGGGAGGTTTGCAACGTCTTTCATCAGGGCGCTGTCCGTTTGTGGGGCCAGTGCCCTGGGCAACGGCGCTGACGGCCGCGGAATGTCCGCGCGGTGGACAACGGTCTCCGCTGGCCGGTCGGCCCATCCCCAAGCGGTGAGGTCATCGAAGAAGCTGCGCAGGTTGATCACCGCGTGCATGTGGTGAGTGACCGAGATCCGTTCCCCGCGGGCGCGCCGTCCTTGGACAGCCGTGTTGCATCCCAGGCCAGGAATTTCTCGAGGTGGGCGCGGGTGAGGCCCGTCAGTTCACGGCATCCGGGGTATTTCC
This sequence comes from Pseudarthrobacter naphthalenicus, assembly GCF_029076445.1. GTDB lineage: Bacteria > Actinomycetota > Actinomycetes > Actinomycetales > Micrococcaceae > Arthrobacter > Arthrobacter naphthalenicus. The sequence continues at coordinate 783 of NZ_JARESG010000052.1, forward strand.
CGGAAAGCCAGACCGCCAGCAGGGTCAGGTGCTCGGCCCGGGAGGCAACAGTGGCAGGGCTCAGTGTCGCGGCGATGGTCGTGAGGTAGCGGGCGATGACGGGGCGGATCAGTGGCTGGGGCACCCCGTCGGCCCGCTGCGCCGGCGTCCTCTCCCGGCGGTTCGGGTGAACCGGCGGAATGTCCGTAGCTCCTAGCTGGTAGCAGCTTTCGCAGGCAGAGGTGCTGACCACCAAGGACTCGGCGCGTGCGCGGCGCCAGCAGCGTCGATGTTGCGATAGCCTGCTCCACTGCATCCAGATCGGCCTCCGCCATGGATTTCAGATCGACGCCGCGGGTCATGCAAAGCAGCGGAAACGCGTTGCCGATGACACGTTGTTCCCATTCCGCTCTCCAGTCGAACGCCACGGCCGCCTGGCGAACCGTGGCAGCATCGTCCGGATGCAGGCTGGTCCAAAGCGAGAAATGAGTGCCTTTGCCTTTGAGCGTGAGCAACTCCAGATCGGGGACGAGCCGGCCAGTGGCAAAGCACCAGGACAGAAAGGCCCAGGCATCGAAGCGATTGATCTGCAGCAGGCGCTCGGCGACGGGACGACGCATCCACTCCACCGGATCCCGGCAGCTGTCCAGGAAAGCAGCAGCATGCCGGCGGCGCAGATATTGTGCCTGCGGACCGCAGGAAAGCTCGGCGACGAACCGGAAGTAGTCCTCACACAGATCGCTCCCACCCGGCGGGGAGAGGAGCGGTTTCGTGGCAGTAGACATCATGACTCCAATCGTGATCTGGCGGCCGCGTACTCCTCGGCCAGCGTGGTTGCCGACAGATGGACATAGCCTGCGGTCGTTTCCGGGCTGGCGTGGCCCATGAGATCGCGCAGCACCAACAGGTCGATTCCGGCAGCAGCAAGTTCCGTGCCATAGGTATGGCGCAACCGGTGCGGACGGACGAGCGGGGTGCCTGCCCGCAGCCGGTGGGTGCGGAAGATCCGCCGCAACCCGGCTTCGGTCAGAGCATGGCCGGTGGTCGGTCCGCGCAACACCACAAAGCATGCACCGGCAGTGCAGCCGGCCGGCCGCTCGGTGCGCAGGTAGGACGCCAGCTCCGTGAAGAATGACGGGTCGACCGGCACGACACGTTCCTTGCCGCCTTTGCCCGTCACCCTGACCCGTCGCAGACCAAAATCAACGTTGGCCAGCGGCAGCAGCCGGACCTCTGACGCGCGCAGTCCACCCAGCAGCATCAACAGCGCTATCGAACGATCGCGGGCGGTCAGCAGATCGGCGATGAAGACGGCCACCTGTGCAGGATCCAAGGCAAAGGGAAGCCTCTTCGCTTCACGCACCAGCTTGCCCCCGCCACGCTCACGGCCCTTGCCCAGATGCCCCAGCAGCCCGCGCCTCATGGCACGGAACCCGGACGAACGCCGCGCAGCAGGAACCGGGTTCTCGCTCACAGCACCGGCGATCACGGCGTAGTCATACAGGTTCCGCACCGCAGCAATCCGCCGGTTCATCGTCGCCGGAGCCGCGCCCGTGCGCGAAGTGAGCCGGACAACTGTGCCGGCGGAATACTCCTGCGGCTGCTGCTGCCAATTGAGTATTTGAAGGTTTGGAAGCCACTCGATATTGCCTTTCGGGGCCATTGATATTGCCGGTGGGGGCCAGTGGCCGTGTTTGTGGGGGCCACCGGCTCCCACCGACGTTTTCTTACTGCTTCATGGTGGCGTGTTGGCGCATGTTGTGGTTGCCGGTGTCGACCCAGATGGTGTTGTGCACGATGCGGTCCATGATTGCATCGGCGTGGACCCCGGAGCCGAGCCGCTGGTGCCAGTCTTTCTTGGCGTACTGGGTGCAGAACACGGTTGATGCTGTGTCGTACCGGCGCTCGAGCAGTTCCAGGAGCATGCTGCGCATGCCCTCGTCGGGGTGGTCGAGAAGCCATTCGTCGATCACGAGGAGGGTGAAGGCCGCGTACTTGTTCAGGAATTTGGTTTGTCCCTGTGGTTTGTCCTTTGCCAGCGCCCAGGCTTCCTCAAGGTCGGGCATGCGGACGTAGTGGGCCCGGATCCTGTGCTGGCAGGCCTGCTTGGCCAGGGCGCACCCCAGGTAGGATTTCCCGGATCCGGTGAATCCCTGAAACACGACGTTCTGCTGCCGTTCGATGAACGAACAGGTGCCGAGCTGGGCGATCACGTTCCGGTCCAGACCACGCTCGTCCACGAGGTCGAGCCGGCGCAGATCCGCGCCCGGGTAGCGTAGCCCGGCCCGCCGGATCAGTCCCTCGACCTTGGCGTGGTTGAACCCGGAGTGGGCCTCGTCCACGACCAGCCGCAGCCGTTCCTCGAAGGCCATGCCGAGCACGAGCGTCTCGTCCTGGGCCTCGAGTGCCTCCAGCATCGGGGCGGCACCCATCTCACGGAGCTTGCGCTTGGTTTCGATGTCGATCCCGCTCATTTGGCACCACCTGCGTAGTATTCGGCGCCGCGGACGTATCCGCCGTGTTCGACTGGTTCATCCCGTGGTGGCCTGAGACCGACGGCTTTGTCCTGCTCTGTGGCCAGGATCGGCTGCAGATGGGCATACCGCGGGGACCGGACGCGGCCTGCCAACGCAAGCCGGCAGGCTGCCTCGACCCGTTCGGCCGAGTAGCGCCGGGAGAGCCGCAACACGGCCAGTGCCGCATCCAGGCCCTGCTCGTCGACCGGGACGGACTCGAAGATCCGGTTGACCACGGTCACCGCTGCCGGGCCGAGCCGTCCGGCCCACTCCCGCACCCGGGCCGGGTCCCACTGCCGGTACTTCTCGCCGGCGGGCAGGTCGGCGTCGTTGGTGCGGTACTCGTTGGCCGCGCCCTCGGGCAGCAGCAGGTGGCTGGTCAGCCGTTCGCTGCCCCGGTAGGCCTGAATCACCCGATCGGTGATCCGCAGGTCCACCGTGGTGCCGATATTGGCAAAGGGCACCGAGTAGTAGTTCCTCTCCCAGACCACGTGCCCGTTCCGGCCCACCCGGCGCCCGTATGCCCATCTGCTGATCTCGTAGGCCGCCGCCGGCAACCCCGTCAGCAGCTGCTGCTCCTCGGCTGCGAACACACTGGCTCTGGACCCGGGCCGCTTCTGGAACGGCTCCGCATTGTAGGCCGCCACCCGCTCGATGATGGCGGCCCTGAGCTCCGGCAACGAGGTGAATTGTCGCTGGCGCAGCCCTGCGATGATCCAGGTAGCCACGTGGGCGACCGTGTTTTCCACGCTCGCCTTATCCTTCGGTGCCCTGACACGTCCGGGCAGCACCGCCGCTGAATAGTGCGCCGCCATCTCGCGGTAAGCATCGTTGAGCACGACCTCGCCCTCGCGGGGATGCTTGATGACACCGGTCTTCAGATTGTCCGGCACGATCCGCGGCACCGAACCGGTGAAGGCCTCGAACATCGCCACGTGGGCCCGCAACCAGGTGTCCTGCTTCATGTCCAGGGCAGGTTCAACGAACGCATACCGGCTGAAGGGCAGGCATGCCACGAACAGATACACGGTCCTGGACTTGCCCGTGGCAGGATCGGCCAACTGCATCGTCGGCCCCGACCAGTCGACCTCCACCGTCTGCCCGGCCTTGTGCCCGACCCGGGATGCCGCCCCCGTTACCAACACATGCCGCTGGTAGGTCCTGCAGAACCGGTCATAACCCATCATCGGCTCACCGGCAGCGGCGCATGAATCGGCGTACTCGCCATGCAGCAGCTTCAGCGTCACCCCGACCCGGGCCATCTCCCGGTGGACATGGTCCCAGTCCGGCTGCGCGAACACGCTTTGATGCTCACCGCGGCCCGGGAACAACCGGGCATACACCTCGCGGTCCGTACTTTCGGCGATCTCATCCCAAACCACACCGGCCGCGTCGGCGGCCTCCAGCACCGCCGTGATGCTCTTCCGCGACATTCCCTGCGATGCCGCGATCGCCCGCCCGGACAGGCCCTCGGCGCGCAACTGCAACACGAGCTTCGCTCTGATCTTCCGTACCATTGATGATTACTCCTTCCGCCGTGCGCCCTATACACACGACGGAAGGAGCCTAAACTGGGTGGCCCCCAACAACGCCACCACCGGCACCCAAGACCGCTACTGCGCGCTCAGCCCACCGGCCCCCAAACACACGACAGATGGACCCCAAAAACGCGAATATTCAGCCAATCGAGGTAATCGAACAAATCAGTCGGGGCGACATCTGCCAGCCCGAGCCGTCGCTCCATAAGAAAACGCAGGAAGTTCAACAGGTCGAACGCATACGCCCGGCGCGTTGCGGGCGAGAAATTCCTCGTCGTCAAATGGGCCAGGAATCCGTTGACCAATTCCCCGGCGGCGTCAGCGGCACCCGTGAGAATATGCCCGTCCTCTGACCTGGCAACCTGCAGTCCCATTCGTCCTCCTCCGGCAGGACTGTTTCCAGTCTCCTACCGCCACGACGGCATCCGGGGCTTCTGGAAATCCGTGGCGTGTCTGGTCATCAGGGCCGGTTAACTGATTTTCGTTTGATGTGTTTGATCGCGGTGTTGTTGGTTATCTGGAGCCGGTCTTGCGAAGACAGGAGATGTGCTGGGATTTTTCGTCGGTGACATGTCTCTGACCGGGTTGTTGGTCCTCAGGGGCTGGGTAGTTGGGCGGCGTGGCGTTCTTCGCC
>NZ_JARESG010000053.1 GCF_029076445.1 Pseudarthrobacter naphthalenicus
GCAAACCAGCGGCCCTACGACCGGCCCCGTCCCGATGGACGCACATCCCGTCACCGCGGAACACAGGTGACGGTGCACTCACCCTGCCTGCCGTCCAGAGCCAAAAAAGCATTGACAAGCGTTAGGGCGGCTCTTCGTGGTTCGTGGTGAATCGGATTCCGTGTCTTGAAAGCTGAAGGGCTCGTAGCCCTGCTGTGATGGATGTTCTCTACGCATTCATCAAGTCAGGAGCTACGAGCCTTGATCGAGCCTACTTCCCAACGCCACGATGCTGCCACCGCCATTTTCAACCTGCCCGACTACCGCGTCACCGACACCGAGGTCCTCGCCTTCGGGCAGCGACGCATCATGGTCGAAGCCACTGCTGAGGCCGGCTGCCCTTCCTGCGGCGTGATCAGCACCCGGGTGCATTCCCGCCGGCCCCAACGTATCCGCGACATCCCTGTTGCCGGCCCAATCGAAGTGATCTGGGCCAAGCGGAGATTCTTCTGCGATGAATACCTGTGCCCGCGGCAGACGTTCGCCGAGGAAACAGCCCAGGTCCCGCGCCGCGCACGGTCCACCCGCCGGCTCCGCGACGCCCTCGTCGCCGCCGTCATCGGATCCGGAAGGGCCGCCGCCGAGGCCGCCGCTTCGTTCGGTGTCTCATGGTGGCTGGTCCAGCGGGCCCTGGACTCCGCGGCGCTGACGCTGCCCGATATCGATGCCTTGGCACCCCGGATGCTCGGCATCGATGAACACCGCTACCGGTCCGTCCGGTTCTTCCGCGACCCGGCCACCAAGACGTGGAAACGCTACGAACCCTGGATGACCACCATCGTTGATCTGGACACCGGCCAGATCCTCGGGATCGTGGACGGTCGCTGGATGACCACCATCGTTGATCTGGACACCGGCCAGATCCTCGGGATCGTGGACGGTCGCGACAGTGAAGGCGTTGGGAACTGGCTGTTCGCCCGGCCACTGCAGTGGCGACTGGGCGTGCAGGTCGTCGCGATCGACCCGTCAGCGGCGTTCCGCAAGGCCCTGCGTATGTGGCTGCCGCGCACCGCGGTCTCGGTCGACGCGTTTCATCTGGTCAAGCTCGGCAACGACATGCTTACCGAAGTCCGGCAACGGCTCACCCAGCAGGTCCATGGCCGGCGGGGACGTTCCATCGACCCGGTCTGGGCCAACCGCCGACTGCTTCTGCGGGCCGGCGACACTCTCTCGGACCGGGCACGGAACAGGCTCAGCACCGTGTTCGCCACCGACGACGCCACCGGAAGATTGCAGGCCGCTTGGCTGGTCAAAGAGCAGCTCCGGACGCTGCTCGCCACCGGGTCCCTAGGCGAGGCGGCTGCCGCGAAAGACCACCTGCAGGTTCTGGTCGAACATGCCGCTCAGCCGGAAACGAACCGGCTCTGGCGCACAATCTGCCGATGGTGGAAAGAGATCGAAGTCCTCATTGTCACCGGCGCGACAACGGCGAAAGTGGAAGCCAACAACACCGCGATCAAACACATCAAAAGGACAGGCCGGGGATTCACCAACGCACAGAACTACAAAACGCGTATCCTATTGCGCAGTGCCGCCAGAACAGCGGCATGAACATTCATCACGGCAGAACATTCACCACGAACCACGGAGAGCCAGTTTTGCTCATCCGGAACGACTGCTCGACATGCCACAGGTCGTGGTAGGAGCCGATTACTTCCCCTGCGGGCATGATGTTTGCGGGGATATTTGTCACGTAGCCTTTCAGGCCGACGAGTTGCCGGGCACGCGCTATCGAGGCCTCGTCCAGGCTCGGTTTCCCGCCGGCGGTCTTGACGAACCGTGGGGTCCGGGCTGATTTCTGTCCCTCGATGACCTCCCGTGCCCGGTTCTCCTGGGCCGTGCGCGTTGTGTTGTCATGAACAGCTCTCTTGCGTGAGTAGGCCCACACCGCCCGCCAGGATCCCGGGTGCACGGCAGGGTCCCAGACGGGTTCGGCACGCAGATCAGGGTTGTTCTCGTTCGTGTGGCCGGTCCTGGGGGTGAGCGTATCGATCAGCTGCCCGTCGCTGAACGCGTCACCGTGCCTCGTCACCGAGGCCATCGAACTTCAACGACGTGAACGCCCAGGCCAACGCATTGAACAGCAACCGGGAGTCGGTGCCCACCACGCGGGCAGGGCCTTTGCGCCCAGGAATTGCTGCCGGGCGGGCAATATCGAACAGGCCCGGATTATCAGCAGGGGCAACCAGATTCTTCACTGGAGGCGTGCGCTCGACACCAAGCTCAAGGACGCCCTGCGCCGGATTCTCCAGCAACTCGCGCGCACGCTCCAGCAGGACACCGAGTTCGGCTTCCGTATGCGCCGAACCGACGTGCTCCATTATCCGCTGACGGCCCCGCACATACTCCGCGATCTGCACACCGGTCGCCCCCGAGGCCGTCAGCACCCTCCTGATGAATGCCACACCGTGACACTAGAACAAATCCTATTAGTGCGTGAAGAACCATGAAGCAGCCCGCATCACTGCAGGTCAGCGCGATACGCTCCCGAAATATCCCGGCCCGTGAGCCAAGTCAGGCGCTGCCCCATGCGGGCCGCCCGAGGACCATTTTCGGTGCATCGGGGCGACCGTCAACCTGAAACAGGGATTCGGAAACGGCGCAGGGCCGAAGGTCATTTTCGTGCGTTGGGACCGGCTAGGCAGGCAAGCCAATCATGAACGATTAATAGTACTTGTTCTGCGTTATCGGCAATATGGATGCATTGCCTGCATGTTCACCCCTTCGCCATAAGAGAGCCGAGCCAGGAAGGGTTGTGGATTCCCCTCTCTTCCTAGAACCGTATAACCAGCGCCATCGCAAATACTCCAATGATGCGCTAAGCCGCATCTGTTCTTTTCCGACCCGCCTATGACTTGAGAGTATAGCCAAGCTCGCAGGCCGGATATTGTGCCCCTCGGGACGCGTGAAGATGACACGGTGAGTTCTCAAGTAGTGGGGAGCGGAAGGATTGTCGGCTACTCGATGAACTCGCAGGTGAAGTCCTCGATAGCCATGTCTGCGCTGGAGAAGGCGCCGCGGCATGCCGCACGGGAGGGTAAGAACCCCTCTGGCAAGACGAAGAAGACGCCAGCGGTGCATTCGGATAGCGCGATTCTATGTACCGGTCGCATAGGTTCGTCGAATCGGTCGGGCGTCCCGGCACCACCGGATCGAGGGGGCAGGTCGGTGCGTGCGCAGACGACGCAGCGATGCAATTGTTGTGCTGCATAAAACGTCCTAGGTCGTCAGCGGTGGCTCACGCGCCAGAATCTCAGGCTGGCCATCAATCAACAGGACCGCAGGAGCCCCAACAATTAGCCTTGTCCACCGGCTCCAGTCCTATTCCGCGCCGCAGCTCTTATCGAAATCGCTCCGCCTTGGGCTAGGAAGGTCATCGCAGCGTTCGGTCGAAGATGACGTTGAACCGTGATGAGCTCGGTGAGGCCATTTCGCTTCTGATGACGGCCTGATGACGATCCGGTGACGGGTTGAAGCGCAAGCTAACTGTTAACACGTTTGCTGTTCGATACAGCTGCAAAGAGACCTACCACAGACGGACAGGAAGGACCGGCAAAGACTGTGACTACCAATGATCTTGATGAGCTGGAAGCTAGGGTTGCTGTTCTAGAGCAAATTCGGTCGACATCTTCCGTTGGAAGCTCAGATATCCTTGATCTGCCGGACGGCAACTGGCAATCTGTGGCAAGGGAGCTCGCGGCCAGCGTAGGCTGGATGGGCTCCGACAACATCGTCAATGCCAACTCTTATTCGGCCCAAGTGGCCTTCTTTGGACCTCCGCAGGCTTCGGCCGACGAAAGCCGGGACGAGGTGGGGGCGGGAGTTCTAAGTTTCACCGATGGAGTGACGGTTCGAGCCTTCTGGTGGGGCTTTCATGTCGAATTTAGCCATGAGGCGGCCACAAGGATTTTGGACTCTGCGGATGTCCTTAATTCTGTGGTTTCTAGCATTGGAGGCTCGATTCCTAGCCCCGCGCAACCGTGGATAAAGTTGCTGGCACCATTCATTGCTGGCACTCATAAGCTCTTACGAGATCTCGATAAGGGGCAAGGTCTTTACGTCAGCATGAGCTGGTTCGCGCCCGGCGTATTCATTCCCACAGCCGTCTAATCTCGGCCGCACCATTAGATTTGAGGGTCCTCCCGAACCCCGACGATGGGATGCCCGGGGTGGCCCCCGGGCATCGTCGGCGATATCTGGCCTAACGGAAGCTCCAGATCGACCCGAAACCCACCAGGGGTCGGCCGGCACACTGTAGCAATGAGGTTGATGCCTGTGTCTAACGCGAAACTGGCATACCCGGCAGGCCTGCGTTCGGGAGAACAGCGACGGGACGTGGGCCTGTGGCCGCCGGCTTCCAAGCCGTCGTATCGAGTGCGGCCGACAGTCGGACGATCGTCTCGGGTACGAGGACCCGGCTGGTGTATCCGAGGGTGGTGAGCGTTTCGAGCAGTAGCTTCACGCGTTGAAAAATACGCTCCCCGAGCTGGAGGATTTAGTGCCGATGGACTCTAGCGGAAGCTTGAGAAGGGGCATCGCGGTCTTGTTCTTCATGGCAAGACCAGTGGGAGCCCAGGCTAAGCTCGCTGGCCAAACTTGGACCAATGTCGCTCCACCATTTCGGCGGCGATCAGGTCCTTCATCCGGGACCGCTGGTGGCATAGACCCCATGACACGATCTTGTATCATACGTCCTCAAGAGTGCATGTCTCTCTCCCGGCACCAGCAGCCTAACTGCTCTTCTAGCGAATCGCGTAGTGGGATAATCGCGCAAGAATGGAGAAAAAATGGAGTTTCGTGCGCGACGTGCAGCTGCGAACGGAAGCAGGCCATCAGGGAAGGCCTCTGTTCCAGCGCGGCGTCAGGTTAGGGGACAAGCCAAATGAATATCCTTGAGCTTAGGCCTAGCCCCGATTTTTCATGATGCGCCGTGACGGTCGCGGTTTTGCGCCTGCGGCTGATCCGAGTTTTGTTTTCTGTTTTCGGGCAGTCTGGTGTGGCCTGTTGGTTCGCTGGGTTGGCGCCGGTTCCACTT
>NZ_JARESG010000054.1 GCF_029076445.1 Pseudarthrobacter naphthalenicus
GTCCTGTTAACTGAACTTCATCGTAGAGTCTGGATCAGGGTTCTCCGGAGAGGTGGTACTCATGGACGACGTGCGGCTCAAACTGCTCGAGGGACGGACTGGCCTACTGGCAATAGGCGCCGTGGTCCCAAGAACGGACGGCCTCTTGCCCTACGTCGTCATCGACGACAAAGGGCAAGAGATCGAGGACTTCTCAGTGTTCCTCCGGGATCTCGTTCTGAGCGATATGAGCCCTTTGACCGTCCGCTCCTATGGCAATGACCTGCTCAGGTGGTGGCGCGTTCTTAGTCTGCTCGGCAGTGGATGGGAGCAGGCGACCCGCGCCGAAGTCGAGGTCCTCGTGGGATGGATGCGGTCCGCAGTGAACCCTCAGCGGCCGGGGACTGGTAACCGGGGCAGGAATTCGCGCACCGGTAAGCGTCCCCTGGCCGGGGGCTATGCACCGGCAACTATCAATCACGCCCTCTCGGTAATCTCGTCTTTTTACTCCTACCACGCACGCTTCGGTCGTGGACCCCTGATAAACCCGGTCCCTGAGGCTGCCGGCCGGAGACGACTCGTTCATCGAGGTCGGACCGAAACAATGCCACGGGCCAATCGGGCTCCTCTGCGGCAAAAGAAGTCCGAATGGCTGCCCCGTTCCATCCCGGATGACCTTTTCGACGATTTGATGGAGGCTCTGCGGACCAACCGCGATCGTGCCCTGGTGAGTATGTATGTCTCCTCCGGAGCCCGCGCGAGTGAACTGCTCGGCGTCCACGGCGATCAGATCGACTGGGCCGGGCAACGTGTATGGGTCGTATCTAAAGGATCCCGTCTCCTGGAGCCGGTGCCTGTCTCACCGGAATCCCTGCAGTATCTGACCATGTACTTCCACGAGCACGGAAGTCCACGGCCCGATGAATTGATCTGGCGTGCACTCCATGGCAAACCGCGGCCGCTCACGTATCACGCTGCCCGCCGAATGCTGCAACGGGTGAACGCAGTGCTGGGCACGGACTGGTCACTGCATGACTTCAGACACACGACCATCAACCGCATGGTCGCTGACCCTAATCTGACCTTGCCTGAAATCATGGCCGTCAGCCGGCACCGACAAGTCTCCTCGATGACTCCCTATCTACGGCCTCGGATCGATGAGGTCTTCCAAAAAGTACAAGAGCACATGGCATCCCCACGACCCCAACCAACGCTGACCCCAGGCTACGACCCCGACGACTTCTCAGTGGTGTTCGGTGCCTAAGGCCCTTAAACGACCACAACAGCGGCCGGTAAACGCAGCTGTTCCCGGGAGAACCCGGAACCAGACCGTCATCATTGCTGCTCCGGCGGCGCGACCGGAAATTCCGCCATGGCCTCGCGGTGATCTGGACACCGCAAGTCCCGAGAGCATCATCGCCTTGACCGACACGATATGGCCACGCAGTCAGCCACGTGAATCACTGCGCCATCACGGGCTGAAATGGCTGCTGTCTTATCTCGTAAGACACTCCGGACGGACCTGGCAGGAGAAATGGATCTCGTCAGGATTCAACGATGGTCACCGCAAGATACGCGAGTTGGCCACCGGAAATTTTCGTCTTGACGGTGAACTCGGACATTCGCTGATGCTCCTGTGCTGTCTACGTGTCATTCGCCCTTCGCTGGAAGCCTTCAAAATCAACTCGTTCGTCCGCTACCACGAGCATTTTGAGCAAGCACAAAACGATCCCGATCTCGACCGCTTCCTTGCCCTCGTTGAACAACAGGACACATCCAACCACTTCAAACGCTGCGCTCGGATGGATGTGGCATCAGCACTTACGACGCAGGGAATCCGGTTCGTTGACCTGAGCGCGGAGGCGTTACTTCACTACGCCGTAGCCACGCGCGAAGGGGGATGGGGCGGCGGTTATGAGACGCACGTCGGTTACCTTGCCTGGCGGGTGATGTCCGAATCCGGGCACTTTCCTGCCCAGGTCCCGCCAACTCTCCGCGCGGCGATGCGATCCCCGGCTCAGACGCCGGCCGAGTTGGTCGACAAACATAACATCATCAACCCGGACATCCGCGACGTCTTCGTTGCTTACCTGACCCGGCGCAGCCACGACATAGACTTCGCCACCCTGCGCGACCTTGCAGCGGACATTTGCGGCAAGTTTTGGAACGGCCTCCAACAGATCAACCCTGGCCAGGCGACTTTCGTCATCTCCCAAACGGACTACGAAAGCTGGCGCGCCGTGGTGGCCCTCCGCCGCGACGGAAAACCACGCCTTCAGCTCGAAGCCATCATGACGAACATCAGGGCCTTCTATCTCGACCTGCAGGGCTGGGCGGCCGAAGAACCCGAACACTGGGCCCGATGGGTAGCGCCTTGCCCGATCGCTGGCAGAGAGACCCGGACGGCGGGCAAAGCGGCCCGCCGGGCAAAAGAACGCATGGACTCCAGAATCCGCCTCCTCCAGCCAGTGCTCCCGGCTTTCATCGCCGCTGCCACAGAACGGAAAGATCACTTCCAGGAACTTCTGAAAGTGGCCGCCGAAACCCGCAAAGACGAGGTCATCACCATCGGCGGGAAGAAGTATCAACGGCTATACACCGAAGGAGACGCCAGGCACCGCCGCTTCCACGGAGCATCCAACGTCCGCGTGCTTGACCTATCCACCAACCGCAAGATCAACGTGACATTCACCGAGGACGCCGTCTTTTGGCAGTGGGCAGCCGTGGAGACCTTGAGGCACACCGGCCTTCGGTGCGACGAATTGCTGGAACTGTCTCAGCTGAGCATCCGTCAATACATCCGACCGAACAGCGAAATTGTCGCACTCTTGGTCGTCGCTCCCTCAAAAAATGATCGGGAACGAGTCATACCCATGAGCCCTGACCTTTTCCACGTCATCGCCACGATCATTCGACGCCTGACCAGGAACAGGGAAGGCGTGCCACTGGCGACTCGATTCAATCCCTACGACAGAGTCACTAGCGAGCCGCTGCCGTTCCTCTTCCAGCGCACCATCGGACAACGCACTGAAGTGATCAACGCCGGATCGCTTCGTGATGAACTGGCCAAACTCAGCGACGCCGTCGCCATCGATCATCCCGAGCTGGGTGGTTGCCGCTTCACACCGCACGACTTCCGCCGCCTTCTGGCCACGGACCTGGTCAATAACGGTCTGCCTATCCATATCGGCGCCGCACTCCTGGGACACCTCGATATCCAAACAACCCACGGCTACGTCACCGTCTTCCGCGAAGACGTGGTCCGGCACTACCAGAAACACCTCGCCGAGCGGCGGGCCGCGCGTCCAGCCCGGGAATACAAATCTCCAACCGATACGGAATGGGCTGAATTCGAAGAACACTTCGACAAACGGAAAGTCGAGCTCGGGAACTGTGCACGCCCCTACGCCACCCCTTGCGAGCATGAACACGCCTGTATCCGCTGTCCCATGCTCCAAGTCGACCCCGGAATGCTCGGTCGGCTCGACGAGATCCATTCAGACCTGATGGCCCGACGTGAGCTCGCTCAGACGAAGGGGTGGTTGGGGGAGATAGAAGGCATCGAACTGACCGTTCAGTTCCTCAAACAGAAACGCGCCGACGCTCACAGTGCTGTCCAGCGCGGACAGGTAGACCTGGGTATCCCGGCTGTCCGTCGCTAACGGGTAATTAGTTGGCAGGGCCGAACGCTGTCTGATCTTCCCAGGGCCGATTGGGAATCAAGATTTTCCCCTCCTGCCGGTTACACGCGGCTGGCCACGGGGCTCCTTGCCCGCGGCAACCGGCAGACCCGGGACATGTGAAGAGCACGAAAAGGTCCCCGGTTCAACCGGGGACCTTTTCATGCTCAGAGTTCACGCAGCCACCCTGTCAGGGGTTCCGCGTGCTGCTTTGATTTCTGGTCTCCCATTCTTCTGACTCGAAAAACTCTTCTAGCTCTGCCCGCTGACCTTCGGATACTTCAGCGCCATCATCAGCCAAATCAAACAAAGGTAAATAACCTTTCTGCTTGGCTAAGTCGTTGGCAATGGCCAGAGATGCTTTGTCTTCCGCAGAAACTTCTTCATCTCGAAGAATGCGTTGGGCTGCGTGCTCACCTCCGGAGACCTGCAATATCACCATGAGATCGAAATTTCTTAGTTCATGACGCTTCCAGATGCTTTTCAGTTCAAGTGGTCCGTAGGTTGTTTCGCCTGCCCTGTATTCCTGACTGTTCATTCAGACCCTCACTTGTAGCACTCCGTTGTATGCCGTCCTACTTCGCTTCCGTCCTTCTTAAGGTACATCGTTGCGGTGTAACGACCCGATCCATGATTGGCCGCGTAGAACGTGGAAGTGGTCAGGAAGCCGCTGCTGCTCGCTTGCAGCGTCTGACGGGGCCAGTTGTCGTACTCGCCGGTGCCGTCTGGGAAGGTTACGGACCACCAAGTCTCATAATATGCGCCGCCCTGAAGGTCCCATGCCGCGCCGCTGTATGCAAAAGAACTTCCGGAGCACCCTACATAGACGTCAACCTCTGGCCACCACAGACCGGACGGACTGGCTTGGTCATTGTCCGGCTCTTCTTTATTGAGCGACGGCGAAGGCGATGGCAAGGTGGTGGAAGCATAGCTCGGTGCAGCGACCGAGAATAAGGCCAGCATAGTCGCAAGAACAAGTAGTGCTTTACGGACAAGATTCATTATTCCCCCAATTTTCATTCTCATGATCAAACCTCAACTCGTAAGGCCTCCCGGTTTATGGCAGCCCAACAGAGCAGTAGAAGTGATCATTCCCCCAACTTGAGACCCCGGGGATTAGCCGGTTGCGATGAGTCTAGGGCTGGCGCATAGGATTATTCAAGACCTTAGATAAAGGATTGGCGCTGTGGGGCTGTGTATAGAGCAGCGCGGTCGGCCAAGGGTTTGGGGCAGGCGCGCGCGCATCTCTTCTTCAAATAAGCATGCTTTTGCAAAAAGGCATCAAAGACAGTTGTGAGCATCTCTTCCGCTGGCGTATAAATCGACCAGGTGAAGTACCGCGTACTAATCGTTGGGATCGGAGCGTACGCGGCGGTTGCAAAGTGCAGAGAAGC
>NZ_JARESG010000055.1:0-1325 GCF_029076445.1 Pseudarthrobacter naphthalenicus
TTGTGGTTTTGGATGGACTCGCGGCCTATCAGCTTGTTGGTGAGGTAATGGCTTACCAAGGCGACGACGGGTAGCCGGCCTGAGAGGGTGACCGGCCACACTGGGACTGAGACACGGCCCAGACTCCTACGGGAGGCAGCAGTGGGGAATATTGCACAATGGGCGAAAGCCTGATGCAGCGACGCCGCGTGAGGGATGACGGCCTTCGGGTTGTAAACCTCTTTCAGTAGGGAAGAAGCGAAAGTGACGGTACCTGCAGAAGAAGCGCCGGCTAACTACGTGCCAGCAGCCGCGGTAATACGTAGGGCGCAAGCGTTATCCGGAATTATTGGGCGTAAAGAGCTCGTAGGCGGTTTGTCGCGTCTGCCGTGAAAGTCCGGGGCTCAACTCCGGATCTGCGGTGGGTACGGGCAGACTAGAGTGATGTAGGGGAGACTGGAATTCCTGGTGTAGCGGTGAAATGCGCAGATATCAGGAGGAACACCGATGGCGAAGGCAGGTCTCTGGGCATTAACTGACGCTGAGGAGCGAAAGCATGGGGAGCGAACAGGATTAGATACCCTGGTAGTCCATGCCGTAAACGTTGGGCACTAGGTGTGGGGGACATTCCACGTTTTCCGCGCCGTAGCTAACGCATTAAGTGCCCCGCCTGGGGAGTACGGCCGCAAGGCTAAAACTCAAAGGAATTGACGGGGGCCCGCACAAGCGGCGGAGCATGCGGATTAATTCGATGCAACGCGAAGAACCTTACCAAGGCTTGACATGGACTGGAAATACCTGGAAACAGGTGCCCCGCTTGCGGTCGGTTCACAGGTGGTGCATGGTTGTCGTCAGCTCGTGTCGTGAGATGTTGGGTTAAGTCCCGCAACGAGCGCAACCCTCGTTCTATGTTGCCAGCGCGTGATGGCGGGGACTCATAGGAGACTGCCGGGGTCAACTCGGAGGAAGGTGGGGACGACGTCAAATCATCATGCCCCTTATGTCTTGGGCTTCACGCATGCTACAATGGCCGGTACAAAGGGTTGCGATACTGTGAGGTGGAGCTAATCCCAAAAAGCCGGTCTCAGTTCGGATTGGGGTCTGCAACTCGACCCCATGAAGTCGGAGTCGCTAGTAATCGCAGATCAGCAACGCTGCGGTGAATACGTTCCCGGGCCTTGTACACACCGCCCGTCAAGTCACGAAAGTTGGTAACACCCGAAGCCGGTGGCCTAACCCCCTTGTGGGGAGGGAGCTGTCGAAGGTGGGACTGGCGATTGGGACTAAGTCGTAACAAGGTAGCCGTACCGGAAGGTGCGGCTGGATCACCTCCTTTCTAAGGAGCG
>NZ_JARESG010000055.1:1423-4986 GCF_029076445.1 Pseudarthrobacter naphthalenicus
CCTTTTTGGGGGGTGTGGTTGTTGGGTGTGGTTGGTTTTCGTGGTTCTCTCGAAAATTTCTGAATTGATCTTTTGTGGTCAAGTTTTTAAGAGCACACGGTGGATGCCTTGGCATTAGGAGCCGAAGAAGGACGTAGGAATCTGCGATAAGCCTGGGGGAGTCGATAACCGGACTGTGATCCCAGGGTGTCCGAATGGGGAAACCCCGCCAGGGGAGCGATCTGCCTGGTGACCCGCATCTGAACACATAGGGTGCGTGGGGGGAACGCGGGGAAGTGAAACATCTCAGTACCCGCAGGAAGAGAAAACAATAGTGATTCCGTTAGTAGTGGCGAGCGAACGCGGATCAGGCTAAACCGTTCCATGTGTGATAGCCGGCGGGCGTTGCATGGTCGGGGTTGTGGGACTTTCCATACCAGTTCTGCCGGACTGGTGGGGTGTGATGTGCAGGCATAGGTGAACGGTCTTGAAAGGCCGGCCAGAGAGGGTGTGAGCCCCGTAACCGAAATGTTTTGTGCCGCCTGTGAGAGTATCCCAAGTAGCACGGGGCCCGAGAAATCCCGTGCGAATCTGTCAGGACCACCTGATAAGCCTAAATACTCCCTAATGACCGATAGCGGACCAGTACCGTGAGGGAAAGGTGAAAAGTACCCCGGGAGGGGAGTGAAACAGTACCTGAAACCGTGTGCTTACAATCCGTCGGAGCAGCCGTGATTTATCACAAGTAGCTGTGACGGCGTGCCTTTTGAAGAATGAGCCTGCGAGTTAGTGTTACGTCGCGAGGTTAACCCGTGTGGGGAAGCCGTAGCGAAAGCGAGTCTGAATAGGGCGTTGCAGTGGCGTGATCTAGACCCGAAGCGAAGTGATCTACCCATGGCCAGGTTGAAGCGACGGTAAGACGTCGTGGAGGACCGAACCCACTTCAGTTGAAAATGGAGGGGATGAGCTGTGGGTAGGGGTGAAAGGCCAATCAAACTTCGTGATAGCTGGTTCTCCCCGAAATGCATTTAGGTGCAGCGTTGCGTGTTTCTTACCGGAGGTAGAGCTACTGGATGGCTAATGGGCCCTACAAGGTTACTGACGTCAGCCAAACTCCGAATGCCGGTAAGTGAGAGCGCAGCAGTGAGACTGTGGGGGATAAGCTTCATAGTCGAGAGGGAAACAGCCCAGACCACCAACTAAGGCCCCTAAGCGTGTGCTAAGTGGGAAAGGATGTGGAGTTGCGAAGACAACCAGGAGGTTGGCTTAGAAGCAGCCATCCTTAAAAGAGTGCGTAATAGCTCACTGGTCAAGTGATTCCGCGCCGACAATGTAGCGGGGCTCAAGTACACCGCCGAAGTTGTGGCATTCAAATATTGCTAAGCCCTTGTGGTTCAGGCGTTTGGATGGGTAGGGGAGCGTCGTGTGGGCAGTGAAGTCGCGGTGTAAACCAGCGGTGGAGCCTACACGAGTGAGAATGCAGGCATGAGTAGCGAAAGACGGGTGAGAAACCCGTCCGCCGAATGATCAAGGGTTCCAGGGTCAAGCTAATCTGCCCTGGGTAAGTCGGGACCTAAGGCGAGGCCGACAGGCGTAGTCGATGGACAACGGGTTGATATTCCCGTACCGGCGAAAAACCGTCCATGTTGAACAGGGGATACTAACCGCCCGAGACCTGCCCAATCACCCTTGTGGTGTGCGGGTTTTGGTGGAGCGCGGGACCTGATCCTGGGAGGCAAGCGTATTAACAGGTGTGACGCAGGAAGGTAGCCGAGCCGGGCGATGGTTGTCCCGGTCTAAGGATGTAGGGCGAACGGTAGGCAAATCCGCTGTTCATGATGCCTGAGATCTGATGGGACCCCCTTTAGTGGGGGGATTTGGTGATCCTATGCTGCCGAGAAAAGCATCGACGCGAGGTTTTAGCCGCCCGTACCCCAAACCGACACAGGTGATCAGGTAGAGAATACTAAGGCGATCGAGAGAATTATGGTTAAGGAACTCGGCAAAATGCCCCCGTAACTTCGGGAGAAGGGGGGCCCCAACCTTGAACACCACTTGCTGGTGGGAGGGGATCGGGGCCGCAGAGACCAGGGGGAAGCGACTGTTTACTAAAAACACAGGTCCGTGCGAAGTCGCAAGACGATGTATACGGACTGACTCCTGCCCGGTGCTGGAAGGTTAAGAGGACCGGTTAGCCCTTACGGGCGAAGCTGAGAATTTAAGCCCCAGTAAACGGCGGTGGTAACTATAACCATCCTAAGGTAGCGAAATTCCTTGTCGGGTAAGTTCCGACCTGCACGAATGGAGTAACGACTTCCCCGCTGTCTCAACCATAAACTCGGCGAAATTGCAGTACGAGTAAAGATGCTCGTTACGCGCAGCAGGACGGAAAGACCCCGAGACCTTTACTATAGTTTGGTATTGGTGTTCGGAGTGGCTTGTGTAGGATAGGTGGGAGACGTTGAAGCCCGGACGCCAGTTCGGGTGGAGTCATCGTTGAAATACCACTCTGGTCACTTTGGACATCTAACTTCGGCCCGTAATCCGGGTCAGGGACAGTGCCTGATGGGTAGTTTAACTGGGGCGGTTGCCTCCTAAAAAGTAACGGAGGCGCCCAAAGGTTCCCTCAGCCTGGTTGGCAATCAGGTGTCGAGTGTAAGTGCACAAGGGAGCTTGACTGTGAGAGAGACATCTCGAGCAGGGACGAAAGTCGGGACTAGTGATCCGGCGGTACATTGTGGAATGGCCGTCGCTCAACGGATAAAAGGTACCTCGGGGATAACAGGCTGATCTTGCCCAAGAGTCCATATCGACGGCATGGTTTGGCACCTCGATGTCGGCTCGTCGCATCCTGGGGCTGGAGTAGGTCCCAAGGGTTGGGCTGTTCGCCCATTAAAGCGGTACGCGAGCTGGGTTTAGAACGTCGTGAGACAGTTCGGTCCCTATCCGCTGCGCGCGCAGGAAATTTGAGAAGGGCTGTCCTTAGTACGAGAGGACCGGGACGGACGAACCTCTGGTGTGTCAGTTGTACTGCCAAGTGCACCGCTGATTAGCTACGTTCGGATGGGATAACCGCTGAAAGCATCTAAGCGGGAAGCTCGCTTCGAGATGAGATTTCCATACACCTTGTGTGTGAGAGGCCCCCAGCCAGACCACTGGGTTGATAGGCCGGATGTGGAAGCGAGGACTAACGACTCGTGAAGCTGACCGGTACTAATAGGCCGATAACTTACACCACACACCACTGCGTGAACGGCATTCAAAAGACGTTCACACCCAGCAGTGGTAAAAAGAAACAAGACTGCTTGCGTCCACTATGTGGTTCCCAACCAACAAACCCGCCACGGGTCCGTTGCGTCAGGGAACAAAAAACACAACACAATACAAACAACACCACAATGTTGTAACCACAGATTTCCCGCCCGGACACCACTGTCCAGGGTGCGGACATAAGGTTACGGCGGTCATAGCGTGGGGGAAACGCCCGGTCCCATTCCGAACCCGGAAGCTAAGACCCACAGCGCCGATGGTACTGCACCCGGGAGGGTGTGGGAGAGTAGGTCACCGCCGGAACACCATTAAAA
>NZ_JARESG010000056.1 GCF_029076445.1 Pseudarthrobacter naphthalenicus
CACAGCGTTATCTGGGTGCTGTCAACACTGATGCGCTGGACGCCGCGGATTTGTTGTGTCAACGACGTCCACGACTGAGGGCGATTTGTCAGGCGTGATGCCGGTCAGCGTTCGTCGGGAGGATCTCGCCGGATCCGGAATGCAACCCACAGGCCGCAGCGCCGGCATATGTAAGAGGGTTCCGACCCTAGAGCGTGCAATTTGGAACGGGGCTTCAGCCTCCCGCAGCACGAGCACGTGACGGATTCAGAATCCATGATCGCGGAGGGCGCTGGTGAGTTGGTCCATTGTTGGCAGGCCGGCGAACCCGTTGGGGGTCATGTAGATGCGGCAGGCCAGATCGGTTGAGGGTGCCCCGCCGGGGAAGATATCGGTTCCGTTGACGGTGATGGTGGGGGACCCGGCAAATCCGGTGCCCTCAATGTCAGATGCGGACTTCAACAAGCGCATGTGAATTTCGGTATCGGCGTGGTCCAAGGCAGTCAGCGCTTCTTCGAGGAGTTTGTGTGCACTGGCTGAGTTGGGGCATTGATCAATGTGGAGCAGTTCCAACTTCATGAATCCATTGTCTCCCGTGGTTTGGACGGGCAGGACCGGGTTCCTGGTTGGCCTGGATCGTGCGGCGTTTGTGACCGCAGGCAAGGTCAGATTGGTTAGGGGGCGTCGCCGAACCGGATGCTGGTGACGTTTGATGGTTGACCTGTGAGCTGGCGCAGCGCAGTGCGTTCGATCGTGAGGTCGTCTTCGAGGGTGCGGACGGTTTCCCGCAGCTGGGCGACTGTCCGGGACAGGTCCGTGTTGTTGGCGATGAGCCGGTCGATCTCCTGGCCGCGTTGTTCGTAGAGTTGCCGGAGCCGTTTCTCATCACGTAGTTCCAGCTGCGCTGCCAGTCCCGCATCGAGTTTTAGGTTCAGTTCACGGATGTGCCCTTTGAGCCGTTTGATGGTCTCGTGGGCGTTGATCAGATCAGCTGCCCGGGCAGCACGCAACGGCGGATCGTCGAGACCGGTTTGTGTTTGTTGGTGGCGGCGGAGGGCATCCACGAGGTCTGGTTGGCTGTAGAGGTATTGGCGGCTCACGCCCGCGGCCGCGGCCAGGGTGGAGACGGTGAGTGAGTGTCCGCGGTCCGCGGCGACTTTCAGCGCTGCCGCGACGTCTTGGTGTTTGCGGGCCGAGGTCTGAGCGCGTGCCCGTGCCAGTGCAGCGGCGTTTCCCTTGGCCGGGGTGTGGCCGGTGGTCATAGCTCCCTCAGCTCGATCTGTTTGTTGGCAAGTGCGGCGCTGCGGGCGCGGCGCATGACTTCGGACATGGTGTCGATTTCGCGGCGTTGTTCGGGCGGGAGCTGTTCGAGGCGGGTGCGCATGGTTGCCAGCACTTTTTCGTAGTCGGTGATCAGGCCGCGTTGGGCGTCGAGGAGGTAGGTGGCTGTGTCGGATGCTTCGGCGATGCGCAGCTGGGATCGGAGTTTCAGGATTTCCTTTTCGATCTCCGGGATGTGTGAGGGGTTGGGGCGGAAGAACCCGCAGCCGGCGCACTGATACCGGAGCTGGCATGCGGTGCCCCCGGCGGCGACATTGCTTGGTTCTGCGCAGTCTCCGTAGGGGACCGGGGTGATTTTCAGTTGCACTCGTCCGTGACCGATCCCGATCTGGTGGCCGTGACGGTCGTGGGCCAAGGGCGCGAGGGTGCTCACTGCCTGGCGGCGGCGTTTTGAACTGACCTGGTAGTAGCCCATCGTGGTCGCCATGGAGACGTGGTCCATGAGCTGGCGCAGCACGTCCGGGTCCGTGCCGTTGTCCGCGTGCCGCTGCGCGTAGGCGCGGCGGAAGTCATACGGTTGGACGCTGGCGAGGTCGAAGTCGACCGTGTTCCCGTCCGGGTCCAGCACCGGACCGGGAACGGGCGGGAGCGACTCGGTGAACTTATGCAGGATCCGGGCCAAGTAGGTCTCGCCGATATGTGGGACGTTCTCGTCCTTCAGCCGGCGCCGGCCTGTCGGGAACAGGAAAGACGACCGGATGCCGAGCTCTTCCCGGGCCCCTTCCCAGCGGCGGATCGATTCCACGACCGGTGATTCGACGGGGAGCTCTTTGATGGTTCCTCCGGTTTTGTGAGCGGTGTAGCGCAGCAGCCAGCCGCCGTGCCGGTCCTGGAGGAGGCAGTCCGTGCCCAGAGAGGTGATCTCGCCCGGCCGGCGCCCGGTTTCCATCAAGAGCTCCAGCACGCACCGATACATTTTGGTGTGCCGTCCAACGCTCATCTGACCGGTATGGTTGCGCAGGTGCTCGATCACCGCGGCAGGGGTGACCCTGTCGTTCTCGACTCTTTGGTCGTTCCGGTCCCGCCGTGCCGTCCTCTTATGGCCCGCGTAGTTCTGTGCGAAGCTTTCCGGGATCTGCCTCCAGGTACCCAGCCGCCGGGCGGTCCGGCAAAGCTCCCACCACACGGCATGGCTTGTTTGTGAGGCCCTGACAGGCCAGCGGGCCTCGAAGCGGGTTGAGATGGCCGCCATGTCCTCGTAGGCCAGCCTGGTCGGGTCGATGCCTGCGTCGCTGCGTTTGGCACGGAGCACCGCGGAGGCCTCGACGCAGGCGGCGAAGCACCGCTGAACCCGGGTCCGGGGCTCCAACGTTGACCGGAGCCACTCACGGAAAGCCGCGGCGAGCCACGGCTGGGAGATTTCCCTCATGTCCAGCGGGGACCCGGCAAGGTCGGCGTTGGGGTGCGAGTTCGTCACCCGCAGCGGGAGGTCCTGCAAATAGACCAGATTCTCCTGCAGCGACTCATACCTGGTGAACCTCCGCAGGGCCTTCTCCAAGACCAGGATCCCGACCGACCGGACTCCCTTGAGCCGTGTGGCGTGCTCGTGCGTGCGGAAACACTCCAGCAGATTGGTGTGCTCGTCGTGGCAGGCGTCGTTGATAAACGGCCGCAGCTTGTTCACTATCAGCCTCCCGTAACCGCGGGTCGAGTACTGCTGAAGGACGAACAGCAGCTCAGTGCGCATCGGCTCCGGCAAGGACCGCAACGGCAACTGATGGCGTTCCAGGACACTGTCGGATCCGATGAACCCCGTCACGGTGAGCACGGGATCCAGCCGGCGCGCCGCCCGCAACCCGGAGTCGTGATAGTCGCAGAGCCCGCTCGCCAGGGGCGTGGAGAACACCCGGTCACAGCCGGTCACCGGGCATGGCACCGAGGGGTGGGCCACTTTCCCTCGCCGGTCGGTGATGAACGCCGCCAGCATCTCATCGGTGACCGGCATGCCCCCGGCTTTGCAGTTCTTGGTGAACCGGTAGTAGTGCGATGGGCAGAGTCCACGGGTCGTCTGCGCCCGCCCGCAACGGCGGCCTGCCTCGTCGTGAACCCCACACAGCGCGAAGCCCCGCGTGGACCGGCCTTCCAAGGGATCCACTTTCGGCCGCGTTCGGGCGTACTCCTCGACCGGCAACCCGGCCGCCCTGGCCCTTCGCACGCACGATTGGCAAAACGCCACACGGGCGGCCGGGTTGGCGCAGCCGGGCCGGTCACAGACTGTGAAATCGTTGAGTTCGTTGAACGGGTCGATCGTCAACACGCCCCGGCCCGGGTCCCAGGAACCGACGGCCCAGTCATCGCTGAGCATCCCGGCCAGAAATTCGCACCAACCAGTGCCGGCACCAGATAGCGACCGAACCAGTTCCTCTGCAACGGCACTCATGCGCCCGCCCCCGGGAACTGGACTGCCGGGTTGGCCACCGCCGCCCGCAGCGACTCCTCGGAAGCGTGCGTGTAGATCAGCGTCGAAGCGATCGACCGGTGACCCAGCAACACCCGCACGACATCAAGCTCAACGGCCTCGCCCTCCAGCCCGCGCAACCAGATCGTCGCCCTCGTGTGCCGCAGCACATGCGGACGGATCTTGAACCCCAGAAGCTTCGATAACCGGCGGAACAAGTCCACCACCCTCGCGTAGCTCAGCGCCTGTCCCGCCGTCGGCCCATCCAGGGCGACGAAAACGTTCGGACCCCGGTCATCACCAACACGGCCGATCCGCTCCCGCAGCGCCTCCTGGTAAGAGAACGCGAGCTCCGCAGGCAACGGGACCACCCGCAGGGACTTCGCACGGGCCCCGTTCGCCGAACGGTTGCGGACCACATGAACATGCGGCCCCTTCACCGTGCAACCGTGCGGCCGGTTGTCCGCCAGCAGGTGCAGATCCTCCCGGAACAACGACAACGCCTCACCGACACGCAACCCTGCGAAGTAGAGCAACTCCACCAAGAACCGGTCCCGCGGGCGCAGCGAAAGCGCGAGAAACGCCCGTCGGTCCGCTTCCTCCGACAACCACGCCGGCGCCCTCGGCACCTCCACCGTCCTGACCCGCAGCTCCTTCGCGGCAATACTGCGCGTCCGGCCGCGTTCCCCACCCCGGGGACCAGGCCGAACGAACTGCTCCTCCGATAAACGGGCCACCAGCTCCTTTGGCACGAGACCCTCCAGCGCCGCCCACCGGTAGAACTCGACCACCGCAACCAGCCACGCGCCGACCGTCGCGGGACGTCTCAGCGTCGCCACCCCCGCCCCATGCTGCACGGGGGTCACTGACAGATGGTTCTTCCACCGCACCATCGCCGAGGACCTCGCTTGGGTCCAAGCCAGGCCCTGACTTGGAAGCCAACTCAGGAACCCCGCGACCCTGAGGCCGTAGTTGCGCACGGTGTTCGGCGACGCGCCGGACTCAACCAAAGACCGCAACCAGTCACATGCTCCCGGATGAATCACCCCGCTCCGCCGGTCGAAAACGACGGCGAAGTCCACTCCGGAAGTGGACCGCACCCAACGAAACCCGAACGTTCCAGGGGCAATCATGGGAGCACCCTATGGGCAGCCACTGACAGCGAAGCTGACGTGTCCACCACAAAGAAGAACCAACCAATCACTGACAATCGAGGACGCTGTTCCATGACTACAGATAAA
>NZ_JARESG010000057.1 GCF_029076445.1 Pseudarthrobacter naphthalenicus
GGTCCGCCCTGACAAACACGTCGGCTGGCCCACGGACCGCTTGCCGGGTGATCATGAAGGCGCCCTTTACAGGGCCTCCGCCGCAATCCTGAGCCAGGAGAATTGACCATGAACCTGTCTTTTGAGCCTTGGACGGCGTGCTGGAACAGGAATGCTAGAACAGTTGCTGGGAGCAGCAGCCATTTCCGGTTGGTTGTCGCTTCCAGTACCGTGCCGATGAAGGCCAGGGACGAGGGATCGAGTTCGAGGAGTCGTTCGACGTCCCATTCGTGGTCGAGTTCCTCGATGCGTTTAGTGATGTCGGCTTTTGACCGGTCGGCGTCAGTGTCCATGTGGCGTTCGATTTCGCGGTCGAGTCCGGCCTGGACGTGCTCGGAGTGCTGGAACGCACACGGTCCGGAATGTCCTGTTGGTGAAGGTTCTCGTTATCCATAACGTCCTCCGTGGGTTTGGATGGCCTTACGATACATTTCCGGGCTGAGGCTGTCTGCGGTGCCTGGCTAGGAGGGCTGGGCCGGTCTGACGCCTGGTGCTCACCACCGTCAGGGTGGGGAGTGTGGCCGTTGGTGGGTCCTGCACTGCAGTCGGGGGACTGGAGTGCAAGGGAGCAGTGCATGATGTGCGGCGATTGCAGGGCGGGTCAGGATGCTTTTTCAGAAGGATGTCGGGCGGGTTTCGCAGCCTTGGGCAGCTACCCTGTGGACGGTGCACAATGACCGTCCCGGACCCCCAGGCTCCAGGCGGGCCGGCCGCGCTGCAGCATCCCCGCTTTGCCCGCGCTATGCCCGGGCGGTTGACGGTATGAACCGCAGGGGCGGGACTGAACATCGCAGGGATCTGCTGAGTAGCTTGCATGGCCGTGTTATCGAGATCGGGGCCGGGGACGGGTCAGCGTTCGCGCTTTACCCCGCCACGGTTACAGGAGTCCTGGCGGTGGAGCCTGATGACTACCTGCGCGCCCTGGCCGCAGACAAGGCAGCGTCCGCTCCGGTTCCGGTCATCGTCGCTGCCGGGGCCGCGGAGGCTGTCCCTGCTGCCGATGCCAGCGCAGACGCCGTTGTCACCAGCCTTGTTTTGTGCAGCGTCGTTGACCAGTCCGCGGCCCTGGCTGAGGCACGCAGGGTCCTGCGGCCGGGCGGGGTGCTGGCCTTCTATGAGCACGTCCGCTCCGAACATGGTGTTCTTGCCGCGGCGGAGGATGTCCTTACCCCGCTGTGGAAGCGGGTTGCCGGTGGCTGCCACCCGAACAGGGACACGCTTAGGGCGATCACCGAGGCAGGGTTTACGGTCAGCGACAACCGGAGGTTCGGGTTCTCAGTCCATCCGCTCGCGCCGCCGATCGCGCACATCCTTGGCCATGCCACAGCCCTTGGCCGCGGCGCGGCCTGACCCTACCGGCTGCGGTGCTGGGTGGACGCAGAATCGCCGACCGGGTGAAACAGCGGCCGGGGATGCTTGCTGTGCTCAGGCCGGTCCCGGCACGGTCTTTGGCAGGCTTGTTTTATGCTGGCGGGATGGGGAGGGTCGCCAGGCTGTGATCATGGCGAAGGCCAGGATTAGTTCAAATACCGTTTACTTAGCTCAGGCTCTGTTAATATTGGTACATGGCTCGCAGCGGATGGATTAAGCCCGAAACCCAGGAACGTTTGAGTGACCATGTCTCTCTGGGTGTTTTGACGCGAGCTTTCCCGCCGGATGTGGTGGACCGGGTGATCGCGCGCAGCGGTGCGGGCCAGATGCGCAACAGGCTGCTGCCGTCGCGGCTGATGGTCTATTACGTGATGGCTATGGCCTTGTTCGCGGCCGGCTCGTATGAAGAGGTGATGCGTTCGCTGCTGGCGGGCATGGAGTGGATCACGGGCCGGTTCAGGGATTGGCAGATGCCGACGAAGGCCGCGATTTTCAAGGCGCGCACGCGGCTTGGTTCGACGGTGATGGCTGAACTCTTCGCGGAGGTTGCCAAGCCCCTCGCAGCACCGGGAAGCAGTGGTTTTTACAAGGAATGGCGGTTGGTCAGCGTTGACGGGACGTGCCTGGACATCGCAGATACGCCAGCGAACGAGAAGTACTACGGACGGCCCGGCACAGCCACCCAGATCAAGAGCGCATACCCACAGGCCCGGGTTATCGGACTCGTGGAGTGCGGCACCCACGCGGTGATCGGCGCCGTGGTCACTGGCTATGACACGGCCGAGCAGGACATGTTCCCGGGGCTGCATGCGGACTTGGACGCCTCCATGCTGCTGATGGCAGACCGAGGGTTCTTCAGCTACCACGCCTGGAGGGACAGTGCCGCAACGGGCGCGGCACTGCTATGGCGCATGAAGGCCAGCAATGTCCTGCCGGTGCTCGAGGAACTGCCGGACGGCTCGTACCGCTCCGCGGTCTATGCCAACCCCAAGGCCCGCCGGAATAACACGGACGCAATCCCCGTCCGGGTCATTGAATACACCGTCACCACCGGCGCCAACACCAGCGATTTCCGCCTCATCACCACCATCCTGGACCCGGACACAGCACCGGCACAGGACCTGGCAGACCTCTACGGACGGCGCTGGGAAATCGAGTCCTGTTTCGACGAACTCAAAACCCACCAGCGCGGCCCCGGAATCGTCCTGCGCTCCAAAACCCCCGACGGGGTCCTCCAGGAAATCTACGGCTACCTCTGCGTCCACTACGCCCTGCGGTCCCTATTCGGCGAAGTCGCACTTTTGTTCGAAGAAGAACCATTACGGTTTTCCTTTACACGCACCCTCCGGGCAGCCCGGCGAACCCTCGCCGACCGCCCGGCCTTTTCCCCCTGACAAACTCCGAAAAGCCTTCACCAGCTTCACCGGCGAGATCCTCCACGACCTCCTGCCGCCACGCCGGCAACGAACCAATCCCCGCGTCATCAAACGCAAGATGTCAGGCTGGCAACTCAAACGAATACCCAAACCGCCTAAGTAAACGGTCTTGGGATTAGTTCGGCGATGTCTCCGGCGTAGTACATCAGTTCCCCGGCCTGGCGCAGCTCCGCGGCAGTGGCGGTGACCTGGACGTACAGCCCGGCGTAGAGCAGTTGGGAGATGATGGCGTGCGCGGCGATCGCCACGCCCAGGATGACGAGCCTGGCCGGCACTGTGGGCCGTCGCGGTGAGGGGTCGGCCCCTGCGATTATCCAGGCAAAGAGGTATCCGGCGAGAAGGAAGTGCCCATGGATGAGCCAGTGCAGCCCGGGGTTCTGCGCCACGGTGGTGTAGAGCGGGGTGAAGTACAGGACCGCGAGGCCGCCGACGTTCAGGATGAGCGCGGTTATCGGGTGGGCGAGGAGGTGCAGGGGAGGGGATCTGAGTGACCGGCCGATGGTTTTACCGGCACGGCGTGGCAGGGAGCGCAGCAGCAGGGTGACCGGTGCGCCCAAGGACGAGCCCGATCGGTGCGTACATGCCGATCAGCAGGTGCTGGTACATGTGGGAGGGCAGGCTGCCTTCCGGGTACGGGGCGGTCTGGGGCATCAGGCCCAGGGCGAGGAGTGCAGCGCCGGTGACGAAGGCGGTGGTGCGCCAGGGGTTCCAGCCGCGCGGCTCGGTGCTCCGGGCATAGGCGAGGACCACGTATCCCAGGACGAGGACGGCGAGCAGGACCAGCGGAACTCCTGCCTCGATTGCCCCGACGCCCTGGTGAGCGTGGGCGCCATGGACGGCCGTCATCGGCTGTCGGCAGCTGACCGCCGGTCATCCGCGGTCAGGTCCAGGACCTGGCCGGTGCGCTGCAGCGCCCACCCGCCGGCGATCAGGAGTACCCCGAAGATCAGGAACAGAATGTCCGCCAGCGTCTGGTACTCGCCGCTGATGACGTGGTGGATGCCGAGCAGGTGGTGGTCCAGGATGCCTTCGACGACGTTGAAGATCCCCCAGCCAACCAGCACCCAGCCCCACAGGACCTTCGAGGCCCAGATCCGGCCGCGGGACCCGCTGATCCGGGAGTACAGGATGCCCAGTCCAATGAGCACGGCGAGCCAGGTGATGGTGTGGAAGAACCCGTCCCAGAGGGTGTTCATCTGCAGCCCGTGGACGGTGGTGACCGGGTATGCGCCGATGTCGACGTTGGCGGTTTCGGAACTGGAGAGCATGTGGTGCCATTGCAGGATCTGGTGCAGCAGGATCCCGTCCACGAATCCGCCAAGCCCTACCCCGAGAATGATCCCGGGCAACGTGATCGCTTTGGCCGCGGCCTCATGGTTCCTGCCATGTGCTGCTTCTGGGTTGGACATGTCCACTCCGTTCTCCTCATTCGGGCCATCAATCTCGGGCTCGTACCCACTCTTTACACAGTATGCTTACTATCTTTCGGCGTCCACGCCGTATGCCCTCCTGACCTGCGGTGATGCGGGCACCCCTGCCGGGCTGGCCGGCGGCCGCGCTGGTGGTTCAGGGGGATGTTGTGGTCGGTTCCGCGCATCCGGAGGGCCACCAGTATGCCGGATGCTGCGGTGAGGGCGGCAACCACAAGCACGGCCGCGGGAATTCCGTAAGCGTCGGCCAGTACCCCGGACAGCAGGGCTCCGACAGCGAAGCCGCCGTCCCGCCACAGCCTTAAAATCCCCACGGAACGTGCCCGCCATAGTGGATGGGCCACGTCGCCGATTGCCGCGAGGAGGGCGGGATAGATTGCTTTGGGTCCTGGGTTTTTCTTTACGTATGTGACCGCTTCCAGCCAGTCGCGGTGCAGCGACTTACGTCGGTGCTGGGAAGCGTAGCGGGCATAGAAGGAGGCCAGTCCTGGCCAGGTCCCCTGC
>NZ_JARESG010000058.1 GCF_029076445.1 Pseudarthrobacter naphthalenicus
ATATCTCTAGTCCGTCTCTGTCGGTGCCCAAGTGGCGCGGTGCATCCGTTGTGGAAAGTGTCCACGACGGATCTCGGACGGGACTCCTCCTCAGAGGAAAACACGGAAAATCGTGACCGACTCGAGATGCTCCGGAGGAAGCTTCGCCGGCTCTTTCCTCACGGCTCTTTGGTGGTGTGCTCTTGTCTTGCTGGACTGTTTGCTTCCCGACTTCTGAGTTCCATCCAAGCCCGAATTGCTTGATAAACGCAGAAGCCGCCAAAGACAAGCGCGGCGACAGATACCCACGTTTTGATAGAAGTGTCCCATTCAAAGAGCACTAGGAAGGAGACCAGAGCGCTTGCCGCTAAAACGAAACGATTGTTCCTGAACGCCCGCACCTGAACGACTGAGGACTGCCGCAACTTATCTCCATTCATGGCTAAAGGTAACAAGCTGACGCCGGGACATAAAGGTCCCTGCAGCGTCCTGTAGCGGGTCCCCCTCAGCGAAGACCGGGATTCATCGCCGCGAGTGTCCCAGTGCAAGCGCCAACTGGTGTCTGAGGTGCTCGATTTCTGCGGAGAGCTCGCGGTTCCGCTCCAGCGATGCGGTGAGGCGGGCGCGCAGGGACTCCGTGCTGGCGCTGCTTCGGCTTGCTCTGGGTTCTTGTGGGCGGTCGTCGCGCAGTCCGATGATGACGGTTCGCAGGTCGGGCTGGGTGTAGAGCCATGACCTCGATACTCCGGCGGCCGCGGCTACCGCTTCGAAGGTGACGGCGCCGCCTTGGTTCTGTAGTTCACGCAGCGCCGCCACGGCTTTGGAGCGGGTGAGTTCGTGCCGGCGCTCCGCGGCCTGCCGGATGTAGCGGCTGTTATCTGCCCGCAAGGTTATCGTCCTCCTGGACGTGGTTTGGGCCTGCATGCGTTTCGTCGTCGAGTGTTTCAATAATGCGGTCCAGATTGCCGAGCACCCGGGTGTTCATTTCGGCCAGCCGCTGTTGGCCGCGGGCTTCGGCGGCGGAGATGATCTGCACGACCTGGGTCCGGTGTTCGCGGTGTTGCGGGAGGAAGTCGGCCGTGGTGATGAACATGGGACAGGTCAGACAGGCGTTGGCGTGCGGGCAGGTTTTCTGCACCGGGAGTCCGCAGTAGCCGTTGGGCAGTGCCTGGGTCGCCCTGCCGAGGCGCTGTTTGGACCAGGCGGCCTCGGCCAGGGGCCCGTCGGGGTCAAGTTCGACGACGCTGCCGGTTGCGTTGACTTTCCGCGCGGCTTCCCAGTGCCGTCGGATGGTTGTGTCGCTGAGTCTGGCGTAGTGGGCGGTCATCTGGTGGGAGTCGTGGTCCAGGATCCGGCGCACGACCTCCTGCGGGACGTCGAGGTTGATCAGTCTGGTCCCCAGCGTGTGACGGAACCGGTGCGGGCTGACAACGGCAGGGTTGCCGTTTTCATCGGTGACATCGCAGTGCCTGACCCACCGCCGAAGGGCGGTGCTGTATGAGCTTGCGCTGATGTGTCCGGCGCCGTAGACGTCCACCCGGTCGTGGGCGAAAAGCAGTTGTGTCCCGGAATTGCCTGCGCCGTTGACGTAGCTGATCTGCTCCGCGATGGCCTGTTCGAGTTCCTTATCGATGGGGACGAGCGCCTCGCGTTTCATCTTGTGGTTCAGATACCGCAGATACGGGGCGCCGTCCTTGTCCCGGGTGATGCAGTCCTGGGTCAGGGCTACTGTGTCGCTGATCCGCAGCCCGCACCGGATCAGAATCAAGGTGATCAGCCGGTGATGCGGAGTGGTCATTTTGGCGAGGTTTCCGGGGTCCTCCAGCTGGGCCATGACGTGTTCACTCAGTGACCGGGGTTGCCGGACCGTCTCTTTGGGATAGTCCTCGGTGTAAATCTGGGCCGTCGTGGGCAGATCGGTCACCCATCCGTGGCGGCGCATGGTGAGGAGAAAGGTGTTGAACTGGCCGATCCGGGTCCGGTGCGTGACGACTCCGGCGCTGTGGGTATGCAGGTATGCCAGGAAGCCTTCGATTAGCTCCCGATCGATGTCGGCGGTGCCGGTGACCGGGATCCTCGTTGAATCCAGAAAGGCGTTGAAGCTCTCCACCGCCTTGGTTCCCAGCACCGCGGTTTCAACCGTCAATCCGGTCGTCAGCCGCCAGCGGGCCCATCGCTTGGCCAGCTGCTTCAACCAGGGCCGGGTGATGTTTTCGAAGTGGACCGTGACCTGGCTGCGGGCGGCGATACCGAGGGCCCTGGCATGCCAGACATCCTTGGGGAACTCGGTCTCCCACGGCGCGGCGCCCAGGGAGGCCTTCCCCATGTTTCCCGTCCAGACGGGCGGCGGGTCGATGCTGCTGTCTCCGGGGGAAACGAGTGCCGGATCGTTTAGTGAGGGCACGGGATGCAGGGTGGTCATATCGTCACCGCCCTGGTGGCGAACCAGCCGGCATCGGCCAGTGCGCGGCGGGCATCATCGCTGGAGATATGGGCATAGGTCTTGACCGTCGTGGTGAGGCTCGCATGGCCCAACAGTTTGGAGACCACCTCGACCGGGACGTTCTCGCGAAGCATCCGGGTGGCATAGGTGTGCCGGAACCAGTGGGGATCAAACCCGACGCCCGTCTGCCGCCGGAGCCGCCGCACCAGGTCATGGACGGCGGCATACGTCATCGCCTGCCCGTGGGGCCGTCCCCACAGGTTGACGAAGACGTAGTCCGAATCCAGGTCCCCGTATTCGACGTCGAGGTAGTCGGCATACAGCCGGATCAGTTCGGCGGTGACGGGGACCGTGCGCGAATGGGGCGATTTTGCGCGCGCACCGTTGGTGTTGTCGCGCCGGCGGATCGTGATTTCCCGTTCGGCCACGGCGATGTCCTCATGCCGGAGCCCCAGGGCTTCCCCGATCCGGATACCGGCGTCGTGGAGCAGCGCGAAGAGCAGCCGGTCCCGGAGGTGTCCGCACGAATCCAGAATGCTTTGGACCTCGTTGGGAGCCAGCAGGCGGGGAATCCTTGCCGTCACGGAAAGCTTCACCGCCCGCCGCTGTTTCGCCGCGCCCTTGCTGATGTGGTGCAGGAAGGGTTTCCACCCTCCCTGGCGGGCGCCCGGGTCCCAGCACGTGATCAGCTCGCCCAAGTCAAGGCCATGGCGGGCGGCATGCTGATAGAAGATCGACACGGTGGAAAGTTTCCGGTTCACCGTCGCCTCACTGCAATGGTGCCCAATCGTTGGAAGAACCGAAAGGACCTGGCCACGCATGTCCGGCGGACGCCGTAACCACCGGATGAAGGCACCAACGTCTTCCTGCTTCACCGACTGCCAGTCGAGCCCGTATTCACGCAGGAAAACGAACCAGTCCTTTAAATCGTGGGCATGGGCCTTGATCGTGTTAGGTGACCGCTCGGTCTCGGCCAAATACCGCAGATACCGCTCCGCCGGTTCCACCACGCCGGTCACGCCGATCAGCGTGAAAGACACCTCATTGCTTGCCGGATCCAACACCTTCGATACCCGCATCGCCGCTCCCGTCAGCTGCCTCGTGGACGGACAAGACGCTAACCCATCCACAACGAAGCAACCAGAGCCCCAAACCCCCGTGGGCTACATGACAGACAGCAGCTGAAGGGCTAAAGATATCG
>NZ_JARESG010000059.1 GCF_029076445.1 Pseudarthrobacter naphthalenicus
GTAAAAAGGTTGTTCGCATTTTCTGCGAATACGTCCACTCTTGATAACGGCGTGTTCAGGCGTAAAAACGACTCTGACCAGCCGGTTTGTTTACTCTGCCGTGGCAGGGATCTGTTCGGGCGGGCCCGGACGTGCTTGGCTGCACGGCCACATAGTTGGCGTCTTCTCAGGCACTTTGGGCGCGCGGTTTGCATTTTTTGCATTTGGACTGCAAAAATTGCAGTCGGCGTAGGAGGCTCCTTGGGTGATAAGTTCGGCGGTCTCGCGTTCTTGCCGCTGCCGAATCGGGAGCCGGATCGTGACGCGTTCCTTAGCGAGGTGCTCACCGGGTGGAAGCGATCCCACTTGGCGCAGAACTTCACCCTGCAGACGACCAAGCGCCGGGTCGCCTCCGTGATGCGCCTGGCGGACTTCTCGGGCAAGTATCCGTGGGACTGGGGTCCGGTCGACGCGGACGAGCTGTTCGCTCATCTTCGCGGTGTCGAGAACCTTGCCCTTTCCACCGTCCGGGCGTACCAGACGGACATCAAGCTGTTTTGCGAGTATGCGACCAACCCTGAATACCCGTGGAACGAGAACTGCGGGCGGCTCTTCGGGACCACCTTTTCCCAGGTGATCACCGAGTTCAACAAGGCCCGGCACGTCCAGGATGCCGATATGGGTCCGGAGAAGCGTGCCTTCACTCTTGAGGAGCTGCAGGCATTCTTTGACCTGGCCGACCTGGAAGTCGAACGGATCATTAACTCGGGGCGTAAGGGCGCTCTTGCCGCATGGCGTGACGCCGTGGCCTTCAAGACCGCCTACGGCTGGGGCCTTCGGCGCGACGAGGTTCGTCACCTCAGCCTCGTGGATTTTTCCCGCAATGTTAAGGCTCCGTACTTTGGGGACTACGGCATTCTGCGCGTCCGGTACGGGAAGCCGCAGAAGGGCTCCCCCAAGAAACAACGGTCCGTCCTGACCCTTCTGGACTGGGCGGCCGAGGCGGTTGATGACTGGGTCAGGCGCGGTCTTCCCCGGTATGGGCAGCCTGTCGGCGACCTCTTCCCGACTGACCGTGGCGGCCTGGTTCCGGAAAAGAACCTCCGGACTCGGATGCGCGGGTTCCTTGACGAACTCGGCTTTCCGCCGGGGCTTGATCTTCACTCCCTGCGCCGGTCCTATGTCACCCACATGCAGACCGAGCACGGCTATGACACCAAGTTCATCTCAATGCAGGTTGGCCACGAGCACACATCGACGACCACGATCTACACCCTGCCCTCCCCCGACTATGCCGCACGCGAACTCGAGCGCGTTCTCAACAACACCCTGCTGGCCAGCAACAGCAGGGTGCTCACCAAACCCAAAACGCCTTCCGGAAAGGCACCACGATGAACCGTCACATCGACTACCAGTTTCGCGTCAAGGAGCTGATGGCACGCGCCGGAATGCGTAACAGCCGTGATCTTGTTGCTCCGCTTCGGGAGCGCGGCATCACACTCTCCGAGTCGCAGATCTACCGGCTCGTCGGCCAGAACCCGGATCGGATCTCGTTTCAGGTCCTGGCAGCGCTCTGCGACATTTTCAAGGTCGAAGCCAACGAAATCCTCACCTACACCGCAACGGACGCCCGCACGCAGCGCCGTCGCACCGCGGTCGGCGACGGCACGGACGTCCCCCTGCTGGCCGCCTACCGGCCCGTCCGGGCGCGCATTACCCGCCCCCATGAGCAGTGAGTTCAAGCCGCGCGGCCGTCCCCGCTCAAACAGGACGAGCGAGGGCTGCGACCGCTGCGGGAAAACCACCGGAAAAATCCGGGTCCGCTGGCCAGACGGACGCATCTGCGGCATCTGCTTCACGAACGCAACCCACCGATACGGTCAATGCCCGCTCTGCGGCGCCGACAGAATGCTTCCAGGCCGGACCGATACAGGCGAGGACACCTGCCGCGACTGCGCCGGCATCACGACGAACCTTACCTGTGACAACTGCGGCCGCGAGGCCGAGCGCTTCCGCGGCGGTCACTGCATCACCTGCGTACTCACCACTGATCTGACGGAGCTCCTCAGGCCAAATGACCCGCCCGATCTGCGGCTAAAACGCCTGATCAAGATATTGACCGAATCCACCCGACCCGAGAGCATCTACACCTGGCTGCGCAGCAACGGTGGCCGGTCCGCGTCGCTGCTCAAACGAATCGGTGATCGAGAGATCGAGCTCTCCCACCAGGCTTTCGACGAGCTGCCCAGGACGCCGGCGGTCGAGCACCTCCGGGCAATCCTCACCCACAACCGCATCCTGCCCGCCCAGGAAGACCGTCAGCTGGCCATGTTTGAGCAGTGGCTGGAAGAACGGCTCAACCAACTCTCCACTGCACCGGAAATCCACGCACCCATCGAGCGTTTCGCCCGCTGGCATCACCTCAAGAGGCTGCGGGCTGAGTCGTCCGCGACGAAGAACATGAACTACGCCGTGCGCTCGGCGAAACAGGAGATCACCGAGGCAGGAAAGTTCCTCCGCTGGCTCCACGACGAGCATGGCAGGACAGCTTCTTCCATCCGCCAGATCCATCTCGACGAATACCTTTCCGATGGCACCTCGACCCGTCGGCATATCCGGAACTTCATCCAATACCTCAAGCGGGAAACGCCAGGCAAGGACGTCCAGGTCGCTGCACGGTTGGCCAGGACGACACCTGTCCTCAGCCAGCAGGAACGCCTGGACCTCGTCCGCAAGCTCATCGAGGCCGACAACGTCGCCGTTTCGATCCGCATCGCGGGGCTGATCTTCCTGCTTTATGGCATCCCCATCGGCAGAATCGCCATGCTCACCATCGACGACGTCGAAGTGACCGGCAAGGGCATGTTCCTCAATCTCGGCCGGTACCCAGCGCCCATCCCCGAGCTGCTGGCACCCATGTTCTGGGCCCACATCCAAAACCGCGGCGGCCAGCAGACAGTCAACCGCGACACGCGCTGGCTTTTCCCGGGCGTCCGTGCAGGATCCCCCCGATCCCCCAACACCCACCTCATAAAACTTCGCGGGATGGGCATCAACATCCAAGGCATCCGCAACGCCACCCTGCAGAGTCTGGTCAAAGAAATCGACGCCACCTCACTCGCCCGCATGCTCGGATACAGCAAGCAGACTCTGTCCCGCCACGCGGGAGCCGCCAGCGCACCCATGGCAAGCTACGTCGTTGGCAAGAACCCCCATTTCGCCCAGGAGCGAGCCGGCAAGACACTCTAACCGCGGGAGGCACCGCGACAGATGCACAGTTCGCCAAGTCAGGGCATACGCCCAAAACAGATAACCCGCTTACCCAGTT
>NZ_JARESG010000006.1 GCF_029076445.1 Pseudarthrobacter naphthalenicus
TGCACGTAATACTGATGCACCAACTCCCGAATCTCATCGCGGCTAATACCTCGCGGGCCAACAGTCATAGCTGCTCCCATTCCTCTTCAATCACTGACTGACTCACAACCAGCCTGACGCAGAGGGGAAATCCGGAAACGCTCTCTCACTTTCTTCAAAAGAGTGAGCGAGCGTCACGCAAAAACCCACATTAAGTGCGAGAGCGTCCGGGGGAGGGGGTGGGGCAGGGCGGTGGGTCAGGCCGGGGAGGTGGAGTTGCGGACCACCAGGGAGCTTTCCAAGGTCAGCTGCGGCTGCTTCAGCTCGTGGCCTTCCATCAGGCGGCGCAGCTGTTCACCGGCCTTCAGGCCCAGCGGGGTGGCGGGCAGGTGCACGCTGGTCAGGCTGGGGTTGCTGGTGGCGGAGTACGGCAGGTCATCGAATCCCGCGATGGCCAGCTGGTCCGGGATGCGGAGACCGGCCACGCGTGCCTCCTGCAGGACGCCGTAGGCGTGCGTGTCGGTACCGCAGACGACGGCGGTGACCCCCTCGCGCTGCCACTGCGGCCACGCCGCGGCGAAGGCAGCCGCTGCCGCGCCGACGTCGATAGTGGTGCTGATGATGTGGCTGGGATCCGCCGTAATCCCGCGGTTCTCAGCCTCGGCGAGGAAGGCTTCGCGGCGAAGGGCGAACGTCGCCGTCCCGGTGACGCTGTCCACATAGGCAACTTTCCGGTGCCCCGCAGTTGCCAGGTGCGCCGCCAGTTCCCGGGCTCCGTGGGCTACATCCAGGTTCACCGACGGCGCATAGGACTCCATTCCGGGAGCATCCAGCAGCACCAGCGGCCCGCCAACAGCAAGATCATCCAGGAACCCGGCGTTCGGAGCATCAACCAGCAACCCTGCCGGCCGCAGTGCCATCAGCTTCCGAACGTCGTCCGCGTGCGGGAATTCACCGGCCTCGGTAACGGACAGCAGTAATTGGTAGTCAGTGCCAAGGGATTCGCGCACACCGGCGATTACCTTGGCGAAGAACGGGTTGGAGATGTCAGGGGCCACCAGGATCACGATCGAGCTGACGCCTTTGGCCAATGAACTGCCCACGCTGTCCACCACGTAGCCGAGTTCGGAAATCGCCTCCCGTACCCGGCGAATGTTCTCCCCGGAAACGCGGCCGGCTGTCTTGCCGTTGGCCACCAGGGACACGGTCGCCGTCGAAACGCCGGCGCGGGCAGCGACCATGGCTGCGGTGATACGCCGCGAACGCAGGGGGTGCTGCTGCTGTTCCGCGGAGTCCATTCTTCGATCGTAGTGGGCCGGGGCGCAGTCAACGCACGCACGCGGCCCCACCGCCCGCGCCGGCTCCCGAGACCAGTGGCATAAGATTCCGGTATGGGAATCATAATCACACTACTTATCATCTGGCTTGTGCTCTCGATCCTCGGCTTCGTGGTGAAGGGACTGCTCTGGCTGGCCATCATCGGCCTGGTGCTTTTCGTCGCCACCGCGGTCTGGGGCTGGCTGAAGCGGAAAACCAACGCCTGACCCCAGGTCAGACGCATTCGGCGGCGGCCGCTTCTCCAGCAGAACCGGCCGCCGCTTTTTGTGTGCTCCGCTTGCCCGGGCCGCTCTTGGGATCAAGCGCTTGACGTGCCTAAACGTTAAGCGTTTGACGTGGTGCCTGCGGGGGTGTCATGATCGCTCTGATAAGCGCGCGCCCGCTGCTCTTGCAGGCCCCCAATGACGTGGAGAATTTAACGTGGAACCCGAACTGACGAAACCCGCCCCCAGGAAGATCATCCTCGACTGCGACCCCGGCCATGATGACGCCGTCGCACTGCTTCTTGCACACGGCAACCCGAACATCGAACTGCTGGCCGTCACCACCGTAGTGGGCAACCAGACCCTCGAAAAGGTCACCAAAAACGCCCTGTCCGTCGGAACCATCGCGGGCATCACCGGTGTTCCCTTCGCCGCCGGCTGCGCCCGCCCCCTGGTCCGCACCATCGAAAACGCGCCGGACATCCACGGCGAGTCGGGCATGGACGGCCCCGCCCAGCCCGAGTCGGCCATCGCACTGGACCCGCGCCACGCCGTCGACCTCATCATCGACACCGTGATGGCCCACGAACCCGGCACCATCACCCTGGTCCCCACCGGCGGCCTCACCAACATCGCCCTGGCTGCCCGCAAGGAACCGCGCATCGTGGAACGCGTGAAGGAAGTGGTCCTGATGGGCGGCGGCTACCACGTGGGCAACTGGAGCGCCGTGGCCGAATTCAACATCATCATCGATCCCGAAGCCGCGCACATCGTCTTCAACGAGAAGTGGCCCGTGGTGATGGTGGGCCTGGACCTCACGCATCAGGCCCTGGCCACCCCCGAGGTGGTGGAAAACATCGCCGCCGTGGGCACCGGACCGGCCAAATTCGTGCTGGAACTGATGGAGTTCTTCACCAAGACCTACAAGGACGCCCAGGGCTTCGACTACCCGCCGGTCCACGATCCCTGTGCCGTGGCCTACGTGATCGATCCCAGCATCGTCAGCACCCGCAAAGTTCCCGTGGACATCGAACTGCAGGGCAAACTTACCCTCGGCATGACCGTGGCCGATTTCCGCGCCCCCGCACCCGCGGACTGCCACACCTCCGTGGCCGTTGACCTGGACCACAAGAGGTTCTGGGACCTGGTCACCGACGCGCTTGTGCGCATCGGCGAACCAGCCCTCGAACCCGCCCTCGAAGCAGCGGCAGGGACCAAGTAAATGAGCGCCACACTCACAACCACCAAGGGCGCCAACGTAACCGCACTCATGGTGGCCCTGCTCGCCGCGTGTGTCGCCTTCCAGCTCAACGCCTCCATGCTCAGCCCCGCGCTGGTCACCATGGGCGAGGAACTCAACACTGACCAGGCCACCATCGGGCTGTCCCAGACCTGGTTCTTCACCGCCGCCGCCCTCTTCTCCCTCTTCCTGCCGCGCCTGAGCGACATCATCGGGCGCAAGAGGATCCTCGTGGGCATGATGGTCCTTATGGCCGTCGGCTCGGTCATCGCCGCGCTGGCCCCGGACGTCACCTGGCTCTTTGTGGGCCGCATCATCCAGGGCGTCAGCGGCCCCACCGTGCCGCTCTGCCTGATCATGCTCCGCTCCGCCGTCAGCAGCCCCAAGAAATACGGCACCCTGATGGGCCTGATCACCGCAGTCAACGGCGGCGTGGCCGGCGTGGACTCCTTTGTGGGCGGCTACTTTGCCGAGCACTACGGCTTCCGCAGCATCTTCTGGCTCATGGTGGTCCTGGCCGTCGTCGCCACGGCCTTGATCGCGTTCCTTGCCACCGAAAGCAAACCCGCGGCCGGCACCACCATGGACTGGCTTGGCGTGTTCTTCATCGTGGTGGCCGTGGGCGCCCTGCTCACTGCCCTCAACGAAGGCGCCAAACTGGTCTCCGCCTTCGAACCCGGCACGCTGCTGCTCTCCGTTGGCCTGGTGGTGGTGGCCGGCGCCGCGTTCTACCTGTTCTGGCGGACCGAAAAGCGCGCCAAGCAGCCCATGGTGGAAATCGTCCACCTGCGCCAGCGCTCCACCTGGGCGCCGCTGCTGACCACCACCCTGACCATGACCGGCATCTTCGCCGTCATCAACGGGATCGTCCCCGCCTATGTCCAGGCAGCAGCGCCCGGCTTTGGCATCGGCCCCACCGAAATGTCGCTCCTTATCCTCACCCCGTACGCCCTGCTCGGCTGGCTGATCGGCCCCGTCAGCGGCCGCCTCGCTCCCGTCCTCGGCTACACCAAGGTCCTGCGGATCGGCATGCTCGGCAGCATCGTGGCCCTGGCCGTCATCGCGTTCCTCGGCCTGAGCAGCCTGCCCCTGATGATCGCCGGCACGGTCTTGCTGGGCATCATGTACGCCGGTACGGTCAACATCATGCTGAACGGCCTCGGAGTTGTCCTCTCACCCGCCGGAAACCCGGGTTTCCTCCCCGGCATGAACGCGGGTGCCTTCAACCTCGGCGCCGGCCTGAGCTTCCTGGTGCTGCCCGCAGTGCTGGTGGCGACGTCGGCACTTGGCGATGCGAAGGCGTCCTACCTCAGCGTGGTGGTCACCGGGCTGGTCATCACCATTGCCGCCTTCGGCGCCTCGCTGCTGATTCCCAAGCCGGTTGAGGCTGAGGTGACCGAATGAGCCCCGCACCCGAAGGGACGAACGGCGGGATCGTCGTCGTCGGCTCCCTGAACGCGGACCTCACCATCTACTGCGAGCGGCTGCCGCTGCCCGGCGAGACCGTGCACGGCAACGGTTTCGCGGTGAACCCCGGCGGCAAGAGCGCCAACCAGGCAGTCGCTGCCAGCCGGCTGGGTGCCCGGGTCCGCCTCGTGGGTGCCGTGGGCGACGATTCCAACGGCCGGATGCTGCTCTCCTCGGCCTCCGGCGCGGGAGTGGACGTGCGGCACGTCCGGACCGCCGCCGCTGAGACCGGCGTTGCCGTCATCGCGGTGGATGCCGCCGGCGAAAACAACATCATCATCTCGGCCGGGGCCAACGGCACCTTGGCGCCCGCGGACGTCGCCGCGGCCGCGGATGCCATCAGGGGCGCCGCCGTGGTCTGCCTCTGCCTGGAAGTGGGCATGGAGACGGTGCTGGCTGCCGCGCAGGCAGGGCACGACGCCGGCGCAACAGTGGTGCTGAACCTCTCGCCTTATGCGGAGATTCCGCAGCAGCTGGCCGACCTCACCGACGTCCTGCTGGTCAACGCCCATGAGGCCTCGCAGTTCCTGGGCTCGGCCGAGATTCCCGGCAGCGACGGCGACGCGGGCGACTGGGAAGCGGTCCGGCTGCGCTTTGCCGGGCGGGGGCTCCAGCAGGTCCTGGTCACGCTCGGGGCCAATGGCTCCGTGGTGCTCGATTCCCTGGCCGGCACGGGGGAGCAGCTTGTCCAGATCGCGCCGATCAGGGTCAATGCCGTGGACACCACCGGCGCGGGCGACGCCTTCACGGGTGCCGTGGCCGCGCGCCTGGCGGCGGGCGCGTCCCTGGCTGACGCCGCCGCGTTCGCCTCCATCGCCGCCGCGTTGGCCACCACCAAGAAGGGCACCCAGGCCGCCTACCCTGACGAGGACGACGTCAAACGGGTGCTCACCGCGGGCGCCGTCTGAGGCCGCCCACCCCGGCACCAGCCACGCACCAAAGAAGCGCCCGACGGCGGCAGTCTCCTGCCGCCGTCGGGCGCTTCTTGGTGTTGGTGGTCCTGTTAGTTGGCTGCGTGCTTAGTGAGCAGGGGTCTTAGTGAGCCGCGGGCGCCGTGGGCTGCGTGGCGAACCGCAGGTCCGCGGTGGCTTGGGCAACCGTGGCGGCCGGCAAAGCCGAGTCCAGGTGTGCGCGGTGGAACCTCGGGCCAAGGACGGCGTAGCTGACGGCGCTGGCCAGGCCGCCTGCGAGCCAGGAGAGGTCCCAGCCGCCCAGGGCCACTGCGATGGGGCCCTGCATGGCGGGAACGAGCCCGTACATGAACAGCCACGTTGCGAAGATGCCCACCAGGAGGGACACAATGCCGGCCCAGTTCACGACCGGGAGCCGCTTGGTGCCCACTGCGTCGAAGAGCCGTTCCGGGTTGCCCGGGTAGCGCTTGTCGAGCCAGAAGTAGTGCACCAGCATGACTCCGCCCCAGGCGGCCACCCAGGCCACGAGCCCGATCAGCCAGGCATCGAGGACGGCGGCGAAGTCTTCCTGGAAGATGAAGAACACCACGGCGGCGAGGGAGAAGACGCCGACGAACAGGTTGAGCTTGCGGCGGCTGATGGTGATATCCAGCGCCTGGGTTGCGACCGAGAAGGTGTAGATGTTCAGGATGTTCGTGGCGATGGGTCCGTGCAGCACCATCAGCAGTACGGGCAGCGCCATGACGCCGAAGTTTTGGACGATGAGCTTGCCGGGGTCGATCTCGCCGCTGTTGGTGGCGAGGCTGGCACCGAGGACGCCGAGCCATACGACGGGGATGAACTGGCCCAGGACGGATGCCAGGTAGACCTTCTTCTTGGGCACTTCGGTGCTGACAAACCGGGAGTAGTCGGCGGCGTAGGTGAACCAGGTGATGCCCCAGCCGATCCCGATGGCGGTCATCACGGCGCTCATGGCCGCGATGCGCTCTGAACCCTGCAGGATCTGACCGGCCGGGCCGGCGTAGCCCCAGTCGATCTTCATGCCGAACCAGGCAACGGCGGACATCACGGCCAGGATGATGATGGTGGGCGGGACGGTCCACTTTTCGAACGCTGCGATGGCCTTGTAGCCGAACCAGGCGATGGCCACCTGTGCGGCCATGATGGCGGTGGCCACACCGATCTTCCATACGTAGTTGTGGGCCGTGGGATCAACCCAGCCGAGGGTGCCGAACAGGGCCATGACCAGGTCCAGGATGATCCAGGTGTTGACCGCGCACCAGCCGATCACCAGGAGGGCCTGGATGGCTGCCGGGAGGTAGTTGCCGCGGCGGCCGAAGGCGGCGCGGGCCAGGACCATGCCGGTGGCGCCGGTCTTCTGGCCGAGCAGGACGAAGCAGCCGAACAGCAGCATGCCGATCAGGTTCCCCAAAACCAGAACGGTGACGGTGTCGGCGAAGCCGAGGCCGAGGTGGATGCCGAGGGCGCCAAGCACCCAGTTGATCGGAGCAAGGTTGGCGCCGGCCCAGATCCAGAACTGACCGGAAACTTTGTGCGTGCGCTGGGACTCGGGAATGGGCTGGAGCCAGGCTTCGCAGTCCTCAGCCGGCATCATTGCCGACTCAGACTGCTTCGTTGAGAGGTTGTCTTGCATGGGGGAGCCTCCATGAGTAAAAGGGATGATCCCAGATTATGTGGCTCAGGCCACAAGCACCACATACAATGTGTCATAAAGATCAGCCATCCATGCGACGGAGTGTCATGCCCATACGACTTGAGGATGTTTTGAAACATTCCACCCTAACCCCTGCGGACCCTGTCATCCGCGCCGCAGCGGGCGTTGCGGCCCAGACGCAGCTGCGCTGGATCCACTCGAGTGAGGTTTTGGACATCGCCCCGTTACTTGGCGGCGGGGAACTGCTGCTCACCGGCGGCCAGGCCCTGGTGACAGCAACCGACAAACGGCGGATCGGCTACATCTGGGAGCTGGCCGAACGCGGCGTGGCCGCGCTGGCCATCGAGACGGGCACCGCTTTGCCGTCCATTCCGTCGTCCATGGTGGGGGCAGCCGAATCGGCCGGGCTTCCCCTGATTGAGCTCCGCAAAGTGGTGCCGTTCGTCGGCGTGATGGAGGCCATAAACTCCCTGCTGGTGAGCGAATCAGCTGCCCACCTGCAGCTGGCCGACCAGGCAAGCCATGCCATGGCGGTGGAGCTGGCCCACGGCGGCAGCCTTGACCGGATCCTGGCCGTCCTCGCGGACGCCACCGGCGCGGAAGTGGTCCTGACATCCAACGCCGGCGCCCCGCTGGCAAGCGCCCTGCCCGCCGGTTTCGCAGCGGCCGCCGATCCTGGAGCGGCTGTTGACGCCGAGGAGGACCGTGCCCGCACCACCCATATTGACGTTTCCGTGCGCGGCATACCTTCCGCGCGCCTGAGCCTGCTTACCCAAGCGGGAGGAGATGTGAACCTCGCAAGGATTGCCGGGAACCGTTCGGTGGACATCCTGGCCCTGGCCCTGCTGCAGCGCATGCCGCCCGGCCTGAAGGAAATGGCGGGCGCCGCGCTGATCCGGGCCGTCGATTCCGGTACCAACAACTGGCGGCTCCAGCAGCTTGCGCCGGCCGCCGGGATCCCCCCGGCCGCGCAGCTGGTGGCCATCGTGATCCGGTCCCCGGGTTCGCGGCAGCTCCGCACGGCCGTGGAACAACTGCTGGACCGGGCCGGGCGGCATAGTGCGAGCTATGCGGACAATGAGCAGCTGTTGGCCCTCGCCGTACTGCGGACCGGCAGGACCCAGGAGGACCGGAACGAGATCCTGGCCGGCCTTCGGACGCTCGAACTGCCGGAGGGGAGCATCAGCGCGGTGGGTCCGGTGGCGTCCGGGATCTCAGCCGCGCCGTGGTCGCTGACAGAGGCGAGACTGACCCTGGATGTGGGGGTGGGTGACGCGCTGCACCCGGCCGCCCGGCGCGGTATTGGTCCGGTGCTCGACGCCGAGGCCTTCGCGCTGGAACGGCTCGCCTCCCATTCGCTGGACGAGCTGCAGCGGACGGATTTTGTCCGCCAGCAGCTCGGGGCCCTCCTGGAGCACGACGAGCAGCGGCATTCGACCTTGGTGGAGACCCTGCGCGTGTGGCTGGACTCAGGCTGCAACACGGCGCAGGCGGCACGGGAGCTGCACCTGGAACGGCAGTCGATGCACCAGCGGCTGCAGCGGATTTTCTCACTCTGCGGCGGCGACCCACGCAGCACCGGCCGGCTCGCAGCACTGCACCTGGCCACCCGCCTCGCCGGGCTGTAGCTCCGGGCCCACCCCGCCCCCGCCCGGCCCACCCCCAGGACCCTCTCGCACTTAATGTGGGTTTTTGGCCAACCCTCTCGCA
Organism: Pseudarthrobacter naphthalenicus; assembly: GCF_029076445.1. Lineage (GTDB taxonomy): Bacteria > Actinomycetota > Actinomycetes > Actinomycetales > Micrococcaceae > Arthrobacter > Arthrobacter naphthalenicus. Next base: position 8,524 of record NZ_JARESG010000006.1, read on the forward strand.
CTTAATGTGGGTTAGCGGTGGACCCTCTCGCACCTGCCCGGGTTCCTGGGCACACCTGTGGATAACTTCTGCAGCCTCATGCCGTTACGGGGCACAATGCCAGCATGCGAAAGCAAGATTTCCTGCCCCGGCCGCTGGCGGCGGCTCCGTTCACTTTCGACTCGGCCGTGAGTGCGGGGGTCTCCCTGAACCGGCTCCGACGGAAGGACATGGTCAACGTGGGCCGCGGGCTTTACCGGCCCGCGGACTGGGACTTTGAACTGGAGGGTGCGGCCAGGGCGTTGTCGGCAGCGTCGCCGGGAGCCTGGATCTCGCATGTCACCGCGGCCCGTCTACGGTGCCAATTGCTGCCTCCCTGGCTTACCGACTCCACAGAGCTGCACCTGAGCAAGCCGCGTTCACTGCCGGCGGTCCGCCGGAAGGGCGTGCTGGGCCATACGGTGCTGACCTTGGAAGACGAGCTCGAAATAGTGGACGGCATCCGCCTGAGCACGCGGTCCCGGACATGGCTCGACTTGGCCCGTACCCTGCCGCTCCATGACCTGGTGAGCATGGGCGATGAACTGATCCGCATCCCGCGGGTGGATTTCGAGGGAAGGACGCAGCCCTACGACACGCTGGCCAGGCTTCGCATCCTGGTGGGCCGCCACCCGAACCTCCAAGGCATCGTCCGGGCTCGCGAGGCCCTTGAGCTGATGCGGGTTGGGGCCGATTCCGGCCCGGAGACGCTGCTTCGCCTGGCGATGACCGACGCGGGGCTGCCCGAGCCCGAACTCCAGGTGCGTCTGCGCGCGGGAGACGAGCGATCGCCGTCGGCCGATCTTGGCTACCGTCACCGCCGGATCGCTATCCAGTACGACGGCGGTCATCACCTTGGTGACGCGCAGATCTTCAGTGACAGGAGGCGGGATAAGGCCTTTGAATCCGCCGGCTGGACGGTCATGGTCTTCGATAAGAGCGATCTTGCCGACGATTTCCGGCGAGCACTCGTGAAGATCAAAAAGGGGCTACGCAACGGCTGGCTCGACCATCCTCAGGCGGCTGGTTTCGCCGGCGGGTGAGCGGTTAACGCCGTGACGCTCCCTCACCACGGTGAGAGAGCGTCACGCCAAAACCCACATTAAGTGAGAGAGGATCGCCCGAAAACCCACATTAAGTGAGAGAGCGTCCGGGAGGGGCAGGGCGGGGGGCGGACGGGGGCTAGCGCAGCACCACCGTCCGGTTGCCCTGCAGGATGACCCGGCCCTCGCAGTGCCAGCGGACCGCGTTGGACAGGGCCTTGCATTCGGTGTCCCGCCCGGCCGCCACCAGGTCTTCGGGGCCGTAGGTGTGGTCCACATCCACGGTCTGCTGGGAAATGATCGGGCCCTCGTCGAGCTCGGCGTTGACGTAGTGCGCGGTGGCGCCCACGGTCTTGACTCCGCGCGCATACGCCTGGTGGTACGGCTTGGCGCCCTTGAAGCTGGGCAGGAACGAGTGGTGGATGTTGATGGCCCGCCCGTCCAGCCGCCGGGTGAGGTCGTCGCTGAGGACCTGCATGTAGCGGGCCAGGATCACCAGCTCCACATCGTACTCATCCACGAGTTCCAGCAGCCGGGCCTCCGCCAAAGGCTTGGTGGCAGCGGTGACCGGAACGTGGAAGAACGGGATGCCGTGCCATTCCACCAGCGCCTGGTGATCGGTGTGGTTGGACACCACGGCTGCGATGTCCACCGGCAGTTCACCGGTCCTGGCACGGAACAGCAGGTCGTTGAGGCAGTGCCCGAACTTGGACACCATGATCAGCACACGGCGCTTGGCGCCCTGCGGCTCCAGGCGCCAGCGCATCCCGAACCGCTCGGCCACCGGACCGAAACCGGCCCGCAGCGTGTCCGCGGTGGAGGCATCGCCGTCGGACACAAAATGCACGCGCATAAAGAAGTGCCGCGCGTCGCGCTCGCCGAACTGCTTGCTGTCCAGGATGTCGCAGCCGTGCTCCAGCAGGAACCCGGACACGGCGTGGACGATCCCGGGGGTCTCCGCGCAGTCGAGGGTGAGGACGTGCTCCACCGTGGTCGCCTCCAAGGGAACGGAGGATTCAGTCTGTACGGCAGTCATGGCTCAGCACTCGATCACGTTGACGGCGAGACCTCCGCGGGAGGTCTCCTTGTACTTGGTTTTCATGTCCGCTCCTGTCTCGCGCATGGTTTTGATGGCTTTGTCGAGGGATACTTTGTGGCTGCCGTCCCCGTGCAGGGACAGCCGCGCGGCGTTGATGGCCTTCACGCTGGCGATGGCGTTCCGTTCGATGCAGGGGATCTGCACCAGCCCGCCCACGGGGTCGCAGGTCAGGCCGAGGTTGTGTTCGATCCCCACTTCGGCGGCGTTTTCCACCTGTTCGGGGGTACCGCCGAGCACTTCGCAGAGCCCGGCCGCGGCCATTGAACAGGCCGAACCCACCTCGCCCTGGCACCCCACCTCCGCGCCGGAGATGGAGGCGTTGATCTTGAACAGGATCCCGACGGCGGCCGCGGCCAGCAGGAAGCGGACCACACCGTCGTCGTCGGCTCCGGGCACAAACTTGACGTAGTAGTGCAGGACGGCGGGGACAATGCCCGCCGCGCCGTTGGTGGGCGCCGTGACGATGCGCCCGCCGGCGGCGTTTTCCTCGTTGACGGCGAGGGCGAACAGGTTCACCCACTCCATGGCCCGCAACGGATCGGTGACGCCGGTGTCCGCGGTCAGGGTCTGGAATAACGACGGCGCGCGGCGCTTCACGTTAAGCCCGCCGGGAAGGATCCCTTCCGCGGCGCAGCCGTTGTCCACGCATTCGCGCATCACAGCCCAGAGTGCCAGCAGTTTCTCCCGGAGTTCCGCTTCGCTGCGCCAGACCAGCTCGTTGGCCAGCATGACGTCCGAGATGGACATGCCTTCGCGCTTGCAGATCGCCAGGAGTTCGTCTGCGGTGGTGAACGGGTAGGGGAGGACGGTGGAGTCGGCCACTACCCGGTCGCCGGCGTCCGCGTCGCCGTCCACCACAAATCCGCCACCGATCGAGTAAAAGCTCCGTTCGTTGAGGACGGCGCCGGTGTGGTCCAGGGCCCGGAAGGTCATGCCGTTGGGGTGGGCGGGCAGCGACTTGCGGCGGTGCAGCACCACGTCCTCGTCCCAGTTGAAGTCAACACGGTGATCACCGCCCACCATGAGTTCGGCGTTGAGTGCGGCAGCGGCCACCTGGTCATCGGCCGTGAAGGTGTCCACGGTTTCAGGGTCCAGGCCCTGCAGGCCCAGCACCACCGCTTTGTCGGAGCCGTGGCCCCGGCCGGTGGCGCCGAGCGAACCGAACAGTTCGGCCTGGACCCGGGTGGTGGAGCTCAGGAGCCCGCCGCCCTTGAGCCCGTCGGCGAACTGCTTCGCTGCCCGCATCGGGCCCACCGTGTGTGACGAGGAGGGCCCGATGCCAACAGAAAACAGGTCCAGGACGCTGAGCGCCATTTACGGAACCTCGGGGGAGGCGTACTCCCGCATCGCATCCAGCAGCCAGCGGCCCAGGAAATCCGCGAAGGAGGCGCGGGGGAAGAGCCGGAAGCTGTCCTCCCCGGTCTTCTCCAGGACCACCGGGATGTTGCCCACCTCGGTGTTCAGGGCCGTTCCCGGGGCGAAGCTGCGCGGGTGCAGGTCCAGGGCGCAGCCCTTTTCCAGGACGGCCCGGGCGCGGGGCCCGGACAGTTCGAACGTGGTGCGGTTGGCGGACAGGTCCACCACCTGGCCGGGGGCGTCGCCCAGGGCTTCCGTGAGGGAGCCGATGAGGTTGCCGCCCAGGGAGTCGTGGGCCTGTTCCGGTGCAATCACCAGGAACTCGGAGGGGCCCAGCCAGAGGACGCTGAGGCCGTCGGCGCCACCTACCTCGCCGCAGCGGGCAGGCAGTCCGCCGATGACGGCGCCGATCCGCGCGCCTTCCTCCGAGCGGGGATTTACCCGGACACCGGCCATGGTCTGGAAGGGGCCTTCCGCCAGGACAACCTTGCCCTGGACGGACCCGGCCTCCAGGGCCTGTGCCAGGTGGGAGGCGGGGCTGCGGCGGATGTCGCGGAGTCCATTGATGCCTTCGAGTGCTGCTGAATTAGCCATCTTTGCGGGTCCCTTCGGAGTCAAAAAGTACGGTTTCTGCGACCACAACGTCCACCAGCTGGTCGCCTGCTGCAGCCACAAGGGTTTCGCCGATCCGGTTGCGGCCGTTCTTGATCAATGCCAGGGCAAAGGTCCGGCCCAGGGCGGCGCTGTGGTAGCTGGAGGTGACGAAGCCTTCCATCGGGACCGGTCCGGAGGCGGGGTCCGTGGAGCGGCCCTTTTCCACCAGCTGGCTGCCTTCCGGGAGCTTGAAGCCCTTGTCCACCGGCAGGACGCTGACCAGGTGCTTACGGTCCTCGCGCTGCCCGTCGGCGCGGTTGTAGGAGCGCTTGCCGATGAAGTCCTTGGCCTTGGAGACGATCCATTCCATCCCGGCGTCCTGCGGGGTGACGGTGCCGTCGGTGTCCTGGCCGACGATCGGGTAGCCCTTCTCGGCACGGAGCACGTGCATGGTTTCGGTGCCGTAGGGGGTGATGTTGAACTCGGCCCCGGCAGCTGCCACAGCCTCCCAGGTGTTCAGCCCGTACCAGGACGGCACGTTGATTTCGTAGGCCAGTTCACCGGAGAAGGAGATCCGGCAGACCCGGGCCTGCACGCCGGAGGCGAGGGTGGTTTCGCGGAAGGTCATGAACGGGAAGGCTTCCGCTTCCAGCCCGCCGTTTGCCGCGAGTTCCGGGGCCACCTTGGCCAGGACGGCGCGGGATTTGGGCCCGACGACGGCAATGGTGGACCACTGTTCGGTCACCGAGGTGCAGTGCACGTCCAGTTCGGGCCATTCGGTCTGCAGCCATTCCTCCAGCCAGTCCAGCACCTTGGCGGCGCCGCCGGTGGTGGTGGTCATGAAGTAGCGGTCATCGTCCAGGCGCAGGGTCACGCCGTCGTCGAAGATCATGCCGTCCGGGCCGCACATCACGCCGTAGCGTGCCGAGCCGGGGGCGAGCTTCTTGAACGCGTTGGTGTAGACGCGGTTCAGGAACTCGCCCGCGTCCTTGCCGCGGATTTCGATCTTGCCCAGGGTGGTGGCGTCCATGAAGCCCACAGAGTCGCGGACGGCGGCGCATTCGCGAAGTACCGCGGTGTCCATGTCCTCGCCGGCCTGCGGGTAGTACCAGGGCCGCTTCCACTGCCCGACGTCCTCGAACAGGGCGCCCTTGGCTTCGTGCCACGGGTGGATGGAGGTTTTGCGGGCGGGATCGAACAGTTCACCGCGCTGGCGGCCGGCCAGTGCCGCGAAAGCCACCGGGGTGAAGGGTGCGCGGTAGGTGGTGGTGCCGATGTCGCCGATGCCCCGGGACGCTTCACCGGCCGTGCGCAGCGCTGCGGCGATGACGCCGATCGCGTTGACGCCGGAGGTCTTGCCCTGGTCGTTGGCGGTGCTGATGGAGGTGTAGCGCTTGATGTGTTCCACCGAGCGCATGCCGGCCCCGGTGGAGCGCAGCACGTCAGCCACCGACTGGTCGCGCTGGAAGTCCACAAAGTGGTGGTGCCAGTCATCGGGCGTGCCCTGCTCACCGGGTACCAGCCACAGCTGGCGGGTGGGGGCGGAGGCCTTCGGCTCGCCGAGCGGGGAGGGCTCGACGGCGGACGCGAAGCCCGCGGCGATGGCTGCGGTTGCGCCGGCGGAGATGCCCTCGGCCACGCAGTCTTCGGTGGCGAACGAGCCGCGGCCGGAGCCGATGCTCTGCTGGTTCGGGACCACGGTGCTCGGCACAAAGGCGGCCAGTTCGTCGTCCCAGCGCAGCTTGCCCTGGCGCTGTGAGTGCAGGTGCACCAGCGGGCTCCAGCCGCCGGACACGGCCAGGAGGTCGCAGGCGATCTGCTCGACGCCCGAGGTGAGTTCGCCGTCGTCGTTAATGCTGCGCACGGTGACCCCGTCCAGGCGGCCGTCCGCCGCGGAGGAGGAGGTGTTGGCGACCGCACTGCCGATCAGCACGCGGGTGCCGGCTTCGACGGCGGCGGCTGCCACCGGGGTCAGGGCGGGGCGGGCGTCCACCACTGCGGCGAGCTTGACGCCGGCGGCGCGGAGGTCCGCGGCGAGGGCGTAGGCGCTGTCATTGGTGGTGCTGATGACCACGCGCTGTCCGGCTGCTGCGGCGTACCGGTTGAGGTAGCTGCGGGCGGCCGAGGCGAGCATGATGCCCGGGCGGTCGTTGTTCTCGAACACCAGCGGACGCTCGTGGGCGCCGGGGGCGAGGATCACCTGGCTGGCACGGATGTGCCAAATACGCTGCCGGGACACCCCGGGTGCGGCCGGTGAGGAGAGATGGTCGGTCCGGTTCTGGACGGCGATCACGTAGTTGGCGTCGTAGGCGCCAAACGCGGTGGTGCGGTTCAGGACGGTGGATTCCGCGCCGGAGATGAGTTCGGCCTCGACGTCGGCCACCCATTCCAGGGCCGGCTTGCCTTCGATGGTTTCGGCGAGTTCAGGCGCCGTGGAGCCGGACAGCAGCGAGCCGCCCAGTTCCGGCTGGTCATCGAGGAGCATCACGCGGGCGCCGGTGCGCACAGCTTCACGGGCTGCTGCGAGGCCGGCGGGGCCGCCGCCCACCACCAGGACGTCGGTGTGGACGTACTTCTTGTCGTATTCAGCCTTGTCGTCGGCCGGGTCCAGCTTGCCCAGGCCGCTGAGCCACTGGGCCTTCAGGCCGTCCACCAGGGTCACGGTGGTGGCGGGAAGCATGGATTCAGCCACGTGCCCGGGGAACAGGGGTTCAACCCTGACCAGGGCGTTGGATTCCTCCACGCCGGCGGACATGATGCCGCGGGCGCGGTCCTCGTAAAGGGAGCCGCCGGCGGTGACGCGGCCGTTGGCGATCAGTGCGGACGCGAGGGTGTCGCCGGGGTGGCCGGTGAACTCTTCGCCGTCCATGGTGAAGCGCCAGGAGATGGTGCGGTCGATGCGTCCGCCGGCAGCGAGACGGGCGTTCTGGGAAGTCACTTGGTTGCTCCTTCCGGGGCGGTGGTGCGGGAAAGGCTGGGAGTGGAGGAGGTGCTGGGTGCCGCGGTTCCGGTGGTGGTGCTGTCAGCGGCGGTGCTGGCAGTTCCCGTGTCCGCGGTTGGAGTGCCCGCTTTGTCCGGCCGGGGCGTGCCCATGGGGTAGATGGCCTGGATGTCGTAGGTGACGGTGTCGCGGAGCATGTTGAACCACTGGCGGCAGCCGGTGCTGTGCAGCCAGCGCTCGGCGAAGGTGCCCTTGGTGTTGTCGCGGTAAAACAGGTACTCGGCCCATTCGCGGTCGGTCAGTTCGTTCGGGTTCTCCGGGTAGGGCACGTGGGCCTGGCCGCCGTAATGGAACTCGGTCTCGTCGCGGGAGCCGCAGTTGGGGCAGGAGATGAGCAGCATGTGCGTCTTCTTTCTAAAGTGCAGGGATCGCTAGTGGGCCACGGCGGCAGCGCCGTGTTCGTCGATCAGGGCGCCGGTTTCGAAGCGTTCCAGCGAGAAGGGCTGGTTCAGCTTGTGCGGGGTTCCGGTGGCGATGGTGTGTGCGAAGGCGAAGCCGGCACCCGGGGTGGCCTTGAAGCCGCCGGTGCCCCAGCCGCAGTTCACGAACATGTTCTCCACCGGGGTGGTGCCCAGGATGGGGGAGGCGTCCAGCGTGGTGTCCACAATGCCGCCCCAGGTGCGCAGGACGTGTGCCCTGGCGAAGATCGGGAAAAGTTCGACGGCGGCGGCCATCTGGTGCTCGATCACGTGGAAGGATCCCCGCTGGCCGTAGCCGTTGTAGGAGTCCACGCCGGCGCCCATCACCAGTTCACCCTTGTGGGCCTGGGAGACGTAGACGTGCACGTGGTTGGACATGACCACCGTGGGGTGGACCGGTTCGTGCAGTTCCGAAACCAGGGCCTGGAGCGGGTGGGACTGGATGGGGAGGCGGAAGCCGGCCATCTCGGCCAGGACCGAGCTGTGCCCGGCGGCCGCGAGGCCAACCTTTTCGGTGTTGATGTTGCCGCGGTTGGTCTTGACGCCGGTAACGCGGTTGCCGTCTTTGATGAAGCCGGTGACTTCACAGTTCTGGATGATGTCCACGCCCATTTCGTCGCACTTGCGGGCGAAGGCCCAGGCCACGTGGTCGTGCTTGGCGATGCCGGCGCGGGGCTGGTAGGTGGCGCCCATGACGGGGTAGCGGATGTTGTCGCTGATGTTCAGGATGGGGCAGAGTTCCTTGACCTGCTTGGGGTCCAGCCATTCCGCGTCCACGCCGTTGAGCTTGTTCGCTCCCACGCGGCGCATGCTTTCGCGGACGTCCCCGAGGGTGTGGGCGAGGTTCATCACGCCGCGCTGGCTGAAGAGGAAGTCGTATTCGAGTTCCTCGGGCAGGATCTCCCAGAGCTTGAGGGCGTGCTCGTAAATGGCCGCGCTCTCGTCCCAGAGGTAGTTGGAACGGATGATGGTGGTGTTCCGGGCCATGTTGCCGCCGGCCAGCCAGCCTTTTTCCAGGACGGCGATGTTGGTCATGCCGTGGTTCTTCGCCAGGAAGTAGGCCGTTGCCAGGCCGTGCCCGCCGCCGCCGACAATGACGGCGTCGTAGGAGGACTTGGGTTCCGGGTTGCGCCAAAGGAAATCCGGGTGCTCGGGAAGCTGGTGCGTGCTCACTGGGCTGCTCCAATCAGGTCTGCTTCGAAGGCGGCGACGTCGGTGTCGGCGCCGAGGTGGGGGTAAAGGGGAAACTTGTCTGCCAGGGCGGTCACCCGGGCGCGGAGTTCGACGGCGGTGCTGTCGCTCAGGGGCGTTGTCCCGGCGGCGCCGGTGCCCGCAGCGGCGATCAGCGCCGTCGCGATGATGTCTGCTACTTCCGTGAACTCCCCGGCGCCGAAACCGCGGGTGGCCAGGGCCGGGGTGCCGATGCGGAGCCCGGAGGACACCATGGGCGGGCGGGGGTCGAAGGGGACGGCGTTGCGGTTGACGGTGATGCCGATGCGGTGCAGGGCGTCTTCGGCCTGCTGGCCGTCCAGCTCGGAATTGCGGAGGTCAACCAGGACCAGGTGCACGTCGGTGCCGCCGTTGACCACGGAGATTCCGGCCGCGGCAACGTCGTCGCGGAGGAGGCGTTCGGCCAGGAGCTTGGAGCCCTGCAGGACGCGTTCCTGGCGTTCCTTGAACTCCGGGGCTGCTGCGAGCTTGAAGGCCACCGCCTTGGCGGCGATGACGTGCTCCAGCGGACCGCCCTGCTGGCCGGGGAAAACTGCAGAGTTGATCTTCTTGGCGTACTGCTCCTTGGCGAGGATGACGCCGCCGCGGGGGCCGCCGAGGGTCTTGTGGGTGGTGGTGGTGACGACGTCGGCGTACGGCACGGGGTTCGGGTGCAGACCGGCGGCCACCAGGCCGGCGAAGTGCGCCATGTCCACCATCAGGTAGGCGCCCACCAGATCGGCGATCCGGCGGAACTCGGCGAAGTCCAGCTGCCGGGAGTACGCGGACCAGCCGGCCACGATGAGCTTCGGGCGGTGTTCCAGGGCCAGTGCTTCAACGTCGGCCATGTCAATGGTGTGGGTGTCTTCGCGGACCTCGTACGGGACCACGTTATAGAGCTTGCCGGAGAAGTTAATCTTCATGCCGTGCGTAAGGTGGCCGCCGTGGGCCAGGCTGAGGCCCATGATGGTGTCGCCCGGGTTGAGCAGCGCAAACATGGCTGCCGCGTTGGCCTGAGCTCCCGAGTGCGGCTGCACGTTGGCGAACTCGGCGCCGAACAGTGCCTTGACCCGGTCGATGGCGAGCTGCTCGATGACGTCCACGTGCTCGCAGCCGCCGTAATAGCGCTTGCCGGGGTAGCCCTCGGCGTACTTGTTGGTCAGGACCGAGCCCTGCGCCTCCATGACGGCGGACGGGGCGAAATTCTCCGAGGCGATCATTTCCAGGGTCGTCTGCTGGCGGACCAGCTCATTATTGATGGCCTGCTGGACCTCGGGATCGACTGCGGAAAGTCGCTCGTTCAACTGCTGAACCACGGATGCTCCTTTGAAATACCACTGTTGTTGTGACTGATATATCAGTGTGAGGTCAATGGTATGATTAGGATCACAGCAGAGTCAATAGCTGGACCGAAAACGGCGTGAAGCTGACACTTCGGGTTCGGCGGGTATCAGAGAAACGGAGCGGCACCGTGAATGAAGTTGTTGCCCTGCCCCAGGCAGCGGATGAGGTACTGTCCCAGGCTGAGGCCGCGTATCGGCAGCTGCGCGACAAGCTGATCATGCTTGAAATCCGCCCGGGGGAGCCCATCAATGACGGGCAGCTGGCTGCCGAGCTCGGCTTCGGGCGAACCCCTGTGCGGGAGGCCATCAAGCGGCTTGAGGTGGATCACCTGGTTGTTTCCTACCCGCGCCGCGGGACCTTTGCCACGAGTGTGGACTTCACGGAGCTGGCCGATGTCTCCGAGGTCCGCGAGCTGCTCGAGCCGCTGGCTGCCCGCAGTGCTGCCATCCGCGCCAATGCCGCCATGCGACGCGAGCTGCTGAGCGTTGCCGACACCATTGCGGGGCTCGAGCCGAACCCGGCGGAGTCGCGCGATCTGATGCGGTATGACCTCACCGTGCACCGGCTGATCTACAAAGCCGCCGCGAATCCGCACCTGGAAGACACCCTGATCCGTTACGACAACCTTGCAACGCGCATCTGGTGCCTGGTGCTGGACAAACTGCCCTCAGTCAGCGGTCACATCACCGAGCATGTGGACCTGCTCAGGGCCGTGGCCGACGGCGACGCGGACAAGGCAGGCGAGCTTGCCCTCCACCACGTGACGAACTTCGAGGAAACCATCCGCAAGGTCCTGTAGCCCGGGTGGCCCCCGGCTGCCCCCGGCTGCCCCCGGCTGCCCCGGGTTGTGCCCCGCGGGCCGGATGCCTTAGCGCGCTCCTGCTGCTCCCATGGCGGCCCCCACGCACGGCGTGGGGGCCGCCATTGTCGTTTTTCGCTGCTTGGGCCGCTGTGCTTGAACCGGGGGCGCCGGACTCGGGGCCGAGCCCCGGCCGGAACGCGTAAGCGGCAACGCAAATTCGCCACACGCAACGAACAGACGTTCCGGTTGCCAGCTCTTCGTTCTGCGGCCCAGTAAAAGTCACAAGGAAAATGTTTGCGAAAAGGCGTTGACTGTGTGCCCGATCACGTCATACTCTGTTGCAACAGCGTTGCGCTGAATGCAACCCCCAACCATTTTGGTGGATCCATGAGTAACGAAACTTCCTCCCCGGCCCGTGGCCGCGGTGTTAACCCGGAGCCCGGCGAATCCCGCGCCACCTCCACAACTGGCCGCAGCACCCTCAGCGGCCAGGACTATGACCCCGCTGACAGCGCCGTCAGCAAGGAAACCCGCCGCAGGGTCATCGCGGCCAGCTTCATCGGCAACTTCGTTGAATGGTTTGACTACGCCGTTTACGGCTACCTAGCCGTCACAATCGCCACCGTCTTTTTCCCCGAATCCAACCCCCAAACCGGACTCCTACTCACCTTCGCCCTGTTCGCCATCTCGTTCCTGGTCCGCCCGCTCGGCGGGTTCGTCTGGGGCCACATCGGTGACAAGGTGGGCCGGCGGACAGCACTTTCGCTGTCCATCCTGATCATGTCCGGAGCGACGTTCTGCATCGCACTCATCCCGGGCTACGACACGATCGGCATCTGGGCCCCTGTCCTGCTGCTGATCATCCGGGTAGTCCAGGGCTTCTCAGCCTCCGGTGAGTACGCAGGAGCCTCGGCCTTCCTCGTCGAGTACGCTCCGGCCAACAAGCGCGGCCTGTACGCTGCGGTTGTCCCGGCCAGCACCGCGGCCGGCCTGCTCCTGGGTTCCCTGCTGGCCGGACTGCTGACGGTCCTGCTCACAACCGATGCCATGCACAGCTGGGGCTGGCGCCTGCCCTTCCTGCTGGCCGCACCGATGGGACTGATCGGCCGCTACATCCGCACCAAGCTCGAGGACACCCCGGTGTTCCGCGAGCTCGCCAAGGAAGACCAGGCGGTCAAGGCACCCGTGTCCAGCCTCTTCCGGAACCACTGGCGGCAACTGCTGCAGGCCGTCGGAGCCGTGCTGCTCAACGCCGTCGGGTTCTACGTGATCCTCAGCTACATGCCCACCTATTTGTCCTCGGAGCTTGGCCTCGGCGCAACCGAGTCCTTCCTCGCCACCACCATCGCGCTGCTGACCTACATCGGGTTCATCTTCCTGACCGGGATGCTCTCGGACCGCTACGGACGCAAGAAGGTGCTGATCAGCGCATCCATCACCTTTATTGTGCTGACCGTGCCGGCCTTCGCGCTGCTGGGAACCGGCAACTTCCTGGTCATCGTCCTGGTCCAGGTCCTGCTGGGCGCCATGCTTACGCTCAATGACGGAACGCTTCCCAGCTTCCTGGCCGAGATGTTCCCCACCCGGGTCCGCTACAGCGGCTTCGCGGTCAGCTTCAACCTCTCCAACGCCCTCTTCGGCGGCACGGCTCCCTTCATGGCCACCCTCCTGATCGCCGCTACCGCCAACGAACTGGCCCCGGCCTGGTACCTGGTTGGCGCGGCACTCATCTCGCTGATCGCCGTCGCGCTTTCCCGGGAAACCGGCAACGAACCGCTGCGCCACGAATAAACAGACTTTCTTCTTCCCTCTTTACGTAACTGCACCACAGAAAGGCACCACCATGACCATCACCACCGAAAACGCCTCGTCCATCGCCGAACTGGAGCGCACCAAGGTCCTGAAGAACGGCAAAAAGGTCAGCCTCACGTTCTCAGACACGGAGTTTGAGCGCCGTCTCGCGGGACTGCGCCGCATCATGGCGGAGAAGGAGCTCGACGCCGTCGTCCTCACCAGCTACCACTCCATCAAGTACTACTCCGACTTCCTGTTCACCACCTTCGGCCGCTCCTACGCCATGGTGGTCACCAAGGATGACAACGTCACCGTCACCGCCAATATCGACGCCGGGATGCCCTGGCGCCGCAGCTACGGCGACAACATCATTTACACGGACTGGCGCCGGGACAACTACATCTTCGCCATCCAGGAAGTCCTGCGCACCCGCGGCATCAACCCGCGCCGCCTCGGCGTCGAGGATGACTCGCTGCCGCTGGACAACCGCAACAAGATCCAGGCCGCCTTCTCCGGCGCCACCCTGGTGGACGTGGCCCAGGCGGCCATGCGCCAGCGCATGATCAAGTCCGCCGAGGAAATCGAGGTCATCAAGCACGGCGCCCGCATCGGCGACCTCGGCGGCGAAGCGATCCGCAACGCCATCACGGCCGGCATCACCGAATACGAGGTGGCCCTGATCGGCACCGAAGCGATGGTGCACGAGATCGCCCGCACCTTCCCCGACTCCGAAATCCGCGACACCTGGGTCTGGTTCCAGTCCGGCATCAACACCGACGGCGCCCACAACTGGGCAACCACCCGCAAGATCCAGGAACACGACATCCTGTCCCTGAACTGCTTCCCCATGACCTCGGGCTATTACACGGCACTGGAACGCACCCTGTTCTACGGCGAACCGGATGCCCGCTCGCTGGAACTGTGGAACATCAACGTCGAGGTCCACAAGCGCGGCCTGGAACTGATCAAGCCCGGCGCAGTCTGCAAGGACATCGCCGCCGAGCTCAACGAGATCTACGTCGGCTACGGCCTCCTGGCCAACCGCACGTTCGGCTACGGCCACTCCTTCGGCGTCCTGAGCCACTACTACGGCCGGGAGGCCGGGCTGGAACTCCGCGAGGACATTGACACGGTGCTGGAACCGGGCATGGTGGTTTCCATGGAACCGATGATCACCGTCCTGGACGGCCAGCCGGGCGCCGGCGGCTACCGCGAGCACGACATCCTCGTGGTGGGCGAAGATGGTGCGGAGAACATCACCAAGTTCCCGTTCGGCCCCGAATACAACATCATCGGAGCCTGACAACCTGAGAGCCGGGAAAGCGGCGCCGTGGTTGACACGGCGCCGCTTTCCCGGCACCACCACCCCCACCCTGTACCACCCCCACCCTGTACCACCCCCACCCTGTACCACCCCCACCCTGTACCACCCCCACAAGGAGCACCACGAGCATGGACAAGTCAGTATTTCTGGAAGACCTGGACGCCTTCGCCTACCGCGAAGTCCTGTCCTCCGGGGAAGCGATCGTCCTGATACCTGTCGGTTCCCTGGAACAGCACGGCCCGCACCTGCCGCTGGGAACTGACACCCTGCTGTCATCGCGCTTCGCGGATGGTGTTGCACGGCGCCTGGGGGCCCTGGTTGCCCAGCCCATCGCCTATGGCTACAAGTCGCAGCAGAAATCCGGGGGCGGCAACCATCTCTCGGGGACCACCAGCCTGGACGGCGCAACCCTGATCGGGGTGGCGCGCAACCTGGTCAAGTCCTTCCTTAACCAGGGCGTCCGGCACGTGGTCTTCGTCAACGGCCACTTCGAGAACTACCAGTTCCTCTACGAAGGAATTGACCTGGCCCTGGAAGACCTGGGGATCAAGCCCGGCGCGAAGCAGAGCGTGCTGCTGCTCTCCTACTGGGACTTCGTCAGCCAGGACACCCTGACGGAGGTCTACCCGGACGGATTCCCGGGCTGGGACATCGAGCACGGCGGCGTACTGGAAACCTCCCTGATGCTTCACCTTGAGCCGGCCCGGGTGGGCATGGACCGCCTTGTAGATGGTCCAGCCGCCGTCCTGCCACGCTTCGACAGGCTCCCGGTGGTTCCTGAGCGCACGCCGGCCACCGGCTGTCTCTCCTCGGCCGCCGGTTCCAGTGCGGCCAAGGGCGAACTGCTGTACCGGCAGGTGGTCGAAGACCTGGCCGTTGACCTTGCCCGCGAGCTGAACCGCGAAGGCGTTATGCCTGCAGCGCCGCCGCTATCCGCTCACTATGCGCAATGATAGTGAGCACCATGAGCAAAGCAGATTCCCTCGACACCAACGGCAACGGCACCAACCCGGCCGAGGCCAACGGCAAGGCAGACACCAAGGGCGCCTCAGTCATTGTTAACGCCATCGCCGTGCTTCGCTCCTTCACCGCGGACGAGCCGTTGCTGGGTGTCACGGAAATTGCGAACAGGGTAGGCCTGCACAAGAGCACGGTGTCCCGGATCCTGGCGACTTTTGAACAGGAAAACCTTGTGGAGCGGGACGAGGACACGCGCCGCTTCCGGCTCGGGTTGGGGCTGATCGCCGTCGCCGGACCGCTGCTGGCTGAACTGGAGGAGCGCCGCGTCGCCTATCCGGTCCTCCGCGAACTCACCGAACTGACGGGCGAAACGAGTGCCCTGATGATGTGGGAGGGCAATCAGTCCATCTGCGTGGAGCAGATCGCGAGCCGGCACCAGATCAAACACACCACCCCGCTGGGGGCCCGTTACAACGATGCCTTGAGCGCCTCGGTCCAGGTGTTCCTCGCCACCGAACCGGAGGAGCGCGTGCGTTCACTCATCCGAAGCGGCGCCATCACTTACGCGGGGGTGGATGAGACCAGCCTCGACGGTTACCTGGTCCGCCTGAAAGAAGACTCCCGGCGTGGCTGGGCCGTCAACTACGGGGAGAGTTCACTGGATGAAGTGGGCGTGGCCGCGCCCGTCTACGATCACCGCGGCGACGTTGTTGCAGCAGTCCTCATCCCCGCCCCGCGGTTCCGCGTCTCCCAGGAGCGGCTCCAAAACCTCGGCCAATCATGCATGGCGGCAGCCAACAAGGTCACCGCGCGGCTGGGCGGCAAAGCGCCCGGGGCCGGCAGCGCAACCAGCGCCGGCTGACCCGCCGGAAACCACCCCGCCCCCACCCCGCCCCCAGGAACGCTCTCTCACTTAATGCAGGAAAAACCGGATCGCTCTCTCACTTTCTTCAAGAAACTGAGAGAGCGATCCGGTTTAAGCCGCATTAAGTGAGAGAGCGTCGGGTAAAAACCCACATTAAGTGAGAGAGCGTCAGGCCTGTTCGGAGCTGGGGGGATCGTCGGCGTCGATTTCGTCCGAGTAGGGTGCGCGGGGGCCTTCGTTGCCGGCGGTAAGTTCGTTCGCGGCCATGGCCAGCAGGTCCCGCTGGAGCTGTGGGAGGGAGAGCAGTCCCTGCATGTAGGCTTCCACCTCGTACTCGCCCACGGTCCCGCCGATGCCGAAGTAGTACAGCCACAGGTCGCCGGTGGTAACTTGTGCTGCAGTGAGCGCTGCCTGGAGCCGGCGGCGCTGCTCGGGTTCGCTGCTATCGAAGCCCATCACTGGTGCCTCTAGGCCGGTCAGTGCTGACAGCCAAAAGGGCGGCGCTGACTTCGCTGAGCGTGGTGCGCGAGGTGCGCGCCTGCTTCATCAGCTGTTGCAGGGCCTCGTCCTCGCTGAGGGTATGGCGCTCCATGAGGACTCCGCAGGCCCGGTTGATCAGGTCCCTGCTGTAGAGGGCTGCCTGGAGGCTTTCACTGATGCGTGCGGGGGTTTCGGTAGTCTGGATGTGCGCGAGCAATGTTGCCGCGGGCGCGGCAAACAGCTCCATGAGGGTGGTGGTGGCCTCATCGAAGGCGTTGGGGGTTGCGGCGTAGATTTTCATGGCGCCGAGGGCCTCGCCGTCGGTAAGGAGTGGCGTGCTGACCACTGAGCGGATGGGAAGGCCAGCCACGGCTGAGCACCAGCCCGGCCACCGGCCATCCTTGGCCACGTCGCGGATCAGGACGCTTTGCTCGGTGGCCCAGGCGGTGAGGCAGGGGCCCTGGACCAGTTCGTATTGAAGGGTATCAGCGCGTTGAACCACGGCATCCGTGGACCCTGAACTGACAGGCCGGGCATTGGGGTCAAGAATGGAAACTCCGGCTCCCAGCGTCCCCGGAATGGAGTCCCGGACAGCCCGCGAGAGCAGCTGCACGGCGCGGTCCACCTTCTCTTCCGTGAGGAGGAGCCCCATAATCCTGCCGAGGACGGTGGAAAGTTCATCCAGGGGATATTTCTTGATCATACTTTCTGCCTCCGGCCATTCAGCGTGACCGGCCATCGGAGGGCCGGATAACCCTGTTTCGGGCCGCTCAGCGCTTTCAGGTAAAGCCTAACGCGTCCGCCGGGCCGAGAGCCCCGCGCGGCACGATTCGCGTACAGCGGGCTATTCGTCATACGGGGTAGGGAATTCCTGTTCGCCGGAAACCGACGAGACGATGCTGGCGGCCACCTCCCTCAGCTTGATGTTCCGGTGGCTGGACGTCTTCACCAGGATGTCGAATGCCTCATCCCGCCGGCACCTGTTCTGGGCAATGATGACGCCGATCGCCGTGTCGATAACGGTGCGGGATTTCAGGGCCGCGGAGAGGTCATCACGAGCAGTACGCAACTGCGCCATGTTCAGTGCAATATCGAGGGCTTTCGCGGCTGTGCCGGTGAGGCTCTCGGCCTGGTCAATCCCGTCATGCGAGAAGCCGTCCGGGACGGGCGCGTACAGGTTCACCACGGCCTGCGCGGGTGCCTGGAGATGCATGGGTACGGCGAGGATGGATCTGATCTCCACGGCGCGTGCGGCACCGTTGTATTTGGGCCAGCGTGGTTCCGAGTCCAGATCCGGGACGTAGATCACGGTCCCGTTCCGGAGGGCCGTGAGGCAGGGCCCGTCGCCGAAGCTGTTCTGCAGTTCATCCAGGGCCCGGGCCCGCGAATCGCTGCTTGCCACCGTGGTGGGCCGTTTGTTCCGGATTACGGTGATCCCGCACGAGATGTGGTTCCCGCTCTGTGACAGCCGCGAGACCATGATGGCGGCCATATCCGTGAGGAAGTCACGGACGTCGGAACTTTGCAGGATGACGTCCTGGAGCTGGAGGACAAAATCTTCCACGCTCTCTTCCCGGCCGCCGTCGTAATGGAACTTCCGCGTATCGATTCCCTCGGACATGGGCACTCCCTTCCTCTTCAGTCCGCCGTGATCTCTTTGATGGCGGTATGGAGCAGATCCACCTGCAGGGGAGAAGCTCCACCATTTCATTCAGATAGGCGTCCAGCACCACTTCATCTGCAGTGCCGCCGATTCCGCAATAGTAGGTCCACAGCTCGGGGACCGTCAGGTTTGCACGCTGGAACTGAGCCGCCGCAAACTTGCGCGGGTCCGGTTCGAAGGCAGACTGCTCGGAAGAAGCCCTGTCACTGATCATCGGTCTCTCCGGTAATCACCGGAATCCCGGATGCGTTGCGCAGGATGTCCTGGGCGATGTCATGCATCCGCCGGTTGGTGCTGCGGGAGGCCAACTGCAAAAGCTCAAGCGCAGCCTCATGGCTACAGCGGTTGTGCACCATGATGAGTGAAACGGCTGAGTCCACGATCGCCCGGGAGCGGAGCGCGGACCTGAGGTGTTCCGGATAGGGCTCAGGAGAATGCACCCGCATGGCCAGGCGGAGGATCCTGGAAAGGGACTTGGCGTGATCTTCCACTGCCGCGACCGTCTCCGCCGAGAATGCGTGGGCTTTGGTTGAATAGCAGTTCAACGCCGCCCGGGAGCCGTTGTCGGCGGGAATGGGGACAGCCAGAATCGTCTGGATTCCCTCGCTCGAAATGGCTTTTGCGTACCACTCCCAGCTCTCGTCCGCCTCAAGATCGGGGATGTGGACCGTGCGCTGGTGCCGCAGGGCGGTCAGGCACGGACCGTCGTCGTAAGCGTACTGGCGCTCATCGAGGCTGCGCGCTTCAGCGGAGCTGCTGGCCACCGTTGCCGGGCCGCTCTGGCGTTCCACCGTAATGGCGCACAGCATGGGCGCATCCCCGCCGAGCAGGGACGCGGAAATGGCGGCAAGTTCCAGAAGGAATTCGGTGAAGCCGGGGCTCTCCAGCAGCAGGTCCTGCAATTGTTCGGCGGTGGGGAGGGCGTTGTTCTCGGCCATGCGGCCTCGATTCCATGCATCGCCGGAGGTCACTGACCCGGCTGGCGGCTGGGCGCTCTCTGCGCGCACGGCCCGAATAGTCAACCCCGGACCGTTGTGCCACCCGAAATCTTCTACTATCGACATTACGCTCTTTGCAGGGCGCCGCGGGCTGGCCGGGTCAACTATTAGTAGGGCACAACAGAAGTGGGGGATGGGGTGAAGCGGCACAAATACCAGTACGGTGGCGACCCCAGCCAGTGGGGTGAGCTCTTCCTGCCGGACGTGCCCGACGGCGGTGCGCACCAGGGGATAGTGGTGGTTATTCATGGGGGCTACTGGCGCCCGCAGTACGGCGCCGAACTAGGGGAACCGATCGCAACGGACCTGGCCGCCCACGGCATGACCGCCTGGAACCTCGAATACCGGCGTGCCGGAAACGGGGGAGGCTGGCCCCATACCTTCCTGGACGTGCTGGCGGGACTCGACAAGCTGCGCGATGTTGCGGCCGGGCATGGCCTGAGCCTGGACCGCGTGGTGGCGTTGGGGCATTCGGCCGGCGGCCACCTTGCCGTCTGGGCGGCCGGCCGGGACAAACTCGCCGAGTGCGGCTTGCCGGAGGTGCACGGGCAGATGCCGTCGCCGCAGGGCGCGGTGCACCTTACGGGTGTGGTCAGCCAGTCCGGCCTCCTCAACCTCGCCGAGGCGGAGCGGCTGAACCTCAGTAATGGTGCGGTGAGCAACCTGCTGGGGGGACCGTCGTCGGACCATCCGCTCCGCCTCCGGTACGCGGACCCCATGACCACCCTCCCGCTGGCGGTGCCGGTAATCGCGGTTCACGGGGCCGCCGACGATACCGTTCCCTTGAGCCAGTCCGAGTCCTACGTCGAGGCGGGCACGTCAGCACACATGCCGGTCCGGTTGGTGACGGTTCCCGGCGACCATTACGACCTCATCGACCCGAAAACCGCCGCATACCGCACGTGCCGCGAGCTGGTTCGGTCGCTCCTGGGTTAGATTCGGGGCCTGGGGTACGGATTCCGGAAATTAGGTACGACACTCTAGACATTGGACATCCCATCTCCTGTACCCTAGGAGTAAGACAAGTCGCCTGCCGGCGCAAGGAGGAGATCACGTGGCTACCGCATCCCAGGAAGTTTCACCCGCCCGTTTCAGTGCGCAGCTCCGGTCGCATGCCCTGCAGACGCGGATCATGGACCTCATCCTGGAGCGTGGCCTGGACGTGGGGGACGCCCTGCCCACCGAAAGTGAACTCTCGGCCGAGCTCGGGGTGGGCCGCAACACCGTCCGCGAATCCCTGAAGGTACTGCAGGCGCTCGGTGTCATAGAGATCCGGCACGGCTTCGGGATGTTCGTCGCCCCCAACAACTTCAGCGCCCTGGTCTCCGGCCTGACCTTCCGCGGCCGGCTGTCGCTGCGCCACAAGGGCGAAGAAGCCATGGAACTGATCGACGTGCGGCAGGCCCTCGAATCCGGGCTGATCGGCTCCGCCATCGACCTCCTCACGGACCAGCACCTCGCGGATCTGCGCACCACGATGGAAGCGATGGAAGCGGCCGCCAAGAACGGCGAGCACCTGTACGTGCACGACGCCGAGTTCCACCGCCGCCTTTACGCGCCCCTTAACAATGAGCTGCTGATCAACCTGATGGACGTGTTCTGGCAGGTGTACCGCAAGATCCACCTGGCTCTCGGTACCGGCCCGGTCAACCTCGAAGAGCAGACCCGGGTCCACTGGGACATCTACCAGGCCGTGGCCGACAAGGACAAAGCGCTGGCCTCCGAACGCCTGCAGCGCCACTTTGACGGCATCCGCCTGAAACTCAAGGAAGTCGCGGCCAGCTAGCGCGGCCGCATCCACACGCCCTGCCCGGCGCCCGCACCCGCGGGCGGACTTAGCCCTGCCCGCTTTTCGTAGAGAGTGCCTTTGACGTGGAAATCTTCGTAGTACCCACCGCCGCCGCCACCGGTTCCGTTGCCGCCGGGATCCTCGCCGCGGTCATCCGCAGCAAACCCGGCGCCGTCCTGGGCCTGGCCACCGGCGGCTCGCCGCTGCCTATCTACAAGGCGCTCGCGGGCCATTCAGTGGACATGTCAGGGGTCAGCGGCTTCGCCCTGGACGAATACGTGGGCCTGCCCATCGGCCACCCGGAAAGCTACGCGGAAGTTATCCGGCGTGAGGTGACTGAACGGCTGCACCTGGACCCCGCCAGGGTGGCCGTGCCGGACGGCAGCGCTGCGGACCCCGGCCGGGCGGCTGCCGACTATGAAGCCGCCATTGCCGCCGCCGGCGGGATCGACGTGCAGATTTTGGGCATCGGCCACAACGGGCACCTGGCCTTCAACGAGCCGGGCTCCGCCCTGGACTCCCGGACCCGCGTGGAGGTCCTCACCGAGCGCACCCGGGCGGCCAACGCCCGCTACTTCAGCACTCCCGCGGAAGTCCCGCTCCGCTGCATCACCCAGGGCCTGGGCACCATTATGGAGGCCCGGCACCTTTTGCTGGTGGTCAATGGTGCGGACAAGGCAGCCATCCTGGCCGCCGCGCTGAACGGTCCCGTCTCCGCCGGCTGCCCGGCGTCAGTCCTGCAGCGGCACCCGCACGTGACGGTGGTGGCCGACGAGGCAGCCGCCTCACAGCTGGCGCCGGGCAGCGGCCAGGTGGCCGTGCGGGTGGCGGAAGCGGCCGCCGGCGTCTAAGAGCCCGTCCCAATACCCGTCCTAATGCCCGGCGTAGGGATCGGCGATGCCGATGTATTGGGTGGTGGTGTATTCGGCGATGCCTTCGGAACCGCCTTCCCGGCCCAGGCCTGACTGCTTGACGCCGCCGAAGGGCGCGGCAGCGTTGGAGATGACGCCGGCGTTGAAGCCGACCATGCCGAATTCGATCTGTTCGGCCACCCGCAGGAGGCGGTTGAAGTCCCGGCTGTAGAGGTAGGACGCGAGGCCGTATTCGCTGGCGTTGGCGAGCCGGATGGCGTCCGCTTCGGTGGTGAAGGTGGTGATGGGGGCGACGGGGCCGAAGATTTCCTGACGGAGGATCGCGGCGTCGTTGGGCACGTTGGCCAGGACGGTGGGCGGGTAGAAGTAGCCGGGCCCGTCCACGGGGGAGCCGCCGGTGAGGGCGGTGGCGCCGGCGTCGACGGCGGCGGTCACCAGCGCGTGCACGTCGTCGCGGGCGCCGGCGTCGATCAGCGGTCCCACCTGGGTTGCGGGGTCGGTGCCGCGGCCGGTGGTCAGGGCGCCCATGGCGGCGGCGAACTTGGCGGTGAATTCCTGGGCCACGGATTCCTGGACGAGGAACCGGTTGGCGGCGGTGCAGGCTTCGCCCATGTTCCGCATCTTGGCCGCCATGGCCCCTTCGACGGCGGCGTCCAGGTCGGCGTCCTCGAAGACGATGAAGGGGGCGTTGCCGCCGAGTTCCATGGAGGTCCGGAGGACGTTCTGCGCGGCGTCGGCCATGAGGCGTTTGCCCACCGGGGTGGAGCCGGTGAAGGAGACCTTCCGCAACCGGGAGTCTGCCAGCAACGGCCCCGAGATCCCGGACGCTGACGAGGAGGCGACGACGTTCAGGACGCCGGCGGGCAGGCCGGCGTCGAGCATGGTCTGGGCGAAGTACTGGGCGGTGAGCGGGGTGAGTTTGGCGGGTTTGAGGACCATGGTGCAGCCGGCGGCGATGGCGGGGGCCACTTTGCGGGTGGCCATGGCCAGCGGGAAGTTCCACGGCGTGATGAGCAGGCACGGGCCGACGGGTTTGTGCTGGACGAGGATCTTGTTTTTGCCCTCGGGAGTGGTGAGGTAGCGGCCGTAGTCCCGGACGGTTTCTTCGGCGAACCAGCGCAGGAACTCGGCACCGTAGGTCACCTCGCCGCGGGCTTCGGCCAGGGGTTTGCCCATTTCCAGGGTCATCAGCAGCGCGAAATCCCCGGCGCGTTCGGTCGCCAGGTCAAAGGCCCGCCGCAGGATCTCCGCCCGTTCCCGCGGCGCCGTCCGCGCCCAGGACGCCTGGACGGCATCCGCGGCGTCGAGCGCGGCGACCGCGTCCTGGCTGGTTGCCGAGGCGAGGGTGGCAAGCACCTCCCCGGTGGCGGGATCATGCACATCGAACGTGCCGCCGTCGGACGCGTCCACCCACTGCCCGCCGATCAGCAGGCCGGTAGGGACGGAAGCCAGGAGCGAGGCCGTACGCTCCGGCGAAACGGCAGGGGAGAGCGCAGAAAGTGTCATCAAAAAGTCCTTCGGAAAATGGTCAGTAGCTGGTGGCGGGAGAGTCGACGTCGGACCGTTGGATGTACCGGGCTGCGAGAGCCTCGGAGCCGCGGGCCAGGAGGGCCACGTCCGCGCCCACCAGAATGAAGTTGGCGCCGCTGGCAAGGTAGTGATCCGCGGTCGCAGGGCTGAAGGCGTTGACGCCGGCGGGTTTCCCGGCCGCCTTCGCAGCCGCGAGGCAGTGTTCGACGGCGGCACGCACCTCGGGGTGTTCCTGCTGTCCCAGCAGGCCCATGGACGCGGCGAGGTCGGACGGGCCCACGAAGATGGCGTCCACACCGTCCACCTTCAGGATCTCCGCGACCGAGTCCACCGCGGCGGTCGACTCGATCTGGACCGTGACGCTGATGGTTTCTCCGGCCCGGGCCAGGTAGTCCGGGACCCGGCTCCAGCGGGCGGCGCGGGCCAGCGCGGACCCCACGCCCCGGACTCCCTGCGGCGGGTAGCGGGTGGCCGCCACCGCCGCCTCCGCGTCCGCCGCCGAGTTGACCATGGGGATCAGCAGGTTCTGCACGCCGAGGTCCAGGTACTGCTTGATCAGCACGGTGTCGTTCACCGGCGGCCGGACCAGGGTGTGGACCGGGTAGCCGTTGACGGCCTGGAGCTGGGCAAGGATGGATTCAAGCCCGTTGGGGCTGTGTTCGGCGTCCACCAGCAGCCAGTCCAGGCCGGACCCGGCACAGAGTTCGGCGATCAGCGGGCTGCCGGAACACACCCACATGCCGGCCAGCGGACGGCCCCCCTCGCCCGCCTGTCCGCGGAGGGCGTCCCGGAAAGTGTCTTCTAGTCGAAGCGGCATGTGACAACTCCCAGTGGTCCGTAGTCGGCGTGGACGGTATCGCCCTTGTTGACCCACATGGGCCGGGTAAAGGAGCCGGCGAGGATGATGTCCCCGGCCTTCATGCTGTCACCGTGGGCGGCGATCTTGTTGGCCAGCCAGTGGACGCCGTTGGCCGGGTGGTCCAGGACCCCCGCGGCCACGCCGGTCTCCTCCACGGTCTGGTTCTTGTACAGGATGGCGGAGACCCAGCGGAGGTCCACGGCGTCGGGCCTGACCGGACGGCCGCCGATCACCATGGCGCCCATCGCGGCGTTGTCCGAGATGGTGTCCACGATGGTGCGGCCCTCCATTTCGATCCGGGAATCGAGGATCTCCAGGGCCGGCACCACGTAATCGGTGGCGTTGAGTACATCGAAGATGGTGCAGCCGGGGCCCTTCAGGGCGTCCTTCAGGACAAACGCCAGTTCCACCTCCACCCGGGGATGCGTGTATTTGTCCCACTCCACCGAACAGCCCGTGTCCAGCACCATGTCATCAAAGATGGCGCCATAGTCCGGCTCGGTGATGCCGGTGGCGGCCTGCATCGCCCGGGACGTGAGGCCGATCTTCCGGCCCACCAGCGTCCGTCCTGCTTCCTCATTCCGGCGGCGCCACAACTGCTGCACAGCATAGGAATCCTCCACCGTCATCTCCGGGTAGCGTGCCGTCAGCCGGGAGACGGGCGTCCGTGACCGGCCGGCCTCCACCAGCTCGTCCGCGATGGCCTCGATCGTCTTCGCATCCAGCATGGCTAGAGCTGCGCCCCGAGTTTGAAGCCCGTCCGGTCCCCTTCGGGGGACCCGTCCTTGCGGGTGTAGGAGAAGCCGTCGGCGCCGACCGTGACGGCCATCTCGGACTTTTCCTCACGGACGACGACGGGCTGCGGGTTGCCGTCCAGGTCCAGGACCAGGGACGCCTCGGTGTACCAGGACGGGACCACCGGGTTACCCCACCAGTCGCGGCGCTGGTTGTCGTGGACGTCCCAGGTGATGGTGGGGTTGTCCGGGTCGCCGGTGTAGTAATCCTGCGTGTAGATCTCGATCCGGTGGCCGTCCGGGTCCAGGATGTAGAGGTAGAAGGCGTTGGACACGCCGTGGCGGCCGGGGCCGCGTTCGATCCGGTCGCTGATGCGCAAGGCGCCCATTTTGTCGCAGATCTGGATGATGTTGTGCTTCTCGTGCGTGGCGAACGCGACGTGGTGCATGCGCGGGCCGTTGCCACCAGTCAGGGCGGTGTCATGGACGGTTTGCTTGCGGTGCATCCACGCGGCATACGTGACGCCGTCGGAATCCTTGATGTCCTCGGAGACGCGGAAGCCGAGGTCTTCAAGGTACTTGCGGCCGCGGGGGACGTCCGGGGTGACCTGGTTGAAGTGGTCCAGGCGGACCAGTTCACCGGCGGAGTAGAGGTCGTAGCGCTGGGTGAGGCGCTCCACGTGCTCCACGTCGTAGAAGAACTCGTAGGGGAAGCCCAGCGGGTCCTCCACGCGGACGGAATCGCCGATGCCCTTGGTGAAGCCTTCCTTGCGGCGCTCAACCCGGCAGCCCAGCTCGCGGTAGTACGCCTCGGCGGCGTCCACTTCGGCGGGGGACTTCACCCGGTACGCGAACGCGGCAACGGCGGCGATGGGGCCCTTGCGGAGGACCAGGTTGTGGTGGATGAACTCCTCGAGGGAGCGGAGGTAGATGTTGTTCTCGTCTTCCTCGGTGACGTGCAGGCCCAGCAGGTCCACGTAGAACTCGCGGGACCTGGCGAGGTCGGTGACCACGATTTCCATGTAGGCGCAGCGGACAATGTCCGGGGCAGGGACGGTGGGGGTGGGGATGAAGTCGGTCATGGGATGCTCTCTTCTTTGAAAGGGTTGCGGGGCCCCAACTAGGTAGCAGTAGATGTCGTTTTGGGGGCTCATAACGACAAATGCTGCTACCCAGTTGGGCTGCAAGTGGTGGTTAGGCGCCGAACTTGGGGGTGTGGACGGTGCCGAGGGTGATGTGCACGGCCTGCTGGTCGGTGTAGAAGTCGATGGAGCGGTAGCCGCCCTCGTGGCCGAGGCCCGAGGCCTTGACGCCGCCGAACGGGGTGCGGAGGTCCCGGACGTTGTGGCTGTTGAGCCACACCATGCCGGCCTCGACGTTCTGGGAGAAGTTGTGCGCCCGGGTCAGGTTCTGGGTCCAGATGTAGGCGGCCAGGCCGTACTTGGTGTTGTTCGCCAGGGCGAGGGCTTCGTCGTCGTTCTCGAACGGGGTGATTGCAACCACCGGGCCGAAGATCTCCTCCTGGAAGATCCGCGCGTCCGGGGCGACGTCGGCGAACACCGTGGGCGCGATGTAGTTGCCCTCGGGCAGGTGGTCGGGGCGGCCGCCGCCGGCGAGGAGCCGGCCTTCGGACTTGCCGATCTCCACGTAGGAGGCCACCTTTTCGTAGTGCTCCGGGTGGACCAGGGCGCCCACCTGGGTCTTGGGATCGTGCGGATCGCCCACCACGATGTTCTTGGCCCGGGCGGCGTACTTTTCGCAGAATTCGTCGTAGATGGCCCGTTCCACCAGGATGCGTGAGCCGGCGGTGCAGCGCTCGCCGTTCAGGGAGAAGACCCCGAACAGCGCCGAATCGATCGCGGCGTCCAGGTCGGCGTCGGCGAACACCACGCACGGGGACTTGCCGCCGAGTTCCATGGACAGGCCCTTGAGGTTGGCGGCGGCGTTGCGGAAGATCGTCTGGCCGGTGGTGGTCTCGCCGGTGAAGGAGATCAGCGGCACGTCCGGGTGCTTGACCAGGGCATCGCCGGCTTCCTCGCCCAGGCCGTTGACCAGGTTGAACACACCGTCAGGCAGGCCGGCGTCCTTGAAGATGGCGGCCCACAGGGAGGCGGAGAGCGGGGTGAACTCGGCGGGCTTGAGGACCACGGTGTTGCCGGTGGCCAGGGCCGGGGCGAGCTTCCAGGATTCGAGCATAAACGGGGTGTTCCACGGGGTAATCAGGCCGGCGACGCCGATCGGCTTGCGGTTCACGTAGTTGATCTGGGAGCCCGGGACCTTCATGGCGTCGTCGAACTGGGCCACGATCAGGTCCGCGAAAAAGCGGAAGTTCTCGGCTGCGCGGAGGGCCTGGCCCTTGGCCTGGGTAATCGGCAGGCCGGTATCGAAGGTTTCGAGTTCGGCCAGGCGGGCTTCCTGGGCCTCGACGGCGTCGGCGATCCTGTTCAGGATCCGGGCGCGTTCGCGCGGCTTCATCCTGGGCCACGGGCCGTTCTTGAAGGCGTCACGGGCGGCGGCGACGGCGAGGTCGATGTCCTCTTTCTGGCCGGCCGCTGCGGTGGCGTAGTTGGTGTTGGACACCGGGTCCAGGACGTCGAAGGTCTTGCCGGACACCGAGTCCACGAACTGGCCGTTGATGTAGTGCTGGATATGGGAGGGCAGGTCCTGCGGCACGTAATGCGTGCTGGCTTCTGCGGCAGTGAACGTCATTGTTGTTTCCTTAGCTACTAGTCCAACGCGGGGTCACTTCTCGCCCAATGGGGGCCGTTTATCGGGCGTTAAGTGACCCCGCGTTGCTTTATTGGAGGGGTTGGGCCTGCGCGAGGTAGGCATCGAGGGTGGCGCTGCGGTGGAGCCGTGCTGCTTTTTCAATGGCGTCCGCGTCGGCGCCGGATTCGATGAGTCGGAGCAGCGACTCGTGCTCATCCACGGAATTGTGGGCCCTGCCCGGGACGAAGCGGAAGGTTGAGGACCGCAGGGAGGCGAGCCGGTTCCAGCCGCTGTGGACGAGGCCCAGGATGTGCGGGTTGGGGCAGTGCTCGAACAGGACGCTGTGGAAGTCCTGGTTGAGCTGTGTGAAGCGAACCGGATCGAAGTGTTCCAGGCATTCGCGCATCTCCGCGTTCACCGCACGGGCACGGGCCACATCGGCCGGGCCGATCAGCGGAGCTGACAGCGCGGTGGCGGCGCCTTCGACGATGCTCAGCGTCTGCATGGTGTAGAGGTACTCGGTGGGGTCGATCCCCGCCACCGTGGCGCCAACGTTCCGCTCGAACTTCACCAGCCCCTCGGCCTCGAGCCGGCGGATGGCCTCGCGGACCGGCACCACACTCACGCCCAGGTCTTTGGCGATGACCGCCAGGACCAGCCGGTAACCGGGAGTGTAGGTGCCTCCCACAATGCGTGCCTTGACCGCTTCGTAGGCCTGCTGGGACTTGCTGCCGGCGGCGGTTAGTGCGGTCTCAGTCATTGGCTGGCCCTCTTCCCGTTCGTTCCCACTCCGCGTACCGGTTCTGCCACTCGGCGTTCATGGGGTAGAGGCCGTCAACGCTGTTGCCTTCCTGGACCATCTGGAAGATGAACGCTTCCTCCTTTTCCTGCTGGATGCAGTCCTCCACCAGTTCCTCGGCGAGGGCCGGCGGGATCACCAGGATGCCGTCGGAATCGGCCACGATGATGTCACCCGGCTGGACCGTGGCGCCGCCGCACGCGATGGTGATGTCCGTGTCCCACGGAATGTGGCGGCGGCCCAGCACGGCAGGGTGCGGGTTGGCAAAGTACGTGGGCATCTCCAGGCCGGCCACCGCGGTGTAGTCGCGGACGCCGCCGTCGGTGATGATCGCCGCGGCGCCGCGGACCTGGGCCCGGAGAGCGAGGATGTCGCCCACTGTCCCGGTGCCCTTCTCACCGCGGGCCTCCATCACCAGGATTTCGCCTTCGTTGACGGAATCGATGGCGCGCTTCTGGGCGTTGAAGCCGCCGCCGTGGGTCTTGAAGAGGTCCTCGCGGTTGGGGACGTACCGGAGGGTCCGGGCCAGGCCCACCACGCGCCGGTCGGGGCGGGTGGCCTGCAGCCCGTCGATGCTGACGTTGTTGAGGCCGCGTTTGCGCAGCTGGGAGGACAGGGTGGCGGTGGCCACGCTCTCCAGCTTGGCCTTCAGTTCGGGGGAGAGGGCAGGCACGACGGCGGCCGCTTCGGAGGGTGCCAAACCCGCCGCCTCGCGGGAACCGTACGCCTCCTCGCGCTGCAGGTCATCAACCATGGGTGCGGCACCAAACTCAGCGAACGGCGTCGTGCCTTCCGCCACGGAGGTGACCAGCCGGCCGGTGGTGAGGCGCCCGTCCGCGGTGCCGACCTCGACTTCGAGGACGTCGCCGGGCTTAGCCACAGAAGCGCCGGCCGGCGTGCCGGTGAGGATGATGTCCCCCTCCTCGAGCGTGAGCAGCTGGGACAGGTCCGCCACCAGCCGGGGGAACGGGAAAAGCAGGTCCCCCGTGGTGTCATCCTGGACGAGCTCCCCGTTGTGCCAGGTGCGGATGCGCAGGGTGGCGGGGTCCACGGCGTCTGCGGGGATGAGGGCGGGGCCTACCGGGGTGAAGCCGTCGCCGCCCTTGGACCGGAGGTTGGAGCCCTTGTCCGCGTAGCGCAAGTCGTAGACGCCCAGATCGTTGCTGGCGGTCACGGCGGCAACGTGGCTCCAGGCGTCCTCGATGCTGACCCGCCGTGCGGCCTTGCCGATGACCAGGGCAATCTCGCCCTCGTAGCCGAGCAGTTCGCACCCTGCGGGGCGTTCCACCGCGCTGCCGCTGAGGGACAGCGATGACGAGGGCTTGAGGAAGTAGGACGGCTGGGCCGGCGTGCGGCCCCGCTGGGCGGCCCGGCTGGGGTAGTTGATGTGCACTGCGATCACCTTGCGTGCCGCTGCGAGGATGTCCCCGTTGACCTGCTCCAAAACCGTCTCCTCATCAAGTACGAAATCGTATACGATGACTATTCCCCAACGAGTGAGGCCTGTCAACCCCCAAATGGGAAGTAGTTTGAGGGTGAGTTTCATCCGGCAGAACCGGCCTGAGAGGCCTGGATGCACACTGCCTAAGGGTGTAACGCCTAGATGCGCAGTTCCACTGCCTCGGCGATTCGCCGCGCAGCCGTGACCACCAGGTCCCCGTGATCTTTTCCCGGCGATTCCGATACCCGGGCGAGGGGCATTGCCAGGCAGACCGCGGCGACCATTCCTTCCCCGGTGCGCACGGGAGCGCTGACAGAGCCAAGGCCGGGAGTGCGGGAACCAACCGATTCAATCCAGCCGGTCAGGGACAACTCGGCAAGGGTGTCCTCTTCCGCGGCGAGGAGGCGGCCGCTGGAGCCTTGCGGCAGGAGCAGCCTGGAGCCTGCGGGCAGGGTGGCGCGGAGCTCGTGCCGGCTGTCGGCGCTGTAGAGGCAGACGCGTTCATCCCCCCGCCGCACCCACAGCTGCGCTGTCTCGCCGGTTTGGTCCCGGAGGTCATTGAGGACAGATATGCCGGCATTCTCGAGGGCTGACCGGACGAACCGGTCACCCATCCGAAACGCTCCGCTGTCCGTGCGGCGCAGGAAGTCATAGTCCGCGAGCTGCAGTGCAAGCCGGTGCGCCGTCGACAGCGACAGGCCGGTCCGCCGCGACAGCTCACTGGCTGACAAGGCGGACCGGCCCACGGCATCAAGGATGGCGGCGGCACGTTCGAGCGTGCGGTTGCTTCCGTTGGTCTCAGGAGAGGGCATATGGCCAGCTTATGGCGTCCGCTCAGCCCTTGGCGGCCACGGACTCAGCCATGTATTCGGCCACCACTTTTTGGGATATGGCAACGTCCAGGACATAAACGCCTTCCTCGTGAGTGGCGAGCCACTCCTGCAACCGGCCCAGGTCGGCCAGGGTGTGAGCTTTGGAGCCTTCCGCCCCCAAGGCGCGCCCGACGGCGGCAAAGTCCACTTCGTCAATCAGCATGGCCTGGTCATGGAGCCCCTTGGCAGCGTACTGGTGAAGTTCGGCCCCGTAGGCGGAGTCGTTGAGGACCACCACGACGCCCCTGCGCGTGGCCCGGAGGAAGGTTTCCAAATCGGCCAGGCCCATCAGGCCGCCGCCGTCACCGCTGACCAGGACGGTGGTGCGTTCCGGGCGAGCCACCGAGACGCCGGCGGCGGAGCCAAAGCCCATGCCAATGGACTGGAACGCCGTACCCACAAAGATCATGGCGTGCGGGTCCGGCACCGAAAGGTACATCGGCGCCCAGCCGATGAAATGCCCGCCGTCCATCACCACCGAGCGTTCTGCCGGGAGGATCCGGTCCAGGGCGGCGACGACGGCCCGGGGATTCAGGCGGCCGTCCGGACCGAACTCTGCCGCGTCTTCGCTGGGGTGCGAGGAGCGGAACTCCGCCTGGGACACCTCCGGGACCCGGTCCCGCCAGGTGGGGGCGGCCGCGGGGATGCGTTTCAACAGCCCCTCGATAAAGGGGCGGATGTCGGCCCGGATGTACTCCGCTGCGCCCAGACCCGGGTCCGGCTCGTTGTCCACCCGGATGATCCTGGTGCTTGGCGGGAACAGGGTTCCGTAGCGTGTCTGGAAGGTGTTCAGGCTGGCTCCCACCACCAGCACCACATCGGCCTGGCGGGCAACGTCGAGGCGGTGGCTGCGGGTGAAGCCACCGGCGATGCCCAGGTCCCAGGGGCTGTCAAAGGCGTTTGCTGCCATGACTGAGGTCATGAACAGTGCGCCGAGCCGGTCCCCCACACCGCGCAGCGGTTCAGTGGCCCGGGCCAACAGGGCACCGCGCCCCGCCAGAATCAGCGGCCGTTCCGCGCCGGCGAGCAGGCCCGCGACCCGGTCCAGATCGTCCGGATCGGCAGGCCACGCCGGTTTGGCAGGCAGCGGTTCGAGCGGCTCGGGAACCGAAGGCGGCGCAGTGGCAAGGTCGTAGGGAATGGCCAGGACCACGGGCTGGACGGTCTGCAGTGCGAGATCGAATGCGCGGTGCGTAATGGCGGCGGCGTTGCCCGGGCGGGCCACCAGGGTAACCACACCCGCCGCCTTAGCAGCCTTGGCCTGGTCGATGTCGAAAGGACGGAGCCCGGTGGTGGGTGCATCACCCGCCACCAAAACCAGCGGGATGCGGGCCATCCGGGCCTCGGCGAGGGTTGTATAGGCGTTGGCGAAGCCGGCGCCGTAGGTGGTGGTGGCGGCGGCAACGCCTCCTGTTGCCCGGTGGTAGGCGTCCGCCATGGACACGGTGGCGGCTTCGTGCCGGGCCGAGGTGAACGGAAAACCGCGGCGCGTGAGCCTGCTGATGAGGTGGACATTGCCGTTGCCCATCAGCCCGAACAGATGGCCTGCGCGCTCGGCCACCACGTCGGCGACGATCGCCGCCACATTGCCCTCGTCCGGGAGTTTGGTGGCGTTGCCGGTGGCTGGAACTTCGGTGCTGGTGCTGGTCATGGTTTCTCTCATCCTGCTGAATTCGGGCCCGGCGTCTCAGACGGACGGGACGAGGGGCTCTGCGTGCCGGTGCTTCCGCGTGAGCTCGGTGTAGGTGGCCGCGTTCCGGCGGCAGTGGTCAATTTCCTCGGCTGTGAGCGGGCGGCGCACCTTTCCGGGGACGCCTGCCACCAGGGATCCCGGCGGAACCTCGGTGCCCTCAAGGACCAGCGCGTTGGCGGCGATCAGGGAACCGGCCCCGATTACGGCTCCGTTGAGAACTGTGGCATTCATGCCGATCAGCGACCCGTCACCAACGGTGCAGCCGTGCAGGACGGCGCCGTGTCCCACGCTGACGTTGCTGCCGATCCGGGCCGGGTAGCCGGGGTCGGCGTGAACAACAGCGCCGTCCTGGATGTTGCTGCCCGCACCGATGCTGATGTCCTCCATATCCGCCCGGACAACGGCGCCGTAAAAGATTCCGGTACCGGCACCAATGGCCGCAGATCCGACGACGACGGCGGTGGGAGCTATCCAGGCGTCTTCGGAGAGTGCGGGGTTGCGGCCGTCGACGGCCAGGATGTGTGCAGTCATGGGTTCCCTTAGATGAGGTGGAAGGGCGGTGCCCCGCAGAACGTGCGGGGCACCGCCGTCGTGATTCCGTGTTGCTGTGTGAGAAGACGTTGCTGGCTGACAGGCCGCTAGACGAGGAACGGGACGATCAGCGACGTGACGAAGAGGACCAGCGCACCGCCGAGGCGGTTGGTCAGCGCCGCGAAGGGCATGAGGTGCATGCGGTTCGCGGCGCTCAGGACGGACACGTCACCGCTGCCGCCGGTGTCGGCCATGACCAGGCCCGGCGTGATGGAGGCCTCAACGAAGTTGAACTTCACCAGCCAGCCCAGGACGCCCGAGGAAAGCGTGGCAATCACCACGGTGCAGACGGTGAGCAGGATGAACAGCGGATTGCTGAGCGCGGCGAAGACCTGGGTCATGTCGATGTAGGTGATGCTGACGCCGACCAGCAGGGCGGGCACCAGGATGGCGCCGATCAGGTCGCCCCAATCGGCTGTGGAGTCCTCCACGTCCTGCGGGAGCAGTTTGAAGATTTTCACGGCGGCCGCGGCGAGGATAGTCCAGGCGTAGGGGTGCAGGCCGGGAATGAAGGCGGCCACCAGGTTGCCGAAAATGAACAGGCTGCCGGCAATGAGCAGGCCCTTGCCGAGGGCGATGAACGAGGAAGTGTCGCGCTTGGGAGGGAGGGTGAGCTCGTCGGACCGGCCGCTGATCCGCAGCAACTGGCCATGACCGTTGAAGCCGACGAAGAGTTGCTTTTTACGCTTGCCGAGCCCGTTGTAGATGCCGGCGATGAGGATGCACACCACGTTGGCCATCACGACGGCGGACATCAGGTCGCCCATAAAGGCTGCGGAATCGCCGCCGGTCGCCGAGGCGTACATCTTGGACATGGGAAGGGCGCCGACGCCCAGGCCGCCGGCCATGATGGGGGCGGCGATAAAGAGGATCCCCTCGATGAAGCCGAACCCGGTCACCGAGGCGAGCAGCCCCACCAGGACAAACGTGGCGATGAGGCAGCCGACGACGGGGACCGCGAAGCGCGGGCCTGCCTTCAGCAGCAGGGCCCGGGGCATGCCGAGGATGGAGCCGGCAATGATGCCCACCACGAAGAAGTCCAGGAAGCCGTGGCCGTCGACGAAGTTCTTGACCACTGTGACCATGTTTTCGGGCATCACGCCAAGGAACACCAGGGTGGCCGGGACGAAGGTGCACAGGATGGTGGGGAGGCCGAAGTCGCGGACAACCGGGAACAGGTTGCCGAGCCAGATAAACAGGCCGCCCAGCAGGATGGTGGTGGCAAAGCCCACCACCATGGTGTCCGGAAGGTGGCCCGTGAGGGCAGCGATGACCACCAGGCCGGCGAGGACGAGATAGAGGGGAGCGGGGACGCTGGCGATGCGGAAGCCCAGCCGGCCGGGGTAGTGCGTCCCGGGCCGTGGTCCCGCAGTGCGCGTTACCGGATGCTCGATTCCGCCGGCGGGGCCGGGGGAGGTCTCGTTCATGGCTGGATCCGTTGGTTGGGTTGAGGATTCCGTGGTGCGTGGACTTGTAGACATCATCGTCTCCGAAAGTGTGTAGGAATTGTTTGATGTGCTTCTGTTTTTTGGGGGAGGGCTTTTAGCGGGCAGGGTCCAGCAGGCCGGCTGCGGGGGAGTGCGCCATGACGTCCCGGGCCAGCCGGACGGCCTCGGCAAGGCGGCTCTCGTCGATGCCGGTTTCGTGCCCGGTGTGATGCAGGTGCCGGACGAGCTCTTCGGTGGCGATGTTGCCGTGCGCGCCGGGCGCGAACGGGCAGCCGCCGAATCCGCCGAGTGCGGCGTCGAAACGGATGATGCCGGTGTCCACGGCGGCGCTGGCGGTTGCCAGGGCCTGGCCGTGGGCGTTGTGCAGGTGAAGGTAGTACACAAGGTCCGGTTCGGCGCTGCGCACGTGGTGCATGCTTGCCATTACCTGCTCCGTTGGCGTGGTACCCAGGGTGTCAGCGAGCCCGATGTCCGTGATGCCCATGTCCTTGAAGGCGCGGACTACGCGCAGCAGGTAACCGGGGTCGATGCTCCCTTCGAACGGGCACGTGAAGGCGGTGGAGATGCCGGCGAAAAACCGCGTCTCCGGGTGCTTCGACACCGTCGAGGCGAGGCTGGCGAGGGCATCCTCGACGGCCTGGCCGGCGTTCGCGTTGCTGTGGGCCTGGCTTGCGGACGTGACCACCTGAATGTCGGTGGCGCCGGACTCCACGGCCCGTTCAATACCTTTTCCGTTCAGGGCCAGGCTCGTGTACGTGACCCCGGCGCTCGCCGGGAGTGAGGAAATGACTTCGGCTGCGTCGGCCATCTGCGGCACGCGCTTTGGATTCACGAAGGACGCCGCTTCAATGCGATTAAGCCCCGCCGCGACCAGGGCCTCCGCGATTTCAAGTTTGTGTGCTGTTGACACGATGACCGGTTCGTCCTGCAGCCCGTCGCGCAGGAAAACGTCGGTGATTTCCACTTTCATCTACCGCACCTCCTGCAGTCCGAGCCCGGCGACCTCGTCCGCGGTCATGCCGGCGAGCTCCTGGAGTACTTCCGCTGTGTGCTGGCCCAGCTCGGGGCCCACCCATTTGACGCGGCCTTCGTGACCGGGGATTTTGGGCACAACGCCCGGGAAGCGGATCAGCTCGGGCTCGTTTTCGATGACCACCTCATGGGTCTGGATCATGTCCCGTGCCAGGTAGTGTTTGTCCACTGCGATGCTGGGTGCGTCATAGACGGGGCCGGCTGGCACGCCGGCGTCGTCCAGCTTGTCCAGGACCTCGGTGAGCGGCATGCTTCCCGTCCAGGCGGAAATGGCGCCGTTGAGCTCTTCCTCCCTGGCGCCGCGCGCTTCGGTGGCGAGCAGGGTCTGGTCCTCGGCGAGGTCTTCGCGGCCGATGGCGCGCATGAGCCGCACGAACACCGAGTTGGAGTTTCCGCCGATGACCACCTCAAGGTCGTCCCCGCAAAGATACGAGCCGGTGGGCACAACGCCGGGAAGGGCACCGCCGGTGCGCTTGCGGACCATGCCGTACGCGTCGTAGTCCGGGACCAGGGATTCGAGGAGGCTGAAGACGCCTTCGTAGAGCGCCACATCCACCACTTGCGACGGGCCCGCCGGCAGCCCGCGGGCTTTCTGCAGCATCAGGATCAGTGCGCCGATGACCCCGTAGAGGCCTGCGACGGTGTCGCCCATGCTGGCAGCCGCGCGGCCGGCCGGACGGTCCGGTTCACCCGTGATGTAGCGCAGCCCGGCGAAGGACTCCGCGGAGCTGCCAAAGCCGGCACGGTTTTTGTACGGACCGGTCTGCCCGTAGCCGGAGATGCGCACCATGACCACGTCGGGGTTGAGTTCCTGCAGCACATCCGGGCCCAGGCCCCACTTCTCCAGGGTGCCCGGCCGGAAGTTTTCAATCACCACATCGCACTGTGCGGCGATCTTCTTGACCGCTTCACGCCCGGCGTCGGAGCGGAGGTCCAGCGCCACCGATTTTTTGTTACGGCCGATGGTGCGGAACAGCATGGAGGTGGTGCCGCGGGTTTTGCGCCAGTCCCGCAGCTCGTCGCCTCCTTGCGGCTTTTCGATCTTGATGACCTCGGCACCGAAGTCGCCGAAGAGGCGCGCGGCGAACGGGGCGGCGATGAAGCTGCCGAGTTCCAGCACCCGGATGCCTTGAAGGGGGAGGGAATTGCCCTCCAGTTGAAGTTCCTGCGTCATGAGGTTCCTGCCTGCGTCTCGAGTGCGCAAATTCCCATCTAGTGGGAGATGCTTGTCATTGGGCGGATAGACAGTAGCACCGCCATGTGACGCGCGCAACAGGGTCGGGCTTGTCTTTTTTGCGACCGGCTGTGCGAGCGGCACTCCCGCGCCTGCCACTTGTATGCAGCGTCACACATGCCGTACAGTCGTGGACCAAGCCGCTGCTTTCTAATATAGAAATGCAAATTCTCATATAGAACACCGCTAGGTGATCAACAATCCCACAGTGAAGTGAGGAAAGCCCATGCAGTTCCACCACCACGGTTACGTATCCGGAGATCCGCGGGT
This sequence comes from Pseudarthrobacter naphthalenicus, assembly GCF_029076445.1. GTDB lineage: Bacteria > Actinomycetota > Actinomycetes > Actinomycetales > Micrococcaceae > Arthrobacter > Arthrobacter naphthalenicus. Next base: position 45,366 of record NZ_JARESG010000006.1, read on the forward strand.
CAAGCCCGCAGCAGGGGTCGGCATCGACCGTCCGGAGGAGCTTCCGGACCACGTTGATGTGTTGATTGTCGGCTCCGGGCCCGCGGGCATGCTCGCCGCCGCGCAGCTGTCCCAGTTTCCGAACGTCACCACCAGGATGGTGGAGCGCCGCCCGGGACGGCTGGCCATCGGCCAGGCCGATGGCATCCAGGCCCGCAGTGTGGAGACGTTCCAGGCCTTTGGCTTCGCGGAGCGGATCATCGCCGAGGCCTACCGCATCACCGAGATGGCATTCTGGAAGCCCGACGCCACGGACCCCTCGCGGATCGTCCGGGCAGCGCGCACGCCGGATGACCCTGCCGGGATCAGCGAATTTCCGCACCTCATCGTCAACCAGGCCCGCGTGCTGGACTACTTCGCCGAGTTCATGGCCAATTCCCCCGCCCGCATGAAGCCGGATTATGGTTTTGAGTTCGTGGATCTTGAGGTCTCCGATGAGGGGGAATACCCGGTCACCGTCACACTGCTGCACACCTCCGGCCCGAACGAAGGCAAAGAGCGCACCGTCCGGGCAAAGTACGTGGTCGGCGCCGACGGCGCCCGCAGCAAAGTGCGCCAGGCGATCGGCTGCACCCTCGCCGGGGACGCCGCCAACCACGCGTGGGGCGTGATGGATGTCCTCGCCGTCACGGACTTCCCGGACATTCGCACGAAGTGCGCCATCCAGTCCGGCTCGGGCGGCAGCATCCTGCATATTCCGCGCGAAGGCGGTCACCTCTTCCGCATGTACGTTGACCTGGGCGAAGTGGACCCGGACAACAACGGTGCGGTGCGCAACACCACCATCGGGGAAATCATCGCCAAGGCCAACGAAATCCTGCACCCCTACACCTTGGATGTGCGGAACGTGGCCTGGCACAGCGTGTACGAGGTGGGGCACCGCCTCACGGACCGGTTCGACGACGTCCTTCCGGAGGACCGCGGCACGCGGACCCCGCGGGTGTTCATCACCGGGGATGCCTGCCACACACACAGCGCAAAGGCCGGCCAGGGCATGAACGTGTCCATGCAGGACGGCTTCAACATTGCGTGGAAACTCGGCCACGTGCTCGAGGGCCGCAGCCCGGAGTCCCTGCTCGCCACCTATTCGGAAGAGCGCCAGGTGGTGGCGAAAAACCTCATCGACTTCGATAAAGAGTGGTCCACCATGATGGCCAAGAAGCCCGAAGAGTTCGCGGACCCCACGGAGCTCGAGAATTTCTATGTCAGCACGGCCGAGTTTCCGGCCGGGTTCATGACCGAGTACGCGCCGTCCATGCTGGTTGCACCCGCGGATCACCAGCACCTCGCAACGGGCTTCCCCGTGGGAAAGCGCTTCAAGTCAGCTCCCGTGGTGCGGGTTGGCGACACCAACCCCGTCCACCTGGGCCACCATGCCACGGCTGACGGCCGCTGGCGCATCTACGTCTTCGCGGACCAGGCACTTCCGTCAGGAGGGACGCAGCCAGCGTCTGCCACGGACCGGTTTGCCGAATGGATCGCGAACTCGCCGGAATCACCCCTGGCCGCGACGCCGTCGGACGCGGATCCCGACGCCTGGTTCGACGTGAAGGTGATCTACCAGCAGGCGCATGCCAGCCTGGACATCGGGGCGGTGCCGGCCGTGTTCAAACCCCTGGTGGGACCGTTCAAGCTCACTGACTACGAAAAGGTGTACGCCACCGATCCCCAGGCGGATATTTTCGAGCTGCGCGGCGTGGACCGCGGCGGTGTGGTGGTGGTGGTGCGGCCGGACCAGTACGTGGCAAATGTCCTGCCCCTGACCGCGACGGCTGAGCTCGGGGCGTTCTTCGCTCCCCTTCTGGCGCCCCGGTTGGAGGCATCGGCGGCTAGCGGAGCTGTTCGCTGATCCGCCGGGCGGCATCCTTGACCGAGCTGCCCACCTGCTCAGGAGGGAGCTGGGCGCTGGGATAAACCACGGCGATGGCGGCCGGCTGGAGCCCCTGGGCCGGGCTGAGCGGGACGGCCACGGACGTAACCCCCGGCAGGACTTCGTGGTGGCTGACGGCAAATCCCGACTCGCGGACGGACGCCACTTCCGGACGCCGGGGCTGATCCGGCGAAACCGCCTCCCACTGAGCGTCGTCCAGGATCGCCTGGATAGCCAGCCCCGGCGCCCCCAGGTTCAGCGCGTGGCGGGTGCCGGGCCGCTGGACCACCGCGGCACGGCTGTGCCGCGGTTCCACGCTGGTCAGGGTGGTGCAGTCCCCGCGGTCCAGCACCACCAGGAAAGCGGTGGTGCCCAGTTCATTTGCGAGGGCTGTCAGTTCCGGCAGCGCCGCTGTCTGCAGGTCGCGGGCCACGCCGCGGGCCAGTGCGGCCAGGCCGGTGCCCAGGACAACGCCGCCGGCGGCGTCACGGGCCACGAGCCCGTGGTCTTCGAGGGTGCGAAGGATTCTGTAGGCGATGGAACGGTGGACCCCCATGCGGGCAGCAATCTCCGCGATGCTGAGCGGCGCCGATTCCTCGCTGAGGATTTCGAGCATCCTGATCCCGCGGGAGAGGGTCTGCGAATGGGCCGGTGCGGCCTTGCCGTCCGGAAGTGCTGCGTCTGCCATGCCGCCGTACCCCTGTCGTTTCTGTCCGGTGATGCCCCAGGCCTCAAAGCCGGCAGCCCCATAGTAGAACACAGGTTGCGATTATCGAACGCCTGACCGCGGACCGGCCACCGTTCGGCGCGTTAGCGGCGAGCCTCTCCCTTGTCCAGTAACCGCCCCGCGCGCATGACCAGGACGCGTTCAAAGTTGCCGTCCACCACCACGACGTCGGCGCGCAGGCCCGCGCGGAGGCTCCCCACACGCTCCTGCTCGCCGATGATGGCCGCCGGAACGGCAGTCGCGGACAGGACCGCAGCGGCAGCTTCCACCCCGGCGCCGATGGTCCGGCGCACCACGTCCAGCAGCGTTGCCGTCCCGCCGGCGAGAGTGCCGTCGCCGAGCCTGGCCACGGCACCGCTGACCGAAACAGATGCCGGACCGAGCTCGTAGTGCCCGTCGGGCAGCCCGGTGGCCGCCATGGAATCGGTCACCAGGACCACGTTTTCCGCACCGACCAGGTCGAACACCATCCGCACGGTTTCAGGATCCAGGTGAACGCCGTCCGCGATGAGTTCCACGGCCACCGAGCCGGCCGCGGCCAGCCGAAGGCACGCGGCCACAGGACCCGGGCTGCGGTGATGCAGCGGCGGCATGCCGTTGAAGAGGTGCGTGACGGTGGGGCGCGACGCCGGTCCCCGCCCGGCTGCCTGCAGCAGTTCGGCAGCCGCGGTGAGGGAGGCCGCCGTCGTGCGCGCATCCGCATCGGTGTGCCCCAGCGACGGCGTCACACCGTTTTCGGCGAGCAGCCGCACCATTGCATCTGCGCCGGGGAGCTCGGGTGCGTAGGTCATGGTCCGCAGGTGGCCGCCGGCGGCCCCGATCAGTTCGCCGAGCAGTGGGAGGTCCGGCTCGCGCAGGAACCGCGGGTCCTGCGCGCCGCAGCGCGCACTGGACAGGAACGGGCCCTCTGAGTGGATGCCGGCGATCAGCCCCTCATCGGCCAACTGCCGCAGTGTTTCCATGCCCCGCAGCAGGTTGTCGCGGGAAGCGGTCACCAGGCTGGCCAGCAGCGTGGTGGTGCCGCTGCGGTGCAGGAACTCGACGGCGGCGCGTGCGGCCTGGCCGCTGCCGCCGGGAAAGTCGCCCCCGGCGCCGCCGTGGCAGTGCAGGTCAATCAGGCCGGGCAGGATCGTGCTGCCCGCCGGCAGGTCCAGTTCTTCCAGGCCCGGCAGCGAAGATTGGTCCAGGCCGGCACGGGGGCCCACATAGGCGATGCGCCCCCCGGTCACGGCGACGACGGCGTTGTCCAGGGACCTTCCGTCGGTCAGGACGGTCCCGGACAGGAGGTAGCTCCCGGACCCGGCGGGACTCGGCTGGGTGGCTTCCCTCGGTGTCTGGTCCGGCTGTTTTTGTTCCGGCAACGGGTTCATTTCAGGGCCTCGGCGAACCAGCCGGTAATGGTGGCCGGGTGGGTGATCGCGGTCCCGACCACCACGGCGAACGCACCGGCGTCGAGGCACTGCCGGGCCTGCTCCGGGGTATGCAGACGGCCTTCGGCGATGAGGGGAACGCCGAAGCCGGCGGCGGCGATCTGTTCGATCAGCTCCACGTCAGGGCCGTGCGTTTTGGGCCGCTCGCCGGTGTAGCCGGACAGCGTGGTGCCGATCAGGTCCGCCCCTGCTTCGACGGCGGCAGCGGCGTCGTCGAACGAGCCGCAGTCCGCCATGACCAGCGCATGCGATTCGCGATGGATCCCGGCCACGGTCTGCGTCAGCGTCAGGCCGTCGGGACGCCGGCGGCGGGTGCCGTCGATCGCCACAACGTGCGCGCCTCCGCCGGCCACCGCCAAAGCGTGGCGGAGCGTGGGAGTGATGAAGACGCCGTCGTGCCCGTCCTTCCAGAGCCCGATCACCGGAACCTCCACCGCCGCCCGCGTGAACTGCACGTCGGCCAGGCCCTGGACCCGGACGGCGGCGGCACCGCCGATCACCGCCGAGGCGGCAAACTGGGCTGTGGTGCGGGGATCACGCAGGGGCTCGCCGGGGTACGCCTGGCAGGACACAATCAGCTGGCCGCGGAGGGCTTCAAGGGCTTCGGGGGTCAGGATCACGGTCAGTTTCCTTTGAAGTGGCGGCGGAACGGGCTGAGCTGGCGGGTGGGCGGACGGGGTACTGAGGGCGATGGTGTCAGGAGGGGGAAGCGAGGACCAGCCGCGCTGCGCCCACCATGGCGGCTGCGTTGCCGAGTTTAGCCGGGAGGACAGGGAGCCCGGCCAGCGCGGGCAGGAGCTCAGGGCGGAGGGCACGTTCCATGGGGCGCCACCACGGTGCGCCGGCGTCGGACAGGCCTCCCGAAACCACTACCACTTCAGGGTCCAGGATGTTGGCGAGCCCGCCCACGGCCTGCCCGGCCGCGCCGGCCCCGATGCCCACTGCTTTGATGGCGGCCGGGTCGCTGGTCCCGGCGAGGGCAAAGACGGCCCGGGCGTCGGCGGCCTGCGCTGTGCCGCCCAACCTCAGATACGTCTCGCGGATGGCGGGCCCGGAGGCGATCGCCTCAACGTGCCCGGCACCGCCGCAGACGCACGGCACGGCCGTGCCCTCGTGGAATGCATACGGCGAGGCGAAATGCCCCACGTGCCCGCCGGCGTACCGGTGCCCCAGGACCGGCTGTCCGCCGAGGACAAAACTGCCCCCGACGCCGGTGCCGAAGGCCACCAGGAGCGAACTGGCCGTCCCGGCAGCGGCACCCGCCCAAGCCTCACCGAGAGCGTGCGCATGGACATCGTTCACGGCGCGCACAGCCTCCGGAGCCAGCCCCAGCCGGTGAGCCAGCCCGGCGGTCAGCTCCGTCCCGGCCCACCCGAGGATCGCGTCGGTAGCCGAAACCACCACCCCGCGCCCGGCATCAATGACACCGGCAGACCCAACGCCAACCCCACTGACGGCCAGGCCCTCTGCTTGAGCCCGGCCAATCAGTGAGGAAACCAGCGCCGCAGTCGCATCCAGGATCGCGTCCCCACCGCTACGGTTCAGCGTCGGAACAGTCGCCGAAAACAAGACCGACCCATCCGACGAGACAACCCCGGCAGCAGTCTTAGTACCACCAAGATCAACACCAACCGCGTACGTCATGTTCTTCCTAACCGGGGACTTCGATAAGCCAAGTGGGGAGGCAGCGCTGGACATGGTTCTTTTGTGTAGGTTGCGTCAGAGCGCGAGGAACGAGCGCAGCAACCGGCAAAAGGAGCATGCCCAGCGCACCCAACCCAACCACGACTAACTAAACGAGCCCGTTGCGTTCCAGGATGCCGCGGATCGCAGAAGTTTCGGCGTCGTTCAGGGACAGCATCGGCACGCTCATGGTGTTGGATTCGATGATGCCCATGACCTGGAGGGCGGTCTTGAACGCGCCGAGGCCCGCTGCGCCGCCGGAGACGCGGCCGTTGGGGGCGTAGACGATTTCGAAGACGTCGGCAAGGCGGTCCTGTTCGCGGGCGGCACCGGCCCAGTCCCCGGCGGCGGCGGCGTCGAACAGGCGGCGGTAGCCGGCGGGGTCCACGTTGCCGAGGCCCGGCACAACGCCCTGGGCGCCGCCGAGCAGGGCGCCGTCCACTACAACTTCGTGGCCGGTGAAAATGTCGAAGTTGGGGACGTCCTTGGCTGCCAGGAGCAGCTGGCGGAAGGAGACGTCGTCGCCTGAGGAGTCCTTGACGCCGGCAATGACGCCGTCACGGCCCAGGCGGACCAGCAGGTCGGTGGGGAGCTTGAAGTGGGTGCGGACGGGGACGTCGTACGCGAAGATCGGCGTTTCGACGGCGGCGTGGATGTCCCGGAAGTGGGTTTCGGTTTCCGCGGCGTTGCCGATGGCGTAGTACATGGAGGTGACCACGATGGCGTCGGCGCCGAGGTCAATGACCTTCTTGGCCTCTTCGATCACTCGGTTGGTGGTCTGTTCGTTGGCGCCCACGATCAGCGGCACGGCGCCCGCGTTCGCGTCGGCGATGGTGCTGACCACCAGTTCACGCTCGACGTTGGTCAGGTACGGCACCTCGCCAGAGGAACCCAGCACAAACAGGCCGGACACCCCGCCGTCGAGCAGGTGCTTGGTGACGTTCTTCAGCGACGCGGTGTCGATGCTGCCGTCAGCGTGGCGTGGGGTGACGACGGGCGGGATGACGCCCTGGAACTGGGTAGACACAGAATTCTCCGTTGGTTGGAACTGATAAATGGGAAGAGTCAGATGTGGAGCAGGCTCGGCGCGGCGCCCAGCAGCTTCTTGGTGTAGTCGTTGGTGGGGCTGTCAAAGACCTGTGCAGCGCTGCCCTGTTCGACGATCTTGCCGAAGTACATGACGCAGATCCGGTCCGAGACGTAGCGGACGGTCTGGATATCGTGCGAGATGAACACCATGCCGAGGTTCAGCTGCGTCTTCAGGTCGGAGAGCAGGTTCAGCACCTGGGCGCGGACGGAAACGTCCAGGGCCGAGGTGGGCTCGTCCGCCACGATGATGTCCGGATCCAGCGCCAGGGCGCGGGCGATCGCCACACGCTGGCGCTGGCCGCCGGAAACCTGCGACGGCGTGACCTCAGCCGCGGACTGCGGCAGGCCGACGAGCGCCAGCAGGTCCTTGACCTTGGCCGCGCGGGTGGCCGCGGTGCCGATGCCATGGATCTGCAGCGGGTCCGTGAGGATGTCCTGGACGGTCATGCGCGGGTTCAGTGCCGTGGCCGGGTCCTGGAAGACCACGGACACGGAGCGGCCGAATTCCTTGCGCATGTGGGCGTTCCGCTTGATGGCGGGCTTGCCGTGGAACAGGACCTCGCCCGACGTCGGCGTCTGCAGTCCCACCAGCACTGAGGCCAGGGTGGACTTGCCGCAGCCGGACTCACCCACGATGCCCACTGTTTCGCCGCGGCTGATGGTGAAGTCCACCCCGTCCACCGCTTTGACGATGTTGGGGCGGAAGAGCTTGCCGCCACGGGCGTGGTGGTAGACCTTGACGTCCTTGAGTTCGATGACCGGCTTGCCGGTGGATTCACTCACTTCGCGTCCTCCTTCAGGTGGCTTGCCCAGTAGTGGTCGGCATCGCCGCCGCCGGCGGATGACACCGCGGTGAGGACCAGCTGCTGGTTGGGGTCGGCGTCGGCCCGCAGCGAACGTGCCGCGAAACGGTCGCCCGGGGCGAAGTCCCGCGGGGACGGGACGGTGCCGGGAATCTGGTGCAGCCGGACGGCGTCGGCCTCGATGGAGAGGACAGCGCCCAGCAGGCCGCGCGTGTATTCGTGCTTGGGGTTCTGCAGCAGCTCCGAAGCCTGCGCGGATTCCACCACCTGGCCGGCGTACATCACCGTGATGCGGTGCGCCAGGGAGGCCACCAGGGCGAGGTCGTGGCTGACGAACACCATGGCGAAGCCGAGCTGTTCGCGCAGTTCGTTGAGCAGATCCACCACCTGCTTCTGGACCGTGACGTCCAGGGCGGTGGTGGGCTCATCAGCCACCACGATCTTGGGCGAGCGGGACAGTGCCATGGCGATCAGGACGCGCTGGCGCTGGCCGCCGGAGAGCTCGTGCGGGTAGCTGGCGAGCGTCCGGACGGGATCGAGCTTGACCAGTTCCAGCAGCTCTGCGGGGGTCTTGCGGCCGCCGCGCCGGGTCAGCTGCAGCATCTGGTCCTTGATCTTCATGGACGGGTTCAGGGAGCTCAGGGCGTCCTGGTAGACCATGGCGATCTGCTCGCCGCGCAGGCCCTCGTAGGCCTTGACGCTGCTGTGCTTGGTGGCAGGGTCCAGCAGTTCCTTGCCGTCGAACTTAATGGACCCGGTAACTACCGCACTCTTCGGCAGCAGGCCCATGACCGCGAGGGAGGTGATGGACTTGCCGCAGCCGGATTCGCCCACTAGGCCCATCGTTTCGCCTTCGCGGACGGTGAAGGAGACGTTGTCCACGATCGCCGTCTCGCCGAACCGGCCAGGGAACCGGATGGACAGGTTCCTGACCTCCAGGACGTTGCGGGCATCCGCGGGGACCTGCGGAAGGCGGTCCGTACGGCGGCCCTCAATGGCTGCGAGGAGTTCCAGTTCCCTGTCCAGCAGCAGGTGCGGGTTTGCCGCGGCCAGCTTCGGATCGGAGAGGATGCCGGCCTCGGTGTAGTGCTCCTCGGTGAGGACGTCGCCGTGGGCGGCGCGGACGCCGTCGAGCTCATGCTGCTCCACCACGGACGGCTGGGCCACGGACGTCGCCACCTCAGTGTCAACGACGACGGCGGCACCCACCGCCGCGCCGGCAACGGCGGCTGCCGTGCCGTCGTCGTCCCTTACCGCAGGTGCCTTGCGCAGCTTCGGGTTCACCATGGCGTCGGTGAGGCCCTCGGCGAGGATATTCAGGGACAGCACCGTGAGCAGGATGGTCACACCGGCGAAGGTGGTGGCCCACCAGCCGCCGGACAGGATCAGGTTGCGGCCGTAGGAGATCACGTTGCCCCAGGAGGGGGCGGGGTCCTGGACGCCGGCGCCGAGGAAGGACAGCGAGGCTTCGAGGATGATGGCGTCGGCCACCATGACGGTGGCGAACACCAGCACGGGCGCCGCGGTGTTGCGGACGATGTGCTTGAGCAGGATGTAGAAGCGGCCGGCACCGATCACCCGCTCGGCACGGACGTAGTCCTCGCCGTACTGGGAGAGCACGTTGGCGCGGACCACGCGGGCCAGCTGCGGGGTATAGATGATGGCGATCGCGATGATGATGGTGGGAACCGAGTTGCCGAACGCGGCCAGCAGCACTGCGGCCAGGGCGATGCCCGGGAACGCCATCAGGATGTCCATCAGGCGCATGATCAGTTCGTTCACGGCCTTGCTGGAGGTGGCGGCAAAGGAGCCCAGCAGCGCACCCGCCAGAATGGCCAGGATGACGGCGCCGAGGCCGATCATCAGCGAGGACTGTGAACCGTAAAGCAGGCGGGAGAAGATGTCGCGGCCCAGCCGGTCGGTGCCGAAGAAGTGCTCGGCGCCGGGCGGGGTGGCCGGGATGAAGGTTTCCAGCGGATCGTGCGGGGCGATGACCGGCGCGAAGACGGCTGCGAGGACGATCATGATGAGGAAGAGGAGGGCGATGCGGGAGCCCCAGGGCAGGGCCTTGAAGCGGACGCCCGGGGCACTCAGCCGTTCAGCGAGCTTGCTGCGCATGAGCTATACCGTCCTGATTCGGGGGTTGATGAGCAAGTACAGGAGGTCCACCACGATGTTCACCAGAACGAAGGTGACCGAGATGGTCAGCACCACGCCCTGGACCAGGTTGATGTCCAGGTTGGTGATGCCGTTGAGGATCAGCTGGCCCATGCCGGGCAGGGCGAAGATCATTTCAATGACGACGGCGCCGCCCAGCAGGTAGCCCACGCGCAGGCCCAGCACGGTCACCGGCGTGACCAGGGCGTTCCGCAGGACGTTCTTGGAGACCACCTCGCGGTAGGGAACGCCGTTGCCGATGGCGGTGCGGACGTAGTCGCGGTCCAGTTCCTCCACCATCGAGGTGCGGACCACTCGGATCAGCGAGGCCGAAACGGGGATGCCGAGTGCGAGGGCCGGCAGTGCCATGGAGTTCAGCCAGCCGCCGAAGCCGGATTCGGGCGTTGCGATGCCGCCCGAGGGGAACATCGGGTTGGCGCCCAGGGCGAACCACTGGATCAGCAGGATGCCCAGCCAGAACGACGGCGTGGCGATCGCGGCGATCGAGAAGACGCGGACCACCTGGTCCTGCCACTTGTCGCGGTAGAGGGCGCCGAGGATGCCGAAGGCCAGGGACACCACAATGGCGATGAGGACGCCGAGGAAGGTCAGCTGCAGCGTCAGGGGGAACGCGGAGCCGATCATGGAGGCCACCGACTTGGCCGGCGGGGTGGTGACGCCGAGGTCGAACCGCAGCAGCTTGCCGAGGAAGCCGAAGTACTGGATGACCAGCGGATCGTTCAGGCCGTTTTCCTGGCGGTACTGCTCCTTCGCCTCTTCAGAGGCGCCGTCGCCGAGGGCCGAGCTGGCCTGGTCGCCGGGAGCGGCCTGCAGGACAAGGAAGACGAGCAGGGTGATGCCCAGGATCATCAATGGCAGTGCTGCGAGTCTGCGGCCAAGCAGACGCAATATCGTGACCAATTTGTTCTCCGGTTTGTTTGAGTTGCTGCAGATCCAATGGTGCGAGGCCTGCTCTGCGTGTTTCCGGGGGATGGGGGCGCAGAACAGGCCTCGCGACGCAGGGCTGCTTAGGCGGTGCGTCCGACGTCGATGAACGACATTCCGGTGGTGGGCAGCGGCTTGAAGCCGTTGAGCTTCTTATCGTCCCAGGCGGAGGGCAGCTGGCGGTGGAAGATCGGATACAGCGGAAGTTCCTCGGAGACGAGGTCCACGATTTCGCCGGTGATCTTCTTGGCATCCGCCCCGGCTGCCTGGGAGCCCTTGTTCATGAGTTCCTGCAGCTTTGCCCGCTCCGGGGCGGTCCAGTAGGCACGCTTTTCCATCCAGGTGGCGCCTGAGTAGAACCAGCTCAGGAGCAGGTCCGCATCGTTGCCGAAGACTGACGGGTCGCCCGGGGCAGCAACCACGGAGTAGTCGCCGGCACCGACACGGTCGGTGTAGAGGGCGCCGGACTGGATGCTCTTCACGGTGACCTTCACGCCCGGAATCTTGTTCCAGGATTCGAGGATCAGCGGAGCAACGTCCTTGACCCAGGCGGTGTCCGTGGTGAGCAGCTCGAACTCGAGGCTGCTGACGCCGGCTTCCTTGAGCAGGTCCTCGGCCTTCTTGGCGTCATAACCGTAGACGTTCTTGGCCTTGACGTAGTCCGGGTGGCCTTCCTGGAAGTAGGAGCTGGCCGGCTTGGCGTTGCCGAACAGGGCCTTCTTGATGATGGCGTCCCTGTCCAGGCCGTAATGCAGGGCCTGGCGGACCAGCTTGTTATTGAACGGGGCCTTGTTGCAGTTGAACATCAGGAACATGAGGCCGAAGGACTGCACGGACTCAACCTTGACCTTGGACTTCAGGCCGTCGATGTCCAGGTAGGGGACGTCCTCGATGGCCTGGACACGGCCGGACTGGACGGCGGTGACGCGGGCTGCGGCGTCCGAGAGCAGGAGCCAGGTCATGCCCTTGGCCAGTGCCGGCTTGGGGCCGTTGTAGTCGGCGAATGCTTCGAAGACGATCTTGTCGTCCTTGACGGCGGAGACCAGCTTGTAGGGGCCGGTGCCCACGGGGGCGGCGTCGAAGGCTTTGAGGTCCGTGGCCAAGGCCTTGGGGACGACCTTGACCACGGAGATGCGGGGGCCGAAGCCGGGGAACGCGTACTTGAGGGTGAACTCGACCGTCTTGGCGTCGACGGGCTTGACGTCGTGGATGAACGGAATGAACTGGGAGAACAGGGACTTGTTGGCCGGGTCCATGACGCGGGTGAAGGAGTAGGCCACGTCTTCGGTGGTGACGGGGGCGCCGTTGTGGAACTTGGCGCCGTCGCGGAGGGTCACCTGGTAGGTGGTGTCGTTGACCTTCTTGGGGTCGGCTGCGGCGAGGGCGTTGTAGGGTTCGCGGGTGGCCGGGTGAAGTTCGATGAGGCCTTCGAAGATGTGCAGGTTGGCGGCCATCGGCGTGGCGCCGGAGGAGCTCAGCGGGTCGAAGCCGGTGGAGAGGGCGTAGGAGATGCCGGCTTCGATGGTGAGGTCTTTGTTGACCGTGCCGGCGCTCGCAGAGCTGCCGGTGGTGGTGGCCGCGGGGCTGCCGCACGCGGCCACGGAGGCGGTGAAGGCTGCGGCGGCACCCATGGCGCCGGTCAGCTTGAGGAAGTTCCGGCGGCTGGCATCATTGACCAGCGGCAGGTTCGTTAGGGTGTTGTTCATGAGGGCCTCGCCATTCCAGAAGGTTTATCGGATGTAGGACGTCCGAGCTCGTAGGACGACTGTAAGTCGGATCACAGCCTTCCGTCAAGCGCCGCCCGCCCTCGCCTTCGTCCTCGCCTCCGCCCTCGCCTCCCCGGGGGGACGCTCTCACTTAATGTGGATTTTTCCCAAACGCTCTCTCACTTAACGCGGGTTTTGGGCGGACGCTCTCTCAGTCAGGCGCGCTGACGGCTCCCGTGCGGGTATCAAAAGTGAACGCACGACGGCGGCGCACGGTTGAAGTGCCCCGCTGGCCTTTCACCTCAAACACCACGTCCGCGCGGCCGCGTGCCACGTCCGCCGCCGTGACGGTGTAGCCGGGAGTGAAGTAGAGGACTTCCTCGCCGGCGCCGAGGTCCGTGGCCGGGAAGGCCTGTGAACCGGGGCCGGACAGCTGGACGCCGGTTACCGGCAGGTCCCCGTCGTTGCGCGCCCGGCCGGTGAAGGCGAGGATATCGCCGGCCTTATAGCCAGGGGTGACGGGTCCGTAGTTGAGGTACTGGGCTTCCCGGGTACCGATCACCTGCGCTGAGTCAGCTGTGTAGCCCTGGCCGATTTCCTTCCAGGTGTGCACACCCCATTCGCCTGCACCGGCGGGCATCACGTGGAACTCTCCGGCATTCTGCCAGACGGGCGGCCGGCCGGGGGTGATGGAGCGGAGAACCATGTCGAACTCGAAGCCGGCGTCGGCGTCCGGCCTGGCGGTTCCGATGTCAGGAGGCCCTGCTGTCAGCTGAACGGTGAGCTGTTCCGCTGGAACGGAAACGAACACAATCTCCCGGTACCCCTGCCGCTCATAAAGCACGCCGATGTTGCCGTCGGGAAGCCGGGTGGCCGTGGAGTAGGCCGAGCTGCCGGGACACAGCATCAGCTTGGCCGGCCAGCTGCGTCCGTTGTCGGGGGAGAGGCTGAGGACGGTATTCCGCCGCAACGCCGTGTCGTGGTTGTTTGTGGCCAGCAGCCACGCGTCAGTGACACCCGCGCTGAAGGCGGTCACCGAAGGCTGGCCGTCAAAGCGGACCAGCGACCCGTTATCGCCCGGGTCCGGGAGGTCTTCAACCGGAACCAGCGCGCTCCAGGTGGCGCCGCCGTCGTCGGATGTTGCGGCAAGGCGGCGCGGCGTCCCGCGGCTGTGGAGGAGAAGCCGCCCGTCCGCGAGGGCGGCCACCTTGTTTTCGTTGGGACTGTCCCCGTGCGTCGCCGCGCCGATCAGCTCACCGAGAGTCCAGGTCTCGCCGTGGTCGTCACTGAACGCGGAGGCGGCCATGATCTCGCCGCCGGCCAGGACCACAAACTGCTGCACCAGGCGGCCGAGGAACGGCCCTGCGTGGATCTGGATGCCCTGCCCCGCTGCGGCAAAGATGCCGGTCATGGCCGGTTCGCCGGCCCGTGCAGGCGGCCGGAGTTTGAGCTGAGAGGTGATCCGGCGGTGCCGCCAGGTCAGTCCGTCGTCGTCGGAAAAACTCAGATCGCAGTGCTGGACCTGGTCATCCGGCACCATCCCGGCCGCCGCCTCGAAGAAGCCCGCGTGCGTTCCGGCGGCATGGAACATAAAGATCCGGCCGGTGTCCACGTCCACCAGGAGGCTCGGATCGCCGTAGCCGTTGAGCCCCACGCCGGTGCGCACCACCTGCTGGGATCCCCACGTGCGTCCGTTGTCCGTGCTGCGCCGCACCAGGAGGTCGATCGGGTTGGGCAGGTCGTCAAGATTGGGCCGCCCGTCGTAGGCCGCCAGCAGGGTGCCCTGCCGCGAGACGGCAAGGGCGGGAATCCTGTACTGGCGGTAGCCGTCCGTGCCCCGGACTGCGAGGACATGCTCGACGGCGGGCACGGCAGCCATCGTCGGGCGCAGGTAGGATGTCATATCTCGATGCTAGGCGAAGGGCAACAAACCCGCGTGTGGAAGCCGCTTCTCTGGCAGAGTATGACCATGCTCACTGTAATTGGCGAGGGCCTTGTTGATGTTGTCCAGCGCGCCTCCGGAACCGAGGCCCATGTGGGCGGCAGTCCGCTCAACGTCGCAGTGGGGCTGGCCCGGCTGGACCACCCGGTGCAGTTCATCGGGCGCTACGGCCGTGACGCCTACGGGGACTCCGTTGCCGCCCACCTGCGGGCGAGTTCCGTGATGCTGCCGCAGGGACCGGACGACTTGCCGACCAGCGTGGCCACCGCAGTGATTAACGACGACGGCGCCGCCACCTATACCTTCGACCTCGCCTGGGAACTTCCCGGCCTCGCGGACCGCCTCGCGTTTATTCTGCAGGGCACCACTTTGCTGCACACGGGCTCCATCGCCACGATGCTGGCGCCGGGCGCCGCTGACGTGCTGGCCGCCGTCGAACACGCACACCCCTCTGCCACTATCAGCTTCGATCCCAACTGCAGGCCGAGCATCATCACCGACGTGGACTACGCACGGCAGCAGGCGGAAAAGTTTGCATCCCTGGCGGATGTTGTGAAGGCTTCCGACGAGGACCTGGCGTGGCTGTATCCGGGCGTCGATGTGCTGGAATCCGCCCGGCGCTGGCTGGCCCTCGGCGGCGAGGAAGGGCCGGCGATGGTGGTGGTCACCCGCGGTGCGGCCGGTCCGTGGGGGATTACCGCTGCGGGTGAGGTGGAATGCCCCGCACCGGAAGTGGAGGTGGCTGACACCGTCGGCGCGGGGGACTCCTTTATGGCCGCGCTGCTCTCCGGGATCGTTGACCGCGGCCTGGACGGCGCACAGAACCGCGAAGACCTCCGCGGGCTTCCGGCCGAGGGCCTTGCTGCACTCCTGGCTCATGCCTCCCGCGCTGCCGCGGTCACCGTCTCCCGGCCCGGCGCGAACCCGCCCACCCGGTCGGAACTGAACGGCGTCCCGGAGGAGTAGGCGGGTCAGGGAAAACTGGCCTAGGCGTCAGATACGGCGGAGCTCACCGCCGCCGGGCTGTCGTACTCTTTGTCTGCAATCTTCTGCAGGGCGTCCAGGACATTGCCGTCTGCGCCCGAGTCTTTGGCATGCGAGACCAGGGTGTCCTTCGTTGCCGGGTAGTCCACGCCGCCAAGGAACTTCTGGATCTGGATCGGGTTTGGTGTGTCTGCCATTGCATTACCTTTCGGGGGTTAATTGCGCTGATTTTTCTTCCACCGCGTCACGCAGCACCAAATCGAAGGCTTCGACCCGGCGATCCGTGACGGTGCTGGGCGATTCCAGATGGACCGCCCCTGCCGGCAGGATTCCCGCAGCGCCGTGTTTTTCCATTACCCGCCACTGAGCCACGACGTCTTCGCCGCAATGCTCGGGCGGAAGCTGCGTCCAGAACCGGAATCCGCCGGCGTCCTCCAGGGCCTGGCGGCGATACATCGTGCAACCGCCCAGCCAGGCCACCTTGTAGGGAATCCACTGGCCCGGCTCCAGCTCGAGGTCGGCGCTGAGGTGGCTGAGGTTGGCAGCGCTGTGCAGGGTCCAGCGCCGGAATGCTGCATCGCCGGGCCTGATCCGTTCGGGTGTCACTGCCCCCTCCCACGGCGTGAAAACATTTGTTTGTTCGGGACGCCGGTCGTCCAGGTAGGAGAGTCCCTGGGGTGCCATGCCCACAAAGCCGCAGCGGAGCTGATCCAGCGCACGGCTCATGCGTTGCAGGGCCCCGGGTTCCAGCCAGACGTCGTCGTCCAGGAAAAGCGCCTTCTCTGCATGAGCCTTTTCCAGGAGGAACTGGCGGTGTTCGGCCAGGCCCCTGCGGGGCAGGTGCCGGTGCAGTTCAATCGGCGTGCCCTGTGCGGCCAGCACACGCAGCATGGCAGCGACCGTGGCGTGGTTCCAGACCTGAACGCCGTCCGACTGGTCGCTGAGGACCAGGCGGAATACCGGGGCCTCCTGCGCGGCAAGGCCCGCCAGCGTGACAGTGAGTTCGGCGGGCCTGTTGCAGGTGGGGATAAGGACATCCACGGCCGGGTCGGCGCTGGGCTGCCCGGACGCCCAATGCACTGAAGTGTGGCGATTCAAAGCTGCCGCCTTCGGTTAGGGGACACTTTGTACGGGTGTATTGTCTGGCGTACCCCGTAGGGGTCCGCTCTAAACGCCGCTGCGCCAGCAGGACGCCCGCGGGCTTTAAGTCAGCCGGCCGCCATCGGTTGGCCGAGGCAAATGCACGAGGACAGGAGACTGACGTGGCCAGGACGACGACGCTGAGCGAGACCACGGTGGAGGCGGTAATGGCCGAGCTGGCTGCACTTGAGGACCCCCGGGCCCGCGAGGTCAACGCGCGGCACGGCGACGATCACGGAGTGAACCTCAGCAAGCTGCGGGCGGTAGCCAAGCGGCTGAAGGTCCAGCAGGACCTCGCACTCCAACTGTGGGCGACCGGGGACACCGCGGCGCGGCTGTTGGCCCTGCTGATCTGCCGCCCGAAGGCATTCGATGCGGCCGAACTGGACCTCATGCTGCGCGGGGCCCGCACCCCCAAGGTGCAGGACTGGCTGGTGAACTATGTGGTGAAGAAGAGCCCGCACGCCGAGGCCCTTCGCCTCCTCTGGTTCGCCGACCCGGATCCGGTGGTGGCGAGTGCCGGCTGGGCCCTGACAACAGAACGCGTGGCGAAAGAGCCGGAGGGCCTTGACCTCCCGGGGCTCCTGGACGTCATCGAAGCGGAGATGCAGTCCGCGCCGGAGCGCCTGCAGTGGGCCATGAACCACTGCCTGGCCCAGATCGGCATTGAACACGCCGGGCACCGGGCCCGCGCGCTGGACATCGGGGAGCGGTTGGAAGTGCTCAAGGACTACCCGACGCCAGCGAACTGCACCTCGCCGTACGCGCCCATCTGGATCGCGGAGATGATCAAGCGGCGGCAGCAGTAGTCCGAGGACATCGAGCGGCGACGTCTCGGCGCTAAGCGAGGCACTTAGCGCCGAGACCTCGCCACTCGACGGGCGTGGGCTCCGAGGAAACGTGGGCTCCGAGGAAACGTGGGCTCCGCCGCCCAAAACGCCCCACGTAGACTGACTGTATGCGGCTGGTAGCAAGTGATATTGACGGGACCATTCTTGGGCACGACGGAAAAATCAGCGACCGCACCGTCCGTGCCTTCCACGCCTGCCGGGAGGCCGGCGTCGAACTGGTCTTTGTCACCGGCCGGCCGCCGCGCTGGCTGCACCCGCTGCAGGATCAGCTGGGCCACACCGGCACGGTGATCTGCTCCAACGGCGCCGTGGTCTGGGACCTTGAGGCCGACCGGCTGGTCTCCGCCCGGACACTCAGCCTTGACGCCGTCCGGGAAACCCGCCGGATTATTAAGTCCCTGCGTCCGGCCGCGCTGTTCGCGGCCGAGACCCTCACCGGGTTCCATCTGGAGCCGGGCTTCATCGAGAACGGCTCCAGCGAGTTGCTGGCCGAATTCACCCCCGCCCCGCTGGCGGAAACGCTCACCGCGGACGACGCCGTCGTGAAGTTCCTCGCAATCGTCAGGGAGGGCACTCCGGACGATTTCCTCGCTGAAGTCCGTCCCGCCGTCGCGCACCTCGCGTACGCAACGCACTCAGCTCCCAGCGTGGCCATGCTGGAACTGTGCCTTCCCGGCGTCAACAAGGCAGTCACCCTGGCCGAGTACGCCAGGTCCCTCTCGATCGACGCCGCGGACGTGGTGGCGTTCGGCGACATGCCCAACGACGTGGAGATGCTGCGCTGGGCAGGCAGCGGATACGGGATGGCCAGCGGCCACCCGGATGCCATCCGCGCGGCCGGGCAACAGGCACCCCACTTTGACGACGACGGCGTGGCCCAGGTTCTGGAGGCCAGGCTCGCGGAGTTGGGTGTACAGCGCGCCTGACCGCTGCCATGGCCCTTTTCACAGCTACCGCTCACCTCACGTTAACTTTCGCCGCCTAACGTTGGCGTGGACAAGCATCCACAGCTTGAGGGGAACGTCATGGCAAGGAACGGCAATCAACGCAGGCACGAAGCGGCAATCCGCCCGGCAGAGCCTGCCGCGCACTGGAAGGCGCTGAAGGAAGGCGACCGTGTGCGCATCCTCATCACTCCCGGATACGAAACCGGCGGGTTCGTCGATGCCATCACCTCGGACTGCACCTCTGTGTGGGTGAACCTCGACGGCGGGCTGGGACGCACGATGCTCCACTGCAGCGATGACGTGGAGATCGTGCCGCAGGGCGCCTAGCGGCCAGGTTCCGGTACGCTCGCAGCGTGACCGAGCGGTACTTTGACCCATCCGGTGGTGCCTCGCGCCCGCAGCCCCCTATCGCCATGGCCCACCGCGGCTTCTCCCGGGAGGGGCTCGAAAACACGATGGCCGCCTTCCGCGCCGCGGTGGAACTCGGGTGCAGGTACGTCGAAACCGACGTCCACACCACGTCCGACGGCGTGCTGCTGCTTTTCCACGACGACACTTTGGACCGGGTCACTGACGGCCAGGGGCGGATCTCGGAACTGACCGCCGCGGACGTTGCCGCCGCCAGGATCGGCGGGTCCGAACCGGTGCCGCTGTTCGATGAACTCTTCACGGCGTACCCGGACGTGCGCGTGAATCTGGACATCAAGGACTGGGCCTCCGTGCGTACCCTGGCCGCCGGCATTGAACGTCACGGCGCCCATGACCGTGTCCTGGTGGCCAGCTTTTCAGACCGCCGACGCCGGGCGGTGCTGAAGCTGCTGAGCCGGCCGGTTGCGTCCTCTGCGGGGGTGGTGACGAACGGGTTGTTTGTTCTTCTTGGCCCTGTTCTCCCGGTCCCGGTGCTTCGCCTGGTGCTCCGGGGCCCGCTCCGCGACGTTCAGGCGCTGCAGGTTCCGGTGCGGCAGGGCGCGATCCGGGTGGTGACACGGGGTTTCGTCCGCCGCGCGCACGCGCTCGGCCTGGCAGTCCACGTCTGGACCATCAACGATCCCGCCGAGATGCGCCGGCTGCTGGACCTCGGCGTGGACGGGATCGTGACGGACCGGGCGGACCTGCTGAGGCAGGTGCTTCTGGAACGGAACGAGTGGCCCGGCTGAAGTTCCGCCGCGATGCCGGGCCCACGCCCCCGCGCAAGGAAGGCGGTGCCGCCTACTGACGCCGGTCGGCGCCGCCGGGACCCGGGAAGCGGCCGGACTCGGCCGTCAGGAACCGGAGCTCGTCAAGGTCGAGCGGTGCATTCCAGGCAGCCCAATCCTTGGGCCGTACTGAGGGCCTGCCCAGAAGGTAGCCCTGCCCGGCGCTAAAGCCCAGCTCGGCCAGGACGGTGAGTTCCTCGGCGGTTTCCACGCCTTCGGCGACCACGACGCTTCCGATCCGGGTGGCAAATTCAATCATGCAGGCGGCAACCGCATGCTGCGTGCGATCCTGGTCAACGCCGCTGATCACGCTTCGTCCCAGCTTGATGAAGTCGGGCCGCAAATGCAGCATCCGGCTCAGTGTGCCGGCACTGGAGTGTGAGTCATCGATGGCAATTCTCAGTCCGCGTTCCCGCAGCGGAGTTATTGCGGCAATGAAATCCGAGTATTGCTCGTCCGGAATGCCGTCGGTCAATTCGAGGACTATTCGTTCAATCGGCAACTCAATGTGGTCAAACAATTCCGGCAGGCGCGGATCAAGGCAGGATGCCGGCGAGATGTTCATCGCCACATAAAGGTGCTGGGGAAGGTTCGCGGCGGCCAGTGCCGCGGAACCCAGCGCCGAGAATTCCAGGTTGGCGCCCAAACCAACCGCAGCAGCTTCGGCAAACCAGAGTTCCGCGCCGGCTCCGTCGTCACTGACAAAGCGGGACAGCGCCTCGACACCCACCACGCTCTTGGAATCCAGTCCGTAAATGGGCTGGAAGGCGGTCATCAGCATCTGCTTCTCCAGCAAGGCGCTAATTCTGGAGAGGCTCCGCAGCGAATCCATCCGTTCCGCCAGATGCGGAGGTACGGAGTTCAGTGGTTGATGGGCGCTGGGCGTGCCCGTGGCGCGTTCCTGCGCGGCGTCCAGCTGCCGGCGTTCCAGCAGGTATTCGAGCAGGGCCCGTTCCGGTACGCCGGGGTTTTCCCCCAGGCGGTCGCTGAGGTGCTGGCGGATGGCCGCACCAGCAGGATCAGGATCCGCTAATACTGCAGCGATAACTCCCCATGCTTGCACGCGAACTGTCATTATCGACGCCCCCAGTTGACGAAGTAATGCCTCAGTGGCCGTTCTATTTTCAAATTTCCTGGCGCTTTCCGAAATCCGATGCTTCGATTTGGCCGATCTCCTGACCTGGAAGAATCGGATACCGCAACTAGATCGTATATCGGGAGGGGCGAAAAGCGCAGCCCCTGAAATGCCTAAGCGCTATGAGTTTGCGCGGGAGTTCCGGCCAGAAGGCCAGGGACTTGTTCGGGCGGAACGGGTTTGCTGAAATAGTAGCCCTGCGCACTGAGGCAGCCCAGGTTCCGCAGGTGTTCAGCCTGCTCCGCGGTTTCCACACCTTCCCAAACGGCTTCCAGTCCGCAGGCCCGCACCAACTGCAGGACGGCAGCCACCAGGGGAGGCTGGCTGGGATCGGTACCAAGCCCTTCGATCAGCGACCGGTCCACCTTGACGCGGTCCACCGGGAGGCGGCGCAGGTAGCTGATGGATGAGTAGCCGGTCCCGAAGTCGTCAATCTCAATTCCCACTCCGAGCCCGCGCAGCCCGCCCAGGGAGTACCGGTCCAGTTCGTTGCCCCTGACGATCGCCACTTCCGTGAGTTCGAGGACAACCTGCTCCGGCCGCACCCCTGTTTCCTTGAGCACCCCGCGGACATCTTCGATGAACTGGAGGCTTTGCAGGTCGGTGGCGGAAATGTTGATCCGCACGGAGAAGGAACTGTCCACCAGCGCATCGTCAACCCAGCGGCGGAGCTGGTTCACCGCCGTTGTGAGGACCCAGAGCCCTAGCTCGGAGATCAGGCCGGCGTCTTCGGCGAGGGGGATGAATTCGTCCGGCATGATGAGCCCCCGGGTGGGGTGCTGCCAGCGGACCAGGGCTTCCACCCCTTCAATCCGGCCTGTGTCCAGCTCAACCACGGGCTGGTAATGCAGCACCAGTCCTTCACCTTTCACCGCCGTCCGGAGGTCATCGAGGAGTTGGCTGCGGAGCCTGCGAACTAGCAGCAGGCCAGGCTCGAACACGTGGAGCCGGTTCTGGCCCTCGGCCTTCGAGGCGTACATTGCCACGTCAGCCTCCATCAGCAGGTCCTCCGGCGACCGCCCGGGTTCCCCGGCGCTGAGCCCGATGCTGGCACCGCAGCGTATGTTCCGGTCGGGCAGTTCGATCGGTTCCTTAAGGGCGGCCAGGATGCGTTGACCGACGACGACGGCCTGGTCGGTGCCCGTGGCAGGCATGACAATCGCGAACTCGTCCCCGCCGAGGCGGGCCACCACGTCAGTGCGCCGGACAGCGCCGCGGATACGCCGTGCGACCGTGGTCAGCACCTGGTCCCCGGCGGCGTGGCCCAGGCTGTCGTTGATGGACTTGAAGGCGTCCAGGTCCAGGAGCAGGATCACGGGCTGGGCGGCGCCGGTTTGGTCTTGGGCGGACTTCAGCGCAGCAAGGAGCGCGGACCGGTTGGCGAGGCCGGTAAGAGGGTCCTGCATGGCCATCTTCTGCATTTCGCGATGGGCCTCGTGGAGGCGCTGGGTGCGGTCCTCCACGCGCTGTTCCAGTTCCTCATAAATGATCTGCAGGTCCTCAGCCAGGAGGTTGGTGCCCATGATGATGGCGTCGAGTTCGTCGCGCGCGGGCGAGACTTCTATCCGTGACTGGAGGTCTCCCGAGGCAAGCCGGACAATTCCCTCCAACAATTGGGACAGTCTGGGGTCATCATCGGCGAACAACGGGACCTCCTCTCCGGGGGTGCAGGGTCTAGTGGTTCTGGGGCGAAGGTGTGTCGAGGGGGAGCTTGACGGTGACCGTGGTGCCCTGGCCCAGCTGCGACGCCACGTCGATGCTGCCTCCGTGCCGGTCCACGATGTCCTGGGTAATGGCCAGCCCCAGGCCGGTGCCGGGCACCGCCCCGGACATGGCGTTGGAGGCCCGGTAGAAGCGGGTGAAGATGTGGGCCAGCTCATCGTCGGAGATGCCCATCCCGGTATCCGCTACCGTGACCGCTGCCCGGCCGGTGCCGCCGGCGTCGGTCTCGAATACGCAGCCGACGTCGATCCGGCCGCCGCCCGGCGTGAACTTGACGGCGTTGGAAACCAGGTTGGTAAAAACCTGCTGAAGCTGGACCTCGTCCGCCAGGATGTCGAGGTCCTCGGCCACGGGGGCCAAGACGATGCTGACGTTCTGCAGCTTGGCCAGCGGGGTGAGCGCGGCGGTCACAATCTTCAGGGTCCGCGCCAGCCGGACGGGCGTCAGCTGAAGCGGACTGAGCTCGTGACCATGGCGGGAAACGCTCAGCATGTCCTCGATCAGCAGGCGCAGCCGTTCCGTGTTGCGCACCACAATGTCCAGCATCTGGTGGACGTCGGTGGACACCGGGTCCGTGGTGTTTTCCTGGATCATGTCCAGGTACGCCATGATCGAGGTCAGCGGGGTGCGGAGCTCATGATTGACCGTGGCCAGGAAGTCGGTCTTGGCCTTATCCAGCTCCCGGAGCTGCTTGACCACCTGCTGCTGGCTGGTGATCAGATGGCTCTGGATCAGCGCATGGGCCGCGTTGCCGGCGACGTGCTGGATGAGTCCGAGCTCGGCCCGCGACCACTCCCTGGGGGCGTCCAGCAGCGCTATCCAGATGATGCCGAGCGAGGAACTGCCATCGCCCATCGGAACCGCCACGTAAGCTGACGCATTGAGGGCGGCCAGCTGGGCCGGAAGCTCGGCGTCGTCGGTGCCGCCCTGAACGGAAGCTCCGTTGGCTGTCAGGGGTTCTGCCCGTGACCACAGCAGATCCGCCGCCGGGCGGGCATCCTCCGCGGCCGCGAACACCGTCCCGGGCAGGGGATCCAGCCCGCGCCGGTGCCATTGGGCGGTGATCAGCGGCACCCGGTCGTCCTCGAAGGTGGCCAGGCAAACCCGGTCCGCGCCGAAGGTCTCACCGAAGCCGGTCACCACAAAGTCGGCGATCTGCTGGGGATCGTTGGTCCCGCGAAGTGCTGCCGACACCTGCCGCAGCCTTTCGCGCAGCGTCTCCGCTTCATGCCGGGCTTCCGTCCGCCGGGAAACCAGGTTGATCAGGGCCGTGGCACGGTGGATCAACTCTTTGGCCGCGGGAGGTTTGGCAATGCAGTCCCGCACGCCGGCATGCTCCACGGCTTTGACTTCGGACGGACTGTCCAGGTCCACCAGCGCCAGCACGGGGGCCGCAACGTCGATGTCGGACAGGGAACTGTCGAGGACCAGCACCGAGGGCTTGGCCTCGTCCAGAATCGCGGACAGGTCCGCGGAGTTCCCGGCAGCGCGGACCGTGAAACCCGCCGATTCCAGTGCTGCGGCCACGAATTGACGGCGCCCGGAGTCCGGGTCCGCCACCACGGCCAGGTAGGGCACGGTTGCTACGTGTGGTGTGTCCGCTGGCAACCCGTCCCCCTCGATGCTGGTAAGCACTGTTCAGTCATGAATGAGTACATTGTAGGGTGACCGGGCAGAGCTGGCCCTTATGAGGAATGTATGGAAGGTAAACGTGACGAAGCAGCCTGCAGAAAGTGTGAAGGCGGACCTGACCTTGGACGGGCAGGGTGTGGTCCAACTGAAGTGGGCCCGCGGGGTGTCCATCTCCGAGGCCGACGCCGAAGCCGCAATGAGCGGCGTCAATGACCTGTGCGGTAACGTCCGTTATCCCATGCTGGTGGACATGGCCACCACGGCCCAGGTCAGCCGGGGTGCCCGCGCGGTCTTCGGCCGGCCGTGCCAGGCGTCCCGGATAGCGCTGCTGGGGGCGTCGCCCGTGGACAAAGTGCTGGCAAACTTCATCCTGGGAATCAACAAACTGCCCTGCCCCACCCGGTTTTTCACCTCGCGGGACGATGCTACGGCATGGCTGCTGAAGGATCAGCAGCAGGCCGTCGCCTGAACCTCCCCGCCACACCATTGCGACCGACTCGTGACTCCGGCGCAGGTGGGAGGCATGCGGGGACCTATATTTGAACGGTGCCTTCCCCTTCGAAACCGATGCGCTCCGCCTGGCGGAAGTACCTCATCCTGCCCAAGCTCATCCGGCTGTCCCGCTCCGCCCCCAAGGACCGGGCTGTCGCCTGGGACAAGTACTGGGAAGGCATCGTCAGCACCGGAACCAGCAGCGAAGTGCTCTGGGATTCCGGCTCTGACAACGAGTTGCGCGGCTACCGTGACATCCTGGCGCGGCACTTCGACCCGGACCTTCCCGTGGTGGATGTGGGCTGCGGGCACGGTGCCTTCAGCCGGGCCCTCGCGGCGTTTTCACCCCGTGTAATCGGCGTGGATGTGGCCGAGCATGCGGTGGCCCGCGCGCGGGCCGAATCGGAAGCCATGGACAATCTCAGCTTCGCGGAGTGTGACATGACACGGCCACATGCCGGTGCCGGGCTCGTGGGGCCAACGGACGCCAACGTCTTCATCCGGGGCGTGCTGCATGTCCTGGGCACCGCCGATCAGGCTGCCCTGATGGAAAACCTCCGGCAGATGGTGGGCGAGCGCGGCCGGGTCTTCCTGGCGGAAACGAACTTCCGCGGCAATCCGGTGGAATACGTCTCGCATCTGGGGGCGTCGCGCCGCAGCATCCCGGCGCCGCTGGAGCTGGCCATCCGCAAACTCCCCATGCCCGGCCACTTCGGCCCGGACGAACTGGCAGTTGTGATGCCAACAGACCGCTGGACGCTGGTGGAGGACGGTGCCGCCACAATCGAAACCAATCCTCTGATGGATGCCGAGGGGAACAGCAGGGTCCCCGGCTACTTCGCCGTCCTCAAGGGCAAAACGCCCGCACAGGAGCCACTCTCCGCGTAGCGGCGGACAGCCGCTTCGGCACAGGCGGCTGGCATGATGGAGCGCATGCGCATTCTGATTGCACCGGATAAATTCAAGGGCTCCCTCACCGCTGCCGAGGCCGCCGCGGCCATGGCGGAAGGGGCGCTCAGGGTGTACCCGGATGCCGTCGCCAACCAGTTCCCCATCGCCGACGGCGGGGAGGGAACCTTGGAGGCGGCCGTCGCCGCCGGCTACGAGGAGCGGATCAACGCCGTGGTGGGCCCCATCCTGAAGCCTGTGGGGGCGGCCTGGGCGATCCGGAAGAACCCCGCAGGCGGTGCCGTTGCGGTCATCGAGACCGCGCAGGCTTCCGGACTCGCGCAGATGGAGCCCACTGCCGCCAACGCCCTGCGGGCGCACAGTTACGGCTGCGGCCAGCTGATCGCCGCGGCCCTCGACGCCGGTGCCACCGAAATTGTGCTGGGTCTGGGGGGATCAGCCATGACCGACGGCGGCAGCGGCGCCCTGCGTGCGCTTGGCCTCAAGCCGCTGGACAGCGCAGGAAACGTGGTCCCGCTGGGGGGCGGGTCGCTTGCCGATGTAGTGGCCCTCGATACCTCCGGACTGGATCCGCGACTGACCGCCGTTACCTTTCGGATCGCCGTTGACGTGCAGAACCCGCTGTTCGGCGCCACCGGCGCCGCCCACATATTCGGCCCCCAAAAGGGAGCCGACGCGGACGCTGTGGAACTGCTCGACGCCGGCCTCCGCAATTGGGCGTCCGTCCTCCAGGAGGCGACAGGCCGGGACATCAACCTCCCGGGCGCGGGCGCGGCTGGCGGCTTCCCGGCGTCGTTCCTTGCCTTTGGCAACGCGCGGCTGGAGGGCGGGTTTGCGCTGGTGGCCGGGCTCACGGGACTGCCGGCCCAGCTTGATGAGGCGGACCTTGTGATCACCGGCGAGGGGTCGTTGGACTCGCAGTCCCTGACCGGCAAAGCCCCCATCGCCCTCGCCGATGCCGCCCGGGAACGGGGCATTCCGGTGATTGTGGTGGCGGGCCGGATTATGGTAACGCCCGAGGACCTGGCCGGCCACGGGGTCGTGGCCGCCGCGCAGCTGCTCGACGTGGCACCAAGCCCGGAAGACGCCGTCGCCAACGCCGCGAAGTACCTCGCCTGGGCAACCAGCCAGGTCCTGGAAGGCGCCTGAGGCCGGAGCCTCTGCGGAGGGTGCCCGGGCTACCGCACCCGCGCGCGGCGGTTCAGGCGCAGCGGGACAAGCACCAGCAGGACCAGGAGGACCGCCAGCAGGATGCCGCCTGCGGTCAGCCCCGCCGCGCGCCCGGCGGTGACGTCAAAAACCAGCGCCGCCGTCCCCACGCTGAGCATGCCCACCCCGGCCAGGGCCAGTTTGGTGATGGTATCGGCGCTTGATACCAGGGTCTCCTTCAGGCGTTGGCGGAACAGGCGGCGATGGACGCTCACCGGAAGCAGGATGAAGGCTGTGGTGAGGGCCGCGATCACCACGTTGACCAGATAGAGCGTGACCTGAAAGCCGTCCAGTTTCTCGAACCGCTGCTGGAACGGAAGGGTGAGGAGGAAACCGGCCAAAATCTGCACCCCCGTTTGCAGGACCCGGAGCTCCTGAAGCAGTTCGGCCCAGTTGCGGTCCAGCTGTTCTTCCCGGGTCTCATGCCGGCCTGATTTGCCCGTGAAATCCTCCACATTCGGCATCGTTTTTCTCCTTGCTCCGGAGGCTTGGCCACCCAAGCGGCGTGCTCTCAAGCTAGGCCGAAGTTGCGCTTAGATCAACAATTGCTAAGGTTGCTTATTGTTCGTGTCGAACGGTGGACTTGCTCTACCGGGCGGGATAGTTTCGAGGGGCTGGTGCAGCAGGGGCCCTTCGAAAACCGATTCAGTGAAGAGGTGGACTATGAGCGATGACCAGAAGCAGACCGAACCCCCCGCCGACCCCCGGGGCAGTTACCATTCGGGCGGGTTCCCGAAGCAGGAGCAGGAACAGCCGGGGCTCACGGCCCCGATGGATCCCAAACCGGACCATGGCGAATTCAGCTACGAGGGTCACGGCGCCCTGCAAGGCAAAGCAGCGCTCATAACGGGCGGCGACTCCGGGATCGGCAAGGCCGCGGCCATTGCCTTCGCACGCGAGGGCGCCGACGTCGCAATTTCCTATCTTCCGGAGGAAGAGGAGGATGCCCAGGACACGGCAGAGTGGATCCGCAAGGCCGGCCGGCGCGCGCTGCTGCTGGCCGGAGACGGGCGCGAGGAGGATTTCAGCACCCGCATCGTGGAGGACACCGTGGCCGGGTTCGGCGGACTCGACGTTGTGGTGCTGAATGCCGCCTACCAGAAGAACCGGGACAGCTTCGAGAGCCTCGCCACCGAGGAATTTGACAGGGTGTTCCGGACCAATCTGTACTCGCTGATCTGGACGGCGCGGGCTGCCGTACCTCACCTGAAAGCCGGCTCCTCGATCATTAGCACGGCGTCCATTCAGGCCTTCAACCCGTCCCCGGGGCTGATTGACTATGCCATGACCAAGGCCGCGCAGGTGGCGTTCACCAAGGCGCTGGCCGAGGAACTGGGACCCAAGGGGATCCGCGTCAATGCTGTGGCTCCCGGGCCCATCTGGACCCCGCTGATCCCGGCAACCGAATGGCCGGACAAGCTCCCCACGTTCGGCCAGGACACTCCCCTGCAGAGGGCCGGCCAGCCGGCGGAGCTCGCAGCGGCGTATGTGCTGCTGGCATCTGAACAGGGGTCCTATATCTCCGGGGCGGTGCTGCCGGTGACCGGCGGCAAGGGTCTCTAATACTTGCCCATCAGATTCATCCACATCCACAACAGGAGGAACCATGAGTCAGGAAAATCAGCGCAAGGAACCCGACGAGGAAGTGGGCGGCTACGGCTCGCCGACCGCAGAGCAGGAGATGGGTGGCACGGATAACAAGCAGTTCGCGCAGCCCCGGGACGAAGAGGACTTCGACGCCGCCGGCCTGAACCAGGACAGCCCCGACGGCGAGACGTTCGCCACGGGCACGCCCAACCTCAGCCACTTCGGCGAGGAGGACTCGGACAGTGCCGGGGAACCCGGAGCCGGCCGGTTCGGCGGCACCGACGAGCAGCGCCATGCCGAGGTGGACTCGAACGATCCCGGCTTCGAACCCGGTGAGCACCTGCCGCGTGATGCTGCCGTCCCCTCCGCAGAGGCCGAAATCGACGAGTCCAACGCGGATTCCCAGGGCGCCGAGCCGTTCTCCTCGGAGTCCGGGCAGGATGCTGCCGGCCTGCCGGACGGCAGCGGAAATGACCTGTCCAAGGAGAAATCCCCGAACGACGGCGACGAAAGCTTCGACGCCGGCTGACCAACACTGCCGCCGGGGTTCGCCCCGCGCCAGTCGTGACTGCAAAGTGCCGCCGGGCCGTACGCCGGGCGGCACTTTTGCGTCGCCGGCGCCGCAATTCATGCTGCAGAATCGCACCCGTGAAACCAGCTCCGGACGTATCCTAATAACAGGTTTTGCAGTGGGCCGCGCGTATCGATCCTGGGCGTGAATTATGGCCGCGGAGACTCCACGGGGGCCTGGCTGGGAATCCCTGCCAGACCCCCACGATGTGGTGTTCGAGAGCTCGGATGTTGAGGACTTCCTTGCTGCTGTCACCGGCGAATTCATACACGACCTGGACGGCGACACCCGCTTGATCAGTTGGGCCGTCACCTTCTTCCGCCCCGGAGCGGTCCGGACGGCCGCCGCCGGAAGCGCCGCGGCCCGGGCAGCAGACGAAGAGCAGTGTTCGTTCGCGGACGGACCCGTGCTCGAATCCCTGCGCACCGCTGATTTTGTCCACGTCGCAGACACGGCCCTCGACCGCCGCTGGCCCGGTTACGCCAGTGCCGCATCAGATCACGGGGTCAGATCATTGGTGTCCATCCCCATTGTGTCTGCGGCGGGTTCACAGGCCGCGTTAAGCCTCTATGCCGCCACCCCCCATGCCTTCAGCAGCCAGGACATCGTGCTGGCGCGCCGGTTTGTCCGGCAGGTGGCCAGGTCCCTGCGCCTGGTGGTTCGCGTGGCGGAGCGGGTGGAAGGTAATGCGCAACTGGCAATAGCCCAGAGTTCTGCAGTCCTCATGGACCTGGCTGTCGGCATCCTTGTGGCCGACTACGGGCTCGGCCATGAGGCGGCGGTGCAATATATGCGGACCGTCGCGCGTCACACCGGGCAGGGGCTGCGCCAGACGGCCCTGAATATCGTGGCGGCCTCCCGCCCGGAGACGGGGGAAACCCGTCAGGAGGATGCCGGCTTCGGCCTTATCGCGGTCGAAACGCCGGCGCTTAATGAAGGACCCTACAAAACAGGGAGCACATCATGAAGCTCAGGAAGCAGGAGAAGGCAGCCACAAGCGCCCCCATTGAGCCGGCAGGTCACCCGTGGCGCAGGATGGTGGCCCTGGGGGATTCCTTCACCGAGGGGGTGGGTGATCCGGATCCCCGCAGCGAGGGCGGCCTGCGGGGCTGGGCAGACCGCGTGGCCGAGGAACTCAGCATCAGCCAGCCGGACTTTGCCTACGCGAACCTCGCCATCCGCGGCCTCTTGCTGCAGCAGATCTTCGACCGGCAGTTGGAACCGGCCCTGGCGTTGAAGCCGGACCTGGTGACCCTATCGGCCGGCGGCAACGACATGGTGTTCCGGCGCACTGATCCGGACCGGCTGGCGGAACGGATTGACGTGGGGGTGGAGCGGCTGGCCCGGTCCGGCGCCACCGTGGTGCTCTTTGCCGGACCGGACTGGGGTGCCACGCCGGTCTTCAGCCAGATCCGCGGCAAGGTGGCCATCTTCAACGAAAATCTTCATGCGGTGGCCGCCCGGCACGGCGCAGTGATGGTGGACCTGTGGTTCCTCCGGGAACTAACACATCCCGGCATGTGGGACCCGGATCGGCTGCACTTCTCACCCCTGGGGCACCACACCATCGCCAGCGCAGTGCTGAAGGAACTCAGCGTCCCGCACTCGCTGGTGCCGCTGGAGCCCAAACCGCCTCTGCCGCGCAGCTGGCGGGAGGCCCGGGCGGAAGACCTGGTCTGGGCACGCGAGTACCTTTTCCCATGGGTGGTGCGTCAGTTGAAGCACCCCTCAGAAGCGGAGTTGACGGCCAAACGGCCCGAGCCCGGCCCGGTCTTCGGCCTGGGCTCCCCGCCGGCACCCTACCTGAGTGGAGGCCACGCCGCCTGAATCAGCGCCTCGGGCTGTTCAGCGCCCCTGGTTGTTCAGCGCCTGTGGTTGTTCAGCGCCTGTGGTTGTCAGCGCCTCTTCGGGCCGCGTTTCGTTGCCGCGTTGAGGGCTGCCTTGGCCGCGGGGGGAAGGCCGGCCACTTCCGTTTCCGGTTCCGCCACGGTGCCACGTGCCTTGGCGATGGCCCTCATGCCGTGGTAGATCACCAGGGCGGCGGCCGAGCCCAGTGCGATGCCGGTGAAGGTCAGTTCCCCGATGGTCCAGGTATAGTCCGCGATGCCGATGATGAGGGCGACGGCGGCGGTGGTCAGGTTTACCGGGTTGGCGAAGTTCACCTTGTTCTGCACCCAGATCTTCACGCCGAGGATGCCGATCATGCCGTACAGCATGGTGGCCGCGCCGCCGAGCACGCCCTGCGGGACCGTGGCAATCAGTTCCCCGAACTTGGGTGAGAAGCTCAGCACGATGGCGAAGATTCCGGCCACCCAGTAGGCCGCCGTCGAGTACACCTTGGTGGCGGCCATAACACCGATGTTTTCCGCATAGGTGGTGGTGCCGGAACCGCCGCCAGCGCCGGCGAGCACCGTGGCGATGCCGTCAGCCATCAACGCCCGCCCGGAGACGTCGTCGAGGTTCTGCCCGGTCATGGCCGCCACGGACTTCACATGCCCGATGTTCTCAGCCACGAGGACCAGGACCACCGGCACAAAGAGGCCCAGCACGCCCACATGGAACTCCGGCGTCTGGAAATGCGGCAGGCCGATCCAGGCGGCAGCGTCCATTTTGTCGTAGCTCACCTCGCCGCGCAGCATGGCCACCAGGTAGCCGACCACCACGCCCGCCAGGATACTCAGCCGGCCGATAATCCCGCGGAAGAGGACGCTGACCAGGATGATGGTGGCGAGGGTGATCACTGCGGTGATGGGGGCGGCAGCGAAGTTCATCTTCGCCGCGGGAGCAAGATTCAGGCCGATCAGGGCCACTATGGCGCCGGTGACGATCGGCGGCATCAGCCGGTTGATCCAGCCCGCACCGAATTTCTGGACGATCGCGCCGATCAGGGCCAGTGCGACGCCGGCGAGCAGCACCCCGCCCAGCGCTCCGGGGATGCCGAACTGCTGCTGGGACGCCATGATGGGCGCAATGAACGCGAAGCTGGAACCGAGGTAGCTGGGTACCCGGCCTTTGGTGATGACCAGGAACAGCAGAGTGCCGATGCCCGAAAAGAACAGGGTGGTGGCCGGCGGCATCCCGGTGATGATGGGGACCAGGAACGTGGCTCCGAACATAGCCACAACATGCTGCATTCCCACCCCGATGGTCAGTGGCCAGGCCAGCCGCTCGTCCGGGGCAACCACGTGGCCGGGCTTAATCGACCTGCCGGTGCCGTGCAGCTTCCATTTCATTCCGAGCATGCTCATGGTCGGGGGCCTTTCAAGGGGGTTGCCGCTGGGGCTGAAATCTTCCGGTGCAACAATACCGCGCGGACCCGCCCGCCGTCCGGCTGTGCCAAACGTCACGCTGCTTCACGGGAAGAAGACACGAACGCTTGAAGTTGCAACTATGGAAGCAGACCGCCGGCCCATCAGCCCGATGAGCGGGCCCAGCGAAAGGGACGCATATGACCACTGCCCACGAAGAAGCCGTCATCGACTCGGCCGCCGTCGATGCCATCTTTGCCGAAGCCCGCACCGCCAACTCCTTCACCGGCGAGGTGACCGAGGACCAGGCCCGCGCCATCTACGAGCTGACGAAGTTTGGCCCGACGGCCTTCAACTCGCAGCCGTTGCGCGTCACCTATGTCCGCTCCGACGAGGCCCGCGCCAGGCTCGTTGACGCCATGTCCAACGGCAACAAGGCCAAGACCGCCTCGGCTCCGCTGGTTGCAGTCCTCAGCTACGACACCGCCTGGGCTGAGCAGTGGGACAACTTCCTGCCCGGGTACAACGCGCCGAAGGCCATGTACGATGCCGCTCCGGAGCTGGCTGCCGCCACCGGCAGCAACAACGCGCACCTGCAGGCCGGCTACTTCATCCTTGCCGTCCGGTCCCTCGGCCTCGCCGCCGGCCCGATGACCGGTGCCGACTTCGGCGGCATCGACGCCCAGCTGTTCCCGGCCGGCGAGCAGAAGAGCTTCCTCGTGGTCAACATCGGCCAGCCCGGCGAGAATGCCTGGGGCGCAGCCAAGCCCAAGTTCACCTACGAGGACGTTGTCCGCACCGTCTGACCCTCTCTCACTTAATGTGGGTTTTTGGGGAACGCTCTCTCACTTAATGTGGGCTTAACGCCGATGCTCTCGCACTTTCTTCAGGAAAGTGAGAGAGCATCGGCGTTTTAAGCGCATTAAGTGAGAGAGCGTTCCATTGGGTGGGGAGTACCGGGGGTACCTGGCGGGTCAGGAGATGACGCTGTCCACCAGCGCCTTGGCTTCGGCCTGGACCTGCTTCAGGTGCTCCTCGCCCTTGAAGGACTCGGCATAGATTTTGTAGACGTCCTCGGTGCCGGACGGCCGGGCCGCGAACCAGGCGTTCTCCGTGACCACCTTGAGGCCGCCGATGGGTGCGCCGTTGCCCGGGGCCTCGGTGAGCTTGGCGGTGATGGTCTCGCCTGCCAGTTCAGTTGCGGTGACGTCCGACGGCGAGAGCTTGCCGAGTGCCGCCTTCTGCTCCCGTGTGGCTGCTGCATCGATGCGCGCGTAGACGGGGGCGCCGAACTGGTCCGTCAATCCCTTGTACAGCTGGGAGGGTGACTTGCCTGTGACAGCGGTGATTTCGGAGGCCAGCAGGGCAAGCAGGATGCCGTCCTTGTCCGTGGTCCAGACGCTGCCGTCCAGCTTGTTGAAGGAGGCGCCGGCGGACTCTTCTCCGCCGAACGCGCCTTCGCCGGACAGCAGGCCCGGCACAAACCACTTGAAGCCCACGGGGACCTCCACGAGCTTGCGGCCCAGGCTCGCCGCCACACGGTCGATGATCGAGGACGAAACCAGGGTCTTGCCCACCACCGAGTTCGGGTTCCAGCCGCTGCGGTTGCGGTACAGGTAATCGATGGCGACGGCGAGGTAGTGGTTCGGGTTCATCAACCCTCCCACGCCATCAACAAGAGGCGTCACGATGCCGTGGCGGTCGGCGTCGGCGTCGTTCCCGGTGGCGACGTCGAACGCGGCTGAACTGCCGCCGTCGGACATCCGCTTGATCAGGGAAGCCATCGCGGCGGGTGAGGAGCAGTCCATCCGGATCTTCTCGTCCCAGTCCAGGGTCATGAAGGCCCATTGCGGGTCCACGGTGGGGTTCACCACGGTGAGGTCCAGGTGGTGGCGCTCGCCGATCTCGCCCCAGTAGTCCACGGACGCGCCGCCCATGGGGTCGGCACCGATGCGGACGCCGGCTTCCCGGATGGCATCCAGGTTCAGGACGGAGGGGAGGTCGTCAACGTAGCTGCTGAGGAAGTCGAACTTGCCCGTGCTGTCCGCTGCGAGGGCGTCCGCTACGGGAACGCGCTTGACGCCGCGGAGGTCGTTTTCGAGCAGTTCGTTGGCGCGGTTGGCGATCCAGCCGGTGGCATCCGAATCGGCAGGGCCGCCGTGCGGCGGGTTGTACTTGAAGCCACCGTCACCGGGCGGGTTGTGGCTGGGCGTGACCACAATCCCGTCAGCCTCGGGGGCGCCGGCCGCGCGGTTGTTGTTGTGGGTGAGGATGGCGTGGCTGAGGGCCGGTGTGGGGGTGTAGCCGTGGCGGGCGTCGATGAGCACGTTCACGCCGTTGGCCGCGAGGACTTCCAAGGCGGAGTTCTGCGCCGGCTCGCTCAGCGCGTGGGTGTCCTTCGCCAGGAACAGCGGGCCGGTGATGCCCTGCCCGGCACGGTATTCCACTATGGCCTGCGTGATGGCAATGATGTGCTTTTCGTTAAACGACGCCTTAAGGCTGGATCCCCGGTGCCCCGACGTGCCGAAGACTACGCGCTGGCCTGGATCACCCAGATCCGGCGAAATGTCGTAGTACGCGTCAAGGAGCGCAGTAATGTCAACAAGGTCCTGGGGTTGGGCAACTGTGCCCGCGCGGCTAGCCATGGGACCAGCATGCCAGACGCGGGCGGACGGCCATACGCCCCTGTCCAAATTCCGGACCCTGTGACGCGGAATGTCATGAACAGGTGGTTAAACCTGAGTACTCAGCCCAAAAGTACCTATATACCGGCTCCCGGCGCCGCTGTTACGTTCGGGAAAGTCAGCATGGAAAGCACGACGGCGGCAGCCCGCCGTCGTGGGTGCGGCAGTAAAGCTGCCACTAAAGTAAGGGACCGGTCATGGGGACAGGGGACGGCGCAGCCGAGCAGTCACGGCTCGCAGCGGAGCGCGTTCAGCAGCTAAAACGCCGCCTGGACCAAGCCGAACGCGCCACCAGGTCCTGGGACGAGGGCGCCGTGGGCGACGGGACTATTGCTGAACAGCTCAGCCTTCTCGTCCCGCACGGCTGGTTTCTGCTCCATGACGTGCACTGGCCCGGCAGGCCCACGGCCAGCCTCGACCACGTGCTGGTGGGTCCGGGCGGCGTGGTGGTTGTGAATGCCAAGAACTGGACGGGCGAGGTCCGCGTTTCCGCCGGTGTCCTCTGGCAGGGCCGGTTCGCCAGGACGCAGTCGGTGGAAGGGGCCCTGGCGCAATGCGCCGCCGTCACCTCGGTCATGGCGCCGCCGCATCGCCGCCTGGTCCGCCCCTTGATCTGCCTCGCGGGCCAGCCGGACCTCTTCGCCATCACGAATGCCGACGTGGCCGTGGCAGGGGCCGACCGCGTTGTTGAGGCCGTGCTGTCCTTGCCCACCTTGCTTGACCTGCGGGAAGTGGCGGGCCTGTACACGCACCTTAGCCACCAGCTCACGCAGGAACCGGCTGCGGAAAGTCCCACCTTCAGGTCGTTGACCGGCAAGCGGCCGGAGCTGTCGCAGGGGCGCGAATGGTCGCCGGGGCCCGAGGCGTTCCCGCGGCGTGAGGTGTTGCCAGGGTCCGGGGCAGCAGACCGGCCTGCAGAGTCCCGGCACCTCGCGGCGCCAGCGAACGGGAGCGGCGCCGGCCCGGGTCCGCGGCACCAGCGGTCCGTCAGCGCCGGAGTGCGCAGCGGGTACGGACACCGGAAAGCGAATGCCCAGCAGCAGACCGCTGCGGGGATGGGCCGGTTGTTGTGTCTGGCGGCCTTCGTGGTTTTTGCTGTCTACGTGCTGCCATATTTGGGACGATAGGACTGGGGGCCTGGCGGTACGCTGAAGAACCAAGACTTCGAACGGGGAAAACCATGAGTGACCAGACCACGCCGCGCCCCGATTCCCATGGGCCGGGCGCTCAAGGAGCAAGCGAGTCGCCGGCCGGCTACGAGCCTCCACAGTTTGTGCCGCCACAGGGCCAGGACATTCCCGCGCCGCCCCTCTACGACTGGAGCAAAGGCGGGCCCGGGGCAGAACAGTACGGCGGAGGCGCTTACAGCCAGCCCGGAGCAGATGCGTACAGCCAGCCAGGCGGGCAACACGGAGGGGGATACACGCAGCCGGGAAGCCCCTACGGTCCGCCGGACATTTACGGCCAGCCCAGTCCCTACGGCCAGCCCAGCCCTTACCAGAACAGCCCTTACGGCCAGCCGGCGTACTACGGCCAACCCGCCGCCGAGCCCAAGGGCCTCAGCATCACCAGCATGATCTGTGGTATTTCCTCGGTCCTGCTGGGGTGGTTCCTCATTCCGCAGCTCGCCGCGATCATCACCGGCCACCTGGCACTGGGCCGCGAACGCTCAGGCAGGGCCATGTCCATTACCGGGCTGGTTCTGGGCTACCTGTGCCTGCTGGGATACGGTGCCTTTTGGCTGTTCCTTTTGGTCGGCCTGACGGCCTACCGCTCATCCTCGTACGGGTACTAGGCCGGGTACTAGGCCCTCGTCCGTTTTACCAAGCGTTTACCAAGCGCCCGTCGTACCAGGCCAGCGGGTCCTAAGCTGCGGCGATCCGCCTGGCCTGTTCCTGTTCTGCTGCACTCAGCACGGCGGGTCCGCCGCCACGATAGGTCCAGTTCGTCTTCACTCCGCCCGGTTTGGTGAGCGACTCGCCGGCCAGGGCCCTTTCTATCCGGCGCCGCACGTCCCCCTCTTTGTCGGGTTCTGCGGCGAATACGATCCTGAGCGTGACGTCGTTGCCGTTCCGGGCATAGTCCGTGTGGTGCGGAGCCAGCGGGCAGGGCGGCTCATGCTCCCAGCTGCCGCAAAGTTCCAGGGTGATTGCGGCTCCGGGTGCGCTGGGATCGGATCCGGCAGCCATGAGCACTGTTGCTTGATGAACGTATTGTCCGCGCATGGAAGGACTCCACTTCATGATGGTCTTTGGGGTGTTCTGCATGGATTCCCGGTAGCGCGCCGCTGTGGCGGCCGTGCCAGGACGGCGGTGTCATGCCGGGCAGGGGAAAGGCCCCGGAGGGGCCTTTCCTTAAGCGGGCTTGGCCAACAGGTCAGACCCGCTCGCTGGTGCGCTCAGCAGCAGGTTCCTCGGCTTCATAGGTCTTCCGCCGACGCGGGAAGGCCCAGAAAGTGAAGTCCTTCGCCGTGAAATGCGGCTCCGTGCGGTCAGGCGGTGTCTGCTGGCGCGCTTCGGGTTCACGGGTGGCGTCCTTCTTGATGCCCCACCCGAAATCCTTGCTTGATGAATAGCACATCACAGGCCTCCTTTAGGTGACTGCCTTTTAATCGTCCACCCATTTGGCCGCAGAGTCGACACCCCGGGCCGTTCATCCACGGGTCAGAATCCCAGCTGGGACGCCACCTGCAGCAGCAGTAACTCGGACCCTTCCGGACCGATCAGCTGGATCCCCATGGGGAGCCCCTCGCCTGGTTGTCCGCCGGTCCAGTGCACGGGAACCGTCACGGCCGGCAGGCCGCAAACGTTCACCATGGAGGACCACGGCGCGAATTGGCATTGCCGGCGGTAGTCCTCATCGGCGTCGCCCGCCCAGGCTGCGGCAGGCCAGCGCGCATCGCCGTGGCTGGCACCGGTAAACCAGCCCACCGGACGTGGCGTCTGAGCCAGGGCAGGCATCAGCATCAGGTCCCATGCGGCGTATTGGGTGATGGTGTCACGGGTGAACCGTCGGAGGAACGCCAGGGATTCGTCCAGTTTGGAGGTGCTGCGCTGCTGGGCCCTGCGCCGGAACGTCCTGGTGAGCGGGGTCAGCAATGCTTCACGCTGCGGACTGATCCGGGCCGTGCCGACGGCGGCAGTCCAGGCCGTCGTGAAGGCGTCCGGGTAGCGGTTGTCGTAGCGGATGTCCGCTTCAGACACGGCGTGTCCGGCGTGTTCGAGCATCTCGCGGCCCGCCTGCAGGGCCGCGAGGGCTTCCGGCCCGGGTGTGAACGGGAAGGCACCGGACCACGGACTGGCCAGGCTCACACCGATCCGCAGCGGACGTGGTTCGCGGGCCACGGCGTCGAGGTAGCAGGTTGCGGGCGAGGGCACCAGAGCGTCCATGAGCAGCGCAGCGTCGGCGGCGCTCCGGGCCAGCGGGCCGGCCACCACCAGCCCGGCGGGATTAGCTGCGCTTTCGCCCGAGGGCACCAGACCCCGGCCCGGTTTGAGTCCCACCAGTCCGCAGGCCGCCGCGGGGATCCGAATGGAGCCGCCGCCGTCGCTCCCGGGAGCGACAGGAATCAGGCCGGCCGCCACCGCGGCTGCGCTGCCGCCGGAGGAGCCGCCGGAACTGCGGCTGGGGGCGTGCGGATTGCGCGACGGCGGCGCGATGCGGTTTTCGCTGTAGGCCGTCAGCCCGAACTCCGGAACCTGCGTTTTGCCCAGCGAGATCATGCCGGCGGCCTTCAGTACCGCGGCAAGGGCTCCGTCGGTGGGCGCAGGTTTGTGGTCCAGGGCCGCGCTGCCGTGGGTGGTCACCACGCCGGCCACATCGGTCAGGTCCTTGAACGCGGTGGGTATGCCGTGCAGGAGCGGCAGGCCGTCCGCCGCTCCACCCTCTGCAGGCGCCGCCGAACTCCGCCGAAACCGGGCGTAGCGGTCGTCCGCAGCGGCTGCATCGGCCATGGCCTGTTCGGCGGTGACGGTAATGAAAGCGCCCAGCAAGGGGTTGCGTTCGGTGATCCGGGCCAGGAAGTACGCCGTCGTTTCACGGGCCGAGACCTCACCGGAGCGTAGGGAGTTCCGCAACTGGACGGCGGACATCTCATGCAGCTCGTGCGGGGAAGCGGTGGGCTGCTCGGTGGGCATGGGTCCTCCTCGGGATCTCGTAGAAGCGTAACCTGCCCGTTCCCGGCCGGGAGGGCATCTTCCCGGCGTTAGGCTGGGAGGAGACCATCGTCATCTGAAAGGGAATCCCGTGAGTGATTTCGAGTCCGTGCCTGTCAACGACGTTCCCGCCGACGCGGCCCTTCTGGACGTTCGGGAAGACTACGAGTGGGTGGCCGGGCATGCCGAAGGCGCCCTCCACATTCCGCTGGATCAGCTTCCCGCGCGCTTGGACGAGCTGGACCCGGACCAGGACCTGTACGTCATCTGCAGGACCGGCGGCCGTTCCTTCCGCGCTGCGCAGTGGCTCACGGGCCAAGGCTATGCAGCCATCAACGTCGCCGGCGGAATGGACCAGTGGCTGGAATCAGGCAAGCCGCTGGTATCCGATAACGGGCTCAAGCCGCTGGTCCTCTAAGCCGCGACTTTCCCTGAATCCAAAGTCCTGAAGGAATCCGCCATGCCCGGACCAGCCGCTATCTACACTTTCCTTGGACCTCAGGGAACTTTCACCGAAGCCGCGCTGATGCAGGTTCCCGGGGCTGCCGAGGCCACCCGCGTCCCGGCCTCCAACGTCAACGCCGCGCTGGACATGGTCCGGGACGGCTCCGTACATGCCGCCATGGTCCCGATCGAGAACTCCGTGGAGGGCGGCGTCACCGCCACCCTGGACGCCATCGCCGGCGGCCCGGAACTCCGTATCACGCGGGAGGTGCTGGTCCCCATCAGCTTTGTGCTGGTGGCCCGGCCGGGGATGGCCCTCGCTGATATCCGCCGTATCTCCACGCACGGCCACGCCTGGGCGCAGTGCCGCCTGTGGGTGGAAACAAATATACCGGGTGCGGAATACGTTCCCGGTTCCTCCACGGCGGCCGCCGCCCTGGGCCTGCTGGCTGATGGCGCCCACTACGATGCGGCGATCTGTGCGCCCATCGTGGCTCAGGAGCAGCCCGGACTGTCTGTGCTTGCGGAGAACATCGGAGACAACCCGGGTGCCGTGACGCGGTTCATCATGGTGAGCCGGCCCGGCGAACTGCCGCAGCGGACCGGGGCGGACAAGACCACGGTGGTGGTTCCGTTGCCCGAGGACCGGCCGGGCGCGCTCATGGAAATCCTTGACCAGTTTGCCACCCGGGGCGTGAACCTCAGCCGGATCGAATCCCGGCCCACCGGGCAGTACCTCGGCCACTACTTTTTCAGCATCGACGCTGACGGCCATGTCCAGGATGCCCGGGTTGCCGATGCCCTGGCCGGGCTTCACCGCATCAGCCCGGCCACCCGGTTCCTGGGTTCCTACGGGCGGGCCGATGCGCAGAAAGTCGTCGTGGCTCCGCACACGTCGGACGAAGCATTCCATGCAGCGCATCAATGGGTGGACGGGATTCTTCAGCCGCGGCCGGGCCTGCCGGAGACGGCTTCCTAGGCTTCGCCCACAGCGTACGAGAGGTACTTCCGCGTGCTGGTTACTGTGCGTATGCTTGCTTGATCAACTTGGGGGGACGGCCCCTAACGAAGGGAGCGGGTCATGAGCACCAGCAGTACAGATAATGACGGCCAGGGCATGATCGTTAACCCCAAACCGACGGCCGACAACCAGGACTGGGACGGCGATGAAGCTGACCGCGCTGATCGGCTGCGCTTCGAAGAGGAACAGGCCATGATCCGCGAGCAGTCTGAGGCGCGTGCCGCCAAGGCCGCCGCCGAGGAAGCTGCGAAGAAAGCTACCGCCTGAAGGCGGCCCGGCTTAGGCCGGCTGCGACTTCACCCTGATCAGGAGTGACCGGGGCGCCACTTGGACGGTGACCTTTGTGGCCAGGCCCGATGGGTCGCCGTCGACCTGGGTGGGCAGGGGTTCCGGGCACTTGATGACGATCTTCCCGGCCCGGTACATGGTCATCATCGGGAGGTTGCCCCGGTGCTTGAACACGATCTTTCCGTACATGGCGAGCCAGCCGAAGGCGCTGCGCGGGCTCATCACCACCACGTCAAGCATGCCGTCGTCAATCATGGCTTCGGGAATGAAGTCGATGCCGCCGGGCACCAGCCCGCAGTTGGCGAAGAGCACGCTCCGGATGTTTCGTGCCTGCTCCGGGCTTTCATCCAGGGACACTGACACCTTCCGCCGCCGGCCGGGAAGGTGCCTCATGCCGGCCTCGGTGTAGGCGAGCCATCCCACCGCTTTTTTGAGCCCGTCGTTGGTGTCTGCCAGGATTTCCGCGTCCATGCCGATGCCGGCGATCACCAGGAACAGGTGTTCGGAGGAGTGGCCGGTGCGGGAGTTTTCGATGTTCATCCGCGCGGTGTCGATGTAGCGCTGCTGACCAAACAGGGCAGCGTTGATGTTGGCGCGCAGGTCATTGACGTCCAGGTCCACATTGCGGGCGAGGAGGTTGCCGGTTCCCAGCGGGATGATGCCCATGGCTACATTTGTGTGTGCGAGTGACTCGGCCACCACCCGCACGGTACCGTCGCCGCCGCCCACCAGGACGACGTCGGCCTTGAACTCCAGCGCCGCCTTGGCCTGCGAATAGCCGGGGTCCTCCGCCGTGGTCTCCAAAAAGAGGGGGTCCTCCCAGCCGGCCGTGAGGCAGGCACGCTGAATGGCTTCTTTCGCCTCGGCCGCCCGTGATTTCACCGGATTGAGGATGACGGCCACACGCTGGTGGGTGAGCCCGGCTTCGTGGGCGGCTTCGTTGACGGCGCTCCGGATATGCAGTGCCTTGAGCTTGCGCACACCCCACCAGCTGGAGACGGCAAAAGCCAGCGCTGCCGCGCTCAGGAGGTAGAGAAGCCAGTCGTTCATCGTGCTTCAACAGTAGCCCGGGCGGGGTGCCCCCATTTCCGCGATCCCGGCGGCAGTGCCCAGTGCGCGGGATTAGATACTCTTGTCTGGTGATCGACGTAAAAGACCTCAGCGAAAACCCGGACAAGTTCCGTGCCAGCCAGCGCGCCCGCGGC
Source organism: Pseudarthrobacter naphthalenicus (assembly GCF_029076445.1). Taxonomy (GTDB): domain Bacteria; phylum Actinomycetota; class Actinomycetes; order Actinomycetales; family Micrococcaceae; genus Arthrobacter; species Arthrobacter naphthalenicus. The sequence goes on from NZ_JARESG010000006.1 coordinate 87,176, forward strand.
GCCGACGAGTCAGTGGTGGACGCGATCATCGCAGCAGACTCCGCCCGGCGTGCCGCACTGATCCGGTATGAAAACCTCCGGGCCGAGCAGAACGTCTTCGGCAAGAAGGTGGCACAGGCCAAGGGCGACGAGAAAAAAGCCCTCCTCGCCGAGGTCAAAGAGCTGGCCAACAGCGTCAAGGCAGCCTCCGCCGAGGCCGATGCCGTGCAGGCCAAGCAGGACGAACTGCTGCGCTCCATCCCGAACCTCATTGAAGACGGTGTTCCCGAGGGCGGCGAGGACGACTACGTGGTGGTCAAGACCGTCGGAACGCCCCGCGAATTCCCCGATTTCAAGCCCAAGGACCACCTGGAAATCGGCGAGCTGATCGGCGCGATTGACATGGAGCGCGGCGCCAAGGTGTCCGGTTCCCGCTTCTACTTCCTGCGCGGGGTGGGGGCGCGGCTGGAGATGGCGCTGCTGCAGATGGCCATGGACCAGGCCATCGAGGCAGGTTTTGTTCCCATGATCACGCCTACTTTGGTGCGCCCCGAAACCATGCAGGGCACCGGTTTTGATGTCAAGCACGACGCCGAGATCTACCGTCTCGCCGAGGATGACCTTTACCTCGTGGGAACCTCCGAGGTGGCGCTGGCCGGCTATCACGCGGACGAAATCCTGGACTTCGCGTCGGGTCCCATCCGTTTCGCCGGGCAGAGTTCCTGCTACCGCCGCGAGGCCGGTTCGCACGGCAAGGACACCCGCGGCATCATCCGCGTGCACCAGTTCAACAAGGTGGAGATGTTCATTTACACCACTGTTGAGGAAGCCGCGGCCGAGCATGAACGCCTGCTGGCCTGGGAAGAGGAGATGCTGGCCAAGTGCGAGCTGCCCTACCGGGTCATCGACACGGCCGCCGGGGACCTTGGCATGTCCGCCGCCCGCAAGTTTGACTGCGAAGCCTGGGTGCCCACCCAGGGCGCGTACCGCGAGCTCACGTCAACCTCGAACTGCACCACGTTCCAGGCCCGCCGCCTGAACATCCGTGAGCGCGTCATCAATGACGAAGGCGTGGCCAAGGGCACCCGCGCGGTGGCCACCCTCAATGGGACCCTGGCCACCACCCGCTGGATCGTGGCCATCCTGGAGCACCACCAGAACGCCGACGGCTCGGTCAACGTCCCCGCAGCCCTGCAGAAGTACCTCGGCGGCCTGGAGGTCTTCCCGGTCCTCTAGGGCGGCTCCGTCCAGCGTCCGCCGCCGCTTCCCGCAGAATTCCCCGTCTGATGGTCCATTCCCCGGCTAACGCCAGGGGGTTTGGTCCACCCGGCGGGGATTTCTGCGCGGAAGGCCGGCCGCTGCGAGCTTCTGTCCCAGGAGGTCCGGCTTCTTGACGGATTTCCAGTCCCAGCGGGCCACCGTATAGCCCAGGGCACGAAGCCTGTCCTCGCGCTTCTTTTCGGCCAGCACGGTTTCGCGAGCCGTGCGGTCCCCAAGGAGGTCGTCGTCGAGATACTTTGCGTCGCCGTCGAACTCGCCAATCACACCGAACTCAGGCCAGAAGAAGTCCGTGCGCCCAATGAATCCTTGGCTGTCGTAAAAGGCCTGTTGGAGTACCGGGGCCGGGAAGCCTAAGACATGGATGAGCGCGCGGCTCCGGGATTCTCCGGCGCTTTCTGCAGCTTCGTCGGCAAATGCCAGTACTTCAAGGACACGACGGCGCTTAGCAGCCGACGCGAAAAAGCCGGATGCCTCCTCAATCTGGTTCCGGGTGAGCCGTTCGCCTTCAGCGCAGCGGCCTCCGAGCACGTGGTCAGCCACCGCTGTTGCCTCGGGAAGCTCCATCCGAACGATGCAGTCAAGGACGGTCTGCACTAAGGAAGTGACACCGAAACCTCTGTGCCGCACCACGCTTGCCTGCCAGTGATGACGGGAGACCCCGTACCCTCTTGCTGCTTCGAGCCCGGAGGAGCCCGTCTTCGGATCCTGCGCGGCCGTTGTGGTGGGGGGATGCTTTCCGGCCTTGTGCGGCGATGGTGTGAGCAAATGGACGTGGTCGGGAACCCGCGGGCTCGGCAGGTGCCAGATCCGCAGAGCGGTCAGGTAGCAGAAGGTGGCCGACGGGTCGGTGGCGGCCACAGCGGCCACCGTGACGGAATAGCGTTCCCAGGCCTTGAGGGAGAGCCACGCGGGCTTGTTGTAGTAGGCGCCCGCCCTGACACGGACCAGCTCCCCCTTGCTGTAGGCCCGGCTTAAGCTGCGGCTGCTTCCGGTAAGGGCACGCCTGCGACTGGCCAGGATAAGGGCAGGGGGAGGGGAGTTCATGGTTCCATACTTTGCCGCCTGCCGGGGCGCCGCCAGCCACGTATGCCCGGATGTGGATAACTCCGGCAATTCCCCCGGGAACGGTCTTTTCCCCTCGGTGGCCCGCGGGGATTTGACCGTTCAGCGGGGAACGGTGGGCCAAGAAACGCCACGGCCCCGTGAGTATTAACCACGTGTTCACCGGGGGCTGTGGCCTGCGTCCTAGCCGGTTTCGGGGGTGTCTGGTCTACTTGATGGATGACTATTTTGACTGAATCCACAGTCGCTGGCATCGATGACCAGCGGAACGCAACCGACAACAAGTTCATGGTGGCCCTGGACGTGGACGGCACCCTGGTGGACCATGATGGCCACATGTCCGCCCCGGTCCGTGAAGCAGCCCAGGCCGTCGTGGCTGCCGGCCACGACGTGCTGATTGCCACCGGGCGGTCCCTGACCGCCACCCTGCCCATCATCGAGCAGATCGGCATCAGCACCGGTTACGCCGTCTGCTGCAATGGTGGCGTGACTTTGCGGCTGGATCCGGAGCTGGCCGACGGCTACGAAATCATCCACAAGTCCACGTTCGATCCGGCCCCCGCTCTGCGCGCCCTCAGCGACCGCCTGCCCACTGCTAAGTACGCGCTGGAAGACGAGGATGGGAACTTCCTCGCCACCGAGCGCTTCCATGACGCCAGCTTCGGCGTTGAATCGGTCCCCGTGGACTTCCGTACGCTGCTGGAAGCCACTGCCGTCCGCCTGGTGGTGTTCAGCACCGAGAACACGCCGGAGGAGTTCTCCGAAACCATCCAGCAGATCGGCCTGGCCGGCGTCACCTACTCTGTCGGCTGGACCGCGTGGCTGGACATTGCCGCCGCCGGCGTCACCAAGGCCAGTGCGCTGGAAAGACTCCGCGGCCATTTGGGGACTGAGCCGCACCTTACCGTGGCGATTGGCGACGGCCGGAACGACATTGAAATGCTGGGCTGGGCCGGTCGCGGGGTGGCCATGGGACAGGCGCCGGACGAGGTCATTGCGGCCGCTGACGAGGTCACAGCTTCAGTGTTCGACGACGGCGCCGCCCACGTGCTGCTCAGCCTCCTTCGGTAGGAGGTACTTTTCCCGGGGCAGCCTGCGGTCAGCGCACCTCGAGGATGAGTGACAGGAGCCGGGCGGCCGCCGGCCGGGCGGCGTGTTCTTCGGTCCACTGAGCCCTGGCGACGGCCTTGCTGACGGCCTGCGTGGTGATCCCCAGTTCCTGGGCCACGGCTTTTTGCTGCCCGCGGACCCCGGGAGTCATCAGGTCAAGGACCCGCCACTCCGCCCCGGAACGGTCCCGGACGATGTGGCCGAGCAGCCTCAGGACCGATTCGGCTTCATGGGCAACGTCGGCGAGCGGACCCTCCACGGCCACCGGGATGCGTTCCTTGGCGTTGCGAAGCCTGTCCACGGCGCGGCGGGCGTAGACGAGGCCATGGCCGGACGCGTCCTTGATCTGGTTGGGCAGCGGTTCGTTGACCGGTCCCACGCCCAGGCCGACATACCAGGAGCCACAGCGCAGTGCGATCAGTGCAGCTTCCACCGCCTGATGCGGTGACTCCACGATGCCCTGGACTTCATCTTCCACCGAACGGTCAAAATCAAGGCGCGCAGGAATATGCCGCAGGTCCTTCAGCAGCTGAGGAACGCGGTCGCCGTCGCGCCGGCTATCGGTTTGGTTGATGGTCAACGTGAACATGTGAAAAACAGACTACCCGCAGGTAGCATGCCGAGGGCAAGTGAACGCAGGGTCCCGCAGCAGGTCAGGGTGGGCCCGGGGTTGTGCAGCCGCGCCGAAAATGTTGCGATGGAGGGACGGCCGCTCCGGGCGGCGCGCAGCGACGTGAGGACGGTCATGACTGGCAGCCCGCAAGACGACTTGATGCAGGACGAATTCACGCAGGGCGACGTGACGCCGGACGACCTGGAGACTGTGGACCGCTGGTGGCGTGCCGCGAATTATCTCTCTGTGGGGCAGATCTATCTCCGGTCCAATCCGCTGCTCCGGGAACCCCTTGCCGCGGGCCACACCAAGTCCCGGTTGCTGGGGCACTGGGGAACCACGCCGGGGCTGAATTTCGTGTACGCGCACCTGAACCGCGTCATTCGCAGGGACTCCCGGGAGATGCTGTTCGTGGCCGGGCCAGGCCACGGCGGGCCGGCCGTGGTGGCCAACGCCTGGCTTGAGGGGACCTACTCCGAAATTTATGGTGCTGTGGGGCAGGACGAGGCAGGCCTCGCGGAGCTCTTCCGCCAGTTCTCCTACCCCGGCGGCATCCCCAGCCACGCCGCGCCGGAAACCCCCGGGTCCATCAGCGAGGGCGGCGAACTGGGGTATGCCCTGGCCCACGCCTACGGGTCTGTCTTCGACAATCCCCGGCTGATCACCGCCGTCGTGATTGGCGACGGGGAAGCGGAAACCGGACCGCTCGCGGCAAGCTGGCACTCGCACAATTTCCTGGATCCCGTCCACGACGGGGCCGTGCTGCCCATCCTGCACCTGAATGGCTACAAGATCGCCAATCCCACCATTCTGGCCCGCATGCCGGAGGGACAGCTGGAACAGCTGCTCCGCGGCTACGGCCACGAGCCGTACTTCGTCACGGTGGCGGATCCCGGCAACACCGGCCAGGCGCACCAGGACTTTGCCGCTGTCCTGGACCGCTGCCTCGCGGACATCGAGGCCATTCAGGACGCCCACCGGCGGGATGCATCCGCGAACGAGCCCGGGGAGGGCGGGCACCGCTGGCCGATGATCGTCCTGCGCTCACCCAAGGGGTGGACCGGGCCGAGGACGGTGGACGGGAAACAGGTTGAAGGCACGTGGCGGGCGCACCAGGTCCCGCTGTCCGAAGTCCGCACCAACGGCGGACACCTGAAGCAGCTGGAGGAGTGGCTGCAGTCCTACCGGCCGGAGGAACTGTTCGACGCCGACGGGAGACTCCGGCCCGACGTCGCCACGAATGCGCCGTCCGGGAACCTCCGGATGAGCGCCACCCCGCACGCGAACGGCGGACTGCTGCGCAAAGCGCTGAAGCTGCCCGCCTACTCGGCCCACGCCGTCGGGGTCGCCCGGCCGGGCACCGAACGCATCAGCCCGATGATTAGGCTCGGCTCGTGGATGCGCGACGTCATCTCGCTGAATATGGAGACCTTCCGCCTCTTTGGACCGGATGAGACGGCGTCCAACCGGCTCCAGGATGTCTACGAGGTGACGGACAAGGTCTGGCAGTACCGGATTGACGACGTCGATGAGCACCTCGCGCGGTCCGGCCGGGTTCTGGAGGTGCTGAGCGAGCATCTCTGCCAGGGCTGGCTGGAGGGGTATCTCCTGACCGGCAGGCACGGCGTGTTCAGCTGCTATGAGGCCTTCATCCACATCGTGGATTCGATGTTCAACCAGCACGCCAAATGGCTCAAGGTTCACCGGAAGCTTTCGTGGCGCCAGCCTGTTCCTTCGCTGAACTACCTCCTCTCCTCGCATGTGTGGCAGCAGGACCACAACGGGTTTTCACACCAGGACCCCGGGTTCATCGATCATGCGGTAAACAAAAAAGCCGAGGTCATCCGCGTTTACCTGCCGCCGGATGTGAACACCCTGCTCTCGGTCATGGAGCACTGCCTCGCATCGACGGATTACGTGAACATCGTGGTCAGTGGCAAACAGCCGTCACCCACGTGGCTGGGTCCGGCGGACGCTGCGGACCACTGCCGGCGGGGGCTGGGCATCTGGGAGTTTGCAGGGTCCGAGGTTCCGGGGGAGGAACCGGACGTTGTGCTCGGCTGCGCCGGCGACGTGCCAACTGTCGAGACCGTGGCCGCAGCGGAACTGTTGAAGAAAGGCGCCCCCGGACTGAAGGTCCGCGTGGTCAACGTGGTGGACCTGATGCGGCTCCAGGACGCGAGCGAGCACCCGCACGGCCTGAGCTCGCGCGACTTTGACGGAATCTTCACCCCGGACAAGCCCGTCATTTTCGCGTACCACGGCTACCCGGCGCTGATTCACCGGCTGGCGTACCGCCGCACCAACCAGGAGGGCCTGCACGTTCGGGGCTATAACGAAGAGGGCACCACCACCACGCCTTTCGATATGGCCATGCTTAACGGCATCGACCGCTTCCAGCTGGCCATCGACGCGATCGACCGGGTGCCGGGCATGGCGGAGAAGCATTCGTTGCTGCGCCAGCGCCTCCAGGACCGCAGGATGCAGGCGCGGGAGCACACCAGGACCGAAGGCGAGGACCTGGAAGATATCCGCACCTGGACTTTGAACGCCTGACTCCAAGCAACGCGGGGTCACTTTACGACCGATTATCAGGGTTTTCGGACCAGGAGTGACCCCGCGTTGCTCCTGCGGGACCCGGGGCCGGGGCCGCGAGTCCGGTAAGCGCACCGGACGGGACATGAATCCAGCCTTCGGTCAGAGCCGCTGCCGCGTGGGAAACCGGCGGACGGAGGGTCTGGCCTACGGCAACGGCACGGGCCGTCAACGAGGCCATGACCGCATCGAAGAGGTCATCGGAGGCGGCCAGCCTGTCCTCGTTACCGGCAAGGTCCAGCCATGGTGCCGCCTCGCACAGGTCTGCCAGGAGCGCACCAAGACGATCCGCCTCGGGCGCGCCCCGGCCCTTGTATCCACGGGCCAGGAGACCCCAGACCTTCAGGGAAGCGGCGGGATAGACCTCCGCCAGCCGGCCCGAGCCGTCCCTGGCCTGCGGCCCGTGCCCGGCTGCGATCTTGGCCTGCAGCACGGCGCACCGCATGGCCGGATGGGCGAGCCGGTCGGCGGAGACGCTGAGCGGGATCAGCCCGGTGTGCGCGGTGACGAAGCGGTCCGTGTCCCGGTAGGCCAGCAGCCGGCGCCCCTCGATGCCGTCGTGCCCCAGGACCGGAGGCCCATCAAAGTTCAGGTGTCCGGCGAGGAACGGCAGGAATGCGTCCGGCCAGCCAACGGGGCAGTCGATGCCCGTCATTGAACCGGCCCCGAACAGTTCCACGATTTCCCGGTCGCCCACGTCGAGGGCAAGGTACTCCAGACGGGCCGTGCCAGCGGACCAGTCCAGAACAGCGGCGGCCGTCTTTTTGGTCGACGCCGCCAGATCGACGCCGAGTGTCCTCATGCGGCGGCGTGGTATTCGAGGGCCCCGGGGATGCTGCCTGCCCTGCCGAGGCTGTCACCCCGGGCGAAGGAAGCCCACAGCCGGCGCACGTCGCGGCCTACGGCGTCGATTTCGTCCCAGCTGGCGCCTGTAAGGAGTCCTGCGGCGGCCCAGGTCTGCCGGTTCCCGAACAGCAGCGGAAGGTCAACGGTGTGGGCGGCTCGGTAGAAGTTTCCGGGCGCGCCCCAGGACAGCACATAGCTGTGGGCCTTGCCGCCGGCGCGGGCATGACGGCGCGCAAACTTCCGGGCGGCCCTGCCGTACACCGCCTCGGTAACAGCCCAGTTGATGGTCCGGACGGCGGCCGTACCCACGAGGGGGACCTTGCCCAGCCCGGCGGCGAACCGGCTCCGCGGCATGAACAGCCTGGCCTCGTCGGACGTGTGCCCGATCAGCACCTCGATGCCCGGCGCGGTGGCATTCCAGGCGTCCTCGATGTCGGCTTCCGGCGGCAGCGGAGCATGCCCGTACTGCGTGCCGAACGGCATGGCGGCAATCAGCCCGTATTTCCGGGAAACCTGGGAAACATGGTCCTCGATGGCCACCACGTCCATTGCCGGGGTGTCCTCGGTGACGGCTTCGGCGGCGATTCCCATTGCCCGGCTCATCTTGTGCCGGCCACGGGTGATGCCCAGGGGAGCGCTCTGGATGATGGCCCGCTGGAACAGTGACGGTGCTTCCGGCGTGGCCATCAGGTGGGCCACGGAGTCGCCGCCGGCTGACTGGCCGAAGGCCGTGACGCGGCGCGGATCCCCGCCGAAGGCTGCGATGTTGCGCTGCACCCAGCGGAACGCCTCCAACTGGTCCAGCAGGCCAAGGTTGGCGGGCCTGCCGGTTCCCGTGGCCAGGTATCCGAACAGGCCCAGCCGGTAGGTCACCGAGACCACGATGACGCGGTTCTCCGCCACGAGTGAGGAAGCATCAAAGATCGCCAGGTCCCCGGAGCCGGACGTATAGGAGCCGCCGTGGAGCCACACCATGACCGGGACCCGCTCGCCGTCGGCCAGCCCGGACGGGATGGTGATGGACAGGCGCTGGCAGTCCTCGCTGCCGGGAAGCTCGCCGTAGCGGGTTCCCAGGACGTCGTCGAGGAAGGGGACAGGACCCTGGGGGCAGGCGGGCGCGAGGCTGGTCGCGGCGAAGGGGGCGGTCCAGTCGGGCGCAGCCACAGGAGGCTGAAAACGGCCGGCGGTGGCGTACGGGATCCCGGTGGCGCGTAGCACCTCACCATCCCGCCAACCGGTGGTGGGCCCGCACGGGGGGTCAAAAGAGGGGGAATTAAAGGAAAGCTCGGAACTCACAGGTCAACGATTCCACAGATTAACTGTGGTGGGGCAACAGAAAATCCCCGCCGCCCGGACTTTTCCCCCTCGCATGACGCGGGGATTTGTCCGGGAGACGGGGATTTTTCGAGCAGGCCGCACCACGCGACCGGCCCAGGGGGATTAGTGCGCGGCGGGCACGTAACGCTTGATGGAAGCTTCCAGCTCGGCCTCGGCGGCGGCGCGGTCGCCCCAGCCCTCAGCCTTGACCCACTTGCCCGGCTCCAGGTCCTTGTAGCGGGTGAAGAAGTGCTCGATTTCCTTGATCAGGAATTCGCTGACGTCGCTGACTTCCTGGATGTGGTCAAAGCGGGCATCCACCGGCACGCACAGGACCTTGGCGTCGCCGCCGCCGTCGTCCGTCATGTTGAACACGCCGATGGGGCGGGACTCAACGATGACGCCCGGGTGCAGATCGAAGTCCTGCAGGAGCACCAGTGCGTCCAGCGGGTCGCCATCTTCGCCCAGCGTGTTCTCGAAGAATCCGTAGTGCGTGGGGTACTGCATGGAGGTGAAGAGGACGCGGTCCAGGCGGACCCGGCCGGTCTCGTGGTCAACTTCGTACTTGACTCGTGATCCCTTGGGGATCTCGATGGTCACGTCATGCTTCATGGAATGCTCCTCGGCAATTGCAGGGGGTTCGCGGCACAGGAGACGAACCAGAAAAGGAGTGTCGGTGCCGCCGACTATTATTGAGGATATAGCGAGAGGCCCAGGTTTCAGGAACTTGCGGGGAAATTTCAGGACTTGAGGACCAGCAGCAGCATGAAGGAAACATCGCCCCCTGCCGGGTCAAAAACCGCCCGTAAGGACGTTTCGCCTTCCCTGCTGGCCCGCGCCGGAACCATTGTGCGGCGGGCTTGGCCCCTTGCCGGGCTGCTGGCCCTACTGCTGGCGCTCGCTGTACCTGCTGCCCTGGTGGTTGTGCCCGGCTTCATCCCCCCGTTACCGCCGGCGGCCGCCCCCTCCGTGCCGGTCTGGCAGCAGCCCCCTGCCACCCTCTCCGCCCGGCAGGGCCTGACGCCGCTCCTGGACAGCGCGCCCGTGCCCTTGCCTTCGGCCGTCACGGCGCAGCTGGATACCCTGTTAAAGCCCGACGGCGACGGCAGCTTTACGGGGTTTGTCCAGGATGCGCTCACCGGGAATGTCCTTTATGACCGTGGCGGTTCGGAGAACCGTGTCCCCGCCTCCAACATGAAACTTTTCACCGCGGCGGCCGCCCTGCGCTCATTGGGGCCGGACCATCGCTTCAGCACCCGGGTCCTGGCTGGCACCACCGCCAACCAGGTGGTGCTCACCGGTGGAGGCGACGTGCTCCTCAACCCAGGCGGGTCTGCGCCGGACCGGGTGATGGGCCACGCCGGGCTGGGCACGCTGGCCGCCGCCACCGTGGCCGCCCTCCAAGCCCAGGGAACAACCGGGGAGCTGACGGTTCTGGTGGACGATTCGCTCTTCAGCGGGCCCGCCCTCAACCCCGCCTGGGCGGACGGGGACGTCGCCGCCGGTGAGGTGGCGCCGCTGTACCCGCTCGCACTGAACTCGGCACGCTACAACCCCGCCGTGACCACGGGCCCCCGCCCGCAGGACTCCGCGGTGACCGCTGCGGAGGCGTTCGCAGGGCAGCTCAAGGCGGCGGGCGCCGCTGCGGGACTCACGGTAGCGGCCGGCGTCGGGCGTTCCACCCCTGCCGAAGCAGGAACGGCAGGCAGTGCGGTGTTGGCAGAAGTGCAGTCCGCCACGGTTGGCGAGCAGGTGGACTTGATGCTGCAGACCTCTGATAACTACCTGGCCGAGGTGCTGGGGCGGATGGCCGCCGCAGCCACCGGACGCCCCGCGAGCAACGACGGCGCAACGGCTGCGGTCCAGGCCCAACTGGCCGAACTGGGCATCGACACCCCAACCATGAGGTTCGCTGATGTGTCCGGACTGGCTATCGGAAACCAGGTTTCAGCCCGCCAGTTGGCCGAGGTGGTGCGTGCCATCACTGACGGGACGGATCAGCGCCTGCGGGAGGCCTTGGACGGCTTCCCGGTGGCGGGACTGACCGGAACCCTGGACGCCCGCTACGAGGGTGCCGCAACGTCCCGCGGTGCCGGCCTGGTGCGCGCCAAGACCGGGACGTTGAACACGGTCATTGCGCTCAGTGGCTACGTGGTGGACGCTGACGGGCGGCTCCTGGTCTTCTCCTTCATCGGCAACGGGCTGGCCCCCGGCGCCGCCGGCAACCGCGACGCCGTGGACAGGGCCGCGGCGGCACTCGCGGCCTGCGGCTGCCGGTAAGCCAGGGGACAGCGGTCCTGCAGGCACCGGCGGGGCGTGCCCTAAAAGCGGCGCGGACCCGTATAAGCGGTCCGGCCCCGCATAAGCGGTCCGGCCCCGCCGGATCGTGGCAGTGGCCTGGGGCGTTCGCCGGTCAGCGAACTTAAGGACCATCCGGCGTCGGCTGTGATGTGATGGGGACATGGAGTCCACTGCGCGTGATTCGTCAGCACCGGCATCATCCAGCCCGGCCCAGGCCATGATCAATTGGGACCTGGCCGCATCCACTGCGTCGCGGCTGGCTTCCGCGGGGCCAACGCTCGGCACGGCGGAAATCAACGATGCCGTGGACAGCCTCCGCAGCCTGGCGGACGCGTCGGTCCCGCACGTCCACGAGATCACCGGACTCGAAGCCGCCCGCGACCTCCGGGACTCCACCGTCCTGGTGGTGGACCGCGCCAACTGGGCCAAAGCCAACACCCAGAGTTTCGCCGTGATGCTCAAGCCCGCCATGGAAAAGATGCTCGAAAGCCGGCGCGGGACCGTCAGCCCCGCCGCGGCCAGCGTCAGCGGCGCCATCACCGGAAGCCAGCTCGGCGCCGTCCTGGCATTCCTGTCGAGCAAGGTCCTGGGCCAGTACGATCCTTTCGCGGCCCTCGCCGAGGGTTCCAAGGCGCCGGCGGGCGGCCGGCTGCTGCTGGTGGCCCCCAACATCGTTTCCGTGGAGCGGGAACTGAACGTCACCCCGGAGGATTTCCGGCTCTGGGTGTGCCTCCATGAGCAGACCCACCGGGTGCAGTTCGCCGCCGCTCCCTGGCTCCGCCACCACATGCTTTCCGAGATCGACAACCTCAGCGGCCACCTGCTGGGCAACGTGGATTCCCTGATGGAACGCGCCTCAGCTGCGGCCCGCTCGCTCAAAGACCGCAGCGCCACGGGCAACACCCCCGGCCGCGGCGCCATCCTGGACCTGCTGCAGAACCCCGAGGAGAAGGCATCCCTCTCGCACCTGACGGCCGTGATGAGTCTGTTGGAGGGCCACGCCAACGTGGTGATGGACGCCGTGGACGCCAGCATTGTCCCGTCCGTCAAGACCATCCGCCAGCGCTTCACCGACCGGGGCAAGGACCGCGGCGTTTTGGAGAAGTTCATCCGCAGCCTGTTGGGCCTTGACGCCAAGATGCGCCAGTACTCCGACGGCGCCAAGTTTGTCCGGGCGGTGGTGGACGTCGCCGGGATGGAGGGGTTCAACCGGGTCTGGGAATCCGCGGACAACCTCCCCACAGAACCCGAAATCCACGAACCCAAGCTGTGGGTGGACCGGATGGGCCTCTAGGTGCCGGATTCCCCCCACCCGCCGGGTCCGCCGCACACGCCGGGTCCGCTGGCCGACGACGTCAGAGTGCCGCGCGCAAGCGGACGACGGCGGCCCGGCAGGCTCGCGCCCGTCGTCGGCAAAGCGCGCAAAATGCTTCAGAACGCCCTGGCCGAGGCCGGCTATCCGGCGCATGTGCTGGTGGCCTGCAGTGGCGGCCCGGACTCGCTGGCGCTCGCCGCCGTGGCAGCCTACTTTGGCCGCCGCGGCCACGTCGACGGGCATCCGCTGACGGTGGGCGCCGTGGTGGTGGACCATCAGCTGCAGGAAGGCTCGGCGCAGGTGGCTGCAACCACGGCCCAGGCGCTCAAGGAACTCGGGCTTGCCCCGGTTGAGGTCCGGACCGTTGATGTGGCGTCCACGGGCATGGGTCCGGAGGCGGCAGCCCGGGACGCCCGGCACACCGCCCTGGACGAAGCAGCACGCGAACAGGGCGCAGCCGCGATCCTGCTCGGACACACCTTGGACGATCAGGCTGAGCAGGTCCTCCTGGGCCTGGCCCGCGGTTCCGGCACCCGTTCGCTGGCCGGAATGCGGCCCGCCCGGGGCCTGCTGCTCCGGCCTTTCCTGGGCCTCCGGCGCGAGGACACCCTGGAGATCTGCCGCGTCGAGGAGCTGGAGCCCTGGCACGATCCCAGCAATTCCGATCCCGCCTTCGCCCGCTCCCGTACCCGGGTGGAAGTGCTCCCGCTCCTGGAGGAAAAGCTCGGACCGGGTGTGGCGGAGTCCCTTGCCCGGACGGCGTCGATCCTGCAGCTGGACGCCGATTACCTCGAGGACGTGGCGGAACGCACATACGTGGATTTGGCGCAGCGATCCGGCCAGGAAATCAGCCTTCCCGAGGCCGCCCTCGGCGAACTTTCCCCCGCCATCAGGTTCCGGGTCATCGCCAAGGCAGCGGCCGACGTCGGGGGCCAGCAACCCAGCTATCAGCGCCTTCTGGCGGCGGAAGCACTGCTGCGCCGGCAGGGTTCGGCCGGTCCCGTGGAGCTCCCCGGGGCGGTGGGCGTGTACCGGTTGTCGCTGGCTGAGCTGGACGCCGCCGGCCAGCCGCACCGCACTGCGGAGGACCCCGACGGCGGCACTTCCGTTCCCCGCGAAGCGGCGCGCTGTGGGAAGCTTGTATTCCGGCCTCAAAAACCGCCCCAAAAATAGTCGCACCCCGCATCTACACAGGAGCCATTGGTGGATTCAAACGACGTCCAGGCAGACCTCAAACACGTTCTCTACACCAAGGAACAGATCCAGCAGCGGATCACCGAGCTCGCTGCCGAAATCGACAAGGACTACGAAGGCCGTGAAATCCTCGTTGTCGGCGTTCTCAAGGGTGCCGTGATGGTCATGGCCGACCTCGCCCGCGCGCTCCACAGCCACGTCTCGATGGACTGGATGGCAGTCTCCTCCTACGGCTCAGGCACCCAGTCCTCCGGCGTGGTCCGCATCCTCAAGGACCTAGACACGGACCTGATGGGCAAGGACGTCCTGATCGTCGAAGACATCATCGACTCCGGCCTGACGCTCTCCTGGCTCAAGACCAACCTCGAATCCCGCGGCACCGCGTCCGTGGAAATCTGCACGGCCTTCCGCAAGCCGACGGCCGCCAAGGTGGAAATCGACGTCAAGTACGTCGGCTACGACATCCCCAACGAGTTCGTGGTGGGCTACGGCCTGGACTACGCAGAAAAGTACCGCAACCTGGACTTCGTGGGCACCCTCGCCCCGCACGTCTACGAGTAAACACTCTTCCGCCGGCAACAACAGCGGTGGCAACAACAGCGGTGGCAACAACACCGGCAACAACAAAGGCGGCAGGAACATCGGCATCAGGGACGTGGCCGTGGCCGCCGGCGTCTCGCCGACCACGGTTTCGCACGTCCTGAACGAAGTTCCCTCGGCCCGGATCAGCCCGGAAACCCGGGACCGGGTCAGGGCCGTGGCCGCCCGGCTGGGCTACGGGCCAAACAGTGTGGCCCGTGCGCTGCGGACCAGCCGGACCGCGTTGCTGGGACTGATCATCGAGGACGCCGGGGACAATCCTCGGGCCGGTCAGCTTATTCTCGGCGCCGACCGGGCAGCCCGCGCCCGTGGTTACCATCTGCTGGTGATCACCACGTCCACGTCGGAGACCCTCGGGGCCAGGGAGGCCGACGTCGGGTCCCTCCTAAGGCGCGGGGTGGACGGAATCCTCTATGCGCCCCGGCACCCCCGGCCCCATCAACTCCCTGACTTCGGCCCTGTTCCTGTGGTGCCGGTGGTCACCGTTGACAGCGGCAGCAGCACGCCCGTGGAAAAGCCAGATCACGTCGACGGCGCCCCGGCCGCCGTCGACCAATCAGCCGAACGGGGTGAACAGGCCGCCCGCGCTGCCCGCGCGGCCGGGATCCTCATCGACGCCATCGAGGAAGCCGCGGACGCTAACCTCCCTCCCCAACCTGGCCGGCCTAATCCCGCCGCCGGTCCACCGGAAGTGCCCGCCCAGTAGCGGGAAGCCCGCGGATCGGGGCCGCGCCGGATGCGGCTGCTACGCCCAGAGGGAACTTTTAGGCGGCATCGTGCGTGATTTACTCCGGACGGTGTATAGCTAGTAGCTGATGCAGCACCACACGCGCGTAGACCACTCGCCGTGCAGCACTACCAGGAGGGACGGGGCCAGCCCCCGAACAGATGAAAGCTAAGAGTTTCTTCAAGGGCCCGGGCATCTGGATCGTTGTTGTGATCGCCATGCTCCTCGTGGCCTTTGCAACGCTGGCTCCCGGCGGCGCAGCACGGATCGACACCGACAAGGGCCTTGGGCTCCTCGCCGCGAACGGCAAGGTTGAGCAGGCAAAGATTTTCGACGGCGAAAACCGTGTTGACCTGGTCCTTAAGGACAGCCTGAACATCGACGGTCAGGACAAGGGCAAGAGCGTCCAGTTCTTCTACGTCGATGCCCGCGCGGCCGACGTCGTCAAGGCCGTCACCGACGCCAAGCCCGCGAACGGCTACACCGACCAGCCGATCGAAAGCAACTGGTTCTCCGGCCTGCTCTCCCTGCTGATTCCTGTCATCCTCCTCGGTGCGCTCTTCTGGTTCCTGATGACCCGCATGCAGGGCGGCGGCTCGAAGATCATGCAGTTCGGCAAGTCCAAGGCCAAGATGGTCAACAAGGACATGCCCCAGGTGACCTTCAATGACGTTGCCGGAGCCGACGAGGCAGTCGAGGAACTCCAGGAAATCAAGGAGTTCCTGCAGGAGCCCGCCAAATTCCAGGCCGTGGGCGCCAAAATCCCCAAGGGCGTGCTCCTGTACGGCCCGCCCGGAACCGGTAAGACCCTTCTCGCCCGCGCCGTCGCCGGCGAGGCCGGCGTGCCGTTTTTCTCCATCTCCGGCTCCGACTTCGTGGAAATGTTCGTCGGCGTGGGCGCGTCCCGTGTCCGCGACCTTTTTGAGCAGGCCAAGGCCAACTCACCCGCCATCATCTTCGTGGACGAGATCGACGCCGTCGGCCGTCACCGCGGCGCCGGCATCGGCGGCGGCAACGACGAACGCGAGCAGACCCTCAACCAGTTGCTGGTGGAGATGGACGGCTTCGACGTCAAGACCAACGTCATCCTGATCGCGGCCACCAACCGGCCGGACGTCCTTGACCCCGCACTGCTCCGCCCCGGCCGCTTCGACCGGCAGATCACGGTTGAGGCGCCGGACCTGATCGGCCGTGACCAGATCCTGCAGGTCCACGCCAAGGGCAAGCCGATGGCGCCCGGTGTTGACCTCAAGAGCGTGGCCAAGAAGACTCCGGGCTACACCGGCGCTGACCTGGCCAACGTTCTCAACGAGGCCGCCCTGCTGACGGCCCGCTCCAACGCCAACCTCATTGACGACCGCGCCCTGGACGAGGCCATTGACCGTGTCATGGCCGGCCCGCAGAAGCGCAGCCGCGTCATGAAGGAACACGAGCGCAAAATCACCGCGTACCACGAAGGCGGCCACGCCCTGGTGGCTGCTGCCCTGCGCAACTCGGCGCCGGTCACCAAGATCACCATCCTGCCCCGCGGCCGTGCCCTGGGCTACACCATGGTGGTGCCGGATAACGACAAGTACTCCGTGACCCGCAACGAACTGCTGGACCAGATGGCCTACGCCATGGGCGGGCGCGTCGCGGAGGAGATCGTCTTCCA
Organism: Pseudarthrobacter naphthalenicus; assembly: GCF_029076445.1. Classification (GTDB taxonomy): domain Bacteria; phylum Actinomycetota; class Actinomycetes; order Actinomycetales; family Micrococcaceae; genus Arthrobacter; species Arthrobacter naphthalenicus. Next base: position 103,770 of record NZ_JARESG010000006.1, read on the forward strand.
CGACCCCTCCACCGGCGCCTCCAACGACATCGAGAAGGCCACGGCCACGGCCCGCAAGATGGTCACCGAATACGGCATGAGCGAACGGGTGGGTGCGGTGCGCCTGGGCCAGGGCGGCGGCGAGCCCTTCCTGGGCCGCGACGCCGGCCACGAGCGGAACTACTCCGACCAGATCGCCTACGTGGTGGATGAGGAAGTGCGCCGCCTGATCGATCAGGCCCATGACGAGGCGTACGCCATCCTTACCGAGAACCGCGACGTGCTGGACTTCCTGGCCCTCGAACTCCTGGAACGGGAAACCCTCAACCAGGCCGAGATCGCTGACATCTTCCGCGACATCCGCAAGCGTGACTTCCGCGAAGTCTGGCTGTCCAAGGAAACCCGGCCGGTCCAGCAGGCCGGCCCGGTGGAATCGCGGCAGGAAAAGGCGGAGCGCGAAGCCCAGGAGGAGGCCAAGAAGGCCCGCCTCGACGAACCGTTGGACGCCCAGCCCCCGCACCCGCAGGGTGTTCCGGAGGATGCTCCTTTCCAGGGCGGCATCCCCGACTCGGGTCCTGACGCCCTGCGCGGCTAAGCTTTCTTCTGTGAATGACTTCGACGACGACGACGACCTCTCCTCCGCCGGACTTCCGGCGGAGGACGGATCCCACCATAAAAAGCACGACAAGGTGGACCGGCCCCGGATTGAAGCCGCGGTCCGCGAAATCCTGCTCGCCATCGGCGAGGACCCGGACCGGGGCGGGCTCCAGGACACTCCCAAACGGGTGGCCAAAGCCTATGCGGAGGTGTTCGCCGGCCTGCACCACGACCCGGCTGACGTCCTGTCCACCACTTTTGACCTGGACCACGAGGAACTGGTCCTGGTCAAGGACATCCCGTTCTATTCCACGTGTGAGCACCACCTGGTGCCGTTCCACGGTGTGGCCCACGTGGGCTACATTCCCTCGCATGACGGCAAGGTAACCGGCCTGAGCAAGCTGGCGCGGCTCGTGGACATCTACGCCCGGCGCCCGCAGGTGCAGGAACGGCTCACCACCCAGATCGTTGAAGCAATGGTCACCCACCTCAAGCCGCGTGGCGCGATTGTTGTTGTTGAATGCGAGCACATGTGCATGTCCATGCGCGGTGTCCGCAAGCCCGGCGCGAAGACCGTCACCAGCGCGGTACGCGGGCAGCTTCATGACCCGGCCACCCGTGCCGAGGCCATGAGCCTCATCCTCGGAAGGTAAGTAACAAACCATGGACTCATTAGCTGCAGCCCCGGGAACCGGGCCCGCAACGTCCCCGCTGCCCATGCTGCGCAAACCGCGCCCGGCCGCGAAATTCGCAGACCTGCCCACCGGCCGCACCCTGGTCATGGGCATCCTGAACGTCACCCCTGACTCCTTTAGCGACGGCGGCAAGCACTTCACGGCGGACACCGCCATCGCCGCCGGCCTGCGGATGTTTTATGCCGGCGCGGACATCATCGACGTTGGCGGCGAATCGACCCGCCCCGGCGCCCTGGATGTCAGCCCGGAGGAAGAACAGCGCAGGGTGGTCCCCGTCATCGAGGCCCTGGTCAAGGCGGGTGCGCTGGTCTCCATCGACACCACGCACACGTCCACGGCTGCGGCCGCGCTGAAGGCCGGAGCCGCCATCATCAACGATGTCTCGGGCCTCACCATGGAGCCGGAAATGGCAGAGCTGGTGGCCTCGTCCAAAGCGCCCTACGTCCTGACACACCGCCGTGGCGATGCCCGCACCATGAATTCGCTGGCCGAGTACAAGGACGTTGCCGGCGAAGTGGTGTCGGAACTGGCCGGCGTGCGGGACAAGCTCCTCGCGGCCGGGGTCAGCCCGGACCAGATCATTGTTGATCCGGGCCTGGGCTTCGCCAAGAACGATGCCCAGAACTGGGAGCTCCTGCAGAACCTGGACCAGCTGGACAGCCTGGGGCACCGGGTCCTGGTGGCTGCATCCCGCAAACGCTTCCTGGGCACCCTGCTGACGGTGGCCGGCAAGTCCGCCGCCCCGGAGGAGCGTGATGCCGCCACCGCGGCCATTACGGCCATCAGCGCCTTCCGCGGCGCCTGGGCCGTCCGCGTGCACGACGTCGGGCCCAGCCTTGACGCTGTAAAGGTCGCTTCGCGCGTGGCGGCTGCCCGCACCACTCACTAGGGCCGGGGGACCCCATGGACAGGATTACGCTGAGCGGTGTCACCGCCGTCGGCCATCACGGCGTCTTTGATTTTGAACGCCGCGAGGGCCAGCCCTTTGTGGTGGACGCCGTCCTGCACCTGGACTTCGCCAAAGCCGCGGAATCCGACGACGTCCGGGACACTGCGCATTACGGCGAGGTGGCTGAGCGGATCAGGGACTGGATCACGGGGGAGCCCTTGAACCTGATCGAGGCCTTGGCCGTGAGAATCGCCGATGACCTGCTGGGCCGGTTCAGCATCAGGGCCGTGGACATTACTGTCCATAAGCCCCAGGCCCCCATCGAGGTGCCGTTCGGCGATGTGGCCGTCAGCGTGCACCGGGAGAGACCATGACGGCGTACACGAGGGCGGTCCTGGCCCTCGGCAGTAACCTGGGCGAACGAAACGACACCCTATCCGGGGCGGTGGCGGATCTGGTGGATCCTCCGGAGGTGCGCCTGCTGGCCGTCTCCCCGGTGGTGCAGACCAAACCGGTGGGTGGCCCGGCCGGGCAGCCCGACTTCCTGAACATGGTGATGACCGTGGAAACCATGCTGTCCCCGGAAGCCCTGCTGGAGCATTGCCAGGCGGTGGAGAACAAGCACCTCCGCGTCCGCGACGTGCGCTGGGGACCCCGCACGCTCGACGTCGACATCATCACCTACGGTGACGTCACCCGTGATGATCCGGACCTGACCCTGCCGCATCCCCGTGCTGCGGAGCGCGCCTTTGTCCTTTACCCCTGGTCCCTGATCGAACCGGCGGCAACCCTGGGCGGCGAACGGATCGGCGACCTTGCTGCGCGGGCGGCAGACTTCGCCGACATCGTGCCGTTCGACGGCTTCGGCGACTACAACGGTGTTCCCACGGCCGGGGCGGTGGAATAGCAATGAAACCCATCAGCCCCGGTCGGCTCCTTCTGATCGGCGTGGCCCTGACCGTCGTCGGCTGGTCAGCCACCGTGGTGACCACGCGCTACAGCCTGGCCACGCCCGTGCTTCCGGTGACAGCCCTTGCCACCATGGCCGTCATCGTGGTGATCACGCTGATCCTTGGCATCCGGGTGCTTCGCTGGCGCAACAGCACGAAACGGAAGAAGGCACTCGACCCCATCCTCGCTGCCCGGACCCTGGTACTCGCCCAGGCTTGTGCCTATGCAGGCACTGTCCTGCTGGGGTGGCACGTGGGAATCTTCCTGGACCAACTGCGAATCTGGAACCTCCGCAGCGACCAGGGCATCACGTGGGTGGCCATTGCCGTGGCCGGCGGGGGCCTGGTGATGATCGTCGTGGGCCTGCTGGTGGAACGGTTCTGCCGGATCCCGCCCGAAGACACGGACGCGGCCGGTGACGGAAAGCCCGGCCACGGGGTCCGCGGGGAAGCCGCGGGGGAGGGTGAGTATGCCTACCGAGGCGATTGATCCGGCGGGCATCTCCTGGCAGCGGGTGTCACCAAAATACGTCACCGTGCGGCTGGTGGAATGGGCCGCCGGCAATCTGCTCGCGGTGATTGTGCTGAGCCTGCCCCTGGTCTTCGTACTCCTGGGCTGGTGGCGCTGGCCGCCGCTATGGCTGGCCATCCTGGTGCCGGCGGCCGCCCTGGTTTTGGCCGCTTGGCGGCTGGTGCTGATTCCGCGCCAGGTGCGTGCCATCGGCTACGCCGAACGGGACGATGACCTGCTGATCCGCCGCGGGATTTTCTTCCAGCGCACCCTGGCGGTTCCCTACGGCCGGATGCAGTACGTGGACATCGGGGTGGGTCCGGTCGAGCGCGGGCTGGGGCTGTGCACGCTGAAACTCCACACCGCCTCGCCCGGCACGAACGCCACCATCCCCGGCCTGCCCGCCGGTGAGGGGGCGCGCCTGCGTGAACAGCTCGCCGCCCGGGGCGAAGCCAGGCTGGCAGGGCTGTGACCGCTGACCTTCCGGAACGGGGAGTGCCGGAGGCAGCGTCCGACGGCGAGTGGCTGCGGGTGCATCCGGCCTCGCCGTTCGTTCGTGGCTGGGTGGCGCTGGCGGCCATCGGCTTCTTCTTTGGGCGGGACATCTTCGAACGGCTGTTGCAGGGCCGGCCCCTCATTGACGACGATTTCGCAGGCCGTGCGCCTTTGCTGGTAGCCGGCGGCGGGATCATGCTGGTGCTGACCGTCCTGGGCTTCATCCTCACCTGGTACTTCACCAAATACCAGGTCTCCGGGGGCTACGTCAGGATCAATTCCGGCTTCCTCTTTCGCCAGCAGCGCCAGGCCCGGCTTGACCGCGTCCAGGCCATCGACATCGTCCAGCCGCTGCTGGCACGGATTTTTGGCCTGGCGGAACTCAAGTTCGAGGTCGCCGACGCCGGGGAATCCGCCGTCAGGCTCGCCTACCTGCGGATGGACGACGCCCGGCAGCTCCGCGCCACCATCCTGGCACGTGCCGCCGGTGTGGTTCCCGACCCCGCCCGGCCGCAGGAGGCCCCACCCGAGGCACCGGAATTTCCGGTACTGTCCGTGCCGCCGTCGCGCCTTCTGGGTTCGCTGCTCCTCAGCGAGCAGAGCGTCGGTGTGGTGCTGGGCGGCGTCGCGTCCGTCATCCTCTCCGCCGTAACGGACAACCGGAGCTTCTACTTCTACCTGATCCCGGCGGCGCTGGGCCTGACCGCCAGCTACTGGGGCTCCTTCAACAAGGGCTACAACTTCACAGCGGCGATCTCCCCGGACGGGATCCGGCTCCGCTACGGACTCCTGGACACGCAGGCGCAGACGCTGCCGCCCGGCAGGATCCAGGCGCTGAAGGTGGTCCAGTCCCCGCTGTGGCGCATCTTCGGCTGGTACCGGATCCAGGTCAACGTTGCCGGCTACGGCGCGCCGGGCAGCAACGGCGAGCCGGCGTCCCGGACCACGCTCCTGCCCGTCGGCAAGCTTCCCGAGGTGATGAGCATGCTCGCACTGGTCCTGCCGGACCCGGGGACGCCGGAGCCCGGACGCATTTTCGCGGGGGGGCTTGGCGGACTCGATTCCGACGGCGGATTTGTCACCACACCGCGCCGCGGCCGGTTCCTCGCGCCCCTGGGCTGGCGCCGCAACGGCTTCGCCTCCACCGACACCGCGCTGCTGATCCGCTCGGGCCGGTGGTGGCGGGAACTGGTGCTGGTCCCGCACCAGCGCACCCAGTCCATGGCCATGCACCAGGGACCCCTCGCCCGCCAGTTCCGCCTGGCGGACCTGATCCTCCACACCACTGCCGGGCCGGTGTCACCGCGTCTGAGGCAGGCCGGCCTGGACGAGGCGCGTACCCTTTTTGACGAACAGTCCGCCCGCGCACGGCTGGCCCGCAAACGGCAGACCAGCGAACAATGGCTGGCGCAGGTTGCCCCGTCACCGGCACGTGGACCTGCCGCGGGGGAACCGCCGGCGAACGGCACCACCAACCAACACGGCACCACCAACCAACAGGAGAGCACCAACCGTGGCTAAACCGGGGCGCCTTGGCGTCGGAATCATCAGCGCCGGGAAAGTCGGTGCGGTACTCGGTGCCGCCCTCCGCGCTGCCGAACACGCCGTCGTCGGGGTTTCCGCAGTATCCGAGGCCAGCCGTGACCGGGCCGAAGCCCTGCTCCCCGGCGTCCCGGTGCTGGAAATCCAGGAGATTGTGGAACGCGCCGAACTGGTGCTCCTGGCCGTGCCGGATGACGCCCTGGCCGGCCTGGTGGACGGTCTCGCCAAACTGGGGGCCTGGCAGCCCGGACAGTTGGTGGCACATACGTCGGGCAGATTCGGCGTGGGTGTGCTCCGCCCCGTCAGGGCCGCCGGCGCGATCCCGCTGGCCCTGCACCCCGCCATGACATTCACGGGCATGAGCCTGGACCTGACCCGCCTGCTCGACTGCACCTTCGGGGTGACGGCGGACGCCGCCATGCTGCCCATCGCGCAGGCCCTGGTGGTGGAGATGGGCGCCGAGCCAGTTGCCATTGCCGAGGCGGACCGGACGCTGTATCACACAGCCCTTGCCCACGGTTCGAACCATCTTGTCACCCTCGTGGCGCAGGCCTCCCAACTGCTCCGGGATGTGGGGGTGGACGCCCCGGACCGGATGCTCGGGCCCCTCTTGCGGGCAACGCTCGAAAATGCGCTGGCCTCCGGCGAGGCAGCCCTGACAGGGCCGGTGGCACGCGGCGATGTGGGCACCGTGGCGGCTCACGCCGAGGCGCTGCGCGAGTACGACGCCGGGACCCACGGCGATGTCCTTGAGGCCTACCTCGCCATGGCCCGTGCCACCGCGCGGCGGGCGGAAACCCGCGGCCTACTTAAACCGGATCAACTGGGGGCCATCCGATCGGCCCTGGAAGAAGGAGAATAACGTGGCTACCCAAGTGGTACGGACGGCGGCGGAACTGCGCGAGGCCAGTGCCCGCCTCTTGACAGGGAAGGAAGGCCGCTCCCAGGCCCTGGTGCCAACCATGGGCGCACTGCACGAGGGGCACGCCCGGCTGGCACGGACCGCCGTCGAACAGAACGACGTTGTGGTGGCCTCCATCTTTGTGAATCCGCTGCAGTTCGGCGATGCCGTGGATCTTGACCGGTACCCGCGGACGCTCGAAGCCGACATTGCGCTGCTTGAGGCCCAGGGCGTGGACCTGGTGTTTGCGCCCTCGGTGGAGGATGTTTACCCGGACGGGGAACCCCTGGTGCGCATCACCGCCGGTTCCCTGGGGGAAAAATGGGAAGGCGCCTCGCGGCCCGGGCATTTCGACGGGGCCCTCACCGTCGTGGCGAAGCTGCTGCACTACGGCGCTCCGGCTGCAGGCCTCCCGTCCGCCGGGGCCTTCGTCTCCGGCAGCACCGCCGGCCTGCCCGCCTACCGGGCCTACTTCGGGCAGAAAGATGCCCAGCAGGTGGCACTCGTGCGGCGGATGGTGGCCGACCTCAACTTTCCCGTGGACATCGTGACGGTACCCACCGTCCGTGCCGACGACGGCCTTGCCCTCTCCAGCCGCAACCGCTTCCTGTCCGACCAGGAGCGGGAAGCCGCGTTGGTGCTCTCGCGGGCCCTGCGGCTTCTTGAGGAGCGCGCCAACGCCCAGGAGCCGCTGGACCTCGACTCGGCCCAGGCCATGGTGGCCTCCCAGCCATTGGTGGAACTTGACTACTTCGACGTGGTGGATCCGCGGACCCTTGAACCACTCGCCGAAAACTGCCGGAAGGTTCCCTTCCGGGGTGAGGGACTGGCTCTCATCGCAGCAAAAGTGGGCCCGGTCCGGCTGATCGACAATGTGCCGTTGAGTTCCTGATCCCTGGACCTCGTGCCGGGTGGGCGGCGCAAAAAGTCTGTTGGATTCCGTTCGGATCGACTAAGCTTATTTCAGTGCCCCGGACCCTGGCATCGCCCCATTTGGCGTCCCCAGGAAGAGCAAACCCCATGATCCGCACAGTGGACGACGGTCTGTCGTACCTCGTTAGAGTCCCCAACGCCGCCGTTGTTGACGACTACTTGAATTCCGCAGTAAACATGGCGCGACAGTTCGCGTCCACCACCGGGCTATGCGGGATCCTGGTGACCCGCCACGCCCACGACACTTATACGGTTGCCGTCAGTGAGGCTGTGCCGTTCGGCGAGACGCACGAACGGTTGGACTTCTGAGGACCCTCATGCCAGGAGCTGACGGCATGCTGCAACTCGGGCGGCATCACAGGTTTGACGCAGGGGCCACACCGCTCCAAGGACAGGCCCACGAAATCATCGTCTCCATCCTTGATGATCCGTCCCCTGGTTTGGACGGGGTCAAGGAACGGCTGACCCGGTGCCTTGCCGCCCACCCGCATGCCCCCGAGATGGCCTTGCTGGAACACCTGCGCGAAACCGTGAAAATAGTCAACGCCGAACCGGGGCAATAGGACTGTCCGATGCGTTGCCGTGCCCGGGGCATAGCCACTATGTATTGTTGGGATGACGACTCCGCCGTTCCGGTTCAGCCTGCAGCCGGCATTTGCGCAGCGGGAATGAATCAGGGATCAGAGGCTGACCATGGACAGTGGGCCCGACGCAGCGGGTGAAGCGGACCTCTGTGCTCCCTATCTCGCACAGTTGCCCATCACGGGCGTCGCCGTATCGCTCTTCGGCGGGACTGCCGCCGCCACGCTGGTCGCAGCCAGCGATGAAATGGCTGCGCGGCTGGACGAGTTGCAGTTCAACCTGGGGGAAGGTCCGCGATGGCGGGCGATGCAGACCCGGCTCCCGGTGCTCCTTGGTGATGCGCAGACCACCGTGGACGGCGAGTGGCCCATGTTCCACCGCGCCATCGAGGGCACGCCAGCGGCGGCGTTATTTGTCTTCCCGCTGACCGTGGGTGCCCTGGACCTTGGCGTCGTGGAGCTGTATCACACGGTGCGTGGAAACTTGAGCCGTTCCGCGGAGTCCGCAGCGGCAGCGTTGGCCGGCCAAACCTCCTGGTATCTGCTGCGCAAGGTCCTCAGCGTCAATTCCGCTGAGGGCGATCCCGCCTTGGAGCCGGCGCTGATGTCGCGCCGGGAAATTCATCAGGCCACCGGGATGGTCCTCGCGCAGTCCGGCGCTACGGCGGCAGAATCCTTGCTCCTGTTGCGTGCCTATGCGTTCGCCAACGACCTCACCCTGAAGGCCGCGGCCGATGCTGTCCTTGAGGGGCGTCTTAGTTTCGACCCCGCGTCAGATGGGGAGCCGGGCCCGGCGCTGCAGTAAAATGGCGCCATGGTAACGAGTACCCGTGCGGAGCGCGTCAGCCTGGCTTTCGTGAAGCTGACGGACACGCTGGTGGCGGACTATGACGTCCTTGATCTCCTGCACACTCTGGTGGAGGAGGCCGTGGGGCTGCTTGATGTCTCGGCCGCCGGGTTGGTGCTGGCCGATCCCACGGGAGAACTCCAAGTGGTGGCTTCCACCAGCGAGGAGAGCCGGCTCGTAGAGGTGTTGCAGCTTCAGGCCGGGGCCGGTCCGTGCGTCGACGCATACCGATCCGGGGTTCCGGTGGTTGTGGCCGATGTAAGCGCCCTGACACGGTGGCCCGACTTCCGTGCGGCCGCGCTCTCTCAGGGCTTCCGCTCCGTGCACGCAGTGCCCATGCGGGTCCAGGGCCGCGCCATCGGCGCCATGGGACTCTTCCGTTCCACCGCGGGGCCCCTGACGGCAGAGGACACCGCGATTGGACAGGCCCTTGCGGATGTCGCCACGATCAGCCTGATGCAGGAGCGCACCATCAGGGAAGCGGCGCTTGTCAACGAGCAGCTTCAGCGGGCTTTGAACACCCGGGTGCTGATCGAGCAGGCCAAGGGAGTTATCGCCCACACAGCGGGTGTGGACATGGACGCGGCGTTCAACCGGCTGCGCAACTACGCGCGAGCCAACAACCAGAGCCTTCAGGTGACAGCCGGCAGCATCGTGGACCGCAGCCTGACGCTGTAAGCCGCCGCACCGGAAAGCGTTCTGCGGTCCCGGGCGGCCGAGCCCGGGACTCCTGCCGAGCCCGGGACTCCTCGCGCTCGGGCCTCCTACAGAGTTGACCCGCCATGGTGGTCCCGGTTGACCATCAGCTGTTGGAGGAGGGCGCGTTCGGGCCGGCCGGGATTCTGTGCCACGCAGCGGCGGAGTCTGGCCCGGGCCAGCTCCTCGCCGGGATCAGTCCCGCCCAGCACTTCGTCGATGATTTCCTGTGCCTGCCACCGCAGTGACTCGCGGGCGAACTGCCGGACCTCAGCGGTGGCGGCCGCGGACTCAACCCACGGGTCCGGATCGGGATCGTCACAGGGGATGAACTCGAACATTCGCTCTGCTGACATTGGGGCCTCCTTGCACCATGCTGCCGGTTCTTGGGAAGCCCCGGAGCGTCAAAGCACTTGCGTTTGAAAAGACACTACATGTAGGAAGACCGGTCTGTCTGCACCCCGGAGTAAACTGATATCACGATGATTTCCGATGGAGAAGCCACCCTGCCGCCGGCGGAAAGTATTGCAGCGGCGGCCATCCGTCCTGCCGATTCCCGGGAGCGGATCCTCGCGGTGGCGTACCAGCTGTTCTCCCGCCGGGGAGTGCGGGACGTCGGGGTCAACGAACTGATCGAACGTTCCGGGGTGGCCAAGGCAACGTTCTACCGGCACTTTCCCTCCAAGGATTCCCTCGTATTGGCATTCCTGGAGCTGAGGGACCAGCTCTGGACCGTGGACGCGATCGTTGGTCAGGCGAAGCAGCGGGCCAGCAAGCCCACCGAGCAACTGCTGGCCATCTTCGACGTCTTCGGCGAATGGTTCCGCCGGGACGATTTTGAAGCCTGCTCGTTCATCAACATCCTGCTGGAGATGGGTCCGTCGCATCCGCTGGGCCTGGCGAGCATCGATTATCTCGCCCGGATCAGGGGCCACGTGCAGGCGCTCGCGGAGCAGGCAGGCCTTGATCGTCCGGAGGATTTTGCCAGGTCGTGGCACATCCTGATGAAGGGGTCCATTGTCTCTGCCTCGGAAGGCGATACGCAGTCTGCCAGCCGGGCCCAGGAGATGGCCGGCTGGTTGATCCAGCACCACAGTCGCTGAATAGTCAGCAGCCGCTGAATAGTCAGCAGCCGCCGAATAGTCAGCTTGCTTATCAGTTGCGGCTTTCCTAGGCTGGATGCTGTCAGACACACAACTCTCGAAGCGGTCAAGCGGAGCTGCAATGCGCCCGGACCGCGTCGCTAAAGGAGGAAAAATGTCAGAACACAACATCACGGGCAAGAAGGTCGCTTTCCTGCTGACGGACGGAGTGGAGCAGGTGGAGCTCACCAGCCCCTGGCAGGCAGTCAAGGACGCCGGCGGCGTGCCGACGCTGGTGGCTCCGGGCAGCGGCCGGCTGCAGGGCTACAACGGGACGGACAAGGGCGATACCTTCGACATCGACCTCACTGTGGCGGATGCCAACGCTTCGGACTTTGACGCCTTGGTTCTTCCGGGCGGGGTAGTGAATGCCGACCATCTCCGCGTGGACAAGGACGCGCAGAATTTCACGCGCAGCTTCTTTGAACAGCACAAGCCCGTGGCCTCGATCTGCCACGGCCCCTGGCTCCTGATCGATGCCGGCGTGATCCGCGGCCGTAACGTCACCTCGTACCACACGCTCCAGACGGACCTGAAGAACGCGGGCGCCAACTGGAGTGACGAGGAAGTGGTGGTGGACCAGGGCCTCGTCACCAGCCGCAACCCGGACGACCTTCCCGCCTTCAACAGCAAACTGGTGGAGGAAATCTCGGAAGGTCAGCACGCCGGCCAGACTGCCTAAGGAATCTGCCCCGTCCCGCCGCTGTTAACACTTTTAAAGCGGGGGACGGCCCGGCTATTGATAGAGGATGACTAGGGATTGGCATGACCAGGCAGGTTGAATCGTTTGAGGACGATTCCGGTGCAGTGGTGTACTACCACCGGCACCAGAATGGCGGGGGCTTCGTTGGCCGCGGCGCTGTTGTGGCCGACTCGGTCCGTCTGGGGCCCATGACGTATGTGGAGCCGCATGCGCGGATCGGGGCATGCACCCGGGTAGGGCACGGCAGTTGGATCGACCGCCAGGTGCAGGTGGGGGAGCGGACCATTATCGGCGACGCCGTGCGCGTGGGCAACGGAGCAATCATCGGGAACCGAGTGCACATCGGCAGCCATTCACGCATCGGCGCCGGTGCCGTCATTGGGCACGGCGCCCGGCTCGCTGCCGACAGCAGGGTGCCCGACGGCGGCCGCGTCGCCGCCCAGCCGCGGCGCCGGACCGACGTGGCGGCAACCAAGCGTCCGAGCGTTCGCAAACAACAGAAGAAGCTGGCCGCCTGAGGCGGCCAGCTTCTTCTGCGTCGGATCCGGTTGCGGCGGCTCGCCGGGCCCGGCGCCTAGAGCAGGCTGGCGCCGATGTCCCGACCGATCTGCCGGAGCAGGGCCGCAGACAGTTCGGGATCCTTGGAAGAATCCTGGTCCGTGTACTCGGCGAGCGTGTAAACGCCGGTGAGCGCTAGGTCGGACCAGCGCTCGCGCGGGAGCAGGGAGCGTCCGGCGACGGCGATGATCGGCCGGGCTCCGGACCGGCGGGCGACGGCGGCCGGCAGCTTTCCGGCCAGGGTCTGTTCGTCAAGGCTTCCCTCGCCGGTGATCACCACGTCGCAGCTCTCCTTACGGCTGTTGAAGTCCAGCAGGTCCAGGAAGAAGTCTGCCCCCGAGACCTGTTGGGCCCCGAGCAGCAGGCAGGCGAAGCCGATGCCGCCGGCGCTGCCTGAGCCCTCATGCCGGGCCAGCGTCGCGGGGCCGGATTCCCGTGCGCCCGGGAACCCGGCGCCCGGGAATCCGGCCTCGGTCAGCTGCGTGACAAAATGCGTGAGACCTTGCTCGAGTGCCAGGATCTCAGCGGGTCCGGCTCCCTTTTGCGGCCCAAAAACGGCCGGTGCGCCCTGGGGGCCGAGGAGCGGGTTGTATACGTCGCTGGCGATGATCAGGTTGGTGCCGGCGAGTTCAGGGAAGGCTGCCCGGTCCACGGAGTGGATCCGGGCCAGGGAACTGCCGGAGCCGTTCAGCTGCCGTCCATCGGCGTCCCGAAAAGTGAATCCGAGGGCGGTAAGCATCCCCATGCCGCCGTCGGTGCTGGCACTGCCGCCGAGCGCCAACACTACGGTGGCCGGGTTCAGGCTTAAGGCGAACAGGACCGCTTCGCCGAATCCGCGGCTGGAAGCGGCCATGGCTTCGGGCCGTCCGCCGGGCAGGAGACCCAGGCCGCAGGTGTTCGCCACCTCCACAACTGCCGTGACGCCGTCGTACGCGATGCTCGCCTGGACCGGCTGGCCGGTGGGTCCGGCCACTGTGTAGCTCCGCCGGGTGAAGCCGGAGGCGACGGCGGCGTCCACGCTGCCGTCACCTCCGTCCGCGAGCGGAAGGATTTCGCAGTGGACCGTCCCGGCGCCGGTTGCTGACCGGAGTCCTGCGGCCAGGGCGTCCGCCACTTCGCCGGCGGTGAGGCTGCCTTTGAACTTGTCGGGTGCGATGAGGGTGCGGACGTTTTTTGGGGCGGTGGTGTTGTTCATGTCAGACGGATTCCGAGTAGGCCGGGCGGCGATCATGGGCGGTGGAAGGCTCGACGGCGGAGGGTGCCGCGGGTGCCGGACCTTCAGTTACTGCCGGCATGGGCTCCACGTATTCTCCGGCAAAGACCCGGCGGGCCCGGTCAGCGTCCAGGGTGCGGTCCCACCAGGCGATGAAGAGGGTGGCCACCGCGTTGCCGGTGAAGTTCACCAGCGCCCGGCACTCGGACATGAACTTGTCGATGCCGAAAATGAGCATGATGCCGGCCGCGGGGATGGTACCGAGCGTCGTCAGGGTAGCGGTCAGGGCGATGAAACCGCCGCCCGCCACTCCCGCCGCGCCCTTCGAAGTCAGCAGCATGACCGCGAGCAGGCCGAGCTGCTGTCCGATGCTCAGGTGCGTGTTGGTGGCCTGCGCGATGTAAAGGGCGGCCAGGGAGAGGTAGATCGCGGCGCCGTCGAGGTTGAAGCTGTAGCCGGTGGGAACCACCAGGCCCACTGTTTCTTTTTTGACGCCGGCGTGCTCGAGCTTGCGCATCAGCCCGGGCAGGGCGGGCTCGGCGGTGGAGGTGCCCAGGATGAGCATGTACTCCTCTTTGAGGTGGCGGATCATGGTGAAGATGTTCAGCTTGAGGAAGGCCATCACGGAACCGAGGACCACCACCACAAAGAGGATTGAGGTGACGTAGAAGAGCGCGATCAGCCCGCCCATGCTGGTGAGGGAGGACACCCCGTACTTGCCCACCGCGAAGGCCATGGCGCCGAAGGCTCCCAGCGGGGCTGCCTTCATGATGAAGCCCAGGATCTTGAACATCACCCCGGTGAGTCGCTGCACGCCGTCCAGGACGGGGGCGCCCACCTTGCCGATGGCGTTCAGGGCGATGCCGAAGACGACGGCGATGAAGATGATCTGAAGGATGTCACCCTCGACGAACGGCCCCACAACGCTGTTGGGAATGATGTGGGCGAGGAACTGCCACCACTCCTGGTGCTGGCCGGCGTCGATCAGCTTGGCGGCGGAATCCGAGGTCTTAATGGTGCTGGCGTCCACGTTCATGCCCTCGCCAAGGCGGAAGATGTTGATGGCCACCAGGCCGAAAATCAGGGCAAAGATGGTGCCCACCTGGAAATAGGTCAGGGCTTTCAGGCCCGTCATGCCGACTTTCTTCAGGTCGGCGACGCTGGCGATGCCGCCCACGATGGTCAGGAACACGATGGGCCCGATGAGCATCTTCATGGAGTTCACGAAGGTGGTGCCGATGGGTTCCATGGCAATGCCGGCGGTGGGTGCGAGCCAGCCGACCAGAATGCCGATAACAATGGCGGTCAGTACCCAGAAGTAGAGCTGCCGGTACCAACGTGTCTTGGGGGCCGGCGCTGCTGCAGCCGGGCCCGTGGTGGTGCTGTAATCCATGATTCCTACCTCATTGGGGAATGGCGCTGGAAGGTGGTGGTGGGACGCCGCGTGGACTTCCGCGGGGAGGGTCCGACGGCGGCCGGACAGCCGCCGTCGGACGTTCTGGTGCGTGGGAAATGAAGTCTTTTTAGACCGCGGCGGGTGCGAGAGTAAGTGCCTTGATGATGGCCTCGGTGACGTCGTCCGTCCGGGCGTCGCCGCCGACGTCGCGGGTCAGGTGGCCGGAGCCGGTGGCTGCCTCGATGGCGGCCTCCACCCGGCGGGCCTCCCCGTGCAGGCCGAAGTGGTCCAGCATGAGGGCGGCGCTGGCGATGGCGCCGATCGGGTTGCTGATGCCCTGGCCGGCGATGTCCGGAGCGGAGCCGTGGACTGGTTCGAACATGGACGGGAAGCGGCGTTCGGGGTTCAGGTTGGCGCTCGCCGCCAGGCCCAGGCTGCCGGCCAGGGCGGAACCGAGGTCGGAGAGGATGTCCGCGTTCAGGTTTGATGCGACCACCACGGAGAGCTCTTCGGGCTTGAGGATGAACTTGGCGCTCATGGCATCCACCAGGACACTTTCGGTCTGCACGTCCGGGTAATCCAGTGCCACGCGATTGAAGACTTCGTCCCAGAGGACCATGCCGTACTGCTGGGCGTTGGACTTGGTGACCGACGAAACCTTTTTGACCGTGCGGGTCCGGGCGAGATCGAAGGCGAAGCGCATGATGCGCTCGCAGCCTTTCTCGGTGAACAGCGCGGTCTGCAGTGCCACCTCGTTGCCGGGGCCGCGGCCGCTGAGGTTGCGGCCGCCCAGGCCGGCGTATTCGCCTTCGCTGTTTTCGCGGACCACAACCCAGTCAAGCTCGGTGTTGTCGGCCTTGCGCAGCGGGGACTGGATGCCGGGCAGGAACTTCACGGGGCGGATGTTGGCCCACTGGTCGAAGTTCTGCGTGATGTTCAGTCGCAGGCCCCAGAGGCTGATGTGGTCCGGGACGTTTTCCCAGCCGACGGCGCCGAAGTAGATTGCGTCGAAGTCCTTGAGTGCTTCCAGGCCCTTGGGGTCCATCATCTGGCCGGTCTTCCGGTAGTAGTCGCAGCCCCAGGGGAACTCGGTCCAGTCGAAAGCGAACTTGCCGTTGGAGTTCTCTGCAAGGGCCTCAAGGACGCGGCGGCCGGCCGAAACAACTTCCTTGCCCACACCGTCCGCAGGGATCGATGCAATGCTGAATTTCTGGGTGGCGCTCATGTGCCTACCTCCTCGTTGAGTTTGTTAGCAGTGAGCCTGTTGTGCGGGTCACACTGTTCTTCCTCTTCAAGTAGACGGGCGGCGGGCAGGCAGCGTCCAAGACCAAGATCCGATCCGCTAGATAGGTTTTACCTACCGATAAATTCATCGATTGCTCCGTAACTGCCGTTATGAGCACTCGAAAGTGCCATATTGGAGCAATCGATGGGGGGAGCTAGTCCACGTGCTCGGCGGCCACTTTCAGGAAGGCCTGCGCCGCGGGGGTCAGGCCGTCCTTCCGGCTCAGGATGGCCACGTCCAGATGGGACACCGGTTCGATCAGCAGCGTACGGAGCCCGGCTTTGTGGGCGGTGGGCGCCCAGGACGAGGGCATCACCGCGTGTCCGACGCCCGCCAGCACCAGCGGCAGGATGGAGGTCCGGTGTGCCACTTCGACGACGATCTCTACCTGGACCCCGTGCGCCAGGGCGTCGTCGACCAGCCACCGCATCAGCGATCCCCGCTGGCTGGCAATCAGGCGGTGACCGCCCAGGTCTTCGCGCTGGATGGCCGGCCCCGGGCGGAAGGTGTCCGCCTGCGGGTTAACGATCAGGATCAGTGGCTGGCGCTCCAGGTCCAGGACGTTGACGCCCGGCACCCTGATGGGCATGGGGGATCCCGCCAGGCCAATTTCCGTGCTTCCGCTCCGGACCGATTCGATTACTTCTTCCGGGGTGAAGGCAGCGCTGACGTTGAGCCGTACGGACGGGTGAACCCGGGTAAAGCCGGCGATCATGGACGTCAGCGGTTCGATGCCGGGGGACGGCATGGTGATGATGTCGAGCTTTCCGCTGCGGACGCCACGCAGGGCTTGGACGGCTGACTGTGCGGCGTCCAGGTCCCGCATGACCAAGCGGGCCGGCCCCACCAGTTCCTTGCCGGCGTCACTGAGCACAGCTCGGCGGCCGATCCGGTGAAAGAGCGGTACGCCCAGTTCCTTTTCCAGGCTGGCGATGGTCTGGGACAGCGACGGCTGGGCGATCAGCAGGTGCTCCGCAGCCCGGTTGAATCCGTCATGGTCAACAACGGCCAGGAAATACTTCAGTTTCCGGGTGTCCACGCCAAACAGCCTACGCGCAGCAAAGAAAAACCCCGTGCGCAGGAATGGCTGCGGCGAGTACAGTGTTGGAATCTGCAGCGACGATGCTCGCGCGCCACTTCATTCTTACTCCCTGAGGGAACACCCATGTCTACAGAAGTCTCTTCGAACGCCTCCGGTCAGCCGGGCCCGCCCGGGCAGTCCGGCCAAACCGGCGAGCCCGCACAGGCCTCGGCGTCGAAGTCCGCCGCGCCGGAGAAGCTGTCCCGGGAGTCGGTGACCATCATCGCCACCCTGCTCGTGGCGACCTTCGTGGTGATCCTGAACGAGACCATCATGAACGTTGCGCTGCAGCGGCTGATGGTGGACCTCGGAGTGGACGCGCCCACCGTGCAGTGGCTCTCCACCGGCTTTATGCTCACCATGGCCGTCGTCATCCCCACCACCGGGTTCATCCTGCAGAGCCTGTCCACCCGTGCCGTCTTTATGCTGGCCATGGGCCTCTTCGCCGCGGGCACTGCGCTCGCTGCCGTGGCACCAGGCTTTGAAATCCTGCTTCTGGCGCGCATCATCCAGGCCGGCGGCACCGCCATCATGCTGCCGTTGCTGATGACCACCATCCTTACGCTTGTCCCGCTGGGCAGGCGGGGCGCAGTGATGGGTAACGTCAGCATCGCGATCTCCGTGGCACCGGCCATGGGCCCCACCGTCTCCGGGCTGATCCTGGAGCACTTCACGTGGCGCTTTATGTTTGTCTTTGTCCTTCCGGTCGCACTGGCTGCCCTGGCCATCGGGGCGAAGTACCTGACGAACGTGGGCGAGACCGAAAAGACCAAGCTCGACTTCCTCTCGGTACTTCTGACGGTCCCCGCTTTCGGCGGACTCGTGTACGGCCTGAGCCAGATCGGCGGCGGCCAGAGCGGCCCCGGCGCAGTGGCCATCGCGGCGCTGGCCATCGGCGTGGCCAGCCTGGCGGTCTTTGTGCTCCGCCAACTCAGGCTGCAGAAGGCGGATGCTCCGCTGCTGGACCTCAGGGCCTTCAACTTCCGCATGTTCACGGTGTCGGTGCTGCTCATGGTGGTGGCCATGATGGCATTGTTCGGGACTGTCATCCTGCTGCCGCTGTACCTGCAGGAAGTCCGCGGCCTGGGTTCGCTGGAGACGGGCCTCGTGCTGCTCCCGGGCGGCCTGGCGATGGGCCTGCTGGGCCCGTTCATCGGGCGGCTGTTCGACAAAGTGGGCCCGCTGCCGCTGACCGTGACTGGCTCGGTCCTGATGGTGGTTACCCTCTGGCAGTTCTCCATGCTCGACGCCGGCACTGAGGTGTGGTGGATCGTGACCCTGCACGTCGTCCTGAGCTTCGGCCTCGCGTTGCTGTTCACACCGGCGTTCACCACCGGCCTGAATCCGCTCCCGCCGCATCTCTACTCCCACGGGTCCGCCATCATGAGCACCTCGCAGCAGGTTGCCGGCGCCGCCGGTACGGCGCTGCTGGTGTCCATCTTTGCGGTGGTGTCGGCGTCCTCCGGGCTGGTGGCGGGCATGAGTGCCGCCTTCCTGACGGCGACTGTCATAGCCTTTGCCGCCGTCGTGCTTTCCGCGATGATGCGCAAAACGGAAGGTGCCGCGCCGGGTCACGCCGCCCACTGACCCAACTAAGCGCACTCACCCAACTGGGTAGCACTATGTGTCGTTTTGAGCGCTCAAAACGACACATACTGCTACCTACTTGGGGTAAGTCCCCGCAGCCAGCCGGCCACCGAGTCCTCCCAGAGCGCCGGCCAGCTGTTCCACTCCTGGGTGTGCCTGCAGGCGGGAAACCTGACCAGCCGCACAAGCTCCGGAAAACGGCCGGCGAAGTCCTCACTGATCCGGATGGGTGTCCTGGCATCGCCATCACCATGAAGGATGAGGACCGGGACCGGCGGCGCAACCCCGGTAAAGACCAGGGACCGCAGGTCAAGCGGCTGATGCAATCCGGCGAACCGGTGCAGGGGACTGCCGAGGATGCGCGAAACTCCGTGTGCCAGAACGGACGGCAGACGCGCTGACGCCAGGTTGGAAATCAGGGTCCGGTTCCAGTCCAGGACAGGTGCGGTCAGGATGAGGCCCGTAATCAGGTTCCTGTGCTCAGATGTGTGTGCGGCGGCCAGGGCCATGACTGCGCCCATCGACCAGCCCGACAGGATGATGGACGCTGCGCCCCGCCCCGCCGCAAATGCCAGGGCCGCTTCAAGGTCGGCCAGTTCACTGACGCCAAGGTGGTGTTTGCCATCGGCTGTCGGGGGAGCGTCGCCGTCTCCCCGGAACGAGATCAGCAGCTGGGTGAGCCCCTGCGCGTGAAAGAACGGCGCCGTGCGAAGCCCCGTTGTCCGGCGTCCGCCCAGGCCGTGGATGTGGATGACCCAGGAGCGCTGGAGGGTGCCGGGAACGAGCCAGGCCGGCGCGGGTCCCGGCAGGGTAACGTCCTCATAAGGGAGTCCGGCTGCGCCCGGGCTTGGGTAAACGTACCCGGACCAGTAGCCCGAGGTGCCCGGCTCCAGCCGGCCCGCATAAATGGCCTCCACCCGGCGGATGACGGTGCGGGCTTCTGAGTCGGTGGACAACACGCGGCCGATGCGTGCGTGCCCGGCCCGGTTGCCCCAGTAAAGGCTGAAGACGCCGGGAGCCAGCGTGTCGCGGCTGGCGCTGAGGGTCACCGTGCCGGCGTCGGAAGCCAGGATCCTGATTCGTTCCCGATGCCTGCCCGCCGGGGTGACCAGGGATCTCGCGATGTGCACTGTTGCCCAGCCCGCCGTGGCGGCTGCGGCGATTGCTGCAGCACCAACGAAGACCCGGAGGTTCGTCACCTGCCCGGCTCAGCCGGCGAAGAAGTCGCTGAGCTCGGTGATGAGTTTCTCCGGCGCCTTGATCACGCCGTCGTGGCCGAAGCCGGGGAGGATGGTGTAGCTGGAACCGGAGAGGACATCGTGGATCTGGCCGCACGCCACACCGAAGTAGGCCGGGCTCTTTTCGCCCACCACAATCAGGGTCTCCAGGGGCAACTCAAGGAAGGGTTCCGCTGGCATGTCCGCAGCGATGATCGCCTTGATTTCCCGGACGCCCGTGCGCATCATGTCGCGCATCTGCTTGCCCAGATGGGTGCCTGCCGTGAGCTTGTTGGCGATGGTGAGCATGGAGAGTGGCATCCGGGAGAAGGCGCCGCCGGTTTCCAGGCCTTTCGTGAGGACGGCGAGGGCACGGTCGTCGTCCCCGGCTGCGGTTGCGCGTTCATATTCCGGTGTCCAGTCGGCCGTGACGCTGTGATTCACGGAAACGGCGGGGTCGTAAACGGCCAGGCGCTCCACGGGAAGGGTCCGGGCCGCGTGCAGGGCCAGCGCACCGCCGAAGCTATGGCCGAACACGTCAGTGCTGGACGTGTGCTTCATGACGGCGTCCAGGTCCCGGATGTCGGCGTCCAGGGTGTAGTCCAAAGCCTGCGGCGAGGAGGATCCCCGGCCGCGGCGGTTAAAGGTGTGCACCGGCCGGCCAAGGGCGGCGCTGAGTTTCTGCGCAAAGCGGGTGTAGTCGGCAGCGGTCACCATGGAGGCATGCACAACAACCACGCCGGAGCCGGCCGAGGCCAGTTCCGCACCCGTGGTGAAAAGCTCCAAGGTGCCGCCGTCTGGGGTTGTAATTGTCTCGCGCGTCATGATCCGAGCCTAGCCGAGCATCCTGCGGAATGCCTTAGCCCTTGAAGTACCCGGCGATGTCGCTGACCAGTTCCTTCACGGCGGCAGGGATGGAGCCGTGGTAGCCCTTCGGGGACAGCTCAAAAGTGCTCCCGGGCACTGCCGCGTGAAGGCGCTGGGCCGTGACCTTGTAATAACGGGGGCTCTTGCCGCCCGCCATGAAATGGGTGCCGGCGGGCAGCACGGCGAAGTCCCGGGCATGCTCTGCCTCGTCGTACGCGGCGCGAAGCTCGCCCACGCCGGTAGGCATCAGCTCCCGCGCCATTTTGTTGACTTTGGTCCGGGACACCAGTGCCATGAGTCCGGCCAGGACAGGTTCCGGGATTTTGGACAACGGCGTGGCCGGCTGCATTCCCTTCTTCAGGTGGGCCATGGCATGCCCCAACTTCCCGCTGTTGACCGCAGTTTCGAAATCGTCCAGCCACGAGGTGTCGATGCTGCCTTCGATGTTCACAGCCGCGTCGTAAACCGCCAGCTTGTCCGGTTCGTGCGGAGTGCCCGCGAACTCCTGCACGGCGTTGAGGGCCACAGAGCCGCCCAGGCTGTGGCCCAGCAGGTTGCGGGCGCCGGTGACATCCATGATGGTGCGGACGTCAGCGATTTCCGTGGCCATGGAGTAACCGGGAGGCTGTTCGGTTGACTTGCCGCGGCCGCGCCGGTCGTAAACGTCCACGGCCCATCCGTCGCCCAGGCCATCGGCCAGGGCGACGGAGAACGGCCGGTATATGAGCGCGGTGAGGAAGGCTCCGCCGATGACCACCACCCGGCGTTCTCCCGGCGCGTCCGGGGTGCCGTAGCTGTATAAAGCCAGCCGGCCGCCGTCGTGCGTGGGCACTTCCTGCTCTTTCACGGTTCCCATCCTAGGGGGACGGTCCTGAGCCCCGGCTGGGCGCCGGCTGAGTCCGGGCCCGTTACCGGCGCCGGCCCAGTTTCTGGATCTGGCCGTCGCTGGCGCTGATAAACCGGGCAATCCGCACCGCCAGTCCCTTGCCGGGCCGGATGGGGCCCTCATGCAGCTGCCCGGGGACCACCCGGAACTCGATGGACGGCACGGCGGCTGCCAACTGCCGGCCCGTTTCCGCGAAATACGCCGGACTCCAGCCGCCAGAAAGCATGAGGATGGGGGTGGTGAGGGCCGTGAAGTCGTCCAGCTCAGCGTCGGCGGCCAGCACTGCGCGCATCTCTTTCACTGCCGTGGGCAGCAGCTGCCGCATCTCTGTTCCGAGGTTTGTCCTCGCGGAGAGGATACTCAGCATCCGCAGTGCGCCCAGCGGCAGGTAGGACAGCGGCCCGGCCGTGCCCAGGCCCTGGACCAGGTGAGCCCAGGCATGGTTCAGCTGGCCGGCGGTGACCGCGTCCTCCAGCTCGGGCCGCCACCGGTGGCTGAGGTTCCCGGACAGCGACACCGCCGCGTCATAGGTCACCAGCCTGCCGATCGGCAACGTCCGCGCAGCCTGGAGGGCTACAAAACCGCCGTAGCTGTGCGCCACGACATTCGTGGAGCCGGTCTTTTCCATCACCGCAGCGAGGTCGCCGATCTCGGTATCAGCCGAGTAATCGTCCGGCTGCGGCGAGGACCCCGCCCGGCCGCGCCGGTTATAGCAGTGCACCGGGCGTCCCAGCAGGAGGCTGAGTTTCCGGGCAAAGGGGCGGTAGAGGGCGTCGGTGACCAGCGTGCCGTGGACGATGACGACGCCGGGAGGTCCCGCCGTCGTCGCGTCTTGTCCCGCAGGGGTGAGGAACGAATGCACCTCCAGGTGTCCGCCGTCCGCCGTTTCTAGTTTCCAGGACTCCACAGCCCGAGTCTATGCCCGGGCGGCGGCCGGAACCCGGCTGGCGCAACTCCCGGTAAACTTGGGGATTGTGACTTCCCAAAACACCCCCACCCC
The DNA here is from genome assembly GCF_029076445.1 of Pseudarthrobacter naphthalenicus. Taxonomy (GTDB): domain Bacteria; phylum Actinomycetota; class Actinomycetes; order Actinomycetales; family Micrococcaceae; genus Arthrobacter; species Arthrobacter naphthalenicus. Next base: position 126,321 of record NZ_JARESG010000006.1, read on the forward strand.
CAAAAACGCCCCAGAGCCGCTCGATGCCAGCGAGCAGATGCGCATCCGCATGGAAAAGCGCGCCAAGCTGATCGAACGCGGCACCGAGGCGTACCCGGTGGGCGTGGAACGCACACACTCCCTGACGGAAATCCGCGAAAAGTACGTGCACCTCGAAGCGGATGACACCACGGGCGACACCGTTGGCGTCACCGGCCGCGTGGTGTTTGTGCGCAACACCGGCAAGCTCTGTTTCGCAACCCTCCAGGAGGGCGGCCTTGACGGCAAAGGCACCCGGCTGCAGGCCATGCTCAGCCTCGCTAACGTGGGCGAGGAAGCGCTCGCCGAGTGGAAGGCCCTGGTGGATCTGGGCGACCACGTGTTCATTAAGGGTGAGGTGATTTCCTCCCGCCGCGGTGAGCTGTCCGTGATGGCCGAATCCTGGTCCATGGCCTCCAAGGCCCTGCGCCCGCTGCCCGTGCTGCACGCGGAACTGAACGAGGAAACCCGGGTCCGGCAGCGTTACGTGGACCTGATGGTGCGCGATGAAGCCCGCGAAATGGTCTATACCCGTGCGGCCATTACCCGCTCCATCCGCGAAAGCCTCCACCGCCACAACTATGTGGAAGTGGAAACTCCCATTCTGCAGTTGGTCCACGGCGGCGCCCTGGCGCGTCCGTTTGAGACGCACATGAACGCGTTCGACCAGAAGATGACCCTGCGCATCGCCACCGAGCTTTACCTCAAGCGCGCAGTGGTGGGTGGGATCGACCGCGTCTACGACATGGGCCGCGTCTTCCGCAACGAGGGCGTGGACTCCACCCACAGCCCCGAATTCACCACGCTCGAGTGCTACGAAGCATGGGCGGACCAGTTCGTCATGGCTGACCGCATCAAGGAGATCATCCTCGACGCCGCCGACGCCGTAGGTGCCGGACGCACCCTCCAGACCGAAGCCGGGGAGATTAACCTCGACGGCGACTGGGCTTGGGTTTCGGTCTACCCGGGGCTCTCCGACGCCGTTGGCCAGGAGGTCACGCCGGACACTTCGCTGGAGGTACTGCGCGAAATTGCCGCCAAGCACGAGGTCAAGGTGGACACCAAGTGGGACGCCGAGAAACTGGCCGTGGAACTCTTCGGTGAAATCGTGGAGCCCACGCTGCTCAACCCCACGTTTGTCTATGACTACCCGCCCTCCGCCCAGCCGCTGGCCCGCCCGCACCGCGCAGACGGCCGGCTGATCGAGGCCTGGGACCTGATCATCGGCGGCATGGAACGCGGCACCGCCTTCTCCGAACTGATCGACCCCGTCATTCAGCGTGAGCGGCTCACCGAGCAGTCGCGGCACGCGGCTGCCGGTGATGATGAGGCCATGCAACTGGATGAGGACTTCCTCCGCGCCCTCGAATACGGCGCCCCGCCCATGGGCGGGATCGGGCTGGGAATCGACCGTCTGGTCATGCTGTTCACCGGAGCAGGCATCCGGGAAACCATCCTCTTCCCGCTCCTGAAGCCCGAAGGGCACTGATTATGGAATACGTAGCTGTACTGCTGCCGTCATTAGTGGTGGGGCTGATCTTTTGGTTCGCCATGAAATCGATCTTTAATGCCGATAAGTCCGAACGGCAGGCGGAGGCGCGCGCCCAGGCCGAGGCCGACGCCCGGACCGATATGCCATTGGACGGCCCGGACGCCGATCCGGATAAGTAAACCACCTGTAGTTTCTGTGATTATCCCCAGCGGTCTATTGTCACTTTGACGTGGTGCCATAATGAGGTTCATACTTTTTGTAGAAACATCCTGCTTTTCTGCACACCCCGAACCTCAAAGAGGAAGTCTTTAAATGGCACAGAAAGTAAACATCATCCTCGTAGATGATCTGGATGGGGGATCCGCGGACGAGAATGTCCGGTTTGGCCTTGACGGGGCCAGCTATGAAATCGATCTGTCGGCCGCAAATGCAGCCGAACTGCGTTCCAGCCTGGAGCGTTTTATTGCTGCCGCCCGCAAAACTTCGGCCGGCCGCACTACACGCACCAAAGCCGCCGTTACAGGCCGTGGCAACGACTCGGCACAGATCCGTCAGTGGGCGCGTGACAACGGCTACACGGTCAACAGCCGAGGCCGAATTCAAGCTGAAATCCAGGAAGCCTACCAGAAGGCGAATTCGTAGGAACCTGCCTGACTCAGATTGCAAAGAACCCTGTTTCGCCTCGCGGCGGAACAGGGTTCTTTGCTGCCAATTGAATAACACCTCCGGACCTCGGCCCGGAAATACGGATGTCCCGGCTAAAGTGCCGGTCAAAGCATGGCCAACGCAATACAGGGGGCTACCAGGGCCGCCAGCGACCACCAGGTCCGGTAAATATTGCAGCGTGTCCACTGTCGTTCGAATAATTCCCTGCCGGTCGCCGCGTGTTCCGAGGCCGCCGCGCCGGCAAGCCCTGTTATTCAGGGGGATATTCACGAGTGCGGTAATGGCCAACGTGGCGGTGTAACAGGCAAGGGCAATAGTGGCCGGCATCCCTGCCACGCAATCCGGGCATCACGGAACACGCGTACGGGTAATAGAGACCGCCGATGCCGGCCAGCGTCACGGTCGCCAGGGTCACGAGCGCAGTGATGAATTCCATGACGTTCCCCTTGCTGACGGCGTTGAGCGGATCGAAGCGGGCCATGGTTACGGGAGGTTGAACGCGTCATGTTTCCCCTGTGGCGAACACGCTCCACAAGAGGGGATCGGGCACGTAGCATCAAAGTACGTTGTAGCTAGGAGTGTGGCGAAATGTTTGAGCGATTTACGGACCGTGCCCGTCGCGTCGTTGTGCTTGCCCAAGAAGAGGCACGCATGCTGAACCATAACTATATTGGTACCGAACACATCCTGTTGGGTCTGATCCATGAGGGTGAAGGCGTTGCCGCCAAGGCTCTTGAGTCCTTGAGCATTTCGCTCGACGGCGTGCGTGAGCAGGTGCAGGAGATCATCGGCCAGGGCCAGCAGGCTCCGTCCGGCCACATTCCCTTCACGCCCCGTGCCAAAAAGGTGCTGGAGCTCTCCCTGCGTGAGGCGCTGCAGCTGGGCCACAACTACATCGGCACGGAGCACATCCTGCTGGGTCTCATCCGCGAGGGTGAGGGTGTGGCTGCCCAGGTGCTCGTCAAGCTCGGCGCCGACCTCAACCGGGTCCGCCAGCAGGTCATCCAGCTGCTTTCCGGCTACCAGGGCAAGGAAACCACCGGCGCAGGCGTCGGGGCCGGCCAGCCCGAAGGCACCCCCGCCGGGTCCGTGGTACTGGACCAGTTCGGCCGCAACCTGACGCAGGCTGCGCGCGAGAACAAGCTGGATCCTGTGATCGGCCGCGAGCAGGAAATGGAACGCGTCATGCAGGTCCTTTCCCGCCGTACCAAGAACAACCCCGTGCTGATCGGTGAGCCCGGCGTTGGCAAGACCGCCGTCGTCGAAGGCCTCGCCCAGGCGATTGTCCGCGGCGACGTCCCCGAGACCATCAAGGACAAGCAGCTCTACACCCTGGACCTCGGGTCCCTGGTGGCAGGCTCCCGGTACCGCGGTGACTTCGAAGAGCGGCTGAAGAAGGTCCTCAAGGAAATCCGCACCCGCGGCGACATCATCCTCTTCATCGACGAAATCCACACCTTGGTGGGTGCCGGCGCTGCTGAAGGTGCCATTGATGCCGCGTCCATCCTGAAGCCCATGCTGGCCCGCGGTGAACTGCAGACCATCGGTGCCACCACCCTGGACGAGTACCGCAAACACATCGAGAAGGACGCCGCGCTGGAGCGCCGCTTCCAGCCGATCCAGGTCAAGGAACCTTCCGTCGCGCACGCGATCGAGATCCTTAAGGGCCTGCGTGACCGCTACGAGGCGCACCACCGCGTGACCATCACCGACGGCGCCCTCGCCTCGGCTGCCAGCCTCGCCGAGCGCTACATTTCGGACCGCTTCCTGCCGGACAAGGCCATCGACCTGATCGATGAGGCCGGTGCCCGGCTGCGCATTCGCCGGATGACTGCCCCGCCGGAACTGAAGGCCATGGACGAGCGCATCGCCCAGCTGAAGATGGAGAAGGAATCGGCCATCGACGCGCAGGACTTCGAAGGTGCCGCATCGCTCCGTGACAAGGAGCAGAAGCTCATCACCGAGCGTGCCGAGAAGGAACGCCACTGGAAGTCCGGCGGCATGGACGACATCTCCGAGGTGGATGAGGATCTCATCGCCGAGGTGCTGGCCAACTCCACCGGCATCCCGGTCTTCAAGCTGACCGAGGAAGAGTCCTCGCGCCTGCTGAAGATGGAAGACGAACTGCACAAGCGCGTAGTGGGCCAGGACGAGGCCATCAAGGCCCTCTCCCAGGCGATCCGCCGCACCCGTGCAGGCCTGAAGGACCCCAAGCGTCCCGGCGGCTCGTTCATCTTCGCCGGCCCCACCGGCGTCGGCAAGACCGAACTGGCCAAGGCACTGGCCGAGTTCCTGTTCGGTGAAGAGGACGCCCTCATCACGCTGGACATGTCCGAGTACTCCGAGAAGCACACCGTTTCGCGGCTTTTCGGTGCCCCTCCGGGCTACGTCGGCTACGAAGAGGGCGGCCAGCTTACCGAGAAGGTCCGCCGTCGTCCGTTCTCCGTGGTCCTGTTCGATGAAGTGGAAAAGGCACACGCTGACCTCTTCAACTCGCTCCTGCAGATCCTGGAGGACGGCCGCCTGACCGACTCCCAGGGCCGCGTTGTGGACTTCAAGAACACCGTGATCATCATGACCACGAACCTCGGTACCCGGGACATTTCCAAGAGTGTTGCCACCGGCTTCCAGTCCGGCACCGACACGCAGACCGGCTACAACCGGATGCGTGCCCGCGTGACGGAGGAACTCAAGCAGCACTTCCGCCCCGAGTTCCTGAACCGTGTGGACGACGTTGTGGTGTTCCCGCAGCTGACCCAGGACGAGATCATCGAGATCGTGGACATGTTCGTGGGCCGTCTGGAGAAGCGCCTCAAGGACAAGGACATGGGCATCGAGCTCACGCCCGCGGCCAAGGTGCTCCTGGCCACCCGCGGTTACGACCCCGCCATGGGTGCCCGGCCGCTGCGCCGCACCATCCAGCGCGAGATCGAGGACCAGCTCTCCGAGAAGATCCTGTTCGGCGACATCCACGCCGGCGACATCGTGGTGGTGGATGTGGACGGCGAAGGCGACGACGCCAAGTTCACCTTCGCCGGCAACGCCAAGCCGCGCATCCCGGAAATCGCCCCGAGCGTCTAACCAGTAACCGCCGAAGCCCCGTCACTCCGCAAAGGAGCGGCGGGGCTTCGCGCGTTAAGGCAGTCGTGGCCGATTCCGGTGCCAGATATCAGAGATTTCCCGGCGCCTGCTCCTTCGTCGCTTTGACGGCGCCTACATAAATCCCTGATACCTGGCGCCTCGTGCGCGGGTGCGCGTTTCTGTGAAGCGAGCGTGCCGGGGTCATTTGTGTAGCTTGCGTCAGAGCGAGGTACGAGCAGCAAGCGGCAAATGGCGCCTGTACGGGAGCGCCCCAACCCGCGCCCCAAACCCGCATCGCTGCCGGTGTCGCAGCTCGGCCTCGTAGGATTGTCGGTGTGACCGATTCCGAGACTTTCCATATCCGTCCTGCCCGCACTGGCGATGTCCACGCCATCAAGAGACTGGTGGCACCGCTGGCGGAACAGCGGATCCTCATGGCCAAGGAGACGGTCGCGTATTACGAGAGCCTGCAGGAGTTCAAGATCGCAGAATCGGCGGACGGCGACGTCGTCGGCTGCGGCGCCCTGCACGTGATGTGGGAAGACCTGGCCGAGGTGCGCACACTGGCCGCCTCCGACGCCTGGCGCGGCAAAGGCGTGGGCCACGTCCTCGTGGAAAGCCTCCTCGAGGAAGCGCGGGCGCTCGGCGTCGCACGCGTCTTCTGCCTCACCTTCGAGGTGGACTTCTTCAAGCGCCACGGCTTTGAGGTGATGGCGGACCAGTCAGCGGTGGACCCGGCGGTCTACTCCGAGCTGCTCCGCTCCCACGACGAAGGCGTCGCCGAGTTCCTGGACCTGGCCCGGGTCAAACCAAACACTCTCGGTAACACGCGCATGATCAAGTTCCTCTAAGGGCCACCGCCCGCAAAGTGGCGGTTCCCCTGCGCCCCCGGGCCTGGCCGCCGGCGTCGTGCGGCGTAATGTCACCACGAAAACCCTTGTTTTAGTCGATTTGATGGATAAACTGGGCGGGCCGCAGTTTGGGGCCTGCAGGTAAGGGACAGTCATTGGGGGCTGTCCCTTACCTATGCCCGAACCCGGAGGCTATCCGAGTTACATGCCGCGGTAGTAGGGTCAAAGTGCAATCCTCTAGCACGAGCCCACACCCAGGAGTTCTGCCATGAAAAAGCTCATCAATGATCCACGTTCGGTAGTAGACGAGTCAGTGGAGGGCTTCGGCCTGGCCCACGCTGACCTCGTCACAGTCAACGCCGATCCGAAGTACGTCACGCGCAAAGACGCGCCTGTGTCAGGAAAAGTCGGGCTCCTTTCCGGCGGAGGCAGCGGCCATGAACCGCTCCACGCCGGTTTTGTCGGGCTGGGAATGCTCGATGCGGCTGTGCCGGGGGCGGTATTCACCTCACCCACACCGGACCAGATCCTTCCGGCGACGCTCGGGGTTAACTCAGGCGCCGGCGTCGTCCACATTGTGAAGAACTACACCGGTGACGTCCTGAACTTCGAGACGGCCGCCGAACTCGCGCAGGCCGAAGGCGTGGAGGTCCGCACTGTCCTCGTCAAGGACGACGTCGCCGTGGAGGATTCGCTCTACACCGCCGGACGCCGCGGCGTCGGGGGCACTGTCCTGGTGGAGAAGATTGCCGGCGCCGCCGCCGAGCGGGGCGACAGCCTGGATGCCGTGGCTGAAATCGGCGACCGGGTCAACAGCAATGTGCGCACCATGGGCGTCGCCCTGTCCGCCTGCACTGTACCGCACGCAGGGGCGCCGAGCTTCGAACTGGCGGACAATGAAATTGAAATCGGCATCGGGATCCATGGCGAACCCGGACGGCACAAGATCCCCATGGAGAATGCGGACGGAATCACTGACCGGCTGCTGGAACCCGTGCTCAGCGACCTCGGCCTTGCCAGTGGCGATAAGGTCCTGCTCTTTGTCAACGGCATGGGCGGTACACCGCTGAGCGAGTTGTACATCGTCTACCGCCGCGCCGCGCAGGTGCTCAAGGAACGCGGGGCCACTGTGGAGCGTTCGCTGGTGGGAAACTACATCACGTCCCTGGAAATGCAGGGCTGCTCCATCTCGGTGCTCCGGCTCGATGATGAAATGACGCAACTGTGGGACGCCCCCGTCCACACGGCAGCGCTGCGTTGGGGCGTGTAACGATGCTGCTCGATGTTAAATGGGCCGTCAAATGGCTGACCCTGTGCGCGGAGGCGATGGCCGAAAACAGGGCCTGGCTCATTGAGCTGGATCGCCCCATAGGCGACTCGGACCACGGCGAGAACATGGACCGAGGGTTTCAGGCCGTACTGGAGAAACTCGCGGAATCGCCGCCTGAGACGCCCGGAGCAGCCCTGAAGCTGACGGCCATGACACTGATGTCCAAGGTGGGCGGGGCGGCCGGCCCCCTGTACGGAACGGCCTTCCTGCGGGCGGCCACTGCACTGGGCGATGCCCTCGAGGTTGATCCCGCAAAGCTGGCCGCGGCGTTGGTGGCCGCTCGGGACGGCATTGTGGCCAGGGGCAAAGCCGAGTCAGGCGACAAAACCATGGTGGACGCCTGGACCCCTGCAGTCGAAGCCGCCCAGGCGGCAGCCGCGGACGGGAATGGCAATGTTCTGGCTGTGCTGGTGGCCGCCGCCGAGGCCGCTGAAGCAGGCGCCGTGGCGACCGACCCGCTGGTGGCGCGCAAAGGCCGCGCCAGCTACCTGGGGGAGCGGAGCGCCGGCCATCGCGACCCCGGCGCTGCCTCCAGCGCCCTGATCCTCCGGGCCGCCGTCGGGGCTGCTGCATGACGGTACGCCTCGTGGTGGTATCCCATAGCGAAAAGATCGCCGACGGCGCCGTGGAGCTTGCCGCGCAGATGGCGCCCGACGTTGTGATGATCGCGGCGGGGGGAACTTCGGATGGCAGGATCGGCACAAGCCTGGAGAAGGTCATGTCCGCGCTGGACCAGGCCAACGGCGGTGAGGGTGTGGTGGTCCTGACCGATCTGGGCTCTGCCGTGATGACGGCGGAATCGGCACAGGAACTCGCGGAGGACCCGGCCGCCGTGTTGCTTGCGGATGCGCCGTTGGTCGAGGGCCTGGTGGCTGCCGCAGTCGCCGCCCAGGCCGGGGCCGACGCCCAGGCCGTCAAGCAGGCGGCCGAGGATGTTTACGGTTCAGGGGCTGCCGGTGCATCGCCGGTAAGCAAAGTCGCGGAAGGCTCGGTGACCGGTGCGGGACCGGACTTCACCGGGGACTTTGAACTCATCAACCAGGCCGGCATGCATGCCCGCCCGGCAGCCAAGGTTGCCGGCGGGCTGTCATCCATGAACGCCGACGTCACCATCAACGGGGTTGACGGCGCCTCCATGACCGCTCTGATGACGCTCGGTGCCGGCAAAGGATCCATGCTCCACGTCGAGGCGTGGGGACCGGATGCGGAGCGTGCCTTGAATTACGTCGGCGGCCTCGTGCAGGCGGGCTTCGGCGAACCCTAGAGGCAAGAAAGAACCGTTGAGCCGGACGCGCCCCGGACCCGGACGAGCCCCAGACCTGGATGAACGGGAAGGCCAGCCGGTGGGCGTTGCGTAAGGCGTGGGCGCCGGGAGCTCAGCGGAGCCCTGTTGGGCGGGAGCCCAATGCTAGATAGGCGCCTGTTCCCATCGCGAGGAAGCCGCCTACTCCGACGACGATGAGTTGCGTGCTCACCCCCGTAATGAGCAAAATCAGCCCAAGCAGGCACAGGACCAAACCGACATAGGCCTTTCCACGAAGCCTCACGGACCCGGACGAGAGTCTTTGCGCGAGCTGCGGATCATTGGCCGCCAGATCCGCCTCCAACTCTTCCAGCTGTTTGCGCTCCCGATCTGATAGTGGCATCGGAACCCCCGTCTGGCGTCCTGTGAACTCAAAATCTAACATTCACTTTGTTAGTAAAGCTGACGCTAAGAGTCTTGTCAGAGGAAGTCAAGAGCCCGCGTTAGCGATGGCCAAAGGACCCGTTGAAGCCCGGAATACCAGCCTCGGAAGGCCCCTGCGAGCCCCCATGAATGGGCCGGCTTACGCCGGTTTCTCCCGCAAACCCTCGGCATCGAGCACCACCGAAGCGGTGATAAACCGTCCGCACTGTTCGCCATAAGGGAAAGCGCCGCGGGGCCGGAACTCGACCGTGCGGACCGGCAGTGCCAGCCCGTCCGCACCTGTTCCGGTGGCTGTCACGGCCATGGGAGTTTCGGTGAGTGAGCCCAGGAACAGCATGCCGATCAGCGTTCCGTCGGGCGATGCCGTGGCGGAGCAAACCCCGTCAGGGCTGCAGCCTTGATCCACTGACACAGAGCCCGGGCGGAGTTCCACGGCGTCTTCCTTGCATACCCCGTCCTGGCATGCCCGCAGCCGCAGCGTCCGCACGTGCGGCACATAGGAGGCTGGGACCGTCACCGAGACCACGGACGCCTGCGCAATTGCGGGGCATTGGGTACCCGGCGGGTAGGGGAAGCAACCGGACGTGAGGACGGTGGTCGTCAGCAGTGCCAAAAGCAGCCCGGACTTGCGCATACTCCAGCCTAGGACGGTGCCCCGCCCGCGGACTGACTACCGGAGAAGTGTGCCGAACATTGTTATGCCTCCGGCGCCAAAGAGCATCAGAACGAGACCTGTGGCCAACCGTCCTCTGGACACGAAGAACACGGGGAGGGTTGATTCAGCCGGATTGTCCGGGTTGTACCGGACGCCGATGGGTTGCCCGATGATGGCCTGGTCCTGGCTGTAGATATCGGACTGGCCAAGCCAACGTTTGCCGCCGGCGTCCTCGAATTCGTACGAGGCAGCGAACCGGTCCCTGCCGTTACTTCCTGTCCCGTCCTTGCCGTGCAGGTTCCCGGTCACCACGGCGGCGGTCTGCGGCCAGCCCGTCATGGCGCGGCTCCGGCGGAGGGATTTCGCCAGGGACAGGCCAACCAGGGTCAAGCCCAAAACGAGGAAGAGTGCGGGCAGCAGGACAAAGATCAGCTTGAGCGGGTCCACGCGTCAGCCCAGAGGGAAGTTGCCGGCTACCCAGAACAGCAGCAACGAAAACAGCGCGAAGAACGGCACCAGACACCCGAGCATTGTCTTGGAATCGGACGACATCTGGAAGGACTGGTTGGGATTCGCGGGGTTGTAGGCCACCTGCACCAGCGTTCCCGGGACCTGCTGGTTGCGGTACGAAACCTCTGATTCTCCGGCGTACAGAATCCCGTTGGGGCCTGTGAATTGGTACGTGGGGTAGAAGCGGCGGCTCCTGGTTGATCCGCCGCCGCCATTGCTCCAGCCCCCGACGTTTCCCGTCACGGTCGCCTGGACCTTGGGCCAGCCCGCGATGAGTTTCTCGTGACGCTTGGTCTTCCGCAACGTGTGGAGCAGCGCGAAAATCACGCCTGTCACGAACAACGCGGCTATAAGGTACAGCACGATTCTCATAAATTTCCCCCGGTTCGAGTCCTCAGAAAGTATGCCACCGGGGGCGCACCTCCCCTAAACGACTCACGCCGGCAGTTGGTAGCCGCCCTCGTGGAGCTCGGCCAGACCGTCGCCGAGAAGCCCGGCCAGTGCGCGTTCGAGCTGCTCAGCGGCGGAATTCAGCCGGTGCAGGGCCGCGAGCGGGACCCCGATTCCCTCCGCCGCAAAGCCCAGGTCCGCAGGTTCCCGCTGGAACATTTCCGGCGGCACCGGGCTGTCTGCCAGCCGGAGAACGGCCAGCACGGCGCCGCGGACCTGGCGGTCGGTGCCGTGCCACGCCTGACCTTTGGGGACGTACGACGGCGGCGGCTCGCCGGCTGCCAGCCACGCGCAGGAGTCCCGGACAGGGCAGTCCGTGCACTTCGGCGCCCGCGCCGTGCACACCAGCGCGCCCAGCTCCATAACCGCGGCATTCCAGCGCACGGAGGTTCCGGCGTCGTCCGGCAGCAGTTCCGCCGCGAGGCGCATCTCCGTTGCGCTAAGGGAAGGGGAGGGGAGCGCGACGCCGGAAAAGAGGCGCGCGTGAACCCGCCGGATATTGGTGTCCACCACCGTTTCCCGACGTCCGTAGGCAAAGGCGGCGACGGCGGCGGCTGTGTAACTGCCCACGCCCGGCAGTGCCAGCAGCTCAGCAAACGTTCCGGGGACAGTGCCGCCGTGATCGCGGACGATGGCTGCAGCGGCGGCATGGAGGCGGAGTGCCCGGCGCGGGTAGCCAAGCCGGCCCCACGATCGCACTGCCTCGCCGGCGGGTTCACCTGCCAGCCCTGCCGGGGTGGGCCAGCGCTCCAGCCACTCCTGCCAGACCGGGAGTACCCGCACCACCGGGGTCTGCTGCAGCATGACCTCGCTGACCAGGACACCCCAGGCCGAACAGTCCGGTTCGCGCCAGGGAAGCTCCCTCGCCGTCGCCGCGAACCAGCCCGTGATCCGGTGGTGCAGGCGCTGGAGTTCCCGCCCGGTGCCGTGGGCCGGGCCGGGGGAGGGCGCAGGCGCACGGCCCGCGGGTGGGGCTGGGGAAAGGGTTGTAGCGTCGATCCCCACACTGTAGTGGATGGTTCGGCGCGCATGCCAAGTGCCACCTGACGGCAAACTGTGACCTGGGCATTGGCCGGGCTGCGGCGTGGTGGCCAGGCATAATCCGGCGTGTTCTCTAGCCTAGGAGGATGGGCAGGCAAGGCAATTCATCACAGCGCACTACGGCATCCGCATCCGGTTCCCGGGCCGGCTCCGGGGCGCCCCGCAGGCCGAGCCCCGCCGTTTACCGCCGCCGCCGTCTGTTTGTGGGAATAGCGCTGCTTATCGCGGTGTGCCTGGCGTTCGGCAGCTTCGCCCTTGCCGGTGCTTTCAACGGCACTGAGCAGGCGTCCTCCACCGGCAACGGCACCACGGACGCCGCCGGACCGGGACCGGCCACCGGCGAATCAGCGCCTGCGCCCAGCGATCCGGCGTCGGTAATGCCCAGCGCCACACCCACCCCGACGCCCACCCCGACCCCCACGTGCAACCAGAACCTGGTGACCGTTTCGGCGTCTACGGATAAACCGGCCTACGGCCCTGATGAGAAGCCGCTGCTCAGCCTGAAGGTGACCAACGGCGGCACCATGCCCTGTGAAGTGAACATCGGCACGTCCCAGATGGAATTCGTGGTCACCAGCGGCGCGGACCGGATTTTCTCGTCCAAGGACTGCCAGGCCAAGAGTGAAGACCTGATAAAGACGCTGGCACCGGGCGCCACCGAGACGGCAAACTTCCAATGGGCCCGGAACCGCACGCTCGAAGGATGCCAGGTCATCACCACGAAGCCCGGCGGCGGCGGAGCCTACTACATTTTCACGGCCAAGCTGGGTTCGAAAGCGAGCCCGAAGGCTGTCTTCCAGCTCAACTGACGCCCTTGGAGCAATCGATGGGGGATTAGAGGAAGCGGTCCAGAAGGCTGGCTTCGGCCATGCGGCTCAGGCCCTCACGGACGGTGCGGGCACGTTGATCGCCAATGCCGTCAACAGTCATCAGGTCATCGATGGTGGCGGCCATCAGGAATTGCAGTCCGCCGAAATGGTCCACCAGGCGGTCGGCCACTGCTTTGGGGACTGCCTTAAGGCCGGACAGCAGCCGGTAACCCCTGGGCTGCACCACGGCGTCAAGGTTGGCTTCGCCGCCTGCAAAACCGACGATTCCGGAGATCTTGCCGAGGTCGATCAGCTCGGTGGGGCCCAGGTTCACCAGCGCGCTGACGGCCTTTTCGATGTCCGCGGCCGAAGCGTCGGGGCCGGCGTAGTCGCGGATGATGACGTCGCTGCCCGGGCCGCGGCCCACCGTCAGTTCATCCAGCTGGAGCGACAGCAACCGGCCGTCCTCGCCCAGTTCGAGGACATATTGCGAGATTTCCTCGGAGATACGGCGGACCATTTCCTGCCGCTGCAGGGTCACGGCGACGTCCCGGACGGTCACCATGGCCTCGATCTCGAGGGCCGAAAGTGAACTGGTGACCTGGTCGAGCCGGGACCGGTACCGCTCCAGGGTGGCGAGGGCCTGGTTGGCGCGGGCCAGTACTTTTTCGGATCCCTCCAGGACGTGCCGGAGCCCGTTGACGTACAGGGCGATGATCTGCATGGATTGGCTGACTGAAATCACGGGCACGCCGGTCTGGATGGCCACACGTTCGGCCGTGCGGTGCCGGGTGCCGGATTCCTGGGTCTCGATGCTGGAATCCGGGACGAGCTGGACCGCGGCCCGGAGAATGTTTCCGGCGTCCTTGTCGCAGATGATGGCGCCGTCCATCTTGGCGAGCTCCCGCAGCCTGGTGGGGGAGAAGTCGATTCCGATGTCGAAGCCGCCGGAGCAGATGGATTCGATGGTGCGGTCGATCCCCAGAACAATCAGTGCGCCGGTGCGTCCCCGGAGGATCCGTTCGAGTCCGTCCCGCAACGGCGTTCCCGGAGCCACTCTGCCCAGAGTCGCCTTGAGCGATTCTTCGGGGCTCCGCGCCATAGGTGTTCCCTTCAAAGGTGCGGACTGGCGCCCGCAGGAGCGGCGGATTTCGCCTCCGCCGGCAGGATGAAAAGTACTCAGTTTCCTGCAAGCTCAATGATAGAGGTAAGAATTGGCAACAACCGCACGGATAAGCCCTAAAGTGCCCCATAGGGGGTTGCGGAAAAGTGCATCGCGAACGCGTCCGACGGCGGCTGTCCGGAAAGCCTTTTGCCCACCTTGAAGCCTGGATGCCTGTGTACTTGGGTGACGCGGAAGATGCCGGAGGCAGAAGGAGCGTCGGAGTAGGCGGCACGTAGCAGGGCCGCCTACTCTTCGGTGCCGGCCCGGCACTGCGATAAACTTGGAACTTGGCGTTCAGCCAGTCCTATTCCTTCACGCGCCAGGGTTGTCCCGGCCGGAGTTGTCCCCACCGCAGCGAAAGTAGCACCGTGTCCCAAGATGTCCTTAGCCCCGCCCGGGTCAACGAGATTCACAAACAGGCGGCCCGGCGTCGGACCTTTGCTGTTATTTCGCACCCCGACGCCGGCAAGTCCACGCTGACCGAGGCCCTGGCGCTGCACGCGAAGGTCATCGGCACTGCCGGCGCCTCCAGCGGCAAGGCCAACCGCAAGGAAACGGTCTCGGACTGGATGCAGATGGAAAAGGACCGCGGTATTTCCATCAGCTCAGCCGCGCTCCAGTTCTCCTACCGCGACACCGTCATCAACCTGCTGGACACCCCCGGCCACGCCGACTTCTCCGAAGACACGTACCGAGTCCTGGCCGCCGTCGACTGCGCAGTGATGCTGGTTGACGCGGCCAAAGGCCTGGAAACCCAGACCATGAAGCTGTTCGAGGTCTGCAAGGCGCGCAACCTACCCATCATCACGGTCATCAACAAGTGGGACCGTCCCGGCCTGGATGCGCTGGCCCTGATGGACGAGATCACCGAGCGCACCGGCCTGCAGCCCATGCCGCTGACCTGGGCCGTGGGCATCTCCGGCGATTTCCGCGGCGTCTGGGACCTGCGCAATGACCGCTTTGCCCGGTTCCAGCGCAACAACGCCGGCGCCAACATCGCCCTGACCGAGTACTTCACTCCGGAGGAAGCTGCAGAAAGCCAGGGCAACAACTGGTCCGACGCCGTGGACGAAGCGGGCCTGGTGATCGAATCCAACCTCGAGTTCGACGTCGAGGCCTTCCATGCGGGCACTGCCACACCCATCCTGTTCAGCTCCGCCGCCCTGAACTTCGGCGTGAAGGAAATCCTGGACGCCCTGGTTGATTTCGCGCCGCCGGCAGCACCCCGCCCGGATGTTGACGGCAGTCCCCGCGCCGTGGAGTCGCCGTTCTCCGGCTTCGTCTTCAAAGTCCAGGCCGGCATGAACAAAGCACACCGGGACCATGTGGCCTTCATCCGCGTCTGTTCCGGCGTATTTGAACGCGGCATGGTGGTCACCCAGACCCGGACCGGAAAGTCCTTCGCCACCAAGTACGCCCAGCAGGTCTTCGGCCGCGAACGCGAGGTGATCGACGAGGCATACCCCGGCGACGTCGTGGGCCTGGTCAACGCCTCCTCCCTGCGTGTGGGCGACAGCCTCTTCCTCGAAGAGGCAGTGGAGTACCCCGCCATCCCGCTCTTCGCCCCGGAACACTTCCAGGTTGCCCGGTCCAAGGACCCCAGCAAGTTCAAGCAGTTCCGCCGCGGCATCGAGCAGCTCGAGCACGAAGGCGTCATCCAGGTGCTCCGCTCCGACGTCCGCGGCGACCAGGCGCCGGTGCTTGCCGCCGTCGGCCCCATGCAGTTTGAAGTGGTGGAGGACCGCATGGCGCACGACTTCAGCGCACCCATGCGGCTGGAACGCCTGCCCTATTCCATTGCCAGGATTTCGACGGCGGACGCCATGCCCACGCTGGCGAACGTACCCGGCGCCGAGGTGCTGTTGAGGTCCGACGGCGAATACCTCGCGTTGTTCAACGACGTCTGGGCCCTGCGCCGGATCGAGAAGAACCACCCCGATCTGACCCTGGTGCCGATTGGCACCCACAACCCCGCGAAGTAGCGACACATGAAAGCAGTTCAGAACCAGCCCCGTGCGCTGATCACCGGAATTGGCACCATCAACCCGCTCGGCTCAGCCGTGGCCGAGACATGGTCCGGCCTGTTGTCGGGGAAGTCCGGAATCGCGGCGTTGGATGAGGAATGGGCGGAACAACTGCCCGTACGTATGGCCGGGCAGGTCACCGCCGACCTGTCCGAGCATCTCAGCACACGCGAGCTGAAGCGGATGGACCGGTGCGGACAACTGGCACTGGTTGCTGCCCGGGAGGCGTGGAAGCAGGCCGGCGCCCCGGAGGTCGATCCTGAGCGGTTTGCCGTGGTGATCGGCTCTGCCTACGGCGGCCTCGGCTCCACCCTTGAGCAGGACCGGGCCCTGGCCAGCGGCGGTCCCCGCCGCGTATCTCCGCACACGCTCACCCGGCTGATGGTCAACGGCCCGGCCGCGTGGGTTTCCATCGACCTTGGTGCCCGCGGCGGTGCCCGCACCCCGGTCAGCGCCTGCGCGTCCGGTGCCGAAGCCATTGTCCAGGCCGCCGAAATGATCAGGTCCGGAGCGGCCGACGTCGTCATTGCCGGCGGTGTGGACGCCTCGGTGAACGATCTGGTGATCACCGGTTTTTCGCAGATCCGCGCGCTTTCCACGCGCAACGAGGATCCGCAGCGGGCATCGCGCCCGTTCGACGGCGCCCGCGACGGCTTTGTGCTCGCTGAAGGCGCCGGGATTGTGGTGCTGGAAAGTGAAGCGCACGCCCGGGCGCGCGGTGCTGCCGTCCTTGGCGCCGTGGCCGGCGGGGCAGTCACCTCCGACGCCAACGACATCGTCGCAGCCGATCCGGCCATGCAGCAGCGGGTCATGCAGAAGGCGCTGGCTTCGGCCGGCATGACGGCCGCCGAGATCGGCTTCGTCCACGCCCATGCCACGTCCACCCCGGTGGGGGACCGGCTTGAGGCGCAGGCCATTAACGCCATCTTCGGCGCGGACGTCCCGGTGACGTCGACCAAGGGCCACACCGGCCACCTGCTGGGCGGCGCGGGTGCACTGGCCGCCGTGGTGGTGGTCCAGGCATTGCAGACCGGGCAGCTGCCGGGAACGGTTAACATCGAGGCGCTGGATCCTGAAGTGAACCTGAACGTCGTCACCGAGAAGGCCCACGCCCTGGCGCCGAGCACCGCACCGGCCGGCCTGGTCAACGCCTTCGGCTTCGGCGGCCACAGCGTTGCGCTGGTGATTACGGGGGCCTGATCCTGACTACGCGGAGCTGAGGCCCGCCCCATCAACCACGCGGTGGCTTTAGGGCCGGCTGGCTGCTGCGTGCGGGCAACGCTGCTTTCCGGGCATGTGAGTCAGGCGAGGGCGTGAAGGGCATGCTCCAGGCCGTCTTCTCCGAGGGAACGTCCGGTGTGGACCAGGTCCGGGCAGCCGCCCGGCGGTCGTTCCTGTTGTCTTGCCGGGGCGGGCCAGTGGGGTGGTTCCCAGTCCTGGTGTTCGCTTGTGTAGCGCCTGCCGGAGGGGGAGATCCAGCCCGGTGGTTCGTTCTTGGTGGCTGGTGTGGGCCGCCAGGCGCTGGTGTGTCTTAGGCGGTGGTGTTTGGGGCATGGCTGTCCCAAATTCGCAATGCCGGTGGTGCCGCCCTTGGCCCAGGCGAGGAGGTGGTCGGCTTCGTTGTCCAGTGAGTTGTTGCTGCAGCCCGGGAAGGGACATTTGCCGTCCCGTAGCCGCAACCATTGCCGCATGGCCTTGGTCAGCCGGTAACTGGTCCGCCCGATCTCCAGCGGGGCCCCGTCCCGCGGGTCGACCAGGACCCGGTGGAACGAGTCGGCCCCGTCCGCCACCAGGTCCCGGGCCATCGACGCCGGGATCGGCCCGTAACCATCCAGCATCGCGGGTTCCTCGGTGGCGCCGAGCAGCGAGAAAACCGGCACCGTCACCAGCACCTGGGCCCGCGGCGGCGGAACCTGCCCGGGATCGTATCCTGCGGGGTTCATGTCCTCATCGCCCTCGACGCTGAGTCCGTCGCATCCGCTGAGCCCGTCGGCTGCGCTGAGTCTGTCGGGTCCGCTGGTTCGGTTGGTACCGCCCTGGTTGCCGCGCGCGAGGAGGGCGGTGGCGAATGCGTCGGCGCGGAGTTGGGTGAGAGTGCGGGACTCGTGCGGGCCCTGCAAACCGCGGGCGATGGCAGTGGTCCGGTTCCAGATCGCCACCGCCTGGTCCCCGGGGAGGTAGGCGGAGAGCCAAGCCATGCCGTCCTGGTCCGGCACGTATTCGACCCGCCGGTCCAGGACACCTGTGGCGTGGCGTTTTTCGATACTCTCGCTGTGATGGCGTTCGCGCCACGTACGGGCCCTGTGCCGGAACCGGGACGCCGGCATCTCCCCGGCGGGACACCCGCCGGCCGCGCCCGGGGCGTCCGGGTCCAGGAAATGGGCCTCCAGGGCGGCGGCACCGGCCCGGTCGAGGGTGGCGGCTTCGTCGGCCATGACCCGGGCGTGCTGCCAGGAGATGGTGCCGGACTGCAGGGCGGCCAGGGTCAGGGGCAATGTGTTGGTCAGGGCGTGGGAGACCGCCAGGAACGAACTTGCCGCCCGGTCACCAATGGTCAGGGCGCAGCCAACCTCGGCGGTGACCGCCATCTCCTGCGCCTGGAGCGGCTCGTCGGGCGGCACGGCAGCATGGACCGTGTCCGCGTAGGTCACGGCTGTTAGTGCTTTCAAACCAGCCATCTGCGCATCCGCTGCCGCGGCGCCGGTCAGAATATCCAGGCAATCCTCGGACAATCCCCGCACCGGATCGCTCTCCGGAGAGAGTGCATCGGAACCGTGTTCGTTCACCACGCCGGTGAGCACAGAAACGGCCGCGGTGATGTCCGCAAACGCCTGTGCTACTGCCGGGTTAATCATGTATCCATCATGCCAAGGGGGTCTGACAATCAAGCGGGAGGCTCAGTCCGTGAGCGGGACCGCGCGGCCTGAGTTCTGGCTCGAGGCGGCACTTATCGGCTGGTTGGCACACCGACTGGTTGCCGTGTCGGCATAGCAGTGCACGTGTATTCCGAGCCGTCGGAGATGCCGATGCCGTAGGGGCGGACGGGATCCGCCGAGGTCGCCGGGCCGGCCCACCGGAACGAAGCCGGCCCGCTGGGTTCACCGGACCGCCGGGACCGTCAGGCCGGCGTCCCGGGCAGCTAGCCGATCAGCAGGCTCAGCGCCTCCGTAAGATGCTCCACCTCGCGGACCGTAAATCCTGCGGGAACGGGCCCGGGACCGTTGTGGCTGGCCGGAACCACGGCGTGGGTGAAACCCAGACGGTGGGCTTCCTGGATGCGCTGGTTGATGCCGGGCACCGGGCGGACCTCGCCGGCCAGGCCCACTTCACCAAAAGCGATCAGCCGGATGGGCAGTGGCTTCCGCGCCTTGGCGGACGCCACCGCCAGCGCAACGGCAAGGTCCGTGGCAGGTTCGCTGAGTTTCACCCCGCCCACCGTGGCCACGTAGGAATCGTCCTTGTGCAACAGCAAGCCGGCGCGCTGCTGCAGGACGGCGAGGAGCATGGAAACCCGCGAGCTGTCCAAACCGCTGGTGGCGCGGCGGGGCTGGGAGTTGGGGCTCTCGGCCAGCAGCGACTGCACTTCGGCCAGCAGCGGCCGCCGTCCCTCCATGGTCACCGTGATGCATGTGCCGGAAACGGGCTCCTTGGTCCGGCTGACGAACAGTCCGCTGGGGTCCGTGAGGCCCTCGATGCCCTTCTCGTTGAGGTCAAAACAGCCAACATCGTCCGTGGGCCCGTAGCGGTTCTTTACCGCGCGCAGCATGCGCAGCCGGGAATGGCGTTCGCCCTCGAACTGGCACACCACATCCACCAGGTGCTCGAGCAGCCGCGGCCCGGCGATGGATCCGTCCTTGGTCACATGGCCTACCAGCAGGGTGGTCATGTTGCGCCTCTTGGCCGCCGCGATGATGGAGGCCGCCACCTCACGCACCTGCGACACCCCGCCTGCGCTGCCGTCCACGTCCGCGCTGCTCAGGGTCTGGACCGAGTCCACAATCAGCAGCCGCGGCTCAATCTTTTCGACCTGCCCCAGTGCCTGGCCGAGGTCCGTTTCCGCTGATAGGTACAGGGAATCCGCGACGGCGTCGATCCGCTCCGCGCGCAGCTTCACCTGGGCGGCGGACTCCTCCCCGGTCACGTAGAGCACGTCCTGGGCAGTCCGGGCGAATTTCGCGGCGACGTCCAGGAGCAGCGTGGACTTGCCCACGCCGGGCTCGCCGGCCAGCAGAATCACGGCGCCGGGGACCAGGCCGCCGCCCAGGACACGGTCCAGTTCATCCACGCCGGTGGGCAGGAACGCCGCGGTGGTGGCGTCCACCTCGGCAATCCGCCGCGCCGGTTCCAGAACTGTTGTGGCCGCCGTCGTACGCGCCACGGCCGCGCCGGTTTCCTCAACGCTGCCCCACGCCTGGCACTCACCGCAGCGCCCCACCCACTTGACCGTGGTCCAGCCGCATTCTGCGCACTTGTATGCAGGCGCTTTGGAAGCGCGGGAAGTCTTTGTTGCCATGGGTTCCACCCTATCGGCGGGCACCGACAATCCTCCCCCACCAGCCCGTCGGGCCGCGCTACAGGCCCGGCAGTATGTCCCGGGCCTCGCGCGCGTCCATTCCGGTGGCTTCCAGGAGGTCCACCATCAGGGGCCGGAACAGCATCACCACGGTCTCACCCTCCAGCCGCTGGACCTCAAGCAGCTTGGGATGCAGCCGCAGGGCTACCTCACTGAGTTCGTGGCGGGCGGTGCGCAGGTGGGCGCGGCGGACGCCGTCGTGCGTCTCGGCAAGGCCAAGCGAAAGCTCATCGATGGCAGCCGCGGTTTCCTCGAGGACGTCGGAAATGTTCTCCGTGGCCTCGTCGGACAGCGCCGCATGGTTGATGGCACTGGTCAACCGCCGCGCGAACACCCGGCTGTTACGGAGCGCCAGGTCAATGAAGTCCAGGGAGCTGTCCAGCCGGTCCAACTCGTCCCGGTGCCGTCGGTAGGCCGGCGCGAGGGTGGCCACCTCGTTCGAGGCGCGCAGCGACTGCCGCATACGATCCACCAAGGGCTGGCAGTTGCGGCCCCGGATCAGCGCGTGCCAGGCCTGGGTGGAATCGCTTTCCCGCAGTGCGGAGGCGCACTCGCGGAGCACCTCGGCGAGCTCGTGCAGGATCTTCCGGACATCCTCGCGGGGCTCGCGGCGGGGATCCTTCGGGATCAGCACGGTCACCAGCAGGGCGCACAGGCCGCCCACCACGGCGTCCAGGCTCCGGGTGAAAGGGCCCCCCGCGGGCGCCGGCAGCAGCACCACCAGCAAGGACTGCAGCCCCAGTTGGGTGGTGAAGATGGTGCCGCTGTCCAGGAAGCGGGCCAACAGGATAGAGAAAAGAAGGACGACGGCGGCCTGCCAGATTCCGCTGCCCAGCCAGTGCAGGAGCAGATCACCCACCGCAATGCCGATGGTGCAGCCCAGGCCCACCTCCATGACGCGGCGCAGGCGGGGATCCCTCGAGAAGCCCAAGGCGATCAGTGACGAGGTGGCGGCGAAAAGGGGGCCGGAATGCCCCAGCACGTACTCGGCGAAGGCGTAGGCACCCACCGCGCACGCCGTCATCTGGACTGCGGGGAGCAGTGAATTCCGGCTCCGGATCAGGCCCGTGCGGATGCGACCGCGCAGGAATCGCCTGCTTGCTAAGAGTCCTCCTGCTGCGGCCATGCCTTTCAGTCTATTTGCCGGCCGCCCCCTACGGCCGCAAGTGTGACCTGCGCAATGCCGACGCTGCAGTTGTAAGGGAAAATGTTACTGCCGTTAATGTTCTGTTCACTTTCGGCAGCCAATCCCTTTACCTGACGCCCCTAAATTCGATGAAGGTACAAAACGTACGCATCGCGCTGCAGGGCGTCTCCGGCCCTGTCCGCTATTGAATATCCCTGGAAGGGGTACACATCTAGTGAAGGCACTCCGTTTCGGCCGCCACGCGGCTATTGCTGTAATCGCTGCCGGCGCTCTCGCGCTCACCGCCTGCGGTTCAGACAACGCCACCGGCAACACTCCTGCTGGCAGCCAGTCCGCCAGCGGACCCAAGGTCACCGGCACGCTGACCGGCATCGGCGCTTCTTCGACCGGTGCAGCCATGGACGCCTGGAAGGCCGGCTTCGCCGCCGCCAACTCCGGCGCCACCGTGCAGTACTCCCCGGACGGCTCCGGTGCAGGCCGCAAGGCCATCATTGACGGTTCGGCCCAGTTCGCCGGCTCCGACGCTTACCTCAAGGATGAAGAGCTGGCCAGCTCCAAGGCCAAGTGCGGCCCCGAAGGCGCCATCAACATCCCGGTCTACATCTCCCCGATCGCCGTCGCCTTCAACCTCCCGGGCGTCACCGATCTGAAGCTTGACGCCAAGACCGTGGCCAAGATCTTCCGCGGCCAGGTTGCCACCTGGAACGATCCGGCCATCGCCGCGCTGAACCCGGGCGTCACCCTCCCGGACACCAAGGTCACCCCGGTCAACCGCTCTGACGATTCCGGTACCACCACCAACTTCACCGAGTACCTGGCCGCCGCTGCTGCCGACGTCTGGACCGACAAGGCTTCGGGCGTATGGCCCGCATCCCTGCAGGGCGAGAACGCCAAGGGCACCTCCGGTGTTGTCAAGACGGTCACCGACACCCCGGGCGCCGTGACCTACGCTGATGACTCCGCCGTTGGCGGCAAGCTCGGCACTGCTTCGATCAAGGTTGGCGAAGAATTCGTCAAGATCTCCGCCGACGCCGCCGCCAAGGCTGTCGAAGCGGGCAAGCCGGTCGAAGGCCGCTCCGCCAACGATGTCGCCATCAAGCTTGACCGCACCACCACGGCAAAGGGCGCCTACCCGGTTGTCCTGGTTTCCTACCACATTGTCTGCTCCACCTACGACAAGCAGGAAACCGTTGACCTGGTCAAGGCCTTCGAAAGCTACGTAGTTTCGGACGCCGGCCAGAAGGCCGCTGCCGACTCCGCGAAGTCCGCACCGCTCTCCGCGGCTCTCGCCCAGAAGGCCACCAAGGCCATCGAATCCGTCAAGGTCAAGTCCTAGTACCTGTCCCTGCAACCACGTTCCCCGCCACGCCGAAAGGCGGGCGGGGAACTTGGCTTTGTAAGCTAGATGTTGGCACCACCCACAAACCGAAGGGTCTGGAATGACCGCCACCCCCCTGAGCAGTTCCCAGGGCGCAGGCCGCGCCGGGGATAAGATCTTTTCCGGCGCCGCCCTCGCAGCCGGCTGCCTCATCCTCGCCGTCCTGTTCGGTGTGGCCTTGTTCCTTGTTGTGCAGGCCATCCCGGCATTGACCGCCCCGGCCGCTGAAATTCAAGGCGGAGCGGGCTTCTTCGCCTACATCTGGCCGATTGTGATTGGCACGCTCATCGCGGCGGTCATCGCGCTGGTCATCGCAACGCCCGTTGCGATCGGCGTGGCCCTCTTTATCTCCCACTTCGCGCCCCGCGGACTCGCCACCGGCCTGGGTTACGTCGTTGACCTCCTGGCGGCCATTCCTTCCGTGATCTACGGTGCGTGGGGCGCAGCCTTCCTCGCCAAGGAAATCTCCCCGGCCTACAACTGGCTTGCCGAGAACATGGGCTGGCTGCCCATCTTCGAAGGCCCCGCCTCGGCCACCGGCAAGACCATCCTCACCGCGGGCATTGTGCTCTCCGTGATGGTGCTGCCCATCATCACGTCTCTGACCCGTGAAATCTTCCTGCAGACCCCCAAGCTGCACGAGGAAGCCGCCCTTGCACTGGGCGCCACGCGGTGGGAGATGATCAAGATGGCGGTCCTGCCTTTCGCCCGTCCGGGCATCATCAGCGCCGTCATGCTTGGCCTCGGCCGGGCACTCGGCGAGACCATGGCCGTGGCTCTGGTCCTCTCCTCGGGCGCACTCACTGCCAGCCTCATCACGTCCGGAAACCAGACCATTGCTGCCGAAATCGCGCTGAACTTCCCTGAAGCGAGCGGCCTGAAGGTAAGCACCCTGATCGCGGCGGGCCTGGTCCTGTTCCTCATCACCCTCGCCGTGAACATGATCGCCCGCTGGATCATCAGCCGGCACAAAGAATTCTCGGGAGCCAACTAAATGACCTCCACCCTCACCCCGGTGCGCAGCAAACGCTCAGCCCTCACCAAGGGCCAGCTGCCTTCCTTCGCCCCGTACGCGGTCCTCGCGGCCGCGCTCATCATCGGCGCCGCAATCCTGGCACTGATCGGTTTCAATGCCTTCGGCTGGGGCGTCGTCTCGGCCATACTCTTCGCTGTCGGCCTGGTGAGCTGGAGTGCCATTGTCGAAGGGTCCCGCAAGGCCAAGGACAAGCTGGCCACCTGCCTGGTGGTGGGATCCTTCCTGATTGCCATGCTCCCGCTGATCTCCGTCATCTGGACGGTCCTGGTCAACGGCATCCCCGGCCTGATCTCCCCCGGCTTCCTTACCAGTTCAATGAACGGCGTTACCGGCGTCTATGACAACAAAGCCGTGGAAGACGGCGCGCCTGTCATCGGCGGCATCTACCACGCGTTGGTGGGCACCGTTCAGATCACCCTCGTCGCAACCCTCATCTCCGTACCAGTGGGTCTGCTGACCGCTGTCTATCTGGTGGAGTACGGCAACGACGGCCGCCTGGCCCGCGCCATCACGTTCTTTGTGGACGTTATGACCGGCATCCCGTCCATCGTTGCCGGCCTGTTCGCTGCTGCCTTCTTCTTCGCGGTGGTGGGGCCGGGAACCAAGACAGGTGCGGTCGCCGCCGTCGCGCTTTCCGTGCTGATGATCCCCGTGGTGGTGCGCTCCAGCGAGGAAATGCTGAAGATCGTTCCCAACGAACTGCGCGAAGCGGCGTACGCGCTGGGTGTGCGGAAGTGGCGCACCATCGTAAAGGTGGTTATTCCGACGGCGATCTCCGGCATCGCGTCCGGCGTCACCCTCGCGATCGCCCGGGTCATTGGTGAGACGGCTCCCATCCTGGTCACCGCCGGGTTCGCCACCAGCATCAACAACAACGTTTTCGGCGGCTGGATGGCTTCGCTGCCCACGTTTATTTACACGCAGATCCTGAACCCCACGTCACCTGCGAACCCCGGCCCGTCCTCGCAGCGGGCCTGGGGCGCCGCCCTGGTGCTGATCATCCTGGTGATGATCCTGAACCTGGGTGCCCGCCTGATCGCCAGGATCTTTGCTCCCAAGACGGGCCGCTGAAAAAGTTTCGGCAGGCCGTTCCGGTCCACGCGACCAAACCCTAGACTTCAATCCGTACCCCCAGTAAGTGAAGGAACACCATGTCTAAGCGCATCGACGTCAAAGACCTGAACGTGTACTACGGCGATTTCCTCGCCGTGGAGGATGTCAGCATCGCCATCGAGGCGAAATCCGTGACGGCCTTCATCGGCCCTTCAGGCTGTGGCAAGTCCACGTTCCTGCGCACCCTGAACCGTATGCATGAGGTGCTTCCCGGCGCCCGCGTTGAAGGTGAAGTCCTGCTGGACGGGGACAACCTCTACGGCCCCGGTGTTGACCCCGTCACCGTGCGGTCACAGATCGGCATGGTGTTCCAGCGGCCCAACCCGTTCCCCACCATGTCCATCCGGGACAACGTGCTGGCGGGCGTGAAGCTGAACAACAAGAAGATCTCCAAGGGTGAGGCCGACGCGCTGGTTGAAAGCTCCTTGCGGGGTGCCAACCTGTGGAACGAGGTCAAGGACCGGCTGGAAAAGCCAGGTTCCGGCCTGTCCGGCGGCCAGCAGCAGCGTCTCTGCATTGCCCGCGCCATCGCCGTCCAGCCACAGGTGATCCTGATGGACGAGCCGTGTTCGGCACTGGACCCCATCTCCACACTGGCCATTGAGGACCTCATCAATGAGCTCAAGGACCAGTACACCGTGGTTATCGTGACCCACAACATGCAGCAGGCCGCCCGCGTCTCGGACAAGACGGCGTTCTTCAACATCGCCGGCACCGGGAAGCCGGGCAAGCTGATCGAATACGGGAACACCCAGAACATCTTCAGCAATCCCACGGTCAAGGCGACCGAAGACTACGTTTCCGGCCGCTTCGGATAATCCTCAGCCGTTCCCCAAGCTCGCAAGCTCGCTAGGGGACCCCTACGGCTGTGGGCCCACCCACCGGCGCTCCATCGACTGCTCCATCAAGCCCTCCTGACCGCTCAGAAGGGCCCTGTTGGGGCAGTCGATTGTGGTTTAACCCGGGGCCGGCTTCAAACGCCGTTCAGCGGTGACAGGGCCAGGGCGAAGACAAACGCCATGGCGGCGGCCGCCACCGGCGTCAGCACCCACAGGCCGAGGATCTCCAGGACCAGTTTCCGGTTGGTCACCGCGAAGTGCTGGTTTTCCCCTGCACCCAGGGCGGATGCCGTCACCGTGTGGGTCGTGGAAAGGGGCCACTGCAACGCGATGGCTCCGACAAGCAGCATGATGGCGCTGAAGGTCTGGGACACCGAACCCCGCAGTGGGTCGATCCGGGTGATCCTGTAACCCAGGGTGTACGAGATCCGCCAGCCGCCAAAGAGGGTTCCGGCTGCCATCATGATCGCGGACAGCAGCGCCACCCACAGCGGGATGCTGTCGCCGTCGGCATAACCGGCGGCCGCAAGGGCCAGCAGGAGGACCGCGCCCACCCGCTGGCCGTCCTGCAGCCCGTGGCCGAACGCGACGGCTCCGGCGGCGATGGCCTGGCTGCGGCGGAAGCGCTGGTTGATGACGTTGGGCTGGGCGTAGCGGGCGGCCCAGGTTGCGGGGAATACGGCCAGGTACGCGCCCACGTAGGCGACGACGGGGGAGAGCAGCAGCGGAAGGACCACCTGGAACAGCAGGGACCGGTCAACGCCACCTACGCCCATTCCCCCCACGGCGAGGCTTGCGAGACCTGCCCCGCCCAGCCCGCCGACCAGGGCATGCGTGGAAGACGCCGGGATACCCCGCCACCACATCAGCAGACCCCACGCGCAGGCGCTCCCTACGCCCGCCAGGAGGATGCTCAGGCCACTGGTCCCTGCCGGCAGATGAATCCAGGTGTGGCTGATGGCCACCACAACGCTGGCGCTGAGCAGAGCACCTATCAGGTTGAAAAGGGCGGCCAGGAGGACCGCAACCGTGGGGGTGAGGGCGCGGGTCCGCACGGCAAGCGCTACCGAGGTG
The DNA here is from genome assembly GCF_029076445.1 of Pseudarthrobacter naphthalenicus. GTDB lineage: Bacteria > Actinomycetota > Actinomycetes > Actinomycetales > Micrococcaceae > Arthrobacter > Arthrobacter naphthalenicus. The sequence continues at coordinate 153,260 of NZ_JARESG010000006.1, forward strand.
GAGACGTCCCTGAAGCCATTGAGGAAGGCGAACGCTGCGGTCAGCAGGACCACGGCGCCGAAGATCACTGCTGTCACGTCAGGATTCCTTGACGATGATGCTGCCTACCTGGGTGGCGATCCGGCGCATGTCCTTGGTGACTTCAACGAGCTGGTTGGCGACATCCCGGTTGCGGGAGTACTGCGCCCACTTCATGTCCTTAATCATGTCCGCCACCCAGACCCGGTGGGTCCGCTCTGCCCGTTTGGCCAGCCTGAGGATCTCGATCCAGTAGTCTTCGAGGTCATCAAGGTTGTTCAGCCGGCGCATGGCGTCCACGGTGAGCTCGGCCTGCCTACTGATGACCTCCAGCTGGTCCGCGGCACGTTTGGGCAACCGGTCCAGCTTGTAGAGGGACACGAGTTCGGCGGCGCCGTCCAACTTTTCGAGGGCCTCGTTCAGGTAGCGGGACAGCGCGTACATGTCCTCACGGGGGAGCGGGTTCACGAAACTTGTGCGCATGTGGGTCAGGAGGGCGAAGTGCAGCTCGGCCGATTTCGCCTCGTGGTTGTGCATGTCGTCCACGAGGTTGGCGTGCTCGGAGGCCGGCACTCCCAGGATCTCTGCCATGGTGGCGCTGGCGTGCACTATCTGCTGGGCCATTTGGGACAGCAGGACCAGCCCGGCGGGCTCCTGGGGGAAAAGGCGCAGCTTCACGTTGAGTTTCGGTCTCCGGGCGTTGTACTGGGACTGGGGCCGCCCACTGTGACTTGACGCAGGCCTGCAACTGGTCTCGAGTCTACCGGGCTGCTGCCTGCGGCCTGTAAACGCGCAAGAAAATGGTGCCGAACCGGATACGCCTCTCGGCGGTAGGCCGCTCTAGGCGGCTAAATGTTGAAGCCCGGGGGTTTCGCGGCTCGGCACCAGTTTCAGTGTTCTACGTTGCCCGGCCCAAGTCAACATTGACAGATCGGGGCCGCTGGTTCAGTCGAGTTCGCCCAGCCGCCACGCATTCGCTGCGTGCTCGAGATCCTCGGCGGTCTTGACGAGCTGGTGCGAGTTGCGCGTGAGCTTGCTGGCATGGGCCTCGTTCCCGTGCTCCGCGCCGTCGGCGAGGGTGGCCTGGCCGAGCGCAACCACGCGGCAGAACGCGGCGGAACGCTCCAGCGCGACGTCGAACTCGCCGTCGAACGCGCCCGAAAGAATCGCGTCCGCCATGGTCCGCATTTCGTCGGCACCGGGCGGTTCGGCAGCCCCCGCCACCACGTGCGAGACCTGTGCCGTGTCCTTGCCCGCGCGGAAGTAAACGGAGATACGCTCCGGGTCCTGCACGGTGGCTGCCCGCAGCGCGTAAAGCCGCCACAACGCGCCCGGCAAAGAGCGCGCCGGGCTTTCGGCCCACATCTCCGCGATGGCCTCCAGGCCCTGTTCGTCCGTCAGCTTCACCAGCCGCTCGGTGATGACGGGGTCGTCGCTGTCGCGTCCGTGGCGCACCAGTGCCTGGGCGGCAAGGTGGGCGGCCTCGGAGACGCGGGCGGGGTCCGGCCCTCCGGCGAACGGCTCGAAGTCGATGGGCGCGAACGGCTTGGGCTTATGATGCCGGTTGGCGCCGCCGTACTGACTGGGTCCTGCTTGCTCGCTCATGCCCCAACGCTACTCCTGTGCCGCCGCGGAAATCGAGAGCCCGTCGACGCGGCTGCCCACGGCCGGGACTGCCTGATCCGGCCAAAAAAGGAACGCACGACGGCGGCACGCACCTTTCGGGTCAAACCGGCTCCGTGGGTGGGGTAGAGTATTTATCGTCCAGAAATGGACTGGGCTGATCGGTTACTTGACGGTCGGCTGGGGCCTTTAGCTCAGTTGGTAGAGCATCGGACTTTTAATCCGTGGGTCGTGGGTTCGATCCCCACAGGGCCCACCCACGTAGCAGGCCAGAGGCATCAAGCCCCTGGCCTGCTTCATTTTTAACCCGTCGTAGGGCTAAGTGGTTCAGCCGATCGACAGCCCGAGGTAGAGCAGTGCGAGGGCCAGCGCGATGTAGGCGAAGAATCCATAGAGGGCGATGGAGGCTGCGCTGCCCAGCCGTAGTTTGGGCGGTAGGACCTTGTGTTGGCCGCCCCAGGCCAGTTGGCCAAAGGGGGCGCCCGCAATGAGTGTCAACTGGAAGGTGGCCAGGACGGCGAGTACTGCCGCGGCCGCAAGCGCACAAATCCGAAGCAACGTTGTCCCCCAATGCACCGAGCGCTGACCTAGTGTTCGAAGTGGGTGCGCGGCGCTCCGCCGGGCAGCTTCTCCAGAATCCCCTCTGCCACCTTACGCAGCTTGACGTTCCGGTGGCTTGACGCCTTGGCGATGATTGCAATCGCGTCGTCGTAGGAGCACCGGTTCTGGGCCATGATCACTCCGCAGGCGATATCGATGGAGGTCCGGCTTTCAAGCGCTGATTGCAGGTCCGATGCCCTGATACTGGTGGAGTGCAGTTCCAGGACAAGCCTGAGCCCACGAGCAGCGAGGTCCGCGAAAGCATGGGCCTCGGTGATGATCTGGAGCGGGAACGCCTGGGCGGCGGGGGAAAAAAAGGCGAGGGCCGCTGTGGCACCCTCGTCCAGCCGGAGCCGCACCCCAAGAACACTGTTGAAGCCGGCGTCCTGAAGCTGCGGCCGGTAGCGCGACCACCGGAAATCGGACGCGACGTGGTTCATGGCCACGGTGCCGTTACCCGTGATGGCTTCCGTCAGCGGCCCTTCACGCACTTCCTGCTCCAGCCTGGCCAACCTGGCAGTCAGCTCGCTGGTGCCGGCGGTGGTTGTGGCGCTCTTGGCCCTGTTGAGGAGCGCGGCGCTTTCCACCGGCGAATCCATGAGCCCGCTCAGGGTGGCGGACGCCGTCCTGGCCAGGATTTCGAGCGAGTCGGACAGCGTCTTGGCCCCGGTGGCCAAATCCGGGATGAATCCCTCGGTGCCCGCGTGTGCCGGGGCGGCGTTGGTTTGTCCGGTTGGTGGCGGCGATTGGTTGGGAACCGGGGCAGCATGTCCGGCCGTGTGCTGCTGGATCTGGTGGGGCTGTGCGGGGCGCCTGCCCGCCGGGGCGTGAGAGGCGGAAACCTGGGATGTTGTTGAATACTTCACGGCCGGCTCCTGCGTTGCCGCCGTGCGGGTGCACCGCTCCCCTGGAAGGGGTCAGCGGGCCATCCGTGCATGTGGAGTGTGGTGAACCCGGGTAAGGACGGCCGGAACCCGGCGGTCAGAGGGCCGGCGACGGCTGGGGGAGAGGCCTTGGTCTCGAAGACCTCCTCGTCGCCGGCCCCGCTTACTTCCCGGCCCTGAAGGTCCGGGAAAACGTGGCTGCAAAGTCCTGTATTCATTCCTTCTCACACCCCCTAGTGAGACATCCAACCCCGTGCGGTAGCGAGTCTTTGGCTCTAGATCGAAGGTAGTTGGCGCATGGGCGTAGGCAAACGGGTAATCGGTACTCGAATTTGAGATTAGGTAGTACTTGGCCCTGCAACACCGGCGGCGCCCAATTACCGCAGAACGGCCCGTCCATGACGCAGACAGCAGGAGGTGGAAAGATAAAGCCCATGGAACTGCACATCACCGGTGACCCTGCTTCTGACCAATTGCTCACGGACGACGCGTTCGCCCTGCTGACCGGGATGCTGCTGGACCAGCAGGTGACAATGGAATCCGCCTTCGCGGGCCCTGAAAAGATCCGCTCACGCATCGGCTCGATCGAGCCGGCGGCCGTTGCCGCCTACGAGCCGCAAGCTTTCGTCGAGGTTTTCAAGGAACGGCCGGCGGTACACCGGTTCCCCGGTTCCATGGCGGCCCGGGTCCAGGCCCTCGCTGAGGCTGTCCAGCACGACTGGAGCGGTGACGCCACGCAGATTTGGACCAAGGGCGATCCCGACGGCAAGGAAGTGTTGCGCCGCCTGCAGGCCTTGCCCGGTTTCGGGGAGCAGAAGGCAAAGATCTTTCTCGCCCTCCTCGGCAAGCAATGCGGCCTGAAGGCGCCGGGCTGGCGCGAGGCGGCCGGGCACTACGGCGAGCAGGATTCGTTCCTTTCGGTCGCAGACATCGTGGACCCGGAGTCCCTTGTAAAAGTGCGGGCCAGCAAGCAGGCAGCGAAGGCAGCGGCAAAAGCTGCCAAGGGCTGACTGGCGGCCGTGCTTTGGCCGGGGCTTGGTCCGTACATGCTGGCCGAGCCGAGCGGTGCCGCCTGTTCTGTAGTCTGAGGGGGTGAAGCAGGCAGCCGTCATTATCGGCGCGGGCATCGGTGGCCTCAGCGCAGCGCGGGCGCTCAAACGCCATGGCTGGTCGGTGGTGGTCCTCGAACAGAGCCCCGGACTGCCCGCCTCGGGCACCATGCTGGGAATGTGGCCAGCGGCGCTGGAGGCACTGGGGCGCCTCGGGGTCATGGAAGCATCACGCCGGACCGATGGCTGGGCGCACATTGCTGCTGCAAATACCTCCACCCGGCTGTGGACGCCGTCCGGACGCACGCTCCTCACAGTCCCCGGCGGAGCTGAACTGCATCTGGTCTCCCGGCCGGCCTTGCTCGCCGCCCTCGCCCAGGACGTGGACATCACCTTCAGTACCCACGTGCTTGAATCCGGACAGATCAGTGACGCCGACCTCGTCGTCGGCGCGGACGGCACCTTCAGCCGCACCCGGCAGGAAATTTTTGGTGCCCGGTTCGCTGCGCGTCCGCTCGGGGCCGTTGCCTGGCGCGGAACAGTTCAGGCATCGGTCCCGGAATACGGTGAGACGTGGGCCCCGGGCGCACTGTTTGGCATCACACCGGCAGGCCCCCAAAGCACCAACTGGTACGCCAGCCTTCGCTCCGGCCAGACCTTTGCAGGACCCCACCTTCCGCACCTTCAGAGGTACTTCGGTTCCTGGCACCAGGGTGTGCGCCATTTACTGGACCAGATCGACGAGGACACGATTTTGCATCACGGACTTTTCGAGACCCCAAAGCTGGCCTCTCTCTTCAGGGGCCGGACAGTACTGGTCGGGGATGCTGCCCACGCCATGGCGCCTTTCCTCGGCCGGGGTGCCTGCGAAGCCATAATTGACGGGGCAACGCTGGGACAGTGCGTGGCGCTGGCACCGTCTGTCGAAGCGGGCCTCGCCGCGTATAACAAAGCCCGCAGGAAACGAACACAACGGCTGGTGCTGTCCTCGCGGCTTATGGGTCAATTCGCCATGCTGGATACCGGCGCAGCTCCGCGGAATGCGGTGATGGCCGCCGCCGGTTCCATCGCCCGGATCATCACACCCAAGCCGCCAGGCCGCCCGTGATTTTTGGCGCGGACGGGCCACCAACGCAGGGTTCCCGACGCCGGGAAGCCGTTCGGGTTCCGGGCTCGGCAAGGACGCTGCCCGGGGTAAGCCGCGTCCTCCTGCAATAATCGGAACCGATAGTTGTCCGGGGCCGAGGAAGCCCCCGGTCAAACAGGACGCAATGTAAGTTCAGGCCCATCCCACCAGACGAGGCGGACATCCATGAAGGCTCCAGACCAGCAGTACGCTCAGTTCTCCGGAACCCAGCGTCCCCCGGGCGCCGGTGATACGGCCGAGCCTGCGTCTGTGGACCGGGACCTCCTCCGGCGTCTGGCGGACGCCCATGGTGTCGGCACGTCCTTCCACGGCTGGGACGGACTGCCGCACAGTGTCGCCCCCGGCACCCTGGTCAAAGTCCTCGCCGCGCTGGGCGTCAGGGCGGACACGAACGAACTGATCGAAGCTGCCCTGGCCGAGGCCGAACTGGCGCCGTGGCGCCGGATGCTGCCCCCCGCCGTCGTACTCCAACACGGCGAAACTCCGCTGGTCCCCGTCCACGTCCCGGACGGTGCCACCGCGAAGGTGACCGTGCTGCCCGAATCGGGTGCGGGCGAGCCCGTGGAGGCGGTCCAGCAGGATGTGTGGGTCCCGCCGCGCGATGTGGACAGTGTGCCCACCGGCCGGGCGACGTTCGCCGTACCGGAGGGACTGCCGCTTGGCTGGCACACGCTGCACGCCGAGTCCGACGGCATCACAGCCGAGTGCGCGCTGGTGGTCGTCCCGGCGCGGCTGAACACTGCCGATTCCTTGGTGGAGCGACGCGGCTGGGGCCTGTCCACGCAGCTGTACTCGGTCCGGTCGAAACGTTCCTGGGGCATCGGTGACTTGGCGGACTTGGCGGACCTGGCGGCCCTCAGTGGTGAACGCGGCGCGGATTATGTCCTGGTCAATCCCCTGCACGCGGCGGAGCCCGTCCCGCCGGTCCAGCCCTCGCCGTATTCACCATCAACACGCCGCTTCTTCAACCCGCTGTACATCCGGGTGGAAGCCATACCCGAACTCGCCTACCTGAAGCCGCGCAAACGCGCCACGATTGACAGGCTCCAGGAGCAGGTCCAGGGCCTGAACGCCGACGCCGAACGGCTTGACCGGAACGCCGTGTTCGCGGCGAAGCTCCAGACCCTGGAACTGCTCTACCACGCCCGCCGCTCGCCGGCCCGGCAGGCAGCGTTTGAAGAATTCTGCAGGAGTTCCGGGCCGGGCCTGGACGATTTTGCTCTCTGGTCGGCCATTCGGGAAGACCTTGCGCCGGAGGACCCGCTGTGGATGGACCCTGACTGCGCTGTGGGGTCACCGGCGGCCGAGGCGCTCAGGGAAAAGCTAGCCCACCGGATCGGATTCCACCGCTGGCTGCAGTGGATCTGCGACGAACAGCTCGAATACGCGCAGCAGACCGCGCGCCGGGCGGGCATGCGGCTGGGCGTGGTGCACGATCTGGCCGTGGGTGTTGACCTGAGCAGTGCCGACGCGTGGACGCTCCGTGGTGTCCTGGCGCCCGGGGTCAGTGTTGGTGCGCCGCCGGACATGTACAACCAGCAGGGCCAGGACTGGAACCAGCCGCCCTGGCACCCTGCACGCCTCGCGGAGGCTGGCTACGCACCGTTCCGCAACATGCTCTCCACCGTGCTCCGGCATGCCGGCGGCATCCGTGTGGACCACATCCTGGGACTCTTCCGCCTCTGGTGGGTGCCGGCCGGAAACTCACCGCGGGACGGCGCCTACGTCACGTACGACCACAACGCCCTGATCGGCATCCTGGCCTTGGAGGCCCAGCGCGCCGGGGCCGTGGTGATCGGGGAGGACCTGGGGACGTTCGAACCGTGGGTGCGCGACTACCTCGCTGACCGCGGCATCCTGGGCACGTCCATTCTCTGGTTCGAGAACGACGGCGACTCTCCGCTGCCGCCGGAGCGGTACCGTACGCAGGCGCTCGCCAGCGTCAACACCCACGACCTGCCGCCCACAGCCGGCTATCTTGCAGGGGACCATGTGGCGCTCCGGAGCAGGCTGGGGCTGCTGGAACGGTCCGAAGCCGAGGAACGGGCGGACCATGATGCCACCCTCGAGAAGATGATGGGGTTGCTGCGCGAACGCGGGCTGCTGCCTGACGGCGGCGTTGGCGACGACCACGGGAGCGAGGAGCGCACCATCGAGGCGCTGCACCGCCTCCTTGCCCAGACGCCGTCGATACTGCTCGGCGTCGCGTTGGTTGACGCGGTGGGGGAGCGGCGCGTGCAGAACCAGCCCGGCACCACCGAAGCGCTCTATCCGAACTGGCAGGTTCCGCTGGGTGACCCGGCCGGCAAGCCCGTGTTCATCGATGACCTCCCAGGCAACGCCAGGTTCAACTCGCTCCTCGCCGCAGTGTCGGAGTCATTGGGCAGGTAGGGCCCGGTACCGCTGGGGGCTGGCGGCCAGCCCCGGGCCGGGGCGAGAATGTGAGCAACCGGCCGGAAAGTCCTTCGGCGGCTGCACGGGAGGAAGCACATGGGCGACGGACCAGTACTGGTGGTGGGCGGGACCGGCATGCTGGGGAGCCAGGTTGTCAAAGAGCTCCTCGGCCGCGGTAAAAAAGTCCGGGCTCTGGTGCGGCCGGGGTCAGACGCCTCCCGGGTGGAAGCAGCCGGCGCACAGGTTGCCCGCGGCGACATGATGGATCCGGCGTCGCTGTCGCGGGCCATGGAGGGCGCCGACGCCGTCATCACCACGGCGGCCGGGTACACCCGGCACCGCAAGGGTGATACCAGTGCCACCGACAGTGAAGGCAACACCAACCTTGTGGAGGCGGCTAGCCGCTCGGGGATACGGCGGTTCGTCCTCACCAGCATCCTCACCTGCGACCAGACTCCTCAGGTGCCGCACTTCTGGCACAAGAAACTCGCGGAGGACCGTCTGGAGCACCTCGGTGTTCCGTTCGTGGCGCTTCGTCCGGGTGCTTTCCTGGACCAGGTCACCCGCTTCGGCGGGGACCCCATCGACAAGCGGCGGCTCATCTGGTTCGGTTCGGCCCGGATCCCGTTGACGTTTGTGCACACTGCGCATTTGGCAGATTATCTCGCCGCCGCCGTCGATATTCCCGGGATGGAAGGCCGGCGCGTCGATATCGGCTGGGACCGCGCGGTAAGCATGCAGGAAATTGCAGACATTGCGGGACGGCTCACTGGCAAGACCATTCGCGTCCGTTCGGTGCCCGCCGGTTTGCTGCGGGCCGCAGGGACAGTGCTGGCCCCGGTCAACCCGATGGCCAAAGACATGGAAGCCATGATCGACTGGTTCCAGACCGGGCGCTATGTTGCCGACACCACCCTGCAACAGCAGTTCTTCGGGACGCCTCCCACCGCCGAGGATGCCGTCCGCCGACTCATTTCCGATCTTGGGCATAGTCCTGAGTCCTGAGTTGAGAAGGGTTGCCATGGCAGGCTCTGTGGGCTGTGAATCCGCTTCCAGTGCAGTGTCCGTTGCGGCCATCGAGGACCGGCTGCGGACGGCCGGCTGTGTATTTGCCGAGGATGAGGCCCGGCTCCTGGTGGCCGCCGGGGGGTCTCCCGCTGACGTTGCCGCTCTCGTGGAGCGTCGGGTGTCCGGCTATCCGCTCGAGTACATTGTGGGGTGGGCAGAATTTGCTGGCCTGAGGATTGAACTCGACGCCGGCGTTTTCGTTCCACGGCGCCGCACCGAACTCATGGTCAACGAAGCCGTGGCGCTCTTGTCCAAGGATGCGGTTCACGGGTCCCCTGCTCGGGTGACGAGGCAGCAGATTCCCGCACGAGCCGCTGTTGTTGTTGATCTGTGCTGCGGGTCCGGTGCGGCCGGCGCTGCCATCGCGTCCAGGCTTGAACGGCTCGAACTGCATGGTGCGGATGTTGACCCGGCTGCCGTAGCGTGTGCGGCCCGCAACGTTGCGAAAGTGGGTGGGGCAGTTCACCAGGGTGATCTCTACGACGCCCTTCCTGCTTCCCTCAGGGGCAAAATTTCCGTACTGACAGCGAATGCCCCGTATGTTCCGACGGCTGAGATCGCTACCATGCCCCGCGAGGCACGGGACTACGAGCCTCTGCTATCGCTCGACGGCGGCGCGGACGGCCTCGATCTTCATCGCCGGGTGGCAGAGGGGGCCTCGGAGTGGCTGCGGGCCGGAGGGCATCTCATCATTGAAACAAGTGATCGCCAGGCCGGAGACACAGCATCCATCATGTCCGCTGCCGGACTCGCCGTCCGCATTGTCAGGTCAGAAGAACTCGACGGCACCGTAGCGGTCGGCCGAAAAGGCTAAGCGCTGCTCCCGGTTACTCAGTTCGCGTCTAACCGTTTGCGTTTAACAGTTTGCAGGATTGCGCCGGCAGGGGCCCATGCCGGCGCGGCAACGGAGTTACCCCTGCTCGACCCTGCTTATTCGCGTTGCCGGGGCGGCGGCGGGGGCGGTTTGAAGTACTGGTTTTGTCGGGGTCTTTGAGCCGGGTCGATGTGGCGTGGCGGTGTGAACCAGGGGGTGCCGTGGCCGGCTTGGATGGTCCACTGTTCTTTGTGGATGAGGTGGTGGTGATGGGAACACAGGAGTACGCCGTTGCTGACATTGGTTGGTCCGTCTTGTGACCAGTAGGTGATGTGGTGGGCTTCGCACCATGGGGCGGGGATGGTGCAGTTGGGGAAGGCACAGCCTTGGTCGCGAGCGGTGAGGGCGAGGCGTTGCGCGGCAGTAAAGAGCCGGTTCCTGCGGCCAAGGTCCAGGATTTCCCCGTGGGTGCCGAGGAGTACGGGGATGACATCGGCGTCGCAGGCAAGTTTTCTGATGGTGGCCGCTGCCACAGGCCCGGTGAAGACATAACTCCCGGTGCCTTGACCGGTGCCTTGACCGGTGCCTTGGCCGGCGCCCGGGGTGATGCCCGGGCCGGATGCGGGGCTGGCTCCGGCGCCAGGGCCAGCGGCGGACGGGATGTGGGGGAGGAGGTCCTGGTAGTTGATGGTGGCGAGGATCTGGGGTCGGTTTCCGCCGGCTGTGGGCAATTTGTCCGTGGTGAGCGCTGCCTTGAAGGCGGTGACGATCCCGTCGAGTTGTTTCTGGGAGCGGGTGCGCCGGTCAAGGTCCGGGCCGCTGCCCTCCCACGCGCTGCCGCCTGCACGTGCCCCGGCATCTTCCTGGCCGCCTCCAACGTTAGCTGCATCATTGCCGCTGGCCGCGTGGTCGGGCGCAGATTGGCGGGTGCGGGGGTTGGTGGCTGCGTTCATGATGGTGGCGAAATATTCGTATTGGTCAGTGGTGGCGAAGATTTCGAGGTGATGAAGGCCGTGGCGGGGCCGACGGATGAATACGCCCTGGGTGTGGCGAAGTGCTTCTTCGGTGGGTTCGGTGCCATCGGCATCGAGGGTATCGGCCCAGCGCCGGGCGACTCGGGCGACGAAATCCGGGTCGGCAGTAGCGGCTGTCCGGGTTAGGTCGTGTTCGATCCGGTGGAGGGTCTCGGCGGTGGTGTGGTGCTTAAGGCGGTCCAGGGTGGCGCTGATGATGGTTCCGGTCCGCGAGGACAATACCGGCCCGGGGCTTGCCGGCGCGGCGAGTTGGTTGACGTCTTCGGTGCTGGCTTCTGCGGTGCTGGCGGGTGCAAAAGCTGCGGCGAGGTGTTCGTGTGCCGGCGCAATCCGGTCCCCGGTGAGCGTGGTTTCGGGCAGGATGGCATGGGCGAGGTGGAGCCGCCGTTTGGCTTCGCCGAGCCCGATCCGCAGCCGGACTCGCAGGAACTCGGCGGTAGTTTTGCAACCGTCATCGGCAGGCGATGTGGGGACCGGTATGGCGGCAGCAGGCAGGGCGGGGCCGATGGCGGGCCACGCTGCGTCGGTTTCATTCAGGGTTTCGGTGCCGTTATCCCAGCCTGTAACCCAGGTCCTGGCAGCCCGGGTTGTTGCGGCGGAAATGATGGCCTGGGTGCGAGTGCGGTCCACAGTTCCGGCGGCGAGAATCTGGAGGTAGTCCACGGACCGTGAGAGCTCCTCGGCCTGGGCGGCGAATTCGGCGGCCTCGGCGTAGTCCGCCATGGCCAGTTGCCCCGGAACCGCAGCCAGCGCGGCACTGACTACGGCGATGGCGGTCGCCAAGCTCACGGGCGCCGGAACGGCGGCGCTGCCGCCATTCCCCATGAGCCGCTCCGTCAAAGCCTCCATAGGAATACTCTGCCGTAGGGGTCTGACATTATTGCCGGCGTCGAACCTTCCCGCGCAGCTCCCGAGGGTCAGCTGATTTGTACCGGCCCTTGTTCAGTGATCCCAGAGCCTTCGCCGGTTGGAGCTGTCCGGAGGCCACGGCTGAAGGCTCAGGCCGGAATGGTTTCGATCATCGACGACATCAGGGCGGACATCTTGATGTTCGTCACCACGATATTGAGGACGAAAACGGCGATCAGGACCCAGATGGGCACCAGTCCCCGCCCCCGGGCTACCTTCGCCATGATGACGGAGCGTCCGATGACATACACGGCGCTGCTGAGGAAGCTCCATGCCCAATGGAACGGCCTGACAACGCCGTCCCTGGTGAGCCCTTGCGAGTCGAACCACGCAAGCACAATTGAAGCCGCGTAGGCGGCAAAGCCCGAGAAAAGGAGCAGGAAATAGGCCGGAGTGAAAAGCGACCAAGGGTCCAGCGTCTGCTGCCGACCCACTCGGATGAATCTGAATTCCGGGGTCCAGAGCAGCAGAAGAACCGTGGACAGCAGGGGCAGCAGGGTGATGACCCAAATCAGCGGGTTGTAGACGGGGGCGTCACGCCTGAGGAGCGGACGCTCAGAGGTAAAACCGACGTTCGCATGAGGACCGCCGGGATAACCAGCCTGGGTGTAGGGGTTGGTCCCCGCGTAGGGGCTGGTAGCGGCCGGCCATCCCTGAAGGACCGGCTGGGCGGGTGTGCTGAACTGGTCGGTCCAAGCGAAACCGTCCCACCAGCGGAGCCGTCCAGTGCCGGCAGGATCCGTGTACCACCCCGGGGGTGCAGCCGGAATGTTGCCTGAAGTGCTCATGCGTACCCCCGAATATCCCGGCCGGCCCGTTAGGCCCCGGTGGTTGCCATCACCTGAGACGCCACCGGCCGCCGCGTCCCCCAAGGATCGCGACGGCCAGCAAGGTCAATTAGTTTTAGCACAGTTCCCGCAGGCCATTGTTCCCCTGCGGCGGCGGAGCCGTTCCGTACCCGTCAGAAAGACACAGGTCACTCCCGCCGGTGGTCAACGTTCGTGGCTGCGCCGGCAGGAGTGGCGCCACCCTCATCGGACCAGTCCTGGCCCTGGTTGTCGTTGAGGGCCGGGTCCGATTCAACATCAGAGGTGCCCAGGTTCACCGTTTCAGGGTGCGTGCTGTGGGCGGGGATGTGGTCCCCGGCGGCGCTGGTCTGGTCCCCGGCGGCGCCGGTCTGGTCCCCGGCGGTGCCGGACGCACTCTGTGGGGCGCCGGCGTCGGACGTCTTTGCCTTGCCGTTGCCGGACGCATCATGGTGAGCCGCGGACCCGATCATGGTGCCCGCACGGCGGGCCGCCTCGCCAAGTTGGTCGGCAACCCCGGGAGCCTTTTCCTTGATGGCCTCCGTGGCGGCGCTGACCTTGTCCTGGACGGGCTTACTGTCCCAGATGCCCGCCGCCCTTGACTTGAGTTTGTCGTAAGCTGCCCGTCCGGACCGGGATCCCAAGACGTAGCCTGCTGCAATGCCAATGCCCAAAAGAAGTTTCGATTTCATGATGAACTCCTGCCCGATAAGAAGGTGTCACGCTCCGGCTTGAATAGCCGGGGGAAAGAAAACCGGCCCAGGGAGGTGTCCCGGGGCCGGTTTTCAGGCCGGTAACGAAGTTAGCTGCGAGCGCTGCGCTTCGTGACCAGGCCGTAGATCAGCAGCACGATGATCGAACCGACGATCGCGAGCAGCCAGGTCTGGATCGAGAAGAAATCCTGCAGCGGCGCATTGAAGAGCAGGCCACCAAGCCAGCCGCCGAGGAACGCTCCGACTACACCGAGCAGCAAGGTGATGAAAATGCCGCCACCCTGCCGGCCGGGAAGGATCGCCTTAGCGATAGCACCGGCAATAAGGCCAAGAATCAGAAATCCAAAGAAGCCCATTTTTGTCGTTCCCTCTTCCTAAGTCAGGGAGGTGCCCGGATCCCGGGTACGCTTCATCCCTCTGCCTCAATACTAATCATGCTTAGTTTCTTTTCGCCACTCCGGATCCCGGTGGAGGGCCCGTTCAGGGCCGTTTAGTGCCCTGTCCGGTCTGAATCATTCCCGGCTCCCGGACCTTCGTCCAGGTCCGCAAGTTCCGCTAGATCCTGCGGGCTCAGGGCGAAGTCAAAGACCTCCAGGTTCTGCCGCATGCGCTCGGAATTAGCCGATTTTGGAATAACTACAAGTCCTTGCTCAATATGCCACCGCAACACCACCTGGGCAGGTGTTTTGCCATACTTCTCACCCAGTTGAGTCAAAATGGGCGCCTGTAAGAGGCTTGCTCCGGAACCTCCCAGCGGGCTATAGGACTCGGTGACGATCCCGTGCCGCGAATCGAATTCGCGATCAGCTGTGCGGGTGACGGCCGGGCTCAGCTGAATCTGGTTTACGGCCGGCACAACGTCCGTCTCGGCCAGAAGCCGTTCCAAGTGGGCTGGCTTGAAGTTGGAGACGCCGATGGACCGGGCTTTCCCCTCGGCCTGCAGCCGTTCAAACGTCTTCCAGGTGGAGACAAATTCGTCGCGTCCGGGGAGCGGCCAGTGGATAAGCAGCAGGTCCACATAGTCCAACCCCAAGCGGCTCAGTGACCCCTCAAGCCCCGCCACAGCCCGGTCCTGGCCCTGGAACTCCCCGTCCAGCTTGGTGGTAATGAACAGTTCGCCACGGTCGATTCCGCTGGCGCGGATGCCGTTCCCCACGCCCTCCTCGTTGCCGTATTTCACGGCGGTGTCGATGTGCCGGTACCCGGCCTCCAGGGCATGCACGACGGCGGTCGCCACCTGGCGGTCGTCCAGCGGCCAGGTGCCGAGCCCCAATTGCGGGATGGAGTGGCCGTCATTGAGCGTGATGAGCGGTGAAATTGTCATCACCCCAGTCTGCCCGCAAACAGGCAGTTGCGCAGCGCCCGAACGGGCCCGGAGCGCGGGTGGAAAAGGCCTAGCCCGCGCTCCGCGACCACCGGACCAGGCGGTCACTCAACTCCATGAATTTGTGGTCCACCACCTGAAGTTCAGGATGGGTGTCGTACCAATTGACGATCTCCCGGGCGCCGTCCGCAAAGGGGATGGTGGCCGTGTAGCCCGGAACCAGGGCCTTGATCTTGCTGTTGTCGAACACCACCGAGTGGGCCCGGTCCCCGAGCAGGCTCGGCCCAAGGTGAGGACTGTATGCGGTGCTCTGCGCGGCAATGGTTTCTGAAGCGATGTGGACGAGTTCCAGCTCGGAAACCCCGGCCGCACGGGCAAACAGGCCGTAGATCCGGTCCCAGGGCAGGTATTCGTCGGAGGTGATGGTGTAGCTGTCACCCACCGCCTCCGGCCTCCCCAGCAGCCCCAGGAAAGCCTTCGCGAAGTCCCGCGCGTGCGTCAATGTCCAAAGGGAGGTGCCATCGCCGTGCACCACGACCGGCCGGCCGGCGCGCATGCGGTGGATGTCTGTCCAGCCGCCGATCAGGCCAATCCGGGTGCGGTCATACGTATGGGAGGGGCGCACCACAGTGACCGGAAAGTCAGCGGAACGGTACGCCTCGAACAGCACGTCCTCGCAGGCGATTTTGTCCCGTGAATACTGCCAGAACGGGTTCTTCAACGGCGTGGATTCCAGGATCGGCAGCCGGGCGGGCGGCTTTTGGTATGCCGATGCTGTGCTGATGAAGACGTATTGGCCGGTCCGGCCGCGGAAGAGCTCCACGCTGGCCCGCGCCTGGTCCGGGGTGA
Organism: Pseudarthrobacter naphthalenicus; assembly: GCF_029076445.1. Taxonomy (GTDB): domain Bacteria; phylum Actinomycetota; class Actinomycetes; order Actinomycetales; family Micrococcaceae; genus Arthrobacter; species Arthrobacter naphthalenicus. The sequence goes on from NZ_JARESG010000006.1 coordinate 168,492, forward strand.
AGGTGATGAAGTCGGCGACGGAGTCGAACGTCCGTCCGGCAAGTGCGCCCCGTACAGCCTCCGGGTCGCGGATGTCTGCCTGCAGCACTTCCGCGCCGTCGGGCACCGGTTTGCCGGACTGTCCCGCGGTTGAGGATTGTCACGCGGTGGCCGAGCACGACGGCGTGTTGGGCCGCTGCCGCGCTGATTACCCCGGTGCCGCCGAGGAAGAGGAGGTTCCGTGGTGCCGCAGTACCGGCGTTAGGGCCAAATGCCGTCACCACGCGTAATCCTCCGGAGCGGGTCGGTGGCCCGGGAAGATCACATCGAGTTTCTTGAGTGCTGCGTCATCGAGCCTGACATCCAAAGCACGGATGGCGGCGTCGAGCTGTTCCTGCGTCCGCGGACCCACGATCGGTGCGGTTACGCCGGGCTGGTGGAGCAGCCAGGCAAGGGCGACGTCCCCGGGTTCGTGTCCCAGCTCGTCCGCGAAGTCTTCGAACTGCTGGATCTGTTCCCGATGGCTCTTCAGCGTCTCCAGGGCCCGCCCCTCCATGCGCCGGACGCCGGCGCGTTCCTTCTTCAGCACCCCGCCGAGGAGGCCGCCCTGAAGCGGGGACCAGGGGATCAGGCCCAGCCCGTACTGCTGTGCTGCCGGAAGGACCTCAAGTTCAACTTCGCGGCGGATCAGGTTGTAGATGGACTGCTCGCTGACCAGCCCGGTGTAGTTCCGGCGTCGTGCCGCTTCCTGTGCCTGGGCGATGTGCCAGCCGGCGAAGTTGCTGCTGCCCGAGTACAGGATTTTGCCTTGCTGGACGGCGACCTCGATGGCCTGCCAGATCTCGTCCCACGGGGTGTCCCGGTCGATGTGGTGGAACTGGTAGACGTCCACGTAATCCGTCTGCAGCCGCTTGAGGCTGGCATCCAATGCTCGCCGGATGTTGAGCGCGGACAACCTGGACTCGTTGGGGCGGTCCGTCATGGTGCCGTACAGCTTCGTGGCCAGAACGGTGCGTTCCCGTCGCTCACCACCTGCGGCGAACCAGCGGCCGAGGATCTCCTCCGTCCAGCCACGGTGACCGGCGCCGCCGTACACGTTGGCGGTGTCAAGGAAATTGATGCCGGCGTCCAGTGCGGAATCCATGATCCTGTGAGCGTCGGGTTCGTCAGTGTGCGGGCCAAAGTTCATGGTGCCGAGGCAGAGCCGGGAAACTTTCAGGCCGGAACGTCCAAGATGGGTGTACTCCATGGGGTCCTCACTGTCCGGAGAGGGTTTCACAAGGTGCAGGCGCCGGGGCCTGCCGGACTGATCCGGCAGGCCCGGGCCGGTGTTCTAGAACTGCGTGAAAGCTGCGACGGCGGGGTCCGCACCGATGCGCGCACCCCGCTCGAGGGCGGTGATCGAGGCGATTTCGTCGTCGGTCAGTCCCAGGGACGTGGCTGCGAAGTTCTCGCGCATGCGTGCCGAGTCAGCTGACTTGGGAATGACGATGGTGCCGGCCGCAAGGTGCCAGGCCAGGACCACCTGGGCCGTGGTGGCATGGTGGGCCTGAGCAGCCGCCGTCACAGCATTTCCGTTCAGGTCCCCACCTTGGCCGAGGGGGCTGTAGGCCTCCACCGCGATCCCGAGGGCGCGGCTCTTGGCGGCCAGGTCCGCCTGCTGGAAGCTGGGGTGGAGCTCGATCTGGTTCACGGCCGGAACCACGTCGCTGGATTCGAGCAGCGTGTCCAGGTGCTCAGCCAGGAAGTTGGAGACACCGATCGCCCGGAGCTGCTCACCTGCGTACAAGTGCTCCATCTCCTTCCACGCCTGGACAAAGAGTCCCTGTGACGGAACGGGCCAGTGGATGAGGTAGAGGTCCAGGAAGTCCAGCCCCAGCGCCTTGAGGCTGTCCTGGAACGCGTCCTGAACCCGGCCCTGATCGCCGTTGCGGAGCTTGGTGGTGATGAAGAGTTCCTCGCGCGGAATCCCGGAAGCTGCGATTGCTGCACCCACGCCGGCCTCGTTGCGGTAGGCGGCGGCGGTGTCGATGTGGCGGTAGCCGGCTTCGAGGGCGTCCTCGACGATCCGCTGGGTGTCTTCCGGGGGCACCTGGAAAACGCCGAAGCCGAGCTGGGGAATGTTGACGCCATTATTCAGCGAAATGTCAGTCATGGATGACTCCTCTGTTGCTGCAAGGCTGCTTCCTGGGGCATGGCCGCACTGGAAGCCGCTTTCGGAAATGTTCCACGTACGAGCCTATGCACTTTTCCGGTTCGCGTCTGCCACAACGCCGCCCGCGGGCAGTCCGCCACAGGCGCCACACGTGTCTCACCCACTTCACGCGGCGGACGCGCCGGCGAGTTAAACACCGAGGCCGTTAAACACTGATGGCCGCGCCGGGGGCGCGGCCATCAGGTGTGCACATCAGCTCAGGGCGGACTCAGCCTTCGTGGCGGAAGCCCAGTTTGACCCGCACCTGCCAATCGGCGATTTTGCCGTCGGTGAGATGGCCGCGGATTTCCTTGACTTCGAACCAGTCAAGGTTGCGCAGGGTTTTGCTGGCTTCAGCGATGCCGTTGCGGACTGCTGCGTCAACGCCTTCTTCGGAGGTGCCAACAATTTCGGTAATGCTGTACGTGTGATTGGACAACTTCGCTCCTCGTGATCGCCGTCGATTCCCGGTTGCGGGCCGTCCTTGAACCCTAGTGGCGATTTCCGGGCGTGGCCATAGCCCGGGGCGTGGAGTTTGTTGCGGGCGGGAGGACTTTACGGCGCTTGAAGGACCAGGTTCTTGAGGTCGTCCAAGGTTTGCTGCATGTGGGAATCCATGGCCTCGCGCGCTTTGGCGGGGTCACGCGATTCCAGCGCTTCGGCGATGCGCTGGTGGTGGCCGATGGCGTGTTCCTGGATGGTCCGCACGGCTGAGGTTTCCGCACGGCGTTTTTCGAGCACGCGCTGCAGGGGCTCGAAGAGGACGGCAACAAAGACATTCTCCGAGGCACGCAGAATGAGGTCGTGGAAGGCGAGGTCGGCCTCCACAAAGGCGCCGACGTCGTTGACCTGGTGGGCTGCCCGCATGGCTGCGACATTGCTGAAGAGCGCCTGGATGTCGGCTTCGCCGATGCGGGTGGCGGCGAGTTCGCATGCCCCGGTCTCCAGCATCCTTCGGAGCTCGATGAGCTGCACGGAGGCCACGGCCTCGTTCTGGCCCTCGGAGGCGGCACGCAGTACGGCCTCCAGGGACGCCCAGCGGTTCAGGGGGTTCACAAACGTGCCGCGGCCGCGTTCCACACTCAGGATCCGCTGCGCCTCGAGGGTTTTCATCGCCTCGCGCACGGTCATGCGGCTGACCTCGTGCTTTGCGCTCAGTTCCAGCTCGCCGGGCACGCTGGAACCGGGCGGAAATTCCCCGGCAATGATGCGGTCCAGCAGTTCGTCAGCCACCACGCCAACCAGTGATTTCCGTGCCATTGATCCCCCTTTGCCTCCGTTGCCGGACGTCTGACAAGTGTACTTGCGGGTTTGGATGTGCTGTGCCACACTATTTCAAATGTTAGATGTCAGACATCTTACAGTTACCTCAATACCCCCAAACATCACAACGGAGTGCACAGTGACGCTAGAAGCAGACCTCCTGGCCGCCTTCCCGGCTGAAGTCCGGATTCCCGCCCGCCTCGTGGCCGATGCCGTGGCCGCCTCCAGCGCCGAAACGCCCCGCATGCTGGTAGTGCTCGACGACGACCCCACCGGGACGCAGTCCGTGGCGGATCTGCCGGTGCTCACCCGCTGGGACGTTGAGGACTTCATCTGGGCCTTTGGCCAGTCCAAGCCCGCCGTCTACGTGCTGACCAACACCCGGAGCCTGGACCCCGCCGAGGCTGCCGCCCGCAACGAGGAGGTGGTCCGCAACGCCCTGGCGGCCGCCGGTTCCGGCCTGCGGCTGGGCTTCGTGAGCCGCAGCGATTCCACCCTCCGCGGCCACTACCCCCTTGAACCGGACGTCATCGCCGCAACGGTGGCTGAGGTCAGCGGCGAAGCGACCGACGGCGTCGTCCTGGTTCCCGCGTTCCCCGACGCCGGACGCGTGACCATCGGCGGCGTGCACTACACCCGCGGAACGGGCGCCGAGACCGGAACGCTCATCCCGGCCGCGGAGACCGAATTCGCCAAGGACGCCAGCTTTGGGTACAAAAACTCCGAGCTGGCCAAGTACGTCGAGGAAAAGTCGAAGGGGCGCTTCGCGGCGGAGTCGGTGATCGTCCTGGACCTGAACATCATCCGTGCCGGCGCGGCCAGCGCAGGCACCGCAGCAAACCCCGACGGCGACCCTGCCGTCAGTGCCGGCATCAGCGCCCACGCCATCGCTGACGCCGTCGCTCCCGCCACCAACTCCACGCCCATCGTGGCTGACATCGTCACCGAAAATGACCTCCGCGTGCTGTCCCTGGGCCTGGAAGAGGCCGAACGGCGCGGCAAGAAGCTGCTGTACCGGGTAGGCCCCCCGTTCGGCCGGGCCAGGATCGGCCAGGACATCCGCACTGAGCTGAGCGGCGCCGAAGCCTACGCCGGCAACACCCCTTCGGAGGCAGGCGGCCTCATTGTTGTGGGCTCGCATGTGGGTGTCACCACCCGCCAGCTCAAGGCCCTCACTGAACAGCACCGTGCCGCGCGGACGGTTGAGATCGACGTCGAAAAGCTGCTTGCCGCCGAAACCGAAGCGGCAGCAGACTCCTACCTTGACCAGACCGTCAACACCGTTGTGGACGCACTCCACAGCGGAGACGTCATCGTCCACACCAGCCGCCTGCTCATCAAAACTGACGACGCCGCCGAAAGCCTCCGGATCGCTCGCACCGTATCCGCCGCCGTCGTGGCCGTGGTCAACCGGACCCTCAAGACCTTCCCGCCCCGGTTCGTCATCGCCAAGGGTGGCATCACATCTTCGGACGTCGCCGCGCACGGCCTGGAAATCCGGCACGCCATTGTCCGCGGCCCCATGCTGCCGGGCATCGTCTCGCTCTGGGAACCGGTGGACGGCCCCGCCAAGGGCATCCCGTACATCGTCTTCGCCGGCAACGTGGGCGATGACCAGTCCCTCGCCGACGTCACCCGCAAGCTCAGCAACACTTTCTAGTCCCCACCGGCTCCCAACCCTCGCAAGCTCGGGCCGGGTCCCTCGCCGGCGTGGGCCCACCCGCAAAATTCAATGGAGAACACCATGACCAGCAAATACACCGTCACCGTCCTGGGCCTCGGCGCCATGGGCCTGCCCATGGCCACCCGCCTGGCATCCCAGCTGACCGTCCACGGCTTCGACATCGCCGAGCCGCGCCTGAAGCTCGCCGAAGAAGCCGGCATCGCCACCTTCAGCACCGCCCGCGACGCCGCCAAAGGCGCCGACGCCCTGCTCCTCGCGGTCCGCAACGGCGAACAGCTCAACGATGTCCTCTTCGGTGCGAACGGCGTGGCCTCCGTGCTGGAGCCGGGGGCCGTCGTGATCCTCGGCAGCACCGTAGGCACCGAAGCCATCCCTGCCACCGTGGCCAAGCTGGCCGAATACGGCGTCGAACTCGTGGACGCCCCGCTCTCAGGCGGCCCCAAGCGCGCCGGTGAAGGCGACCTGCTGATCGTCGTCGGCGCGTCCCCCGAAGCACGCGAAAAGGCGAACCCGGCCCTGGAACTCCTCGCCTCCACCCTCACCGTGGTGGGCGACAAGCCCGGCGACGGCCAGGCCCTGAAGACCGTCAACCAGCTCCTCTGCGGCGTTCACATCGCCGCTGCCGCCGAGGCCATGGCCCTCGCCGACGCCCTCGGCCTGGACCAGGCCAAAACCCTTGCCGCCCTCGAAGCCGGTGCCGCAGGTTCCTTTATGCTCTCCAACCGCGGCCCGCGCATCCTCGAGGCCTACACCGAAGACGGCGCCGAGGTCCTCTCCCGCCTGGACATCTTCGTCAAGGACATGGGCATCGTCGGCAAGGCCACCCGCGCCGCCGGCCTGGCAGCCCCCGTTGCTGCCGCCGCCGAACAGCTCTACCTCCTCGGCCAGGCCCAGGGCCTCGCCGCCGCAGACGACTCCGCCGTCATCAAAGTGGTCGCTCCCACCAGGCGCACCGCCTAAGTACCTCCTGAAAGACGTACGACGACGGCGTTCCCCCTTCCGTCGTCGTCGTACGCACTGTAGTTCCAACGCCCTAGCCCCGGCAGAAATATTTAGAGACCCGTCAGCCCGTCTTCTGGAAGACTGGCTTGTCAAAGGAGACACCCGCAATGAACCCCCTGATCAATTCGCTGATGGTGGGGGCTGCCGACGCCCCAGCCATCAAACCCGCAGTGGAGCTGGGTACCCCGCTGCTCCTCACCATCGCTGCCGTGGGTGTTGCCCTCCTGCTGGTGATGATCATCCGCTTCAAGATTCAGGCCTTCGTGGCTCTGCTGACGGTCAGCATCCTGGTCGCCGTGGCTGCGACCATTCCGCTGCAGGACGTCTTCACCGTAGTCTCCAGCGGCGTGGGGAGCACGATGGGCAAAGTGGCAATCCTGATTGCCCTCGGCGCTGTGCTGGGCCGGATGATTGAAGTGTCCGGTGGCGTCCAGTCCCTCGCCGACCACTTCACCCGCAAGCTTGGCGCCAAGCGGGTTTCCGTGGCACTGACCGCCGTCGGGTTCCTGGTGGCCATCCCGGTCTTCTTCGAGGTGGGCATCATTGTGCTGGTGCCCATCGTCTACGCCTTTGCCAAGATCGCCAAGGTGCATCCGGTCAAGTTCGGCCTACCCATGGCCGGCATCATGCTCTCCATCCACGTCGCCGTCCCGCCGCACCCCGGAATTGTTGCCGGTGCCGGCGTGCTTGGTGCCGACATCGGACTGATCGCCCTGATCTCGCTGGTGATCTGCGTGCCGCTCGGTTTCCTGTCCTACTGGGTGGCCTCCATCATGAACCGCAAGGACTACGAACTGCTGCCCGCCGTGAAGACCCAGGTGGAAGAGTTCGGGACCAAGTCGCTCGTGAAGGTGGGTCACGACGGACCCGGTGCCGCCGGCATCGCCCCGCCGCGTCCAGCGTTGATCATTTTCCTGATTGCAGCGCCCATCGTGCAGATCCTGCTCGGAACCCTGGGTACCCTCATCCTCCCCAAAGCCAGCCCCTGGTACGGCGTGGCCGCGTTCATCGGTAACCCGTTCCTCGCACTCCTGGTGGCTGTGGCGTTGTCCTTCTTCCTCCTCGCCGTCCGGCGCCACTGGTCTCTGAGGGAAACGGGTGAAATCTTCGAGGGCGCCCTTCCGCCCATCGCCTCCATCCTGATGGTGGTAGCTGCCGGCGGTGTCTTCGGCAACGTGCTGCAGGTCTCCGGCATCGGCGGCGCGCTGTCCAAGACCCTGGACACGCTGGGAGTACCCCTGCTGCTGCTTGGTTTCATCATCTCGCTGGCCCTGCGCGCCGCACAGGGTTCGGCAACGGTCGCGATCGTCACCACCACAGGCCTGCTGAGCGCTGCGGTCAGCAGCGGCGGCTACACCCCGGCGCAGATCGCGGTCATCGTCATTGCCATCGGTTTCGGTGCCTTAGGTCTCTCCCACGTGACGGATGCAGGGTTCTGGGTGGTGGTGCGCTACTACGGCCTCACCGTTTCGGACGGACTCAGGACCTGGACCGTCCTCACCACCATCCTGGGCGTTGCAGGCTTCCTGCTGACCTACGTTGCCTGGATCCTCGTGGGCGGGCTGGGCGTCTGATGCGCACCCGGCTCGACCACCTGGTCATCACAGCCCTGCAGCAGGGTTCGGCCGTCCCCGCGTTCACCTGCTACGACTTCACTACTGCCCTGGCCGTGGTGGGCGCCGCAGAGGACGCCGGACGGGGCGCCATCCTGCTGGTGGCCCCGAAAACGGCCGCCACGAGCAACGGCCCCCGGCTGATCGCCGCCCTCCGCGGCCTGGCCGATGCCGCCTCCGTCCCGGTAGCCGTCCAGCTGGACCACGCTGCGGACCTGAACGTCATGGCCGACGCCGTCGCGGCAGGGGCGGATTCCGTCCTCGCGGACGGTTCGGCCCTCCCGTATGAGGACAACATCGCGCTGGTCCGGGCGGCCCGTGCCCTGCTGGGTGCCGAGGTGGTGCTTGAAGCCGAACTTGGTGGCCTGGCCGGGGACGAGGACCGGGCCTTCGGCGCCGACTCCGCCGGCGCGGACGTGGCCGGGCTGACGGACTCCGCCCAGGTGGAGGACTTCGTGGCCCGGACCGGCGCGCAGCTGCTGGCCGTTGCGGTCGGAAACGTACACGGCAAATACAAAGGCGAGCCGCAGCTGCGCTGGGACGTCCTCCAGGACATTGCAGTGCGGACCCACATTCCGCTGGTGCTCCACGGCGCGTCCGGCATTCCCGCGGACGAGCTGGTGAAGGCGGCGGCCATGAATGTGGGCAAGGTGAACTTCAACACCGAGCTCCGCACGGGCGTGCTGTCCACGCTCCAGGAGCAGCTGCCGCCACACCGGGCCGACGGCGAGAACCTTCAGGGCCTCCTGGCCCACTGGAACACCTCTGCCGCGGACTTCGCGGGCGCGGCGTTGGGCATGCTCACCCGCTGAACGGATCGCGGGGGATAGGGAGGCTAGGATCGGCACATGATCCTGGCCTCCCTCCTTTTTGCCTTCATCGCCGCAGCCCTGCACGTCTATATCTTCAGCATGGAATCCCTCACCTGGACCAGGCCGGCCACCTGGGAACGTTTTGGCCTCAACTCCCAGGCCGACGCCGAAACCACCAGGTCCCTCGCCTACAACCAGGGCTTCTACAACCTGTTCCTGGCCGCCGGCGCCTTCATTGGCGTGGGCTGCGTGGCGTTCGGAGCGGACGGGTCCGCCCAGGCCATTGCGGGCTGGACCCTGATCTTCAGCTGCTGTGGCTCCATGTTCCTCGCCGCCGCCGTGCTTGCCCTCACGGGGCGGAAGTACCTCCGCGCCGCGGTTCTGCAGGGCACGACGCCGCTGCTCGCCGTCGTGCTCGGGTTGCTGGCAGTGGCGGCAGGGTGAGCCGGCGCGCCGCCGAGAGGGCACTTGGCGGCAATCCCGGGCGGCGGAACTGCCGTCAAGTGCCCTCTCGCCGAATTTCTGGCTGGGAGCGCACTGCGGGCGGACAATTGAGGCAAGAACAGCGTCGGCGTTTGTAGGGGATTGCACGTGGGCAATGTCAGTGAACAGGGAGCATCCGCGCAGCGCCGCGGGGCGGAGCGGGAGCGCGACCCTGCCATTGATCTGGTCCGGTTTGTCTGCCTCGCCCTGGTTGTGGTGAGCCACTGCATGATGGTCAGCCCGGTCCTGCACCCCGACGGCACCGTGACGTCGGAAAACACGCTGGGGGATCAGCGCTGGTTTGAGCCGGTCATCTGGATCTTTATGGTGATGCCGCTGTTTTTCGTCACGGGCGGAACCACCGGACTGCAGTCCTGGCGACGGCTCAAGGTCAGCGGCGGCAATGGCTTCGAGTTCGCCCAGGCGCGGCTGCTGAGGCTGGTCCGGCCGGCGGCAGCGCTGCTGGCGGTCATGTTCCTCGGGCTATGGGCCGCACGCCTGACGGGCGTGGATCCGCAGGTGCTCCAGCTGATAGCTACGGGCGCCGGCATGCCGCTGTGGTTCCTCGCGGCGTACCTTGCCGCGCAGCTGAACATACCGTTGCTGGCCCGCTTTCACGCGCGTGCCCCATGGCTGACCATGGGCGTACTGGTTGCCCTGGTGGTTGCTGTTGACTGCTTGCGCGGAGCCCTGCCGATGCTCGCCTACGCGAACCTGGTTTTCCTTTGGTGCGCCGTGCAGCAGGTCGGTTTCCTGATGGTTGACGGCCACCTGACCCGGCTCACCCGGTCGCATCTGGCGGGACTCATCGTGGCGACAAACCTGCTGCTCGGCGCTGTCACCGGCCTGGGCCTCTACACCGGAAACATGCTGGTCAACCTCAACCCGCCCAACCTCTGCCTGTTCCTGCTTGGGGTATCCCAGGCTGCCGCGCTGCAGCTCGTTCGGCCGTGGCTTGCCTGGACATGGCAGTTTGGCTGGGTGCGTGCGATGGTCATGGTCTCGGGGCGCCACGCCATGACGGTCTACCTCTGGCACCTGCCGCTGCTGGCCGGAATGTCCGGCCTGCTGCTGCTCACCGACTTTCCCAAACCCGCGGCCGGGACCGCGGAGTGGTGGTGGGCGCGGCCGCTGGTCCTCCTCGGGGTACTCATCCTGCTGCTGCCCGTGGTCGCGGCATTCGGCCGCCTCGAAGAACGCCCTGCGGCCTCCCTCCACTCCCGCGGCAGGCCCGCCGCCGCGGTGGTCACGGCCGCCGTTGTGGTCTTCATTCCGGTGGCGGACGCCGCCTTCAACGGGTTGACGCCGGGACTGCTGGGAGGCGGCGCCGCATGCTTTGCGCTGGCTGTCCTGCTGCTGGGCAGAATGCCGGAACGGGCCCCTCATGATGTGGCCGCGGGGCGCCCCGTCAGCGCGCAGGGCGGGTAGGGGCGGCCATTGCCACCGCAGCCAACTAGTGCCAATGTCGAACCATGACAGAGAACATGATTTCCACTGAGGATGAATTCAGCCCCGCCGTTTCACTGACCCGGGATGATGAGCATCACCGTTACGAGCTGAAGGTCGGCGGGAAGATCGCCGTCCAGTCCTTCTTCCAGGACCGGCCCGGACACGTGGATTTCAGCCACACCGAGACCGCCGAGGAATTCAAGGGCCAAGGCCTGGGAAAGGTGCTGGCCCACTTCGCCCTGGACGACGTTGTGGCATCGGGGAAACGCATCATCCCGCATTGCCCGTTCATCGCCGGCTACCTCCGCCAGCACGAGGGCTACGAGCAGCACATCGACTGGCCGGAGGACTAACGCCCGGCGCCATGGCAGGCAGGCCAAGCTAGTCTGGGCGCATGACAACAACAGCACTCGTCACCGGGGCCAGCGCCGGGCTTGGAGCCGAGTTCGCCCGGCAGCTCGCCGCCCAGGGCCATACCGTGGTTCTCGTGGCCAGGAACCGGGACCGCCTGGAAAAAACGGCGGCGGACCTGAAACAGCGTTACGGAACCACGGCGGAGGTGCTCCCCGCAGACCTGACGGACGACGCCGGGGTGGCCGCCGTCGTCGCCCGCCTCAGCGACGCCGCCCGGCCGGTGGGGATCCTGGTGAACAACGCGGGCATCGGCCTGCTCCACGACTTTGAGCAGAACACCATCGCCGAAGAGAAGCAGCACCTCAAACTGCACTGTGGGGCCGCCCTGGAACTGACCCACGCTGTGCTGCCCGGGATGCTGGAACGCGGTGCGGGCCGGATTATCAATGTGTCCAGCGTTGCGGCGTTCCTGCCCCGGGGGACCTATGCGGCGGCGAAGGCCTGGCTGCTGACCTTCAGCCGCTGGGCCAACCTTGCCTACGGGGCGCGCGGCGTGACGGTCACAGCTGTCTGCCCGGGCCTGACGCACACGGAGTTCCATGAGCGGATGGGCATGGACAAGGCGGTGGCACCGGCCTGGGCGTGGCTGACGGCGGAGCGGGTGGTGCGTGAAGGCCTGGCCGACAACCTCCGCGGAAAGTCTGTGTCCATCCCGTCCAAGCGCTACAAGGCGGTGGCCGTGGCGGCGCGGGTGCTGCCGGACAGGCTACTCACCGGGCCGGCGCGCAGACCGAAGTAGCGGGAACCGGGCAGGCGGCTGCCGTACCGTCCGCTGGCGGATTCGTTGCCGGACGGCCACCGCCACCAGGATCCCCACCACGGCACCAACGAAGGTTTCCACGCCACGCTCCAGGATCAGCACCGTGGGATCGATCGGCGCCGCGAGCTGCGTCATCAACAGGATGACCGGGGTGAATGACACCATGGCCAGCCCGTAATGACGGGTCATGAACAGCTCGGTGGTGAACTGGAAAATGATGACCAGGACGCCCAGGACCACCACCTGATGGGCGGCGAATAACGGTGCGAGGGCCCACGGTGCGGGCACCAGGACGACGGCGGTGACCGCCAACCCGAGGAAGGTCCCCACGATGCGGTGGATCCCCCGCCGCACCCGGCTGGGGAAGTCCGCTCCCGCCAGGGGCACCGCGGCAGCTGCCATGGCCCAGTGTGGATGGCCGCTGCCGCTAAGCACACCGATGGAGCCGGCAAGCCCGACCGCCGACACGTAGCGGGCCGCGTGAACGGCGGCAGACCGGCCTGCCGCACCACGCAGGAGCACCACCTCACGGCTGGCTCCAGGCTGCCACGAACGGTCCCGGAACCAGCCGCCGAAGCCCACCGCCAGGGAAAACGCGGCAGCCCCCGCCGCGATCAAAAGAGCAATGTACCAAGGGACGGCGGTGGGCACCGAGGCGCAGGCACCCAGGGCCAGGATGCCGAAGAACGGGCCGTTCGGTTTGAGCTTCACCCGGTCCGAATAGACCGACCCGACGCCGGCCAGCACCGCCTCGACGGCCACCAGCCACCAGGAGTGGAGATGGTTGACGGAGAGAAAGACGCCCACCGCCACCCCGCCGACCAGCACCACGGCTGCCTGGGACTGGTGCCGGAGCCGCAGCTGATGCGGTTCGGACCGCCCATACATGCCAGTCAGGGCACCGAACACCGCATAAACAATCAGGTCGGCCCGGCCCAGAAGCAGCAGGAGAAGTGAAGGGACAGCCACGCTGGTGGCCACCCGAAGCGCTGCCAGATGGTCTTGATTTGCAGGTTCCAGCCGGTGCAGGGCGTGTACCTGGCGCATCACGGACTTCACGCGGGCCACCTGTCATTGATTACCGCCCCGGTGCCGGGGCCTGCCACACGATTATCCCCCGGGGACCCACCGGCTGGCGGCCGGGCATGAATGGAGCCGGGAGCCTGGACTAATGTTGACCGATGATTGAGCCGCACCAGCTGACCGAGAGCGTCACAATGCGTCTATTGCGTCCGGGCGATGCGGCGGCGCTTTGCGCCGCTTACCTACGCAACCGTGACTACCTTTCCCCGTGGGAGCCGGTTCGGCCCGGGGAGTACTTCACGGAGGACTGGCAGGCTGCCGACATCGCCGGCCGTCTCGCGGCGCATGAGGCAGGGGAGGGATGCCCCTTCGGCCTGTTTGCCGGCAAGCGACTTGTGGGCCGGTTCAACGTGGCCGGCATCGTGCGGGGGCCGTTTCAGAGTGCGGGGCTCGGGTACTGGGTCGATAGCGAGTACGCTGGCCGGGGCGTAGCGTCCGCTGCGGTCCGGCGCATCGTTGCGGTGGCCCGCGACGAACTGGGGCTCCACCGCCTTGAGGCCAGCACGCTGCTGCACAACATCGGCTCGCAACGGGTCCTCCAAAAGGCCGGATTCCAACAGATTGGCATGGCGCCGCAGTATCTGCAGATCGCCGGAAAGTGGCAGGATCACAACCTTTACCAGGTGCTCCTGCACGCCTGAGGTGCCGGGCCGTGCATGGCGCCCGTGCACGGCTAAGGCCCGCCCTGTGTGCTTCCCCCAAGGAAAGCACACAGCACGGGCCTCTGAGCGCGGGCTACAAGACGGCCGAAACAGGCCGGATTGTTGTTCGGGGTGTTGCTTAGACTCCGGCCGGCGCCTTGGCGGCGTCGGTGATGTCCTGGGTTTCAAATGGCATGTCGTCCAGGTCAATCAGCGGGTTCTCATCCTGGGTGGCCACGAGTTCACGCGCCTCCGCCTGCGTGTCCACGCTGGGCATGGAGCCCGGGAGCGGACGCTGGGCCGATTCCTTAAGGAAGTAGATGGCCACGGCACCCACAGCCGAAGTGGCCATCAGGTAGTAGGCCGGCATCATGTCGTTGCCGGTCGCATTGATCAGCGCAGCCACGATGAACGGTGTGGTGCCGCCGAAGATCGCTACGGCGAAGTTGTACGCAATGCCCATGGCGCCGTAACGGCTGGATGTGGGGAACTGCGCCGGCAGCGCCGAGGCAAGGTTGGCCACGTAGAACGTCACGGGGAAAGCGATCAGGGCGAGGCCGGCCAGGGTGGACCAGATCTCACCGACACCGATGAGCATGAAGGCCGGCGTCGCCAGGACCACCGTGCTCACTGCGCCGATCCACAGGACCGGCCTGCGGCCAATCCGGTCGGACAGCTTGCCCGTCAGCGGGATGCACAGCGCCATAATGACCAGCACCGGGATGGTCAGGAGCGTGCCGTGGACCTCGTCGTAGCCCTTGGACTCCGTGAGGTAGGTAGGCATGTAGGAAGTGAGGGCGTAGCCGGCCGTGTTGGCCGCGGCCACCAGTACCATCGCCACAATGATGGAGCGCCAGTAGGCCTTGACGATGCCGACCGGGCCCTTGGCTGCGGCCTCGTCCGAGGAGGCAGCGTTCTTGGCGAGGTCTTCCTGGGCGTCCAGGGTGGCCTGGAACTGCGGGGATTCCTCGATCTTGCTCCGGAAGTAGACGGCAATCAGGCCAAGGGGTCCGGCGATCAGGAACGGAATGCGCCAGCCCCATTCCTCCATTGCCGTCTGGCCCAGGGTCAACTGGAGTACCGATACCAGGGCGGCGCCGATGGCGAAGCCCAGGTAGCTGCCCAGGTCCAGGAAGCTCGCAAAGAAGCCCCGGCGCTTGTCAGGGGCATATTCGCTGACAAACGTGGTTGCGCCGGCATACTCGCCGCCGGTGGAGAATCCCTGGACCACTTTAAGGAGTACCAGGAGCGCAGCGGCCCAGAGGCCGATCTGTGCGTAACCCGGCAGCAGGCCGACCGCGAACGTGCTCGCGGCCATGATCATGAGGGTGGTGGCCAGGATCTTCTGGCGGCCTATCTTGTCTCCGAGCCAGCCGAAGATCACGCCACCCAGGGGGCGGGCAATGAAGGTGGCCGCGAAGGTTCCCAGCAGGAACAGCGTCTGGGTTGTCGGATCTGACTCCGGCAGGAAGACGGGTCCCATGGTGGTGATCAGGTAACCGAACACGCCGACGTCGTACCACTCCATGGTGTTACCCACGATGGTGCCGCCGAGTGCCTTTTTCAGCATGGGCTGATCTACTACATTCACGTCGGACTCCTTGAGCCGGCGACGTGCAAGAATCTTCGGTTTGCGTGTCCCCGCAGGACTCGCGGATGGTGCATTTACAGGTACTGCAGTGTTGGTTCCGCCGGCGATGTTTTCGCCTGCTGAAGAGTCGGTCGTGCTTCGGTCTGTGGGCATTTGGGCTTCTCCCGTGGAGGTCATTTGCTTGCGACTTGTAGCTGCCCCGCTCTGGGCAGGCCTTCAATTTTACGCGAATCTTGATGCGTTCCAGAGTTTGATCCCGTATGATCGCAGGTTTCAGGCCGTTTTGAGTGGCCGTTGGAAGGTTTCTTTTCCTCCGTTTTGCCGCGCCATCATTGGGATCCCGGGGGATAGGGACAGCCGTTACCGAATCTTTTTCTCTCAGCCCTCGTTTTCACGGTTATTTCGTCCCGATCCGGCGCCGAAAGTGATGGCCGCCACGGCTTGCTGCGAAGTGTCCGGGCGCGGCCGCGAGGTCAAATTCAGCGGTCCCGGCGCCGGCTTCGGGGGTTCACAACCACGGCTCGGACTGCCTATTGTTGTGCCATGGGAACACTGATTTTTGAGTAGGCGGACGCGTGCGGCCTGGTGCGCCCGGCCCCGTCCCCGCTGATCTCGTCAGAGACACGCAGACCCTCCTCAGAAAGGTTCCAACCAATGACCGACAAAAAAACCTCCGACCCGTCCCAGGATTCGCCTGAGAACCCCGATGCCAAGGGGATACGTGCCGGGCTGACCGAGGCCCAGCGGGCAATGCTCGCCAGCAAGTCCCGCGGCGGTGATTCCGGTTTGCAGAGTGTGGGCAAGAGTCATAAACCTACGCATGCCAGCGGCAAGCAGGGCCCGGCCGAGAAGAAGGTCCGCTGGTAGCACTTCAGGTTGCTGGCGCGTCATCTGTGTGGAAACGCGCTTCATCTGTGTGGAAAGGAAGGAAAAATGGCGAAGCAAAATCCAGGAGCAAGGATCGAACCTGAGGTGGCGGATCACCTCGCCGCAGCCATGCACCAGCAGTCCATGCCCGGGCCGGCCACCATTGCCGTGACCAAGGCCATGACCGGCGAACAGCATTGGCCGGACGGAAACGGCAAGCACCGGCATCCCAAGGAACGGGGTGCAGGCCACAGCCAGGTGGGCAATGAAGCGGCCGTCACTGCTGTGCACCGCACCGGACGCCCGCAACTGCCGCACTCCTCCTGACAGACGGCTGACCCTGAGACGCGGCTGCCCGGCGGATCATGCACCGCTTGGAACAACACGGCCTGGCGACTACCCATAAGGGATTCGCCGGGCCGTTGCCGTGTCCCCGGGAGGCCCGCGCGGCTAGCTTTCCGCCACCACGTCCTCGGCATCTTTATCCAGCCGCCACCCCCGCCATACCGGGTGCCGGAGCTTTCCACTGCCCGTCCACTCGCCGAACGTCACCTCCCCCACCAGCCGGGGCGTGACCCAGCGGGCGTCGGCGGCATCCTCCCGCGGCACGTCCTCGAACGGTGGGGTCTTGCGGGCGAGCTTGTCCACTTTCTGCCGGAGCTCCGCCAGCTCCCGGGTACTGAATCCGCTGCCCACACGGCCTACGTACCGCAGTTTGCCGGCGTCGGGAATGCCCACCAGCAGCGAGCCCACCGAACCCTGGCGGCCGCCCTTGCCCGGCCGCCAGCCGCCCACAACCACCTCCTGGGTCTGTTCGAGCTTGATCTTGATCCAGGTCCGCGTGCGCTGTCCGCTGACGTACCTGCTGTCGGTGCGCTTGGCCATCACGCCTTCGAGTCCCAGTTCCCGCGCGCTTTCGAGGATGTGCTCAATTTTTTCGTCCAGGACCGGCGACAGTTCCACGGGGCAGTCGGACGGACGGTAGAACTGCTCAAGACGTTCCCGTCGCTTGGCGAACGGGAGCCGGCGAAGGTCCTGGCCGGCGTCGGCCAGCAGGTCAAACAGCATGAGCCGGACCGGAATGGCGGCGCGTGCCTTGGCCACGTCACCGGGCCGCGTCAGTTTCATGCGGCCCTGGAGGACGCCAAAGTCCGGTTTTCCGGAAGGCCCGACGGCGAAGATCTCACCATCGGCGATGAACGGACCCTCCGGCCAGCAGGACCGTTCCGTCAGCTCCGGGTAGGTTCCGGTGACGTCGTTCCCGTTCCGGCTGATGATGCGGACCCTCGCGTCGTCCGCAACGACCAGGGCACGTACGCCGTCCCATTTCAGCTCGAATTTCCAGTCGCTGCCCTGCAGGTCGGCAGCGGTCCCGGCTGTGGCCATCATGGGGCTGAAGTCCTCGGCGCGCAGGGGAGGAGCCGGGGTTTTGGCCGCCGGTTCCTGCTCGGCCTTCCCTCCTGACGCGGCGGCGTCCGCTGCTACCTCGTCCCCCTCAGCCGCGTCCCCGTCAGGCGCGTCCGCGTCAGGCCCATCCCCGGCATGAGTTCTTCGTGGATGAAAGGTGTGATGGTCTTTGTCCATGAGGTGGATCAGCCACTGCCCCTCAGCATCCGGTCCGCGGCCCCGGCCGGTGTGGATCAGGGCGAACTTTTTGGTCCCGCCCAGGCCGCCGCCCTCCGAACCGGTGAGCGTGGCGATCACTTCCCTGCCGTTGATCCATTTCTCCAGCTCGTAGGTGCCGTGATCCCAGATGGTGACTTGGCCGGCGCCGTACTGGCCCTTCGGGATGGTGCCTTCGAAGGTGGCATAGTCCAGGGGATGGTCCTCGGTCTGCACCGCCAAATGGTTCTTGCCGCCCGATTCGGGGACGCCTTTCGGCAGCGCCCACGAGACCAGCACCCCCTCGTGCTCGAGCCGGAAGTCGAAGTGCAGCCGGCTGGCGTGGTGCTCCTGAATCACAAACGTGTTCCCGCCTCCCGGCGCCCCGGAGAAGGGCTCGGGCGTCGCATCAGGATCCCGCATTGAGCGGTAACGCTCCAGGCGCTGGTGCGCGCCGCCGTCGTGCGTTACCTGTTCGGTGCCGCCCGGATGCCCGCCACCATGCTCGACGGCGGCGAAAGGGTCCTTGCCTTCCTTCACCCTGCGCATCACGGCCTGGTAGTCGAGCTGCCTGAGGTTGGGGGAGCTGATTTCCCGCCAGGTCCGCGGCGCCGCCACCATGGGAGTGGGCCTGCCGCGGAGCGAGTAGGGCACGATGGTGGTTTTGGCCGCATTGTTCTGGCTCCAGTCCACCAGGACCTTCCCCGTGCGCAGGGTTTTTTTCATGTCGCTGACGGCCAGATCGGGGTGGTCCGCCTCGAGGGCCCGGGCCAGTTCGCGGGCGAACGCGGAAATCTGGTCCGAGGTCTGGGAACCGTCCAGGCCGGCATAAAGATGGATGCCCTTGCTGCCGCTCGTCACGGGAACCGTCTCCAGCCCCACGTCCTGCAGGATGGTGCGGGCCAGGAGCGCCACTTCCACGCACTCGGCCAGGCCAGCGCCCTCGCCGGGGTCCAGGTCCAGCACCAGCCGGTCCGGGTTCAGCTGGTTGCCGTGCGAATCCACCTGCCATTGGGGCACATGGATTTCCAGCGAGTTGATCTGGCCAAACCACGTGAGGGTGGCCGGGTCGTTCACCAGGGGATAGTAAATGGTCCGGTCCTTGTGCGTGATGGCGGCACGGGGGAGCCAGCCCGGGGCCGAATCCTCAAGGTTCTTCTGAAAAAACACTTCGCCCGGCTCCGCCGCAGTACCCACGCCGTTGACCCAGCGCTTGCGCGTGGCGGGCCGGTTGGCCGCAGCCGGGATCAGGACAGGGGCCACCGCGGCGTAGTACGCCAGGACGTCCGCCTTGGTGGTGCCCGTCTCCGGGTAGATGATTTTGTCCAGGTTGGTGAGGGTCAGTTCCCGCCCGGCAACCCGGACACGTTCCTTAGCTCCGGCCACGGGTCTTCACCTCCGGCCTGCGGTGATGTTCACTTGAGGAATGAGAGCCATCTGGAAAGGTGCCATCGCGTTCGGCCTGGTCAACGTGCCCGTGAAGGTCTACAGCGCCACCGAGGATCATGACATCAGTCTCCACCAGGTCCACAATGCCGACGGCGGCAGGATCCGCTACCAGCGCCGGTGTGAGGTCTGCAGCAAGATCATCGACTACTCGGACATCGAGAAGGCGTATGAGGAGGACGGCCGCACCGTGGTGCTGTCCAAGGAGGAGCTCAAGTCCATTCCGGCGGAGAACAGCCACGAGATCGAGGTTGTCCAGTTCGTGCCGTCCGAGCAGCTGGAACCCATGATGTTCGAGAAAAGCTACTACCTGGAGCCGGACTCCAAATCGCCCAAAGCATACGTCCTGCTGCGCCGGGCCCTGGAGGACACGGACCGGGTGGCTATCGTCCAGTTCGCCCTGCGCGAGAAGACCCGCCTTGGAGCGCTGCGCATCAAGGACGAGGTGCTGGTGCTGCAGTCCCTGCTGTGGCCTGATGAAGTCCGGGAGGCCAGCTTCCCTGCCTTGGATGAGTCCGTCCGGATCTCTGCCCAGGAGCGGGAAATGTCCGCGGCGCTGGTGGAGTCCATGGCCGCTGACTTCGAACCGGACCAGTTCACCGATGACTATCAGGTGCAGCTCCGGAAGCTCATCGAGGCCAAGCTGGAGAAGGGCGATGCGCTCAATACCGACGAAACCTTCGGTGCGGAAGCGGGCGAAGGCGGCAAGGGCGAGGTCATCGACCTGATGGAGGCGCTGAAGCGCAGCCTCGACCGGAAGCGTGGCGGTGCGTCCGCCGCGGCATCCGGGTCTGATGGGTCCGGGTCTGATGAGTCGGGGGCGGACGACGCCGATACTGAAGAAAGTGCCGAAGGTTCCGCCGCGAAGGCTCCCGCCAGGCGCACCGCAAAGTCCGCCGGGGCCAAGACTGGCGCGGCCGCCAAGGCTCCTGCCGCCAAATCCACCACCGCCAAATCCACCACCGCGAAGTCGACCGGCGCCGCTAAGCCGGCAGCGGCGAAGTCCACGGCTTCGAAACCTGCGGCGAAGACGGCCGCAACGCGGTCCAGAAAGGGTGCCTGAGGCGCTTTCCGGACGGGCATTCGGTAACAGCGCGGGCTGGACGGTGGGAGGTACGATGGCCGCCGCCTAGGATTTCCGCAGGGTGGGGATGAGTTCGCGCTTCTTCTTGGCCGAGTAGCCGGGAAGTCCAATTGCATTGGCGTCGGCTTTGAGCGGCATGTCATCCTCCTTCAAAAGTTGCGGGAGGCCGGAAGGCTTGGCCGCCCGGTTCAGCCGCAGGGGAGCGGGCCGTGGGAGCCTTGAACCTGTAGCCGTTTACCCCTCTGCTGGTGAGGTTTCCACGCTAATTCCGGCGGCGGGCAAAAACAAGGAAGCGCTAAGTTTGCTTGCTTTCGCGATGTGCTGCCTCCACAATGGGTCGCATCGCAGCCTCCACTGTGCCAACAGCGTGCTGTCACTCACAACCTGTCAAGGGAGACGGAGAGGGGCACCGAAAATGACTGACAAAACGGCCGTGGACGAAGCCGACCGGGAACTGAAGCAAAAGCATCGCGCCATGTGGGCCTCCGGGGATTACCCCGCCCTGGCCAGCGAGCTCGTCAACGATCTTGGGGCTATCCTGGTTGAGGCCGCCGGCATCAGACCCAAACAACGAGTACTCGATGTCGCTGCCGGCGCCGGCAACGCGGCCATTCCCGCAGCCATGATGGGGGCAACGGTCATTGCCAGCGATCTGACCCCGGAACTGTTCGAGGCCGGGAGGCACCAGGCAGCCGATCGTGGCGTTGAGCTGGAATGGGTGGAAGCGGACGCGGAGGCCCTGCCGTTCCCGGACAACGAATTCGACGTCGTCACGTCCTGCCTGGGCGTGATGTTTGCGCCGCACCACCAGGCGGGCGCCGATGAAATTGTTCGCGTTTGCAAACCCGGCGGCACCATCGGCCTGCTCCATTGGACGCCCGAAGGTTTCATCGGCAAGATGTTCGCAGCGATGAAGCCCTTCGCGCCGCCGCCTCAGCCCGGGGCGCAGCCGCCACCGCTGTGGGGCAGCGAAGACCATGTGCGGGAGCTCTTTGGCGATCGGATCACGGACATCCACGCCGAGAAGCGGACCCTTACCGTTCACAGCTTCCACCAACCGGGGGATTTCCTGCGGTACTTCAAGTCCCACTACGGCCCCACCATCGCGGTCTACAAATTCCTCGGCGAGGACCAGGAGAAATCCCAAGCCCTGGACGCGGCCCTCACGGAGCTTGCCGATTCGTTCGGCGATGCCCACGGCGACGCCGCATGGCAGATGGAATGGGAATACCTGCTGCTCACCGCCAAAAAGGCCCGGGCATGACGGGGCACGTGGCCACGGCCGCCATTACCATCGACGCGCCTGCCAGCCGCGTCTGGGACGTCATGACGGACCCGGCGGCCGTGAAGGAGTTCATGTTCGGGGCCCGGCTGGTCACCGACTGGACCGTTGGCGGGCCCATCCTGTGGCGCGGCGAGTGGGAAGGGAAGCCGTACGAAGACAAGGGAACCATTCTGGAGATAAAGCCAGGCAGGAAGCTGGTCCACACGCATTTCAGCGCGCTCAGCGGGGGTGAGGACCAACCGGAAAACTACCACACCCTGACCTGGACCCTTGATGAGAAGGATGGGAGAACCAGGCTCACGCTCGCCCAGGACAACAACCCCAGCGAAGAGGCGGCCGAGCACTCCAAAGGCATGTGGGACATGCTCGTTGCGGACGTCAAGAAGATCGCCGAGCGCCCCTGACCCAACTAGGTAGCGCTATGTGTCGTTTTGGACGCCCAAAACGACACATAGCGCTACTCACTTGGGCGGGCGGGGATTAAAGCGGGCGGCCGCCGTCGTAGTCTCCCCGCGCAGGAGAGACGTACGACGGCGGCCGCCCGGCTTTGGTGCCTCAGCGGGGGTAGGCGCTACTCGGCGTCGTGATCCGTTTCCAGGATCTGGACCAGACGCTCCAGGGCATCGTCCGCGCCGGTGCCTTCAGCGCGGAGCACCACAACGTCGCCGTGGGATGCACCCAGGCTCATCAGGGACAGGATGCTGGCCGCGTCCATGGCCTCATCGGCCGGCTCGCCTTCGCGGGCAATGGTGATGTCCAGGTCGAACTCGCCGGCTGCTTCGGCAAAGATGGCGGCAGGGCGGGCGTGCAGGCCCACGCGGCTGGCGACGGTTGCGGTACGTTCTGGCATTGTTGCTCCTTTTATCATTCGGCGCCTGTTCGTTCAGCGCCCGGAAAATCGTTGGTGGTACGGCCGGGTCAGACAGTTGCGGGAACGGTCTCCACGCTAGCAGTCGGCTCCGGCTGGCGGACGGCCCAGCGCTTGAGGGCGATGACCGCCAGCGCACTGACAATGGTTCCGGCCACGATGGAGATGACGAACATCGCCAGGTTGCCGATGGCGAAGAACACGAAGATTCCGCCGTGGGGGGCCTGTGAGGTGACGCCGGTGGCCATGCACAGGGCTCCCGTAAGGGCGCCGCCCACCATGCTGGCGGGGATGACCCGCAGGGGATCGGCGGCGGCGAACGGGATGGCGCCTTCGGAGATGAAGGAGGCACCCAGCAGCCAGGCTGCCTTGCCGTTTTCGCGCTCGGCGAGGCTGAAGAGCTTCTTGTCCAGCGTGGTGGCCAGGGCCATTGCCAGCGGCGGCACCATGCCGGCAGCCATCACGGTTGCCATGATCTGCCACGGGGCCTGGTTGGTGGCACTTCCGGCGCTCAGGCCGGCAACAGCGAACGCGTAGGCCACCTTGTTGACCGGGCCGCCGAGGTCGAAGCACATCATGAGTCCAAGGATGATGCCGAGGACCACAGCGGAGACGCCGGTCATGCCGGTGAGCCAGGAGTTCAGGGCGGTGGTGATGCCGGCAATGGGGCCGCCGAGGACCAGGAACATCAGGCCGGAGGCAAAGATGGAGGCCAGGAGCGGGATGATCACCACGGGCATCAGGCCGCGCAGCCAGCGGGGCACCTGCCAGGTTCCGATCAGGTGGGCCATGTAGCCGGCCAGCAGGCCGCCGACGATGCCGCCGAGGAAGCCGGCACCCATGAACCCGGAGACCGCACCGGCGACGAAACCTGGTGCAATGCCGGGCCGGTCGGCGATGGCGTAGGCGATGTAGCCTGCCAAGGCGGGGACCAGGAAGCCCATGGACAGGGCGCCGATCTTGAACAGGACGGCGCCGAGGTAGATCGCCAGGCCGCCTTCGGGGAGGTTGCCGAAGTTGTTCGCCACCACCACCTTGTCCGCGACGCTGGTGATGTTATAGCCGCCGAGCAGGAAGCCCAGAGCGATCAGGAGGCCGCCACCGGCCACAAACGGGATCATGTAGCTGACACCGGTGAGCAGTGCACGCTTCAGCTTCTGGCCGATGTGCTCGCCCTTTTCGGCTTCGGCCTGCTGGGCCTGCTCCTCCGCACCGAAGTGCGGCACCCGGCGGGCGTGCGGATCGGTTGCAGCGGCAAGCGCTTCCCGGACCATTTTGGCGGGCTCGTCGATGCCGCGCTTGACCGGGGCGTTGATGACGGGCTTGCCGGCAAAGCGCTCCTTGCCGCGAACGTCCACGTCCACTGCGAAGATCACGGCGTCCGCAGCGGCAATGACGGCGGGGTCCAGCGGCTTGGCGCCGGAGGAGCCCTGGGTTTCCACCTGCAGGTCCACGCCCATTTCCTGGGCTGCGGCTACCAGTGAGTCGGCGGCCATGTAGGTGTGGGCGATGCCCGTGGGGCATGCCGTGACGGCTACCAGGCGCCTGGGCCCTGATGCGGCGCTGTCGGCTGAGCCGGTCGAAGCCGCCGCAGCACCCGCGGCGGAGGCGCCGGAAGCAGTACCCGCAGCGGCAGGTACGGCCTCAGCGGGTGCCGTGGCCGCGTGGGCGGCCGGCTTGTCTGCCAGTGCGCCGTCCACGAGTTCCACAATTTCCGCCTCCGAGGAAGCGTTGCGGAGGGCAGCGGTGAAGTCCTTCTTGATCAGAGACCGGGCCAGCTTGGACAGCAGCTTAAGATGCTCCTGGTCCGCTCCGTCCGGGGCGGCGATGAAGAAGATCAGGTCGGCGGGGCCGTCCTTGGCGCCGAAGTCCACTTTGGGGTTCAGCCGGGCCATCGCAAGGGTGGGCTCCACGACGGCTGCCGAGCGGCAGTGCGGGATGGCAATGCCGCCGGGAATGCCGGTGGCGGTCTTCTGCTCACGGGCGAAGGCGTCGGCAAAGAGGCCTTCAACTTCTGATGCGCGGCCGGTGGCAGCAACTTTGCTGGCCAGGTGCCGGATCACATCCTCGGGCGAGGTGCCCAGGTTCTGGTCGAGCTCGACCAGTTCGGTGGTGATGAGCTGAGTCACTGTCAATCCTTTCGAAGGGCCGTGATGGTTACGGCATCCGGGGTGGTTTGGTGGACTGCCGGGACTGTGGAGCCCGGCAGGGAGGCGGCGGCGGCACCATGGGCCACCGCCTGACGGAGGCAATCGGCCGGGGCGGCGCCCAGGCCGTGGGCGAGCAGATAGCCAGCCAGCGATGAATCGCCCGCGCCGACAGTACTGACCGCGGCGACCGGCGGATGCGTGGCCAGCCACGCGCCGTCGGCCGTTACCAGCACAGCTCCCTTGGATCCGAGAGTTGCCAGTACAGCACCCACACCGGAACGCACGACGGCGGCGGCGGCCGCTGCGGCGGCCTCCGGGTCCGCTTCAAGTTCCTCTGCGGTGAACGCCGTGGCGTAGCCGGCTGCTGCAGCCAGTTCCGCCAGTTCCTCGGCGTTGGGTTTTAACAGGTCCGGTTTCCCGGAGATCGTGTCCCCCGAAGCGTCAGCGACGGCGGCGGCGAGCGGAGCGCCGGAGGAGTCGACGGCGATCAGCGGCGCGGCGCCATCGGCCGCCGGACCGGGGCCGGCGGCACCCTGACGCAGCCGCCGGGCCGCCGTGGCGTAAAAGTCTGCCGGGAAACCGGGGGGAAGGGAGCCGGCCAGGATGACCCAGCTGGCACCGCGGGCGCGCTCCAGCAGCAGGCCGATCAGGGCTTCCTGCTCGTCCGCGCTGAGCACGGGCCCGGGTTCGTTGATCTTGGTGGTCACGCCGCCGGGCTCGGTGAGGGCAACGTTGGTGCGCAGCGGCTCGTCGATGCCCAGGGCCGCAAACGGCACCTTGTCGTGGCGAAGCCCCGCGAGGACGGGATCACTGTCCGCGCCCGGGAGGACCGCGAGGGTCTCCACCCCGGAGGCGCACAACGCCCGCGAGACGTTGACGCCCTTGCCGCCCGATTCCTGGCTGACCGAAACCGCGCGCTGGACTTCGCCGCGTTCCAGAGGGCCGGGGAGGGCCACGGTGCGGTCCAGGCTGGGGTTGGCCGTGAAGGTGACAATCATGCGATCACCACGTCAACGCCGGCGTCCGTGAGGGCGGCTGTGAGCTCCGGGCCGGGCTCGCTGTCTGTAATCAAGGTGTCCAGATCTTTCAGGGAGGCGAACTGGACCAGGGTTTCCGTGTCCAGCTTGGAGGAATCGGCCAGCACCACGATGCGGCGCGCCGAATGGACGAAGGCTGCCTTGACGGCCGCTTCTTCAGGATCGGGGGTGCTGAGGCCAAAGCTTGCGTTGATGCCGTTGGTGCCGATGAACGCGATGTCCGGGCGCAGCCGTTGAGCGGCCTCCACGGTGGCCTGGCCAACGGCCGCCTGCGTGAGGCCGCGTACCCGGCCGCCCAGGATTTGGAGTGCGATTCCGGGTGCACTGGCCAGCCGGGCGGCAATGGGAACGGCGTGGGTAATAACGACGAGTTCGGGTACGGACGAGTTGCCGTGCGGCATTCCGGACGCCGCTCCCGAAGCTCCGTTGCCGGAGTTGCCGACGGCGGGGCGCCGGGAGAGGAGGTCCGCCAGCGCTTCGGTGGTGGAGCCGGCATCGAGCAGGAGGCTTCCGGACTTACCCTGCGGGATCAGGGCCAGGGCGGCCTGGGCGATGCGGAGCTTCTCGTCCGGCCGCTGGATTGACCGTTCGTTGATGCTTTCCTCCGACGTGCTGAAACGGTCCGCGGCCACAGCCCCGCCATGGACGCGGCGGACGGTGCCCGCTGTTTCGAGGGTGGCGAGGTCGCGGCGGATGGTTTCTGTAGTGATGCGGAAGCGTTCGGCCAGCACGGTCACGCTGACCCTGCCGGTGCCGGCCACAAGCTCGGCGATCTTCTGCTGGCGCTCCTCGGCGAACACATACCCTCCGTTGCGTAAAGTGCTGAAATTCCTGTGACTGGCATCACGTGATGTTGAATTACTTGACTTTATCTTTGTCTGTGTGGGTTTGTCAACGAAAACCAAAAAAACACAGAATTGCGGCGGTAGGCCGCGGAAACCAAAAGCCGGGCCGGACCACGGTGGTCCGGTCCGGCTTTTCGGGTTACCCGTTGACGTTTCCGTCCGGGCCTTGGTGGCGCTTTCGTCCGGGACTTACAGCCCGCCGTCGCGGCTTTCGTTGCGCGTGATGCGCTCGCCGGTGTTGGGGTCAACCACCGAGCGGGTTTCGCTGACCCTGCGGCTGCGTCCGGGGGAGGCCAGGATGAGCGAGGCGATCAGCCCGATCACGCCAACCGCCATCAGGATGTACCCAATCAAAACCTGGTCCACGAAAGGGATCAGGCCCGGAGCGACGGCCCAGGCCAGAATGGCGCCGAGGGCAATAAGGAAGATTGCGGAACCGATTCTCATGACTTGCTCCTTGTTGTTCGAGTACATGGTGGTGCCGAATTGATAAGCATGCTGTGCTCTCTCGCACACGCTACAGCGCGGCTCAGCCCGATTCAATGACCATGAGCCCGTGCCGTGACCGCACCCGGGCGGCATCGTGACTGTTCAGCGGCGTTCCTGGCAGTGTTTGATGAATCGCGCCGCTCCCTCGGATCGCTAGGCTGGTCCGATGGAGACAGTTGTTTGGTCCAAGCCGGAAGCCGAGCGGGAAGGTACGCCGCTGCTGGTGCTGATGCACGGCTACGGCACGGATGAGTCCCGCATGGTGCGCCTGTTCGACTATCTCCCGCCCGACTTCACGTGCGCGGCGCTCCGGGCCCCCATGGTGATCGGGGACCATTACGGCTGGTTCCTGCTGGACTATTTTCTGGCCAACGACTTTGCTGACGTCATCAGCGCCACCAACGCCGTCCACACCTGGATCGGCTCGGTCAGGGGCAAGCACAGCAGCGTGAGCCTGATGGGCTACTCCCAAGGCATGGCCATGGCCAGCACCCTGCTGCGCCTGCACCCCGGGAGCTATAAGGCGACAGTGGGGCTGTCTGGGTTTGTGCTGGACAATGAACTCCTCTCCCTCACCGACTCCTTTGAGTCCCCGCCGCCGTTCTTCTGGGGCCGGGACAAGGCAGACTTGGTGATCAACGAGGAAGCCACGGAGTACACGGCTCAATGGTTGGAAAAGAACACACGGCTGACCGCCCGGACGTATCCCGGCATGGGCCACGCGATGAGCAAGTCCGAGATGGTGGATGTCAGCGCCTTCCTCCGCCACTACGTCCTCGGCTGAGCTTCCCGGTCTCGCTGACGGGCAAATCCAGGCCGGTTCCGTCCGTGCCAGGTTGTCACGCCGCATTATCGCCTTCATCATGGAAGAAGACGATTTTTCAGCAGCCCACCGGCCCGCCATGGTTTACGCCATGCCCCTAGCCGCTGCTGCCGATCCAGCGGACACCGTGGCCCGCGATTTCCTCTCCGCTTTTGCGCACCGGCGCCCAGCTGCGGAGGCCAGCCCCGCATTTTCCTGCTTGTGTACCTGCTTGTTGATTTCTGCCTTCCTGAGCTACGCCCCTATGGCTGCCCGCCGTCTGAAAGGACATTGCGCATGACTGACGTTCTAGAAACCCGGAACTCCGCCTGGACCAGCGCTTCCGCGATCCTCTTCGACCTCGACGGCGTGCTGACGCCCACGGCCACGGTCCACGAACGGGCGTGGAAGGAACTTTTCGACGGCTACCTGGCGTCCCGTCCCGACGTGCCTGGCTACCGCGAGGAGGACTATTTCGACCATATCGACGGCAAGCCGCGGTTCGACGGCGTCCGGGACTTCCTGGCGTCCCGCGGGATCGTACTCCCGGAAGGGGAAGAACACTCCTCCACCGCGGAGTCCGCAGAGCCCACCGTGCAGGGACTGGGCAACCGCAAGAACCAGGTCTTCAATGACATCGTCAGCGCCGGCGTCGAGCCGTTTGAGGGGTCGGTGCGCTTCCTGGAAGCCGCAGTGGCCCGCGGACTGAAGGTCGCCGTCGTCTCCTCATCCCGGAACGCCCCGGCCGTCCTGAAGGCAGCAGGCCTGGACGGACACTTCGAAATCGTGGTTGACGGGGTGGTGGCCGCAGCCAAGGGCCTGCCCGGCAAACCAAGCCCCGCCACCTACACCTACGCGGCGCAGCTACTGGGCCTTCCCAGCGAAGAATGCGTGGTGGTTGAGGACGCGGTCTCCGGTGTCCAGGCCGGACACGCGGGCAGCTTCCACTCCGTGATCGGCGTCGACAGGGGCGCCGGCCGGCAGACACTGCTCGAAGCCGGAGCCACCAGCGTGGTCAACGACCTCCAGGAACTCCTCTAACCAGCCTCCGGCCGCACAGCCGGCCCGACGCAGACCTCCAAGACCCAGCACCACGCCAAAAGGATCGCAACACCATGGCTCTCATCACCGCTGACCGTGAACGGTTCCCCGACACCCCCTGGCAGCTTGTGGAAACACACCACGAACCGGGCAATGCGGGCACCCTGGAAACGCTCTTTGCCCTGGGCAACGGGCACCTTGGCATCCGCGGTGCCCACTGGGCCGCGTCGGATGCCGAGCTTCCGGGCAGCTTCATCAACGGCCTGCACGAAATCTGGGACATCAAGCATGCGGAGAACGCGTTCGGTTTCGCCCGGACCGGGCAGCGGATCATCTACATCCCGGACGCGAACAACTTCACGGTCATCATCGACGGCGAGACCCTCTCGCTCGCGGAGTCAGACGTGCTGGACTACCGCCGCGCAGTCGACTTCGCCACGGGCATCTACGAATGCCGCGTCACCTGGCACTGCCGCTCCGGCGCCACCGTGACCACCACCGAGCGCCGGGCGGTGGGCTTCGCCTCGCGCGGCAGCCTGGGCATTTCCTTGGAAGTCGCCTCGGACCGCGAGATTTCCGCCGACGTGACGTCATCGGTGATCAACCGCCAGGACCAGCCGGTGGAGGACCACTCCGCGCATGACCCGCGCCGCGCCGGCCGGCACGCGGGACGGGTCCTGCTTCCCGTCAGGACCGACGGCGGCGACGGCTCACTCCGGCTCTCATGGCAGGCCGCGGAATCCGGGCAGCGCGTGGGGATGGCAGTGGATCACTGGACGTCCACCGGCCAGCAGTGTTTTGAAACGGTGGCCGGCGAAGACGACAGCAGCGTCCGGTACGTCCTGGCGGTGCGTGCCGGGGAGCCGTTCCGGCTCGAGAAG
Source organism: Pseudarthrobacter naphthalenicus (assembly GCF_029076445.1). Classification (GTDB taxonomy): domain Bacteria; phylum Actinomycetota; class Actinomycetes; order Actinomycetales; family Micrococcaceae; genus Arthrobacter; species Arthrobacter naphthalenicus. Next base: position 197,857 of record NZ_JARESG010000006.1, read on the forward strand.
AGCGTCAGCTACGCCGCCGGCCGGGGCGTCCAGGACTCGGAGCATGACGCCGCGGAAACCGCCGAAGCCGGGCTCCGGCCCGTGGAGGACATCTTCACCGAGAGCCGGGAGCACTACCGCGAGTACTGGGCCACGTCCGACATCGTGGTGGGCGGCCAGCCCCAGCTCCAGCAGGCCATCCGCTGGAATCTGTTCCAGCTGGCACAGGCGACTGCCCGGGCTGACGTCGCGGGCATCCCGGCGAAAGGCGTGACCGGCTCAGGCTACGAGGGACACTATTTCTGGGACCAGGAGGTCTACCTCCTGCCGTACCTCACCTACACCAATCCCGACGCCGCCCGCCAGGTTCTGGAATTCCGCCACGACATGCTGCCGGCAGCCAAGATCCGGGCCAAAGAACTCAGCGTGGACGGTGCCCTCTTCCCGTGGCGCACCATCAACGGCCTGGAAGCCAGCGCCTACTACGCCGCCGGCACGGCACAGTTCCATATCGCCGCGGCCATCGCGTTTGCCACCAGCCGCTACATGTGGGCCACCGGGGACGAAGCGTTCCGCGAAGGCATGGGCGCCGAGCTGCTAATCGAAACCGCGCGCATGTGGGCGTCGCTGGGCTTCTTCGGCAAGGACGGGCTCTTCCACATTCACGGCGTCACGGGCCCGGACGAATACACGGCGGTTGTCAACGACAACCTGTACACCAACGTTATGGCCCGCTTTAATCTGAGCGCCGCCGCGGCCGTGGAACACCCGGCCATCGATGACGCCGAACGCCAGCTCTGGGTGCAGGCTGCCAACCGCATGCAGCTGCCTTTCGATGAGGACCTGGAGGTCTACTCGCAGGATAACGACTTCATGACGCTGGAGCCCTGGGACTGGACCACACCCAGGTCAAAGTACCCGCTGCTGCTGCATTTCCACCCGTTGGTGATCTACCGGCACCAGGTGCTGAAGCAGGCGGACACCGTGCTGGCCATGTTCCTGCAGTGGCAGGACTTCACCGCGGAGGAAAAACGCCGCGCCTTCGATTTCTACGATCCCATCACCACCGGCGATTCCACCCTTTCAGCATGCGTGCAGGGGATCATGGCCGCTGAAGTGGGTCATCCCGAAGCGGCGTTGGACCACTTCACCAACGCGGCGTTCATCGACCTGGATGACACCCACGGCAACACCATCGACGGCGTGCACATTGCCTCCACCGGCGGCGTGTGGAGTTCGCTGGTGTGCGGTTTTGCCGGCCTTCGGGACCAGGGCCACATGCCGTTCTTCGATCCGCGGCTTCCGGCTGAATGGGATTCGCTGACCTTCCACCTGAAGGTCCGCGGCCGCCTGCTGCGGGTGGAGCTCGACGCCGGTGCCCTCACCCTCAGCGTCCGCAGCGGCGGCCCGCTGGATGTGGATGTCCGCGGCCGGATTCTCCGGGTCGGCCCGGAGCCGCTCCGCGTGGTGCTGGAACCTTTCGAGTGCCCCGAGCCCACGGTCTTCCCCGGCGGACCGCCCACGGCAAGTCTTCCCGTCGTCCACGCGCTCGGCTGACGCGCCCGGGCGTTGGCGCTTCTCCGCCCCCCTGGGCGGGGATTGGCCGGCAGGAACGCTACTTAGTGCAAAGCACCCTTAGTGTTAAGGGAGGACCGCAGCCAAACAGCCGGCGGCCAGACGTACTACAGAAGCAGAGGTGACCATGGCCAAGCGCAGCAATCCCGCAGTACGCATCGCCCAGGAGACCGCCCACAACGCGGTGTTCGACGCCGAGGGCAAGCCGAAACCCGGTGTCCACAACGTGCTCCTGAGGGCAGTCGAAATCCAGCGGCCATTGGTGCTTGCCTATGTCCGGCGGCTGCAGCGCAAACACCCCCGCGCCAGCGCCGCAAAACTCGCGGAAATCCTGGAGCGGGACTACCTGCGGGCCGTGACCGGCGGCGGCGCGATCGTCGGGGCAACTGCCGTTGTGCCCGGCGTCGGAACGGTGGCCTCGCTGGGGCTCTCGGCCGCGGCCACCGTCGGTTTCCTCGAGGCCACGGCGCTCTACGCCACCTCGCTGGCGGAACTGCACGGCATCCGCCTGACCAACCCGGACAAGGCCAGCACCATGGTGATGGCCATCATGCTGGGTGAGGAAGGGACCGCCCTGCTTGGAACGCTGAGCGGGCAGGCCATGGGAAAGGGCAACAGCCCCACCAAGGTATGGGGAAACGCGCTGTCCAAGTCCATGCCCACGGGTTTCGGTGCCATCCGGAGCAAGATCCAGAAGGCCTTCCTGAAGAACCTGCTCAAACGCCAGGGCTCAGCACTGATTGGCCGGGCATTGCCGTTCGGCATCGGCGCGGTGGTGGGCGGGGGCGGCAACCTCATCATGGGCCGGGCGGTGGCGGCGAACGCCAAGGAGGCGTTCGGCCCGATGCCCGATACGATTCCGGGAGAGCTCAAAGCCCCAGCGGCGGACAACGCCAGCATGGCCCACAACACCCTGGAGGGTACAAACCTTGGATCTTAACGCTGACCTCGGCGAATCGTTCGGCTCGTGGACCATGGGCGATGACGCCGCGATGTTCCCCCTGGTGACCAGCGCCAACGTGGCCTGCGGCTTTCACGCGGGGGACCCCGTGACGATGCTCGACAGCTGCCGCGCCGCCTTCGAGCTCGATGTGACCGTGGGTGCGCACGTGGGCTACCGGGACCTGGCCGGCTTTGGCCGCCGGTCCCTGGACATGTCCTTCGACGAGCTTTTCGGGGACGTGCTGTACCAGCTGGGCGCGCTCGACGGCGTGGCGCATGCCGTGGGTGCCTCCGTTGACTACGTCAAGCCGCACGGCGCGCTCTACAACCGTCTGGTGCACGATGAAGAGCAGGCATCAGCCGTGGTGGCAGCCATACAAGCGTACGACCCAGGGCTCCCCATCCTTGGCCTGCCCGGTTCGCAGCTCCTGGTCCAGGCCAGGGAAGCCGGACACCCGGTTTTTGTGGAGGCTTTTGTGGACCGGGCTTACCAGGCGGATGGCACGCTGGTGCCCCGCTCGCATGAGGGCGCCGTCCTGCATGAGGTCGGCCCCATCGTGGAGCGCGCAGTTCGGCTCGCAACCAAGGGGGAGGTCGTGGCCGTGGACGGAACCGTCGTCCAGGTCCGGCCGGATTCGCTGTGCATCCACGGCGATACCCCGGGTGCTGTAGAGATGGCCACCGCGGTCCGGGCCGGGCTCGAAGCCGCCGGTGTCGAGTTGGAGTCCTTCGCCTAGCCGAACACCAGGTGGGCCGCGCTGAAGATGGCCAGCCCGGCGAGGGAGCCCACCACCGTGCCGTTGATCCGGATGAACTGCAGGTCCTTGCCCACCTGGAGCTCGATCTTCTGTGAGGTTTCCTCGGCGTCCCACCGCGCCACGGTGTCCGTGATGACCCCGGCGATGTCCGAGCGGTAGGTGCGGACCAGGTAGCCGGCGGCGTCGCCGATCCAGGCGTTCACCTTGCCGGCCAGGTCGGGATCAACCACCAGGCGGGTGCCGAAATCGTGCACGGCGGCCTTGAACTTGACGGTCAGTTCGCTGTGCGGATCGTCTACGGCGCTGAGCAGCGCAGCCTTGATGGTGCCCCACGTGCGGGACGCCAGCTCCCGGACCTCGGGATCGCCCAGGACCTGCGCCTTAATGCCTTCGGCCCGGGCGATCATCACGGGGTCGTGCTGCAGGTCCTGCGCGAGCGACGTCAGGTAGGTGTCGATGGACTGCCGGACCTGGTGCTGCGGATCGGCCTGGACGGCCTTGGTGAACTTGAGGATTTCGACATACACCTTGTCGCCCACGAGCCCGTCCACGAACTGCGGGACCCACTGCGGGGACCGGTCAGACACCAGCCGGCTCACCGTTTTGTGGTTGTCCCGGACCCAGTCCACCGTCCGGTCCACGAGCAGGTCCACCAGGGTGTGGTGGTGTCCGTCAGCGAAGATCCGCTCAGCGAGGCGTCCCACCGGAGGCCCCCACGGCGGAGTGAGCAGATGCTTGCGGACCATCGACTCGATCACGGCCTGCACGTCGTCGTCGTTGAGTACCTTGAAGGCGCCGCGGATGACCGCGGCCCCTTCCTTGGCCACGCGCTCGGCGCCGCCGGGACCGGACAGCCACGCGCCGGCCTTCCGGGCTACGTCCACCGACGCGAGCTTCTCCTGGACCACCTGCTCGGACAGAAAATTGGTCTCAACAAACTCGCCCAGTGACGCCCCGATCTGGTCCTTGCGGCGCGGGATAATGGCGGTGTGCGGGATCTTGATGCCCATGGGGTACTTGAACAGTGCGGTCACGGCGAACCAGTCGGCCAGCGCGCCCACCATGCCGCCCTCAGCCGCGGCGCGGACATACTGCAGCCACGGGTACTCCTTCTGCAGCGCGAACGCGAAGACAAAAATGACGGCCATGCCAATGAGCAGGCCCAGCGCCACCAGCTTCATCTTCCGCAGCGCCGCCGCCTTTTCAGCGTCGCCGGCACTGAGGTGCTGACCGACGACGGCGGCCCCGTTCTTCGCCCTCAGCGGGTCCGCACGCGGGGGCCGGGATGGAGACTGACGGGTAGTTGGCTCAGAGTTCACCTGCATGAGCCCAGCCTAGTCGCGTACGTCAGGGCCTGTTCCGCTAGCGTGTCCTCATGACATTCGACGAGTCTGTTCCGGACCGGCCCCTGGTGTACGCCCACCGGGGCTCCAGTGCCGCCTTTGCCGAACACACCCGCGCTGCGTACCTCCAGGCCATTGCCGACGGCGCCGACGGGGTTGAGTGCGATATCCACCTCACACGCGATCAGCACGCGGTGCTGCTCCATGACGCCAACCTGGACCGCACCTCGGACGGGACCGGCCCGGTGGCGGACCGAACGCTGGCAGAGTTGCGGCTGTTGGACTTTTCGTCGTGGAAAGGCGTCCGGATTCCGGAAAAGTACGGCGCCCGCTCGGAGCAGCTGCTGACCCTGCCGGAACTCCTGGACATCCTCCGCGGCGCCGGCCGGCCCATCGGGCTGGCCATCGAACTCAAACACCCCAGTCCCTATCAGCTGAAGCTGGAGGACCGGGTGCTTGAGGTGCTCCACAATGAAGGCTGGGACCCCGCGACCTCCACCGTGGACAACATCAGTGTCTCGTTTATGAGCTTCAGCCCGGACTCGGTCAAGCATTTGCTGAAGAAGGTCACGGCCGCGCATATCTGCCAACTGGTGGACGACATCGACGTCGATGAAATCCGGGACGAACTGAGCCTGGGAACGCTGGCGGGCGCCGCCGTCGCCAACGTGATGAAGTCGGCCCAGCTTGAAGGCGAAAGAATTCTTGACGACTGCGAGGTAGGGCTCGCCGGCCCGGGGATCATGTACATCCGCGAGCACGCCCGGACCGTCCAGCGCTGGCTCGAATCCGGCCGCCGCTTCCGTGTCTGGACTGTGGACACGGAACGCGATGTGGCCCTGTGCCAGGGACTGGGCGTCCACGAGATCACCACCAACAAACCAGCCAGGGTGCTGGCCCAGCTCCGGTCGGGCAGCCAACAGGCCCCGCTGCCGTCCTGACCCGGGCCTCCGCCACCGGGCTGAATGGCGGCTTTTAGCAGCGGACGTTCCGCTGTGATTGAGTGGAGCCATGCCATTTCGCTGGTCCGGCCGGGCCGTCCAAACCATCTCCACAGGAGCACTGAGCGCACTGCTGCTGACCAGTGCCATGAAGCACTTCCGCGAACCGCGCTTCTTCGCGCAGGTTGTCCCGGACTACCTCTGCCGCGACGCTCCGGGCAATGACCCCGAGGCGCCCCGCCCTGGCCCCGGCAGCGCGGATCCAGGCGCGGACCCGGGCAGTGCGGGCCCAAGCAGTGCGGGTTCCACTGACGCACCGCACGACGGCGGCGGGCGGCCTTTGGCTGTTATGACCCGGCTGGAATGGATTGCGGTGAGCGGACTGCTGGAGGCGGGTGCCGCCGTCGTACTCCTGATCCCGGCCACGCGGCGGGCGGCGGCCACCGCCGTCAGCGGCATGTTCACGGTGTTCCTGGCCGGCCACGTGGCAGCCCTCCGCCGCGCCTATGGCCCCACGGGCACGCCCACGGAGCGCCGGGCGCATACCGCCAGGCTTCCCCTGCAGGTCCCGCTCATCCTGTGGGCATGGAGCCTGCGGGGCGTCCCGGCCCGGACGCGGCAGTGAAGCTTCTCGCCTCGCCTGCCGTTCGGGTGGGTCTGTCCATCAGCATCGCCACCGGTCTGTACGGCATTTCCTTCGGCGCCCTGTCCGTCACGTCCGGCCTGGATTTCTGGCAGACCATGGCGCTGAGTCTCCTGCTGTTCAGCGGAGGTTCCCAGTTCGCGTTCATCGGCGTGGTGGCGGGTGGCGGTTCCGGCATCGCGGCGATGAGTGCGGCCACCCTCCTTGGCATGCGCAACGGCATCTACGGCATGCAGTTGAATGCGCTCCTGCGTCCGGCAGGGTGGCGGCGGTACGTCGCAGCACAGGTCACCATTGACGAGTCAACGGCCACCAGCACGGGTCAGACCGATCCTGCCGAGCAGCGACGCGGGTTCTGGACCGCGGGCATTGGCATCTACGTGCTCTGGAACCTCTTCACCGCGATCGGTGCCTTCGCCGGCAGCGGCCTGGGAGACCCGAAGCAGTGGGGCCTTGACGGGGCAGCGGTGGCCGCCTTCCTCGCCCTGTTGTGGCCCCGGCTCAAGGGGTTCGAACCTGCGGCGATCGCGGTGGCCTGTGCACTGGCCACCGTCCTCGCCGTGCCGTTCGTTCCAGCCGGCGTACCCATCCTCGTTGCGGCGCTGGTGGCCGCGGTGATCGGCTGGTTCAGCCATGGCCGTAGCGATGAAGGCCTGGAACCGGATGTGGATCCCTACCAGGAGACCCATAGGCACGGCACCACGAGGGAGGCAGACGCATGAACCTCTGGTTCTGGCTGCTGCTGGCGTGCATCCTGGCCTATGCCTGGAAACTGATGGGCTACCTGGTCCCCGCAAAGCTCCTGGAAGACCCGCGGATGTCCCGGGTGGCCGGAACCATGACCATCGGCCTCCTTGCCTCCCTTACGGTGGTCAATACGGTGGCCTCCGGGCAGGCCCTGGCAGCTGATGCGCGGTTGGGAGCGCTCGCCGCCGCCGCCATTGCGCTGGCCTTCCGGGCGCCGTTCCTGCTGGTGGTGGTTGTGGGCGCTGCAGCCGCCGGCCTGCTGCGTTTAGTCGGATGGAACTGAGCGGTTTAACTGGCTGGAACTGAGCGCAAAACCTAGTGGTGCGGCGCACAATCGCTGTAGCATGATTCTGGCTATGCAGTTGGCCATGGATTCTCCCGAGAGCACCGACCATGGAAATAAAGCTGCATGTAGCCCGCACCAGACCAGGCAAACCCCGCCACCCCACTGCAGGCGGATGGCGCGCTGGCCTGCCGGTCAAGCGTTTCTTCACCCGGTTCAGGTCCATGGCCGACTTACCGCCGGAGGACCTTGACATCCTCTCGGAACACATAAGACTGGCCTTGGATGTCACTCAGGAGCCAGGCTTGGCCGCCTTGCATGCGGCGGTCCGGGCCGAGCTCAACAACAGGGAAGCGTCATCGTCCAACGACTGACCCCCGACGAGGTTCGGCTGTGACTCCAGGGTCGCGGCCGGAGAGGAGCCAGGTTATGAACGAACAGGCGCACCACCAACGACCGGAGGCCCAAGGCGCAGCCGATCACAAGGGTCTGGAACCGAAGTCACGGCCCATTTATGACACGAGCGCGTCAGAAGCCACGAGGGAAATGCGGGATACTTCCCGGCGCCGTCGTGACGCGGAGGAGAAGCTGCAGCAGCATCTGAGGGACGCCAAAGAGCATGTCCCGCATCAAAAGGGACCCGGAGGCGCCGGCGGCTGAACGCGATTCTCACGCGTAGCAGGCGGGCCTTCGGGTCCGAACAGTGGAGATTTACGGTTGGGTCCGGGTCAGTCGCGGACCTGGGCACAGTCGGCTAAGCGGACTGTTCATCCTCGGGAGGGGCGGTGCGGCGGGCGCTTTCTTCAACGGCCAGCTCGTACCAAACCTGCGCGCCAAGATCAGGGGCAGGTGTGTCGAGGTTCTGGTACAAAGCGTCCAGCAGATTCGCGAGCTCTTCCGCCGGCAACGTGGCAAGGACTTCTTCCGGTCCGCGCGGATCGTTGATGACCTGGGAAAGCTTCGAGTGATTCATGGCCGCCTCACGAGTTCCGGGGGAGTGCCAAGAGCGTGGTGCATTTTTCGTCTCCTCTGGTGGTTTCAGAGGCTGGCTGCGTAACCCAGTTCGAGTCTAAGGCAACTGCTCAGGACTCTCAATGCACTGTTCGCCCCGAAATTCGCGGCCCCAACGGCCCGGGTGGAACGGTCAGTGGAACTGCGGGCCTTGGAGCTGCGAAACGGGCAGCGGGACGAAGGCGGGCAGCGGACGCCCGGTCCGTTCGGTGCGGATGGCATCCTCGATGAGCGCCACGGGCCGGCGCCAGGCATCCGACCCCGGTTCCATGGTGTCCACCACCCCGATCAGCATGGCGAGCAGGCGGAACATGTCTGTCAGGGAAATGTCCGGGCGGAGCGTGCCCTGTCCCTGGCCGCGGACCAGAAGGACGCCAATGGATTCCATCAGCGACCCGGAAATCCCGGTAAGGAGTTCGCGGCGCCCCGCCACGGCACCGAGGAGGTTCGCGTCTGCGCTGGCAGCGGCCATGATCGCCTCGATGACCCGGAGCAGTCCCGCGGCGGCGTCCATGCCCGCCACGGCCTCCTCAATGACGGGGTCCACTGTCTCCCGGAGTTGCCGGTTGAGGGCCGCCAGGACAAGTTCTTCCTTATCGGCGAAGTTCCGGAACAGGGTGGCGGGCCCGACTCCGGCCGTCGCGGCGATGGTCTGGAGGGGGACGTCCGGGCCGTGCTCGCGGAAGCACTGGCGGGCGGCCAGGATGATCTTGTCCACGTTCCGGGCAGCGTCTGCGCGTAGTGGCTTGCGGACGACAGCAATGCTCATTCGTTCAGGTTAGCAACGCGGCAGGCCGCGAACGTGGTTACCGGAGGGTAGGCGGTTATGTGACGTTCACCGGTGCCGGCGGCTGGTTTGCCCTGTCGTGCCGCATGGCAGACTTGGCCTATGTTGCTTGCATTTTCTGTTGCCCCGTCCGGTACGCCCGCCGACGGAACCCGCCCCGGTGACGCGTCAGTCCATGACGCGGTCGCGGCTGCGGTGAAAATTGTCAGGGACTCGGGCCTGCCGCATCAGACCGACTCGATGTTCACCACCATCGAGGGCGAGTGGGACGAAGTGTTCGACGTCGTCAAGCGCGCCACCGAGGCCGTGGGGCAGTTCGGCAGCCGGGTTTCGCTGGTCATCAAGGCCGATATCCGCCCCGGTTACACCGGTGAGCTCAAAGCCAAGGTGGAACGCCTCGAAAAGGCCCTTTCGGACGGTTCCTAGACCCTTTCGTAGCCGCGTGCCAGACTGTGGCCATGTTTGAGCACAAGACCCGGCCGGACTGGGTGGCGGTCGAAGAATTCCTCACGGCAACGGTGGTTCACCCCGACGAGGCTTTGCAGCGGGCCGTCAGCTCCGCCGTCGAGGCCGGGATGCCTCCCATCGAGGTGACGCCCAACGCCGGCAAGTTCCTCAAGCTCCTGGTGCAGATCTCGGGCGCCCGGCGGGTGCTGGAGATCGGGACGCTGGCGGGCTTTAGCAGCATCTGGATGGCGCGGGGACTGCCCGACGGCGGCAAGCTGGTGACGTGCGAATACCTCCCGAAACACGCGGACATTGCCCTGGCCAACGTGGCAGCGGCCGGGCTCGGCCACAAGGTTGAGATCCGGGTGGGCGCAGCGCTGGACACCTTGGCGGCGCTGCACGCAGAGGGACACGAGCCCTTTGACTTTGTGTTCATTGACGCGGATAAGGAACACAACACCGACTACCTCGACTGGGCTGTGCGGCTGGGCCGCCCCGGAACGGTGGTGGTGCTGGACAACGCCGTGTGGGAGGGCGCGGTCCTTGACCCGTCCATCGACGAGGCCAACGCACCTGGGATCATCAACGCACTGCAGGTGATGGGAAACCACCCGCAGCTTGATGCCACCGTCATCCAGACTGTCGGCTCCAAAGGGTGGGACGGGTTCGCCCTGGCCCGGGTCCGGTGACCGGCATTTCCTAAGTATGCTTAGAATTACTGTCCGGCCGAAGTCCGGTCCGGAACGGACACTCGCCCTGGAGGAATTTGATGAAAGCGTCACCCACCCTCGCCGGTAACCTTCAGCTGGTCCTGACCGACCTCGTGGAGCTCCACGTGCAGGGCAAACAGGCTCACTGGAACGTTGTGGGCACCAACTTCCGGGACCTCCACCTGCAACTCGACGAGATCATCGCCAGTGCACGGCTTTTCGCCGACCAGGCGGCCGAACGCATGCGGGCTTTGCATGCCCTCCCTGACGGCCGCAGCAAGACCGTAGCAGCCGGCACCCGGCTGGAGGAACTTCCCGGCGGGCTGATATCAACCAAGGACGCGGTCAAGCTGATGGCGGCCAGGTTGGAACGGACGGTCAAGACCATGCGGGATGTCCACGACGAGGTGGATGAAGAGGATCCCACCAGCGCGGACCTGCTTCATGCAGCCATCGAGCGGCTGGAACAGCTGGCGTGGATGGTCAACGCAGAAACCATGGCCCCCTCAGCGGCGGTCACCGAACCGGCGGAGAAGTAGTCCTGGGCGGCCACGCTCGGGAAGCGAACGCGGAGCGCAGCCTTCCCCGGCCTGTCCGGCTGGTCTCAGCCGAATCCGAGCTCGCCCAATACAATGGCCTGCTCGACGCCGTCTCTTCCGCGGCCGGGGATGCCCCGGCGCTGCTGGCCCTTGCGCGGGAGGCGGGGACCAGCTGGCCGAAGCCCGGGCAGGGCCAGACTGGCCTGCTGTGGGAGTTGCTGGCCTCGGTCGCCAGCGTTGACGTGGGCGCCGGCCGCATCTTCGAGCCGCACCTGGATGCGCAGGCCATCCTGGCCCAGTCCGGCCGGCCGATGGACGAACGCGGCGGTGCGTGGGGGGTTTTTGCGGCCGAAGGTCCGGGAACCCGCCTGGAAGCACAGGCCGACGGCGACGGCATCCTGCTGAGCGGTGCCAAGCCGTGGTGCTCGCTGGCCCCGCTACTGGACCGTGCCGTCATTACGGCCCATACCGAAACGGGGGCCCGGGCCGCCTTCGCCGTGGACCTGCGGCACCACGGCGTGACCTGCGAGGTGCCCGGGTGGGTGGCGCGCGGCCTGCGGGAAATTCCCAGCGGCACAGTCCACTTCAGCCGGGTGCCGGCTGTTCCCGTGGGCGGGGATGACTGGTACTTCAGCCGTCCCGGCTTTGCGTGGGGCGGCATGGGGGTCGCCGCCTGCTGGCTCGGCGGAGCCGTGGCCGTGGCCAGGGACTACCGTGAATCCTTGCATGCCGCGGCCGGGAACGGACGGGAACCTGACCAGATCGCCCTCGCTGCCCTGGGGGAGGCGGACCGGACCCTGACCTCCACCCTCCAGTACCTGGGACGCACGGCTGAGTGGATCGACGGCGGGGGAGGCGCCCGGGAGGCAGGACGCAGTGCGTGGAGCGAAGCGTTGCGGGTGCGCGGGACGGTAGCCGCCGTCGTCGAGCGTGTACTCTCGCTGGTCAGCACCAACCGCGGGCCGGGACCCCTGGCCTTCGACGAGCCCTATGCCAAGCGCATGGCCGACCTGGCGCTGTATGTGCGCCAGCACCACGGCATGCGGGACGATGCCCAGCTGGGAAGACTGACGCTTGGCGGGGATCAGCCGTGGTGACGTTCACGCATTCGGACCGGGGCACGGACGAACAGGACTGGGCTGCGAGCGGGCTGCCGGCATTGGCGGAGTTGCCCCTCGGGCCGCAGGAGCTGGGTGCCATGAGTTTTGTGGTGCTCGCGGCCCATCCGGATGACGAAACCCTCGGCGCGGGCGGGCTCTTGTCGCTGCTGCATTCCCTGGGCGCCGATGTGGACGTGCTGCTCTGCACCGCCGGCGAGGGCTCGCACCCCGACTCCACCACCGTGACCCCTGAGCAGCTTGCCGCCACGAGGATTGAGGAATTCGGCGCCGCGATGGAGGTCCTGGGGCTGGCCGCGCACTGGCGGTTCCTGGGGCTGCCGGATGGCGGCCTGAAGGAACGGACAGCGGGGATCGCCGCGCAGCTGAGGGAAACCATCAGCCGGCGGCCTGGTCAGGACGCGCCGTCGAGGACGCCGCAGCAGCTGGTGATCGTGGCTCCGTACCGTGCTGACGGCCATCCCGACCATGAGGCCGCCGGCCTCGCTGCCGCGCAGGTTGCGCTGGAAGACGGACACGCCCTGCTGGAATATCCCATCTGGTACTGGTTGTGGGCCTCCCCGGAAGACTCGGTCTGGCGCTCGTGGGCGCGGCTTCCCCTCGCCGCTGAACAGCAGGCAAGCAAGGCAGCCGCCATGGGTGCCCACGGCAGCCAGACGCGTCCCTTGTCTGCCCTGGCGGGCGACGAGGCGCTGCTTGGAGAGGGCTTCCTGAAACACTTCGAACGGCCTTTTGAAACCTTTGCCTGGCACCGTGCAGCCCCGGCAAAGACTGCGGGTAGCGAATCCGGCGGTGTCGTTGCGCCGCACACGAGCGTGGATGCGCAGCGGATCTTTGATGCGGTGCACGCGAATTCCTGGGATCCGTGGCACTACACCACCAGCTGGTATGAGCGCCGCAAGCGCAGCCTGACCCTCGCCGCCTTGCCCCGGGAAGGGTATGAGTCGGGCCTGGAAATTGGCTGTTCCATCGGAACCCTGACCGAGGAGCTGGCCGGCAGGTGTGCCAGGCTCGTGGCTGTTGACGCCAGCAGCACCGCCCTGAAACTCGCCGCCGAGCGTCTTGCACCCTTTCCCGGCGTCACCACCCGTCAGCTCACCCTGCCCGGTGAGTGGCCCGAGGGCAGCTTCGACCTGGTGGTGGTCTCCGAAGTGGGCTACTACCTTGCGCCGTCGGAACTGGATCAGGTGCTGGGACGGATCAAATCGTCCATGGCCCCGGGTGGCACGCTGCTGCTGTGCCATTGGCGGCACCCGATCTCAGGGTGGGAGCTCGACGGCGATTCGGTGCACGCGGCTGCCCGGAGCGCCCTGCGCTGGGGGACGGCAGCGCTGTACCAGGAACGGGATTTTGTGCTCGAGACTTTCGTTGCTCCCGGCGATTCCGGTTCGACCGATGGCTGATGTGGGGCGAATAACGCAGGTGGCCGTGGTCATTCCGGTCCACAACGAGGAGCAGCTCCTCCCGCGGGCCCTCGCTGCGGTGCTCTCAGCGTCCGACGCCCTGCGGGTGAACCGGCCGGACACCGCTGTCTCCGTCCTTGTGGCGCTGGATAGCTGCACCGACGGTTCCGCGGCAGTCGCGGCAGACCTGGCTGCGGAAGACAGCCGCATCAGTCTCTTGCAGATTACGTTCCGCAATGTGGGGGGAAGCCGGCGGGCCGGCAACCGCGCCGCCCTGCTGGCAAGCACCCGGCAGGGCCTGCCCTATGCGTCGCCGCAGCTCTGGCTGGCCAACACGGACGCCGATTCCTGTGTCCCGCAGGGCTGGCTGCTGCGCCAGCTGGAGCTGGCCGACGGCGGTGCGGATGCCGTGCTGGGCACCGTGGAACCGGACCCGGAAGGCACCGAAAGCGAACTCCTGAGGCGCTGGCATGCCCGGCACCACCTGGGCGAGAACCATGCGCACGTGCACGGCGCGAATTTGGGCGTGCGGGCCTCCGCCTATGTGATGGCCGGCGGGTTTCCGCGTCTTCGCTCGCACGAGGACCGGGCATTGGTGGAGCGGCTCCGCCAGCATGGTGCCGCGGTGTGGTCCACGGACACCCTCCGGGTACGGACCTCAGGACGGACCGATGCCCGCGCACCCCAGGGATTCGCGGCCTATCTGCGCTCTCTCACCCAGGAGCCCGCGCCGGCCATGGAAGTCTGACCCGGCGATGGAAGGCTGACCCGAGTTCGACACGGGACACAAATAAAGCCTTGGGGGGCCGACGACGACTGGGGGGACTGGCCTCGGTCTCAGAAGAGGCCACCTCGCCGCCGACCCCGCTTCACCCCGGACTGCCGGCCTCTGATTGCTGGTCACTGACCGCCCGGGAAACCCACAGGATCTACAAAACAATTTTCTCCCATCCCGGGGGTCCTGCCTAGTCCCGTTCCCGCGCCGGACTTTGCGCATCCTGTCCGTTCTCGGCGTTGTGCTTCTCGCGCAGTTCACGGCCGAGCCGGACGTCTTCCTCTTCCTGTTTCTGCAGCTTGTCGCTTCTCTTGGTATCCCGCGGCGGCAGCTGGATGGTCTCCTCAGCCTCGATCCCGGCCTGTAGCTGCCTTCCCCGCTCCGTCTCGGCGTCGAACTCGGCTCCGAACAGCAGGGACATGTTCAGGATCCAGAGCCACAGCAGGGCGACGATCACACCGCCGATTGCGCCGTAGGTCTTGTTATAGCTGTTCGAGTAGGAGACGTAGAAACCGAAGGCCAGCGAAGCCAGCAGAAACACCACCAGCGCAATGGCGGAGCCCATGCTCATCCAACGGAACTTCGGCTGCTTTACGTTGGGGGTGGCGTAGTAGAGAATGGCGATCGCCACAATGATCAGGACGAGCATCACCGGCCATTTGACGATGTTCCAGACGGTCAGGAAGGCGCCCCCGAGCCCGATCAGGTTCCCCACGGATTCTGCCACCGGGCCGCTTAGCACGAGCATCGCCGCAATCACGACGACGATCAGCAGGTTCACGACGGTGACGCCCAGCATGGTGCCGCGCAGTTTCACGAACGGCCGGCCTTCATCGATCTCGTAGACCCTGTTCATCGCCCGGCCAAATGCCCCGACGTAGCCGGAGGCGGACCAGACGGCGGTGAGGAGGCCCAGGATAAAGGTCAGGCCGGCGGCGGAGGAGCTGGCGAGGTCCTGGACCACCGGGCGGATTGTGTCGACGGTCTGGCCGGGGGCGACACCCTGGACGATGTCGAGCAGGGCGGACGTGGTCTTTTGCGGATCCCCGAAGATCCCGAGGAGGGATACCAGCGCCAACAGGGCGGGGAAGATCGACAGCACTGAGTAGTACGTAAGTGCCGCTGCGAGGTCGGGGCATTGGTCCTTCGAGAATTCCCGCAGGGTCTTTTTGGCGATGTATTTCCAGGACGGTTTGGTGACATCGGTGGGGCTGCCGGGCTTCCGGGCATCGTCAGGTGCCGGGGCCTGGCCCGCCTTGGCGGTGCTGGTTTCGGATGAATCATGAGCCGCCATGAGGTGTCCTCTCAGGTTGTTAATGACCAGGCCGGCCCTCCCGGAACGGGGGGACCGGCCTGACTGTGATGCTGCATGGGGGTATCTGTACCGGTCACGTGTTTTGGACGGTGTCCTTGGCGTCGGCGGCGCGGTCTTTGACGTCGGCTGCGGCGAGTTGGCTTTCGGCTTTGACGTTCTGGGTGGCGTCGGTGGCGGTGGCCTTGACGTTTTCCATGGCTTCGCGGGCTGGTTCCTTGAGGCCTTGGGCCATGTCTTTGGCGGCCTCGGTCAGCTCGGTGGTCATGGGCTCGGCGGCGGTCTTCAGGGCGTCGGCAGCTTCGCGTTCCTTCTCGCTGGCGGGGATCAGGGAGGAGAGCAGCATCCCGGCGCCGAACGCGATCAGGCCGGCGGCCAGGGGGTTGCCCTGGGTTTTGGCTTTGACCTGGTGCGGGGCGTCGCCGATGGCTTCGCCGGCGTCGTGGAGCGCGTTCCCGGCCTGGTCGGTGCTGGCATGGGCGCGGGTGGTGAGGTCGTCGGTGGTTCCCATGACTTTCTCCTTCACTCCGAACACGGCGTCACGGACTTTGTCGGTTTGGCGGTGGACGATGTTGGACGGGGTGACTTTGTCCGCGACGGCGTCCACGTTGGTGCCCAGGCGGGCGCGGGTTGCTTCTATGTCTGAACGGATTGCGTCCGGGTTCTCGCTCATCGTTTTACCTCACCGGGTTTCAGGGTTGGGGGGATTTCTGAGAGGGTCTGGCTGGTTTGGGGCAGGCCCTTGACCGCTTTGAGTTCCTTGCGGCCCACGG
>NZ_JARESG010000060.1 GCF_029076445.1 Pseudarthrobacter naphthalenicus
GTCAACAAGGCCTGGAACAACTGAAGAACCGGGGGTTTTTCAATGAGGCAACGAAACCCTCAACCGGAGGTTTTCAGATGAGGCAACGAATAAGTCTTCCCGGAGGTATTGCAATGAGGCAACAGGGCAACGCCCATCCTCCGGCACCATTCCGATCTGCCAACGACCTTTCCTGCAATGACAAGGAAGTGGCGCCACGAAAGATACCTCGTGCGCTACCGAGCCAGTTATCCAAGCTATGTCCACCTCCATGGGCATGTCCGCGTCAGCATGAGTCTTCCGATGAGATGACCAAGCCAGCGGTTCAGGGGAGTCCATTGCCGCGCAACCGCATGCAGCAGTTGACATGAGGGCCGCCCCGCCAAACCCCTTGCTATCTGCCTCTGGTCTGCGCGTCCTAGATCGACATCGCACTCCTGAACACTTAATGGCCGATAATGAGTACTCATGCGGCAAACTCACCGCGCTAGTAAAAAGGAGAAGGCATGTTTGAATGGGTTAGTCAGTCCTTTTCCCAGTACAGTGTCATTTGGATACTACTCTCCGGCTTCATCGGTGGCCTCACTGGCGCTTCAACAAAGTTCTTTTTTGAGGACCTGCTCCGGCCCCGATTGAGCGCTAAGCGTGGCCTAAGGGAAGTCACCAATCGTTATTCCATCCCACTGATGAGATCCGCCGACAGTCTCGAACGCCGGATTAACAACATAGTTCGAAACAGTGATAAGAACTGGTATAAAGACTCCGAATATTACCATCTAAGTACGCTATTTATATTCGGTGAGTATCTGGCGCTGGTACGAATAATAGAACGAGATCTCGGCTACCTGCCGCGCGAATCTCAACGCCAGGGAAAACTTTTCACTCGAAGACTCAACGGTATATTCCGGGCTCTTAGTAGTTTTGCATACTTCAGGGCGGTGGAACATCAGGAGAACGTTGATGCCTCCCAAGTACCGCGCCTCATGCTAACTGCAATCGGAGAGAAAATGCTGACCCCTGAGGGGAAAGTTCGGGATTTTACGGATTTCGCATTGACCTACACCCAAGATATCCAGTTCAGAAGATGGTTCTTCGACTTAGACCGCCTTATCGCTTCTGCACTTGCGGGAGACCCGACGAGCTGGGATCGCCTCATTGCCGCAGCGCTCAACCTACGGATATTGATATGGTTCATTGATCCCAAGTGCGCAATTGTTGATCACCGCAAAGTTGCCAATTTACATATGGTGAAAGACTCACGGGTTCTCGAAGAGCTGCGAAAAGAACTCGGAATGCTAGCTTCCCCCTGACAAACCAACATGCCCAAAATCCTGCGAAGCTGCTGACCGGCATGGCCGAGGCAACGCACTTGGTCGATCGGCTCCGGGACCACCTCGTGGATGCAGTCATCCGTTCGGGCAGAGCCGTTTTGGAGACCGCCGCCGGCTTGGCCGTGTCCTGGAGGATGGTCCGCGCGGCGCTGAATGAATCGTGTCTGCTCGGGCTCCCGGGCGTACAGCGGTTCAGTCCCGGAATGCTGGGCATTGATGAACACCGGTTCCGGTTCGTGCGCTACTTTCGGGACACCGCCACGAAGGCCTGGACACCGGCCAAGTCTTGGGCGTGGTTGACTGTTGGGGAGTGACTGTTGGCCCGTCCCCTGGTTTGACGCCCGGCCGTGCAGGTCGTCGCGATCGACCCCTCCGCGGCCTTCCGGGAAGCGTTGCGGATGTGGCTCCACGCACCGCGGTCGGCGGCGATCACTGGCTCATCGCATTTGACGGTGTAATTGCGGAATGAATCCGCCGGTCTCGAGGAGTGATCGGGCGATGTAGTTCGCAAGGTTCCTGAAGCCGAGTGCGGAGCCACGGAGGTGTTCCAGCCGGACATTGAGTGCTTCCGTGGGGCCGTTGCTGGTCCCGGGCCGGTCGAAGTACGCGAGCACGTCCCCTGCCCGGCGTTTCAGTGTCCGGCCAAGCGTAATGACCTCGGTCAGTGGAGCAGGAACACCGGCACTGACTGCGCTAATCAACGCTTGCATGAGCTGTTTGCCTTTGGGGCCGTCAGGGTCGCGGTAAGCGGCGATGACCCGCTGGTAGACACCCCAGGTAGCTTCGACCTCGGCATGGTTGTCCGCGGCGAACAGGGTCTCCAGCTTGTCTTTCTGCTTGTCAGTAAGCAGATCGTGCCCGGTGTGCAGGGTCCGGCGGGCGGCGTAGAGCGGATCCCTGGACCGTCCACGGTGCCCGATGGTCTGCTGCTGAACTCGCTGCCGGCACCTGTCCAGGGCATCGCCGGCAAGACGGACGACGTGAAACGGATCCATGACCTCGACCGCGTCCGGGAGCTCCTCGGCAGCTGCGGTCTTGAACCCGGTGAACCCGTCCATCGCCACGACCTCGATCCCGTCCCGCCAGGCCTCGGGCCGCTCGGCAAGCCGGGCTTTGAAGACCTGTTTCGAGCGGCCCTCGACCATGTCCAGCAACCGCGCCGGGCCGGTCCTGTCACGGACCGGGGTGAGGTCGATGATCACGGTGACGTACTTGTCCCCACGCCTGGTGTGCCGCCAGACATGCTCATCAACGCCAATAACGGCCACCCCGTTTAACCGGGCCGGGTCCTCAATCAACGCCCGCTTGCCTTCCGCAAGGATCGCGCTGTTCGCTGTATGCCAGGACACGCCCAGGCCTTCGGCGGCGCGGGCGACGGTCAGGTGCTGGCACACGATCCCCTCCAGCGCCCAGCGCAGCCCGCGGCGGGAGATCTTCGCCCGGGGTTGCGCGGCTTTGGAGATGTCCAGCCGCCACACCCGACCGCACCCGGTGCACTTATAGCGGCGAACCCTCACCAGCAACGTCGTCGGCCGCCATCCCAGCGGTTCGTGCGCGAGCGGACGTGTGACCGTGCCGCGGGCGATGCCCTGGCCACCACACGAACGGCACCAGTCATCCGGATCAACGGCACGGCATTCCAACCTGACTTGGCTCATTTGCTTAGTGCGTGAGTTTCGGTTTGTGGAGGGCGTCGAGAATGACCTGCTGCTCGGCGGCGATGTTGGGGGCGAATGTCTGGTTGGTGCCGTTGATGGCGATGGTGGCTGA
>NZ_JARESG010000061.1 GCF_029076445.1 Pseudarthrobacter naphthalenicus
TGGCAGATAGCTTGAGTTGGTACGCGTGTTCCGGGTTGTTGGTATTGCTGTTCCGGTGAGTTGGTGCTGTCGTGGCCGCTGGGTGCTGCGCTATGGGTGAGGCGGTGCACTGGGCGCCGCCTCTTCCTATGTGAGGAGGCAGCATGGCCGATTTCAAGGCCATCATGACCTTGGCTGTTGCTGGTCGGAGCTATGACGAGATCGTCGCGGTGGTGGGGTGTTCACGTCGTGACGTGGCCGCGGCGAAGAAGACGATCGCGGCGTACGGATTTACCGCCGGGCAGATCGGGGCGATGAGTCCGCAGGAGATCGCCCGGTTGTTTCCCGATGGCCGGAAGAGGGTCACTGAGTTATACGAGCGCCCGGATTTTGATCGGGTGCTGGCTTCGATGCGGGAGAACCGGCACTTCACCCTTCAGCAGGCCTGGAGCAGGTATCTGGCCTCGGCCACCGCGAACGGCGGGAAGAAGTACGGGTATTCACAGTATTGCGCCCTGTTCGCCGACCATGCCCGGGTGAGTGATGTGGTCGCGACGCTGCACCACGAGCCGGGCCGGGCGATGCTGGTGGACTGGGCCGGTGACACCCTGGAGGTCGTGGATGCGGTCACTGGGGAGGTGACCGGGGTCTATCTGTTCGTGGCGGTGCTGCCGTATTCCGGTGCGGTGTTCTGCCATGGGTACACGGACATGACATCGGCGTCCTGGATTGCCGCCCACGTGGCGGCTTTCTCGTTCTATGGTGGGGTCCCGCAGCTGGTGGTCCCGGATAATCCGGCGACCTCGACCCACCGGCCGAAGCGGGGTGAGTCGGCCCGGGTGCTCAACCCCCGTTACCAGCAGCTGGCCGAGCATTATTCGACGGGGATCGTCCCGGCCCGGGTGAAACGCCCCCGCGATAAGGCTGCGGCCGAGTCGGCGGTGAACGTGGTGAACAAGCGGGTGATCGGCTATCTGGCCGAGGAGGTCTTCACCACGGTGCAGTCCCTGAACGCGGCGATCGGGGCCCGGCTGGTCGAGATCAACGAGCAGATTCCCCGGGCCGATGGGAGCACCCGGTGGGAACGCTTCACCGCCGATGAGTCCGGCCTGCTCCAGGCGCTGCCTGCCGACGGGTTCGATTCGGTGGAGTGGAAGCAGCTCAAGGTCGGACGGAATTACCACGTCAGCTGCGATTCCCAGCATTACTCGGTGCCCTACACCTATGCCGGGCAGCTGCTGCGGGTCCGAGTCACGTCCACGACGGTGACCGTCTTCGACGGGGACCAGGTCATCTGTGAGCATGTCCGGCGGCAGGGCCGGAAGGGCCAGTACTCGACCGATGTCGCGCATGCCCCGACCCGGCACCGGGGTATCGACGGGTTGTGGTCCAAGCGGTGGTTCACGGACCGGGCCCGGGGCTTCGGGCCAGCCACCGAGGCGGTCATCGCCGGGATCATCGACCGGCATGCGGTGGAGGCCCAAGGCTATCTGGACTGCCAGAACATCCTGGAGTCCCTGGGCAAGCGGAACAAGGCCCGCCTCGAGGCAGCCTGCCAGGTCCTGCTCGACACCGGTCAGGGCCCGGGAACCTACAGCACGATCAAACGGATCATGGCCACCATCGACTCCGACACCAAGAAACCCAGAACAATCACACCCGCGGCGGCCACCCGCAAACCCGCCGGCGGCGCCGACCCCGGCGCAGGCCTCCAGGCGGCGGTGCACGTGCGCTCGGCCGATCACTACCGCCGCGGCGGCCAAGGAGGACAGGGCTGATGTTCACCAGCGAGGACCACGAGAAATTCCGGACCCTGCGCATCGCGCACCTGGCCGTGCGGTTCGAGGAACTGATCACCGACGAGGCCAATGACGAGCTCACTCCCGAGCAGATCTTCCTCACCGCAGTGGACGACGCACTCCACCAGCGCCGAGCCCACAGGATCGACAAGCTCATCCGCGCCGCAAGGTTCCCAATCCCGCAAGCCTCGGTCGCCGAGATCAACTACCAGGAAGGACGCGGCATCACCCCGGTGCGGATGAAACGCTACGCCGCCCACCAATGGCGCCAGGACCCCACGAACCTGCTGGTCATCTCACCAACCGGTGGCGGCAAGACCTACCTGGCCTGCGCGATCGGGATCGCCGCCTGCCAGAGCGGACACACCGTCGCCTACACCCGGATGGACGACCTCGCCCGCAGGCTGGTCATCGCCCGCGGTGACGGCATCGGCCACCAGAAGCTCCTCAACGAGCTCTCGGACGTGGACCTGCTGGTCATCGATGACTTCCTCACCGTGGGCATCGACCCCGAAGCGGCCAATGACCTCTTCGCGGTCCTGGCCAACCGGGAACATCGCCTGCCCACACTCATCGCTTCGCAGTCCGGCCCGGCCTACTGGGTCGAGGCCCTACCGGACCGGGTGGCCGCGGACTCGATCGTGAACCGGCTGGCCAACAACGCTCGCCAACTCAACCTCGGCGACGTGGACATGCGCCAGCTCCGCGACGACAGGGCCCGGGCTCAACCGGACCACTGGGAGTAGACCCCACCCAGGACATGGTGCCGGCCCCGAGCACACCAGCGAAGGGCCGGTACCAAGTCCTCAGAATCTCAGTACCAACTACCCAGACCAGCAGTTCCAACAACAGCTATCTGCCA
>NZ_JARESG010000062.1 GCF_029076445.1 Pseudarthrobacter naphthalenicus
TAGGGACCGTCCGCTACTTCCTGCCTGGTGCGGTTTATTTCACCAAGTGCCGAAGATTACAACCACTAGGAGGGAGGAAACTGAGAAAAGAAGGTAAATCTGGTCCATCGATCATGTCCTTCCAACCAGTACGTTTCGGCATTGCAGGATTTGCCATGCAAGTTGAATGTCATCCCCGGTTTCCCGGGACCATCGAAGATAACATGGAGGTTACATCGTGAGCCCGTTAGAGCGCTTGTTGTTCTTTTTCGACGCCATTAACCGCAAAGATGCGGATGCCCTCATCGCCTGCTACGAGCCGGACGCCATCCTCACTCTCGCCCCCGCCGGCGGCACGTCAACCGGAGCGGACCAGATCCGTGAGGCGCTGGCAGGGTTCCTCACCTACCAGATGTCCTTCGCCGACGAGCGCGAGCTTCGCTCCGCCGACGAGCAGCTGGCCATAACCACGCTCAACTGGAAGGCAACCGGCTCCGATCCGGACGGTGAGCCGATCACCATGTCCGGGAAGAGCACCGAGCTATTCCGTCGCCAGGCCGACGGCGAATGGCTCATGGTGATCGACAGCCCCTGGTGGGCTAGCTGACCCGGGAGAACGAGATGTCTTTGACCGAGGGCGCGGCTGCTGCTTGAACTTTATCAACACAGCTCGGGTCTCCTCGACCAGGTCACGGTCGAGGAGACCCGAGCTGCTAACCATGAGCGACGAGCTCTCGGTCGAACCCGAGACGGTGGGGTCCGTACAGGACCGCGACGTCCCGAGGGGCTCAGCGGCGGTGCGGGTTCGGATTTACAAGCCCGCGCAAGGCGGCGATGAAGGTCCATACCCACTGGTCCTGATGATGCATGGGGCGGCTGGGTGCTCGGCGACCTGGACTCCCACGATCGGTCGGCCCGCTCGCTGTGCAACGCCTCGCCCGCGGTAGTCGTCGCCGTCGACTACCGCCGGACACCGGAGCATCGGTTCCCGGCAGCACTCAACGGCACCTACGCAGCCCTGTGGTGGCCAGCGAAAACGCCGAGATGCTGGGACGGATGGCGATAGGCTGGTGGTCGCCGGTGACAGTGCCGGCGGAAACCTTGCAGCAGCAGTGGGGCTGCTGCCCCGCGACCGCCACGGCCCGCCGATCGAGCTCCACTACCGCTCCGAATCCCGCTACTGCAACCCGTACTCGGGCCACGAGAAGGGGAACGTGGAGAACGCGGTCGGGTTCCTGCGCCGTAACCTCATGGTCCCCGAACCCGAGGCCGCCACTTTGGTCGGGCTCAACGAGGTTCTGCTGGCCTGCTGCGACGCACTGGCCACGACCACGCATTACCGCAAGGGCCTGGCCCTGGGCGAGCTGTTCACCCAGGACGTGGCCGCATCCTGGGAGCTGCCGGGGGTCGGTTTCGACCCGGTGCGTTACGAATCCCGCAGGGCGGAGAAGGTCGGGAATCTCCTCATTGACGCGAACACCTATGCCGCCGGGGCCCGCCTTCCACGGGGAGAACCTCACCGTGGGGCGTGCGCCACGACATCATCGAGATCCTGGACGAGCATTCTGAGCCCGTACGGACCTTCCCGCGGTCCTTCGGCAAGCAGACCGTGACGATCTTCGAACCGGCCTCCCTGGTCCCGTTGCTGGTGACCAAGCCCGGGCAAGCATGCCTCCCTGACCGGCAGCGTGCTGAGCGAATGGGCTGAGAAGGGCACCCCAAAACAACGCGAATACCTCCACGGGGTCCGCGCCGCCGAGCACGAATCCCGGAAGGAATCACGGCGCCAACGGTTGCTGAAGCCCGCGAGGCTGCCGGCCATGAAAACACTCACGGGATTCGATTACAGCAGTGTCAGGTTCCCCGAGGACTACGGCCGCGAGCCCCTCGAGTCCCTCGAGTTCATCAACCGGGCCCAGGACCTGGTCCCCTACGGGGATGTGGGACCGACAAAACCCACATGGCCACCGCCCTGGTCATGATGCTGCGCCGGGCCAAGGAGGAGGACCGGTTGGACAAGGAGCTGGCCTCCCTGGCCAAGAACCAGCTGATCGCAATCGACGAACTAGGCTACCTGCCGATCGATACCGAGGGTGCGCGGTTGCTGTTCCACGTCATCGCGGACGGGTATGAAAAGCGCAGCATCATCATTACGAGGAACTTGGAATTCTCCCGCTGGGAAACGGTGTTCGGGGACGACAACATGGCCGCGGCCGTCATCGACCGGCTCGTCCACCACGGGCGGCTTCTGCAGTTCCGCGGCGAGTCCTACAGAGTCAATAATGCCCTCATGAAATAGCCCACAGCCGAAACGGACAGAAACGAGCCGAGGTGGCCTAATTCTTAGCGCTGATGGCCTACTTAAAGTTGACGAAACACACCCAGGCCGTACAGCGCAACCCAAATCATCATACGCTCAAGCTGGCGCCGAAAACACCAGCTACGCGCCCGCTACCATCACTACCCGAGCAGTCCATCTCCCTTGTAAAACGCCGGGCATGCGAACTGTGGCAAAAACGCATCTAGCTATGGGGCGGATCTGTAGCTATAGTATGTAGAATATATAGTGAGATGCACATCACAGGTGCCCCTCCTAGGGGGAACGCTGGATCGCACCTGAGCAGTACAGGCGTCTCTTTA
>NZ_JARESG010000063.1 GCF_029076445.1 Pseudarthrobacter naphthalenicus
GCTCAAAAGACAGGTTCATGGTCAATTCTCCTGGCTCAGGATTGCGGCGGAGGCCCTGTAAAGGGCGCCTTCATGATCACCCGGCAAGCGGTCCGTGGGCCAGCCGACGTGTTTGTCAGGGCGGACCACTACGGGGCCGTTTTCGGCCACGCCGCGCAGTTTCGCCCAGTCGAAGAGTACAGGTCCTTGAGGTTCTGGCCCGGGCCGATGACGGAGCCGAGGGTGACGCCGAGCCGGTCGCTGACTTTCTGCGCGGCGGCTGACCAATCCGGAAACCCATCAGCCACCGGCTGCGCCGGTGAATTCTTCTCGGTCAGTCCACGGGGTCCACTTCGTGCCAGCCCACCCAGGCGGACGAGGTCAATGTGACGGTTGGGGTCGCCAGCTCGGCCTCCCACAGTGCCAGGTCCTGCCTGCGGGTGACGTGGAACAGCAGTCCCAGGTGATGTGCCAGAAAAATCATGGGGTCTTTCCCTTCAAGCGGAGTCCAGTAGCCGTTCAGGTCCGCAGCGACGGTGCTTCGGAATTCGACGGCCGCACGTGGGGCGTTATGTGATACACGGCTTCGGGTATTTGCTCTTCTCGGAATCCGAGGCCGGCCGGGGGTTGTCTGCGTCTTACCCGAGGACCCCTCCGTGATGCCCCAGACGTTGGTGGCTTTTGAGCCGGCGTAACCGGTGGGTACCGTGACGATGGGAAGTCCGGTGATCCCGGCGATCGCTTTTTGCCAGGCCGACGGCGGAACCCCCGCCCACAGCGGGCAGGAGGTCGGTGTGGGCGGATCGCGCTACCGCGGTTGCGTTGCCGAAGAGCACCGCTGACGGGAGCTACATGCTCAAACTGCAACGTCATAGCCCCTCCTGGGGGTGCCGGTGTTGTGTCATGGAATAGATGTTTCTTGGGTTCGCTGACGAGCCGGTTGCAGGTACGGCACGGAATGCCGTACCGTACCTGCAACCTTTTCCCGTCGGCTAGTGTCGTTTCAAGAACAGGCTGACGTCATCGTTGCTGATGAGGTCCGGCACGGTCCAGCCGTCGAGGTCGTACTCGGCCAGGCACTGGTCCGCGAAGCCCTTCATGTAGTCCGTGGTGCCTTGGGCCTGGGCTGCCAAGAGGATCTCGGCTTTCACGTTCTCGTGGTTGCCGGAGTAGTTCCGTTCGTAGAGTTCGTGGCGGCCGCCGAATTCGGTGCCGATGGAGTCCCAGAGGAGTTTCATGAGCTTGACCCGGTCCACGGCCTCGACGCCGTCGGAGCCGCGGACGTACTTGTCGAGGTACGGGCGGATCTCGGGGGTTTTGAAGTCCAGCGCGGAGGAGTTCAGGTAGATCAGGCCGGACGCGACGTCCTGTTCGATGATTTCCTTGATCCGCGGGTAGCCGATGGACATGAACATCCGGTAGGACAGGCCGTAGTCCAGCTTGGGCAGCACGGTGCCGTTCGGGCCCTGGTCCGGGTTCAGTGTCATGCCGTCGATCAGGGCGTAGAACATGTTGCGCCAGCCCAGCACCTCGCCGACGCGTGTCTGGACGCCGCGGAAGTCCTGCGTGCCGGCGACTTCCAGGGCCTTCATCAATAGTCCGGCGATGAAGTCCAGCTTGGTGGCGAGGCGGATCACGCCCTGGAAGGTGAAACGGTTGATGAAGCCGGTCTGCGGGAAGAAGTTATTGATCTTCTCCACGTCGCCGTAGGCGAAGACGTTCTCCCACGGGATCAGGACTTTGTCGAAAACAAAGACGGAGTCGTTCTCGTCCATCCGGCTCGAGAGCGGGTAATCGAACGGGGTACCCATCACGGCAGCCTGGTGGCTGTACGAGGCACGGCTGATGAGCTTCACGCCGGGGGCATCCATGGGGACTGTGCAGATCAACGCGAATTCCTTGCGCTTGATCGGCAGTCCGTAGTGGGCGATGAAGTTGTAATTGGTGATCGCCGATCCGGTGGCCACGACCTTGGCGCCGGAGACGATCAGGCCTGAGTCGGTTTCTTTCTCCACTTTCATGAAGACATCGCCGACCTGGTCCGGCGGGAGGTGGCGGTCCACCGGCGGGTTGATGATCGCGTGGTTCCAGTACAGGACCTTTTCCTGGGACTCCTTGTACCAGCGCTTGGCGTTCTCCTGGAAGGGCTCGTAGAAGTCCGGCATGCCGCCCAGGGTGCCCAGGAACGCCGCCTTGTAGTCAGGCGAGCGGCCCAGCCAGCCGTAGCTCATCCGGGCCCAGGTCTCGATCGCGACGCGGTCCTTCTTGAGGTCCTCGACGCTGTGCGGTGTGCGGAAGAAGGACATGGTCTTGCCGCCGGACCCGGTGTCGGTGGGGACCATGAGCTTGTCCTGCAGCTCGGGTTTGTGCATCGCGTCGTACAACCGGGCCGCCATACGGATCGAGTTCCGAAAAGCGGGGTGAGTGGTGACGTCCTTGACCCGTTCCCCGTAGATCCAGACCTCACGGTCGTCTTTGAGCGAGTTGATGTACTCGTCCCCCGTCATCGGCATCTTCGGGTTCGCCGGCGTAGTCCGCTCACCCATCG
>NZ_JARESG010000064.1 GCF_029076445.1 Pseudarthrobacter naphthalenicus
TCCGCGCCGGGGTCTGGACCCAGGAGACAGCGCCATGAGATCACCGCTGAAACGGCTGACGGAGCAGGCCGGGACGTCGCTGCTGGACAAGCTCCAGGACGCGGTTCGGCCCAAGTTCGCCGTGGAGTTGATCCGCATCGACCCCGATGACCCCGTCTTCGCACGGGGCCGCTGCCAGGTCCGCGGATGCGATCGGGGTGCTTGGTCGCTTCTGCTATGCAACGCCCACTACCTGCGATTCCGCCGGACCTCACACTCCGGCCGCGAGGCGTTCCTGGCCAGCGACGGCCCGATCAAGACCAGGGTCAGCTCTGAGCGGGTCGATACCTTCGACCTTCGTGGTCTTGCCCTCCAGCCTCGTCTCGAGATCGCCTTCGCCATCCAGTGCCGTTGTGACGAGCGGGCTACCCGGCTGCTGCCGATGATGATCGCCCGTCAGGTCGACCTGGTCCGGGCCTCGGGTGTGTCCTCGCTGCTCGAGCATTCCCTGGAGCGCTGGGCTCTGCTGGCCCACGAACACGGCATCAAGGACGTGGGAGGCCGGTCCATGGGGCAGTTGCGCTACACATGGCGACACCTGCGCGACCTCGCCGAGGACACCGACGCCGAGACCGAGTTCGCCGGGGACATCTGGCGGGCGTCGGTTATCGGTGCCCGCCCCTCGTCCAAGCTCACCCAGATCCGCTTCGATCACTTCACCCAGCCCTGGCTGCCCGAGGCCGTCAAACGTGCCTGTCGCTACCGGCTCGGCGCCGGCAAGGCGTTCGGATCGGTCAGCCTCGATGAACGCGCCTTGCGGCGGTTCTCCACCTTCTTGGCCCGTCAGCACCCGGAGGTCACCGACGCCTCCCGCATCACCAGGGCCGTCCTCGAGCATTACCTTTCTTGGATCAGTGCGGCACCGGAGCTGTCGGGGAATGCCACGAACACCTACCTCGTCATCCTGCGCGGCTTCCTCGAAGCCTGTCACCGCCATGACTGGATGCCGGGCCTGCCGGTCCGCGCCGCGCTCTACCTCGACGAGCTCCCTCCGCGCCCGCGCCCCCTGCCGCGGTTCATCCCGGAGTACGTCATGACCCAACTCGAAGACGACACAAACCTCGCCGCGCTGCCCGACCAGACCACCCGGAACCTGGTGATCCTGATCCAAGAGACCGGGCTACGCGCGAACGATGCCTGCGTCCTGGAGTTCAACCCGCTCATCATCGATAGCTCCGGCTGGCCTTGCCTGAAGTACTACAACGCCAAGATG
This sequence comes from Pseudarthrobacter naphthalenicus, assembly GCF_029076445.1. Taxonomy (GTDB): domain Bacteria; phylum Actinomycetota; class Actinomycetes; order Actinomycetales; family Micrococcaceae; genus Arthrobacter; species Arthrobacter naphthalenicus. The sequence continues at coordinate 1,253 of NZ_JARESG010000064.1, forward strand.
GCCACCGAGCAACTGGTGCCCCTGTCCCAGCGGGCAGCAGACGCCATCCGCGCCCAGCAGGACCACCTCCGCGGCCGCTGGCCCCGGGGCTGCACCCGCCTGTTCCCTTCCCCCTGCACCAACCCCGACGGTCGCGCGCGTTCGCCTACGGCACGCTCAACCAACGGCTGCTCCTCTGGCAGAAGACCATCGGCCTTCGCGACGCAGCCGGTCAACCCGTGTCAGTTACCGCACACCAGTTTCGCCACACACTCGGAACCCGACTCATCAACGCCGGAGTTCCCCAGCACGTGGTCCAGAAGATGCTCGGGCATGCCTCCCCGCAGATGACCGTCCGCTACGCCACCATCCACGACGCCACCGTCCGTGCCGCATTCGATGACTACCAGCAGCGCCGAGTCGACATCAACGGCGGCTACCTTCCCTTCGACCCCCAAGGCCCCAGCGCCGAAGCCGAGTGGATCAAGCACAACCTCGCCAGGGTCCAAGCGAGCCTGCCCAACGGCTACTGCGGGCGTCCGCCCCAGCAGGACTGCCCGCACCCCAACGCGTGCCTGACCTGCCCCGACTTCCAGACCACTCCGACGTTCCTGCCCATCCACCGCCGTCAACGCGATGACACGCTCGAGCTCATCGACCTCGCCGAGCAGCGAGGCAACGCCCGACTGGCCGCGACCCACCGGCAGGTCGCCGACAACCTCGAGTCCGTCATCAACGCCCTGGACGCCCTCGAAGCGCGGGAGGCGACCCCCAATGACCAGTGACCGGACAACTAACCTCGCCGCCGCGACCCGGCGCCGCGTCACCGAGACCCGTGCCCGGGCTCGCGCCGCCCTACGCCGCCTGGACCGCGAGGGCGCCGTGATCAACTACGTCACCGTCGCCAAGGCCGCCGGCGTCTCCCGAGCATTGCTCTACCGCGACCGCGAACTGCGCGAGGAGATCGACAACCTCCGCGACCGCACCCCCACCACCGCGCCCCGCCAGCCAGCATCGCAGCGAATGTCCCAAGCCTCCCGAGACGAACTCCTCGCCGCACTCCGCACCGCGATCCACGACCTCCGGACAGAAAACCACGCCCTACGCACCCGACTCGCCGCCGTCCTCGGCGAAGAACGCCACGCCGCCCAACTACCCAGCCCCTGAGGACCAACAACCCGGTCAGAGACATGTCACCGACGAAAAATCCCAGCACATCTCCTGTCTTCGCAAGACCGGCTCCAGATAACCAACA
>NZ_JARESG010000065.1 GCF_029076445.1 Pseudarthrobacter naphthalenicus
AGCGACGATCCTGCCATGCAGCACAGCAATGGAGGTCGCCCGTGGACGAAATTCATCCATGGTGATGATATCGGCGTTGTGGACTAACAGGTCGACGTCCATTCGTCGAATCTCCATTCTCGTGTTGTAGGGACGCTTTCGGACCGCCCTGGGCAGCAGGGCGGTCCGAAAGGGCCGCTTGGTAAGCTAGTTGTAGGAAAGTTAGGTTATTAAGCTCAGATGAGGTAAGATTTCGCTTCCACTCCACGTAGCTCGTAGTCGTTCTCCGGGATGAGCGAGGGATGTTTCACAGCCGGGATCACGTATTTCGCAAACATTTCCATGCTTCGGAGGTTGGTCCGATGACCGTGGTTGTCGATCTTGAGGATGATCTCGTTGTAGCCCATCTTTTCGAGTCGCTGGATACGTTCGATCACCTCGTCCGGGGTGCCGATCATGGCACTTGGCGAGTGCTCGATCAGAGCCTCGACGTCGTGCGTGAAAGGTTCAAGTTTCTCCGCTGTCTCCAACAGGTATGCGTATGAATCCCCGCCCTTCTCCTTTTCGCTCTTCGCCAGATTCATGTACAAGTCAGTGACGCTGGCAACCAAGCCCAGCGCCGTTTCCCTCGCCTCGTCGACCGCTCGGTCATGAGTTTCCGCGACATGCGCCGGGAACGCTAGGAATGCCCGCCCGGGATTCGCCGGGTACAAGCCACCGATGGGAGCGGCGCTCTTGAAGCCTTCGATGTGCGCTTCGACGCAGTCTTTGGCGTAGTCCCAGCCGAACCAGTTTTCGAGCGTCATTACTCCGATACCGAGCTCACCCGTCATTTTGTGGGATTCGACACTAGTAGCCGAAGCCCAAACCGGCGGCGGCACCAAGGAGTACGGGCGCGGCGACACGGTGAACGGTTCATCAATGTTGTAGATCTCGCCCTTAAAGGTAAAAGGGTTCTCTTGCATCGCGCGCAGCGTTGCTTCGACCGTCTCGAGCCACTCCTGCCTCGTCTTCGTTGGGTCAATGCCGAAAGCCGTCTGGTAGGCAGAGTTATTGGAGCGGGCGCTGCCGAACTCAACCCTGCCCTGAGAAATGGCATCCAAGGTCGCGAGCCGCTCCGCAGTGAGAATGGGGTGACCCAGCTCCTTAAGTGCCACCACCGCCATTGTTCGGAGCTTGATTCGCTTTGTCAGCGCCGCAACCGCGCCATAGACCGCCTGCGGGGACGAAACGGTCCACGCACTCGGCACCAGGTGCTGTTCAGAGGTACCCCAGTAATCGAAGCCGAGCTTATCGGCGTGCACCGCCTCATCGATAACCTCTTGGATTCGAACAGCATGCGTCGACCCTTTCGCAACTTGGCCCTCGTTAAGAATTCCGAACTTCATTTTTAACCTTCTCCTCATATGTGATCTTCCGCCAACGAGCTCAATCCGGGTAGTGCTATGGACTAGATCGCGGCGACATTCTCGGTGACCCGAGTCTTCCTGTTGCATGGGCTTCCACCGGCGTATATCCGCATCATGATTCGGCTAGTCTTCCTAAGAAGAGCCGGCATCCGCGAAGATGAGCCCGCACTTCGGGCTCTCGTCAGTGGTAGATGATGGGCTTCCATACTCTGGTCCTCAGAGTCATTGCGACCGGGCCGTGCCCGGTTGGAAGGACATGATCGATGGATCAGATTTACCTTCTTTTCTCAGTTTCCTCCCTCCTAGCGTTTGTAATCTTCGGCCCTGGTGATAAACCCCCCACAGGGGCAAGAAGCAGCGGCAGCCTCTAGCGGAAGTCGACGAAACGTTCGGCTTTTTTGATGCAAGGAGACAGATCGCGCTGTGCATCGGCATGAACTAAAACGCACCGGGCGTCATCTTTCACGAACTTTTGCGATGGATGACCCGCTCAGATATCGGTCAGGCAGGTGGACATTGCAGCGCACTTCGATGAAGTTTTCGCCGAGACCGCGGTCCGCGAGGTATCCAGTCCGTGACCAGTTAGCCGTGAGTAAGTCTTGCCCGCCGGACAAGGTGATGGTGGTGGGCAGAGCTATGTCGCACAATGCAACCAGGTTCTGGTACTGGTCACTCGAATACCATGTTTGCGCTGCATGCTCCGAGGGAAAGCCGATCACGACCGCGCGATCCACATCCATTCCTTCAAAGCAATGCGACATATCCAGGGTGAAAGGTTCAGCGTTTGACACGGATGAGCTTTTTATTGACGAATTCGTCCATTCCGTACTTGCCCAGTTCGCGTCCGAACCCGGATCGCTTCACACCCCCGAATGGCAGTTCAGCGGCT
>NZ_JARESG010000066.1 GCF_029076445.1 Pseudarthrobacter naphthalenicus
CAACACGAGAATGGAGATTCGACGAATGGACGTCGACCTGTTAGTCCACAACGCCGATATCATCACCATGGATGAATTTCGTCCACGGGCGACCTCCATTGCTGTGCTGCATGGCAGGATCGTCGCTGTTGGGGATACGTCTGGCTTGAATGCCAAGCGGACCCTCGACGCCCATGGGGCGACGATTATTCCGGGACTCGGAGATAGCCACAACCATATGGCGTGGTACGGATTGGCCCTGTCTGAGATTGACCTTTCCAATGTCCGAGACCTATCGGAACTGTATGCGCTTGTTGCCGCACGGGCCGCCGAACTTGAGCCCGGTGAATTCGTTATCGGAAACGGATATTACCATGCAAAGATTGGTGGACATCCTAGGCGTGAGGAACTGGATCGAGCGGCTGGCGGCCGGCCGGTGTGGTTGAAACACGGATCCGGGCACATAGCTGCAGTCAACACTGCGGTTTTGGAGATGGCCGGCATTTTTGATGGCACCGCGGTCGTGCCGGACGGGGGAATTGTTGAGCGCGATAGCTCTGGCGTGCCTACCGGGATTCTTGAAGAACAGGCACAAAAACTGGTCGTGAATCTGGTTACACCATATTCCCTGGACCATCTCAGCGACTCCCTTGAGCGGGCTGCCGCTCACTATGCGGCGGAGGGCCTAACCCATGTGACCGAGGCAGGCATAGGTGGGGGATGGATCGGAAAGACCCCCATCGAGCTCGCGGCCTACCAACGGGTGCGGGACCGGGGAGGTCTGCGCGTTCGTGCCCAGCTTATGCCCACTGTTGACGCTCTTCACCCCTTACTGTCCCATCCGGACGATCACGTGGATTTCGGGTTGGACCTAGGTATCACCAGCGGATTCGGAGACGATCTTCTGCGTATCGGACCGATGAAAATCTGGCTCGACGGTGGTCTAGTCAGCCGGACAGCGCACGTCTACGAACAATTCTGTGACAGACATAGCCACGGGTATTTCCAGGACGATCCGAAAGTCCTCAGAAGTCAAATACTCAAGGCACACCGGTCCGGCTGGAGTGTAGCTGCTCACGCGATCGGCGACCGCACTATCGACTTCGCCCTTGACGTTTTCGAAGAAGCGCAGAAGCACTGGCCGCGGCCTACTGTGCGGCATCGGTTTGAGCACGCGGCCATGACTTCTCAGGAGCAAATTGATCGCATGGCACAGCTGGGCATCACACCCGTGCCTCAAGCCCATTTCATCCATGATCTGGGCGACACGATGTCCGCGGCCCTCGGCCCGCAGCGCAGCGACTCACTGTACCGGGTCGCCAGCTTCCTGAAGGCAGGACTTCACGTCCCGGGCAGTTCCGACCGCCCCGTCGCCTATGGCGCACCATTGGCGGGAATACAGTCCATGGTGGAACGCCTCACGGAGATGGGCAAATGCCTCGGCCCCGATGAACGGGTAGACGTCCACACCGCCCTTCGCTCATACACGATCGATACAGCCTGGATTGCGGGCCAGGAAAACGACTGGGGTATCATCCGGCCAGGGATGGCAGCCGACTTCGTTCTGCTCGGAGACGACATCACCAAAATCGCGTCGGAACGGATTTCTCGGACCCAAATTGTTGCCACCTTTCTCAGTGGAGAATGCACCCATGGCAGTTCTGCCCTGCAGTGGCAAGATTCCAGCACACCGCCCCTGCAAAATCTCATCAGCAATTGAAAGGAGCAAAGATGCTCAGCTCAAACCCCACGAACAGCCACGGTTCGCAACACCTCACAGGTACTGACCTGGAAGAACTGCAATTGGCCTTCAAAAGCGCTATGGCCGGCGTTGCCACCCCAGTATCAGTAATAACCGCAATCAAGGACGGAAAGGCACACGGCACCACCGTCAGCGCCTTCGCATCACTATCGCTGAACCCGCCTATGGTCATGGTCGCTCTGGATCGGAACTCCGATCTGTTGAGCATTCTGCGCGAGACAGGCGAGTACGGAGTGAACCTCCTGGGCGTTGAACATTCGGAATGGGCCAGCGCGTTCGCTAGGAAAGGCCCTGACAAGTTCACTGGAATTCCCTGGACTGTCGAGAACGGTCTGCCCCGGTTGGCCGGCGCCTGCTGGATAGCGTGCTCAGTCGAGTCATTGGTCGACGGCGGTGACCACGTCATTGCTCTCGGATCCGTTCTGAACATCGATCTCGGCGAGAGCAAACCGCTGACCTACTACCAACGCACCTTCGGCACACATGCACCTATCG
>NZ_JARESG010000067.1 GCF_029076445.1 Pseudarthrobacter naphthalenicus
CCCTAACGCTTGTCAATGCTTTTTTGGCTCTGGACGGCAGGCAGGGTGAGTGCACCGTCACCTGTGTTCCGCGGTGACGGGATGTGCGTCCATCGGGACGGGGCCGGTCGTAGGGCCGCTGGTTTGCACCCCCGGGCTGGTGAGGCGGAAGGTCGCCAGTGGCCGGCCGGACAAATGTTACTGGTCGCGATTTACCGTGTCAGGCGGGCCCGTTTTGCTTCGATCGTGTGGGACCGCGACTGGCTGCGTTGCTTGGGTGTGACGGTGTAGTGGGAGGCGATGAGTTCTTTCGCGGCCCGTTTGGTGACCGGCTGGCCTTCGAGGTCTCGCAGCTCATACATTTGCCCGGTGGTGAGGGTTTTCCAGGTCCTTTCGGCCAGTTTCCTGGCGACTGCGATGGTGGCCTGGGTGTGGCAGTGGCCGTGTTCGGTCATGAGCCGGTGATAGAACGCGGCCAGCTGGGGATCCATGGTCCGGGCGACGCTGCCGGCCTGGTAGAAAGCCAGGCGCAGGGGTGCCGGTCCTTCCTTACTGATGGCCCGGCGAGACTGGTTCATCGTTCCGGAGGACCAGTTTGAAGGGGTGATGCCGACATAGTTGGCTGCTTTCTTGGCGCTGTCGAACCCGGATCCGTCGCCAAAGTAGGCGCGGATGCAGGGACCGGTTGCCGGGCCCACGCCGGGCAGGGACAGGATCAGCGGGTCATCGCCGTAGAGCTGCTCCCACCACTGCCGTGCATGCGACGTGAAGCGATCCACCCTTGCCCGGGACTCCTGCAGGTCAGTCAGGTGCTCCATCACGTCGACGGCCAGCGCGTCCAGGTCCAGATGTCCGTCCCAGAAGTCTGCCCATCCCCGTGCTGCCGTCTTGATCGCTGTCGCGCGGGCGGGGGTGTCGGCGACATCACGGGTGTGCTCGGCGACCACAGCCGTGAGGGTCGCAGCGCGTGCAGATGCTAGGGACCGGAGGTGGGGCCAGCGGCCCAGCACGGCCAGGGCCGTTGACTCGGAACCGGCGAACGCGGTCCACACATCGGGAAAGGCCCACCTCGCCAGTGACAGCAGCCGCCGCCAGTACCGGTTGCCGTCAATCACGGCGCCGGCCCGGCGGACCACGGCCCGCCGCAGCGCCAACTGCCCGGGGGATGCCAGTACCAGGGGTGGTGGGTCGAAGATCTCGCCGACGTGCGTGAGGACTTCGGAGTCTATGACGTCGGATTTGTTCTTGCCCATGATGGCTCCGCGCAGCCGCGAGGAGTGGCGGGCGCCGATCATTTCCATCTTGCCGCCGGCCCGTTCGACCGCGAGGGCCAGCGCCAGCCAGGTCATCGAGGTCGGTTCCACGACCGCTGTCACAGGTGCAGGAACTGCGGCCAGCCGCGCCGAGAGTCTCTCCAACCCGGCTAGTGTCGGGTCGACCGTGAAACGGCTTAGGTGTTCTGTTCCGTCGTCGAAAAACTCCCGCACCGCGATATGATGGCGTGCCGTGATGGCCGCGTCGATACCCGCCACTGCCCGGACGATCGCCGCGGGTTTATCCTGATTTTGCATGATGGTTCTCCTCCTCGCATCGAATACGTGCGATGGGACAACCCGTCTTTGCCGGTCCACCAGCCGAGTCACCAGGCCGGGCTTGGCCCATCCTTGGGGAGAACCGTCATGCACTGTTCTGAGCGCCGGCGGCGACCTCCCTCACACGCCCGCAACTGCTGAGGAAGCGTCGGATACAGTTCCCGCGCTTGTGAGTCATTCGGTGCCCGCCCGGACGAAACCCGGTGCTGCGCACCGTTCTCTTCCGGCCACCAATTCCCTCAATCGGGTCTGCTTGGAAGACAGGCCGGGGGCGACGATCTCTTTCACGAGCCATGACGCCCAGCCGAAAACCGGAACCACCCCGGCCCCTCCCAAGGCCACCGTAAACGACGACCACCCCACGTCAACAGGGGTACTTAAGAGATACAAGCC
>NZ_JARESG010000068.1 GCF_029076445.1 Pseudarthrobacter naphthalenicus
GACCACGGCGCCTATTGCCAGTAGGCCAGTCCGTCCCTCGAGCAGTTTGAGCCGCACGTCGTCCATGAGTACCACCTCTCCGGAGAACCCTGATCCAGACTCTACGATGAAGTTCAGTTAACAGGACGGACAGCATCGCTTTATTGTTCTCAATCAGGGTTTTGCGCTCGGCCTTTTGCTCCTCGGTCATGGGGCCTTTCTGCGCTGGGCGGCCGCCGTCGTAGCGTTCGTACTTCGGTGCGAAGCCCGTGTCCTTCCACCCCGCGATCACGTCGTGGGTCCGGTGCTGGCCCCGATAGTCCGTGGTGATCAGAACGGCGTTGGCGTCCTCCTCGGTGGCCGGTTCCCCGTCCTCCCGTTTGGCGGCGGTGACGTAGAGGTTGTCGTCGTCGGCGTAGTGTCCGGCGTCCTCCACGATGGTCTTGCCCTGGGCTTCCAGTTCGGCGATCAGCGCGGCGAGGGCGGCAGCGCTTTCGCGCCGGTCCCGCAGCCGCTGCGCGACGTGCAGGAGCTGGTCAGGTTCGTCCATGATGACCGACTCGAGCTCGGCCGTGGCCTCTTCATCTGCCTCAAACTCAGCCATGATTAGCGCCTCCTCGATGCTCCATCCTTTGCCCAGGGCGGCGGCTCCCGCGTCGGAGGCCTTAGCCTTCAATGCGGACTCCACCGTTGTCTTGGTGCGCCCAGTCTTCTTCGCGATCGCGGCCGCCGAGACACCAATCAGGGACAGCTGGTGGTAGGCGTCGGCCTCGTCCGCTTCGGTCAGTTCAGCGCGCTGAATGTTCTCCACCACCTGCGTCACGATACGTTCGGCTTCCTCCGGGGAATCGATGATCATCACCGGGATCAGGGGCCGCTGCGCTTCCACGGCGGCGCGGGTGCGGCGCTGGCCCATCAGCACGTGCACGGTCCCGTCGTCTTTCCGGTGGGCGATCACCGGTTCCATCACGCCATGTTCTTTGATGCTGGCAACGAAATCAGCGGTCAGGGCGGCGTCCTTCCGGACATTGATATCGACCGTCAGCGTGGCCGGGTCGAGCATTTCAAGCGTGGGTGCTGCGTTCATGTGGTGTTGCTCCTTTTTTGCCGAAAGGGTTGGTGGGTGGGGCGGCTCAGGTGACCGGCCAGCGTCCCCTCTCCCCCGTTGTTTTGGCTGCTGGCGAAGCTTGCGGAGCTGTGGCCGACGGAGGCCTGTCTACCCGCAGGGCAAGGTGCGGGAAATTCCCGGAGGAAATCAGCGACGAAGGAGCGCCGCAGGGACATTTCCTGCACCGCAGGCCCCGACGAAGGAGGGGCTAGACCGGCCGGAGCGGACACGTACAATCCGTCAGGACAGCAGCCAAAAAGCGTCGCAGACAACTCAGGGCCAGGGACGGCGGAGCCCTGCGGAGCCGGCACTGGACCCAACAGCCGGCCGCGCCAGCGGACGCCCTTCAACTGGTTGCAGCGCAGCGGAAACCAGGGCGAGCCCCGCGAGCCTGCCCTTCACCCCGGACCACGGACAACGCCGGCGGACGCCGCCCGGCACCTGGCGGCTGCGGGATGGGCGGTCCGCCGCCGCCAACCAACAGGACAAGCCAGCCACGACGACGGACCGCCCGCGGTGACCGGCCCCGAAAGACCGGCCACCCCGTCGGTTTAGCTGGCGAGCAGTTCGCTCAGTTCAGCCGCGTCAGTCACCAGTTCCGCGCCTCCTTCTTTCAGGAGCCGGTGGCAACCTGCGGAATTGGCGCTGTTTATCTGTAGTCATGGAACAGCGTCCTCGATTGTCAGTGATTGGTTGGTTCTTCTTTGTGGTGGACACGTCAGCTTCGCTGTCAGTGGCTGCCCATAGGGTGCTCCCATGATTGCCCCTGGAACGT
>NZ_JARESG010000069.1 GCF_029076445.1 Pseudarthrobacter naphthalenicus
CAGGGGCAATCATGGGAGCACCCTATGGGCAGCCACTGACAGCGAAGCTGACGTGTCCACCACAAAGAAGAACCAACCAATCACTGACAATCGAGGACGCTGTTCCATGACTACAGATAAACAGCGCAAACTCCGCAGGATGCCACCGGCTCCTCAAAGAAGGCGGCGCCGTACTGGTGACCGACGCGGCCGAACTCACCGAACTGCTCGCCAGCTAAACCACAGCAGTGGCCGGCCTCGCGGGGCCGGTCACCGCGGGCGGTCCGCCGCCCCTGGGCTGGCCCGGGTGCGTGGTCGCCGGCGGCGGACCGCCATACCGCAGGCTCCAGGTGCGGGGGCGCCTGCCGCCGGCGGCAGGCCCATATGCCGCACAAGCATTCTCCCTGGTCCCGGGGGATGTTCGCCAGGGCTCACCCCCAGAAGGGCGTCCGCTGGCGCGGCCGGCTGTTGGTCCAGGGCGCGCCGTCGCAGAGCTCCGGACCCCCTGAACCTGGTCTGTCTACGACGTTTTGTGGCTGCTGTCCTTCGGATTGTACGTACCCGCTCCGGCCCCTCTAGCCCCTGTCGTTCCTCCGGGGCCTGCGCCCCGGAAAGTCTTCTCCGGCGCTCGTTCCTCGCTGATTTCCTTTCGAAGATTTTCAGGGTCTTGCCCTAACGGGTAGACGGGCTCTCCACGGGCACAGCTCCGCAAGCTTCGCCAGCAGCCAAAAAACAACGGGGGGAGAGGGGACGCTGGCCGGTCACCACGAGCCGCCCCACCCACCGAACTTCTCGGCAAGAAGGAGCAACACCATGAACGCAACACCCACGCTTGAAATGATCGACCCGGCAACCCTGACCGTTGACGTGAACGTGCGCAAGGACGCGGCGCTGACCGCTGATTTCATCGCCAGCATCAAGGAACACGGGGTGATGGAACCGGTGATCGCGCACCGCAAAGAGGACGGCACCGTGCACGTCCTGATGGGCCAGCGCCGCACCCGAGCCGCCGTCGAAGCCGCCCGGCCCCTCATCCCGGTCATGATCATCGAGTCCCCGGAAGAAGCAGAACGCATCGTGACGCAGGTCGTGGAAAACATCCAACGCGCCGAACTGACCGAAGCGGACGAGGCCGACGCCTACCACCAGCTCTCCCTCATCGGCGTCTCCGCCGCCGCGATCGCCAAGAAAACCGGACGGACCAAAACCACCGTCGAAAGCGCCCTCAAAGCCAAATCCACCGACGCCGGAGCCGCAGCCCTGGGCAAAGGCTGCACTGTGGAGGAAGCCCTGATTCTGGCCGAATTCGAGTCAGACGCCGACGCGACCGAGGAACTGGAATCAGTCATCAAGGACGAACCCGACATGCTCGCCCACGTCACCCAGCAGTTGCGCGACAAGCGCGACCGCGCCGCCGCACTCGCCGCCCTCACCAAGGAACTGGAAACGGCAGGAACCACCGTGGTGGAGTCAGCCGGGTACGACGGCGACAGTGAGAACGTCAGGGTCTCCTCGCTGAACCGCGCCGACGGCGAATCGGCCACCGACGAGGACGCCAACGCCGTGGCTATCACCACCAGCTACAACGGCACGCACAGCACCGTCCCGGTCATTGCCGGATGGAAGGAGCTCGGCTACACCCTCCGCTACAGCGGCTATGGCACATCATCAGCCCCCAAGGGCCCGATGAACGAGGAGCAGAAGGCCGAACGGAAGACCCTGATCGAAAACAACAAACTGATGCAGTCAGTCCTGTTAACTGAACTTCATCGTAGAGTCTGGATCAGGGTTCTCCGGAGAGGTGGTACTCATGGACGACGTGCGGCTCAAACTGCTCGAGGGACGGACTGGCCTACTGGCAATAGGCGCCGTGGTC
>NZ_JARESG010000007.1 GCF_029076445.1 Pseudarthrobacter naphthalenicus
TGCCGCCGCCTTTGCCGGTTTTGGTGGCGGATTCTTTGAGTTCGGCCTTGGCGAGTTCGACTTCCTGGCGCATCAGGGTGGACAGGTCGCGGGTGACTTCTCCGAGCAGGTCACCGAGCGAGGTGTTGTCCGCCTTCACATGCGCCTCCGAGGGAGGCGGCTCCGGAATGTGGTTACTCATCACAACCTGCCGTTCTGGCCGTCCGCGGAGCGGTCCCGCGTCAACGGGTCATTGGCCATGGGATCGTCAGCGAGCTCCCGCTCCCGCAGGGGATCGTCCGCGAGGCGGTTATCGGACCACGGCTCTTCCGCAAGCTGGGGGCTGTCCAAGGGGCTGGCGGGACGGGCAGGCTCACCATAGCTGCTTCCCGGCGCGCCGCCGTCGAACCCTGCTGTGGTGGTGGCCGGACCGGGGAGTTGAACCGGCGGAGGCTGGACGGTACCGCCGGCCGCAGGTGTGTAGGCGCCGCCGGACTCTGGATAGGCGCTGCCGGTTCCCGTGTACGCATCACCGGACGGTGCGTAGCCGCCGGGGCCTGCCACGTGCTGGCCGCCGGTTTCGGCGTAACGCGCACCCGTGGAGCCCTTTGCTGACTCCGGGGCGCCGGCGCTGAGGCTGCGTGTGAGCCGGCCGGCCAGCACGCCGGCTCCGGCGGCAAGGAGCAGGAAGGTTCCGGGGCGCTGCCGGGCGAAGCTCTTGACCTCGTTCAGAAGCGAGCCGGGATCGCGGCCGTCAAGCCATGCCGCCACGGAACTGGACCGCTCCGCGGCCTGGCGGACCAGGTCTGAGGCAACACCTGGCTGGTCTGATGCGCGGGCCATGGAATGCAACTCTTCCGAAATTGAGCGCAGGCCACTGGCAACTTTCTGCTGCTGCGCGCCGGCCTGATCAGTGAGGTCACTGCGTGCCTGGTGGAGGAGGTCCTTCGCGTTTGCTTTCGCCTCCGATGCGACATTTGCTGCTTCGGTCTTGGCGGCCTCGGCCACGTTCTGGGCTGAATCTGCTGCGGTCCGGGCGACGTCTGCTGCCTCGTCCTTGGCCGCATCGGTGCGGGACCCGCCCGCTCCGGCGCCGGTGGGGGCAGGGGCCGCCGGCGGGGGTGCCACGGAGCCCGTTGTGGCGGCAGGCGGGAAGGTGCTGGGGCTGCGTTCCGTGGTGAAGCTGGATTCTTCTGTGGAGCCGGAAAGGCCTGGAGAAGCCGTAAATGCCGGGTCCTCTGGCCGTTGGTTCTCTGTCATCTTCGCTCTCTCTTTCCAAAGAAGGCCGGTTGTTGATCAAGAACCAGCCATGCTGGCCGTAAAATAGTAAGCATGGTTACTAATAGAACATAAGTACCCTTGCTGGTTAATTTCAAACGAGTAACCAATCAGCGGGTCCGAGCTGTCGGTATTTTCGGCGTTATGGCCCGGTCGAAGCGAATGGAAAGAGGTGGGTAGCTTGGACATTGCACCCTGGGTTTGGGTTGTTATTGGCATTGTTGTGGTGGTCCTTATCGTTGTTTTCCTGGTGACGGGCCGTCGGCGCCGGGCAATGCAGCAGAAGCGGGACGAGGCCAACCGCCAAAAAGCCGCTGAAATACGCCGGAAGGCCGAAGAGGTTGAGCTTGATGCGCGTGAGAAGGAAGCCCGCGCGAGCCGGGCCCGCGCGGACGCGGAACAGGCCCAGGTTCAGGCCGCGCGGCTCAAGCAGGAAGCCGAGCAGAAGTCCAATGATGCGCGCTCCCTCCGCGAGGATGTGGCGAGGCATACCGAAAAGGCCAACTCCATTGATCCGGATGTTCGTGCGGACGGGGACGCGGGCCGCGGCCGGGGCAATGTGGACCGGGACGCCATGGGGCGGGATGGGCATGCCGACACCCGCATGGGTCACAGCGCCGACCTCGGCCGGGAGGCTGTCGGCCGGGACGATGGCATGAGCCGCGACGCTGTTAACCGGGAGGGTGCCATGGGCCAGGACGCCACGAGGCGGGAGGCTGTGGACCGGGATACGCATGGCGATCTCCGTCGGGAGTCCTACCCGGATGGCCGCAGGGAAGCGGCCGAGGGCGCCGTCGGCGGTACCAGGCAGACCGAGCCGCGGGCGGAAAATTTGGCGGAGACCCAGCAGGTGGAAGGTTCCGAGCGTGTCCAGGCTGAGGAGCTTCGTCGGCGCCGCGAACGGACCGAGGGCGACACGCCGGGCTCCGCGATCTAGGCGCGTGGATACCCAAAAATCTTTGTAGCAGTTCCTGCGGGGTGGTTGGCCGGTGAATCGGTCAACTGCCCCGCAAGCATTGTTTTATAAGCAGGCTTATGATTTCCTACTTCTAAGTCTTGCCACAGGCTTTCGGACCATCACCCGGAGGACGCTGACAATGCCCGAACTCCTCGCTGTCCTTGCCCGAAATACCGCTCCTTCCCGCGCGCTGCCCCCGGAGCAGCCCCGGCCGGCCACGCAAGGGCTCCCCGACCAGACACCGCAAATACCTCCGGAGCCGGCGCCGGAAACGCCCGCCCCCACCGGAGCGCCCGTCACCACCCAAGCGCCAATCTCCAAAGGGGGAAAGCTCCGGGAAGCCTTTGAAAACGGGCTGGTCCTGGATTACTTGGATCTCGCTGAAGCGCTGGCCGCACGCTTCGAAGCCCGCGGCCGCGAACGGGCGGATCTGAACCAGGTGGCCTACCTCGGCCTGGTGAAGGCCGCGAAGGGCTTCGATCGCAGCAAAGGGGACAGTTTCCCCGCCTACGCCGCTCCCACCATCACCGGCGAACTCAAACGGTATCTGCGGGACCGCAGCTGGATGGTCCGGCCGCCGCGGCACATCCAGGATTTACGCTCCCGGCTCTTCCGGGCAGAGCCGGAACTCACCCAGGCGCTCGGGCGGACTCCCAAGGTTTCCGAACTTGCCCAACACCTGGAGGTGGAATCCGGCGAGGTGCTGGAGGCCATCAGCGCTGCCAGCAGCCTCCACCCTGACTCGCTCGACGCCGTCCCTCCCCATGGCGGGGCACTGCCGGCCTCCGAGGTCCTTGCCTGCGCCGACACGCCCCTTGAACGCTTGGAGGAACTCTCCTGCCTGCGCGTGGCCATGGGGGAACTGAACGCCGCAGACCGGGAGCTGCTGTACCGCCGGTACTTCTGCGAGGAGACGCAGGTGGAACTCGGCAAGCGGCTCGGCATGACCCAGATGCAGGTTTCGCGGCGCTTGGCACGTGTCCTCGTGGACCTGCAGCGCCGGCTCCTGGACAGCAGCCGGCCCGTGGAGAACGATCAGGGTTCGGGCGGCAGCCCGGCCGCCGCCAGCAACACATCCTCCACCGTCACGCCCAGCAACGCCGGATCCGGGCTGTCTGCGAAAGGGTCACCGCGGCGCAGGTCGTCCCGCGTCAAAACCACATGAGGGCCAGGAGGCGGACCCCAGCGTCCGGGGCCAACCGGGCCGAAAAGAACAATCGAGGGGCGGCCGTAGGCAGAGGCCAGATGTGCCGCCCCGGTGTCGGCAGAGATGACCAGCCTCGCGGCAGCAACGCAGGCGGCGAACTCCCGCAGCTGCAGGCTGCCCGCCAGCACGGCGCTGCCCGCTAATCCGGCCTGGTCACAGATTTCCAGTGCGCGCCGGCGCTCTTGGCTGCTTCCGGTAAAAACGACGCGGTGGCCGTTGTCAGACAGGCGCCTGGCCACCATGGCAAACCGGTCTGCCGGCCAAAGCCGGCTGGCAAAGGCCGCACCCACATGGATCACGGTTGCACCGGCAACCCGTGCCGCTATCGGGGGGACGTCCAGGTTCACGTCGTGGGGGTCGGCGGCGATCCCGTGCCATTGCAGGAGGCGGGTCCATCTGGCGCGCTCGTTGAGGTCTTCCACCCAGCCCGGCCCGTCCACGCCCCTGCCATGGTGCGCCACGACCAGCCTGGGTCTGACCTCCTGGAGCAAGGCTGTGCTTTGCGGGCCCTTGCCATGGAGATTAACGGCGATATCCACTGATCCGCGCGGAAGGGGGAGGGGCTCATCCAGGCCGCGGACAGGCAGCAGTCCATAACCGCCCACCAGCTCAACAGCATCGGACAGCCATTCAGGGGACGCGTAGAGCAGGTGATGGTGCGGGAAGGCCCTGCGCAGGGCATGCAAGGCGGGAACAGCGACGAGGAGATCGCCCAGACCCAGGGCACGGAGCACTACCAGGCGGGGACGGGCACCGCCGCCTTCCGTGGTCTGCGGCGACATCACTGCACGCGGCAACATCACACTGCCCTCCCTGGGAACGCCACGATGCCCCTGCGATGAGGCCCGTTCCGAGGAGTCTATTCCGGGGAAATGCCCGGTGGCTTGTTTAGGAACTGCCCCGCCGGGGAACTACGTCCATATGGGAAGCTCCGTAACATCGCAGCTCAGGGCTGTCCTGTTCGACCGGGACGGCACCTTGGTGGTTGACGTCCCCTACAACAGCGACCCCGGCATGGTGCGTGCCATGCCCGGGGCCAAAAGCGTGTTGGATTCCCTCCGTGCCCGGGGCCTGGCAGTAGGAGTCATCAGTAATCAGTCCGGCGTCGCAAGAGGCATCCTTACCGAGGCCGACGTGGCCGGCGTCAACGCCAGGGTGGAGGAACTCCTGGGCCCCTTTGACGTGTGGGAGGTGTGCTTCCACGGGCCTTCCGACGGCTGCGCGTGCCGGAAACCTGAGCCCGGGATGGTGCACAGCGCCTGCCGGCGCCTGGGAACCCACCCCTCTGAGGCAGGGCTGGTCGGCGACATCGGCAGTGATCTCGGGGCGGCCGAGGCTGCGGGAGCCCGGGGAGTTTTGGTGCCCACCCAGGTCACGCGGTCCGAGGAAATCACCGCAGCAAAGCTGGTGGCACGGGATCTGGCCGGGGCAGTGGACCTGCTACTGGGCGGTGCCTGATGGGCCGGGTTCTGGTGGCCCGGCTGGACAGCCTGGGCGATGTACTGCTGGCGGGCCCGGCCGTGCGCGCCGTGGCCAACGGTCGGCAGCCCGACGGGAGCCAGCCCAATTACGTGGTGATGCTTTGCGGCCGGCAGGGCGAAACTGCAGCGGCGATGCTGCCCGGCGTGGGGGAGGTCTACAGCTGGGACAGCCCCTGGATCATGAACCCCGCGCCGCAGATGACCCGCCCCCATGCCGACCGGCTGATCGATTATGTGCGCAACTCCCGGATCACCGAGGCCGTCATCCTGACCTCCTTCCATCAGTCCCCGCTGCCGCTGGCACTGCTGCTGCGGCTGGCGGGCGTGGAGCGGATCAGCGGCGCCTCCACCGACTATGCGGGCTCCCTGCTGGACGTCAGGCTCAGGCCCGGCGAGGACATTCCGGAGGACCAGCCCGAAGCTGAGCGGGCCCTGGGGATCGCGCGGGCAGCCGGCTTCCAGCTGCCCCGCGGGGACGACGGGAAACTCCGGGTGCATTCCGTTCCGGACGTCACGGAGCTGGTGGGGGAGAGACCTTACGTGGTGGTTCATCCCGGCGCAGCCGTTCCCGCCAGGGCCTGGCCGCCGCTGCATCACGCCGCCGCCGTGGAACTCCTGGCCGGAGCAGGACATCGCGTGGTGGTGACCGGCGGGCCGGCCGAGATGTCCCTGACCGCCACCGTGGCCGGACCGTCGGCACAAGACCTTGGCGGCCGCACGGACCTGCGCACCCTTGCCGGCGTCCTGGCCGGCGCTGACGCGGTGGTGACGGGAAACACCGGGCCGGCCCACCTGGCCGCAGCTGTGGGAACACCGGTGGTGTGCCTGTTTTCCCCCGTGGTCCCCGCCGTCCGCTGGGCCCCGTACGGCGTCCCGCTGGAGCTGCTGGGAGACCAGAATGCTGCCTGCCGCCTGACCCGGGCGAGGATCTGCCCGGTCCCCGGGCACCCGTGCCTGGATTCGGTGTCTCCGGAAGACGTGATGCAGGCGGTGGAACGCCTGATCGGCGGCGTGGCTTCCCTCAGCACGCACGCGAGCACCCGGCTCGGCACGCGCAGAAAGGACCGCAGCCCATGAGGATCCTGTTGTGGCACGTCCACGGATCATGGACCGACGCGTTTGTCCGCGGCAGCCATGAGTACCTCTTCCCGGTGCTCCCCGGGGGCGGACCCTGGGGCTTGGGCCGGGCAGGCAGGGACTGGCCGGACTCCGTCCGGGAGGTGGCGCTGGCGCACCTCGACGCGGACGCGATAGACGCCGTCGTGCTTCAGCGGCCGGAGGAAATCGGGGAGGTGGCAGAACGGCTCGGCCGCCGTCCCGGCGGTGACCTTCCTGCGGTGTTCGTGGAACACAACACGCCAAAGGTGAATTTCCCGTTCAGCCGGCACCCGCTGGCTGACCAGGACAGCATTCCGGTGGTGCACGTGACGCACTTCAACAAGCTCGCCTGGGACACCGGGCGGGCCCCGTCGCTGGTGGTGGAACACGGCATCCCGGACCCGGGCCACCTGTACACGGGCGAACTGCCGGAGCTGGGCGTCGTGGTGAACGAGCCCGTGCGCCGGGGACGGGTGACCGGAACGGACCTGCTGCCGGCGTTCGCTGCCGTGGCCCCGGTCCATGTGTTCGGGATGAAGACCGAAGGCCTGGCCGCCGCCGCCGGGTTCGAAACCTCCCGGCTCCGTCTCCGCGGTGACCTCAAACCCCGCGAGCTCCACCGCGAACTGGCCCGCTGCCGGGTCTATGTCCACCCCATGCGCTGGACGTCGCTGGGGCTGTCCCTGCTGGAAGCCATGCACCTGGGCATGCCGGTCCTGGCCCTCGCCACCACGGAAGCACCCCGGGCGGTCCCGGCGGAGGCGGGCACGGTATCCGCCGACGTCGGGGAGCTCCTCCACACCGCCCGGCGCCTCCTCGCCAATCCGGAGGAGGCCCGGCGGCGGGGTACTGCGGCGCGTGAAGCGGCCCTCGCACGCTACAGCCTGGGCAGGTTCCTGGCTGACTGGGACGCGGTCCTTGCCGAGCTGCGGCCCCGGCGTCTGGCCAGCAGAAGCCCGGGTGACGGCGAACCGGCCAGTGAACGTCAGGAAGAGCAGATCCTTGTTCCGGCGCGAGAGAGGAAGTCCCCATGAGAATCTCCATGGTTTCAGAACATGCCAGCCCGCTGGCCGCGCTGGGCGGAGTGGACGCCGGTGGCCAAAACGTCCACGTTGCAGCATTGTCGGAGGCCCTCGCCGCCCGGGGCCACAGCGTCACCGTCTACACCCGGCGCGACGCACCGCAACTGCCCCGGCGGGTGCCGGTGGGCCCACGGCTCGAGGTGGTCAACGTGGACGCCGGGCCTGCCCGCCACATCCCCAAGGATGAGCTGCTCCCGTTTATGGGGGCTCTCGCGGACGGCATCGCCACGGACTGGGGCCAGCAGCCGCCGGACGTGGTCCACGGCCATTTCTGGATGTCGGGTCTCGCGGCGCTGGACGCTGCCGGGCGGTATGCGGGCTTCCGGATCCCGGTGGTCCAGACGTTCCATGCGCTGGGCACCGTCAAACGCCGGCACCAGGGCGCCGATGACACCAGCCCGCGGGAGCGCCGCTGGCTGGAACCGGGCGTGGGACGTTCCGCTGACCGGATCATCGCCACCTGCCCGGATGAAGTTTTCGAACTCCGGGCCATGGGCATCGACACGGCCAAGGTATCCGTTGCGCCGTGCGGCGTGGACCTTGGACTTTTCACGGCCGACGGGCCGGCCGCCCCGCGGCCGCGCAGCCACCGCATCCTCTCGGTGGGGCGCCTGGTGCCCCGCAAGGGCGTTGACCTGGTGATCCGTGCGCTTCCGCAGCTCGCCGCGGCGGGCTATGACGACGTCGAACTCCTGATCGTGGGCGGCGGTGCCGAGGCGGGGCTGCTGGAGTCCGATCCGGAGGTGCGCCGCCTCCTGGCGTTGGCCGCGGAACTCGGTGTCAGGGACAAAGTGACCCTGCTGGGCCACGTGCCCCGGGCTGAGATGCCGGCGATTTTCCGCAGCGCTGACGCCGTGGTGTGTGCCCCCTGGTACGAGCCTTTCGGGATTGTCCCGTTGGAAGCAATGGCGTGCGGGGTCCCCGTGGTGGCTGCCGCCGTCGGTGGCCTCCGCGACACCGTCGTGGACGGCGGCACGGGGATCCACGTCCCGCCGCGGGATCCGCAGGCCATCGCCTCCGCGCTGACACGCCTGCTCGGCGAGCCCGCACTGCGCGCAGAACTGGGCGCGGCCGGGCAGCGGCGCGCCCGCTCACGCTATTCATGGCAGCGGGTGGCCGCCGAAACCGAAAAGGCATACGAACTGGCGGTGGCGGCAATGCCCGCCGGGCAGGTCCGGATGGAAGGAGTTGCGCTGTGACTGCCGAATGGTCCATCCGGGAGCAGGACCTGCAGACGCTGACCGCGGACCCGGCGTTTCCTGCCACACTGCCCGGACTGGCGGCGGACAACGCCGCGGCAATGGACGCCGTCCACGTCCACCTGGACAACGTCCTTCCCGCGCTGGATTCGCTCCGCAGCCAGGCCGGCCGGCTCGCCGCCTGGGGCGTGGAACTGGCGAACCGGCTGCTCAGCGGTCAGCGGCTCCTGGCCGCAGGGAACGGCGGATCCGCCGCTGAGGCACAACATTTCACCGCGGAACTCGTGGGCCGGTTCGATGGTGAACGCCTCCCGTTTTCCGCCATCGCGCTGCACGCGGAAAGTTCCGCCGTGACCGCCATCTCCAACGACTACGGCTACGAGGAGGTGTTCGCCCGGCAGGTCCAGGCCCACGGCCGCATCGGCGACGTGCTGGTCCTGCTGTCCACCAGCGGCAACAGCCCCAACCTGCTCCGCGCGGTGGAAGCGGCCGGACGCGTGGGCATCACCACCTGGGCGCTCACCGGTTCCGGGCCCAATCCGCTCGCCGCTGCCTGCGACGAGGCGGTCCTGATCGATGCGGTCAACGCCAACGCCCAGGAAGGCCATCTGATCGCGTTGCATGCACTCTGCCGGGCCTTTGACTTGGAGGTCCGTCGCCGGGCCTCGGGGATGGGGCTGCCATGAGGATCGTTGTGGTGGGTGACGCGATCCTGGACGTAGACCTCTGCGGTGAAGCCACCCGGCTCAGCCCCGACGCGCCCGTCCCCGTGGTGGATGTCTCCACCGTCAGGCGGCGCGCCGGGGGCGCCGGACTTGTCGCCCGGATGCTGGCAGAGGACGGCTGGCCGGTCACCTTGGTCACCGTGCTGGCGGACGACGACGCCGGGCGGCATGTGGAATCCGCGCTCGCCGGGGTGAAGGTGGTGGCAGGTCCAAGCGCCACCCCGACGCCTGTCAAGACCCGCGTGCGGGCAGGGCACCAGGCAGTGGTCCGTTTTGATGAGGGCTGCGGACCGCCGGAGGCGCCGGAAACCACCCCTGCCATGCTCCGGGCTGTGGCCAAGGCCGGTGCCATCATTGTGGCCGATTACGGTCGCGGCCTGGCGGGCAACCCGCAACTCCGGGAACTGCTGGAGCGGATGGCCGACGACGTGCCCATCGTCTGGGACCCGCACCCCTCCGGCGCCCGCCCCGTCCCCGGCGTGGCAGTGGTGACGCCCAACCTCGCGGAAGCTCATCAGGCCGCGGGCACCCGGACCGGTGGCCCCTTCGGACCGCCGCGTGCGGACGGCGCCGGCGGTGTCGCCGCCATCCTGCTGGACGATTGGCACAGCCGCGCGGTCCTGGTCACCACCGGAGAGAAGGGCGCCACGCTGCTGCTCGAACGGGACCGCACACCCCGCCCCATCCTGGCGCCGCGGGTAGTGGCCGCCGATCCCTGCGGAGCCGGGGACAGGCTGGCCGCGAGCATCGCCGCCCACCTGCTGCAGGGGCGGGACCTTGAGGACGCTGCCGTGCTGGCCGTCCACGAGGCAGCCGAATTCCTGGCCGCCGGCGGAGTGGCCTCGCTGCCGGACCGGCACGGCAACGGAAAGTTCCGGCGGCGGCCCGCGGAGCCGCTGCTGCTGGTTCGCCGGGTCCGGGACAACGGCGGCAAAGTGGTGGCCACGGGCGGCTGCTTCGACCTGCTCCACGCCGGCCACGTCAGGTCCCTGGCCGCTGCCCGGGAACTGGGTGACTGCCTGGTGGTGTGCCTGAACTCGGACGCATCCGTACGCAGGCTGAAGGGCGAGCAGCGTCCCATCATGGCCGAGCAGGACCGGGCGGAGCTGCTGCTGGCCCTGGAATGCGTGGATGCGGTCATGATCTTCGACGAGGACACCCCGGAAGCCGCCCTGCAGAGGCTGCGCCCCGACATCTGGGTCAAGGGCGGCGACTACAACGGTGAACATCTGCCCGAAGCGGAGCTGGTGGAGAGCTGGGGCGGGCGCTGCGTCACCGTCCCCTACTATCCGGCCCGCTCCTCAACCCTCCTTGCAGAGGCCCTCGCGAAAGTCAGCTGACCTCTCACGCCGATTCCTCAACAGCTCCACCCCCGGAGCCAACCCCATTGGAAGGAACACCATGAACACTGACTCATCCTGGCCCGGCCGGGTCCTGGTCACGGGAGGCGGCTCCGGGCTTGGCGCCGCCGTCGTTGATGCCGTGCTCAAAGCCGGCGGGACACCGGTGGTCCTTGACCGCGATATCAGCACGGTGTCCGGCGTCAAGGCCTTTGAGGTGGACGTTGCGGACCGGGCCGCGGTGGAGCAGACCGTCCGGGAAGCGGCGGAGTCCCTGGGCGGGCTGGATGCCGTGGTCACGGCGGCGGGCATCGACCGCTGCGGCAAACTGGCCGATGTCGCGGCGGAGGAATGGGAGAAGGTGGTCGGCGTCAACCTGCTGGGCACCGTCTCGGTGGTCCGGGCGGCGCTGCCTTATCTCAAGAGCTCGCACGGCCGGGTGGTGACGGTGGCATCCACGCTGGCTAAGCGGGCGGTGGCTGATGCCACGGCCTACTGTGCGTCCAAGTTCGGCGTACTCGGCTTCACCCATGCCCTGGCGGCGGAGACGGCCGGGGAGATCGGTGTGACGGCCATGATCCCGGGCGGCATGAAGACCCACTTCTTCGATGACCGGACCGAGCAGTACCGGCCACAGGACGATTCCCGCCTGAACAGCCCCGGCAACGTGGCCCAGGCCATTTTGTTTGTGCTGGCCCAGCCGCAGGGCTGCGAGGTCCGGGAGATGCTGATCTGCCACGCGGAGGAAGGATCCTGGCCGTAACGCGCCCGTCTTCACGGCCCGCTGTGCGGTTCACAGCCCCAACAGGCTGCGGACGTCCACGTACACGTCCTCCCACCGGATTCCGGCCACCAGCGAATCGTTGTGGGGGCAGCGCGGAGCCGTCCAGCCAACCTGTGTGACGTCCGCGCCGCACACGGGGCAATGTGTCACCCAGGAAAGGTGGACCCGGTGCCGCCCGCGCCCCAGGGGCCCGGAGGTCAGGGCGTTTCCGGCCCAATAGATGCCTACGGTAGGGGCACCGAGTGCCTGCGCCAGGTGACGGGGACCGCTGTCATTGGCCAGCACCGCATCCGCGCGCGCCAGCAGTGCGGCCAGTTCGCCGAGCCCCAGCCTGCCGGCCACGGAGGACACCCGGCTTCCGCCGGCGGAACGGCCGCCCGTGGAAGGACCTCCCGTGGAACGCCCTCCGGTGGAACGCCCTCCGGTGGAACGCCCGACGGCGGCACTCACCACGGCGGCCGCCAGTTCCGTTTCGGTGTGGTCACCGATCACCACAACCGTGGCGCCGTCGTAGGCTGCTGCCTTGGCGACTGCCCCGAAACTCTCCGCCGGCCAGTGCCGGCGGAGGTCCGTGGCGCCGGGATGAAGCACCAGGAGCGGCCGGTCCGTCCGCGGCAGCGCGGCGCCCAGCAGGGCCGGGAGCCCGGCCACGAACTCCGCCCGCGGGTTCAGCCGCGCCTCCAGCAGGACCGGCGGGGCCCCGGCCAGCCCGGCAACTTCCAGGGCACGGGTGGGTTCGTGCTGGTAATACGTGTACGGCAGGGTGCGTTCCAGGGGCTCGGCGTCCGGGGTCGCGGAGCCCACCGTGTGCCGCGCCCGGACCTGCAGCAGGAACGGGTTGGAGAACCGTCCGCCGCCGTGAAGCTGCACGGCGAGGTCGAACTGCCGTGCCCGGGCCGCGCCGAAGAAGGTGGCCAGGGCGGCCGGATCCTCGGGGCCGGGCCGGACACCTTCGGCAGCGGGCAGCACCATCACATCGTCCAGGGGCGTGTGGGTGGCGGCCAGGAGGGCTTCATGGGCGGGCGTGCCCAGCAGGGTCACTGCACTGCCGGGATAGGCCGCCTTCAAGGCGGACACGGCAGGAAGGGCAAACATCAGGTCGCCGAGTCCGCCGCCGCGCAGCAGCGCGATCCGCGAAACCCCGGCAAACCTCTCCAGCACCGGTCCCACGCCGCCAACGGTTCGTTCCATGCGCTGCCCCTCCCGTGCTGCCGGCCACCTGGCTCACGCCTGCGCCTGGCCATGCGCCCACGCTTGTTCTCCAGCCTGTGGTGCCACCCTACGGATGCCGGGCACCGCTGGCTACACATGGATTCTGTGCCCGAATCCGGCGTGTAAACATCCTCTCCCGGGGTACGGGACCGCAAGGAGAAGTACGTACGGAGGAGATCCATGCATACCACCGCCACACCCACGCCGCCCGCCGCCCGGCAGGTTGACGGCCCCGGACTGACCATCACCGATCCCCGCACCGGGGAGTATCTGTGGTCCATCCCCGAGGCCGGACCGGACGAGGCGAATGACGCCATCCGGATTGCCCGGAACGCGGCCGCCGGCTGGGCCGCGGTGGGGCCGGCGGAGCGGGGTGCCGCGCTCCGGAAGGCGGCACGGGCCCTTGACGCAGCGGCGGAGGAACTGGCGGGCCTCAACAGCCGCGAAACCGGACGCCCGTTTCAGGAGGCGCTCGCCGGAATCGCGGCCGGGGTGTCCACGCTGGAGCAGTATGCCGAGATCGGCCCGTTGCACCGGGGACACAGCCTGCTCGGCAGCAGGTCCGCCTCTGACTACACCGTTGCCGAACCCCGGGGTGTGGCGGTGCTCCTCACTCCCTGGAACGATCCTGTTGCCGTGGCCTGCGGCCTCATCGGCGCGGCCGTGGTCACCGGCAACACCGTGCTGCACAAACCGAGTGAACGCTGCCCCCGGCTCGGTGAGGTCCTGGGGGCGGTGCTGACGACGGCATTTCCGCCCGGGGTCCTGCAGACTGTGTCCGGCGGGGCCGGTGTGGGCACCCTCCTGACCCGGGCCGGCGTCGACGTTATTGCGCACGTGGGATCCAGCGCCTCGGGCACCCTGATCGCCGGCGCCGGGGCTCAAACGGGGGCCCACGTGATCCGCGAAAACGGCGGGAACGATCCCTTGGTGGTCGACCGGGATGTGGACCCGGTCTGGGCGGCCGAGCAGGCTGCCATCGGTGCCTTCAGCAACAGCGGGCAGATCTGCACCGCGGTGGAGCGGATCTACGTCCACGAAGCCATCGCGGCCCGTTTCTGTTCAGCCCTGGAGGCCGAAGCGGCGCTCCGCAACCACAACGGCAGCGTGGCCCCGCTGGTGGACACCAGGCTCCGGAACAGTGTCCATGCCCAGGTGTCGGAGGCCCTCGAACAGGGTGCGCGGGCGGTGGAGGGCGGTGTTGTTCCCGAGGGGCCGGGCGCCTTCTACCCGGCCACGGTCCTGCTCGAGTGCACCGACGCCATGCAGGTCATGACGGAAGAGACCTTCGGTCCGGTGGCTGCGGTGCGGGTTGTTCCCACGTTCGAGGACGCGCTGCGGCTGGCGGGCAGTGGGCGCTACGGCTTGGCCGCCACCGTCCTGACAGGCAGTATCGCCCACGTCCAGAAAGCCATTGCGGCCCTCCCGGTGGGCACTGTGAAAATCAACGAGGTGTTTGGCGGTGCGCCGGGCGGATCAGCTCAGCCCCGGGGAGTCAGCGGCGAGGGGTTCGGCTACGGCCCGGAACTGCTGGATGAATTCACCCGGGTGAAGGTGGTGCATGTGGCCGCGCCGCCGTCTTTTGCCCTGCACCTGCCGGACGAGCCGGCGCCGGAACCGGTGCCGGCCGAGCAGATGGCGGAACAGGTGCAGGACCCGAACGGGAGCCCGCAATGACCCGGGCGGAGGCAACCGGGGCCGGCGATCTTTTCAGCGAGCGCGGCCTCTCCGGCGAGCGCGCCCTCTCCGGCGAGCGCGGCCTCTTCGACGAGCGCGCCCTCTCCGACGAGCGCGCCCTCTCGGGCGGCCTGCCGCGCCGGCTTGCCGCCGAACGGCCCGCCATCCTGGTGGTGGGGGATGTGATGCTGGACGGCTGGTGGAGCGGCACCATCGAACGGCTCTGCCGCGAGGCACCCGCTCCGGTGGTGGACATTGCCACGCGCGCATTCGCCCCGGGCGGTGCCGCAAACACGGCGATGAACCTGGCCGCCCTCGGAGCCTGGGTATCGGTGGCCGGCATCATCGGGGCAGACGACGCCGGGGCCACCCTGCGCCGGCAACTCGAATCAGCCGGCATCGACGTGACGCACCTGCACTCCCATCCGGACATGGTCACCACCACCAAGATCAGGATCAGCAGCGGGGGTCAGGTGATGCTGCGGATCGACGACTCCGCCAGGGCTGTCCCGGCCGACGCGCTGGCCGGGCTGGCGGCCTCGGTGCGCTCCGCCGTCGGCGACCAGGACGCCGTCGTGGTGTGCGACTACGGTACCGGCGTCCTGGCCGATCCCGTCCGGATTGCCCTTCAGGAGACGCTGGCGGGGGACGGGGCGTACACAGCCGGGGGTGCCGCCGTCGGCCGCCCCCTGACAGTGGTGGATGCGCACGATCCCCATCCCTGGGCCCGGCTGCGGCCGGACCTGGCCACACCCAACGCCCTGGAGGCTGCCCGGTTGCTGGGTCTGCGCCTGCCGGAAGGCCCCGGCCGGGTGGATGCCCTGGCCGGGCACCGGGAGGCCCTGTTGACGGCAACGGGGGCGGAGGCGGTGGTGGTGACGCTGGACAAGGACGGGACTGCGCTGTTCACGGCCGACGGCGGGACTCACCGCACGTGGGCCCGGCCGGCAGCGGAGAAGCAGGCGTCCGGCGCGGGTGACACGTTTGTGGCCGCCCTGACCCTGGCCAGGTCGGTGGGCCTCCCGCTGACCACCAGCCTTGATCTTGCCCAGGCGGCTGCGGACGTGGTGGTGCACCAGCCCGGAACCTCCGTCTGCAGTACGGCCCAGCTTGGCCGGCACCTGGAGAGCTTCGCCGACACCGTCCTCGGCGCGGACGAACTTGCGCTGCAGCTGGCCGCGCACCGGGCCCGGGGCCAGCGGATCGTGCTGACCAACGGGTGCTTCGACGTGCTGCACAGCGGCCATACCCGGTACCTGAACCAGGCCAAACAGCTGGGCGACGTGCTGGTGGTCGCGCTGAACAGCGACGCCTCAGTCCGCAGGCTCAAGGGCCCGGGACGGCCCATCAACCCCGGGGCTGACAGGGCAGCGGTGATCGCCGCCCTCAGCTGCGTGGACTACGTAACCATTTTCGACACCCCCACGGCCAGCCCGCTGATCACGCAGATCAAACCGGACATCTACGCCAAAGGCGGTGACTACACGCCGGAAATGCTGGCGGAGACCGGCGCCGTGGAGGAATACGGCGGACGCGTGGCCATCCTGGACTATGTGGCGGACCGCTCCACCACCGCCGTCGTCCACCGGATCCGCGCCGGCGTGGGGGGAGAGGTCTCCGAGGCCGCGGATCCAGGGTGAGCAACTAGGGTTGAAGCATGACTGAGGCGGCACACGGATAATGGCGAAGCGCGGCAAGTCAGGCGGCAGGACCAGCGGACAGCGTTCGACGGCGGGCGTCGTCGACGTGCCCAAGGGGACCCGCCCGGACGGTCCCGTGGAGGGCGTCTACTACATTGATACCGGCGACTGTGAGCTGATCGCGGACCAGGACAACTCGAACGGCTGGCTGCTGAAGATCAACGGGGTGATGAGCTCCCACATCGATCTCGCAGATCCCCTGTTCCTGGACTTCGAGTACATGCGCTGGATGGCCGCGCTCATCGAATCCCGCTGGCCACCGAAGGCCGGCGAAAAGCTGCGCGGCCTGCACCTGGGCGGCGGCGCCTGTTCCCTGGCCCGCTACTTCCACACGGCCTACCCGGACGCCCGCCAGGTGGTGGTGGAGCTGGACGGCAAGCTGGCCGAGTACGTCCGCGGCTGGTTCGACCTTCCCAAGGCGCCGCTGCTCCGGCTGCGGGTAGGGGAGGCGCGGGAGGTCACCGAAACGCTGACGGCGGACACCCGCGATTTTATCATCCGGGACGTCTTCGCCGGCTCCCTGACACCGCGGCCGCTCACCACGGCCGAATTCACGGAGCACATCAAACGGGTGCTCGCGCCCGGCGGCATCTACGTGGTCAACTCGGGCGACGCCCCGGACCTCAAGAATGCCCGCGAGGACGCCGCCACCATCGCGGCCGCCTTCGAACACACCCTCATCATCGCCGATCCCGCCATGCTCAAGGGCCGCCGCTACGGCAACATGGTGATGGCCGGCAGCGACACGCCGCTGGACGGGGATCCGCAGCTGGCCCGCAGGCTCCTGGGCGGCGCGGTCCCTGCCCATATTTGGAGCGACGAGCAGGTGCGCGCCTTCGCCGCCAACTCACCTGTCCGCCACGACCCGGGAAGTGATTAGGCCCTTCCCCTCCCCAGCAGAAACTCCCGGTGCGCAGCCGTCTGCTCCCGAAGGGCCTGGACGACGGCGGCCACGGCCGGGCGGCGCATCGAATCCGGCCGCAGGACCATCCAGTAGGGGAGGAGCTCGGCAAAGTCGCCGGGGAGCAGCCGGACCAGGTCGGCATGCAGGTCCCCCATAAAGCACGGCAGGAAGCCGATGCCGGCCCCGGCGCGGGTGGCCTCCACATGGACAAAAACGTTCGTTGACGTCAGGCCGTCCCGCATGGCCGGGACCAGCCGGCGCGGAGCGTCAAGATCGTCCACCTGCAGCATCGAATCCACAAAGTAGACCAGCGGGTGCTCGGTCAGTTCCGCCACGCTGGCCGGGGTTCCGTTTTCGGCCAGGTATGCGCGCGAGGCGTACATGCCCAGCATGTATTCGCCCAGCCGGACGGCCTCGGCCCGGTGGACCTGGGGTTCGCCCACCACCACTTCAATGTCCAGGCCGGAGCGCTGCTGCAGCGCCCGCCGGGTCATGGTCACCACTTCCACGGCGAGGCCCGGATGGGCGCGGCGCAGCCGGGCCACGGCCGGTGCCGCGATATACGCGCTGAAGCCGTCCGTCGCCGTCATGCGTACGACGCCGGCAACCGGGTCGGGTGCCGTTCCGGCCGGCCCCAGCGCACTCACCGCCTCCTCCACCCGTTCGGCCACTCGCACCGCCTCGGTGCCCAGCTCCGTCAGTTCCCAGCCGCCCGCGGCGCGGGCCAGCACCCGGCCACCCAATGCTTTTTCCAGCGCGGAGATCCGGCGTGAAACGGTGGTGTGGTTCAGGCCCAAAGCCTGCGCCGCCGTCGTAAATTTCCCCGAACGGGACACTTCGAGGAGGACCAGCAGATCATCGGGGTTGGCATTCATATCTGCAATTGTGCACATGGTTGGTGCCGGATTGGCCATTGAATGCGCAAGTTTGTGCAGCAATACTCGATGAAGCCATTAGTGCTGTGGATCACAGCGCGTGTCAAAGTGGACACTAAGGAGAAACTCATGAGCGTAGAGCAGCGCTCGGCAGACAATGCCCCCGGATCCGCATCCAAGGGATCCGGCCTCAAAAAAATCGTCGCCGCCTCAATGGTGGGCACGGTGGTGGAATGGTACGAATTCTTCCTCTACGCCACCGCTGCAACCCTCGTGTTCGGGAAGTACTTCTTCCCCGCCACGGGCAACGAACTCGACGGCATCATCCAGGCCTTCATCACCTACGCGGTGGGCTTTGTGGCCCGCCCGCTCGGTGGCATCGTCTTCGGGCAGATCGGCGACAAGCTCGGCCGCAAACCCACCCTGCAGCTGACCATCGTGATCGTCGGCGTCGCCACGTTCCTGATGGGTTGCCTCCCGGGCTTCGCCGACATCGGCTACGCGGCCCCCGCCCTGCTGGTTGCCCTGCGCTTCATCCAGGGCTTTGCACTGGGCGGCGAATGGGGCGGCGCCGTGCTGCTGGTTGCCGAACACAGCCCCAACAGCAAGCGCGCCTTCTGGTCCAGCTGGCCCCAGGCCGCCGTCCCCGTGGGTAACCTGCTCGCCACGCTCGTGCTCTTCATCATGTCAACCACGCTGAGCCCGGAAGCGTTCCTCGGCTGGGGCTGGCGTGTGGCCTTCTGGCTCTCCGCCGTGATCGTGTTTGTTGGCTACTACATCCGCACCCACGTCACCGAAGCCCCCATTTTCCTCGAAGCCAAGGCCCTCGTGGAGAAGGAGCAGGCTGTCAGCTATGGCGTCTTCGAAGTGGTGCGCAAGTACCCCAAGGGCATCCTGCAGGCCATGGGGCTCCGGTTCGCGGAGAACATCATGTACTACCTGGTGGTCAGCTTCGCCATCGTCTACCTCAAGAGCGTGCACAAGTACGACACCTCCTCGCTCCTGCTCGCACTGCTGATCGCGCACGTGATCCATTTCCTGATCATCCCGCAGATTGGCCGGCTGGCGGACAGCATAGGACGCAAGCCCGTCTACCTCATCGGTGCCATCACCGGTGCGGCCTGGCCGTTCTTCGCCTTCCCCATGTTCGATACCCGCAACGCCGTGGTGATCGTCCTCGCCGTGACCATCGGCCTGTGCCTGCATGCGTTTATGTACGCCGGCCAGCCCGCCATCATGGCTGAACTGTTCCCCACCCGGATGCGCTACTCGGGTGTTTCGCTGGGCTCGCAGGTCACCTCCATCTTCGCCGGCTCACTTGCGCCGCTGCTGGCAACCCAGTGGCTGAAAGACACCGGCTCATGGGTGCCGACGGCCATTTACCTGGTGATTGCCTGCGCCATCACCGTTGTCGCCGTACTGAGCCTCAAGGAAACCAAGGGCATCGCCCTGGAGGATGTGGACAAGGCTGACGCCGCACGCGAAGGATTGCTTCCGGCAAGCTCACGCTGAGCCGCCTGAACAGCCCTAACCGCGACGCCTGAAGGAACTGCACACGATGGGAACCGGACCTGCAATGGAAAACACACTGAACGGCCGCAAGGCACTTGTCACCGGCGGCGCCAGCGGAATCGGCGCCGCGTGTGTCCGGGAGCTCGCTGCCCGCGGGGCGAAGGTGGTGGTAGCCGACGTCGACGCCGCCGGCGCCGCCGCACTCGCCGACGAAGTGGGCGGCACCTCCTGGGCTGTTGACCTGCTGGACGTGGACAGGCTCGGCACCCTGAGCCTGGACTGCGACATCCTGGTGAACAACGCCGGGATCCAGCGGATCAGCCCCATCGAGGAGTTTGATCCGGCCGAATTCCGCCGGATCATCGCCCTCATGCTGGAGGCGCCGTTCCTGCTGATCCGGGCCGCCCTGCCGCACATGTACACCAACGGGTTCGGTCGCATCATCAACCTGTCCTCGGTGCACGGGATCCGTGCCTCCCCGTTCAAGAGCGCGTACGTATCCGCCAAGCACGGCCTGGAAGGGCTGAGCAAGGTGACGGCGCTTGAAGGCGGGGAGCACGGCGTCACCTCCAACTGCGTGAACCCGGGCTATGTCCGGACAGCGCTGGTAGAGAAACAAATCACTGACCAGGCCAAAGTGCACGGAATACCCGAGTCAGAGGTACTGGCCAAGGTCATGCTCACCGAGTCCGCCATCAAGCGGCTGGTGGAACCGGCCGAGGTGGCTTCCCTGGTGGCCTGGCTGGCATCCGATCACGCCGGCATGGTCACCGGGGCCAGCTACACCATGGACGGCGGCTGGTCCGCGCGCTAGTTCCCGGTCCCTGCAGCACACCACCGCCACCTGAGGCAGCTAATCCTGCGGCCTCAGGTGGCGGTGGTCGTAGTAGAACACCCCCGCCGCGGCGCTCAGTTCCACCGACGTTCCGCAGTGGGACATCACGATCCCTTCCTGCCGCCCGTTGAACGGGTCATCGCCCACCACGGCATCGCCCACCCGGTAGGGGGATTTGGGGCGTGTCGCCGCACGTGTGCGGCGCCAGAGACGGGCAACAAGTGAGGAAAGTCTGACGGGCCTGCCCATATTCGCCAAGTCCTGGACATGTGTTTTCACCATGCGAACCACTCCTTGAAGCGGCGCGGAGCCGCCTGCTGCGGTGCGGTAGCCGGACAGCTCCCAGCAGAGGATGGTCCTCCTAGTCCGGGCTCACACCTTAGGAAAACGCTAAGCGCTATTCACACCAGTCACACCAGTAACATGTACTCGATTTTTAGCGGGGCCGGTACCTAGGCTTTTCGACCGGGCTGTGTGCTGTAGCCCGGGTCAGGGTTCCACCCGCGGCGTTTGGAGGATTTGCTCGGCGTTGTTGTAGGCCCAGGCCACGAGGGGAACCAGCAGGGCCGTCAGTTCGTAGCCGCGCTCCGTGAGGCTGTAGTCGACGCGGGGTGGAATGACCGGCTGGGCGCGGCGCAGCACCAGGCCGTCGTTCTCCAGCGTTTTCAGGGTCTGCGCCAGCATCTTCTCGCTGATGCCTTCGGCGCGGCGCCGGAGTTCGCTCCAGCGCTGTTCGCCTTCGGAGAGTGCCACCAGGATCAGCACTCCCCACTTGCTGGTGATGTGGTCCAGCACTGTCCGGCTGGGGCACCCTGCGGGGAACACGCCGTCGGCAAAGCCCGCGGGCAGGCGGGCCGGAAATGTCTGTGCTTCCATGCACCCAACTTACCAAGAGGTGAGTACCTTACTTCAAAGTGCGTACCCTCCCCCGGGAAGCATTCGGGGAAAGTGCTGGTTGTGCAGGGTGACCCCCTTGCAGATGGTGAAAGGAACCACCCATGAGCATCGTTATTACCGGAGCAACCGGCCAGCTTGGCCGCCACGTTGTCGAAGCCCTTCTGCGGCATGACGTTCCCGCCGCGCAGATCGTGGCCGCGGGCCGTTCTGTTGGAAAGCTGGCCGACCTTGAAGCGCGGGGCGTGCAGGTCAGGGCGATGGACTACACGGACCCCGCTTCTGTGGCGAACGCGCTCGCAGGCGCCACCAAGGTCCTGCTGATTTCCGGCAGCGAGGTGGGCCAGCGGGTTGAGCAGCACCGCACTGTCATCGAGGCCGCCAAGGCTGCGGGGGTGGAGCTCATTGCCTATACGAGCATCGCCAATGCTGATACCACCGGCATGAAGCTGGCGGCCGAGCACCAGGCCACTGAAGACCTCCTCAAGGACTCGGGGGTTCCGTTCGCCCTCCTCCGCAACGGCTGGTACCTCGAAAATTACACGGAGCAGCTGCAGGGAGCCCTGGCCCAGGGCGCGCTTGCCGGCAGTGCAGGCGAAGGCAGGGTCAGTGCCGCATCCCGCCAGGATTACGCCGAGGCTGCCGCGGCCGTCCTCGTCGCCGGGGACCAGGCCGGCAAGGTCTACGAACTTGGTGGCGACCTCGCCTTCACGCTCGCGGAACTGGCTCAGGAAATCAGCACCGCCGCCAACCGGCCGGTGGCTTACCAGGACCTTCCGGCGAGCGACTACGCCGGCCTCCTTGCCGGCTTCGGCGTGCCGCAGGCCTTCGCCGACATCCTCGCCGATTCGGACCTCGGCATTGCCCGCGGCGACCTTCTGGTGAGCGGTTCGGACCTTCGCGAACTGATCGGCCGGCCCACGACGCCGATGCCCGCCGCCGTGCGTTCCGCGCTGGCCGCCGCCTAACCGCAACGCCTCCGCCCCCTACCCCCGGACGCTCTCTCACTTAATGCGCCTTTTGGGCCGACGCTCTCTCACTTAATGGGGCATATCCGGGAACCCTCTATCACTTTCTTGAAGAGAGTGATAGAGGGTTCGGCTTTAACCCGCATTAAGTGAGAGAGCGTTGGGCTCGTGAGGTGACCACCGGCAGCGGTGAGGTTTCGTCCACCAGCTCGGCCCGCCGTCGTCCGTTCCCCTTGACCCAAAGCCGGTACGCGAGCAACAGCAGACCCAGCCAGACCGCGCCGACGTACAGCGCCACGCGGGTGTCCTCGAAGGCGCCCAGGACGCCGATGACCAGCGCCATAAACGCGATGGTGACGACGGAAGCTGCCGGCCACCATGGGGACGGGAATTCCGACGCCGGCAGGCCCTTCCGCGCGATCTCCCGTTTCATGGCCACGTGGGACGCGAGGATCATGACCCACACCCAGACGGTGGCGAACGTGGCGATCGACGCGATCAGGATGAACACGCCCTCGGGAATGACGGCGTTCAGCACAACGCCCACCAGCAGGATGCCGGCCATCATCACCACCGTCATCCACGGAACGCCGTGGCGGGACACCTTGCCGAACACCGCCGGCGCGTGGCCCTGGCCGGAGAGTCCGAACAGGATGCGGCCGGCGCCGAAGATGTCACTGTTGATGGCGGACAGGGCGGCGGTGATCACCACCGCGTTGAGGATGTGCGGTGCCGCCGGGATGCCCAGGCCGCTGAAGATCTGCACAAAGGGGCTGCCGTTGGTGCCGATCTCGTTCCATGGGAAGAGGCTCATCAGGACGCCAAGGGTGAGGACGTAGAACAGCAGGACCCGGACCGGCACCGTGTTCACGGCCTTGGGGATGACCTTCTTGGGGTCCGCGGCCTCGCCGGCGGTGATGCCGAGGGTTTCGATGCCGCCGAACGCGAACATCACCACGGCGAACGAGGCCAGGAGGCCTTCGAAGCCGTTGGGGAAGATTCCGCCGTGTTCCACGAGGTTTCCCAGCCCCGGTGCCACCGTGGAACCGCCGGCCTGGAAGCCGAAGGTGATGATGGCCGCGCCGCCCGCGATCATCGCGACGATGGCTGCCACCTTGATCAGCGAGAACCAGAACTCCAGTTCGCCGAAGACTTTCACGCTGAGCAGGTTCAGGGCCGCCAGGAAGAAGATGATGGCCAGGATCCAGATCCAGCGGTCCACCTCGGGGAACCAAAAGCCCATGTAGATGCTGAAGGCTGTCACGTCGGCGATCGCCACGATGGCCATCTCAAAGACGTACGTCCAGCCGGTTACGAATCCTGCCAGTGGCCCGAGATATCGGCTGGCGTACTGGCCGAACGAGCCGGAAACAGGATGCCGCACGGCCATCTCGCCGAGGGCCCGCATCACCATAAAAACGGCCGCGCCGCCAATAATGTAGGCGAGCAAAACGGCCGGTCCCGCCTTTTGGATCGCTGAGGCGGAGCCGTAGAACAGCCCCGTACCAATGGCCGAGCCGAGCGCCATGAAGCGGATATGCCGGACATTAAGTCCGCGGTTCAGGGTGCCCTGCAGGACGCGCCCGACGGCGGTGCTCTCCGTGGCGTGTTCGGCTTGGCTTGCGTCGTGGCTGGCTGTGTCTTGCGTGGCGGCTGCTTGCTGCATACGAATACCTTCTCGTCATTGGGAGGGGGATCGCTAACCAGCAGACCATTTTCGCGCCGGACGTGATGAGCCTCACGGCAGGCTGGTGTCTTCAATCTCAGACTCGACGGGTTCTCCCGGGCATTCCTGACGTCAGGTACAAAACCATTGACATCATGTAATGCTTTCTTTACATTGATCATGTCAGCTTTGCTTTACATCGGCCCCTCGGGTCCGGTCCATCGTGGCAGGAGCGGAAATGTCCTTCGAAGAGAAGAGCGCCTGGATCATGGGAGCAGTGGCTGTGGTTTCCTATGGCGTCTATGTGGCGCTCATACTTGGTGCCGCCGGCACCATGCCCCTCGCCCAGGTGTCCTATGCGGCACCCCTGTTGTGGACCATTGGGGCTTCCATTGCGGCGTCCATCGCGGCGCACGCGGTGATCGGTATCGTCCGGCCCCGCGACGCCGGGAAGAAGGACCAGCGGGACAGGGAAATCTACCGCTTTGGCGAGTATGTCGGGCAGTCCTTCGTGGTTATCGGCGGAGTGGCCGCCCTGCTGATGGCCATGGCCGAATGGGACCACTTTTGGATCGCCAACGTCATCTACCTGACGTTTGTGCTGTCCGCGATCCTGGGCTCCGTGGCCAAGATCGTCGCCTACCGCCGGGGATTCCAGCCATGGTGAAGCCAACCCGCGTCACCAACTCCATCCGCCGCCTCCGCTTCGAACGAGGCGAAATGACGCAGGCGGAGCTCGCCGAGCGCGTGGGCGTCACCCGCCAGACCATTATTGCCATCGAGCAGGGCCGGTATTCGCCCTCCCTGGAGATGGCCTTCCAGATCGCGCATGCCCTCGGCGTGCAGCTCGAAGACGTTTTCCAATACCCCCACCGCGAAGGAGAGGCATCATGAAAGCTATCGTGCAGGATGTTTACGGAGATTCCGACGTGCTGGGGCTGCAGGACATTCCCAAGCCCGTGCCGGGCGATGGGGAGGTGCTTTTGAAAGTCCGTGCGGCCGGCGTGGACCAGGGCGTGTGGCACCTGATGACCGGGCGGCCATACCTGGTCCGGCTCTTCGGATTCGGGCTGATGAAGCCCAAGGTGCCGGTCCGCGGGCGGGAAGTGGCCGGCGTCGTCGAGTCCGTTGGCGCCGGAGTGACCCGCTTTCAGCCCGGCGATGAAGTGTTTGGCACGTGCGAAGGGTCGTTCGCCGAGTACGTTTGCGCGAAGGAGACGCTGCTGGCCCGTAAGCCCGCAAACCTGGCGTTCGAGGAAACGGCGGCTGCCCCCATTTCTGCTGTCACGGCCCTTCAGGCCGTGCGCGACGCCGGGCAGGTCACCGCCGGTCAGAAGGTCCTGGTCATTGGCGCGGGCGGGGGAGTGGGATCGTTCGCCGTGCAGATCGCCAAGGACCTCGGCGCAGAGGTCACGGGTGTTTGCAGCACAGGCAAAGTGGATCTGGTCCGGACGCTCGGTGCTGATCACGTGGTGGACTACACGCGTGACGACTTTGCCCGCGCCGGTGCCCTCTACGACGTCATCATCGATACCGCAGGCAACCGGCCGCTGTCCGTCCTGAAGCGCGCGCTCGCGCCACAGGGAGCCCTGGTGATTGTCGGGGGCGAAGGCGGCGGGCGGGTGACGGGAGGCTTTGAGCGATCAATGCTTGCGCCGCTGGCCTCCCTATTCTCCGGCCAGAAATTCAAGGGCCTCGTCGCCAAGGAAAACCATCAGGATCTCGAAGCGCTGACGGCACTGTTCGAGGCGGGCCGCGTGAAGCCTGCCGTGGAGAAGGTCTACCCTCTCGCGGAAGCCCCGGCTGCCATCGCCCATCTGCACGAAGGGCGCGTGCGAGGCAAGGTCGTGGTCCGGGTCTGAGTGGTTGCCCGACTGTGGGCTGGGCGAAGTTATCCACATAGGCGGGAAAGGGCGGTGCTTTAGCCGGACCCCCGCGGGAAGCTGGAGGTATGGAAAGCCGAGCAGCCTGGGACGCCGAAAATAGAAAAGCTTTGGAGACGGTTCGGCAGAGGGCCTACACAATCGCACGGAGAATACTTGCGGCCGCGCCCGACCAGCCGTCGCCCTATGGGCCATACATAGATGCAGTGGCCCGGAAGGGCTTATTCCTGGACGTTCTCGCCGACATCGCGCAGGTGAGGGCTAAGTC
This sequence comes from Pseudarthrobacter naphthalenicus, assembly GCF_029076445.1. Taxonomy (GTDB): domain Bacteria; phylum Actinomycetota; class Actinomycetes; order Actinomycetales; family Micrococcaceae; genus Arthrobacter; species Arthrobacter naphthalenicus. The sequence goes on from NZ_JARESG010000007.1 coordinate 25,526, forward strand.
CGCCGCCTTGGCGGCCAAAATTGCCGCCGGATATCCAGAATCATCATCCGCTGCCAGGTTATTCTCAGCGCCTCGCAAGCTGACGAATATGGACAACAAGGCAGCTGCGGAGATTCTGGAGAGCATGGCAGCCGCCACCCTGGAGCTGGCCGATGTGCTGCGTGGGACGGCAGCCGATCCGGCCGAGACCGTGCACTACGGCTGAACGCCGTGCATGGCAAGCAATTCCCTGCGGCCCGGCAAGGCCACTTCAGTCATGCCTGCCTCGCCGCAGCTTCGATGGCGGCACGATGCGCGGACCACTCTTCAGGGCTGCGCGGTGTCAGGTTGGGGTCCCCTGGCCGCTGTCCAGCGCTGCCGTCGATGAGTTCACGAAGGATGTCCGCATGACCCAGATGGTGGGCCCGCTCAGCAACCATGTGGACCAGGATCTGGTGCAGCGTGACCTGTCGACGCTCCTCAGGCCACCATGGCACCAAGCCGGGCGAATCCAATGGGAGTGCCTTGACCGTGGCGTCGCTTTGCGCTGCGGCGAAATGGTGAAGCTCCACAATGTTGTCCCGGCTTTCGTCGGCGGGTACCCACAGATCCGCATCCGTGCTGGCATCCTCGTCCAGCCACGGGAGGTGTCGCCCGCTGGGACGGCCGAAGACCTCGCCGAAATAGCCAAGCTCCGTGCTCGCCGCATGCTTGACGAGACCCAGCAGGTTGGTGCCGGTGGGAGTGAGCGGCCGGCGGACATCGTACTCACTCAGCCCGTCCAACTTGCCGAGGAGGTTGTCCCGCCGGACGCGCAGATAATGATGCAGCGTCTCTTTCTCGTCCATAGCGGGCACTCTACCCAAATGTTTCGAGTGTGCCAGCCCCTCGTCCCCAAGGCTGCGCCGCCCAGATCAATCCCACACCCATCCGTCTGGTATCCCAGACAGAGAAGCAAGAGGATGGTTCTGGGACCGTTGGCGCGGCACGCAAGCTTAAATGCGGTATCCCGGACACCGGCGAAGACGACGGCGACACATCGGAGAACACAATGTCAGGCACAACAGCGAAGGCGACGTCCAAAGTCCCCGCCGCCGAGAACACCCTTCGTATCCTCAAACTGTTGGCCTCGAAGCGAGGGCCAATGGCGGCGTCGAGCATTGCCACGGCGCTCGACCTGCCCCGTTCCAGCGTGTACCACCTCCTGGGCGTGATGGAGGCGAACGGATTTGTGCTCCACCTGCATGAGGAGCAGCGATACGGGCTCGGCATCAGCGCATTCGAACTGAGCTCGGCGTATTCGCGGCAGGAGCCGCTGTCCCGCCTGGGCCGGCCGCTGCTGGCTTCGCTGGTGGACGTGATCGGGGAGAGTGCCCACCTGGCGGTGCTCCACGGCCGGGACGTGCTGTACATCGTGGAGGAGCGGGCCAAGAACCGCCCGTCGCTGGTGACCGACGTCGGTGTCCGCCTTCCCAGCCACCTCACTGCCAGCGGGCGTGCCATCCTCGCGGCTCTGCCAAAGTCGCAGGTCCGGGCGCTGTACCCGAACGCCGCGGCCTTTACCGCCCGGCATGAAGTGGAGGGCGCCATTATGAAGTACTCAGCCCTGTCGTCGCACTTGGATCAGGTCCGGCAGCGCGGCTACGCCACGGAACATGGTGAAGTTACGCCCGGATTTGGCTCCATAGCGGCCGCCGTCACCGACCACGTGGGGTGGCCTACGGCAGCGGTGGCCGTCACTTTTCTGGAGGACAAACTGCCGGCGGACCAGTGGCCCGCGCTCGCCGCCCGCGTACAAAAGGTGGCGGACGAGCTCTCGGCCCGAATTCACGGACGGCCCGGCAAGTAAACCAGCCGGCCCGGCCGAACCGGGCACGAGGGGCCCAGCCTGGACGCATCCGGCTCGTCTGGAATCCCGGACACCACCCCCTGCAAAGCCCTGTTAGCACCGCCACCAACGGGCTTTAGTGGATACAGAACCTCTTACCCAAAGCACCAACACGAGAAGGAGCCCTCATGGCACCCGCCGATTTCACCACCGGTGCCCGCCCGGTCAAAGCAGCCCGCGGCACCGAGCTCACCGCCAAAAGCTGGCAGACCGAAGCCCCCCTGCGGATGCTGATGAACAACCTGGACCCCGAGGTCGCCGAACGCCCGGACGACCTGGTGGTCTATGGTGGCACCGGCCGCGCCGTCCGGTCCTGGGCCGCATTCGACGCGATCACCCGCACCCTGGAAACCATGGAAAAGGACGAGACCCTCCTGGTCCAGTCCGGCAAGCCGGTGGGCGTCTTCCGCACCAACGAATGGGCGCCCCGCGTGCTGCTGGCCAATTCCAACCTGGTGGGCGACTGGGCGAACTGGCCCGAGTTCCGCCGCCTCGAAGCCGAGGGCCTGATGATGTACGGCCAAATGACGGCAGGGTCCTGGATCTACATCGGCACCCAGGGCATCCTGCAGGGCACCTTCGAGACTTTCGCCGCGATCGCCCGCAAGCTCACCGGGGACGAAAACGGCACACTCGCCGGCACCCTCACCCTGACCGGCGGCTGCGGCGGCATGGGCGGCGCCCAGCCGCTCGCCGTCACCCTGAACGAAGGCGCCTGCCTGATTGTCGACGTCGACGAAACCCGCCTGCGCCGCCGTGCCGGAAAGCGTTACCTCGACGAGGTGGAAACCGATCTCGACGCCGCCATCGCCAAGGTGCTCACGGCCAAGCAGGAGCGCCGCGGCTGGTCCGTGGGTTACGTCGGCAACGCCGCCGAAATCTTCCCGGAGATCCTGCGCCGCCACAACGCCGGCGAACTCACCGTGGACATCGTCACGGACCAGACCTCCGCGCACGATCCGCTGAGCTACCTTCCCGAGGGCATCCCGGTGGCCGAATGGCACCGCGAAGCCGAAGCCGATCCCGAGGGCTTCACCAAGAAGGCCCAGGCTTCGATGGCCAGGCACGTCCAGGCCATGGTGGAATTCCAGGACGCCGGTGCCGAGGTCTTCGATTACGGCAACTCCATCCGCGACGAGGCTCGCAAGGGCGGCTACGCCCGTGCTTTCGAATTCCCCGGCTTCGTCCCGGCGTACATCCGGCCGCTGTTCTGCGAGGGCCTGGGCCCGTTCCGCTGGGTCGCACTCTCCGGGGACCCGGAAGACATCCGCGTTACGGACGAAGCCATCAAGGAGCTCTTCCCCGGGAACAAGCACCTGCACCGCTGGATTGACGCCGCCCAGGAACGCGTGGAGTTCGAAGGCCTCCCGGCAAGAATCTGCTGGCTGGGCTACGGCGACCGCGCCAAAGCCGGGCTGCTGTTCAACCGCCTGGTCAAGGAAGGCAAGGTCAAGGCACCCATCGTGATCGGCCGCGACCACCTGGACTCCGGCTCCGTCGCCTCCCCGTACCGGGAAACGGAATCGATGGCGGACGGCTCCGATGCGATCGCCGACTGGCCCCTGCTCAACGCGCTGCTCAACACCGCCTCCGGCGCCACCTGGGTGTCCATCCACCATGGCGGCGGCGTGGGCATCGGCCGCTCCATCCACGCCGGCCAGGTCTCGGTCGCGGACGGCTCCGACCTCGCAGCGCAGAAGCTCGAGCGCCTGCTCACCAACGACCCCGGGATGGGCATCATCCGCCACGCCGATGCCGGCTACGACCGCGCCGTCGAGGTCGCCAACGAACGCGGCGTCCGCATTCCCATGAACGAAAACACGAAGTAGGAATCATGACCGCCATTACCCACGAACCGCTCACCGTCACCCTCGGCTCCAGCGGCGTCACGCCCGAGGAAGTCGTCGCCGTCGCCCGCCACAACGCCACGGTGACCATCGCCCGGGACGCCCTCGACAACGTCGCCAAGGTCCGCGCCCACATCGACGGCCTGGCCAACAGCGAGACCCCCGCCTACGGCATCTCCACCGGCTTCGGCGCGCTGGCCAGCCGGCACATCCCCGGTGAGCTCCGCACCCAGCTGCAGAAGTCCCTGATCCGCAGCCACGCCGCCGGCATGGGCCCCGCCGTGGAGCGCGAAGTGGTGCGCGCCATCATGTTCCTGCGCGCCAAAACCCTCGCCTCCGGCCGCACCGGCGTCCGCCCCGTGGTCCTGCAGACCATGGTGGACGTCCTCAACGCCGGCATCACACCGGTGGTCCGCGAGTTCGGTTCGCTGGGCTGCTCCGGCGACCTCGCCCCGCTGTCCCACTGCGCCCTGGTGCTGATGGGTGAAGGGGAAGCAACAGGACCCGACGGCGTGACCTACGGCGGGCGCGGCGAGCAGCCGGTCGCCGTGCTGCTCGCCGAGCACGGCATCGAGCCGGTCACGCTCGCCGAAAAGGAAGGCCTGGCGCTGGTCAACGGCACCGAAGGCATGCTGGGCATGTTGCTGATGGCCATCGCGGACATCCGTAAACTGCTGACGACGGCGGATATCACCGCAGCGATGAGCGTCGAGGCGCTGCTGGGCACGGATCAGGTGTTCCTGCCGGAGCTGCACGCGGCCCTGCGCCCGCACCCGGGGCAGGCCGCCAGTGCGGACAACATGCTGCGGGTGCTGTCCGATTCTCCGATCGTGGCCTCGCACCGGATTGGGGATTCGAAAGTCCAGGACGCCTACTCGCTGCGCTGCGCACCCCAGGTGGCCGGCGCCGTGCGGGACACGGTGGACTACGCCGCGCTGGTGGCCTCCCGCGAGCTGGCTGCCGCCATTGATAACCCGGTGGTCCTGCCGGACGGGCGTGTCAGTTCCAACGGCAACTTCCACGGCGCCCCGGTGGCCTACGTCCTCGACTTCCTCGCCATTGCCGTGGCGGACCTCAGCTCCATCGCCGAGCGCCGGACGGACCGGATGCTGGACCCGGCCCGGTCCCATGGGCTCCCGGCCTTCCTGGCGGAGGATCCGGGCGTTGATTCGGGCCTGATGATCGCCCAGTACACCCAGGCGGGACTGGTCTCGGACAACAAACGGCTGGCCGTCCCGGCCTCAGTGGACTCAATTCCGAGTTCAGCGATGCAGGAGGACCATGTTTCCATGGGCTGGCACGCCGCACGCAAGCTGCGCAAGGCCGTGGAGAACCTGCGCCGTGTCCTGGCGATCGAACTGGTCACCAGCGCACGCGCCATTGATTTCCGCACCCGGTTGTCCCGCGGGGAGCTGCTGCCGGGCCCGGCGGGTAAGGCCGTCATCGGTGTGCTGCGCGAACACGTTGAGGGGCCGGGCGCGGACCGGTTCCTCTCCCCGGAACTCGAAGTTGCGGACCGTTTGGTGGCATCCGGGGACGTTGTCGCTGCGGCCGAATCCGCCGTCGGGATTCTTGCCTAGGCGGGAATATTCTTCGGTCTCAGCGGACCATTGCGGCAAATGCTGAAATATGGTGCAACACGCACATTTCCGGTCCGCGAACTGTAGTAGAACTGAAGGTGTAGTAGAAGTCACATCAACGAGGCTGTGGCGGGACGTATACAAAGGGGTAGAAGTTCAAATGAAAGCACGTGGGGCTGTCCTTTCGAGACGCAACGCACATTCCAACATCATCTCCGAGTGGGGCACGCTCAAGGCCGGGGAGCGGGTTGAAATCATCAAACACGCCCACGTCATTGCAGCGGGCGAGGTTGAGGAAGTATCACAGAGCGGGAATGTCTTGTGGCTCGCACCCGCCGGGCCGTCCGAGGAGCACCTGTTCCTGAAGTCCGATGGCGTGCAGGTGCGGCGAAGCTGACCTGAACGCAAAAAAGTCCCTGCCGCCCGGATCAACCGGGAGGCGGGGACTTTTTTGTAAGCGTCAGAGGGGTTAGGCGGCGATGGCTTCGTAGGTCTCGCCGAAGGGGACTGATTCGTCCAGGGCAACAGTAAAACGTCCGGGGTGCAGCCGGGTCACAAGGATGCCGCAGGCCGCGTCCTTGGCAGTTTCGATCAGGGTGGCAACAGCGTTGTCCAGTCCTTCGTGCATCTCCTCGGCAGTGGCAAACTGCAGGTCGAGGGACCGGGCGCTTGAGGCCTCGTTGGCCGCAACGGCGGTCAGGGGGCGTTCCAATGTAGCTGTAGTCATACCTTCAACTATACCTTCCGCTGCTTAAGATGTCAGATGACTGCCCTTTGTGGCGGTGAGGCCGCAAAAGACCGAAGCTTGTTCGCCGCACCCCGCCCCAAAGGCCGGGATTCGCGAACAAGCTTCGGCCGGACGGCCAGCCGGAGTCGCTGACCCGAGTCCTAGCCGGCGGCCTTCGCCTTCACCGCCAGGACGGGGCAATCGGCCTCAAGCAGGATCCGCTGTGAGGTGCTTCCCATGATCAGCTTGCCCACCGGGGTGCGCCGGCGCAGGCCGATCACGATCAGGTCCGCGTTGTGCTCCTCCGCGGCATCAAGCACCTCCGTTGCGGCGTCGTGACCGCGGACGGGCTGCTTGATGACATGGTCGATTCCGTGCGCCGCCAGGCGTTCCTCGATGCCCTGCATTTGGTTTTCCTGCGCATACCGGTTATCCACCAGGGCCTCGCCTTTGGAGGAGTTGATGACCAGCAGGGTGGCGTTCAACTTCCTGGCCTCTTCGATGGCCTGGGTCAGCGCCGCTTCGCCTTCAGGGGTAGGGACATATCCCACCACGATTGTCATGATTGCTCCTTGCTCTCTGTGTGGTCTCTGGTGCCGAAGTGGGAGAGGTGCCCGGCCTCGGGTTGTCCGGCGGTGTCCGGGGTTGCCGGCGGCACCGCAGGCAGGACTGCCGGGCGGTTCCGCCGGATCAGCTTGAACAGCAGCGGCCACAGCAGGATGATCGCCACAATGACGTAGATCCCGACGGCGATCGGCTCACCGAAGAGCCCGGCGGGGTCGCCGGCGCTGAGCTGCAAGGTCTGCCGCAGCTGCTTTTCGAGCCGCGGGCCCAGGATGACGCCCAGGATGAGCGGCAGAACCGGGAGCCCGTAGCGCCGCATCATGAACCCCAGGGCGCCGAGTGCCAGCAGCAGCACCAGGTCAAACGCCTGCAGGTTCACCGAGTAGGCGCCCAGGGTGGCGAAGAACAAAATGCCGGCGTACAGGTAGGGCCGGGGGATCTGCAGCAGCTTCGCCCACAGAGGCGCCAGCGGCAGGTTGATGATCAGCAGCAGCAGGTTTCCGATGAAGAGGCTCGCGATCAGCGCCCACACCAGCGGGCCCTGGCTTTCGAACAGCTGCGGGCCCGGCTGGATGCCGTACTGCGTGAAGGCCGCCAGCATCACCGCGGCCGTGGCGTTGGTGGGCAGGCCCAGCGCCAGCATGGGCGTCAGGGTGCCGGCCGCTGCGGCGTTGTTGGCTGCCTCGGGTCCGGCCACACCTTCGATGGCGCCCTTCCCGAATTCCTCGGGGTGCTTGCTGAGGCGCTTTTCCGTGACGTAGGAGAGGAACGTGGGGATCTCGGCACCGCCGGCCGGGAGGGCACCGAACGGGAAGCCGAAAGCAGTGCCGCGGAGCCACGGCTTCCAGGACCGCTTCCAGTCCTCCTTGCCCATCCAGGGCTGACCCACCGGAATGATGTGCATCGGTGTCCGGCGCAGGTGGGCGGCAACCCACAGGGCTTCGCCCACCGCAAAGATGGCCACTGCCACCACCACGATGTCCAGCCCGTCCACCAGGAGTGGCACCCCGAATGTCAGCCGGGCCTGGCCGGTGACCGAGTCGAGGCCCACCAGCCCGATGGCCAGCCCCAGCCCCAGAGACGCGAAGCCGCGAAGCCGGGAGGAGCCCAGGACGGCGGTGACCGCCAGCAGGGCGAGGATCATGATGGCGAAGTAGCTCGGCGCGCCCAGGCTGATGGCGAACTTCACCACGATGGGAGCGCAGACCGCCAGGAGCGTGGTGCCGATGGTGCCCGCAACGAACGAGCCGATGGCCGCCGTCGCCAATGCCTGCGCGGCCCGGCCGGCTTTGGCCATCTTGTTGCCTTCGATGGCGGTGACCACCGAGGATGATTCGCCCGGCGTATTAAGCAGGATGGAGGTGGTGGAGCCGCCGTACATGCCGCCGTAATAGATGCCGGCGAACATGATGAAGGCGCTGGTGGGTTCCAGGGCGTAGGTGACCGGAAGCAGCAGCGCCACGGTCATGGCCGGGCCGAGGCCCGGCAGGACGCCGACGGCGGTACCCAGGACCACGCCGATGACGGCGTAGAGGAAATTCATGGGGGTCAGGGCGGTGGCAAAGCCGTCCATCAGGGAGGAGAAGACATCCATCAGAGAATCCCTTCCAGGAGACCGGCGGGCAGGGCAATGCCAAGGCCGAGGTAGAAGCCGTAAAAGGTCAGGAGGGACATGGCCACGGAGATGAGGCCGTCACGGATGTAGTTCCGGCCGCCCAGGGCCCAGACGCTGCCCCAGAACAGGACGGTTCCGGAGATGACCCAGCCGGCCCAGTCGATCAGCAGGATGTTGGCGATAAACGCACCGGCGAGGGGCAGTACCGTCTTCCAGTCGGCCGGGTGGGACAGGTCCACGTCCTCGCCGCCTTCAACTTCGCCTTTGCCGCCGCGGAGGACGTTGATGGCCAGCAGGACGGCGCAGACCAGCAGCAGGCCGCCCACGATGAACGGCAGGGTCTTCGGTCCTACGGGATCAGACCGGGAATAGGGGGTGACAATACGGGCCGCGTCCGCGATGACCACGGCCCCGGCCGCTCCGAGCAGGAGGGCAACCCCCAGCTCGGAGCGGCCTTTGAGCTTTGCAGCCAGGGTGCTGGCGGAACTCACGCCAAGCCCAGCTTCGTGAGAACGTCGGCCACCCGCTTGTCCTGCTCTTTCAGGAAGGTTTCGAACTTGTCGCCGGTGATGAAGGCATCGGTCCAGCTGTGCGTCTTCAGGGCTTCCTGCCACGCGGCGCTGCTGTGCATTTTCTCGACGGCGGCGATCAGCTTGGCCTTGTCGGCGTCGCTGATGCCCGGAGGGGCAACCAGTCCGCGCCAGTTGCTGAACACCAGGTCAATGTTGGATTCCTTCAGCGTGGGGGCGTCAACACCGGCGAGGCGCTTCTCACCGCTGGTTGCCAGGACACGGACCTCGCCGGACTCAATCTGCTTGAGGTACTCGCCCGCACCGGATGCGGCGAAGCCCACCTTGTTGCCCAGGATGGCCGGCAGCAGGTCACCGCCGCCGTCGTAGGACACGAAGTTCACCTTGGTGGGATCGATCCCGACCGCTCCGGCGAGCTGCATGGGCAGCAGGTGGTCGGGGCCGCCGGGGGAGGAGCCGCCGCCCACGCTGATGGAAGCGGGATCGGCCTTCCAGGCGGTCACCAGGTCATCGATGGTCTTGAACGGCGAGTTCTTGTTAACCATGATGGCGCCCGGCTCTTCGATGAGCTTGGCCAGGGGAGTGGTGGCCGTCAGCTTGGACTCGGACTTGTTGGTGTAGCTGGCGCCCACCACACCCAGGCCCATGAGCATGGCGAGATCGCCGTTGCCCTTTTCGTTGACCACGCGGGCCAGGCCCACGGTGCCGCCGGCACCGGCAAGGTTGAAGACCTCGGTGTTCGTGGCGATCTTCTCGTCGTCGAGGACCTTCGCGGCAACGCGGGCGGTGGTGTCGTAGCCGCCGCCCGGGGTGTTGGGAACCATGATCTGGAGCCCGGTCACCGGGCCGGCAGCGGTGCCGGAACTCGCGGGGCCGGTGGCGGTCTTTCCGGTGGCACCGCAGCCGGTGGCCATCAGGGCGATGCCGGCGGCGACGGCGGCGATTCGCAATGCGCGGATCTGGCGCATGGTATTCCTCTTCTCGATAAAACTGTTCAGCAGGACTGACTGGTGTTCCGATGCTAGGCGGGGTGGTGACCGGCATCACTCTTGTGTTCGCAGAGAACGTTAAGTTCATTGCGTTCACGTTTCAGCGTTCCCACCTGGACTGTACTGGTGCCCCGGGGAAGTTGGCCGAAGCGGGCCTCCGGGCGGGGTGGGGATATAGTTCCGGTAGCCGCGCCCGCGCATCGACCAGCCGGAGCGCCTACCCGCCACACGAAAGACCTACCGTGACTCGACGAAGAGGAATGTCCCTCGCAGGGCAGTACCTGCTGCTCCAGTTGCTGATCGTCCTGGCCGTCCTGGTGGCCGTGGTTGCGATCTCGCTGGCCCAGTCCGCGGCCACGTTCGAGCGCATCGAGGGACGGCGGGCGCAGTCCGCCGCCGAGGCCCTGGGCAACAACCCTGCCGTCCGCGCGCTGCTCCCCTCGGCAGAGCCGCGCGGCAGTGCCAGCCTGGCGGCGGTGGCGGAGTCGGTCCGCACCGTGTCAGGGTCCTCGCAGGTTGCCATCGCCCAGATCGACCGCACCGTGGTGGCCTCCTCCGATCCGAACCTGTTGTCCCAGCCGCTGGAACTCGGTGCCAGCAGGGTCATGGAGGGCCGGGCCTGGACCGGCCCCGTGGGCGGGGCGGGCGCGCAGTCCCTGTCCGCCCACGTGCCGGTCCTGGACGATAACGGCAAAATGATCGGCATCGCCTCCATCAGCCGGAACTACCCTTCAACGCTGGAACGGCTGGGGGATACCGTGCCGAACCTCCTCACCTATCTGGGCGTGGCAAGCGTGCTGGGAATTGCCGGCTCCCTGCTGCTGGCCCGCCGGGTGAAGCGGCAGACGCTCGGCATGGAACCCAGCGAAATCACCGGCCTGGTGGAGAACCGGGAGGCCATGCTGCATGGCCTGAAGGAAGGCGTGGTGGCCCTGGACCCGCATGAGCGGATCACCGTGGTCAACGACAGTGCCCGCGCGCTGCTGGGGCTCCCCGCCGACTGCGTGGGTCAAAGGCTGCACAGCCTTTCCGTGGAGCCTGCCCTGAAGGACGTCCTGACCCGCGAACAGCCCGGGCCGGACCGGCTGGTGCTGGTGGGCGACCGGCTGGTGGTGCTGAACCGTGTCCCCATCCGGTCCCGGGGCCGGGACATCGGCTCCGTCACCACGCTGCGTGACCGCACGGAACTCTCCGCCCTCGAACGTGAACTGGGCACCACCCGGACCGCCACGGACACCCTCCGCGCCCAGGCGCACGAGTTCGCCAACCAGCTGCATGTGATCTCCGGCCTCATCCAGATCGGCGAATACGAGTCCGTGGTCCAGTTCGTCAACGGAGTCACCGTGGACAGGACCCGGCTGAATGACGAGGTCACCAGCCGCATCCAGGACCCTGCGCTCGCCGCCCTGCTGATTGCCAAGTCCAGCCTCGCCACCGAACGCGGCGTCGCCCTGCAGCTGGACCCCGAATCGGGGCTGGGGAGCGTTGACGATGAGTTGTCCCGCGACCTGACCACCGTCGTCGGAAACCTTGTGGACAACGCGTTCGACGCCGTTGCCGGGCTTCCCGAACCGGCGGTCCGGGTGCTGGTGGAGGACGCTCCCGACGGCGTGACGGTCACGGTGCGCGATACCGGCCCGGGTGTCGCGGGGGACACGGCGGAGATCTTCCGGCAGGGGTTTACCACCAAGGAACCGGGCCCTGCAGGCAGCCGGGGCTTTGGCCTGGCGCTGTCCCGTGTGCTGTGCCGGCGCAGCGGCGGCGACCTCGCGGTTGCCAACAACAAAGGAGCGGTCTTTACGGCCGTCCTGAAGAGAAGGAAATCCGAGCTGTGATCAAAGTCCTGATTGTTGATGACGACTTTATGGTGGCGAAAGTCCACGCGGGCTTCATCCAGCGCACGCCCGGATTCACCGTGGTGGGAGCGGCCCACACCGGCGCCCGGGCGGTGACCGAAACCGCGCGGCTGCAGCCGGACCTGGTCCTGCTCGACATCCACCTCCCGGACGCCAACGGCCTTGACCTGATGCACCGGCTCCGCGAAGTGGCCCCGGAACTGGATGTCCTGGTGATCAGCGCGGCCCGTGAGGTGGACACGGTGCGCAAAGCCCTCCGCGGCGGGATAGTGCACTACCTGATCAAGCCCTTCTCGCAGTCGGATCTGCAGGAACGGCTGGAACATTACCGCAGCGCCTACCAGGGCCTGGACGCCTCCAAGGACGTGGCGGAGCAGGCGGACGTCAACCGGGTGTTCGGCTTGGACGGTGCCGCGGGCAAGGACGGGCGGCCGCTGCCGAAGGGTTGCAGCATCGAAACGCTGAAGCTGGTGGAGGCAGCCCTGAAAGAGGCCGACGGCGACCTGTCCGCCAACGAGGTGGCAGTGCAGTTGGGCACGTCCCGGGTCAGCGCCCGCCGCTACCTTGAATACCTGAACGATGAAGGGGCCCTGGAGGTCCGGCTCAAGTACGGCGTGGGCCGGCCCGAGCGGCGCTACCTGCTGAAGGCCTAAACGAGCCGGCCGCGCAGCTACTAACGAAGCAGCGTGTTCACCAGCCTGGCAGCGACTTTGGCGGTCCGGCCGTCGATGTCGAACGCGGGGTTCAGTTCCGCCACGTCCACATGCAGGAGCTTGCCGCTTGCGGCCACCTGGCGGCACACGGCGCTGATCACGGGCAGCGGCACGCCAAAGGCGGCGGGCGCGCTCACCCCGGGGGCCACGGATGCCGGAAGGACGTCCAGGTCGATTGTCAGGTACAGCACGTCAACGCCGGCCAGGAACTGCGCAACGAAGTCCTGCACATCTCCGGGTGCGCAGTCCTCGTCGGCCAGGTACCGCACGCCCAGCCGCCCGGCCGTGTCAAAGAGCGCCTTGGTGTTGTTGGCCTCGGAGATCCCGAGGACGGCGTACCGGAATTCGCGCCCTGCGGCGGCTTCGGCCCGGGCCATCTGCAGGAACGGTGTTCCCGAGCTGGGCAGCGGTTCCTCGCGAAGATCAAAGTGCGCGTCGAGGTTCAGGATGCCCAGCCGCCGGCCGCCCCGGACTTCCGCGGAACCGGCCACCCCCAAATAGCTGGCAAAGGCCGTTTCGTGGCCGCCGCCGAGCATCACGGTGAGGCAGCCGGCGTCGAGCATGGCCGCAACAGCCTGCCCGGCGCGGGCCTGGCCGGCTTCCAGCGCGCCGTCCGCCACCACCACGTCGCCGGCGTCGGCCACTGCGCGGTCGAGGTGGAACGCCAGCGGACCAAGGGCGGCCCGGATGGCTGCGGGGGCTGCGGCGGCGCCGGTCCGGCCCTTGTTGCGGCGGACGCCTTCATCGCTTGCGAACCCGAGGAGCACGGCGGGGACGGCACCGGCATTGAGGGGCGCCGCACCGCCCGGCAGGTCGGAGGAGGACTCAGAGGGGGCTACCGCATAGGGGGACACCGCCTGCCACCAGCGGCGGTGCTCGGCGCCCTCACCGTCGAACCGTCCCGTCCAGGGCTGCGGCGGGACGTCAACGGTGAGCGCGGGAGAAACCATGCCCCAAGCTCACCGCAGCCCGGCCTCGAAAGCCAGCACCGCCGTCGTGATCCTGTCCGGAATCCCGGACCCCCCTTTAACGCGAGAGGGCACTTCGCGGCAGTGTTTGCGCAAAACACTACCGCGAAGTGCCCTCTCGGCGGCAGAGTGGGCCCTACTTCAGGCCCAGCGCGGCCTCGATGGGTCCCACGGCGAAGAACAGCAGGAAGGCGGCAGCCACGGCCCACATGAGGGGGTGGATTTCCCTGACCCGGCCCTGGACGGTACGGATGATGACAAACGCAATGAAGCCGGCACCCAGGCCGTTGGCGATCGAGTAGGTGAACGGCATGAGGGTGAAGGTCAGGAAGGCCGGGATGGCGATGCCCCAGTCCTGCCAGTCGATCTTGCCCACCTGGGAGACCATCATGAACCCCACCACTACCAGGGCCGGCGCCACGGCCTCGAAGGGGACCAGGTTGATCAGCGGGGTCACGAACATGGCGACCAGGAACAGCAGGCCGGTGACAATGGAGGCCACGCCCGTGCGGGCGCCCTCGCCGATGCCGGCACCGGCTTCAACGTAGATCTGGTTGGAGGAGACGGACGCGCCGCCGCCGATGATGGCGCCCAGTGCGTCCACCTGAAGCACCCGGTCAACGTCCGGGATGTTGCCGTTCTTGTCGATGGTTCCGGCCTCGGTGGCCAGGCCCACCATGGTGCCCATGGCGTCGAAGAAGATGCTGAGCAGGATCACGAAGGCCAGCAGTGTTGCGGCCACAACGCCGAGGTGCTCGAACGCGCCGAACGGGTTTGCTTTGCCGATCAGGGACAGATCGGGGGCCGCCCAGCCGGAGAAGGATGGCGCCACCAGGGACCAGCCCTGCGGGTTGTGGGTCTTGCCGTCGAAGCTGGGGCCGATGTGGAGCGTCAGTTCCAGGATGACCGAAAGCACCGTGGAGGTGATGATGCCGATCAGGATGGCGCCCTTGACCTTGCGGACCACCAGGGCGATGGTGAGGATCAGGCCAAAGACGAAGACGGCCGTGGGCCAGCCCAGCAGTTTGCCGTCGAAGCCCAGGCCCACCGGGACCGTGGTGCCGGCGACGTCCGGGATGCGGCGCACAAAGCCGGCGTTGACCAGCCCGATCAGGGCAATGAACAGGCCGATGCCCACCACAATGGCGGTCTTCAGTCCGTCGGGAACGGCCTTGAATACGGCTGTCCGGAAGCCTGTGAGGACCAGGATCAGCATGGTGATGCCGGAGAGGACCACCAGGCCCATCATGTCCGGCCAGGTCAGGCCCGGGTTGGTGGCCACGGTCACGGCCACGAACGCGTTGACGCCCAGGCCGGTGGCCAGGGCGAAGGGGTGCCTGCCCCAGGCGCCCATCAGGATGGTCAGGATGCCGGCTACGAGCGCCGTGACAGCGGCCACCGCGGTGAAACCCAGGGTGGTGCCGCTGGAATCGGGACCGGAGAGGATCAGCGGGTTCAGCACCACGATGTAGCTCATGGCGAAGAACGTGGCAAAGCCGCCGCGAATCTCGCGCGAGAGGTTGGACCCTCGCGCGGAAATCATAAAGTACCGGTCCAGGGCAGAGCCTTGCTTAAGCATTAGTCCTCCGGGGAAAGTGTTTTGGGTACTTGAATCCTAAGGGGCGGCGGGCCTGCACCCAGGACAACGTTGGCCCCGTCACAGCCTGACTCTACGCGCACTCATGTGCCGGCAGGCCGAGCCTAGAATGACTGTCAGGAACTTCACAACGCGTGCGGACGATGGAGACACGATGAGCACTGCCACCACCACAGACGAGCAACTCCCAGCGGTGCATGCGGCTGACAGCCACGACCTGATCAGCGTGCAGGGGGCCCGCGAGAACAACCTCAAGGACATCAGCGTCGATATCCCCAAGCGGCGGCTCACGGTGTTCACCGGGGTTTCGGGTTCGGGCAAGAGTTCGCTGGTGTTCGCCACCATTGCCGCGGAGTCGCAGCGGATGATCAATGAAACGTACAGCGCCTTTGTGCAGGGGTTCATGCCGAACCTCGCCCGGCCCGACGTGGACCGTCTTGAGGGCCTGACCACGGCGATCATCGTTGACCAGGAACGCATGGGCGCGAACCCCCGCTCCACGGTGGGTACCGCCACGGACGCCAACGCCATGCTCCGGATCCTCTTCAGCCGGCTCGGTGACCCGCAGGTGGGCCCGCCCACGGCCTTTTCCTTCAACGTTCCCACGCGCAAGGCCAGCGGTGTGATGAGCACCGAAAAAGCCGGTGGCCGGGTGGACAAGAGCGTGATCCAGAACGCGGTCTACCTGGGCGGCATGTGCCCGCGCTGCGAAGGCATGGGCTCGGTCTCCGACTTCGACCTCACCGCACTGTTTGACGAGACCAAATCCCTCGCCGAGGGCGCCCTGACAGTGCCCGGCTACAGCATGGACGGCTGGTACGGCCGCATCTTCAGCGGCGCCGGCTTCAGCATGGACAAACCCATCGCCAAGTACACCAAAAAGGAAATGCACGACCTCCTGTACAAGGAGCCCACCAAGATCAAGGTGGAGGGCATCAACCTCACCTACGAAGGCCTGATCCCGAAGATTCAAAAGTCCATCCTCTCCAAGGATGTGGACGCCATGCAGCCGCACATCCGGGCTTTTGTGGAACGCGCCATCACTTTCCAGGCCTGCCCCGAGTGCGAGGGCACGCGGCTCAGCGCGGAGGCCAGGTCCTCGAAGATCCGGGGCAAAAACATCGCGGACCTGTGCCGGATGCAGATCACGGACCTTGCCGGCTGGGTCCGGGAGCTGAACGAGCCGTCCGTCGCGCCGCTCCTCAAAGGCCTGCAGCACCTGCTGGACTCGTTCGCCGAGATCGGCCTGGGCTACCTTTCCCTGGACCGGCCGGCCGGCACGCTGTCCGGCGGCGAAGCGCAGCGCACCAAGATGATCCGGCACCTTGGGTCCTCGCTCACGGACGTCACCTATGTCTTCGACGAGCCCACCATCGGCCTCCACCCGCATGACATCGAGCGGATGAACCAGCTCCTGCTGCAGCTGCGTGACAAGGGCAACACCGTGCTGGTCGTTGAGCACAAGCCCGAAACCATCGCCATCGCCGACCACGTCGTTGACCTCGGTCCGGGCGCCGGCACCGAGGGCGGCAGTGTCTGCTTCGAGGGAAGTGTGGAGGACCTGCGGGCCAGTGACACCATCACCGGCCGCCACCTCGATGACCGGGCCGCGGTCAAGCCGGCAACGCGTAAACCCACCGGCGCTATGGAGGTCCGGGGCGCCTCCATGCACAACCTCAAGGATGTGGACGTGGACGTTCCGCTCGGCGTGTTGTGCGTGGTCACCGGTGTGGCCGGGTCGGGCAAGAGCTCCCTGATTCACGGCTCCGTGGCCGGCCGCGACGGTGTGGTGGTGATCGACCAGGGCGCCATCAAGGGTTCGCGCCGCAGCAACCCGGCAACCTACACCGGCCTGCTCGAGCCCATCCGGAAGGCGTTCGCCAAGGCCAACGGCGTCAAGCCGGCGCTGTTCAGCTCCAACTCCGAAGGCGCCTGCCCCACCTGTAACGGCGCAGGGGTCATCTTCACCGAGCTGGGCGTCATGGCCACGGTCGAATCCACGTGCGAGGACTGCGAGGGCCGCCGCTTCCAGGCCTCGGTCCTGGAGTACAGGCTCGGCGGCCGCAACATCGCCGAGGTCCTGTCCATGTCCATGGCCGAGGCGGAGGTCTTCTTCAGTGAAGGGGAGGCCCGGACCCCGGCGGCCCACAAGATCCTGGACCGGCTTGTGGATGTGGGACTCGGGTACCTGACGCTTGGCCAGCCGCTCACCACGCTCTCCGGCGGCGAGCGGCAACGCGTCAAGCTGGCCACGCAGATGGCGGAGAAGGGCGACGTCTACGTCCTCGATGAGCCCACCACAGGCCTCCACCTGGCGGACGTCGCCAACCTGCTGGGCCTCCTGGACCGCCTGGTGGATTCCGGCAAGTCGGTGATTGTCATTGAGCACCACCAGGCCGTCATGGCGCACGCTGACTGGATCATCGACCTGGGTCCCGGTGCGGGGCACGACGGCGGCAAGGTGGTTTTCGAGGGCACTCCCGCCGAGTTGGTGGCAGCGAAGTCCACGCTCACGGGCAAGCACCTCGCCCTCTACGTCAGTGGCCGGCGGGAAGCCCGCGCGGGCTAGGCTGGAAGGAAGCCATCTTCCAAGGGAGCAGTCCACCCATGCGTTCCATTCGCCGCCAGTTGCTGAGCATCCTGCTCGGGACTTTCGTTTTCGTTGCCGCGCTGCTGGGGTTCTCCGGCCCGGCGCTGGCGCACGACGCCGCCGAGTCCAGTAGTCCCGCGCAGGGTGCCACCCTGGCGGCGCCGCCTGAGAAGGTCTCGGTCACGTTCAGCAAGAACCCGCTCGGCATTGGCGCGCAGTTTTCGGTGAAGGACTCCTCCGGTGCCGAGTGGGCTGACGGGGCGGTCGAGATTGTGGACAACGTGGCGTCGCAGACGCTGAAGGCGGGCGCCCCGGCGGGGGCTTACACCGTGGCCTGGCGTGTGGTCAGCTCGGATTCGCACCCCATCGAGGGCACGTTTGGCTTTACGGCGACGGGCGCCGCTGCGGGGGCGCCGGCGTCGGGCGTTTCAACGCCAGGTGCGAGTGCGACGGCGGCGGCGGGGGTCCCGGGCATGGGCACCGCCCAGCCGGGAATAACCGTGGCGCCCGAACCGGCCGTTGACGCATCGGAACCGTTTCCCTGGAGCCTGGTCATCTTCGCTGCCGTAGCCCTGGGGCTGCTGGTGACGATCGGCGTCCTGGCCAAGCGGCGGCTGGCCGTCGGTGGCGAGGACGAGGACACCGGGGCGTCAAAGTCCTAGACGGCTAAACTTCCCGCGACAAGGTCCGGGCCGCCCTCCGGGTGAACCTTGGATGAGATGGCCTGGCCAACGGTTTTTGCCTGCCGCAGCACTTCCTTCGGCGAGGGCGTAATGAGGTCGCCCACGCCTACCAGGTAGATGCCGATGGTCCGCATGGCGGCCACCAGGTTGCGGCCCACCGTGATTCCGAAGTCGCTCAGCATGCGCCGCAGTTGGCTGTGCGCGCAGCGGGTCAGCACAATGTGGTCGGCCAACAGGATGCCATTGGGGGTGTGGACCTCCCACTGGCCGGCGCGCGGCTGCACCGATGACGCGTCTGCTGTACCCGGGCTCCGGGCGACCCCGCCCACCATGGTGAGTTGGACGGCCCGTGTGGTGTTGCGGACGTCCATCTGATGGCTGGCGGCATAGTTGCGCAGATGCCGGAGGATTTCGTTGCGTTCCCGGAGGGAATCGGAGTCGGCGGCGTCGCAGCGCTGGAGCGAGGTGGTGTTGGCCGGTTGCCCGGCGCCGAGGATGTCCAGCCCGTCCACCACGATGGCGTCCACACCGCGCCGCCGCAGTTCAGCCCCGACGGCGAGCCCCGAAAGCCCAGTGCCGATGATCACCGTGGTGGTGCGCTCGGTCCCGCCGGTCACAGGCATGGTTGACACTACAGTTCTCCTCCTTGAAGGCGTTCGCTTTGATACAGGCATCGTTGCCCGTATGCGTTTCCGTACCCCCAAAGTCCGGCCCGCAACAGCGGCCCGCGATGCACTCCTGCAGAGGACATCAACGGACCGTCAGTGCCTCGAAGGATACAGAATATTGGTGTCCGGGGATAGCCCATTTGGAAACATTCGTCTTAACGATGGATACGGTTGCCGAACTGATTGCCAAGGGCCGGGGAGAAGCGGCCGTGCGGCCGCGGCGCCCTTGCTAAGCAGTCACGGACCGAGAATAGTGATAAATGGAAGCAGTGCGTTCCTGACCAGCCGCAATGTCCTGGCACCGGTGCCGGCGGAGCGCTCGGCTTCTGGCAGAATGGCCGGAACACCAGCCGGAATATGAGGCAGTACCGCGAGGAGGCGGCCCGATGGGCGCACATGAGATGCAACCGGACCCGGAGCGGAACAATGCGGCCAGCTCCGCCGCTCCCGAGGGAATCGTTGTTGGTGTAGACGGGTCCGACCATGGCCAGTGCGCACTGGTGTGGGCGGCACGGGAAGCCGAACGCCGCCGTCGGCCCCTGCACATTGTCACCGCGTATTCGGTGCCGATCTTCGCCGCGTCCGGACTGGACGGCGGCTATGCCACCGTGGATGATTCGGTGATCCGCGAAGGCGCGGAAGCGATCATCCAGCAGGCCATGGACAAAGTTGCCGGCTACAACATCGACGTCGATGCCTCCGTGGAGAACGGCGACGCCTCCGGGGTGCTGCTGGAAATGTCGGAAACGGCGGAACTCCTGGTGTTCGGCACCCGGGGTCGCGGCGGATTTGTGGGCCGCCTGCTGGGCTCCGTGAGCAGCGCACTTCCTGCCCACGCCAAGTGCCCCACGGTCACCGTGCCGCTCGTGTGTTCGGACCGGCTGGGTGAAACCACCGACGACAAGCGCATCCGGGCCGAGCAGGCCAAGGAGGGGCACAAGCGGGTTGAGAACGTCGTTGTTGTGGGCGTGGACGGGTCAGAGCAAGCCCGCGTGGCTGTGCTGGAGGCCGCGGACCAGGCGGAACGGCTCGGTGCCACCCTGCGCGTTATCTGTGCCGTGCCGCAGTTCAGCGGGTCGCTGGCGTGGGTCCCGGCGCCGGTGGACCGGCAGGCACTCTTTGCCGACATCCGTGAACAGCTCGAAGCCGGGAAAGCCTGGCTGAAGAGCCACTACCCCAACCTGCAGGTGGAATCGGAAGTGAAGGACGGCTCGGCCGTTGATGTCCTGGTGGACGCCAGCCGGCATGCGGAACTTGTGGTGGTGGGCACGCGCGGCCGGGGCGGTTTCACCGGCATGCTGCTGGGTTCCACCTCGGGCGGCGTCCTGGCCCACACCAAGGGGCCGGTCATGGTGGTACCTGACAGGGACGATCCGCGGCTGGCGGACAGGGCGAAGTTCGGCCCCGTCCTCGGCGCAGCCTGACCCCCGGCCCCGAAAAAGGACGCAGGACAGTGACGGGCGGGCCTCCCATCCTCGGGCTGGGGGCTGTCACGGCTGACATGCTGGCCGTCGTCGGAGGGAAAGCCGCCAACCTTGGCGAGCTGCTGGCCGCCGGGCTGCCGGTGCCGGATGGATTCTGCCTGACGACGGCGGCCTACCGCCAAGCCACGGACGGCCATGCAGACGGAGGTACCGGCCTGCTGGGCGCGGTCCATGAGGCCCTCAAAACCACCACGGACACCGACCTTCCCGCCCTGGCAGCACTGGCGGGCCGGGCACGCGACGCCATCCGGGCCGCTCCGGTCCCGCCGGACATAGCCGCCGCCATCGAGTCCGCCTACCAGGCGCTCGGGGATGACGTGCCGGTGGCGGTGCGGTCCTCGGCCACAGCCGAGGACCTGCCGTCGGCGAGCTTCGCCGGGCAGCAGGACACCTACCTCAACGTGGTGGGCGCAGCGGCCGTGGTGGAGGCGGTACGCGACTGCTGGGCTTCGCTGTGGACTGACCGGGCGGTCAGCTACCGGGCCACCCGGGATATCGACCCCGCGGCCGTGGCCCTCGCCGTCGTGGTCCAGCGCATGGTGGATGCGACCGCCGCCGGCGTGCTGTTTACGGCGAACCCGCTCACGAACCGCCGGCAGCAGGCGGTCATTGACGCCAGCCCCGGCCTCGGGGAAGCGGTGGTCTCCGGAGCGGTGAACCCGGACCATTTTGTGGTGGATCCGGTCAGCGGCCGGGTCCTCGAACGTCGCCTTGGGGACAAACGCATCGCCGTCCGGCCCCTGACCGGCGGCGGCACCCACACGGTGGCAGTCAGCAACGGCGGCGCCACGGCCTGCCTCACGGACCGGCAGGCGGCCGAGCTGGCCGCCCTTGGACTTCGCGTTGAGCAGCACTTCGGCGCGCCCCAGGACATCGAATGGGCCATCGACGGCGGCGGGCGGCTGTGGCTGACGCAGGCACGGCCCATCACCACGCTGTTCCCGGTGCCCCAGCGGCCGGCAGTCCAGGCTGCGGGCACTCCCGCCGCGGCGGCCGGGACGCGGGTCTACCTTTGCCTGAGCCTGGCGCAGGGCCTGACCCGTCCGCTTACGCCAATGGGCCTGGCAGCATTCCGGCTGATCGCCTCCTCCGCGGCCCGCGCTGCGCACTTCGACGTGCCCCAGCCCTACAACGGCCCCTCACCCTACGCCGAGGCGGGCCAGCGCATGTACTTCGACCTCACTGCGGTGGCCCGCAGCACCATTGGCCGGCGGATAGTCCCCAGGGTTTTTGACGTGATGGAAGCGCGCTCGGCCACAGTGCTGCGAACCATCTTCGAGGACCCGCGTTTTTCCGTGACCCGCCGGACTCCCCTCAGCCTGCTGCGCCACCTGGGTCCCATTGCCGTGCGCGCCCGGGTGCCGGAGGCACTGCTGCGGGCGGCCCTGCGCCCGGAGACGGCGCTCCGCCGGACCAACCGGCTGGCGAGCGAATTCCGCAACTCCCTTCAGCCCCCGGCCGGCGCCACTGCGCTGCAGCGGCTCGATCACGCTGAACACATCCTCGGCGTCCGGCTCTTCTCGGTGGTGCCATCCATCCTTCCCCTCCCGGCCCTTGGCTTCGCCTCGCTGGGACTGGTGGGGAAGCTGCTGGGCGGCGGCAGGTGGGATGACCTGCAGGTGGTCCTTCGCGGCCTCCCCAATAATGTGACCACCGAGATGGACCTGGAACTGTGGCGTCTCGCGCAGGTCATCAGAAACGACCGCGAATCGCGCACCGCGATGACCGGCCGCACGCCCGCCGCGCTCACCGCGGACTTCAGGGCAGGCCAACTGCCCAGTGTCCTGCAGGCCGGACTGGCCCGGTTCATGGATCAGTACGGGCACCGGGCGGTGGCCGAGATCGACGTCGGAATGCCGCGCTGGTCCGACGATCCCACCCACATCATCGGCGTGCTGGCCAACTATCTGCGCCTCGATGACTGCGCGGTCCCGCCTGACGTCCAGTTCAGCAACGCCGCCGAGGCGGCCGAGGCCCAGATTGACCGGCTTGTTGCGGAAGCGCGCGGCCGCGGTAAGCTGCGGGGTGCCGTGGTAAAGGCAGCGTTGCGGCGTGCCCGGTTGTTTACCGGCCTTCGGGAACTGCCCAAGTTCCAGCTGGTGGTGGCACTCGCCGAAGTCCGCAAGCAGCTGACCCTGGCGGGAACGGCCCTCACGGCTGCCGGCGCCCTGGACGCGCCGGACGACGTCTTCTTCCTGAACCTCCCCGAGGCCAGGGCCGGGCTCCGCAGGGTGGCGGAAGGCGGGCCCGGCGGGCAGCCGGGAACAGGCCGGACTGACCTGCGCGGCCTGGTGGCCGAACGGCGGGCGGCGTATGCCTTGGAGGTGGCCCGGCGGCACGTGCCCCGTGTGCTGCTTTCCGATGGCACGGAACCGGAGTCGGTGCAGCCGGCCGGCAGCACAGGCCGGCCCGATCAGGCCGGCATCCTGAGCGGCAGCCCGGCGTCCGCCGGAACCGTCACGGCCGCAGCCCGCGTCATCCTGGACCCGGTGGGTGCCCATCTTGAACCCGGTGAGATCCTGGTGGCGCCATCCACGGACCCCGGCTGGACCCCGCTGTTCCTCACGGCCGGCGGCCTGGTGATGGAGATGGGCGGGCCCAACTCACACGGCGCCGTGGTGGCACGCGAGTACGGCATCCCTGCCGTGGTGGGCGTCCCGGACGCCACCCTGCGGCTAACCACCGGCCAGCAGATCACGGTGGACGGCAGCGCCGGAACCGTGGTGACTCTGTAACCTCCGGCGCCGTTCGCTGTGTGTCCCTCCGGGGGGTGTGCGCAGGCGTCCCCAGGCGTAACCTGAACATATGGGCTCCAACGAAGAAGCGGGCCCGGCATGAACCGCGCATGGAAGCGCTGGGTGTCGGCCGCAGCTGTACCCGCATTGATCGCCGCCGGTGTGCTGGCGGGATCCATTCCCGCACGGGCCGGTGACCCGTTGCCGCAGAAGTCTCCCGCCGAGGTCCTCACCCTGTTGGGCCAGCACAGCAGCAGGACTTTCTCCGGCACTCTGGAGCAGGTTTCCCACCTTGGCCTGCCCGAACTGCCGGCGGGCACGCCCAGTTCAGGGCCGGTTTCAGCCGGCGGTCCGGCATCGATCATCGAGCTCCTGACCGGCGAACACACTGCCCGCATCTTTATGGACGGACCGGCCAAAATGCGCGTCCAGGTGATGGACCGGTTGGCGGAACGCGACGTCATCCGGCGCGACCACGACGTCTGGTTCTATAACTCCAAGGACAACTCCGCCGCCCACGTAACGCTTCCGGATGTCGCCGGCGATTTGCCCCTGCCCGGCAAGGACGGCTCCAGTGCGGACCCGTCAACGAAGGCCATCCCCACCCCGGAAGACCTGGCCACGAAGTTCCTGGCCAAGGTTGACAGTTCCACCGCGGTCACCGTTGGCCCGGAGGCCCGGGTGGCTGGCCGGTCCGCTTACAGCCTGGAGCTGGCGCCGCGCACCGAGGGCACCCTGCTGGCGAAGGTAGTCATCGCCGTCGACGGCCAGACCGGTATGCCGCTCAAGGTCACAGTGTCCGCGCGCGGCCAGTCGGAACCCGCCTTCGAAGCCGGCTACACCAGCCTTTCCCTCGCCGCCCCTGAAGACGCCACGTTCAACTTCGCCGCCCCGCCGGGAGCCACGGTCAAAGAACTGCAGACGCCTCCCATGCCGTCCAAGTCAGCCCTCCCGGCAAAACCGGGCATGGCCACCCCCGAGCACACGCCCGGGGCTAGTCCCGACGCACGGCATCACGACGGACCCCGGCCCGCAGTGACCGGCACAGGTTGGGAGACCGTGGTGGGGTTCCCGGCGCCATCCGACAGCCAAAAAGCACAGGCCACCGAATCGCTCCTGAAGGATCCGCTCCTGTCCCAGGCCGCCGTCGTCGTACCCGGCGGACGGCTGCTGTCCTCGTCGCTGGTCAACGTGCTGCTGACCAACGACGGCAGGATCTTTGTAGGGATGGTTCCGGCGGACCGGCTGCAGGCCGCCGCCGGCGCGGCATGAGCCCGGCCGGCGGCAGTGCCGCCGGGCTGACCATCGAAACGCAGGGCCTCACCAAACGGTTCGGCCACCAGTTGGCCGTGGACAATGTGGACCTGGCCGTGCCGCAGGGTGCCGTCTTCGGCTTCCTCGGCCCCAACGGATCCGGCAAAACCACCACCATCCGCATGCTGCTGGGCCTCGCCGCGGCGTCGGCCGGTACCGTCAGCGTCCTGGGGATGCCGATGCCCCGGCAGCTGCAGGAGGTGCTGCCGCGCGTCGGGGCTCTGGTGGAGGGGCCGGCGTTTTATCCCTTTCTGTCCGGCACGGCCAACCTGCACCGGTTCGACGCCGCGAGCCGGCACGGAACGCCGGGCACCAGGAACGCGCGCGTGGCTGCGGCACTTGACCGGGTGGGGCTCTCGCACGCCGCCGGCAAACGGGTGCACGCCTATTCGCTGGGCATGAAGCAGCGCCTGGGGATCGCCAACGCCCTGCTGTCCCCGCGCGAGTTGCTGGTCCTGGACGAGCCCACCAACGGCCTGGACCCGCAGGGCACCCGCGAGGTGCGCAGCCTGGTCCGCTCCCTCGCCGCCGACGGCGCCACCGTCTTTGTCTCCAGTCATCTGCTGGCCGAGGTGGAACAGATCTGCACGCACGCGGCGATCATGAGCGCCGGCCGGTTGGTGGCCCAGGGCCCGCTTGAGGAGCTCCGCCGGGGCGGCGAAATGCGGATCCGTCTTTTAACGCCCGACGCCGGCACCGCCTGTGAGGTCCTGCTGCGGCTGGGCATGGCTCCCGAACGCGCGGGCGTAGCGGGAATCAACGCTGCGGGACTCCATGCCGCGGGGAGCCCCGGGATGGACGGCGAGGTGGTCACCGCCGGGGCGGCGGCTGTGGCCCGGCCGGCGGGTGCGGCGGAAATTGCCGGTAACGCACAACGGGTGCAGGAGCCGGTGTTGCCCCATCCCGAGGACATTGTGGCGGCGCTTGTGGCGGCAGGGGTGCGGGTCCGCGGCTTTGCCGTGGAGCGGGAAAGCCTTGAGGAACGTTTCGTTGCCTTGACGGGGGAGGGATTCGACGTTGCCCAGTGAAGTTTCCAGTGCTGACACCGCTGCCGGCGTGGGCAGCGTTGCACCTGCCGCGGGCACGCCGGTGGCAGGGACCGTCCCGGCGGCTGGCTCCAGCCTGTCCCTGTTGACGTCCGAACTTGCCACCCTCTTCCGCCGTCGCCGGACCTGGGCCATGTTGGCGGCGCTGGCCGCAATACCGGTGCTGATCGCCGTCGCGGTGCGGCTTTCGTCAGCTGTTCCGCCGGGGCGGGGGCCCGCCTTCCTGGACCGGATCACGCAGAACGGATTGTTCGTGGCCGTCACCGCGATGCTTGTCGCGGTTCCGCTGTTCCTTCCCCTCACCATTGGGGTGGTGGCGGGCGATACCATCGCCGGGGAGGCAAGCCTGGGCACCCTGCGTTACCTGTTGGTAGCGCCGGCCGGACGGGTCCGGCTACTCCTGGTGAAATACACGGGTGCGCTGGCTTTCTGCCTGGCTGCCCCGCTCACGGTGGCGGTGGCCGGGGCGGCGATCGGAGCGGCCCTGTTCCCCGTCGGGCCGGTGACCCTTCTGTCCGGCGACGTGGTCCAGCCGCCGGAGGCAGGGCTACGGATTGTCCTGATCGCCGCGTATCTGGCGGTGTCTTTGGCCGGGTTGTCAGCCATCGGATTGTTCCTGTCCACCATGACGGTGGTTCCCGTCGGGGCGATGGCGGCCACCGTGGTGGTATCCGTGGCATCCCAGATCGCGGACCAGCTGCCACAGCTGGAATGGCTGCATCCGTGGCTGTTCACGCACTACTGGTTTGGGTTCGCGGATGTCCTGCGCCAGCCGGTGGTGTGGGACTCTTTCGCCAGCAATGCCGTACTCCAGGCCGGATACGTGGCTGTGTTCGGAGCCCTCGCCTATGCCCGGTTCGTCACCAAGGACATTCTGTCCTGAGGCCGGCCACGGCGCCCGTCAGTACACGGCCCCCGGTCAGTAGCGGGCGGCGTAGGGGTAGAGCTGCATTCCGGCCATCCGGCTCAACTGGGTGACTCCGATGCCTTCATCCGGGTTGAGTGCCTGCACCACCTGGCCATTGCCGAGGTAGATGGCGACGTGATAAAAACCCGGGGCCGAGCCCCATACCAACAGGTCGCCGCGACGGGCCTCGGAAAGCGGCACATGCACGGGAGCTGCGGCGAATTGTTGGGCAGCGGTGCGGGGCAGGTACATGCCGGCCGCGGCGAACGCGGTTTGGACCAGGCCGGAGCAGTCAAAACCCGTCGGTCCGGTCCCGCCGTACTGGTAGAAGTAGGGCGATCCCGTCTTTGACATCGCCACCGAGATAGCGGTCTCCACCGATCCGCCTGGTGCCGGCGCGGGGGCCGGTGCAGGTTCAGGTGCAGGGGCTGGCGCAGGAGCAGGAGCAGGGGCGGGTGCCGGCGCGGGGGCAGGAGCTGGCGCGGGCGCCGGGGCTGGGACGGGTTCTGGCGCCGGTGCTGGGGCTGGCGCCGGAGCGGGAGCCGGGACGGGAGCAGGTTCTGGCGCCGGCTGGATACCCGGTGCCGCCGGCGCCTGGGGGGCTATCGCCCGCGGTGCACCCGGTGCACCAGGCGCAGCCGGCGCGACCGCCGTTTGGCCCGGTGTCCCCTGTGCCGCAGCCGCAGTGATGGCCGCCAGCCTGGCCTCCTCGCGTTGCCGGTCAAGTTCGTCCACCCGGGCGGACTCCAGGGCGACAGTGGTGTTTCTCAGCTCGGCGAGCTGGTCCACCAGAACGGTCCGCTGGGATCTTGCCTCGGCTACTGCCCGTACTTGGGCGGCGTTAGCACCTTCGGCCTCGGCCTTGCGGGCTTCGGCTGTTTTGGCGGCGTCGTCGGCGGCCTGCTTGGCGTCCGACGCGGAGGCGGTAAGCGACTGCGCCGCAGCGGCGGCAGTTTCCGCGGATTCGAAGGCCCGGCTACGGCTGGCCGTAATGGCCTGCAGCGTTGCGGCCTGCTGGAGCCCTTCGCCGTTGCCGCTGACGAATGTCGTGAGCGTCGGGTTCAGGCCCCCGTTGCGGTAGAGGTCGCCAGCCAGTTGGCCCACCTGTTTGCGGGTTTTGTCCTGTGCCTGCACGGCCACCTCGGCCCGTGCGGCGGCGACTTCCGCCGCGCTTCGCCGCGCCTGCAGCTCCACCAACGCCTCGCTGTAGGAGTTATTTGCCTGCAGCGTCAGTGCGAAGGTGACGTGCTGGGTGCTGGCGGCCTCCGCCAGAAGCCGTTCGATCGCGGTGACCTGGTCCGCCGTCGCGCTTTCATTGGACTTCGCCGCCGCGATGTCCTCGGCCGAGGGCACCTCCGGTGAGGCCGGCCGCTGGATGGCAGGCAGCGAAGATGCCTGGGCGGGAAGCGCGAGTGTCCCGGAAAGCACAACGGTGGTACACAGTACGACGGCCCTCAGGCCGGATCCGGACAAAACCATTCGCAGAACCTCGCAGGATACTCAGGCTGGGGGAGCGAGGTCTGGTGGCGGCACAAATGGCCCCTCTGCTGATCGCCCAGCAGTCAGAGGCTACGTGACATGCTCCACTTTGGCAACAGCAGTCACATCAATAACATAAACAACAACAGTGTGATTGCGTCCCATTTGCAGCCAGCGTGTCGTAGGCCCACCGCCACGAGGAACTACGCGTGCTGGGCGGACTCGTGCTCGGAATGGCTGGCAGGCTCGAGCTGGAACGTGCAGTGCTCGGTGTCGAAGTGGGAGCCGAGGCACGCGGTCAGCTTGTCCAGGACCTGGTCTGCGCCGCGGGCGTTCAGGACGCCGTCCTCCACCACCACGTGGGCGGAAAACACCGGCACGCCGGAGGTGATGGTCCAGATGTGGATGTCGTGAACGTCCACCACGCCGTCGACACTGAGGATGTGTTCGCGGATCATCTGAACCTCCACACCCTTCGGAGTGGCTTCAAGGAGAACGTCCACCACGTCGCGGAGCAGGCTCCAGGCCCGCGGCAGGATCATCAGGGCAATGAGGACTGAGGCGATGGTATCGGCCGCCTGGTAGCCGGTGAACATGATGATCAGGGCCGCGACAATGACGGCGAAGGAACCCAGCAGGTCACCAAGCACTTCAAGATACGCCCCCCGCACATTCAGGCTGTCCCGGTGCGCGCCGTGCAGGATCAGCAGCGACACCAGGTTGGCCACGGCGCCCAGGATGGCGGCGAAGAGCATGATGTCGGTATGGACTTCGGGCGCCGACCCGATGCGCCGGATGGCCTCGGTGAAGATGACCACGGAGATGACAATCAGGATCAGGGCATTGGCCAGGGCGGCGAGGACCTCCGCGCGCTGGTAGCCGTAGGTCCGCTGGTCGCTGGCCGGCCGCCCCGCGATCCAGGCTGCCAGGAGGGCGATGGTGACGCCCGCGGCGTCGGACAGCATGTGGCCGGCGTCTGCCAGCAGCGCCAGGGATCCGGACAGGACGGACCCCACCACCTGGACCAGGACAACGGTCAGCGTGATGGCCAGGACGGCGATGAGCCGTTTGCGGTGCCGGCCCGTTGCTGTGATCCCGTGCGTGTGGCTGTGGTCGTGTCCCATGGCTACAAGGCTAGTCCCAGCCCAGCTCGTGCAGCCTGTGGTCATCGATGCCGAAGTGATGGGCGATCTCATGCACCACGGTCACGGCAACCTCCCGGATGACCTCCTCGCGGGAGACGCAGATGTCCAGGATGGGCTGGCGGAAGATCGTGATCCGGTCCGGCAGCGAACCGGCGTCCCACCAGGAATCACGCTCCGTCAGGGGGACACCTTCATAGAGGCCCAGCAGGACGGTGTCCGGGTCTTCACCGGGACCGGGCACATAGTCGTCCTCGACAAAGACGGCCACGTTGTCCATGGCGGCTGCAAGTTTGGGCGGGATCAGGCCCAGGGCATCAGTGACAGCGGCTTCGAAGTCGTCAGCGGACATCTCGAAGGGAAGCGGCTCGTGCGGGCCCTCCGGGATGATGGGCAGTCCGGGCGGGAGATGGGCGGGCATAAGCAGACTCTAGTCCGCGGCCGGGCCGGCATGCATACTGAAAGCCGGACCTCGACCCCCAGTGAGGAACCGCATGTCCATCCACCACCGCCTGTTTGCAGCCACCTACGACACCCTGTTGAAGCCAGTGGAACGCAGGGAGCTCGCGCCCAGAAGAGCGCGGCTGCTCGCCGGGCTGCAGGGAACTGTGGTGGACGTCGGCTCAGGCACCGGAGCCAATCTTTCCCACTTCCGCCATGCAAAACGCGTCGTTCTCGTGGAACCGGATCCTTACATGAGGGCCAGGTTGAGCACCCGGCTGGGGGAATCACCCGTCCCGGTTACCGTTTCCGACGCCGATGCGGAGCACCTGCCGCTGGCCGACGGCGAAGCGGACGCGGTCGTATTCACCCTGGTGCTGTGCTCGGTGCCGGATCAACGGCTTGCGCTGCTGGAAGCGCGCAGGGTACTCAAGCCTGGTGGAACCCTGGCTGTGCTGGAACACGTCCGCCGTCCGGGCCGTGCCGGCCGCTGGCAGGACAGGCTGGATGGCCTGTGGGGCCGGTTCGTTGCGCCGGGGTGCCACCTCAACCGGAACACGGTTGCAGCCATTGCCGAGGCCGGGTTCGACTTCACCGAAGTCAGCAGGTTTGAACCACCGGCTGTTGCACTGGCCACTCCGGTCATCGCGGGTACGGCGGTTTTGCGGCCCGGGGATCGCTAGGCCCGGCGGCGGGTGAGGCCCACCCCGACCAGGCAGACAGCGCCGCCCACCAGGCCCCAGACGGAGGGGACCTCGCTGAGGAGGAGCCAGGAGATCAGGATGGTGGTCCCGGGCACCAGGTAGGTGGTGGCAGCCAACTTCCCGGCCTCGATGAGGGACAACGCGTAAGCCCACGTGGTGAAGGCGATCGCCGTCGGAAAGACGCCGAGGTACACCAGCCCCCACGTAGCGGGCGCCGGCGCGGCCTGCAGTTCAGAGACCAGCTGCCCGGCAAACGGCAGGCAGCAGATGGCGCCCACCATGATGCCAAACCACGTGGCCTGCGCAGCCGGAACCTTCCGCAGCACCGGTTTCTGGATGATGACACTGACCGCGGCGAGCACGGCGGCGAGGAGGCAGAGCAGCACGCCGGCAACATCCGCCGTCGAACGTTCACCCGAAGACGGGCCCGAACCAAGCGCGATCAGCGCCACCCCGCCGAAGGCCACCAGGCTGCCGATGATCAGCCAGCGCGGGAAGCCTTCCCTCAGGACGAGGCCCGCCATGATGGCCACCAGGATGGGATTGACGTTGATCAGCAGGGCCGCGGTGCCGGCATCCAGAAGGTGCTCCGCCGCATTCAGCGCCACGTTGTAGCCGCCGAACCACATCACCCCGTAGCCGAGGATGGGCCACCATTCGCGGCCACGCGGCAGTGCCTTGCTCCTGCGCAGTTGAGGCAGCACCAAGGCACCGAGTACGACGGCGGCAACCGCCAACCTGCCCAGCGTCAGGGACCCGGGGGAAAAGTTTGGTCCGATCGCCCGGATGCCCACAAACGCCGATGCCCACAGCACCACCGTGACCAGGACAGCCGCGATGCCGGGTTTGCTGACGCGGCCGTGCTCGGCGGGAGGGGGTGCTGAGTGTGCAGAATCGACGGGGGAGGTGGAAGCCATGCTGCCAATCTAGCCCTGCACCGGGCTGGCGGCTGGCGGAAATCGGGCACCTCTGGTCGAGTTCCTGTCATGGGCCGGCTGCGAATAGCCGGGTACTGCTGCGGGCCGGTTAGGATGCGTTCCATGGTCACAGCTTCTACGTCCCGCGGGTCCGCCCCCGACCCTGCCAAGAGGGTCCGCCGGGTCATCTGGATCCTGCTCGGTGTCATGGTGGTGGCCGGCGGTGCCTGGTACGCGATGCTGACGCTGAACAAGCCCGCGGCCCCGGCCGTGCCGCCGCCTGCCGCGGCCGGTCCGGGCGCTCCAGCCTCTCAAGCCGCCGAACAACTGGTCCGGGCGGACAGCCACCGGCTCACCGCCCCGGCTGTGGAAAAGGCGCAGCTGGTGGAGTTCCTGGACTTTGAATGCGAAGCCTGCCGCTCCATCCATCCTTTCGCGGAGGAACTGAAGCAGGAATTTGGCGACAGCATCACCTTCGTCAACCGCTATTTCCCGCTCCCTTCACACCCGAACTCCGGCACCGCCGCGCTCGCTGTGGAAGCTGCCGCGCAGCAAGGCAAGTTTGAAGCCATGGCCGCGAAGATGTTTGAAACCCAGGATCAGTGGCACGGAAAGCCCGAGTCCCAGGCGCCGCTCTTCCGCACCTTTGCTGCGGACCTGGGACTCGACCTCGCCGCGTTCGACGCTGTTGTGCTCGATGAGAAAACGAAGGACCGCATCCGTGCCGATGTTGCGGACGGTACGGCCCTGGGCGTGAGAAGCACTCCGACTTTCTTCCTGAACGGCGAGAAGCTGACTTTGACCACCAAACAGGACTTCCGGCAGAAACTGGCCGCCGCGGTAAAGTAGCCGGCTTCGTCAGCCTTTCCCGGCCCACGCCAGCAGCCGGTCCAGGGGCCATGTGGTGACTATCCGCTCGGCGGGGACCCCGTTCAGGGCGGCGCGGGCGGCTCCATACTGGAGGAAGTCGAGCTGTCCGGGTGCGTGGGCGTCGCTGTCGATTGAAAAGAGGCACCCGGCGTCCAGGGCAAGCTGAATCAGGTTGTCCGGCGGGTCCTGCCGTTCGGGCCGCGAGTTGATCTCCACGGCCACGTTGTGTTCGGCGCATGCGGCAAAGACTTCCCTGGCATCAAACTCGGACGGGGGCCGGGTGCCGCGCGATCCTTCCACCAGGCGGCCGGTGCAATGGCCCAGGACGTTGGTGTGCGGATCCCGGATGCCACCCAGCATGCGTTCGGTCATGGTGCTCCGGTCCGAGCGGAGTTTGGAGTGCACGCTGGCCACCACGATGTCCAGCCGGTCCAGCATCGCCGGAGTCTGGTCCAGCTCGCCGGACTCCAGGATGTCCACCTCGATGCCGGCAAGGAGTCGAAAACCGTTGGTGTTGCCCGCGTTGAGCCCTGCCACAACATCGAGCTGCTCTGTGAGGCGCTCCACGCTGAGGCCGTTGGCGACGGTCAGGTTGGGTGAGTGGTCGGTGAGGGCCAGGTATTCGCGCCCCAGCACCTGCGCCGCCGCAGCCATCAGCTGGATGGGGGAACCGCCGTCGGACCAGTCACTGTGGCTGTGCAGATCGCCGCGCAGCGACTTCCGCAGCTCAGTCCCGCCGTCGTCCAGAGGCTCCTGCCCCTTCAGCCGAAGGTCTGCGAGGTAGTCCGGCACCTCGCCGTCCACCGCCTGGCGCACCACCTGGTAGGTGCGGTCGCCGATTCCCTTCATGCTTTTGAGCCTGCCGTCCCGGGCACGTGCCTCCACCTCGGCAGGGGCCAGGCCGGCGATGACCCCGGCTGCCTTCCGAAAGGCCTGGACCTTGAAGGTGGCAGCGCGTCCGCGCTCCAGCCAAAAGGCGATCTCGTTGAGCGCGGCGACGGCATCCATCCGTCCATCTTCGCTTGTCCCGGCCGCTTCGTTGAGTCCTTCCCGGCCCGATTTTGGAATATTCCATCCAAGGCCCTATAGTTTTAGAGTCCAGTTCGGAGAAACACCAAACGGCAAAGACTGACGGCCTCGGCCCGAAGCCTTTTCTTTTGTTCCGAACGGGTTCTGGCCCCCATCGTCTAGCGGCCTAGGACACCGCCCTTTCACGGCGGCGGCACGGGTTCGAATCCCGTTGGGGGTACGCAAGGAACTGGTCTGGCAGGCAGAAAATGTCTGGTAAGCTAGGAGCCTTGAAAAAACGCGGTAGGCATACTGCGAAGCAAGAAACGCAAGGCCCTGTAGCGCAGTTGGTTAGCGCGCCGCCCTGTCACGGCGGAGGTCGCGGGTTCAAGTCCCGTCAGGGTCGCTCTGGTTGCCGGAAGAGATTTCGGCGGTCATGGTGACATGTCACCTAGGCTCTGTAGCTCAGTTGGTAGAGCGTTCGACTGAAAATCGAAAGGTCACCGGATCGACGCCGGTCGGAGCCACCACTGGGAAGCATCAGTTCTTCGGAACTGGTGCT
Source organism: Pseudarthrobacter naphthalenicus (assembly GCF_029076445.1). GTDB lineage: Bacteria > Actinomycetota > Actinomycetes > Actinomycetales > Micrococcaceae > Arthrobacter > Arthrobacter naphthalenicus. Next base: position 58,929 of record NZ_JARESG010000007.1, read on the forward strand.
TTTCTTCTTTAACCGGCGTTGGCAGGCTGGGAGCCGCCTACGAAGCTGCGCGGGCGGCAGCCGGAAAATTACCGCATGTTGTCACGGCCAAGGGATAGGGTTGGAAACAACAGAAGGGGAAGTGCCTGATGGAATACCAGAACCCACAACCCGATCCGGCCGGTCGCCAGCTTGATGCCGGCCAGCTCGCTGCCGCTTCGGCAGCGCCCGGCCATGGCCGCACGGTGATCTCTGAAACAGCCGTGGCCAAGGTCGCCGGCATCGCTGCCCGTTCCGTGCCCGGCGTCTATTCCCTCGGTTCCGTACCGTCGCGGGCCCTGGGGGCCATCCGGGATGCGGTTGGCAGCTCGGACCACGCCGCAGGTGTCCGGGCCGAGGTCGGCGAAACCCAGGTTGCCGTGGACATCAGCCTGGTGGCCTCCTACGGCACTCCCCTCCACTCCCTCGCCAACCAGGTCCGGGCCTCGGTGTACCGCGCCGTTGAGGAACTTGTTGGCCTGCAGGTCATCGAAGTAAACGTCGAAATAACGGATGTCTACGTGGCCCCGCCGCCCAAGGCCGCGCCTCCTGTAGCTACAGAGCGGGAGGCACTGCTGTGAACCTGACCGTCGTGGGCATCGCTGTGGGCGCATTCGTCGCGTTTATGTCCTTCCAGTTCGGGTTGTGGGGCTTCCTGGTTTCGCTCCTCTTCATGGCCATCGGGGCCCTGCTGGGCCGCGCTGCGGAAGGAAAACTGGACCTGCGCGGCGTCATGGATGCGATCATCGGCCGGCGCTCCTCATCATGACCGCGGCCGTACCGTCCTTCCCTCCACAGGGGCTGCATGGTCATAACAGGATCAGCACACAGGCCCTGACCAGCCTTGCCAAGGCAGCCGCAGCCGAGGCCCTGGGGGTCGAAGCGCATGACGTGCGTGCGGACTGGTCGGACGACGACGGCCTGCTGGCTTTAGCGCTCGTGGCACCCATCAGGGTGCCGCCCCTGGCAGCGGTGCTGCGGGATGCCGGCAGGGTTGCCGCGTTCGGAGGGCCGATCCGGGACCGGACGGTGCAGGCCAAGAGCCGGATCCTCAATACCGTCACCGCGCTGAGCGGGGCGCGCCTGAGCAGAGTGGATATCCGTATCAGCGGTGTCAAGCCAAGCGAGGGAGGCAGGGTCCAGTGAGCCACAAACTCGACAACGGGAATTTGACGGCCCCCAGGGAAGCCGCCCCGGCGCCCGAGGGTCCCCGGTTGGACATGCACAGGGTGGTGCACCGGGAAACCCATTCATCACGGGCCGCGGTGTCAACAGTGGCGGCCGTGCTGGTGATGGTGGTGGCGGGCTATGGCCTGCTCGAATCGGCTGTGCACGCCATCGGGCAACCCGCCTGGCTGATCGAACCCCAACTGGCGGCCGAACGCATCGTGGCCCTGCCGGCCGGGCTGCCGCCGCTGCTGCTCGGTGCCGGGGGTGCCGTGGTTGCGATGGCCGGACTCTTTTTCCTGCTCAACGCCGTGCTCCCCGGCAGACGGGCGAGGCACGTACTCAAGGGCGGCGATTCCGCCGTCGCAGTGGTGGTGGACGACGAAGTCATCGCGTCGGCATTGGCCCGCAGTGCACGGCTGGCGGCCAACGTCACCCCCGAACAGGTCATGGTGGTGGTCTCGCAGCGGCAGGTCGTGGTCAACGTCCGGCCCACCTCCGGTGTGCCGGTGACGGAACAGGCGGTGCTTGCCGCCGTCGAAAGCGAACTCACGGAGATGGCACTGGATCCTGTCCCGGAAGTCCGCGTGAACATTTCCACTGCGGGGGTGATCGGCGCATGACCAGCACACCCACGGTTCTCAACCGGATCCTGCTCGGAATCCTTGGGCTTAAACTTTTTGCGGTAGGGATCCTCCTGGTGCTGCTGGCCACCGTTCCCGCCGTCGGAACGTGGTGGCACGGGTGGTCCGGTGCCGCCTGGAACGGCGTGAACCAGGCTTTTGACGGGACCCGTTTTCCCGGCCGCCCCGAAAGCTGGCTGTGGATCATGATGGCCGTCGCCTTGGTGATCCTGATCGCCCTGATGGTTGCCTGGGTGGCCCAGCAGGGCAAGGGCCGCAGCAACCTCCTGGTGGCCGAATTCGATCCCGGCGACGTCCCCGGCGACGTACGCATCAGCGGGGGAGTGGCAGAGCAGGCACTCAAACATGCCTTGGCGGAACGTCCGGATCTCGCCGGAGCCACAGTGGCCACGTACGACGTCCGCGGCACGCCGGCACTGAAGATTCGGCTGCAGCCGCGCCAGGGCGTGGCGCCGCACCACTTGGCCGCGGAAGTCACCGGCCTTGTGGCGGCTCTGGACGCGGTGGTGGGAAAATCCACGCCGGTCCTGATCCACATCGGCGCCGGGGCCAGGACACGGTTCAGCCGCGCCGAACGCGTCCGCTAAAACTCGACGGAGCGCGCTGCCGTGGGGAGCTACGCGGGAACCAGATAGGCCGCACTGTGCGGCGGCAGCTCCGCGGCGGCCTCGCCGGCCCCGGGTCCGGATCCGCTTACCAGTGCCACCCTGTAGCCGGCGGGGACCGGCACCGCTGCGGAACCCATATTGCCGAGGACCAGGACGCTGCCGTTGGTGAACGCCAAGACACCGTTGGCCGGTTGATGAAGGCCGGCCCACTGGAACGTTCCGGACCCCAGGCCGTTGGCCGAACGGAAAGCGACCGCTGAGCGGTACAGCTCCAAGGTGGAACCGGGCACGTCCTCCTGCCGGTCCGCAGCGAGGTCCCTGAAGGACTCCGGCTGGGGCAGCCACGGCGCGGCGGGACCGCTGACGCCGGCGCCGCCCTCACTGGTGTAAGCCTCCGCGAAGCCATACCCGGGTTCGTCCGCCCGCCAGGGTAGGGGAACCCGGCACCCGTCGCGGCCCACCTCCACACCGTTGGTACGGAAAAAGGTCGGGTCCTGCCGGGCCTCGTCCGGCAGGGTGGTGTGCTCAGGGAGGCCCAGTTCCTCACCCTGATAGATGTAGGCCGAGCCCGGCAGCGCAAGGGAAATCATGGCGGCCGCGCGGGCGCGCGCCAGGCCCAGGGCTGCGTCCGGCTGCTCATCCGCGGCGGCGATGCCCTTGGGGAATGTGGTGGGATCCTGCAGGCCAAACCGGGTGCCATGACGGACGGTGTCGTGGTTGCTCAGCACCCAGGTGGATGGCGCTCCGACGGACGCGGCCGCATGGAGGGAGTCCTGGATTGCTTCGGCCATGCGTTCCGCGTCCCACCCCGCGAGGAGGAAATCAAAGTTGAAAGCCTGCTGCATTTCGTCCTTGCGAACGTACCTGGCCAAGCGCTCTGCCGGTTCCACCCATGCCTCGGCAACCATCATCCGGTCGCCGTCATAAGCGGCCAGTAATCGGTTCCAGTCCCGGTATATGTCATGCACGCCGTCCTGGTCGAAGAACGGCGACGGCGGGTATTGCGGCGACACAGCGCGGTGAGGTTCCTGGGCTTCCGTATGGCCACCCGGAGCATCTCCCGGCGGCAAATGTCCCTTGTCGGCAGCCTCCCCGGTGCCTTCCACCATGGCGGCCACGCCTTCCCAGTCCGGTAACCCGGCTTCCTTGACCAGCCCATGGGCAACATCGACGCGGAAACCGGCAACACCCCGGTCCAACCAGAAACGCATCACAGAACGCATCTCCTCTTTGACCTCAGCGTTGTCCCAGTTCAGATCGGGCTGTTTGGTATCAAAAAGATGCAGATACCATTCCCCGGCGCGGCCATTGGCTTCGGTCACCCTGCTCCAGGCGGGTCCGCCAAAGATGGATTTCCAGTTGTTGGGGGCGAGGTTTCCGTCGCCGCTGCCCGCGGCTTCATCGCTACCTTTCCGGAACATGTACCGGTTCCGTTCGTCGGATCCTGGAGCTGAGGCGAGAGCTTCCTGGAACCAGGTGTGTTCGTCCGACGTGTGGTTGGGCACCAGGTCCACAATGACTTTGATGTCCAGCGTGGCCGCCGCCTCCAGCATCGCGTCGAAATCGGCCAGTGACCCGAAAAGTGGGTCAACCTGGCGGTAGTCCGCCACATCGTAACCGGCATCCGCCTGGGGAGACTTGTAGAACGGTGACAGCCAGATCGCGTCCACGCCAAGCCGGTGGAGATAGGGCAGCCGAGCCGTCACCCCGTTGAGGTCGCCCATGCCATCGCCGTTCGAGTCTGCAAAGGAGCGGGGGTAAATCTGGTAGATAACGGCGCTGGTCCACCATGCCTGGGTGGAGGAGCCTGCAGGGGAGAGGGAGCTGTTCGGCAAAGATATCCTTTCCGTAAACATTGAGTGTAAACGCTTGCATTTCCGGCAGTAACCTTACTAGTGTGATCCTCACCACTTCAACTGCACCGCCGATTTGCTCGAAACTCAGCGAGGAGTCTCCTACATGAAATCCCCTAAGTTCCTACTGCCCGCCGCCGCGGCCGGCATCCTGGCCATTACCCTCTCCGCCTGCGGCGGGGGCGGCGGCACCACCGGCGGCGGGGGCGGCGGTGACGCCGAACAGGGCCTCGACGGCCGCGGTCCCATCACCTACGTACAGGGCAAGGACAACAGCAACGTGGTCCGTCCCCTGGTCGACAAGTGGAACGCCGCGCACCCGAATGAGAAGGTCACGTTCAAGGAACAGACAGACCAGGCCGACCAGCAGCATGACGACCTTGTCCAGCACTTCCAGGCGAAAGACGCCGGCTACGACGTCGTGGACGTGGACGTTGTCTGGACAGCCGAGTTCGCCGCCAAGGGATGGCTGCAGCCGCTCAAGGACAAGATGGCGATCGACACCAGTGCCATGCTCAAGCCGACCGTCGAAAGCGGTACCTACAAGGGGACGCTGTACGCCGCCCCGCAGACCTCCGACGGCGCCATTCTCTACTACCGCAAGGATCTGGTTCCCAACGCGCCCAAGACGTGGGACGAAATGATGGGCATGTGCTCCATCGCCAAAGCCAACAACATTGGCTGCTTCGCGGGCCAATACAGCAAGTACGAAGGCCTGACAGTCAACGCGTCGGAGGCCATCAACTCCTCGGGTGGCTCCGTGCTGGACAAGAACGGTAAACCCAGCCTGAACACGAGTGAAGCCAAGGCAGGGCTGGAAAACCTTGCGAAGGCATATGCCGACGGCAACATTCCGAAGGAAGCCATCACCTACAAGGAAGAAGAAAGCCGGCAGGCCTTCCAGGACGGCAAGCTCCTGTTCCTGCGCAACTGGCCTTACGTCTACAACCTGGCCGTCACGGAAGGATCCTCCAAGGTGAAGGACGTCCTGGGTCTGGCTGCCCTTCCGGGCAAGGACGGTCCGGGTGCCTCGTCACTGGGTGGCCACAACCTGGCCGTCAGCGTCTACTCGAAGAACAAGGCCACCGCCCTGGACTTCCTGAAGTTCATGACGTCCGCAGAAACTGAGAAGTTCTACGCCACCCAGGGTTCGCTGGCCCCGGTCCTGGGTTCGCTGTACGAAGACAAGGACCTCGTCGCCAAGCTTCCGTACCTGCCGGTCTTGAAGACGTCGATCGAGAATGCCGTGCCGCGTCCGGTGACGCCGTTCTACCCGGCGGTCACCAAGGCCATCCAGGAAAATGCCTACTCTGCCATCAAGGGGGAGAAATCCGTGGAAACTGCTTTGTCAGACATGCAAAAGTCCATCGAGTCCGCGAGCGCGGGACAGTAGCCAGTCATGGCAACCGAATTGGGCCCGACGCCGGTAAAGTCGCCGGCGTCGGGCGGTACCCCCGTCCATCACGCACCTAAAGGGGTTGGTGAGGACAACAAGATCCTGAGCCAGGGCAAATGGGCTACCTGGCTTCTTGCTCCCACCATCATCGCCCTGGCGGTTGTGATTGTTTATCCGATCATCAGCGCAATTGTGATGTCCTTCCAAAAGGACGCCGGGCTCGATCCGGTGACCGGACTCTTCACCGCCGGAGGCCCGGCAGGTTTCCAAAACTACGTCAACTGGCTTGCCCAGCAGTGCGCCGCTCCCGGCGGCGGAACTGTTGCGTGCCCGCCTGGTACCCTCGGTGGCCAGTTCTGGTCGGCCACGGCCACAACGTTCTTCTTCACCATTGTCACCGTAACGCTGGAGACGGTCCTGGGTTTCTGGATGGCACTCATCATGGCGCGGACATTCCGTGGCCGCAGCCTGGTCCGGGCCGCAGTCCTGGTTCCCTGGGCGATACCCACTGCAGTCACCGCCAAGCTGTGGCTGTTCATCTTCGCTTTCGAGGGGATCGCCAACAAGCTGTTCAACACCACCATTTTGTGGACGGGCAGCGAATGGCCCGCCAAATGGGCTGTCATCATCGCAGACGTTTGGAAAACCACGCCTTTCATGGCGCTGCTTATCCTCGCCGGCCTGCAAATGATTCCGGCGGATGTCTATGAAGCCGCCAAAGTTGACGGTGCCAGCACCTGGCAGCGGTTCCGGATGATCACCCTTCCGCTGGTCAAGCCGGCGCTTATGGTGGCTGTCCTCTTCCGCACCCTCGATGCTTTGCGGATGTTCGACCTCCCGTACATCCTCACCGGCGGTGCCAACAACACCACCACGCTGTCCATCCTGGTCATCAACCAGATCAGGCAAGGGTTCAACGCGGCGGCAGCTTTGTCCACGATCACGTTCATCATCATCTTCCTGGTGGCGTTCATCTTTGTGCGCTTCCTGGGTGCAAATGTCGTGGAACAAAGCGGAGCTACCGGTAAGGGGAAGAAATGAGCGCCGCGACAGCCACCACAGACCTCCGGGCGCAGCAGGACAGAGGAAGGAAGGCTGCCCAGAACAAGGAAAAGTGGGCGCAGGGCCGGACGTATATCAGCGCCGTCGTCATCCTGATCTGGTGCCTGGCGCCGGCTTACTGGATGGTGGTGACGGCGTTCCGCGAAGTCGGCTTCACTTACGACACCTCAATCCTGCCCACCCACGTCACGCTGGATAACTTCAATACCGCGTTCGACACGTCCTTCGGCAACCACTTTGGGCAGGCGCTGCTGAACAGCGTGTTCATCGGCGGCGTGGTCACGGTGGTCTCCCTGCTGATCGGCGTGTTCGCCGCCTACGCATTGGCCCGACTGAACTTCAGGTTCAAGTTCCTGGTACTGGGCTTCATCCTGGGCGCTTCCATGTTCCCGGGCGTTGCCCTCATCACCCCGTTGTTCCAGCTCTTCACCAATATCGGCTGGATGGGCACCTACCAGGCGCTGATCATCCCGAACATTTCCTTCGTGCTTCCCCTGACCGTCTACACCATGACCTCCTTCTTCCGCGAAATGCCGTGGGAACTTGAGGAGTCAGCACGCGTGGACGGCTGCACGCAGGGCCAGGCATTCCGGAAGGTCATCCTGCCCCTGGCCGCTCCGGCCATTTTCACCACGGCAATCCTGGCGTTCATTTCCTCGTGGAATGAATTCCTGATCGCCAGCCAGTTGTCCAGTGACGCCACCCAGCCGGTAACTGTTGCCATCGCAAGCTTTGCGGGCGCGCAGCCGAACCAGATCCCTTACACGGCCATCATGGCCGCGGGAACGATCGTTACTATTCCGCTGGTGATCCTGGTGCTGGTCTTCCAGCGCAAGATCGTTGCCGGACTTACCGCGGGCGCCGTCAAGTGAAAGGTGCTGCTGCGGACGGCGAGCGGAACCAGGGGCTGGTCCGCAGCGAGCACCGGCGGGCCCGTTCCGGGGAGGACTTCGACATTATCATCGGATTCCTCGGCTTCTGGGCCCTCGTCCTGCTGGCGGTTACCGTCTGGATGGAGGTCACCGCCCAGCCGGCACTCGGCTGGGCGCTGGGTCTGCTGGCTTTGCTGGCGGCTATCTACGGAATGGTCCGGCTTCGCCGCCGGCTGCCGGCAAGAACCGCCACGCGTAAGAACTAGGGGCTGACCCGGGAGCCAACGGCCGGGCAGAATAGACTGGCTTGCTGCGGCCGGGGCAGCGGGCAGCAAGGATCTGTCAAAGCTGCAAAGGGGGTAGTCTGTGGCACGCATTACGGAAAGGTCGCAACGTGGCGGCCACAGCGGCGTCAGTATTGAGGACGTGGCCGCGGCGGCCGGAGTGTCCACTGCCACCGTGTCGAGGGCAGTGCGCGGGCTGCCCCGGGTTTCGCCCGCCACCCGGGAGAAGATCCTGGAGGTGGCGGGGGCCCTGGGCTATGTGGCGTCTTCGTCCGCTTCGGGTCTGGCCACCGGCCGGACCAAGACGATCGGTGTGCTGGCCCCTTTTGTGAGCCGGTGGTTCTTTTCCAAGGCCATCGAGGGAGCCGACCGCGAGCTTCATGCCAGGCAGTACAACCTGTCGCTCTTTAACCTCGGCGGGCACGGCAGTCACAGGGAGCGCCTCTTCAGCAAGACCATGGTCTACAAGCAGATCGACGCCCTGCTGGTCCTGTGTATGGCGCTCACCCCCGATGAGTTGGACCACCTGCAGAAGATCGATATCCCGCTGATTGTGGTCGGCGGGCACGTGGAGGAGTGCGCGTATATCGGGATCGACGATTATGCGGCCTCCTCCACGGCCGTGCGGCACCTGATCGACCTCGGGCACCGCGATATTGCCCTGCTGCACGGTGACGACGAGACCGATCTCAACTTCGACGTTCCCCGCGTGCGGATCCTCGCCTTCAAGGAAGTGATGGCCGAGGCGGGTCTGCCCATCCGCCCTGAGTGGGACGAATGGGGTGACTTCACGGTCCGCAGCGGCCAGGAGGCTTTCAGGCGCCTGTGGGAGCGGCCCGGCGCCAAACCCACCGCCATCTTCTGCGCCTCCGACGAAATGGCCATGGGCGTTATCTTTGAAGCCGCCCGGGCCGGGGTCTGCGTGCCGCAGGACCTGTCCGTGGTAGGCATTGACGATCACGATTTCGCTGACGCCATGGGCCTCACCACGGTGCGGCAACGGCCGGATGAACAGGCCGAACTGGCCACCAAGATGCTCCTCGACGAACTGAACGGTGTGGCAGGAGCCGTTCGTTCCGCCGTCGCTCCCCACCAGCTCATCGTCAGGCGCACGACGGCGGCGCCTCCGTCCTAGGGCAGCGCACCCGCCAGGGGGCGGGGGGAGTTCCGGTCAGGAGGCGCGCGCCAGCTGCCGGATGGGGATCCACCGCGACGCGAGCCGGCGGTAGGCCGCCGCGGCGCCCGTCATGTCCCCCTCGGCAAGGCACTCGATCCCCAGCCGGATGTCCATCGGCGACTCATCCGGATACACCTTGTCCGCGACGGCGCCGTAGTCCAGCTCCACCATGGAGTTCACGTGGAACAGCTCGAGCCACTCGGTCAGCTGGGCGAGATCATCCAGCATGTCCAGGTCCGGGGCAGCCAGCGCCAGGTTTGCCACCGCGTACCGTGCCCGCTCCATGGCCTCCGTGATGGGTGCCCACACCCTGACCGTGAGGATGCGCCCGCCGGATTCCACCACATCTTTATGGTCGCCCTCGGCAAACAATGAGAACCAACTGAACGGTATGCCCCAGGTGGAAGCGCGGGTGTGCACACGGATACTGCCGTCGCGGGCCTTGACCTGGTCGATCCGTTCCTGGTGCTTGTCCCGCTGTTCCTCGGGTATCAGCATCTCGGCCAGCGGGCCGTGGATTCCCTCCATCAGGGCGTTCGCGGCGAGGCCCGCGCGCAGGACCAGTTGACTCGGGCAGTACAGCAAAACACGCTCGGCACCGCCCTTACGGGACTCATCACCCGCGGCGGCAGCACCGGCGTCGGAAGTTCCCGCCTCCGGAGCCTCAGCGCGCGCAGCGGCGTGACGCCCCGCTCCGGGCGCGCTGGTCACCCTGACCAGGTCCGTTCGCCCGGTCGGGAACGGGTCCCCGCCGGCACGGGTGATCCGGCCCAGCGAAGCCAGGAGCTCGGCGTTTTCGACGGCGGCCCGGGAGGCAGCGCGTGCGCCGGCGGCCCGGATGGCTTCGCGCTGGCCTGCGGGGAAGGCTTCCAGCGGTTCGTAGACCCGGAGCGTGGAGGAAAACGGCAGGCCGGCCTGGCCCCGGTACAGGTTTCCCGTCACGGCGTTTCCCCTTCCCGGCTCCCGGCAGCGGCCATCAGTCAGTCAGTTCCACAATGACGGGGGCATGGTCCGAGGCGCCCTTGCCCTTGCGTTCCTCGCGGTCGATGGACGCGCCCGTGACCCGGGCGGCCAGGGCGGGGGAGCCCAGCACGAAGTCGATGCGCATGCCTTCCTTCTTCGGGAACCGCAGCTGGGTGTAGTCCCAGTAGGTGTAGACGCCGGGCCCCGGGGTGTACTCGCGGGCGAGGTCCTTGAAGCCGGCCTCCTCGAACGCGTGGAACGCAGCACGTTCGGGCGGACTGACGTGGGTCAGCCTGTTGTTCACGAAAAGGTCAATGTCCCAGACGTCTTCATCGAACGGCGCAATGTTCCAGTCACCCATCAGCGCAACCTGAGCGGCGGGGTCGGCGGTGACCAGGCTCTGGGCATGGGTCTTCAGGGACTCAAGCCACTTGATCTTGTAGGGCATGTGTTCATCGTCCAGCGACCGGCCGTTGGGAACATAGAGGCTCCAGACCCGGATGCCGGCACAGGTGGCGGCCATGGCGCGGGCCTCCTGCACGGGATCCTTGCCTTCCTTGCCGAACGCGGGCTGGTCCAGGAACGTGCGCTCCACGTCTTCCAGGCCCACCCGGGACGCGATGGCCACACCGTTCCACTGGTTGACGCCGAAGTGGGCCACCTCGTAACCCATGCGTTCGAACAGCTCCCAGGGGAAGTTCTCGTCCTTGCACTTGGTTTCCTGGATGGCCAGGACATCGCAGTCACTGCGCTGCAGCCAGGCCTCCACACGGTCGGCGCGGGCACGGAGGGAGTTCACATTCCAGGTAGCAATCTTCACAGTCCCTAACTTACCTTGGCCGTGCAGGTGCGGGTAAAGCCCTGCCCCGGCATCCCGCCCCGCACCGGTTCGCGGGCCTCACAGCCCGGCGTGTCAGCCCTTCAGCCCCGGGAAATCCGCGTCAGAGTACTCGACTCCATAGCCGGCAGCCGCGGTTGCGGTGCCCCCGGCCTTGCCCGCCGGCTCCCCGCCGCCGGTGCCCGTGCCGGTTCCCGTGCCGTGCCTGGCTTCCTCGCGATGCCGCAGCTCCACGCGGCGGATCTTGCCGGAGATGGTTTTGGGCAGCTCCGCGAATTCGAGCCGCCGGATGCGCTTGAACGGTGCCAGGTGCTCCCGGCAGTACCGCAGGATGTCCTCCGCCAGTTCCGGTCCCGGCTCCAGCCCGGCCACCAGAACCACGTAGGCCTTGGGCAGGGAAAGCTTCAGGGCATCAGGCGATGGCACCACCGCCGCCTCGGCTACCGCCGGGTGTTCGAGGAGCACGCTCTCCAGTTCGAACGGCGAGAGCCGGTAGTCCGAGGACTTGAAGACGTCATCGTCCCGGCCCACGTAGGTGATGGTTCCCCGTTTGTCCCTGCTGGCCATGTCGCCCGTGTGGTAATAGCCGCCGCGGAACGCGTCCGCGGTCTTCGCGGCGTCGCCGTAGTAGGACTTCATCAGGCCGACGGGCCGCTGATCAAGCCGAAGGCACAGCTCGCCGTCGTCCCCTTCCTCCCCGGTGTTGGGGTCCACCAGCACCACGTCGTAGCCCGGCAGAGGCAGCCCCATGGCACCGATGGTTACCGGCTGGCCCGGCGTGTTGGCCACCTGGACCGTGCTTTCGGTCTGCCCGAAGCCGTCGCGGATGGTCTGGCCCCAGGCGCGCTGCACCTGGTCGATCACCTCGGCGTTCAGCGGCTCACCGGCCGACACCACCTTCAAAGGGGGAGTCTTCAGCAGCTTCAGGTCCGCCTGGATCAGCATGCGCCATACCGTGGGCGGGGCACAGAAGCTGGTGACGCCTTCACGGTCCATCTGCTCCATCAGGGCGCGGGCATCGAACCGCTCGTAGTTGTAGACGAAAACACATGCCTCCGCGATCCACGGTGCGAAGAAGTTGGACCACGCGTGTTTGCCCCATCCCGGGGAGGCGACATTCAGGTGGACGTCCCCCGGTTCCAGGCCGATCCAGTACATCGTGGACAGATGCCCCACGGGATAGGACGTGTGCGTGTGCTCCACCAGTTTGGCCTTGGACGTGGTCCCGGACGTGAAGTAGAGCAGGAGCGTCTCATCTGCCCTCGTGGGGGCGCCGGGTTCGAAGGTGGCGGGCGCCGTCGTCGAGTCCGCGTAGTGGAGCGCCGGAGCGGATTCCGGTGCCGGTGTCTGTTCGGATGCGCCGGGGCCGCCGATCTCAATCAGGCGGTAGTTGCCGGGAACGCCGGCGAACTTGCCAATGTTGGCATGCCCGACGGCGGCCCACCGCGCCTCGCCGCGCTCCACCCGTTCGGCCAGGTCGGCGGGACCCATCAGCGTTGTGGTGGGGATCAGGACAATGCCGAGCTTGATCCCGGCAAGCATCAGCTCCCACAGCTCCACCTGGTTGCCCAGCATCACAATCATCCGGTCGCCCCGGCGCACGCCCTGGCTCCGCAACCAGTTGGCCACCTGGTTTGACCGGGCCGCCAGGTCGGCAAAACTCCGGCGCGTCGCCGAGCCGTCCTGCTCCACGATCACCAGGGCGGGATTGTTGGCCTTCGCCGGATCAGCAGCGATCTGATCGAACCAGTCGAGGGCGAAATTGAACTCCGCGAACTGTGGCCAGCGGAACTCCCGCCTGGCGCGGTGGTAATCGGAACGGAGGGCCAGCAGGTGGTCCCGTGCTTCCCGGAAATCATCGGTCACTGACAAGGAGAGACCTTTCGCCCACGTGATTGCCATCACTAATATCCAACCCCTGCAATATACTAGGACATCCAAGAGTTTGGAAGACCGAAGGGACGAGGACCGTGGAGTCACCAGGACGTGGGCGTGATGTGACAGACCTTCCGCCGTTTGCCGATGCCGATCTGATGTACATCGCAGACCTGCTGCCGGCCGCCGAGCGGGAGCGGTACGCGGACATGCGTGAGTTTCTCCAATCCGCCGTGCGGCCCGCGTCCATCGACTACTGGAACCGGGAGGAATTCCCCTTCGGCCTGGTGGCTGAACTGGGCAAGCGCGGGCTGGGACAACTGCAGACGGACGGCACCTCGAAGCTGTTCAAGGGCCTGATGTACGTGGAGGTTGCGCGGGCGGACGTTTCCCTCTCCGCTCTGGTGGGAATCCACAACGAGCTGATCGTGGGCATGATCGACGCCCTGGGCTCCGAGGAGCAGAAGCAGCGCTGGCTGCCGGGGCTGGCAACGTTCACACAGCTGGGCGCGTTTGCCCTGACGGAACCGGAGCACGGCTCAGACATCGCCGGCGGGCTTGAAACGTCCGCGCGGCTGGACGGCGGGGAGTGGGTGATCAGCGGCGCGAAACGCTGGATCGGCTCCGGCACCATCGCGGACTTCGCCCTGGTCTGGGCCAGGGACCAGGCGGACGGCCAGATCAAGGGCTTCATTGTGGAGACCGACCGCCCCGGCTACCGGGCCACCAGGATTGCCAACAAGATCGGCCTGCGGATCATGCAGAACGCCGACATTGTGCTGGACAACGTCAGGATTCCCGCGTCCAACCTGCTGCCGGGCGCCACCGACTTCGCCAAAGCCAACGACCTCCTGCGGGATTCCCGGGCCTGGGTCGGGTGGCAGGCTGCCGGCATCCAGCTGGCCGCATTCGACATCGCCCGGGCGTATGCGCTGGAACGCCGGCAGTTTGGCAAGGAGCTGGCCCGCTTCCAGCTGGTCCAGCAGCAGTTGGCGGAGATCCTGGGCAACGCGTCCGCCTCGCTGGCGCTGATGGCCCAGCTCGCCCGGATCCAGGCGGACGGGAAACTGGAGATGGCCCAGGCCGCCATGGCGAAATCAACCTGCACCCGGCTGGCGCGCTCTTCCGTTGCCATGGGACGGTCGCTGCTGGGCGGCAACGGTATTAGTGCCGACTACGAAATGGGCAAGCTTTTTGGTGACGCCGAAATCCTTTATACCTATGAGGGCAGCTACGAAATCAATTCGCTGATCGTAGGGCGGGCCGTCACGGGTAAATCCGCCTTCGTTTAGTTCGGAAGGCGCAAAGCATTGCTTCAGTAAGCACTATTCGCTTAACAAAAAACTGCCCTGGCCATGCTTCGCAGCACGGCCAGGGCAGTTGATCAGAACCTTACAGCGGGCGAATGTTCTCTGCCTGCGGGCCCTTGGGACCTTGGGTCACATCGAATTCGACTTTCTGGTTCTCGTCCAGTGAGCGGTAGCCGCTGCTGGCGATTGCGGAGTAGTGCGCGAAAACATCGGCGGATCCGTCGTCCGGAGCGATGAAGCCAAAGCCCTTTTCAGCGTTGAACCATTTAACTGTGCCTGTTGCCATTGCTAACTTCCTTTGTAACCCTTTTCTGGTCCTGCTCGGACGGCAGGCAGACGCGGAAACTGTGGTCCGCACTCTCAAACCTAGGGGCTGTTCGGTGGCCGTGCAATAGCTACGGTCATCATCCAGTCACTCATGTTATTAAATGGTGTCCGTGTTCCCGGGGCGGATAGGACCGTAACAGTGCAACGCGGAGTCACATCCGGCCCGATAATCCGACCTGGAAGGGCATTATCTGACCCCGTGTTGCTTTGTTAGACGGCCTCGAGGACGCTGACGTAGTTGGCGATGCCCACGCCGCCCATATTCTGGACTGCTGCGCGGCGGGCGCGGCCCAGCTGCATGTCACCGGCCGTGCCGGTGAGCTGCATGGCGGCGATGACGTGCTGGGACACGCCGGTGGCGCCCACGGGGTGGCCCTTGGCCTTGAGGCCACCGGAGACGTTGACGGGCAGCCTGCCGTCCTTGAACACCCAGCCCTCGGTCACGGCGCGGGCGCCCTCGCCCGGTTCCGTCAGGCCCATTGCCTCGTACATCAGCAGCTCGGCGATGGTGAAGCAGTCGTGCAGCTCGGCAAAGTCCAGGTCATCAAGTCCGACGCCGGCCATCGCCAGGGCGCGCTGCCAGGACATGCACGTGGCCGCGAAAGCCGTGGGATCCCGGCGTTCCGCCGGGAAAAAGTCATTCGCATGACCGAATCCCGCCAGCCGAACCGGCGCAGTTGCCCCGCCGGTGGGCGAGGTGGAGAGCACGACGGCGGCGGCGCCGTCGGACACGGGGGAACAGTCGGTGCGGCGGAGCGGGTCCGCCACCATGGGGTTCTTGTCCGAAACGGTGCGGCAGAATTCCTCGCCGAGGTCCTTGCGGAGCTGGGCATAGGGGTTGTCCACTCCGTTGCGGTGGTTCTTGGCCGCGATGGTGCCCAGGACGTCGGAGAGGTTCCCTGCGCTGGCGCCATACCGCTTCCCGTAGTGTTTCGCGACCTCGGCGAACAGGCCGGTGAAGCCCGTGGTGGAAGCTTTCCCGGCCATGTCGTAGTCCGCGCCCAGCAGCGCGGCCCCCACCACGTCGGCCCCTGCCTGGGTCATCTTCTCCGCACCGATGACCAGGACGGTTTTGGCCGTGCCGGCGAGCAGCGACTTGGTGCCCTGCTGGAACGCGGCCGAACCCGACGCGCACGCATTTTCCACCCTGGTGGCGGCCACGTTGACCAGGTCCGGGGAGACCTGCAGGGCCAGGGAGGACGGGAAAGCCAGCGGCATCATGCCGGAGTTGAACTGTCCCAGGTAGATCTCATCGATCTGGCCGGCTTCGATGCCGGCGTTCGTGATGGCGTCGGTGGCCACCTGGACAATCAGGGACTCCAGGGTTTCGTCGGTCAGTTTGCCGAAGCGGCTGTGGCCCCAGCCCGTGAGGAGGACATCCTTGCCGAACTGTTCCTTCAGGCTCATGCCGTGGCTCCTTCGAGGGCGGATTCGTCCAGGTCAGAGTCCAGCGCGACGACGAACGCGGCCTCGGTCTTCTCGCGGATTTCGTCCACGCTGACGCCCGGCGCGAGGCGGGTCAGTGTGAGCTGCCGCCCGCCGCCGTCGTCCGTCTTATGCAAATCAAAGACCGCGAGGTCGCTGATGATCCGGTCCACACAGCTCAGCCCGGTGAGCGGCAGGGTGCATTCTGCGACGATCTTGGCGGTGCCGTCCTTGGCGTTGTGCTCGGTCAGGACCACCACCCGCGGGGTTCCGGCCACGAGGTCCATGGCGCCGCCCATGCCCTTGACCATCTTGCCGGGGATGGTCCAGTTGGCGAGGTCGCCGTTGCCGGAGACCTGCATGGCGCCGAGGATGGCCACCTTGACGTGGCCGCCGCGGATCATGCCGAAGGAGGTGGCGGAGTCGAAGATGCTGCCGCCGTCGAGCACGGTGACGGTCTGTTTGCCGGCGTTGATGAGGTCGGCGTCCTCCTCGCCCTCGTACGGGAAGGGGCCCATGCCGAGCAGGCCGTTTTCGCTCTGCAGGACCACGCGGACACCCTCGGGCAGGTTGTTGGCCACCAGCGTGGGGATGCCGATGCCCAGGTTTACATAGTCGCCGTCGTTCAGTTCCTCGGCCGCGATGGCGGCCATTTCATCCCTGGTCCAGGCCATGGGGTTCTCCTTAGGTAGATTCGGGCGGTTAGGCGGACGCGAGCACGGTGCGGGGCCGGACGGTGCGCTGCTCGATGTCCTTGACCCGGCCGCTTGCCTGGACCAGGTGCTGGACGTACACGCCGGGGGTGATGATGTGGTTGGGATCCAGGGCCCCCGGAGGCAGGATGACTTCGGCCTCGGCGACGGTGACCGCCCCGGCGGTGGCAACCACGGGGTTGAAGTTCCGGGCCGTGTAGCGGTAGATCAGGTTCCCGTCCGTGTCCGCGGTGTGCGCGTGGACGAGGGCGACGTCGGCCCTGATGGCGCGCTCCTGGACGAAAGTTTCGCCGTCGAACTCCGCCAGCGGCTTGCCTTCGGAAACCAGGGTTCCCACCCCGGTCCTGGTGTAAAACGCGGGGATGCCGGCGCCCCCGGCGCGGAGGCGCTCGGCCAGGGTCCCCTGCGGGGTGAACTCCACGTCGAGTTTTCCGGCGAGGTACTGCTCGGCGAAGAGCTTGTTCTCGCCAACATAGGAGGCGATGACCTTCCGGACCTGGCCAGCCTCGATCAGGATGCCCAGGCCCTTGCCGTCCACGCCCATGTTGTTGGACACCACGGTCAGTTCCCGGACCCCGGAATCGCGGACGGCTTCGATCAGGTCCGCCGGGATGCCGCTCAGGCCGAAACCCCCCACAGCCAGTGTCATGCCGTCCTGGAGCAGTTCCTGCAGGACAGCGCCGGCGTTGGATTTAAGTTTGGACATTCCGTCTCCTCGTCGTTGAGTTGGTCAGCGCCTGCCCGGTATCCACTTTGTGGACAAGGGGCCTGATCTAGGAGCCTAGGGATGACGCCAGGGCAGGTCAATGAGGTGAAAGCCTGCGTAAAGCGGATATTTCACGTCGTGGACGTTAGGCTGGGCGGTGTCCACATTGTGGAGCAATTCTTTCCAGCGGGAGGCTTGAATGACCAGTCCGGTCCAGGGAACGCAGGTGGTGGGGCGGGTGGCGGCACTGCTGCGCCTGGTGGGCCGGAAGCCGGGCGGCAGCTCCCTCGCCGGCCTGGTCCGGGAATCGGGCCTGACCCGGCCCACCGTCCACCGGCTCCTCACGTCCCTGGCCGCCGAAGGGCTCCTGGACCACGACGCCGGCAACGGCAACTGGATCCTGGGCCCGGAAATGTTCCTGCTGGGATCGGTCGCAGCGGCCCGGTTCCCGTTTGAGGACATCGCCCGCCCCAGCCTGCGCCGGCTGGCCGAGGAGACGGGCGAAAGTGCCTTTTACTCCATCCGCCGGGGCCAGGAGGCGGTGTGCGTCCTGCGTGAGGAGGGCAGCTTCCCGGTGCGCTCCTTCGTCCTGCATGAAGGGGTCCGGTTTCCGCTGGGCGTGGCCTCAGCCGGGACCGCCATGATGGCGTTCCTGCCGGACGGGGAACAGGCGGCCATCCTGTCGGACTGGGACCAGCACGCCGGCGCCTTCGCCACGGGCCACCGCCGGGATGTGGTCACCGGAAACCTCGAGCAGACCCGGTTGCACGGCTATGCCGTGAATCCCGGCCTGATCCTTGAGGGCAGCTGGGGGATGGGCGCCGCCGTGTTCGACCAGCAGGGCCGTCCCGTCGGCGCGCTGTCGCTGACCGGGATCGAGCCCCGGTTCCGGCCGGCGCGGCAGGAGTTCCTGGGCAAACTCCTGATGGAGGAAGCCCACCGGATGACCGCCAGGCTTCCGACCGGCAGGCCTGCACCGGCCGTCTAAGGCCCGGCGCGCCCACCAGGAAGCCCCCTAGAAATTAGTAGGAAGTCCGAGTAGATTCGGGTTCAAAGATGACCGCATGCAAAGGAGCATTCGATGGTGCACGAGCTTTCACACTACGTCGGCGGCCAGCGGGTCGACGGCACTTCCGGGCGTTTCAGCGATGTCTACGACCCCTGCACGGGCCAGGTCCAGGCGAGGCTCCCGCTGGCAAACAAGGAGGAAGTGGCCAACGCGGTCGCCAATGCTGAGAAGGGCCAGCTTGAGTGGGCGGCCATGAATCCGCAGCGCCGCGGCCGGATCCTGCTCAAGTTTGTTGACCTGGTCAACGAGAACATGGACGAGCTGGCCACTCTGCTCTCCTCCGAGCACGGCAAGACCTTCCCGGATGCCAAGGGCGATATCCAGCGCGGCATCGAGGTGGTGGAGTTTTCCGCCAATGCCCCGCACCTGCTCAAGGGCGAGTTCTCGGACAACGCCGGCACGGGCATCGATGTCCACTCCCTGCGGCAGCCCCTGGGTGTGGTCGCCGGGATCACCCCCTTCAACTTCCCGGCCATGATCCCGCTGTGGAAGTCCGGCCCCGCGCTCGCCGCCGGCAACGCCTTTATTCTCAAACCGTCGGAGCGCGACCCCTCGGTGCCGCTGCGGCTCGCCGAACTGTACAGCGAAGCCGGCGTCCCGGACGGTGTGTTCAACGTGGTCAACGGGGACAAGGAAGCGGTGGACGCGCTCCTGGCGGACCCGCGGGTGAAGGCCATCGGCTTTGTGGGCTCCACCCCGATCGCCCAGTACATTTACGCCACGGCGGCGGCCCACGGCAAGCGCGCCCAGTGCTTCGGCGGCGCGAAGAACCACATGGTGATCATGCCCGACGCCGATCTTGAGATGGCTGCCGATGCGCTGATCGGTGCCGGGTATGGTTCCGCCGGTGAACGCTGCATGGCTATCTCCGTCGCGGTCCCGGTAGGCAAGGAAACAGCCGATGCACTGGTGGCCAACCTGACCGAGCGGGTCAAGGCCCTGAAGGTGGGCCCCAGCCTGGACAAGGACTCGGACTTCGGCCCCGTGGTGGCCCAGTCCGCCAAGGACAGGATCGAAGGCTACATCCAGTCCGGCGTGGACGAGGGCGCAACGCTGGTGGCTGACGGCCGCGGCCTCACCGTGGATGGCTACGAGGACGGGTTCTGGGTAGGCCCCACGCTCTTCGACAACGTCACCAAGGACATGAAGATCTACAAGGAAGAGATCTTCGGCCCGGTACTCAGCGTCCTGCGCGCAGCCGACTACGACGAGGCGCTCAGGCTCTGCTCCGAGCATGAGTTCGGAAACGGCGTCGCGATTTTCACCCGGGACGGGGACGCCGCCCGCGACTTCGCCAGCCGCGTGGAGGTGGGCATGGTGGGCATCAACGTCCCCATCCCGGTCCCCATCGCGTACTACACCTTTGGCGGCTGGAAGGCCTCCGGCTTCGGGGACCTCAACCAGCACGGCGCCGACGCGTTCCGCTTCTACACCAAGACCAAGACGGTCACCACCCGTTGGCCGTCCGGCATCCGCCAGGGCGCCAGCTTCGTGATGCCGGCCGGCAGCTGATGGGCGGTTTCCCCGAAGCGAAGCCGCAAACAGCCGACGTCCTGTTTGAACGCCGCGGCCACCTGGGCATCGTCACCCTCAACCGGCCCAAAGCCGTCAACGCCCTCACCCTCGGCATGGTCACGGCCATCCTGGAGCAGCTCACCGCCTGGGCGGACGACGACGCCGTGGCCACCGTCCTGGTCCAGGGCGCCGGCGACCGCGGCCTGTGTGCGGGCGGGGACATTGTGGCCATCTACCGCGACATGGTGGAGGGAACCGGCCAGGCCCCGGAGTTCTGGACCATTGAATACCGGCTCAACGCGCTCATTTCCCGCTATCCCAAGCCGTACGTTGCCTTCATGGACGGCCTGGTGCTCGGCGGCGGCGTGGGGATCTCGGCGCACGGCTCGGTCCGCATTGTCACCGAGCGCACCCGCACCGGGATGCCCGAAACCACTATCGGTTTTGTCCCTGACGTCGGCGGCACGCTCCTGCTGTCCCGCTCGCCGGGGGAGTCCGGCACGCATGCCGCGCTCACTGGCGCCCACCTGAGCGGGGCGGACGCTTTGTTCCTCGGGCTCGCTGACCACTTTGTGCCCTCCGGCAGCCTCCCTGCGCTCGCGGAAGCGCTGGAAAGCGCGACGCCGGATGCCGCCGTCGGGCGCTTTGTCCAGGAATCGCCGGCCTCGGCGCTGGCGGAGCAGCGGGAGTGGATTGATGCCGCCTATGCCGCCGATGACGCCGAGGAGATTGTGCGCCGGCTGCGCGCCGCCGGCGGTGCGGCGGCCGAAGCTGCCGCCAGCATCGAAGCGAAGTCGCCCACTGCCGTGAAGCTCACCCTCGCATCGCTCCGGCGCGTGCGCGGGCTCTCGCTCCCGGAAGCTCTGGCGCAGGAGTACCGGGTGGGGCTCCGCTGCCTTGAGGGGCCGGACTTCCGTGAAGGCATCCGGGCGCAGGTGGTGGACAAAGACCGCAATCCGCACTGGAAGCCGGCGTCCCTCGCCGAGGTGACCGCGGCCGACGTCGAGCGCTACTTCGCGCCCCTGGGTGAGCGTGAGCTCAAACTTCAGTTAAAGGAGTCCGACCATGTCTGACAGCGCAGCATCCGGCACCATCGCCTTCCTGGGCCTCGGCCACATGGGCGGTCCCATGGCGGCCAACCTGATCAAGGCCGGCCACAGCGTGCTGGGCTATGATCCCGTGCCGGCCGCCGTTGAAGCGGCCAAGGCACACGGCATCCCCATGGCTGCTTCCGCGGCGGAGGCCGTGGCGGGTGCCGCGGTGGTGCTCACCATGCTGCCCAGCGGACAGCACGTCCTGGACGCCTACCGCGGGGGCAACGGGGCACCCGGCCTGCTCTCAGTGGCCGGGCCGGACACCATGTTCCTGGACTGCTCCACCATCAACGTGGACGAGGCCCGCGAGGCTGCAGCGATTGCCGTGGAGGCCGGGCACCGCTCCGTGGACGCGCCCGTGTCCGGCGGAGTGGTGGGGGCGGAGGCAGGCACTTTGACGTTTATGGTGGGCGCCCTCCCCGAAGACTTCGAAACCGTCAAGCCGATCCTGGAGCGGATGGGCAAACGCATCGTGCACTGCGGGGACCACGGCGCAGGGCAGGCCGCGAAGGTCTGCAACAACATGATCCTGGGCGTGTCCATGATTGCCGTCAGCGAGGCGTTTGTGCTCGGCGAGAAGCTTGGCCTGACGCACCAGGCGCTGTTCGACGTCGCTGCCAACGCCTCGGGCCAGTGCTGGGCGCTGACCACTAACTGCCCCGTCCCGGGACCCGTCCCCACCAGCCCGGCCAACCGGGATTACCAGCCGGGTTTCGCGGGCGCGCTGATGGCCAAGGACCTGCGGCTTGCCCTCAACGCCTTGGAAAGCACTGGCGTGGCGGCGCAGATGGGGCCGCTGGCCTCAAGGATTTACGACGAATTCGCCGCGGGGGACGGCGCCGGCCGTGACTTCTCCGGCATCATTACGGACATCCGGGACAAGTCAGCCACGTAGCGTTGGCAGGGACACATTTTTCATTGACGGAACCAAAGGGGCACAGGTTGGCGCAGCAGTTCGAGAACATTCTGGTGGAACACCGCGGCCGGGTGGGTCTGGTGACCCTGAACCGTCCGCAGGCGCTTAACGCGCTGAACAAGGCCACGATGGAGGAGGTTGTGGCCGCCGTCACCGCCATGGACGCCGATCCCGCCGTGGGGGCGGTGGTGATTACGGGCTCGGAGAAGGCCTTCGCCGCAGGGGCGGACATCAAGGAAATGTCCTCGAAGGGCTACGTGGACATGTATGCCGAAGACTGGTTCCGGGAATGGGAAAGCCTGACCCGGCTGCGCATTCCGGTCGTGGCGGCGGTGTCCGGCTTCGCCCTGGGCGGCGGCTGCGAACTGGCGATGATGTGCGACATCATCATCGCCGGCGACAACGCGAAATTCGGCCAGCCCGAGATCAACCTTGGCGTCATCCCCGGGATGGGCGGTTCGCAGCGGCTGACCCATGCGGTGGGCAAGGCCAAGGCCATGGACATGGTCCTCACCGGACGGATGATGGACGCCGCCGAGGCAGAGCGTGCCGGACTGGTTTCACGCGTGGTGCCGGCAGCATCGGTGGTGGAGGAAGCGGTAAAAGCCGCCGAGGTGATTGCGTCCAAGTCCAAGCCGGCAGCAATGCTGGCAAAGGAAGCCGTGAATGCCGCCTTTGAGCTGGGCCTCACGCAGGGTGTGCTGTTTGAGCGCCGGATGTTCCACTCGCTGTTCGCCACGGAGGACCAGAAGGAAGGCATGGCGGCGTTCAGCGAAAAGCGCCAGCCGGAGTTCAAACACCGCTGAAATCAGTCCGTGAAGTCGCCGGCGGCTTTGCGGAAGTTGCCCAGCACGCGGAGCAGGTGGTCCACGTCGTCGTCCGCGAACCCGGACTTGCCGAAAACTTCGGCGTTGAGCGCCGCCGTCGCCCGTTTGGCCAGGGTGCGGCCTGCCGCGGTGAGCTCGATCAGCGTGGTCCGTCCGTCCGTGGGATGCGGGGACCGCGCCACCAGGCCGGCCTGCTCCAAACGGTCGACGGCGTTGGTCACCGAGGTGGGATGTACCTGCAGCAGGGCGCTGGCTTTGTTCATGGGCAGCGCGCCGCTGCGGGCGAAGCTCAGGAGCGCGAGCAGTTCATAGCGTGCGAACGTCAGTCCGAACGGCTTGAGTACCGTCTCGATCCGGCCCAGGAGGATCTGCTGGGTCCGCATAATGGCGGTGATGGCTGCCATGGGTGCGGCCACATCGCCCCAGCCGTGGCGTTCCCAGTTCTGCCGGGCCTCGGCGATGGGATCGCGGGGGAGCGGGCTGCCCACGGTACCTCCTGACATTGCTGGGCCTACGGCCGCGTCATGTGTCTCACCAGCAATATACTAGGACTTCCAAGGGTATGGAAGGTGCCGCGGGGCTACTTCCACCAGGTGTCGAAGATGGTGACCGGGACGGTGCGCTTGTGCCGGGTCCGCAGGTACTTCTGTTCAATCAGTTCGGCCGCGGCTTCCGGGATCTCCCGGCCCTCAAGGTAATCGTCAATCTGGTCGTAGGAGATACCCAGTTCGTCCTCGTCGGTGCGGCCCGGCTTGTCGTCGAGAAGGTCCGCCGTCGGCACCTTCTCCCAGACCCGGGCGGGGGCGCCCAGCTCAGCCAGGAGTTCGCGGTTCTGGCGTTTGTTCAGGCCGAACAGGGGCAGGATGTCCGCGCCGCCGTCGCCGTACTTGGTGAAGAACCCCGTGACGGACTCGGCGCCGTGATCCGTGCCGATCACCAAGTAATTGTGTTCGCCGGCGAGGGCGTACTGGGCGATCATGCGGGTCCGCGCCTTGGTGTTTCCTTTGTGGAAGTCCGATATCTCGGAGCCCACGGTCTTCTCGAATTCGTCCTCGAAGCCATCCACCGCGGCGGAGATGTTAAAGGTCCACTCTGTTTTGGGCTGGATGAAGTCCAGGGCCGCCTGCGCATCGTCTTCATCGTGCTGGACGCCGTACGGCAGACGGACCGCGACGAAGTTCGCCTCCACACCCTCAGCCTCAAGCTCCTCCACGGCCAGCTGGGCCAGCCGCCCGGCGAGGGACGAATCCAGCCCGCCCGAGATGCCCAGCACAAAGCCCTTTGTCTGGGTTGCCCGGAGGTACTCCTTCAGGAAATCCACCCGCTTGCGCACCTCCCCGGCAGGATCGATCCGGGGCTGCACGCCCATTTCTTCAATGATGGTGGCCTGGAGTTCGCGCATGTCATCCAGCCTAGTCAGCGGTGTCAACAACGCTCAACTGTGTCCCTGCGTCGGTGGCGTGTCGCAAGGCCGGCCTTCCCGGGATCACGGGGTTACACAGGCTGCGGCGCCGGTCCGGTGGAGCCGCGCACCGTGAGGTGGGTGGGCATCAGGGAACGGCTGCGGCTGCCGCCGCCGGCCAAAGGGTTCAGCTGGGCCAGCAGCATGGACACGGAGACGCGGCCTGCCTGCTCGATCGGGGAGGCCATGGTGGTCAGCGGCGGATTGCAGAAGTCTGCCCCGAAGATGTCATCACAGCCCACCACGCTCATGTCTTCGGGCACGCGGATGCCGCGTTCACGCAGCCGCTGGAGCATGCCGATGGCAATGAGGTCGTTGAAGGCGATGCACGCCGTGACCCCCGAGTGCACCGCGGCGTCGGCAGCTGCAGCACCCGATTGGGTCTTGGGGGCAAAGGGACCGAGCCGGCGCACTTCAACCCCGCGGTCCTCGGCCGCAGTGGCGAGCGCATTCCAGCGCAAAGTACTCGACTGTGACGTGAGGGGGCCGGCCATGTAGGCAATGCGGGTGTGGCCGAGCGAGATCAGGTGGTCCAGGGCCTGGCTGGTGGCCGAGGGCGTGTCAATGACCACCGCCGGCACCCCCGCCACATCCCGGTTGATGGTAACGATGGGAATCTTCGCGGCGGCCGCCAGCAGCGCCTCGTCACTGAGCCTTGATGCCGTCACAATGATGCCGTCGGCACTCTTGCGCAGCTGCTCCATGCTGCTGGCTTCAACCTCGTCGGACTCCTCGGTATCCACCAGCAGCTGGGTGTAGCCCGCCGCTTTGAGTTGAAGCTGGGTGCCCCTGATCAGGTCGAAGTAGAACGGATTGGTGATGTCCGGTACCAGGACGCCCACGGCGCCCGTCCGTCCCGAGCTCAGGGCTTTCGCCTGGCTGTTGGGAGTGTAGTTCAGCTCCGCGGCCGCCGCTTCGATGCGTGCGCGGGTACGGATGTTGACCCGGTCCGGGGTGGAAAGTGCGCGTGAAACAGTGGACGCGGCCACTCCGCACATGGCGGCGATGTCATGAATGGTGGCAGGACGCTCTGTTCCGGCTGTTTGCATCGCCATGGCGTTCCTCTCTGAACGGGACAATACGGGCACTGTGACCATAGCCACAGCCCTGATGCTCCTAGATTGCCACAGGATGTCAACATTTGGCAATCGGTTGTCATCGAATGTGCCGGTGTCTAGACTTAGTGCAGAAACTTTGTGAACCAAGTCACCCGCGCCGGCGCGGCTCCAAGCCGTCCGGCCGTGGCAAACCTAAGGAGATCCCCGTGTCCGCACCATCCAGCGCAGCATCACCCACCGCCTGGCAGCTCTCCGGCTTCGGCGACGAAGTGGATCCCGATCCGGCGGTCCAGGCCGCAGTCATGCTGGCCCTGGGCGCCAGCCATATTGAGGTCCGCAGCGCCTGGGGCGTGAACGTCTCCGAACTCACGCCGGAGCAGGTGACCGAGCTCAAGGGAATCCTCGACGCCAAGGGACTGAAGGTGTCCGCGGTGGCCAGCCCCATCGGCAAGGTGGACATCAGCCTGCCCGTGGAGCACGAGGTGGAGCGCCTGCGCCGGATCATCTCCGTGGCCAGGGGCCTGGACACCAAATACATCCGCATCTTCTCCTTCTACCGGGGTGAAACCCAGACGCCGGAAGAGATCCGCGACGACGTCATCACCCGCATGCGGGCCCTCGCCGCCGAAGCCGAAAGTGCCGGCGTCGTCCTCCTGCACGAGAACGAAAAGGACATCTACGGCGACACGCCGGAGCGCGTCCTGGACATCATGGAATCGGTGGGTTCCCCGGCCCTGCGTGTTGCCTGGGACAACGCCAACTTCGTCCAGGTGGGCGTCCGCCCGTACACCGACGGTTACGCCATGCTCCGCCCCTACCTTGAGTACCTGCAGGTCAAGGACGCCATTATGGCCACGGGCGAGGTTGTGCCCTCCGGCGAAGGCGACGGCGAACTGGACGCCACCATCGCAGCCCTCAAGGCAGACGGCTATGCTGGCTTCGCCTCGCTGGAGCCGCACCTGGCCATCCAGCATGAGCTGGGCGGCTTCTCCGGACCGGTTGCCTTCGGCGTCGCCGCACGCGCCTTCGCCACCCTCGCGGCCAAGAACGGAATCGAACTTTCGTGACGGCACTCAAGGCTGCGGTCATCGGCTGCGGGGACGTTTCCGCGGTTCACTTCGAAGCCATCGCAAAGCTCGACGGCGCCCGGCTGGCCGCGGTGTGCGACACCGACCCCGGCCGTCTCGCCGCCGCCGTGGCCGCCCACGGCGTGCCGGGATTCTCCGACCACGCCAGCCTCATTGATGCCGTGGGGCCGGACGTTGTGCACATCACCACCCCGCACAACACGCATGCCGCGATTGCAGCGGACTGCCTCGGCCGGGGCGTCAACGTCATTGTGGAGAAGCCGCTGGCACACACCCTTGAAGAGGGGCGCCGGCTGGTGGCGGCTGCCAAGGCAAGCGACGCCAAGATTGCCGTCTGCTTCCAGAACCGCTACAACGCCACCGCCCAGGCCATGCACGCCCTGCTCTCCTCCGGTGAGCTTGGCGCGGTAGTGGGCGCTTCGGCCACCGTGATGTGGCACCGCGACGCCGACTACTACCGCAGCCGGCCCTGGCGTGGCACCTGGGCGGGCGGCGGCGGCGGCCTCATGATGAACCAGGCCATCCACACGGTGGACCTGCTGCAGTGGCTGGTGGGCGATGTCGTCTCCCTGTCCGGCCATGCGGCCACGAGGTTCCTGGCCGACACCATTGAAGTGGAGGACACGGCGGAATTCGTGGCAGAGCATGCCAACGGCGTCCGCAGTGCCTTCTATGCCACGCTGGCCAACGCCGTGAACGCGCCCGTCACGCTGGATATCGTCACGGAAAAAGCCACACTCAGCCTGCGCGGGGACCTGACCGTCTCCCACGCGGACGGCCGCGTTGACGTGGTGCCCGAGCGTGTGGTGGAGTCCGGCGGACGTGCCTATTGGGGCGTTTCACACGAGCTGCTCATCGCCGACTTCTACAGCAGGCTCGGTGAAGCGGGGCACTTCTGGATAGACCCGGAAGAGGCAGAAAAGTCCCTGCGGATCGTCAAGGAAATCTACCGGCAGAGCTATCCGGACGCCCTGGATAAGGTCTCCTAACGGGCGGTCCCGGCAGCTGCACCGTAGTCAGGGCAACCGATTGTAGGTTGCCTTTACGTGCATCCTGACTCCTTAAATTTCCAATCGTGCAACATTAGTGACAATCGGTTGCCAAACGTGGCAATCATGCGTACTCTGAATCTCGCAAGGTCGGTGTGGTCCAGGCCACACCGATCGGATTCGTCTCTCTCACGTTCCACAGATTCAGGAGCCAACAATGAAGTTAGGTCCCAAGGCGGCAGCAGCCGCTCTTATCGTCAGTGCAGCACTGGCGCTGACCGCCTGCGGAGGCGGCGCCACGGGCGCCAACCCGGCCGCAGCCAAGACGACCACCCTGACGCTGGGCACCGTCCAGGAAATCCGTTCCTGGGACCCGGCGCAGGCTCACGTGGGCCACATTCTCCAGCCTTACCAGGCAGCGTATGACTCCCTGCTCCTGAGGCAGCCGGACGGCAAGCTGAGCCCCATGCTGGCCACCGCGTGGAAGTACAACGACACCAACACCAAGCTCACCCTGGACCTCCGCACGGACGTGACGTTCAGCGATGGAGCCAAGTTCGACGCCGAAGCCGCCAAAGCCAACCTGGACCACTTCAAGACGGCCAACGGCCCGCAGATGGCCCAGCTGACCGCTGTCACCGGCGTCACGGTGGTTGATGCCGACACGATCGAGCTCAACCTCACCACCCCGGACCCCTCGCTGGAGTTCTACCTGAGCCAGGCTGCCGGCCTGATGGGCAGCCCCAAGGCCCTCGGCACCGAAGCCATTAAGACCGAACCAGTGGGCTCCGGCCCCTACGTCATGGACAAGGCCGCCACGGTCAAGGACTCCCAGTCCGTGTTCACCGCACGCAAGGATTACTGGAACAAGGACCTCCAGAAGTTCCAGAAAGTCACCTTCAAGACCCTGACCGACCTGACTGCCCGCACCAACGCCCTCGTCTCGGGCCAGGTGGATGCCACACTGCTGGACCCCAAGACGGGCAAGCAGGCCGAGGGCGCCAAGATGACCCTCGCCGCGAACCAGGTCGACTGGCAGGGACTGCTGCTGATGGACCGCGACGGTGCCAAAAACGCCCCGCTCGGCAACGTGAAGGTCCGCCAGGCCATCAACTACGCGTTCGACCGCAAGACCATCCTTGAGCAGGTCCTGCTGGGCCAGGGCAC
Source organism: Pseudarthrobacter naphthalenicus (assembly GCF_029076445.1). GTDB lineage: Bacteria > Actinomycetota > Actinomycetes > Actinomycetales > Micrococcaceae > Arthrobacter > Arthrobacter naphthalenicus. The sequence continues at coordinate 87,352 of NZ_JARESG010000007.1, forward strand.
ACCAACCTCGCAGCCTTTCGGCAAGGAAAGCGGAGCCTGGACCGAGGAACTTGAAAACTACTACTCCTACGATCCGGCCAAGGCCAAGCAGCTCCTGAAGGAAGCGGGCTACGAAACCGGAGTGACGCTCGAAGTCCCCTCGGTTCCGGGCTTCGAAACCCAGCTCGCGGTCGTCAAGCAGCAGTTGGCTGACGTTGGGATCACGCTGAACGTAGGCTCTGCCCTTACCAACACCTTCACCTCGGACATCGCAGCACAGAAGTTCACCACCATGTACTTCTCGCTCTTCCAGGGCGAGCCGTGGGTGGCCATCAACCAGATCGTCTCCACCAAGGCGCTGTACAACGCGTTCAAGAACACCACCCCTGAACTGCAGGCCAAGATCGATGCCGTCCAGACCGGCGGCAAGGACGCGGGCAAGCTGGCCCAGGAAGTCAACAAGTACGTGGTGGAGCAGGCCTGGTTCGCACCCATGTTCCGCGTGAATCAGATGTATTACCACAACTCCAAGGTCACGGTGACGCCTCAGATTCAGCAGGCCGTTCCCTCGATCTACAACTACGCTCCCGCCTCCTAGCAGCGGGCCAGCAGCCTCAAACCGGCGCGGGTCCGGCGGTCCGCTTCACGGCGGGCCGCCGGACCGGGCACTCAATACCATGCCTGTTCAATGGAGCCAGCAATGATCCCCTTCATCCTCAAACGCCTCGGCAGCGGAGTCGTAGTGCTGCTTGCCGTCTCGATCCTCACCTTTTCCCTGCTCTACGTATCGAGCGGCAGCATCGCACGGAACATCCTGGGCGACCAGGCCACACCCGAGCAGCTGGCCGTCAAGGAAGCCGAGTTGGGGCTTGACCAGCCCATCATCACGCGTTACATCAGCTGGCTGACGGACGCCCTGGGCGGCAACCTGGGTGCCTCCTGGTTCACTTCCGAACCTGTTGCCAATGCCCTGGCCACCCGCATTCCCGTGACCATGACCATGGTGGTGGTGGCCATGATCCTCATCTCCATCATCGCTACCCTCATTGGCGTGGCCGCGGCCGTCAAGCGGGGATGGGTGGACCGTGTGGTCCAGATCGGTGCCATCATCGGCGACTCGATCCCCGGGTTCGTCATCGGCATCATCCTGGTGACCATCCTGGCCATCCAGATGGGCCTGTTCCCCGCCACCAGCACCATTGCACCCGGCGTGGACGCATCCACCTGGGTGTTGTCGCTGACCCTTCCGGTGATCGCCCTGCTCATCAACGGCGTTACCGGCGGTGCGCAGCAGATCCGCAGCGCCGTCATTAAGCAGCTCGAACGGGACTACGTCCGCACCCTGCGCAGCCGCGGCATCGGCGAGCGGGAGGTCCTGTTCAAGCACGTGCTCCGCAGCGCCGCTCCTGCCGGGCTGACCGTGCTGAGCCTCCAACTGATCGGCATGCTCGGTGGCGTCGTCATCCTCGAATCGATCTTTGCCCTGCCCGGCATGGGCCCCATGGCTGTCACCGCTACTATCCAGAGCGACCAGCCGGTGGTCATGGGCGTCGTTATGTACACCGTCGCCGTGGTGATTGTGGTCAACCTGATTGTTGACCTGCTCAACGGCTGGCTCAACCCGAAGGTGCGTGTCTCGTGACCGAGTCCGTCGAAACCTCAGCCCTCACGCCGCCCCCAGGCAGTCCCGTACCAGGAACGTCCGGTCAGACCGGCACCGTGGTCCGGTCCTCAGCCTTCAAACGCATCCTGAAGAACCCCTTGGGTGTGGTTGCCCTGGTCATCCTGCTGGGCGTGATCCTGCTCGCAGCGTTCGCAAATGTGCTCGCGCCGTTCGACCAGAACTTCGCCAACATCTCCAAAACACTGGCCGCCCCCGACGGGGTCAACATCCTCGGTACGGACAGCTCCGGCCGCGACGTCTGGAGCCGGCTCCTTTACGGAGCCCAGCTAACGCTCCTTTCGGCGCTTCTGTGCGCCGCCGTCGCCATCCTGATCGGCCTGCCCGCCGGCCTCGTGGCCGGCTACTATGCCGGAAAGTTCGAAGCGGTGGCCAACTGGATCGTGGGCATCCTGATGAGCCTTCCCGGCTTGATCGTGCTGATGACCATCCGTTCCGCCTTTGGCCCGTCGGTTTGGATTGCCATGATCGCTTTCGGCGTCCTGATCAGCCCGTCGTACTTCCGCCTGGTGCGCTCCGCCGTGCAGTCGGTACGCAACGAGCTTTATGTTGACGCAGCCCGCGTCTCCGGCCTTTCCGACGTCCGGATCATCAGCCGCCACATCTTCTCCGTGGTCCGTGCTCCGATCATCATCCAGACCGCAGCCATCACCGGCGTTGCCATTGCCATCCAGTCCGCGCTGGAATTCCTGGGGCTGGGCGACCCGGCCAAGGCCACCTGGGGAGTGATGCTGAGCGAAGGCTTCAAAAACGTCTACCTCACCCCGTCCCTGCTCTTCTGGCCAGCTTTCGCCATGGCCCTGACCATCGGAGCCCTGGTCCTGCTCGGCAACGCAGTCCGCGATGCCCTTGAAGACGGCGAGAAGATCAGGCACCGCAGGAAGAAAACGTACGCGGCCCGGGACGCGGCTGCCGCCAGCGCCGCCAAGGCAGCACGCAAGACCATTGCCGCCGTAGAGGCCGGCACGGAACACCACCTGGTCAAGGTGACCAACCTGGGCGTCGGCTATCCGCAGGCCGACGGTTCCATCAAGAAGGTGGTGGACGACGTTTCGTTCCACGTTGACCGCGGTGAAATCCTCGGCATCGTGGGCGAGTCCGGTTCGGGCAAGTCCCAGACCGCCTTCTCGATCCTGGGCCTGCTGCCGGACACTGCACGGATCGTGGCCGGTGCCATCCAGTTCGATGGCCAGTACACGGTGGCGCCGGGGGAGGACAAAGTCAACCAGAGCCGGCTGTCCAAGCTGCGCGGCAAGCGGATTTCGTACATTCCGCAGGAACCGATGAGCAACCTGGATCCGGCCTTCACCATCGGCTACCAACTGGTCACCCCCATGGTGCGGGTCCTCGGAATTTCCAAGGCGGAAGCCACCACCCGTGCCATGAAGCTGCTCTCGGACGTTGGCATCGTCAACCCCGAGCGGACATTCAAGGCCTACCCCCACGAGGTCTCCGGCGGCATGGCCCAGCGCGTGCTGATCGCCGGTGCCATCAGCTGCGAACCGGACCTCATCATCGCGGACGAGCCCACCACTGCCCTGGACGTGACGGTGCAGGCCGATGTGCTGGACCTCATCCGCGACCTCCAGCGCCGCCTTGGCGTCGGCGTCATCCTGGTGACCCACAACTTCGGTGTGGTGGCTGACCTGTGCGACCGCGTGGTGGTCATGCAGAACGGACGCCTGGTGGAGGAAGGCCCCGTCCGGGAGATCCTGCACGAACCGAAGGAACGCTACACCCAGACGCTGCTGGCTTCCATGCTCGAAGGCAAGGAACCGATGACCATGCTGGTGCCCTCAATGGCAAAGGAGAACGTGCTGTGACCGAAACTGTAGCCCTCAATGCCGCGGAGTCCGTCCCGGCACGCGACGGACTCCTGCGCGTGGAAAACCTGGTGGTGGATTATGCGGGCAAGGGCTTCCGGGCCCGGAAGTTCCGCGCCCTGACGGACATCGACATTCATATCGGCCAGGGTGAGACCCTGGGCCTGGTGGGGGAGTCCGGTTCGGGCAAAACCACCCTCGGCCGCGCGGTCCTGGGCCTGGCCCCGGTCAGCGGCGGCAGGATCACCTTCGAGGGCAAGGACATCAGCCATGCCAGCCGGAAGGAGCGCCGCGTCCTGAGCCGGGACATGCAGGTGGTCTTCCAGGACCCCTACACCTCGCTGAACCCGGCCCTGGAGATCGGCGAGATCCTCGCCGAGCCCCTGGGCGTGCAGGGCATGGAAGGCACAGCGGCCAGGAAGCGTGTGCAGGAACTGCTGGACCAGGTTGGCCTGCCCTCGGACGCCATCCACCGCCTGCCGCGTGAATTCAGCGGCGGCCAGCGCCAGCGCGTAGCGATTGCCCGTGCACTGGCGCTGTCTCCCAAGCTCATCGTCTGCGACGAACCGGTCAGTGCACTGGACCTTTCCACGCAGGCCCGCGTCCTGGATCTCTTCCTGCAGATCCAGAAGGACACCGGCGTTTCCTACCTGTTTGTCTCCCACGACCTTGACGTGGTCCGCCACATCAGCCACCGTGTGGCCGTGATGTACCGTGGAGAGATCGTGGAGCAGGGGCCGGCAGAGGTTGTCACACGCAGCCCCGAGCACCCCTACACGCAGCGACTGCTCCTCGCCTCCCCGGTGCCGGATCCGGACCGCCAGGAGAAGCGCCGCGCTGACCGCCACCGCCTGCTCGAAGAACAGCGGCAGCAGGCCGAACAGGCCGGCGTCCCCGCCTAGGCCGTCCCGCAACCAACTCAACAGCAGCAAACAACAATGGAGGGCTAACATGGCCACATCAGCCAAAATTGGCGTACAGGCAATGATGCTGAAGGACAGCTTCGCCGAAGCCGGGGCATTCGAAACGCTCCGCAAGGTCAGCGAAATCGGCTACAACGCCGTCGAGATCTCCCAGATCCCGATGACGCCGGAGAACGTGGCTGAGCTGGACCGGTCCCGCACCGAACTGGGCATGGACATCGCGGCACTGTCCGTGGCCATGGAGACCCCCAAGGGACGCCCGGGCGACTCGCTGGCGGAGCACTTCGACAAGATCGTTGAGGACGCCAAGCGGCTGGACTCCAAACTGCTGCGGATCGGCATGCTGCCGTTCTCGGCCATGACCTCAATCGGGGCGGTGGTTGACTTCGCCAAACAGGCCAACGACTACGCCGAACGCCTTCAGGAGCAGGGCCTGGGCCTGTATTACCACAACCACCACATCGAGTTCGCGAAGTTCGACGGCAAGTACATGCTGGACATCATCGCCGAGAACTCCCCGGCCATGGGCATGGAAATTGACGTGCACTGGGTCCAGCGCGGCGGCCTGGACCCGGTCCGCACCCTGGAAAAGTACGCCGGCCGCACGGCGATGGTGCACCTTAAGGACTACCGGATCGGGGTCATGCCGGAGTCCGCACTGGGGCTCCTGGATGCCGGGGATTTCGCCGGCTTTATGACCGAGTTCAAGAACGTTGTCCAGTTCGCCGAAGTAGGCGAGGGCAACCTTGACTTTGCCGCCATCATCCCGGCCGCGCAGGCCGCCGGCGCCGAGTACCTCCTGGTGGAACAGGACGAGCTCTACGGCCGCACCGTCTGGGAAGCGCTGCAGACCTCCTACGACAACCTCGTTGCGCTGGGCCAGTCCGAACTCTTCTAACCCCGTCCCCGACGACGCACCACAGAAAAAGGAGATTCAATTCATGAGCAAGAAAGTACGCCTCGGCATCATCGGCCTGGGCCAGCAGGGCGGCGCCTACGCCAAGTTCATCACGGACGGACTGGTCCCCAACATGGAGATCGGCGCCATCTGCGACATCGACCCGGCCAAGAAGGAGCTTGCAGCTTCCACCTACCCGGACGTGCCCTTCTACGAGGACTACATCACCATGCTGGAAAGTGGTGACGTGGACGCCGTCGTCACCTGCGTTCCGCACTTCCTGCACCCTGAGATGGGCATCGAGACGCTCAAGCGCAACATCCACGCCCTGGTGGAGAAGCCGGCCGGCGTGTACACCAAGCAGGTCAAGGAACTCAACGAGTTCGCTGCCACCAAGCCGGAGCTGACGTTCGGCATCATGTTCAACCAGCGCAACAACCCGCTGTACCAGAAGCTCAAGGAGATTGTGGCGAACGGCGAGATCGGCAAGATCCGCCGCACCAACTGGATCATCACCACCTGGTGGCGGCCGCAGGGCTACTACAACTCCAGTGCGTGGCGTGCAACGTGGGGCGGCGAGGGCGGCGGCGTCCTGGTCAACCAGGCACCGCACCAGCTGGACCTGTGGCAGTGGATCTGCGGCGTGCCCAAGTCGGTGTACGCGAAGGTGGCGTTCGGCTTCCGGCGCGACATCGCCGTCGAGGATGAAGTGACGGCAGTGGTGGACTACGGCGACGGCGCAACCGGCGTTTTCGTCACGGCCACACACGATCTGACCGGCACGGACCGCTTCGAAATCCTGGGCGACCAGGGCAAGATCGTGGTCGAAAACAGCAAGACGGCCACCGTCACCCGGCTGCACAAGCCCGAGCGCGAGCTCAGCGAAGGCATGGACATGGACGATGTCCGCAAGCTCTTTATGGGCGAGCTGAACCCGGAGCAGTACTACACCACCGAGGTCATCGAGTTTGAGTCCGCCTGGGGTGCCCAGCACTCCGGCGTGCTGGAGAACTTCGCCGCCAACATCCTGGACGGAACCCCCCTGCTGGCCCCGGGCTCGGACGGCATCAACGGTGTGCGGCTGGCCAACGCCATCCACCTCTCCGCCTGGACCGGCAAGGAAGTGGGACTGGACTTCGACGAAAACGAGTTCCTCGCGGAGCTCAACAAGCGCATCGCCGAAGAGGGCAAATTCCCGCAGCGCGCCTGACGCCGGGCTGAACAGCGGCACTTCGCGGCGGCTGCGTCCCGTTTTGGAACCTCAAAACGGGCCGCAGCCGCCGTCGCGTTAAGCGCTTTCATCGCTAAGATGGGCCGGTGACTGAACCCAAGACCCCGGATGCCGGCACCGCTGCCGGCGCGGCCAAAAAACACGGCCGGGACGGAAAATCCAACGCAACGATTTACGACATCGCGAGGATTGCCGGCGTCAACGCCTCCACGGTTTCACGGGCACTCAGCAAGCCCGGCCGGGTGAGTCCCAAAACTCAGAAGCTGATCGAGGATGCGGCCGCCGAGCTGAACTACCACGTGAACCCGTTTGCCCGCGCCCTTCCCACCGGGAAGACAAACACCTTCGGCCTGATCGTCGCGGACATCACCAACCCCACCTTCTTCGACATTATCCGCGGCGCGGAAACCACCGCGACGGACCGTGACTACACCCTGGTGCTTGCCGAATCGGCCGAGTCCCCGGCAACGGAACTGACCGCCGCCCGCCGCCTGATGGCCACCGTGGACGGCCTCATCCTGGCGAGCCCCCGCATGGACGACGACAATATCCGCGCCCTGGCCCGGGACAAGCCGGTAGTGGTCATCAACCGCGAAGTGGAGGGTGTGCCGTGCGTAGTGCCGGACGTGCACAAGGGGCTCAGCGAGGCAGTCCGCAGCCTGGCCGGGAACGGCCACCACAAGATCGCCTACGTTGCGGGGCCGCCGGAGTCCTGGATGTCCGAGCGGCGCTGGGAAGGCGTGCAGGCGGCCAGCGAATGGTCCCGGCTCGAGGCAGTCCGGCTGGAATCCACCAAACCAACGGTCGACGGCGGCCGGCAGACGGCGCGTGATGTCCGCGCCAGCGGTGCCACGGCAGTGCTGACATACAACGATCTTCTGGCGATTGGCCTCATGCAGGAACTCCAGGCCGCCGGGATATCGGTGCCGGACCAGATCAGCATCGTTGGCTTCGATGACATCTTCGGTGCGGACTTCACGACGCCGCCACTGACCACCGTGCGTTCGCCGCTGGGGGAGTGCGGCGCCGGCGCCGCCACCCGCCTCCTGGATCTGCTGCACGGAACCGGCGAACCGGCCGGCACCCTGAGTGTGGAGACGGAGCTTGTCCTCCGCGGTTCGAGCGGACGGATGCTGTCCGCCTGACCACCCGAGGGCGGCCGCAAGCTTCACTTGGCAATTTTTGGCAACCGGTTGACAAAAGCGGGGACCAGGCCGGATTATTGACCTATGTCACAGTCGATTGCTGCCAACCCAGACAGGCTCCTGCCCGCGGATCCAGGAACGCGCAGCATCGCGCGCGACCTTCTTCAGCGCGTCCAGGACCTCCCCATCATCTCCCCGCACGGCCACGTTGACGCTGCTGTCATCGAAAACAACACCTCCTTTCCTGATCCGGCGGCGCTGCTGGTCAGCCCGGACCACTACGTCACCCGGCTGATCCACGCCAGCGGCGTCCCCCTGGACAAGCTCCGCGCGGGCGGAACCAGCACGCCCGAATCAAGGGATATCTGGCGCACCTTCGTTGCAGCGTGGCCGCTTTTCGAGGGCACGGCGTCCGGCTACTGGCTGCGCACCCAGTTCGACAGCGTCTTCGAGCTGGGCGCAGACCTCGGCGAGATGTCCGCTGACGCAAGCTACGACGCCATTGCCGCCAAGCTGGTTGAGCCCGGGTTCCGTCCGCGCCAGCTTTTCAAGGACTTCAACATCGAGGTCCTGGCCACCACCGACGATCCACTGGACAACCTGGCCAGCCATAAGGCGATCGCCGAGGACCCGACCTTCGCCGGCCGGGTCCTGCCGACGTTCCGCCCGGACCAGTACCTGAACATCGCGCACCCCGCCTGGGGCGCCAACGTGGACCGGCTGATCGACGCCGCCGGCGACGGCGCCACCGGCTACAGCGCCTATATCACGGCCCTGGAGAACCGCCGCCGGTACTTCGTGGAGCACGGCGCCGTCTCCGCCGACCACGGCGTGGCCACCCCCGCCACGCTGAAGCTGGAGCGTGCCGAGGCTGAGCGGATCTTCGAACTCGCCCGGGCCGGGAAGGCCACTGCTGAGGACCGCAACACCTTCGAAGCCCACATGATGTACGAGATGGGCCGCATGTCGGTGGAGGACGGGCTGGTCATGACCATCCACCCGGGCTCCTTCCGCAACCACCACACGCCCACGTTCGAGGCATTCGGCGCCGACACCGGCCATGACATCCCATACGCCGTGAACTACACCGAGGCCATCCGCCCGCTGCTGCAGGACTTCGGCACGGCGAAGGACTTCCACCTGGTGCTGTTCACGCTGGACGAGACCGTGTTCTCCCGCGAACTCGCGCCCCTGGCGGGTTTCTACCCGTCCGTCTACCTTGGTGCACCGTGGTGGTTCCTGGACGCTCCCGATGCGATGCTGCGCTTCCGCTCCGCCGTCACGGAGACCACCGGGTTCTCCCGCTCCTCCGGCTTCATCGATGACACCCGCGCCTTCTGCTCCATCCCCGCCCGCCACGACGCATCCCGCCGGATCGAAGCCGCTTTCCTGGCCCGGCTCGTGGCCGAGCACCGTGTCAGTGAGGACCGTGCCCACGAAATTATCGTGGACATCGTCGATTCGTCCCCGCGAAGGGTATTCAAACTGTGACTACCGAACAGACCAGTCCCGACCAGACCAGTCCCGACCAGACCAGCACCGACCATGTCAGCCCCGACCAGGTCAGTTCAGCCGCCGGATCGAAAGACCTTCCGCAGCTGAACCGGACCCTCCACGCGGCCCCCAAGCCGCCGGTCCGGATCGTCCACCTCGGGCTCGGCGCCTTCCACCGCTCGCACCAGGCCTGGTTCACCAGCCAGGCCGGCGACGCCGCGGAGTGGGGCATCGCGGCCTTCACGGGACGCCGCCCGGACGCCGCCCTGGCACTTGCCGAGCAGGACGGACTCTTCACGCTGGTGGAGCGCGCTGACAGCGGCGACTCGTTCGCCGTCGTCGGAAGCATTGCCGAAGCGGTGGACGGCGCGGACGTGCCGCGGCTCGCCGAACTGGTTGCAGCACCCGCTACCGCCATGGTCACGCTGACCGTCACCGAAGCCGCGTACCGGCTCGGTGCCGACGGGCAGCTTGATGTCAACGCGTCCGACGTCGCGGCGGACCTTGAGCTGCTGAAGTCAGGCACCGGAAACCCGTCGACGCCGCTGGGCCGGTTGGTCTTTGCCCTCGCCGCCCGCCGGGCTGCCGGAACCGGACCCATGGCGGTGGTCTGCTGTGACAACCTCGCCAACAACGGCACCGTTGCCCACAACGCCGTGACCGGCCTCGCCGCTGCCTGGGACGCGGACCTCGCCGCCTGGATTGAGGCGAACGTCAGCTTTGTCAGCACGTCGGTGGACCGCATCACGCCGCGCACCACCGAAGCCGACATCGCCGCCGTCGAGGCCGCATGCGGGTACCACGACAACTCGCCGGTTGTTGCCGAACCTTTCACCAACTGGGTGCTCAGCGGGGACTTCCCGGCCGGGCGGCCGCGCTGGGAAGATGCCGGCGCGGTGTTCGTGGACCACATCGAGCCTTTCGAGAACCGCAAGCTGTGGCTCCTGAACGGCGCCCATTCCCTGCTGGCGTACGCCGGTCAGCTCCGCGGCCACACCACCGTGGCCGAAGCCCTGGCCGACGCGGAGTGCCGAAAGGCCGTGGAATCGTTCTGGGACGAGGCGGAGAGCAACCTGTCCGGCGCGGCAGCCGCCGGCGCCGACCTGCAGATTCCGGCCTACCGCGACGCCCTGCTGGCCCGGTTCAGCAATGCACGGATCGCCCACCACCTGGCCCAGATCGCGATGGACGGCAGTACCAAACTCCGGATGCGGGCGGTGCCGGTGCTGCTGGCCGAGCGCGCCCAAGGACGGTCCGGAGCTGCTGCCGCACTGATGATTGCCGCCTGGATGGACTTCACCGCAGCAGCCGAGGCGTTCCATGATCCGCTCGCGGCCGAGGTCTCGGCGGCCAACACGCTCGAAGGCGCCGAACGGGTTGGGGCCCTGCTGGCGCTCATTGATCCGGCCCTGGCTGCCGATGAGGCCGTGGTGGAGTTCGTTGCCGGCCTGCTCGGAACTTTCACCGCAGGCTCCTAGCCAGGAGTCCAACAGAATGGCTCTGCCCGGTCCGGAGTTACGGACCGGGCAGAGCTGTTTCTGCTGACTTGCAGTTTCATGAACTTTCAACAGAAATTTATGGCAACCGCTTGCCATTTGATTGCCAAGTGATTAGGATTACAACAACGAGTTACAGGCGGCGGCACTGCCGTCCCCCGTGGATTTCCGGTTGAGGCATGGCCGAGGGTTCACCGCTGCATAGCATTTCAAAATTCGCCGGCCCCCAAGGCGGCAAGGGTAAAGGAGCCCAATCATGAAAAAGCTAAACAAGCTCAGCATTGTCGGCTATGGCGCCGGTGATGCCGCAAACAACCTCGCCTTCACTACGGCCACCATGTTCCTGCTCGTGTATTACACGGATGTCGCCGGTATCTCCGCAGCGGCCGCCGGAACCCTGCTGCTTGTGGTCCGTTTGTTTGACGCCTTCGCTGACGTTTTCGCCGGCCGGATCGTGGACCGGACCTACAGCAAGCGCTTCGGCAAGTTCCGCCCCTTCATCATGTTCGGCTCCATTCCGCTGCTCCTGCTGAGCATGGCAGTCTTTTCCGTCCCGCAGATCGGTGAATCCGGCGCCCTGCTGTACGCGTATGTCACCTACGCCGCCCTTGGCCTGGCCTACAGCCTCGTAAACATTCCCTATGGTTCGCTGGCGGGCGCCATGACCCAGGATCCGGGTGAGCGCGCCAAACTCGGCTCGGCCCGCATGGTGGGTGCCCTGCTGGTCAGTTCCGGCCTGGGCATCTTCGTGGCACCGCTGATCAAGCCCGGCGCCGACCTCCAGACCACGTTCACCACCATCACCCTGGTCTTTGTCGTGATCGGTACGGCGCTTTACTTCTTCACGGCACTGACCGCCAAGGAACGCGTCCACCGCGAGGTCCCCAACGTGACCCTCAAGCAGAGCCTGGACACGCTCAAGACCAACAAGCCCCTGCTGATGCTGTGCCTGAGCTCCTTCTTCTTCCTCACCGGCTACCTGGCCCTCACGTCCGTGCAGCTGTACTACCTGCGCGACGTCCTGGGCCGGCTGGACCTTTACCCCGTCCTGTCCATCATTCAGCTGGCCCTGACCTTCGTGCTCGCCGCGTTCATGCCCAAACTGGTCCGCAATGTCGGCAAAAAGCGCGTCTACATCTACTCCTCGCTCATCAGCGTGGCAGGCGGCGCGATCATCTTCTTCACCCCGGCCAGCCAGGTCTGGCTCGGCTTCAGCGGCCTGGTCATCAGCGTGGTGGGCGTCCTGGCGGTCAACATCGTGGTCTGGGCCCTGGAAGCGGACACCGTGGAATACGGCGAATGGAAGACCGGCGTCCGCACCGAGGGCATCACCTACGCACTGTTCTCCTTCACCCGTAAGTCCGGCCAGGCCGTGGGAGGCGCCCTCGCCGCCTACGCCCTCGCCCTGGGCGGCTACAAGTCCGGCGGCGCGACGCAGACTGCCGATGCCGTGTTCGGCATCCAGATTGCTGCCGGTGCGCTCCCGGCCGTATTGACTATCCTTGCGGTACTGGTCATGACCAAGTACACCCTCACTGACGCCAAGCACGCGGAAATCCTCCAGGAAATCCAGTCCCGCCGCACCAAAACGGCATCTGCCGGCACTCCGGCCGACGCCGGCCAGCCGGCCGATGCTGCCACCCCAGCCCACGCCGGCACGCCCGCCGGCCGATAACTCCACCCACGACCAACTACCTGTTGTCCCCGAAAGGATCTGCCGTGAAAATCATTGCCGCTGAGGTGTTCGTGACAAGCCCGTCGCGTAACTTCGTGACCCTGCGCATCACAACGGACGATGGAGTCACCGGCATCGGTGACGCCACGCTGAACGGCCGCGAACTGGCTGTCGCCGCCTACCTCAAGGAGCATGTTGCACAGCTGCTGATCGGCAAGGATCCGCACAAGATCGAGGACACCTGGCAGTTCCTGTACCGCAGCTCGTACTGGCGCCGCGGCCCGGTCACCATGGCGGCCATCGCCGCCGTGGACATGGCCCTGTGGGACATTAAGGGCAAGATGGCCAACATGCCCGTCTACCAGCTCCTCGGCGGTGCCTCACGCAACGGCCTGCGCGCCTACGGCCACGCATCCGGCTCGGACATCGAGTCGCTGTTCGACTCCGTCCGCGAGCACCTGGAACTGGGCTACAAGTCCGTCCGCATCCAGACCGCCGTCCCCGGCATCAAGGCCGTCTACGGTGTTGCTGCGCAGGCACAAGCCTCAGGTGAACGCTACGACTACGAGCCCGCCGGCCGCGGTGCCTTCCCGGTGGAAGAGGATTGGGACACCCGCGCCTACCTGCGCCACCTGCCCACCGTTTTCGAAGCCGTGCGCAACGAGTTCGGCGCGGAACTGCCGCTCCTGCACGACGGCCACCACCGCATGACCCCCATCCAGGCCGCCAAGCTCGGCAAGGCCCTGGAACCGTACGACCTCTTCTGGCTCGAGGACTGCACCCCGGCCGAAAACCAGGAAGCCCTTCGCCTGGTCCGCCAGCACACCACCACCCCGCTGGCCATCGGTGAAATCTTCAACACCGTGTATGACTACCAGACCATCATCAAGGAACAGCTTATTGACTACGTCCGCGCAGCCTCCACCCACTTCGGCGGCATCTCCCCGCTGAAGAAGGTCATGGACTTCGCGGCCCAGTACCAGATCAAGTCAGGCTTCCACGGCCCCACGGACATCTCCCCGGTGGGCTTCGCGGCCCAGCTCCACGTGGGCCTGGCCATCCACAACTACGGCATCCAGGAATACATGCAGCACTCGGACAAGACCAACGAGGTCTTCGAACAGTCCATGACATTCGTTGACGGCTACCTGCACCCGGGCGACAAGCCCGGCATCGGCGTCGAATTCAACGAGGAAGCCGCAGCGGCCTACCCGTACCAGCAGGCCTACCTGCCATACAACCGCCTGGTTGACGGCACTGTGCATGACTGGTGAGGCACCCGTGGTGATCAGCAACAACACCGCCCCTGCCCCCGAAGGCAGGCCGGGCCCGCGCGTCATCGTCATGGGCGTCTCCGGCTGCGGCAAGACCACCATCGGTGACCTTGTGGCCCGTGAACTGGGGGTGCCGTTCCTGGACGGCGACTCCCTGCACCCGGTGGAGAATGTCGCCAAGATGGCCGCCGGCACCCCGCTGACCGACGAGGACCGGTGGCCGTGGCTCGCCACGGTGGGTTCGGAACTGGCGGCCGCCGGCAGCGGCGGACTGGTCCTGGCCTGCTCGGCCCTGCGCCGCAGCTACCGGGACGCCATCCGCGCCGAGGCGCCGGACACGATCTTCCTCCACCTGCACGGCAGCAAAGAGGTCCTGAAAGCCCGCACCGAAGGCCGTTCCGGGCACTTCATGCCGCCTGCCCTGCTCGAATCACAGCTCGCCACCCTCGAACCGCTGGAAGCGGACGAGGTGGGCGTTGTGGTGGACATCGCCGGGCCGGTGACCCAGGTGATGGCCGACGCGCTGGCGGGAATCGCCACCGCAGCGAAGGCAGCCAGCGGCAGCCCCGCCGTCGGGAGCCCGGCAGGTACCTCCGGGAGCGGCACCCCCGCTGCCGTCGGCACCCAGGCCCGCCAGTTCGACGTCGACCTTAAGGCCGCGCCGTTCAACCTCGATGACGCTGCGGTTGAGTGGGTGAACAGCACCCTGGAATCCATGACGCTTGAGGAGAAGATCGGCCAGCTCTTCATCAACCACAACAACGACTACTCCCCGGAGTACCTCGACGGTGTGCTGGAGAACTACCACGTGGGCGGCATGCGTTACCGGCCGGGGCCCTCGGGCGCTGTCCAGGAGCACATCCGTTACGCGCAGTCCAAGTCCAAAGTGCCGCTGCTGGTGGCGTCCAACCCGGAAATGGGTGGCGCCGGAAGCTGCGATGACGGCACGTTTGTGTCCACGCACCTGCAGGCCGGATCGCACCCGGACAAGTCCATCGCACGCAAGATGGGACAGGTGGCCGGGGTTGAGACTGCCGCCCTGGGCTGCAACTGGGCTTTCGCGCCGATCGTGGACATCCACTACAACTGGCGCAACACGGTCATCTCCACCCGGTCGTTCGGCAACACCCCGGAAATCGTGGTGGAGCGCGCTAAGGAGTACTTCGACGGCATCACTGAGTCACCCACCGCCTGCGCCATGAAGCACTTCCCCGGCGACGGTGTGGACGAGCGCGATCAGCACGTGGTTACGTCCTACAACACCTTCGGCTATGAGGAGTGGAACAAAACCTACGGGCACGTGTACCGGGAGATGATCGGGCGCGGCGTGCAGTCGATCATGATCGGCCATATCGGCGCGCCCGGGCTGTCCCGGCACTTCCGTCCGGGCATGGCGGACAAGGACATCAAGCCCGCCACGCTGGCCCCGGAACTGCTGCAGGACCTGCTCCGCGGCGAGCTCGGCTTCAACGGGCTGATCCTGACGGATGCCTCGCAGATGATCGGGCTGACCCAGGCCATGAAGCGCAAGGACCTGGTCCCTGCCACCATCGCCGCGGGGTGCGACATGTTCCTGTTCTTCCGCAACCCGGCGGAGGATTTCCAGTACATGCTGGACGGCTACAAGTCCGGCATCATCACCGAGCAGCGCCTGCACGACGCCCTGCGCCGCATCCTGGCGCTGAAGGCCTCGCTGGGGCTGCACCGCAAGGAACGCAGCGAACTGGTTCCGCCGGTGGAGGCCCTGGCCAGGATCGGCAGCGCGGCACACCGTGCCGTTGCCGCCGAGGTGGCGGACAAGACCGTCACCCTCGTCAAGGACACCGCGAACAACCTGCCCATCACGCCGGAAACGCACAAACGGATCCGCCTGTACGGCATCTCCGGTGACTCGGACTTCACCCGCGCTGACCCGTTGGCCTACCTGGACAAGGTCAAGGTTGAGCTGGAGAAAGCCGGCTTCGAGGTGCACCTGTTCAAGACCGCAGCCCAGCGTGAAGCCGCGGGGGAGACCGGCATCAACTTCATGACCGTCATCTCCGAGGAAGCCACAGGGGATTACGCGGACAAGTATGACGCCGCGTTCGTCTTCGCCAACGTCAAGGGCTTCGCCCAGGAAGCGGCTATCCGCATCAAGTGGTCCACCCCCATGGCGGCCGAGATCCCGTGGTACGTCACCGAGGTTCCCACTGTGCTGGTGTCGCTGAACCAGCCCAACCACCTCATCGATGTGCCGATGGTCAAGACCGCCATCCACACGCACGCCGATTCCGTGGAGGCCATCCGGGCCACGATCGAAAAGATCATGGGCAGGTCCGAGTTCCAGGGGACGTTCAATGAGAACGTCTTCTGCGATTCCTTCGACACCCGGCTCTGACCCAACGGGCTTCCGTACTGGAGGAAACGCAACTGGCCTGGCGCTGCGCGGACACGCGCAGGGCCAGGCCATTTCCGCATCACCTGCCATTTTCCTCCCCGCAGACTACTGCACACATGTGCTGTAAATGCCTTTAGAATGGGTTTATGGCACAGCATGGACGCAGTCACGCCCGCATGACCAGGAGGGGATCGACCGATCCCCGGGCCATCACATCGCAGCGCCGTCTAGTCGAAGCGCTGACGGCGGTCGTTAAGGCGGAAGGCTTCGGCGCCGCGTCCGTGACCCGGATCGCGCGCGACGCGGGACTCAGCCGGAGCGGGTTCTACGAGCAGTTCGCCAGCGTCGACGAGCTCGCACTGTTCATCCTTGACGACCTGATCCTCGAGATTGGTGCCCTCGACCTTGAGGCCCGGACCGTGCGCGGTGCCAAGGGACGAGCTGTCTCCGAGTTCGCCCTCGAACTCATTCTCCAGTCAGTCTTCGAGCACGGGGAGCTTTACGAGCACCTGCTGCTCTCCGAGGGCACCGGCGGCATAGTAGCGAGAGCCATCAACGGGTTCGCCCGGGGCGCCCGTCCGATCATTGCGATCTCCCAACCACAGTGGCCGGAAGCGAGAATCGACCTCATGGCGAGCTCGATCGGCGGGCTAATCGTGAGTGGAGTGATGCACGCCTTCAGCACCGGCCAGCCCTCCACCGCCCACGATCTGGCGCGCGAACTCGTGAGCTTCATGCCGCCCTGGCTCTTCTACGCGGACGGCAGGGCCGCAACCACAGACAGCGAGCAGCCAACCTCTTCTTCGCTTCGGGCCAGCCATTCCGGTGACGCGGGCCCCGGCGAGGTCCATGCGGACCGGACCAACTAATCCAGACGCGCGTTTCGGCAACTGCCGGACCCCGTGAACCTCGACCTCTGAGGAGTACCAGTACATGACGATCATTACCAACAAGCCTGATGTTTCCGGGGACGGTGCAGTGCCGAACGATGCCCACACGAAGAAGGCGCCCGCTGCGGCGAAAATCCGGCCCGGCGCCCTCGCCAAGTCCGGCGGCCCCACGCGGAGGCCGCCGTCCGCGGCGCACCTCTCTGACGAGCAGGTCGCCGAGCTGGGCCGGGAACTCGACGCCATCCGCGACAACATCCTGGCCAAACGTGGCGCTGCGGATGCCGCCTACATCCGGCGCATGATCAAGATCCAGCGCGGACTGGAGATCTCGGGCCGCGCGGCACTGCTGGTCAGCAAGAACAAGGCAGCCTGGGTCACCGGCACCACCTTCCTGAGCCTGGCCAAGATCCTGGAAAACATGGAACTTGGCCACAACATCCTGCACGGGCAATGGGACTGGATGCGGGACCCGGACATCCACTCCACCACGTGGGAATGGGACTTCGTCACCCCCTCGCGCGCCTGGCAGAACACCCACAACGACTCGCACCACCGCTGGACCAACGTCGTGGGCAAAGACAACGACGTCGGATTCAACCTCCTCCGCATGGACGAGAACCAGCCGTGGACGCCCTACAACCTGGGCAACCCGCTCTACAACGCACTCCTGGCCCCCGTCTTCGAATGGGGCATCGCCATCTATGACCTTGAGCTGACCGAATTCAAGGAAGGCAGGAAGACCAAGGAAGCCCTCTTCAAGGACCTTAAAGCACTGGGCCGCAAGGTGGTCACCCAGTCCACCAAGGATTACGCGGCCACGCCCGTCGTCGCCATGCTCACGGGCTCCGGCAAACAGGCCCTCTACGGCACCCTGACGGCCAACGCCGTCCGTAACCTCTGGGCGCACGCCGTGATTTTCTGCGGCCACTTCCCCGAGGGCACGGACACCTTTACCGAAGACATGGTGGAAGGCGAAACCCGCGGCGACTGGTACGTCCGCCAGATCATCGGCTCCGCCAACATCTCCGGATCCAAGTTCATGCACCTGATGACCGGCAACCTCTCGCACCAGATCGAACACCACCTCTTCCCGGACCTGCCCTCGAACAGGTACGCCGAGATCGCGCCACAGGTCCGCGAAATATGCCAGCGCTACGGCCTGATTTACACCACCGGCCCCATCTGGAAGCAGGTCGGCTCTACCTGGGCGAAGGTCTGCAAGCTCGCACTGCCGCCGCGCAAAGCCT
The DNA here is from genome assembly GCF_029076445.1 of Pseudarthrobacter naphthalenicus. Lineage (GTDB taxonomy): Bacteria > Actinomycetota > Actinomycetes > Actinomycetales > Micrococcaceae > Arthrobacter > Arthrobacter naphthalenicus. Next base: position 105,485 of record NZ_JARESG010000007.1, read on the forward strand.
GACTGAGAAAGACTCTGCGGTGAGACTCAAGCCTGTCTGGACACGAATGCGTGCCAGGGCGACAGGTCGGGGAGTTGCCGCCCACACCTAAAGACGGCTCGACAAAACGGCACCTGGGGCCCATACCCAGCGTGGGCTCCCAGGCGTAGCGTTAGGGCATGGAGCGAACCGGGTGCGCTGTTGTGGGCGGAGGCCCGGCAGGCATGATGTTGGGACTCCTGCTGGCCCGGGCCGGGGTGAACGTCACGGTCCTGGAAAAGCACGGCGACTTTCTCCGGGATTTCCGCGGCGACACCGTCCACGCCTCCACTATCCGGTTGATCGACGAACTGGGACTCGGCGACGGATTCCGTAAACTTCCGCAGAGCCGGCTGAACACTGTTGCCCTGCCTGTCCCGGGCGCCGGTCTTCTCATTTTCGGCGACTTCGCGTCCCTCGAGCCCCCGTATAACTACATCGCCATGATGCCGCAATGGGACTTCCTGAACTTCCTGGCCCGCGCGGCTGCGCGCGAACCGACCTTCACCCTGCTGATGGAGCATGAGGCGGTATCACTGACCTTCGACGGCGGCCGCGTCACCGGTGTCCGCTACCGGACAGGTGATGGCGGTGAAGGGACACTGTCCGCGGATCTGGTGGTGGGCGCCGACGGCCGGCATTCGGTGGTCCGCCGCGATGCCGGGCTGCAGCCGAAGGAGTACCCGGTGCCGTTCGATACGTGGTGGTTCAGGCTTCCCCGCTTTGCCTCCGAGAAAGGCGAGGTGGCCGGCATCGTGCCCGCATTCCGGGACCGGGAGGCCATGATTGCCCTGTTCCGTGACGACTATTACCAGATGGGATACCTCGGTCCGAAAGGCATGGACGCGCAAATCCGGGCTGAGGGCGTGGAGCGGTTCAGGGAGCGGGTTGCCGCCCTGCGTCCCGACCTCGCCGACCGGGTCGATGCCATCCGTTCAGTGGAGGACCTGCACTGGCTGGATGTGCGCCTGGACCGGCTGAAGCGCTGGTACGTGGACGGGCTGCTGTGCATCGGGGACGCCGCGCACGCCATGTCGCCGGCCGGGGGTGTGGGCATCAATCTTGCCATCCAGGATGCCGTCGCGGCGGCGGCCAGGCTGGCTCCGGCGCTGCTCCGGGGGCGTGTGCCGGTGAAGGACCTGGCTGCGGTGCAGCGGCGGCGGAGGATGCCCACCGTTGTTGTTCAGAGCGTCCAACGCCTCATGCACCGGACGGTGTTCGTTCCGCTGTTCGCCGGGAAACGCACCGGGGTGCCGCCGTTCGTGCTGTTTGTGGTCCGGCATGTTCCAGTGGCGCGGCGGCTCATGCCCCGGATGATCGCCTTCGGGCCCAGGCCCGAGCATGCGCCGGCTTTTGCCCGCCGCAGTCCGTTGCCGGCCGCACCCGGGCGCGCCGTCACATACCCGGAAACCACTAAAGTGGACACCATGACTTCCCCTCTTGATGCCGCAGCCGCACATGCCCGCCTCCTGGAACTGATCAAGGAACTTGCCGTTGTCCGCGGCAAAGTGACCCTGTCCAGCGGCGCCGAGGCCGATTATTACATTGACCTGCGCCGCATCACCCTGCACCACGAAGCGTCCAAGCTGGTGGGTCAGGTCATGCTGGCATTGGCCGACGACGCCGGGATCGACTTTGAGTGCGCCGGCGGCCTGACCATGGGTGCTGACCCCGTGGGCACCGCGGTGATGCATGCAGCCGTTGACGCCGGCCGGCCGGTGGACGCTTTTGTGGTCCGCAAGGCCCAGAAGTCCTACGGTATGGGCCGCCAGGTTGAGGGGCCGTCCGTTGAGGGGCGCAAGGTGCTGGTGCTCGAGGATACGTCCACCACCGGCGGGTCGGCGCTGACCGCCGTCGAAGGCGTGCGCAAAGCAGGCGGCAATGTGGTCGCTGTGGCCGTCATTGTTGACCGGGACACAGGGGCCAAGGAGAAAATTGAGGCCGAGACCGGGGTGCCGTACCTGTTCGCGTTCGGCAAGGACGAGTTGGGACTTTCCTAACAGCCGCAGCATCACGAGGGGGGAAGCAGGGCGGAGAAGCGCGAGGGGCCGGTATCATATTCTCAGGCCTTTTCGCACCATTTGGAGAAATGCACCATGCTCTCACCCGACGCACCCTTGAACACCACCGAACAGATCCAGGGCCTCATCCTGGAAAGTGCTGATTTCGAGGAGTTCCTCAACGAGCTTGCCAGGCTTTCAGCCCACCAGATGGCAGGCGACGGCGATGACGCCCTGTGCGGAATCACGCTGCTCCGTGACCGCAAGGCCGCCACCATCGGCTGGAGCAGCGACGACGCCCGCGACGTGGACCAGATCCAGTACTCCCTGGCACAGGGTCCCTGCCTGACGGCGGCCGAGGAACAGCGGGAAGTGAACGTGCCGGACCTGTTGGAGGAGGACCGCTGGGGGCCGGCCTACGCCGATGCCGTGGCCTCCCACGGGCTGCGGTCAGTTCTTTCGGTGCCCTTCAACCTTCAGGGCGAGGCGCGGGCAGCCATGAACCTATACTCGGACGTGCCGCACAAGTTCGATGAACATGCTGCAGCCAAAGCCCGCGGATTCACCCGGGAGATTTCCCAGGCCCTGCAGCTGGCTGTCAGGTTCGCCGTCCACAGCGACAACGCCACCAACCTCCGCGCCACGCTGGAATCCCGCACCGTCATCGACATCGCGATTGGCGTGGTGATGGCGCAGAACCGCTGCAGCCAGGATGCAGCGGTCCAGATCCTGACCGACGCCTCAAGCAACAGCAATACCAAGCTGCGGGACATTGCCAAGGCCCTTGTGGATTCCGTGGGCGGAACCGGCACCCGCACCCATTACCAGCAGCCGGGCCAGGCGCCGGCCGGCTCCCGCGAGCCGACTGTGCTTGTGCAGGGTCAATCCGAAGGTTACGCTTACGGAGGTTGAGCCGTCGGCCATAGACACCCCCTTTATTTGGAGTACCTATGGACCGCACCTCACAAGGCAGCGCCGGCCTTCAGGCCACCACCAACCGTGACGAGCCGACAGACACCGTCCGGATCGACGTCCTGGGAAGCCTCGACCACGCAACCCGGCCGTCCCTCGTCACCATGATTCAAAGGCTCCGCAGCCGGGGAATCCAATCCCACATCCGAGTGGACCTGTCCGCTGCCGTCCGCGTGGAGTCAGCCGCGCTGGCGGGTCTTCGCAGCGATTTGAACGCCATGGAGGGCGCCCCGGGAACGCTCGGTGGCGGCGTCTCCCTGGTGTTGACCGGCGTTGACGCCGAACAGTCGGAAGACCACACCGTGGTGGCCCTGCGGGAAATCTCCGCGGAACTCGAGGCCGAATTTGCCACTGCCGTGGAAGCCGCGACAGCTGAAGCAAGTGGTAACGGGACCAGCGAACGGCCGCCTGTGCCGCTGTCCCTCCGCCCGCTTGAGGAATACACCGACGAGGAGCTCTTCCTCGCCAGCGACGAAGTCTTTTCGCTGCTTGACGATCCCGAGGCCGTGGGCGGCCCGGACCTCCTGGGCCGGTACAACGACATTGGGCAGGAAATTCTGCGCCGCACCCCGCTCAGTGAGCTCCTGAACCCCGCCGGCGAGCGGCAAGCCGCCAGCTGACGGTGCCTCGCCCCCTGCCCGGAGATCAGCAAGATGGAAACCGGGTTGCGGGGGCGGCTTCTCCTGTGGCTACGGTAGAGATGTGCCGTACAGGGAGGAAGCAGAACCGCTGGAGGAGCGCAGGCGGCCGGGAGCTGAACAAGCCCGGCTGCTTGCCGATGCCGCTGCCCTCAAGCGGTTTTCCCGCCGCGGTTTCCTGACCGGGGCGGGCCTGTCAACCGTGCTCGCCGCGGACATGCTCTTCACCCGCCGGGTCCAGGCGGAGCGGCGGGTCAACAAGATCCTGCAGGTGCCGGACGACTTCGCCGACGCCTATTATCCGAACGCCAGCTGGTTCCTCTTTCCCGGTTTCAAGACCAGCTGGGAAGAAGCGCAGTGGATCCTGAACGCCCTGCGGGGGGCGCTGAACAAGCGGGGCCAGCTCGCCGCCGTCGGCTATTCCAACCAGGGCCTGGACATCGACCGGGTGGTGACCGCGGTCATCGAGTACGTGCGCGCCAGGAAGCTCACCAAGCTCTACTTCTACGGACACAGCTTCGGCGGCATGGTGGCCACCCAGGTGGCCGCGCGGCTGCGGGAGCTCTACGGGGTTGAGGTTGAGTTCATCCTGCTGGACTCCACCCCGTACAGCCGGAGCGACGTGCTCGACGAGAGCTGGTTCGACGGCGTGGTGCTCCTCTACGAGAGCGGCTTCCGGTTTCCGTCCGTGCTCCGCGGCGGCTACGAGTTGGGCGAGCGCGTTATCCACAAGGACGAGCGGACCTGGCGCCAGATCATTGACCAGTCGTGGGAGCAGCTGTCTCCGATCGCTCCCTCCAGCGTGCTGATCCAGTCTGAATCCGCGTACATCTACCACTTTGACGGCAGCCGCTTTGTGGACCGGCTGGGAGGCACCCGGATGGCGTACATCGGCAACCCGAATGACCGTACCGTCCGGTACCCGGCGGCCAGGGGCGCGTGGTCCGTCGCGTTCGCAGGCAACATGGTGTCCACCGACCTGCAGACCGAAGGCGCCCTACCGGCACACGCGAGCCCGGGCTGGAGTCCGCTCGTTTACCGGCCCATCGTGGAAAAGCTGATGGACGAATTCTTCCCGCTGCCCCGCGGCGGCTCGAAAGTCAGCGTCTTCTAGATCTGGTTCTTCAGGTCAGCCACGGAGTTCAGCACCTGGTTGGGCCGGAACGGGAACGCCGCAATATCCTCCCGCTGCGTAATGCCGGTGAGGACCAGCACCGTGTGCAGCCCGGCCTCCATGCCGGCAACAATGTCCGTGTCCATGCGGTCGCCGACCATCGCGGTGGTTTCGGAATGGGCGTCGATCTGGTTCATGGCGGAACGGAACATCATGGGATTCGGCTTGCCCACAATGTAAGGTTCGCGCCCGGTGGCCTTGGTGATCAGCGCGGCGATGGCGCCTGTGGCGGGCATCGGCCCGTCCTTGGAGGGGCCGGTGGCGTCCGGGTTGGTGGCGATAAAGCGGGCCCCTGCAAGGATCAGCCGGATGGCCATGGTGATTGCCTCGAAGGAGTACGTCCTGGTTTCGCCGAGCACCACAAAGTCCGGGTCCTGATCGGTGAGGATGAAGCCGGCCTCATGCAGCGCCGTCGTAAGCCCTGCTTCGCCGATGGTGTAGGCGCGGTTCCCCGAACCTGAGCCCCGCACCTGGTCCTTGAGGAACTGCGCGGTGGCCAGCGCGGACGTCCAGATGTTCTCCTCGGGAACTTCCAGGCCGGAGGCACGCAGCCGGGCCGCAAGGTCGCGCGGGGTAAAGATGGAGTTGTTGGTCAACACCAAAAAGCGCTTCGACGTATCCACCCAGCGCTGGATCAGTTCCGCGGCGCCCGGCACAGCATGGTTTTCGTGAACGAGCACACCGTCCATGTCCGTCAGCCAGCATTCGATCTCCTGGCCACTGCGGTATACGGCCGGGTTTCCGGTTACCTCGTCTGCGTCTGCCACGTTTTACCTCCACAAGATAGGCGCTGTTCGCTGGTCCAGTCTGTCATTCTTTGGGCCCGGAGCACGCGTTGCCGGCAAACAAAACGGCCAGCGCCGGGCGCCGACTCCCGCCAGGCCAACCGCTGGATGCCGGGAGGCTGACCCCGGCTAGAGTTGAAGGGTGACTGACCACCCCCAAACCCATTCCCCAACGCCCCTGCCCGTGCCACCTCCTGAGGAGGAATACGCGCCGAAGCCGGAGATCGGCGTCGGCCCCTGGGAAGGTGAGCTGCCCGAAGGGGACCATTGGGACGAAGAGCTGCTGGCGGACGGGGACCGGCGCAACGTGGTGGACCAGTACCGGTACTGGAAGCATGACGCGATTGTGGCGGACCTCGACTCCAAGCGGCACAACTTCCACATCGCCATCGAGAACTGGCAGCACGACATGAACATCGGGACCGTGGTGCGGACCGCCAATGCGTTCCTCGCCAAGGAAGTCCACATCATCGGCCGACGCCGGTGGAACCGGCGCGGGGCCATGGTGACCGACCGCTACCAGCATGTCCGCCACCACCCCACGGTGGAGGACTTTGTGGCATGGGCGCAGGGCGAGGGGCTGGCGATTATCGGCATCGACATCTTTCCGGACTCCGTGCCGCTGGAGACCTACGAACTCCCCAGGGACTGTGTCCTGGTGTTCGGGCAGGAGGGTCCGGGCCTGACCCCGGAGGTCCACGATGCCGCGCTGGCCACCCTGTCCATTGAGCAGTTTGGCTCCACCCGGTCCATCAACGCTGCTTCGGCAGCGGCCATCGCGATGCACGCCTGGATCCGCCGGCACGTGTTCAACCAGCATGTCTAACCTCGCCGAGAGTGCACTTCGCGCTAGTCGAGTTGCCCTGGACCAGCGCGAAGTGCGCTTTCGTTCCACCCGACGAGCCCAAGGCTGTGGATAACTCCTGCGAGGCAGTGCGCCAGGGCAACAATTGGAGGCATGCGCAAAGCTGAGTTGCCAGACCATCTCAAGGGCGTGGCCTTTGCCCTGCGGACGTCGGACAAAGCAGGCGTGACACGCACCCGGACCAGGGCAAAGGATCTCGTGCCGGTGTCCCGCGGGATACGGGTTCCGCTGTCCGCACAGCCATCCGGTGCTGACGCGCTGCGGGCCTATACGGATGTGGATGACGCATCGATACTCGCCCTTTGCTCAGCCGCGCGGATGATAGGGATACCGGTGCCGGCTCCACAGGAAGGCGACTGGCGTATCCATCTGGCAAGGCGCCGCGGTTTCGCCGCCCCACGCAGGACCAACGTAGCGGGGCACCGCCTGACGCTGACACCGGATGAGGTCATGGAGTACGACGGCGCCCGCCTCACCACACCGGCCAGGACGTGGCTCGACCTGGCCTCCATGCGAAACTCCGTGGACGATCTCGTAGTCGCGGGGGACTACCTGGTGAACAGTCACGGGGAGGATTTTCCGTTCCCGCGCGAGTCCATATGCAGAATTCAGGAGTTGCGAGACATGATTGATCGGCATCCTGGGTTGCGGGGGATCCGGAAGGCACGCGAGGCGCTGGAACTGATCCGTGTGGGTGCTGACTCCGTCCCCGAAAGCAGGATGCGTCTAGCCCTTATAACGGCAGGATTGCCCGAACCGGTTCTGAACTTCGTCGTCCGCGGTGATTCCGGGCTGCCGGTTCTCTGGCCCGATGCGGCTTACCCCGATCATCGGATCTCCCTGCAATATGACGGTGAACACCATGCCCGCGAGGACCAGTATCAAAGGGACATAGTCCGGGCCGAGGTGGCCGCCCGCTATGGATGGCACGAGGTCCGGATTTCGAAGAACGATCTTCGGGGTGACCGGCAAGGCGTCGTTGGCAAGGTCCGCAGTGCCCTTGCCTATCGCGCCCAGAGTGCACTTCGTGCTGGTCGCGGCGCCGGACACTAGCGCGAAGTGCGCTCTCGGCGCAGGCGTGTACGCAAGTGTTACCCGCCCGCGTGACCGGAAACACTGCCGCTGCAGAGAAATGGCTAGGATGGTGGCTAGCCGTAAGAGGTCTACTCCAGGGTCACAACCCATAGACGAAAATTCACCATAGGAGTCAGCATGCCCATTGCAACCCCAGAGATCTACTCCGAAATGATCGACCGCGCCAAGGCCGGCGGCTATGCGTTCCCGGCCGTCAACGTCACCTCTTCGCAGACGCTGAACGCGGCACTGCGTGGCTTCGCCGAGGCGGAGTCCGATGGTATTGTCCAGGTCTCCACCGGCGGTGCGGCCTACTGGTCCGGCGCTACCACCAAGGACATGGTGGCCGGCTCGCTCGGCTTCGCGGCGTTCGCCCGCGAAGTGGCCAAGAACTACGGTGTGAACATCGCCCTGCACACGGACCATTGCCCGAAGGACAAGCTGGACGGCTTTGTCCTGCCGCTGCTGGCGGCCTCGGAGGCTGAGGTCAAGGCCGGCCGCAACCCACTGTTCAGCTCGCACATGTGGGACGGTTCCGCCGAGACCCTGCAGGAGAACCTGAAGATCGCCCGCGACCTGCTGGCCCGCACCGCTGCCGCCAAGATGATCCTCGAGGTGGAGATCGGCACCGTCGGCGGCGAGGAGGACGGCGTGGAGAACGCCATCAACGACAAGCTCTACACCACGGTGGAGGATGCCCTGGCCACCATCGAGGCCCTTGGCGCCGGCGAAAACGGCCGCTACATCACCGCCCTGACCTTCGGCAACGTGCACGGCGTCTACAAGCCCGGCGGCGTCAAGCTGCGCCCGGAGATCCTCAAGGACATCCAGGCCCAGGTGGGCGCGAAAATCGGCAAGGACAACCCGTTCGACCTCGTGTTCCACGGCGGCTCCGGCTCCTCCGATCAGGAAATCGCCGACGCCGTCTCCTACGGTGTGATCAAGATGAACATCGACACCGACACCCAGTACGCCTACACGCGTCCGGTGGCGGACCACATGTTCAAGAACTACGACGGTGTGCTGAAGGTCGACGGCGAAGTGGGCAACAAGAAGACCTACGACCCCCGCGTCTGGGGCGCCTCCGCCGAGGCAGGGCTGGCAGCCCGCGTGGTTGAGGCCACCAAGCAGCTCGGCTCCGCCGGAAAGACGTTCTAGGATGTCCGACGAGTTCCGCAGGAACCTGATGGGCCCGGAGCCGACGCTCCTGCCAGCCGAGACGGAGGTCTACCAGCAGCTGGATGCCGGCGCGGAAGCCCTGGACCTGGTGGAGAAGCACCCCACATCGTCCCTGCTGTGGGCCGTCCTGGCGGAGGAGGCGTGGGCCGAGGGCCGCACCATCGACTCCTACGCCTACTCCCGCGTGGGCTATCACCGGGGCCTGGACTCGCTGCGGCGCAACGGCTGGCGCGGCGTGGGGCCCATCCCGTGGGAGCACGAACCCAACCAGGGCTTCCTGCGGGCGCTCTACTCGCTGGGCCGGGCCTCTGCAGCCATCGGTGAGGCCGAGGAGCCCGAGCGGATCGAGAAATTCCTGAACGACTCGGACCCCACCGCGAAGGCAGCCATCGAAGCCGGCGCTTAGAACAAAGCAAGGCGGGGTCATTTTACGCCCGATAACCCATTGTTATTGGGCAGAAAGTGACCCCGCGTTGTTGGTTAAAGTGGCCCTTCGCAGATGAGCGTGGTTAGGGCGGTGTGAGACTCCGCCGCGATTTCGGTGCGGCGTGGTGCAGCGGGAAAGAGGTCAGGGCCTCTTTGAATTGGTAGCGACCAAGCAAACCAATACCAAAAGAGGCCCTGACATGAATAACTCTATGTCTTGTTCTGGCGGCCGCTGGTGCACGCGCGCGGATGCGCTGCTCGATGTCGAGGGCGTCCACGTCAGCTCCGTCACGGCAACCCCAGGCGGACTGATTCTGGGCGTCGAGACCGGCGAGGACGTTACTGGCTGCCCCGATTGCGGCGTCGTTGCGGTCGGCCACGGCCGCCGCCAGGTCCGGCTCCATGACATTCCGTGTTTCGGCCGGCCGGTGCGGCTGCTGTGGGCCAAGCGTGTCTGGCGCTGCCCGGATCCGGATTGCCCGAGGGCCACGTTCACCGAGGAGCACCCGCTGGCCGGGCCACGGGCGAAACTCACCGACCGTGCCGTGCACTGGGCAACCGACGCGCTGCAGCATTTCGACACCTCGGTATCGGCACTGGCCCATCAGCTCGGCGTCTCCTGGCACACCGTGTGGCACGGGATCCGGGCCGAGGCCGCACGGCGGATCGCTGACACGGGACGACTGAAGGGGGTGAATGCGCTCGGCGTCGACGAACATGTCTGGGCCCACACTGGTCCGCCCGGCACCGGGATGGTCACCGGGATCGTGGATCACACCCGCGACGCGGACGGCACCGTTCATGCCCGGCTGCTTGACCTCGTGCCGGGACGATCCGGGAAGGCCTACGCCGACTGGCTCAACGACCGCGGGAACGGGTTCACCGCCGGCATCAAAACCGCCGCGCTGGATCCATTCCGCGGCTACGCCAACGCGATCCGTGACGAACTTCCCGAGGCCATCACGGTCCTGGATGCTTTCCACGTCGTGAAACTCGGGTCGGCCATGGTCGATGAGGTCCGCCGCCGGGTCCAGCAGGGCACTCTTGGCCACCGCGGACGCAAGGGCGATCCGCTCTACGGTATCCGCCGGACCCTGCAGATCGGAGCCGAACACCTAAGCGAGAAACAGTCTGCACGCCTCGACGCGAAACTCACTGCCGGAGACCCTGACCACGAAGTCACCCTCGCCTGGCAGTGCTACCAGAAGCTCCGGAACATCTACCACGCCCGGCCAGAACGCGGCAGGGAACTCGTCAACGACGTGATCTCATCATTCCCGACGTGCCCGATCCCCGAAGTCGCGCGACTGGGCAGGACACTCAAACAATGGAAGACCGCCATCCTGGCGTACTTCGAAACGAACGGCGCCTCGAATGGACCCACCGAAGCGATCAACGGCGTCATCGAAACAACACGCAGAATCGCCCGCGGCTTCCGCAACTTCCCCAACTACAGACTCAGATGCCTACTCGCCGCCGGAGGCCATCGGCCCTACCGGATCAAAAAGACAAACCATGCCTAAATGCGAAGGGCCGTTAAAGTCCGACGGCGGGCGGTTACCTTTCAGAAAAAGGCGACCGCCCGCCGTCGTTTGTCTTATGGCGCCTCTAGCTGGCGGCCTTTGCCAGGCCGGTGCGGGCCATGGCGTCAGCGTAAACGACGCGCATTTCCTCGAGGTACTGTTCCTGCCGGGCAGGGGTTCCGGCGAATGCACGGCCGCTGAGGGACCGGACCTTGTAGGTCTTCAGGCCGCGGCGCCAGATCATGGGCACCTCGGTCTTCAGCAGCAGGTTGGCGAGGCGGTTGGCTTCGGTGCCATGGGCCACGATCACCGAGGCGCGGGGGACCAGGGCCAGGAACTTGAGCAGCGGCTTGAGGCCCGAGGAGATCTGGTCCGGCGTGAACTTGCCGTTGACCTCGCCGGGGGTGTGCCACGGGTGGACGTTCCACGGCATCACGAACTCCGGGCGCAGGCCCAGCTTCCACTGGATGCCGAGCATTCGGGTGGCGGCGTCGTCGTCGCCGGCGGTGATGAAGCCGGACGGGTCCGCTTCCCCGATGTTGGAGTACAGGCTGATGATGCGGCACTCATCGATGTCGTGCATGGGGTCGACATACGGAACTTCGGTGTGGGGCTTGACGCTCTGCAGGGAATCGCACAGCTCGTTGACGGCCGCGACATTGGGCTCGTAACGGCGGCTCATGAGTTGTTCACGGAGGGATTCGGGGGCCAGGGCTGTCATATAGTGCAAAATCTCCTGCGGGGCTCGGTGCTGCGCCAATCCGGAAAATGGGCGCAGGGGGACGCGACCATTCCGGGATGGTTTGAAATGTGGTGTGGACCGATTCCTAGTCGATCTACACCAGTCTATCAAGCCCGGCGAAACGAAACGCCGGGCGCCCTCCACTAACTTGCAAGTGGACGGCGCCCGGCGGGTGGTGAGCGGTCAGGAACCTACCAGAGCCGTTTGGTGGCGCGGCGGGCGCCCTCCCCAAGGGCTTCCAGCTTGGCCACGGCGATCTGCGGATGGACCCGGCCGCCCAGCCCGCAGTCGGTGGACGCGATGACGCTTTCCCGGCCGACCAGTTCGGCGAAACGGACAATCCGGTCGGCCACGAGGTCAGGGTGCTCCACGACGTTGGTGGCGTGGGACACCACGCCGGGAATGATGGCCTTGCCTTCCGGGAGCTTGGTGTCCTCCCAGATGCGCCATTCGTGTTCGTGGCGGACATTGGCTGCTTCGAAAGAGTACGCTCCGGCGTTCACCTGCAGCACCGAGCCGATGATGTCCGCAAAAGGAATGTCGGTAGTGTGCGGTCCGTGCCACGAACCCCAGCAGACGTGCAGCCGGATCTGTTCCTCGGGCAGGCCGCGGAGGGCCCAGTTGGTGGCCTCGACGCGCAGTTGGATGAATTTGAGGTAATCCTCCAGCGACGGTTCAGGGTTGATCTGGTCCCAGCTCTCGGCCAACGACGGGTCATCCAGCTGGACCGTGAGGCCCGCATCGATGATCGCCTTGTACTCTTCCCGCATCGCGTCCGCGCACGCGTAGACCAGTTCCTCGTCGGTCTTGTAGTACTCGTTGGACACCCGGGCGCAGGAGCCCGGAGAGAGCGACGCCACAAAACCGTCAGAAAGGCCTGCGGCAGCAAGCCCCGCCTTCAGGTTGGCGACGTCCGAGGCCACCAGGTCCTGGCCGGTGTACGTCAACGGAGCAACTATCTTGGGCTGTGCGACGCTCTTGCGGTGGGACAGGATGCCTGAGGAGGGGTCGTTGTAGGCATCGTTGAACTTCTTCCGGTCGCGCCGGTCCGGGAAGGACGTGAGCACAATATTGCCGGGCGAGGACCGGTGAACCTCGGCGTCAGCCCAGCGGTCCACGTTGGTCGGCTCCAGGCCCCCCAAGCGGGAGAACGAGTAATTCCACCAGGCGCCGTAGTCCACCGTGCTGGACATGGCATGCCCGTATTCCCCGTCGTTCGGGATATCAATGCCGAGGCCCTTCTGCCGCTGGACCACGTCCACGACCGAGGATTTCAGGAGCTCCAGGAATTCCGGCGTGACCCCGCTGGATTCCTTGGCCTCATTTGCCGCAATCAGCTCAGGGGTGCGGGGCAAAGAACCTGCATGGGTCACGCGGACGTGGTCAGTGTTCAGGGGCATGGAAGCTTCCTTTCCATCGGTTTTGGCAGTAGCACCTCCGCGGACAGCAACGCTGCCCCCGAGGTTGCTGCGGTGTCAACGAGCCAGGTCTCTCGGCCGCTCCGGATGGGTTCTCCCACTTAATTCGATCTGACGGCCCTCGGCAAGTCGTCCCGGCTATATGTCGATTGTGTCTCCCTGCCGGTCCCGCCGGGCCGGACGGGGGGACAAAGTCCGTCATCGGCTAAACTTGGGTGGTAAGGGCCCCGGAACTCTTGCGTTTGCGTCGCCTCCCGGCGGACAGCACCTGATACTTCGGGGCATTCTCATGTACGGCGCTGAGCCCTGGTAATCCCTCCGGGACCGGCCCGAAAGAATGGGGGAGGATCCCATGCCAGCAATCGTGATCGTAGGAGCCCAGTGGGGCGACGAAGGAAAAGGCAAAGCAACCGACCTTCTGGGCGGGCGTGTTGACTACGTCGTGAAGCCGAACGGCGGCAACAACGCCGGGCACACCGTCGTCGTAGGCGGTGAGAAGTACGAGCTCAAGCTCCTTCCGGCCGGTATCCTGAGCCCCAACGCGGTTCCGATCATCGGCAACGGCTGCGTGGTGAACCTTGAGGCCCTCTTCCAGGAAATCGACGGCCTGGAGGCCCGGGGTGCGGACACCTCCAAGCTCCGGGTTTCCGCCAACGCCCACCTGGTCGCGCCCTATCACCAGGTGCTGGACAAGGTGACCGAGCGTTTCCTGGGCAGCCGCGCCATCGGCACCACCGGCCGCGGCATCGGCCCGGCCTACATGGACAAGGTGGCCCGCCTGGGCATCCGGGTCCAGGACGTCTTTGACGAGTCGATCCTCCGCCAGAAGGTGGAAGGCTCACTGCGCCAGAAGAATGAACTCCTGGTCAAGGTCTACAACCGCCGCGACATCGAGGTGGAAGAGATCGTCAGCTACTTCCTCTCCTTTGCCGAGCGCCTGCGTCCCCTGGTCATCGACAGCACCCTGGTCCTCAACAACGCCCTGGACGAGGGCAAGGTGGTTCTGATGGAAGGCGGCCAGGCAACCTTCCTGGACGTGGACCACGGCACCTACCCCTTTGTCACCTCCTCCAACCCGACTGCCGGCGGCGCGTCCGTTGGCTCGGGCATCGGCCCCACCCGCATTTCGCGGTCCATCGGCATCATCAAGGCCTACACCACCCGCGTCGGTGCCGGTCCGTTCCCCACGGAGCTCTTCGACGAGATGGGGATGTACCTGCAGAAAACCGGCGGTGAGTTCGGCGTGAACACCGGACGGCCGCGCCGCTGCGGCTGGTACGACGCCGTGCTGGCCCGCCACGCATCCCGCGTCAACGGCTTCACGGACTACTTCGTCACCAAGCTGGACGTCCTCACCGGCATTGAGCAAATCCCGGTCTGCGTGGCGTATGACGTTGACGGCATCCGCCACGACGAAATGCCCATGACCCAGACCGAGTTCCACCATGCTGTGCCGATCTTCGAGTACTTCGACGGCTGGACCGAGGACATCACCGGCGCCCGGACCCTGGAGGACCTCCCGGAGAACGCCCGCAACTACGTGCTGGCCCTGGAAAAGCTCTCCGGCACCCGCTTCTCCGCAATCGGCGTTGGCCCGGACCGTGACCAGACCATCGTGGTCCACGACCTCATCAACGACTGACACGTGGGCCCACGCTACCGAGGGGGCCCCAATCGAGCTTGCGGGATTGGGGAGGTAGCGGGGAGAACGTTCGACGGCGGCGGGTCACCCTGAGGGGTGGTCCGCCGCCGTCGTTGTGTGTGGATGGATGCAATTTACACAGGGTTAACGGTGCCGGTCTTGTGAGGGTGCAGCCGCGGCCAGCAGACTTTTTAACACGGAATGACCCAATCAGCACGAACCGGAAGGATGTTGTCATGGCCGGCATGTTTGAGGTTTTTCTCGATGCGGACTCACAATTCCGGTTCAGGCTCAAGGCTCCGGACGGTACGGTGATGGCCGTGTCCGGAGCTTTCCAGGACCGGCCTGCGGTGGCGGCCGGCATTGCCGCCGTCCGGGAATGCGCAGGAACGGGGCTCGTCACCGACCTCTCCGCCGCGCCCGGGCAGACGCCGGTCCACGCCCCGGTTCCGGTGCTGCACGTCACCGCACCGGCCGCCATGACTCAGGACGCTGCCCAGCAGGCCTGCGACGAGCAGTTTGTGCCGGTCAGCCGGGTCCGCGCCTTCGCCCACTTCAACGCGGTGCGGGGACGGATTTCCGGGGCCCGCTGGACGGGCGCCGTCTAGATAGGCACGGCTCCGGGTCCCCGGGCCGGGGCAGCTCCGAAAGTTTCCAAATCTTTTTCCGAGAGCGCGTAACCCCCGGCAGGTCCGGAACGATTACCCCTATGAAGCGCCGGTCTGAAACTTGTCCCCCATCAGGTTTCAGACTGGCTCTTTTGTTCCTCGCGGGTACACACGTTGTTCCGGGGCCATGCGGTTACCGGAGGGTAAAGTTAGCGGGAACACCGTCCCCCCAACGAAGGCCCTACGTCCGTGATCGATGCGCTGACAGACGCTGCCTTGCGTGCGCGTGCCCGGGATCCGGAACTTTTCAACGTTGTGTACCGAACCTACGCAGGGCAGGTCCTGGGCTACCTCACAGCCCGCGGGGTAGAAGATCCGGAGGCTGTTATGCAGGAAGTGTTCCTCGCCGTCCTGCCGCGGCTGGAAACGGTCACCGGTGGCGTGGCCGGGCTGCGGACCTTCGTCTTCTCGGTGGCCCACGCCCGGATGGTGGACGACCACCGGC
Source organism: Pseudarthrobacter naphthalenicus (assembly GCF_029076445.1). Classification (GTDB taxonomy): domain Bacteria; phylum Actinomycetota; class Actinomycetes; order Actinomycetales; family Micrococcaceae; genus Arthrobacter; species Arthrobacter naphthalenicus. Next base: position 121,054 of record NZ_JARESG010000007.1, read on the forward strand.
GCCGGCGGCGGGCGCCCCTTGAGCTTCCGTTCGAACCCGACCTGGACGGGCGGGAAGAGACATCAGCCGAAGACACGGTGATGGAGCGCATCGCCCCGCAGGAGGTACAGGACCTCCTCAGCGTCCTCCCGGATGAGCAACGGGAGGTCCTGACCCTCCGCCTGGTGGCGGGCCTGACTGTCGAACAGTCAGCGGAAGTGATGGGAAAAAGCAACGGCGCCGTCAAACAGCTGCAGCGCCGCGCACTGATCCGGCTGCGCGAGCAGGCCGCAGTGAAGGAGTACGTAACGCCATGATGGCCAACACCAGCAGCCTGCTCGATACCGTGGACGAAATGCTGCACGACGCCGGCGAAACCGACCCGGCGCTCCGTGCCGCCCTGGTCTCGTTCGGAGCCCTCGGGTCCCTGCCGGTCCCTGAGCCGCGCCCTGACCTGGCTGCGCTCCTCTCGGCACAGACCACCCTGCTGGTCCGCCACCGGCTGCGCCGCAGGCACCGTACGGCTGCCGTGGGCCTTGCCGTGATCGCCGGTATGGGGTTGGGTGTCAGCGGAGTGGCAGCGACGGTGTCCACGCCGAAAGTGCATGCCAGCGCCTCCATCCAGCAGATGTTGCAGGACTGGGCCCCTGAATGGACCATTGCGGGAACTCTGGCCGCCGGCGGTCCCGCAGATAGTCAGACCGGGACGGCCGCGCAGGAGTCCGGCGCCGGGGATGCGGCGCCTGCCGGCCCCGGACAATCGGATTCGGAACCTGCCGAACGTAGCGTTGCCGGGCAGGAGCAGTCGGGGTCTGATGCCGAAACATCCGCAGAGGCGGAAACGGCCAACTCCGGACGGGGCGACAAGCACGATGCCGCGGACCGGGGCACGGATAACCCGGCGGCGGATGCCGAGGCAGTCCGCACCCCGGCTGGCGACAGCGCGTCACCGAAGGCGCCCCGCACAAACGGTGCCGGCCCGGCACAGAACCAGACTCGCCCGGCAGAAGCGCCCGGCGTTCCCGGCGGCACTCCTGCTGACGGGCTCGCAGGAACCGGGAAGCTCATGACCAACGCACCCTCGGACACCGCGAAGGCGGCCGTCCGCGCCCCGGGAGGGAAGGAAAAAACCGGAGCCGGCGATGCCGGCCCCGGTTCGATCTGGCTGAAGAAGTTCAACCACTAACCGCCTGCGGTCAGGACAGAAGCTGCCGGCGGGAGGAGATGACGCCGGTATCGAAGCCGGCCAGGTGCAGGCCGCCGTGGAACCGGGCGTGCTCGATCTTCACGCAACGGTCCATCACCACGTTGAGGCCGGCTGCCTCGGCGTCAGCGGCCACGGCCTCGTGCCAGGAACCCAGCTGCAGCCAGAGCGTCTTGGCGCCGGCGGCGATGGCTTCATCCAACACGCCGGGGAGGTCATCGTGCTTACGGAAGACATCCACAATGTCCGGGCTTTCGGGCAGATCGGCAAGCGAGGCGTAGGTGGGCTGGCCCAGGATCTCCTTGACCACGGGATTTACAAAGTAGACCTTGTACCGCGTGGACGACTGCAGGTAGGTGGCAACAAAGTAGCTGGCACGTGAGGGCTTGTCGGAGGCACCCACAATGGCGATCGACTTGGCCGAGCGAAGGAGGTTCAGCCGTTCCGGGGCGGAAGGGCCCTCCCAGGTGCGGGTTTCGATGCTCATGCGCGTGCTCCGATCGTGCAGGACTCGGCTTCGGGGGCGAAGCCTTCAGCGGTTGAGCCAGTCGAGGCGGCGGCTGCGGAGGCCTCAGCCAATGCCTGGTCCAGGTCCCACAGGATATCGTCAATGTCCTCCAGGCCCACGGAGATGCGCACCAGGTCCTCGGGAACGCCCGCGGACTGGAGCTGTTCCGGGCTCAGCTGCTGGTGGGTGGTGGAACCCGGGTGGATGACCAGGGTGCGCGAGTCGCCCACGTTGGCCAGGTGGGAGGCCAGCTGCAGGGCTTCGATGAACTTCTGCCCGGCGGCGCGGCCGCCCTTCACACCGAAGGAGAACACCGAGCCGGGGCCCAGCGGCAGGTACTTTTTGGCCCGCTCGAAATGCGGGTGTGAGGGCAGGCCGGAGAAGTTGACGTAGGCCACGCGGGGATCGGCTTCGAGCCATTCCGCCACGGCCTGGGCGTTCTTCAGGTGCTCGTCCAGCCGCTGCGGGAGGGTTTCCACGCCCTGCAGCAGCTGGAAGGCCGAGAGCGGCGAAAGTGCCGGCCCGATGTCGCGCAGCTGTTCGCAGCGCAGTTTCGTGAGGAAGCCGTATTCGCCGAAGTTTCCCCACCAGGAGACGTTGCCGTAGGAGGCCACGGGCTCGGTCATGGTGGGGAACTTGCCGTTGCCCCAGTTGAACCGGCCGCTTTCGACGATCACGCCGCCCAGGGTGGTGCCGTGACCGCCGAGGAACTTGGTGGCGGAGTGGATCACGATGTCGGCGCCGTGCTCGATCGGGCGCACAAGGTACGGCGTGCTCAAGGTGGCGTCGACCACGAGGGGGATGCCGGCGTCGTGCGCTATCTTTGCCAGCCCCGCAAGGTCCTGGACTTCCGACGACGGGTTGGCCACCACCTCGACGAAGATGGCCTTGGTGTTTTCCCGGATCGCCGCGGCATAGTCCGCGGGGTCCGTGCCGGGTACGAAGGTGGTGTCCACGCCGAAGCGGCGAAGGGTGACATCGAGCTGGGTGACCGTTCCCCCGTACAGCTGGGAGGCGGCCACGATGTGGTCCCCGGCCTGGGTCAGCGCGGCGAAGGTGATGAACTCCGCCGCCATGCCGGAGGACGTGGCCACCGCGCCGATGCCGCCCTCCAGCGAGGCGATGCGCTCTTCGAACGCGGCGACGGTGGGGTTGCCGATGCGGGAGTAGATGTTGCCGTACTTCTGCAGCGCGAAGAGGTTGGCCGCATCCTGGGTGTCCTTGAACACGAAGGACGTGGTCTGGTAGATGGGCACCGCGCGGGCGCCGTGCTCGGCGTCGGGGGTTCCGCCGGCGTGAAGGGCGCGGGTGCGGAAACCAAATTTGCGGTCAGACATTAGACGGCCACCTTTTCAGGAGTAGCGGAGAGGTCCAGTTCGGTGCCGTTCCTGCGGGCGAGGTCGGCTTCGAGTTCGCGGACGATCGGAAGGATGTCCTGGCCGAATGCGGCCACTTCCTCCTGGAAGTGCAGGTAGCAGGTCAGCATCAGGTTCACGCCGATCTTCTTGTATTCGACGATCCGTTCGGCGATCTGCTCCGGGGTGCCGATCAGCTGGGTTTTGAAGCCGTCGTTGTACTGGACCAGGTCCTCGAAGCTGGAGTCGGCCCACATGCCCTTGCCGTCCTTGGTGGACGCGCCGGCTTCCTGCACGGCGTCGCGGAAGCCCTGGACTGCGGGTTTGTGTGCCTTCGCCACGATCTCGCGGAGGGTGTCGCGGGCTTCCTTCTCCGAGTCACGGGAGATGACGAACCCGTTGAGTCCGAAGCGGGGTGCGGGCAGGGCGCCGTCGGTGCCGCGCTTCGTTTCACCGGCAGCAGCAACAACGCCGGCAATGTTCTCCTTGAAGCCTTCCAGGTCCTTGCCGTTGGAAAAGTACCAGTCCGCCACACGGCCGGCGGTGGCCTGGGCCGCGGTGGAGTTGCCGCCGAAGAAGATCTCCGGGTGCGCACGGCCGGGGACATCCACCGGGGCCGGGTTCAGCGTGAAATCGGTGATGTTGTAGTACTTGCCGGACTGGCTGTACTCCTGCTCGGTCCACAGGCCCCGCAGGACCCGGATGAACTCCTCGGTGCGGACGTAGCGTTCGTCGTGTTCGAGCCACTCGAGGCCAAAGTTGGTGAACTCGTTCTTGAGCCAGCCGGAGACGATGTTGACGGCGGCGCGGCCGTTGGAGATGTGGTCCGCGGTGATGATGTACTTGGCCAGCACGCCGGGGTGCCACATGCCCGGGTGAACCGCGGAGATGACCTTGAGCCGCTCGGTGGCTGCCAGCAGGGCGAGGCTGAAGGACGTGGCCTCGTGCTGCTTGTCCGCACCGTAGGACGCGGCGTACCGGGTCTGGGTGAGGGCGTACTCGAAGCCGGAGTTCTCGGCGATCTGTGCCAGCTTCTTGTTGTAGTTGAAGTCCCAGCCGGTCCGCTGTTCGATGGTGGAGACCACCAGGCCGCCGGAAACATTCGGCACCCAGTAGGCGAACTTCAGCGGCTCGGAAAGACGGGCAACGTTGCTGATGTCATTCATGAATTTTCCTTTGCTAGGGTCCGCTCGCGCAGGACGTCCTGGATTCCGGCTATCGCCGGCTCGTTCTGGAGTGAGGTGGTGTCGCCCAGGGCGGTCCCCTCAAAAAGTTGGGTCAGCAGCCGGCGCATGATCTTGCCGCTGCGGGTTTTGGGAACATCGGGAACCACGACGACGTCGCGCGGCTTGGCGATGGGGCCGATTGCCTTCGCGACGTGGTTGCGGAGGTCGTTGGCGCAGTCCTGCGGAGCGTCGCCCCGCAGGACAACAAACGCGACAATCGCGTGCCCGGTCTTGGCGTCAGCCACCGGACAGACGCCGGCCTCCACCACGTCCGGGTGGGACACCAGGGCCGACTCGATCTCGATGGTGGACAGCAGGTGGCCCGACACGTTAAGGGTGTCGTCCACGCGGCCCAGGATCCAGATATCGCCATCCTTGTCATATTTGGCGCCGTCGCCGGCCAGGAACCAGCCCTGGTCGGCGTACTGCCGCCAGTAGGAGTCGAGGTAGCGCTGGGGGTTGCCCCAGACGGTCCGCGCAATGGACGGCCCGAAAGCGTCAACCACAATGAAGCCCTGGACGCCCGGCGGAACGGTATTGCCGGCGTCGTCCACGATCCTGGTACTGACCCCGGGCAGCGGGCGGGCCGCGCAGCCGGGTTTGAACTCGGTGTCCGTGGGGGCGGGGGAGAGGATGGTGGCCCCGGTTTCGGACTGCCACCACGTGTCCACCACCGGGGCGGTGCCGGCGCCCACGTTCTGCCGCAGCCAGCGCCACGCCTCGGGGTTGACGGCCTCGCCCACGGTGCCGAGCATCCGGATGGAGGACAGGTCGTAGGTGTCCGGCACGCCGTCCGGGAACCAGCCCATGAGGGAGCGGACCAGGGTGGGTGCGGTGTAGTACTGCGTCACGCCGTAGCGTTCGATGATCTCGAAATGCCGGCCCGGGTGCGGGGTGTTCGGGGTGCCTTCGAAGATCACCTGGGTGACGCCGTTGGAGAGCGGCCCGTAGATCTCATAAGTGTGCGCGGTGACCCACGCAAGGTCTGCCGTGCACCAGTGCACATCCTGCTCGCGGAGGGCCGGATCGGGGTTGCTGAACAGGTGCTCGTAGCTCCAGGACGCCTGGGTAAGGTAGCCGCCCGAAGTGTGCACCAGGCCCTTGGGCTTCCCGGTGGTCCCGGAGGTGTACATGATGAACAGGGGAGTTTCGGCGTCGAACGCTTCCGGTTCGTGGACGTCCGGGGCGTTTCCGACGACGTCATGCCACCAGACGTCGCGGCCTTCCGTCATGGCGACGCTGTCCAGGTCCCCGGCGGCGGTGGTGCGGTTGACCACGAGGACGTGCTCGATGGCGTTGTCCCCGGCGACGGCCGCGTCCGCGTTGTCCTTGACCGGCACGGCCACACCGCGGCGGAACTGGCCGTCGGTGGTGACCAGCAGCTTGGCCCGGGTGTCCTCAACACGGAACTTCAGGGCTTCGGCCGAGAAACCGCCGAACACCAGCGAGTGGATGGCACCGATCCGCGCCACGGCAAGGGTGATGATGATGGTCTCAGGGATGACCGGGAGGTAGATGACCACGCGGTCGCCCTTGGTGATGCCGAGGTCCAGGAGCGCGTTGGCGGCCTTGGCGACTTCGCGCTGGAGTTCGGCGTACGTGATGGCGCGGCGGTCACCCGGCTCGCCTTCGAAGAAAAGCGCCACCTTGTCGCCGCGGCCGGCCTCAACATGGCGGTCCACGCAGTTGTAGGCCACGTTCAGGCGTCCGCCGGCAAACCACTCGATCCGCGGAACGGAGTATTCCGCCTCGTCGGCCGGGACGTCCGGGCCGCTGAGGCGCACCGCCTTTTCGAAGGTGTGGGCGGTGTGCCAGGGTTCGGCCCATTCGAGGCGCCGGGCGGCGTCCTCCCAGAAGGCGATCCGTTCCGCCTCGGTGCCGGGGTGTGCTGTTTCCAACGTGCTCAGGCCCATCGTTTTACCGCCCATTTCTCTGCCAGGCCCAGCAGGGCGTCAGTCAGTTTTCCAATCACGGCCAGCAGGACAATGGCGAGGAAGAGCCTGTCCGTGCGGCCGTTGTTCTGTGAATCGATCAGCAGGAAGCCGAGCCCCATGGAGGAGGCAATCAGTTCTGCGGCCACCAGGAACAGCCACGCCTGCGCCAGTGCCAGCCGGAGTCCGGAGAACACTGCGGGAACCACGGCGGGCAACTGGACCGTGGTCAGCAACCGGACCCCTTTGAGCCCGAACGCACGGGCGGCTTCCACGAGGTTGCGGTCCACATGCCGCAGCGCCAGCGAAACGGTGGTGAACACCGGGAAGAAGGCGCCGATGATGATCAGCGTGACCTTGGAATCCTCGCCAATCTTCAGCCAGAGGATCAGCAGCGGAACCCATGCCAGTGAGGGGACGGCGCGCAGGGCGCCGATGGTGGGGGCAAGCAGGGCATCGGCAACCCTGGACAGGCCCACGGTGGCACCCAGGATGAGGCCCAGCGCGGCGCCGATCAGGAACCCGATCAGCACCCGCTGTGTGGAGATGGCAATGTGGGTGCCCAGTTCGCCGCGGCCCAGCAGTTCACCGGCCGCCCCCAGCACCATTGCCGGGGGAGGAAGCTGCACCACGCTGAACAGGCCGGTGGAGGAGGCCACCTGCCAGGCTGCCAGCAGGATTGCCGGGATGATCAGGCCAAGGGGCAGACGCGCCCAGTTCCGTGAACGGACTCCGGCGGGAGACCATCCCGTTGCCGGAGCGGATGCCTTGGGGGCGCCCGTCCGGGCGGCGTCTGCCGTTGCTGCGGGAGCGGCTGCAGCGCGCTCATCCGCAACACTATTGCCGGTGAGGTAGGGGCTTCCGGGAGTGCTCATCAGGAACCCTTAATGGCTGACGGATCAGCCTTCTTCACCAGCGAGTCGTCGAGAAGGGAGGCCACGGCGTCGTCGATCTGCTGCTGGGTCTTGACGTCGCCGGTTTCCACGAAGGTGGGGCCGATCTTCTCCAGTACTTTGCGCTGCGCCTCTCCGGGCGCGGCGTCTACGTTCAGGTTGCTGCGTTCCAGCACCACCGTCTTGGCCACGGACAGGTCAAGGCCGGCCACCTTGGCCAGGATCCGGGCCGTCTGGTCAGGGTTGGCGGCGGCCCAGGCGCGGGCCTTTTCGTACGCGTTCACTACGGCCTGGGCCAGTTCGGGCTTGTCCTTGAGGAAGGACTCGGTGGCGTTGAGGAAGCCGTAGGTGTTGAAGTCCAGGTTCCGGTAGAAGAGCTTGGCGCCTTTCTGTTCGGCGCCGGCCATGATGGGGTCCAGGCCGGACCAGGCCTGGACCGAGCCGTTCTCCAGTGCGGTGCGACCGTCGGCGTGCTGCAGGTTCTGGACCGTGACGTCGCCAGGCTTCAGGCCGGCCGCTTCGAGGGCCTGGAGGAGGAAGAAGTACGGGTCCGTGCCCTTGGTGGCGGCTACGGACTTGCCCTTGAGGTCGGCCACGGACGTGATGGACGAACCGGCGGGGGCAACCAGCGCCGCCCATTCCGGCTGGGAAAAGATGCTGATGGTGCGGATGGGCGAACCGTTGGAGCGGGCCAGGAGGGCGGCGGAGCCCGCGGTTGATCCGACGTCGATGGCACCGGCGCGGAGTGCCTCGTTCGCCTTGTTGGAACCAGCCGACTGGACCCAGTTGACGGTGACGCCCTGGTCCTTGAGGCTGGCTTCCAGCCAGCCCTGGTCCTTGATGACCAGGCTGAGCGGGTTATAGGTGGCGAAGTCGATGTTCAGCGTGCTGCCCGAGGTGCTGCCGGCGGCCGCCGCCTGGCCGGAAGAGCCCTCGCCTGCAACGCAGCCGGTCAGCGCGAGGGCCGAAACGGCTGCTACGGCTGCCGCCCCGAGGAGGGAACGGCGGGTGAGGGGGCGTGCGTGCTGCATTGTTTTCCTTTGCGCTGGTGATGCGGAGTGATGAAGAGTTCGGCCCTGGCGGGTTAATGCCCGACGGCGGAGCCTGCGTGCGTGAATCGGCTTGCCGGCGGTGCCGCGGGGAGTCAGTGCCCGTCCACGCCCAGGCTGGCGAGGAGGGAGGCGCGCAGGGCGGCGAGTTCTGCCGAGGCGCGGTTGCGGGGGCGGCTGCCGGGGACCTCGACGGTCCGGACGATCGTGGCGCCCGGGCCGTGGGTGGCTGCGCCCAGGACGATGATGCGGTCTGCCAGTTGCAGTGCCTCATCAACATCATGGGTGACCAGGAGCACGGTGGTGGGTTCCGCCCGGTGAACGTCCAGGAGCAGGTCCTGCATTTTGATCCGGGTCAGTGCATCCAGGGCGCCGAAGGGCTCGTCCAGCAGCAGGACACCGGGGTTTCGTGCCAGGGCCCGGGCAAGCGAGGCCCGCTGGGCCATCCCGCCGGAGACTTCGCGGGGACGGTGCTTGGCGAAGCTGTCCAGGCCCACGAGTTCGAGCAGCCTGGACACCTTGGCCTTGCCTTCTTTGGCGCTGCAGCCGGTGGGCAGGCCGATCGCCACGTTCGCCTGCAGCGTGTGCCAGGGCAGCAGCCGGGGTTCCTGGAAGGCAAAGGCGCAGCGCGGATCAATGCCCTGGACGGGGGTGTCCTGGATGACAACGGAACCGGCGCTCGGCGAGTCCAGGCCGGCGGCGGCGCGCAGCAGGGTTGATTTGCCGCAGCCGGACGGTCCCAGGATGGCCAGCACCTCACCTGCTGCAACGTCGAAAGTGACGTCCTGCAGCACGGTGTGGGCGGCCTCCCCGGTCCCGAAGGTGCGCCGCAGCCCCCGGAAGGACACGGGAAGTGCGGAGGACGTGCCGGCATGGTCGGCGGCACGCTCGGAAGACAGGACTGCAGTCATGGGATCACTCCATCGGTCCTGGCAGTAGCACCCTACGGAGTCAAGCCTCTTAGCGGAATGGTCAGTTCCGCGTACCCAAGGCTCGTTCCTTGCTATCAGCGTGTGCCGTGGGGGCTCACGCTGACCAGGGTTGCTGCGGCTTCATCGATCCAGGTCTCTCGGCCGCTCGGGATGGTCACTACCCACTAGACCTGAGATGAACAAACAATCCAAATCCGCGGCTCGCCGCACGTAATGTTCGTTCACATCTCCTGCGGACCTGCACCATCATTCATAAATTCGGCAACAGGGAGCCTGGGAAAGCGGCGTAGGCTGGGGGCATGGGCCACACCAACGATCCTGCAGTCATAGAACGCCTCATGCGAAACAAAGGGCGGTGGGCCATTGTTGGGCTGACCACCAATGAATGGCGCGCCGCGTACGACACCTCGCTGTTCATCCGCGACCGCCTGGGGATGGAGATCATCCCCGTGAACCTGCCCGGAGACCCGGTGCACGGCGAAACCGGGTACCGCACCCTCGCTGACATCCCGGCGGAAAAGCAGCCCATCGACGTCGTGGACTGCTTTGTGAATTCGCAGAAAGTGGGCGCGGTGGTTGACCAGGCCATCGCCGTGGGGGCGAAGGCCGTGTGGCTTCAGCTGGGCGTCATAGACGAGGCCGCCGCCGAGCGGGCGAAAGCCGCCGGCCTCGATGTGGTGATGAACGTCTGCCCGGCGCAGCAGGCGTGGAAATACAACCTCTGACCGGCCCCGGGGAGGGCGCGGCCAGCGGTCACTCCTGCATCACCAGCGGTCAGCGCTGCATCAGTTCCGGGTAGTGCCGCTCGGTCACGTCCGGGTGCGCGCGCATCCGGCCCTTGAGCATGTTCAGGCCGAACGAGGCGAGCAGCGGGTTGTTCGGATCGTCTGAGACTCCGCGTGCCTGTGCCTTCAGTTCGGGTGGCAGCGGCACCGGGTCGATCACGGCGTCCAGCCGCGGGGACCAGAAGAACGGGACGGAGTAGCGGTCCACCCCCGGCGGCGGCGCCTGCACCCGGTGGATGGTGGCGGCCAGGTACCCTTCGGTGGCCACCTCGAGCATCTCACCCAGGTTCACCACCAGCGCGCCCGGAATAGGCTCAACGGGCGCCCATTCGGTGGTTCCCGGCGGGAGTACTTCGAGCCCGCCCACGTCGTCCTGGAGCAGGAGGGTGACAAAACCGTAGTCGGCGTGGGAGCCCACACCCTGATCGCCGGCCGCTTCCACCACACCGCCAACGTAGTGCACCAGCTTGCCCATCCAGGCGGGTTCGTCACCGAAGGGCTCATCGAAGTGGTCCTCGGGCAAGCCGAGGGCCACGGCGATGCCGCGCAGGAGCTCCATGCCCACCTCGGACATCAGCTCGGCCCAGGCCATGGCTGCCGGCTTAAGCTCCGGCATTGCCTCATCCGGCCACAGATTGTGGCCCTGCAGCAGCCAGTAGGGCTGGTCTGCAGGGTAGTCGTGGACGGGTTCCCGCTCGGGGGAGTAGTCGATCTGCTCGCGGGCGTCCGCCCTGCCCTGGGTGACTTCGGTGCCCATCCTGGTGTAGCCCCGGAAATGTGGGGAGAGCCTGTTATCCAGCTTCATCCGTTCCTCGAGGGGCAGGTCGAAGAAGCGCTTGATGAGGGCCAGGAGCTCCTCGGCCTGGCCGGGCGCGGCTCCGTATCCGGTGATTTGGAAGAACCCCACGTTGTGGGCAGCATCCCGCAACTGGTCAATGAACTCCGGACTGAACGAACCGTACGGCTGGCGGGCGGCGCTCATGTCCAGAACGGGGATGGTTGCCTGATCGGGTGACATCTTCGCAGACTAGCACCGGCCGGCTCCCCGTGGGCACCCCACATTGAGTTGGGTGTCGTCGCCTTACGCCTTGTGACATTTAGTTTTTCATCCGGTGCCGCGTGTGCCAGATTCGTTGCTGTAACCATCTCGAGCGGCTGAGAGACCTGGCTCTGTGACGCCGCAGCAACCCCCTTCATTTGAAGACGGTGCTACTGCCAGGACCGATGGAGAACCTCCGTGTTCCCGGCCCTTGGGCTGCGCAAGCGACCCCGGGTTCCGGGCTGCGAAGGTTTCCTCGGGTTATCCCGGAGGAATTCATGAACGTACAGACCGGCAGCCGCGCGGCAGCCCCATCAGGTGATGACCTGTGATTGAGATCCAGAACGTCAGCACCTCCTTTGACTCTCCCAACGGACGTTTCACCGCCGTTGATGATGTCAGCCTCCACATCCAGCGGGGCACCATCCAGGGCATCATCGGGTTCTCCGGGGCGGGAAAGTCCACGCTGCTCAGGAACATCAACCTCCTGGAGCGCCCCACGTCAGGCCGCGTCCTGGTGGACGGCGTTGACCTCCTGACCTTGTCCGATGCCGAGCTGCGCACCAAGCGGCACCACATCGGGATGATCTTCCAGCACTTCAACCTGCTCAACAACCTCACTGCGCAGGAGAACGTTGAGCTTTCCCTGAAGTTCGCCGGCATCGGAAAGTCCGAGCGCCGCCGTCGGGCTGCCGAAACCCTGGAGATCGTGGACCTTAGCGACAAGGCCGGAACGTACCCGGCCAAACTGTCCGGCGGCCAGAAGCAGCGCGTGGCCATTGCCCGCGCCCTTGCCACCGAACCCAAGGTGCTGCTCTGCGATGAGCCGACGTCGGCAGTTGACCCTCGTACAACGGCCTCTGTCCTGCAGTACCTCGCTGATGTAAATGCCGAATTCGGCATCACGATTGTGGTGGTCACCCACGAAATGAACGTCATCAAGGCCATCGCGGACAACGTTGCCGTGATGGAAGAGGGCCGGGTTGTGGAGCAGTTCGACCTTAGCGAGCTGCAGCGCCCGGGTTTCCACCCGGCCACCCAGAGCGGCCGGTACCTGATCTCTGACGAGATCCAGCTCGACCGTTCCGCCCACGCGACCGCCGCCTCGGAAGGCCTGCTCAATGTTTGACCGCATCCTTGAAGTCCTGCCCGAAATCGGTGTGGCCATGGGCCAGACCCTCACCATGCTCCTGGTGGCCATTCCGCTGGCGGTGCTCCTCGGCACACCCCTGGGCGTGCTGCTTTACACCATCGGGCCCAACGGGCTGAAGCACCGCCCCAGGCTGCACCGCATCCTGGACGGGCTGGTCAACCTGATCCGGTCCTTTCCGTTCCTGATCCTGCTGATTGCCATCATCCCCGTCACCAGGTTCATCGTGGGCACCACCATCGGCACGGCCGCCGTCATTGTCCCGCTGACCATCAACGCCATTCCCTACTTCGCCCGTTTTGTGGAACAAAACCTCAGCCAGCTGGGCAGCGGCGTGGTGGAGGCGGCCCGGTCGATGGGCGCCAGCCGGTCCCAGATCGTCCGGGATGTCCTCATTGTGGAGGCCAAGCCCGGGCTGGTCAGCTCCATCACCATCATGACCGTCAGCTTCATCTCCTACTCGGCAATGGCCGGCCTGGTGGGCGGCGGCGGGATCGGCGATTTCGCTATCCGCTACGGGTACTACCGCTACGAAACACCGCTGATGATCACCGCCATTGTGCTGATGATCCTGCTGGTCACCATCGTCCAGCTGGGCGGCTCCTACATTGCACGGCGCCTGGACAAGCGGCTCTGATCCTGCCCGGCGTCCGCACACCCACTTCTTCCGGAAGGCACCCCCCATGACTTCAACACCCAGTACCCGCTTCGACGGACCCCGCCCACGCCTGCTGATCAGCGCGTTCGTGATGAACACGACCAGCCACATCATGGGCGGCCAGTGGCGGCGCCCGGAGGCGCAGCAGCACCGGTTCAACGAGCTGCCGCTGTGGCTCGACCTGGCCCGCCAGCTCGAAGACGCCAAGTTTGATGCGATCTTCTTCGCCGACGTCGTGGGCCTGTACGGCGATTACGACGGCGGGTGGGCGTCGCTGCTGAAAAAGGGCATCCAGGTGCCCTCCAACGATCCCCTGATCCTGCTGTCCGCACTCGCCACCGGGACGCAGGAGATTGGACTGGCTGCCACCTCGTCCGTCATCCAGAGCCATCCGTTCCAGTTCGCCCGGCAGATGTCCACGCTGGACCACATCAGCAACGGACGCGTGGCCTGGAACATTGTCACCAGTGTGCTGGAGAACGCCCACCGGAACTTCAACGCCACCGAACTGACCAAGCATGACGAGCGCTATGACTGGGCGGACGAATATGTCGAGGCGGCCTACAAGCTGTGGGAGGGCTCATGGGAGGACGACGCCCTGCTGTTGGACAAGGAAACCGGCGTCCATGCCGACCCGGAAAAGGTCAGCAAGATCTACCACCGCGGGCCCCGGTACTCCATTGACGGGCCGCACCTCTCCGCGCCGTCAAGGCAGCGGACCCCGGTGCTTTTCCAGGCCGGCAGCTCGGGCCGCGGCCAGCAGTTCTGCGCCGCCAACGCTGAGGCCACCTTCACCCTGGCCCCGAACACGGACGTGGCAGCGAAGTACACGGCGGCCGTCCGTGAACAGGCCGCCGCCGCAGGGCGCCACCCGGATGACGTGAAATTCCTGCAGGGCATGCACTTCGTGGTGGGCGGCACCGAAGCGGAGGCCAACCGCAAGGCTGCCGAACTGGAGGAGACTCTGGATATCGAAGCCCTGCTGGCCCATGTGGGCGGCGGCTTCGGCGTCGATCTCGGCGGACTGCCGCTGGACACCCCGCTCGGCGACCTTGAGACCGAAGGCAGCCAGGGCCACCTGACTGCGATCCGGGCCTCCGTCCGGGGCGGCAACCCCACGCTCCGGGACATTGCCCTCTACCGCAGCCGCGCCAACCGCGTGGTGGGTACGCCGGAACAGATCGCCGACCGGGTTGAAGAGTGGCAGGACGCCGGAATCGACGGCATCAACATCATCAACCAGACCCTCCCGGGCTCGTACACCGACTTCATCGAGGGTGTGCTGCCGGAACTGCGGAGGCGTGGGCTGGCTCAGGCGGACTATGCGCCGGGCACCCTGCGCGAGAAGCTCTTCGGCGCCGGACCGCGCCTCAACGACCGGCACCCGGCCTCAGCTTTTCGGGGAGCCTTCACCGAGTTCTCAGCGGCCGCTGAGAACAAGCCAGCCACCATCACCGTTTAGCTCACTCCACCTCCCCGCCACACCCTGACCCTCAAAGGACCCCGAACAATGCAGCGTAGAAGTTTCCTCAAGTATGCCCTCGCAGGCGCCGGTGCAGTCTCGGTTTCGGCCCTCACGGGCTGCGGCCTTGTCAACCCGGGCGGCGCCAGCGCGGCCGGCGACGGCAAGACCATCAAGATCATCGTGACCGAGTCGGCTCCGTACCAGGAACCCACCAAGATTGCCCAGAAGCTCCTCGCAGCCAAGGGCTGGACCCTGGAACCCACGTACGTCACGGACATCATCCAGCCCAACCTTGCCGTGGCCAACGGCGAGTTCGATGCCAACTTCTTCCAGCACAACGCCTACCTGAGGCAGTTCAACCAGGACAAGGGCCTGGAGAACGTGGGCCTGTTCTACGTCTACAGCGCCCCGGGCGGCATTTGGTCTGACAAGTACAAGTCCCTCGCCGAGCTTCCGGACGGCGCCAAGATCGGGATTCCCGTGGACCCGGCCAACAACGGCCGCGCCCTGTTTATGCTCCGCGACGCCGGCCTGCTGGAACTCTCGGAGGCCACGGTGATCCACACCTCGCAGAAGAACATCACTGCCAACCCGAAGAAGCTGCAGTTCGTGGAGGTGGACCAGCAGTCCCTTGCCAAGACCCTGCCTGATGTCGACGCCGGATTCCTCGTGGCCCGCATGGCGGCCGACGCCAAGCACACCAGGGCGGATGCGCTCGCTTTCGAATCCGACGCAGACCAGGTTCCGTTCCGGATCGTCGTCGCAGGCCGGAAGGACTTCGCCGGTTCGGAGAAGGCATCCGCCCTTAGGGAAGCGTTCCAGTCGCCCGAGGTCAAGGCCTGGTTCGCCAGCTACCAGAACGGGATACTTCCCACTCCGTGGGACCAGGATCCGGCCGCTGACATTACCAAGCTCTAACCAGGCATCGCAGCTCATGAAGGGGGAGAAGATATGACGTACGCACCGGAGGCCGCAGCGCCCGCGGAGGCAGGATCGGGCGAAGCCGGCTACGAGAAGCTGGCGGGCCGGTTCAGGCCCGTCTTTGCGCGGATAGCCGAAGGGGCGCTGGCCCGGGAACAGGACCGCGTCCTGCCGTTCGAGCAGGTCCGCTGGCTGAACGATGCCGGTTTCGGACGCTTGCGCGTTCCCGCGGAGCACGGCGGTGACGGGATTGGCTTCGAACCGTTCTTCCGCCTGCTCATCGAACTGGCGGAAGCTGATTCGTCCGTGGCACACCTCTACCGGTCACACTTCGCCTTCGTGGAAACGGTGGGATTGGAGCCCGCGGACTTCCAGAACCGCTGGTATCCGCGGGTGGTGGCCGGGGAGATCTTCGGGAACGCGGCCACTGAGCAGTCCGGGAACGTCCTTGGCGCCACCGGCACCAGCCTGACCCGGGAGGGTGAGAACTGGCTGCTGAACGGCAAAAAGTTCTACACCACCGGCACCATCTTCGCCGAGTGGATTGCGGTCACCGCCAGCACTGAGGGCATCGAAGGCCGCCAGTACGCCGTGGTGAGCACCACCCAGCCGGGCGTGGAAATCCTCGACGACTGGGACGGCTTCGGCCAGCAACTGACGGGGACGGGCACCACCATCTTCCGCGACGCCGTCGTGCCCGCCGCAAACATTGTTCAGCGTTCGGTGTCCACAACTCACGAACCCGCGTTTTTCCAGCTGGTCCTGCTCGCGGTCCTTGCGGGCATTGGCCGGGCGGCGCTGGCTGATGCGCGGGCGCTGGTCCGCGACCGGAAGCGCACCTTCAACACCGGGTCCGGCGAACTGTTCCGGCACGACCCGCTGATCCTGCAGCTGGTGGGCCATCTTTCGGCCAAGGCCTTCGCGGCCGAGTCCGTGGTGCTGGCCGCTGCCCGGGAGCTTGACGCCGCCGCGGATCCGGTGCTGAACCTCACCCCGGTACAGCGCTACGTCCGGGGCGAGGTAGCGGTGGAAAAGGCCCAGCTGCTGGTTCCCGAGCTGGTGCAGGCGGCCGCCCAGCAGCTTTTCGACGTCACCGGAGCCTCGTCCACGTCCAAAGCGAAGTCCCTGGACCGGCACTGGCGGAATGCCCGCACCGTCTCCACGCACAACCCGGCGGTGTTCAAAGCCAGGATTGTGGGCGACTACGAGGTCAACGGCACCATCCCGGAAGGACTGCACAGCATCGGGGATGTGCCCGCCCGACGCTAGACGCGGCCCGGCCGGATAGGCTCATCCCATGGATGCTGCTGCACTCCGGGAGATCTGCCTGAGTTTCCCCGGCGCCTTCGAGGACTTTCCCTTTGGCCCGGAGACTTCCCTGTTCAAAGTGCGCGCCGCAGTCCCGGGGGGAGCCCGGCACGAAGCGAAAATGTTTGCAGCGTCCGCCCTGGATGCCCGGGACCTGTCGGTAAGCCTGAAATGTGAACCTGCCCTGGCGGAGCAGCTGCGCGCCGCGCACCCCGAAATCACCGGTGCCTGGCACATGAACAAGACACACTGGAACGGGGTGCGGCTGGACGGAGCGCTCCCGGATGCCATGGTCCGTGACATGGTGGAGGATTCCTATGACCTGGTGGTGGCCACGCTAAGCCGCAAGCAGCAGGAACAGCTCGGATGGGCCCGGCTCTCCGCCTCCGTTTCGGGCCCCACTCGGCCGGGAGAACGGGCATGACGGAGAAGCGCCTGGTGGGCGGCCGGCTCGACTACCCCGGTGTCGGCGCGACGGAAAACGGCAGGCCGCCGGCCGGGTACCCGTCCCAGATGTCCCAGGTCTACCTTGGTGACGGACCGGAGCTCTACCGCCGCGTGGCGCAGGGAATCCTGAGCTGGGAACTGCAGCGCAGGTCCGGGCTGCGGGTCCGGGCGGAGTCCAGCGTTGTCCGGCCGGGAACACGTGTGGTGAGCGGTTTCGGCGTCGGGCCTTTCCGCGTCAACGCGCCCTGTGAAGTGGTGTGGGTCCGGCGGCCGGGACCCGGTGACGGGCCGCAGTCTGCGGGTTTCGGGTACGGGACACTTCCGGGCCACCCTGCCCGCGGCGAGGAGGCCTTCGAAGTGGAGATGGACGCCACCGGGCAGGTGTTTTTGAAGATCACGGCCTTCAGCAAACCGGCCAACTGGTTCTACCGGGCAGGCGGAGTGGTCACCCGGGCGGCGCAGAGGTACGTCACTTCGCGATACGTTGAAGGGGCACGCCAACTCGCCGCAGGTGAAAGCTGATCAGGAGAAGGTACATGCTGGACCAAGCTACCCTTGACCGCCTCTGGAACTTCGAGGATCCCAAGCTGTCCGAACAGCGTTTCCGGGATGCCCTCGACGATCCGGCCTACAACACGGACGAAAAAGCCGAACTTGCCACCCAACTGGGCCGCGCCATCGGCCTGCAGGGCCGCTACGAGGAAGCCGACGCCCTGCTGGATTCAATTGACGGCGAGGAGGAGCCCACCGTCGGGGTCCGCATCCTGCTGGAGCGCGGGCGGCTCCTGAACTCCAGCGGCCACGCGGCCATGGCGGTGCCGCTGTTTGAGCAGGCCGCCGAACTGGGGGACCACCTTGGCGAGGAATTCCTGGCAGTGGACGCCCTGCAGATGCTCGCCGTGGCGGACTCCGCCCATGCTGAATCCTGGGCCAGGAGCGCGCTCGAGTACGCCTCCACCGCGCATGACCCGCACACCCGGCGCTGGATGGCCGGGCTGCACAATAACCTCGGCTGGATGCTGCACGCTGCGGGCCGGTTCACCCAGGCCCTGGTGGAGTTCCAGCTGGCTGAGCAGTGGGCCGAGCAGGCCGGCACCCCGTCCCAGCAGCAGGATGCCCGCGAGGCCATCCTCGCCTGTGAGCTGGACATGACTGCGGCCGGGTAGTTCAACGGCGGAGCATTCCGGGACGTCCGAGTAGTTCAATCATCACCAAACGGAAAGGAACAACCATGATCTTCATTGTGGTCAAATTCAAGGTAAAGCCCGACTGGTCCGAGCGCTGGCTCGGCCTCGTGGACAGCTTCACCAAAGCGACCCGGGAGGAGCCAGGCAACCTCTGGTTCGACTGGTCCCGCAGCGTGGATGACCCCAACGAGTTTGTCCTGGTGGAAGCCTTCAAGGACGACGCCGCAGGGGACCACGTCAACAGCGCGCACTTCAAGCAGGCCATGGCGGACATGCCGCAGGCCCTGGCGGAAACACCCCGGATCATCAGCCGCCAACTCGACGGCGACGGCTGGGACCGGATGGGCGAACTCACCATCTAATCCCCATCGATTGCTCCGTAACGGCCGTTTTGAGCCCCCAAAGCGGCGGTTACGGAGCAGTCGATACGATTACGGCATGTGGATCGGCTGGATTGAATTCGACATTCTCCTGGGCGATGTCCAGAGCCTGAAAGAAAAGCGCTCCGTCATCAGGCCTATGCTCGCCGAGGTCAAGCGCCGCTTTGATGTGTCGGTGGCCGAGGTGGGGGACCACGATCAGTACCGTCGCTCGCAGCTTGGCGCGGGCCTGGTGGCAGCTGACCGGACGCACCTCGTGGAGGTGCTCACCGCCGTCGAACGCTTTGTGGCTGCGAGGCCGGAAATCGAGCTGCTCAGCGCCCGGCAGCGGGAGTTCCACAGCGAGGACTGACCCCCATCGGTTGCTCCGCAAGCGACCTTCTGAGCGATCAAAACGGCGTTTGCGGAGCAATCGATGAAGCCTGTGGATAACTTCTGCAGCGCTCGCCTTATTCTGCTCTGATGAATCCATGAAGATCCCGCGCCCGCTACCAGAGGAACTACGGGACCGCCCGTTTACGGTTGTCGAAGCGGCGCGGGCCGGAGTGTCGCACAAGCGGCTGCGGCACCGCAGCTTGCATCGCCTGGGGAAAGGGATCCGGTCGGAAGGGCCGACGGCGGAGCTCACCTTGAGTGCCAGAGTGCGACCGTTCATCGAGGTCAATGAGCGATGCGCCGCGTCGCACCTCACCGCGGCTGAACTCCTTGTGCTGCCGCGACGTCAGCAGAAGGGGACACCAGAGATGTATCACGTCATCAGGCCTGAGGGCTCGGCACACCTGAACAGACCGCATGTCATTGTGCACCGCATGAAGCTCTACAGCGACGAGGTCACCACAGTTGACGGTGTGCCCGTGACCACTCCTGAGCGAACTTGGCTGGACATGGCGGAAATGCTCACGGTGGATGAGTTGGTGGCCATGGGGGACAGCTGTGTACGGGTGCCGCGGCCGGACTTCGAGGATAGGGACATGCCGCTATGCAGCCTGGCTGACCTTCAACGGATGATCGATCGGCACAAGGGAAAGCGCGGGCTTCGTAAGGCCAGGGAAGCCATTAAACTCATCCGGGTCGGCTCCGACTCGCCGCAGGAGACGCTGCTTCGGCTGGCCATGGTCAGGGCCGGACTGCCGGAACCCGAGCTGAACGTCCCGATCATCGGCGAGGACGGCCTGCGTCATCACGAGCCGGACCTCTCGTACCGAAAGTACCGGATCGGGATCGAGTACGAAGGCGAACACCACGGCGACGGAGGGCAGATCGTCCGGGACATTGCCCGCTCCGAAAACTATCACGCCGTGGGCTGGGCGGAAGTGCGCATTTCCAAGCGGCACATGCTCAACGACGCCAAGCCCGCGGTCGCCAAGATCCGAGCGGCCCTGATACAGGCAGGGTGGCGCAAGGGCTATTAAGCATCGATTGCTCCGCAACTGCCGTTCTGAGGGCTCAAAAGGGCGCTCACGGAGCAACGGATGGAGGCGGAGGCGGCCACGGCCAGGCATTAGTCTGATGCCATGACGCAGATGATGACCCCGGACGAGTACTTCAAATTTGCCTCTCAGCCCAATGACGAAGACCCGGCAACGGAGTTTGCCGAGTGGCCTACTTTCCCGTTCGCCGGGCCACTGACCACCAAAGCGCTTACTGCCCCGGAAATGCCGGAGCCGCCCCGACGTGGCGAGAATGGCGAAGAGTGTACTGATTGCGAGGGCAAAGCGAGCAGCCTGTGGCAGAACGGACGTTGGCGTATACATCAACTGAACCCGACGCTCATGCCCGTGGGGCTGATGCTCCAACCCGTCGACCATTACGACGCCGGGGAACTTCCGGACGAGCTGGCTGCCGAACTCGGCGTTCTGATGAACCACCTCACCGCGGCCATCGAGGCGCAGGAATTTGTGGGCAGGGCACACGTCAACCGGTGGGGCGACGGAGGGGCGCACCTGCACTTCTGGTTTATGGGCCGCCCGATTGGTCAGCTTCAGATGCGGGGCAGCCTTGGCATCTTGTGGGCAGACCTCGGCCAAGCACTGCCCCAACGCGTCCTGGACTCAAACCACCGGCTGGTCCTGATGAATTTCGTTGCCCGGGCCGGCGGCGAGATGGCGGCTTAAAAATCGATTGCTCCGCAACTGCCGTTTTGAGGGTTCAAAAGGGCCGTTACGGAGCAATCGATGGGGGAGGCGGGGGTTAGCCGAAGTACTTCGGCAGGGTCCCTTCGTGCGCCTCGCGGAGGGCATCCAGCGACAGGGTGTCGACGCCGTTGATCTCCAGCTGGCCGCTTGCCGCGTCCACCACACCGATGCGGAGGTGGGCGAAGCCGCGGGCGGTGCACATGTCCTGGAAGCGGACTTCCTCGGAGCGGGGCACGCCTACAATGGCGCGGCCCTGGGACTCGGAGAACAGCGCGGTGAACAGGTCGACGCCGTCGCGGTCCATGACGTCCTGCAGGGCAATCCGGGCACCCACGCCGTAGCGCAGCGAGGACTCCACCAGGGCTGCCGCGAGGCCGCCTTCGGAGAGGTCGTGTGCGGAGTCCACCATGCCGTCGCGGGAGGCGTTGATCAGGATCTCGCCCAGTGCGCGCTCGGCGGCGAGGTCAACCTTGGGCGGCTGTCCGCCGAGGTGGCCGCGCATGTTGGCCCATTCGGAACCGTCCAGCTCGGCGCCCGTGGTACCCAGCAGGTAGATGGCCATGCCATCCTCCCGCCAGCCCGACGGCGTGCGGCGGGCAACGTCGTCGAGCTTGCCCAGTACCGCCACCACGGGGGAGGGGTGGATGGGGATGGTGCCCGTCTGGTTGTACAGCGAGACGTTGCCGCCGGTGACCGGGATGCCCAGTTCCATGCAGGCGTCCGACAGGCCGCGGATGGCTTCGGCGAGCTGCCACATCACGTCCGGGTCCTCGGGGGAGCCGAAGTTCAGGCAGTCGCTGACTGCCATCGGCACGGCGCCGGAGGTGGCCACGTTGCGGTAGGCCTCGGCCAGGGCCAGCTGTGCGCCGTGGTACGGGTCAAGGTAGGTGTAGCGGCCGTTGGCGTCGGTGGCCAGGGCGACGCCCAGGCCGGTTTCCTCATCAACACGGACCACGCCGGCATCGTCCGGGAACGCCATGGCGGTGTTGCCGCCCACGTAGCGGTCGTACTGGTTGGTGATCCAGGCCTTGGAGCACATGTTCGGCGAGGCGATGAGCTCGGTGACAGCGGCAGCCAGTTCCGCGGGGGCGGCGGGACGGCCGGCGTCCTGCACGGAACCGGTGAAGGAATCGGCCTGGACCGAGTCCTGCCATGAGGGGCGGGCATACGGGCGATCGTAGACCGGGCCGTCGTGTGCCACGGTGCGCGGGTCAACGTCCACGATGACCACGCCGTCCCAGGTGATGATCAGGCGGCCGGTGTCGGTGACTTCGCCGAGCCAGGAGTACTCCACGGCCCACTTGTCCATCACGGCTTCGAAGGCTTTGATGTTTTCCGGGGTGACCACGGCCATCATGCGTTCCTGCGACTCGGACATCAGGATCTCGCCCGGGGTCAGGGTGGGATCGCGCAACAGGACGGAGGTCAGCTCAACCTGCATGCCGCCGTCGCCGTTCGATGCCAGCTCGGATGTGGCGCAGGAAATGCCTGCCGCGCCGAGGTCCTGGATGCCTTCAACCAGTGAGCCCTTGAACAGTTCCAGGCAGCACTCGATGAGGACCTTCTCCGCGAAGGGGTCGCCCACCTGCACTGCGGGGCGCTTGGAGGGCTTGGTGTCATCGAAGGACTCCGAGGCCAGCACGGACGCGCCGCCAATGCCGTCGCCGCCGGTGCGTGCACCGAACAGGACCACCTTGTTGCCCTTGCCCGAAGCGTTGGCGAGGCGGATGTCCTCGTGGCGCATGACGCCAACAGCGAGGGCGTTAACCAGCGGGTTGCCCTGGTAGATGGGGTCGAACACCATTTCGCCGCCGATGTTCGGCAGGCCCAGCGAGTTGCCGTAGCCTCCGATGCCGGCCACTGCGCCGTGCATCACGCGGGCGGTATCCGGGTGGTCGATGGCGCCAAACCGCAGCGGATCCATGACGGCCACGGGGCGGGCGCCCATGGAGATGATGTCGCGGACAATGCCGCCGATGCCCGTGGCAGCACCCTGATAGGGCTCCACGAACGACGGCGAGTTGTGGGACTCGATCTTGAAGGTTACGGCCCAGCCGTCCCCGAGGTTGGTCACACCGGCGTTTTCGCCGATGCCCACCAGCATGTCCTTCTTCATTTCCTCGGTCACCTTGTCGCCGAACTGGCGCAGGTGGTTCTTGGAGGATTTGTAGGAGCAGTGCTCGCTCCACATGACGGAGTACATGGCCAGTTCGGCGCCGGTGGGGCGGCGGCCCAGGACCTTGACTACCTCGTCGAACTCGTTCTGCTTCAGGCCCAGTTCGGCCCAGGGCAGTTCGGTGTCCGGGGTCTTGGCGGCGTTCTCGACGGTGTCGATGTTGAACTTCTTGGTGGTTTCCGTGGTCACTTGGCGCCTCCCACAATCTTGTTCAGGACGGACGTGAAGAAGCCGAGGCCGTCGGTGTCCGTGCCGCCGATCCCATCCAGCGATTCCGGGCCGAAGCCAACCTCGGTAGCGTGTTCCGGGTGGGGCATGAGGCCCACCACGTTGCCGGCGGCGTTGGAGATGCCGGCAATGTCGCGGCGCGAGCCGTTCGGGTTGAAGCCGACGTACCGGAAGGCCACGCGGCCCTCAGCCTCGAGGGCGTCCAGGGTCTTTTCGTCGGCGATGTACTGGCCGTCCTGGTTCTTCAGCGGCACCGTGATTTCCTGGCCGGCCTCGTAGTCGAGGGTCCACGCGGTGTTGCTGTTCTCCACGCGCAGGACCTGGTCGCGGCACAGGAACTTCAGGTGGTCGTTCTTGATCATGGAGCCGGGCAGCAGGTGCGACTCGGTCAGGATCTGGAAGCCGTTGCAGATGCCCAGGACGGGCAGCTTGGCGTCGGAGTTGGCCGCGTCGATGATCTTGGACATCAGCGGCGCGAAACGGGCGATGGCGCCGGCGCGGAGGTAATCACCGTAGGAGAAACCGCCGGGAATCACCACGGCGTCAACGTCGCCCAAGGTGGTGTCTGCATGCCAGAGCGGCACCGCGGTGCCACCGGCAAGCCGGACTGCACGGGCGGCGTCGCGGTCGTCAAGGGTGCCGGGGAAGGTGACAACACCGATCCGGGCCCCGGCGAGCCTGCGGGCATCGGGGTCGACGGCGGCCGCCTCGCCGATCAGGGGAAGTTCACTCATCTCAGGCCTCGACGACCTCGACGTTGACCACGTCTTCGATCACGGGGTTGGACAACAGGGTCTCGGCCGCTTCGCGGGCCTGGGCCAGGATTGCGTCCGTCACCTCGCCGTCAACCGTCAGTTCAAAGCGCTTGCCCTGACGGACAGAGCTAAAGCCGGTGAAACCCAGCCGGGGGAGTGCACCCACGATGGCCTTCCCCTGCGGGTCCAGAATCTCGGGCTTGGGCATGACGTCAACAACGATCCGGGGCATCCGGCAACTCCTGTGCGTGAGCTTTGGGTAAGGGCGCAGCGGAGTGGTGCCGTCTTACGCCGTTCCAGAAGTTGTGGGGGCCTGCTTTTCAACAGTGCCTTTACAGTGAGGACGGGCGCTCCGCGAGCTTGCCAGCCCATTCTACCGGCCGGAACGCCCCACCCCGTATTCGGTGGGCCCCGTCACTTCATCAGGCGGGCTCCGGGTTCTCGGAGGTGATGAACGACGGCGGCTCTGGCCCCGTGGAGGCGGCGTCACTAGGATGGCGTCATGGCTGAAAAATCGAAGTCCCTGCTGTTGCCGCTCATGGCCGTTGCCGTATTCGCCGGGCTGGGCCGGATGGTCATGCAAAAGATCAAGGCCGACAGGGCGGCCCGGGAAACCCGGGTAGCCGGACCCGTGGACGAGAAGACCCGGCAGTGGATCAGTGACGTGGTGCGCACTCCGAGGCAGTAGGCTAGCCGGCACCAAGAACCACTAAGTCGTGAAGCGGGCGTCCCTCGTCGGGGCGCCCGCTTTTGTGTGTCTGTGTCTGTGTCAGGGCCGGGAGGCGACCCGTCACCGCGGACCACCAGCCCCGGCCACAGAGAGCTTCCGCGGGCTCGACGGTGCGCCGGTCCCGCCCACGTCCCCCGGGTAATTGAAGTGACTTCCCTGTCAAGCTGTTGACACGCCGTCGCCCGCGGAGCACGGCGTTGTGGGGTTGATCGCTGACCCTGCCAACGGCCCTCATAGTCCGGGGATCCGGCGCGGCCCCGGCCGGTCTTCCGGTGCCAGCCTGAAAGTTGGATGATTGAGCACAAAACATGGATGTGTTCTATGTCATATTGAGCTCTCAGTCTGTACTGTTTGTAGCGGCTGGTCACAGCATTACAAAACCTGTAATGCGATTTGCCGCTCCAGCTGCTCCAGACCGGCGACCTGGCCGGCGTTCTTCGTGAAAGGTGTAGTCGCTCGTGAAATCAACTGCAAAACGCCCTGTCCGGGGCAGGGGACTCCGGAAAGCTACGGCATTTGCCGTGGGCTTGCCGCTGCTCCTCACCTCGATGGCGATGAGCCCCGCTACCGCGGCGCCCGCCGGCCTGAATACGGCAGTAACCGCACAGAAGTCTGCCGCGAGTGACTTCAAGGATGGCCGCTACATTGTGGTCCTCGCGGCCAAGGCCGCGGCCGCCTATGAGGGGGAGACGCCGGGCCTGCTGGCCACCAAGCCGCAGAACGGCCGCAAGCTCGACGCAGGCAGCCCTAACTTCAAGGCATACGATGCCCACCTCCGCAAGACGCAGCAGGACGTCGCCGCCCGGCAGGGAGTGACGCCGTCGAAACAGTTCACGGCGGCCCTGAACGGGTTCGCGGCAGAGCTGACGGCAGCGCAGGCCGCCGAGCTTTCCAAAGATGCCAGGGTGCTGACGGTTCAACCCGACGTCGAGAATGCGCCCGACTACACCACCACGGACTTCCTGAAGCTCACCGGCGCAGAGGGTGCCTGGGCGACCCGCTTCGGCGGCGAAGCGAACGCAGGCAAGGGGGTCGTGGTGGGCGTCATTGACTCCGGCTATGCCCCGGACAACCCTTTCCTGAAGGGTGAGCCGGTCCAGCCGCTCAGCGGCCCCGCCCAGATGGGCCAGCCCTACCGCGATACCGACGGACGCATCGCCATGCTCAAGGCTGACGGCACCATGTTCAAAGGCGAATGCCAGAAGGGTGTGGACACCGGAGCAGCATTCGACGGAACCCTGTGCAACTCCAAAGTGGTCAGCGCCCGCTACTTTGCTGACGCCTTCCTGCAGTCCGTCAAGCCGGGAAACCGTGCACCGCAGGAACTGATCTCTCCCGTGGACGTTGGGAGCCACGGCACGCACACGGCCACCACCGCGGCCGGCAACGCCAACGTTGAACAGGTGCTCGACGGCATGAGCTTCGGCAAGAGTTCCGGAGTGGCACCGGCCGCCAAGGTTTCCGTCTACAAGATCTGCTGGGAGGATGACAACCCGGCCACCGGCGGCTGCTACACCTCGGCGTCCATCGAAGCCATTGACGCCGCCGTTCAGGACGGCGTTGACGTCCTGAACTACTCCATTTCAGGCAACACGGACAGCACCAGTGATCCCGTGGCGCTCGCCTTCCTCAATGCTGCCGCGGCCGGAGTGTTCGTCGCTGCTTCCGCCGGCAACTCCGGGCCGGGCGCATCCACCGTCAACCATGCCTCACCTTGGTTGACCACCGTAGCGGCCTCCACGTTCCCCAGTGAACTCCTTGGCACAGTCAAGCTGTCAGACGGAAGCGTGTACCGCGGGGCGTCCATCATGAAGGCCGAAGTCACGGACAAACCCGCGATTGTTGCCGCTGACGCTGCAGCCGCCGGTGCGGCCAACCCCAACCTGTGCGGCCCCGGAACCCTCGATGCGGCCAAGGTGACCGGCAAAGTTGTGGTCTGTGACCGCGGTGTGGTGGACCGGACGGCCAAGAGCCTCGAGGTCCAGACCAAGGGCGGTGTGGGGATGATCCTGGTCAACCTCACCAATAGCTCGGAAGACGCCGATAACCACGTCATCCCCACGGTCCACGTCAATGCTCCCAAGAGCCTGGAACTGAAGTCCAAGCTCGCCGGCAACACGGCGCTGACGGTGAGCCTCCTCAAGGGAGACCTCACCGGAGAACCGCTCCCTCCCGCACCACAGGTGGCAGGGTTCTCCTCCCGCGGCCCCACGCTCGCGTCCGGCGGCGACCTTCTGAAGCCGGACATCTCCGCCCCCGGCGTTAACGTGCTCGCCGGTGTTTCAACCATCGGCAACAAGGGTGCCCAGTTCGGGTTTATGTCCGGCACGTCCATGGCAGCACCGCACATCGCCGGTTTCGGCGCCCTGGTGCTCAGCGCGCAGCCGCGCTGGAGCCCTGCCACGGTCAAGTCCGCCATGATGACCACCGCCTACCCGCTGGTCAACGCCGACGGCACGCCCAACAAAAATCCGTTCGACGGCGGCGCCGGGCACATCGATTCCCTCCGTGTCCTCGATCCCGGCCTGGTCTATGACTCCGGCGTCAAGGACTGGCTGGGCTTCCTGAACAGCCAGGGTGTTGCGACGGGCGCACCCGAGGCCGGGACGGTCGCTGCCCAGGACCTGAACCTGCCGTCCATCGCCGTCGGCAGCCTGGTGGGAGAAGTACAGGTCAAACGCCGGCTGACAGCGCTGGTTCCGGGCATGTACCGGCCGCAGGTGGACCTGCCCGGATTCAGCGTCGCAGTGGAGCCGCAGGCGCTGAACTTCGCCAAGGCGGGCCAGACCCGCGAGGTGACGCTCACCATCCGCAACGTCAGCGCGCCGGTCGGTAAATTCACCACCGGCACGCTGACCTGGAAGGGTCCGCGGACCGTCACGTCCCCCATGGCCGTGCGGCCCGTTGATGCAAGGATCGCGCCGTCCTTCTCCTTCAGTTCCCCCACAGGGACCGGCAGCGGAACAATGGACCTCGTGTCCGGCTCCGACGCTCCGCTCGCCGTAGCGGTCGAGGGACTCGCCCCGGTAAGCCAGACTGCCATTTCCAAGACGCCGGGTGCGTACGCAGCAACCAATGATGCGCACAATGCGTTGCTGAGCGTGACGGTTCCTGCGGGTGCCACCTTCGCCCGCATCGGGGTCCAGTCGGAACGGAACGACGTCGACTGGGACATGGTGGTTTATGTCCCGAATGGTGCCGGTGGGCTGGTTCCCACCCAGGTAGCGACGGCGTCCGCCAGTGAGTTCCTTGAACTCGAGTCGCCGCGGGCGGGCACCTACTTCATTGTGGCCAACCTCTACTCGACGCCGGACAACGGCGCCGCCAAGGCCACCGTCCAGGCGGCCGCCCTCTCGGGAGACGCCGCGAACCTCACGGTCACCCCCAACCCGATCGTGGCGCCGAACGGCACAGCCACGGCAGCGACGCTGAACTGGAAGGGGCTCACGGAGGGCTCCTACCTGTCCCGCCTCAAGCTGGGGACCAACGGCATTAAAACTCTGGTCAACGTCCAGGTGGGCGCCGGTACCCCGGCCCCGGCGGGCGCGCCGCAGATGGTGCCGGCGGACAGGATCCCGGCCGGCTAGGTTCGCCGGTTGAAACAGGGCACCACATAAGTACCGACTGCTCCAAGTGCAGGAATGAAAGCGTCCCGGTCCGTGAAGTTGCGGCCGGGGCGCTTTCGGTTTTGCACCCCGCAGGCGGCGGACCCTCTAGGGGGCGGGCTTCCCTGCCCCGGGTGTTCCGCCGAGCAGTGCGGACATAGCGTTCCAGCGGGCGATCTCGCAGCCGTCCGTGCGCCGGAAAACCATCCGCACACGGCGCCCGTGAAAAGTCCCGGTCACTTCGGCCACCTGCGGTCCGCCATACTGCTGTGTGCAGAGCCTCGGCGGGCCCGGTTTCGGGAAGAACGTGTCCTGTCCGAAGCGCTCCACCGCCTCCAGTGCCGCAACCGGCGCCGGGAGCGTGGAGCCGTCCAGGACCCTGCCGCCCGCTGCCACCAGGCGGAACACGTACTCGCCGGCGGCGGGATCCTCCCGGAGCCTGATGGTCAGGTCCACGCCGTCCGTGTTCTCACCGGCCGGTCCGGTCACGGCAGGACCGTTGCAGAGAGTGGGGCCAGCGACTCTGCGAGGAGCGAGCGGAGGGCAGCTGCCTCCGCCGCGAAGGCGCGCTGGTGCTCCACGTAGGCGGCCTTACCTTCGGGGGTCTCGATCTGGATGGGCGGGTAGCCCCACTCGGCCAGGTCGTAGGGCGAGGCCTGCATGTCCATGGCCCGGATCCGCCAGGACAGTTCGAAACAGTCCATGACCAGTTCGCTGGGCAGCGCCGGCAGCAGCTTGTAGGCCCACTTGTAAAGGTCCATATTGGCGTGCAGGCACCCCGGCTGCTCCATGTGCCGCTGGTTTTCGCGGCTGGGCGTCAGTTCGTTGAGCCCCGCGGCGTCGGGGGTGTAGAACCGGAAGGCGTCGAAGTGTGAGCACCGGATCCGGTTGTCCTCCACCACCTTGTCCGTACCCTCCGAACCCAGCCTCAGCCGGAGGTACTCGTGACGCAGGTCGAATTTGTCCTGGCGGTAGACCATGGCCCACTCGTGCAGGCCGAAGCAGCCGAACTGCGCGGCCCGGGCGGCGGTGCCGCGGAGAATGATGTCTGCGAATGCCACAGCCTCACGCCGGTCCGCCAGGAAGGCGCCGCGGTCAAAGGTGACCGCCGTGGTCCCCGGAGGCAGCCCGGCTGCGGCGAGTTCGCCGTCGTCGAGCGTTCTGTAATGCTTCCACCCGCTGCGGGCGGCCGCAGCTTCGCCGGTGAGTACGACGCCGGAGCCCGGGTGCCAGCGCAGCAGCTGGCCGGGCTTCTGGGTGTAGTAGGTGAAGAGGAAGTCCTCCACGGGGTGCTTCCGGCCGGCGGAGCGGCGGGCAAGGTAAGGATCGGCGTACCGGCGGACGCGTTGCTGGTGCGCTTCCTCGCGGGTGCGCCACTCATCGCCCGCCAGGAGGCTAAGAGGCTCCACCGGTGGCACCCAGAACGTCTTCGGCTGCTGTCCAAGCCCCAATTTCGCAGCCGTTGGTCCGGGCGAAGGAGGTGTCCACGGGGGTGTCGTCCACGATGCCGGTCACCGTGGCGGTCTCGGGGCCGCCGTACTGCTCGGTGCAGACCCGGTTGGTGTTCTTTGGAGCAGGGCTAAGGAGGGCTGCATTGCTCTTGAGGGCGGCGCAGGCGGCGTCAGCCTTAGGGTGTTTGCTTTCGGGAGCGGGGACTCCGTCCCGGCAGACGAGGGTGTAATTCAGGGCCGGTTCGGTAGGGGACGGTTTGACCATGATGGCAAGCTCGGCGTTGCCGGCGCCCGGGCCCGCTGTAGGGCCCGGCGGTGCGGACGGCGACGGCGCGGGAACGGTGGTCTCGGTGTCCGGAGCCGGGGTGGCCGAGGCGCTTTCCGTGGCGGAGGAACTGGCCGTCGGGCCTCCCGATGACGGGGCCGGACCGGGCGTGGCCGTGCACGCAGCGAGCCCGGCCACGGCAAGAATCGCCAGGAACGGCCGTACGGTTCGCAAAGACATGTACCCTCCTAGATTGCTGCCATTTTACGCGCTGCCTGCGTCCGCGTGGTCTGCCGCCGCTTGTTCGGCCGTCGTCGCGGCGATGAGCGCCATCATTGAACTGTGCAGTTCGCTGACCTGTTCGCGGGTCAGGCCCAGCCGGTCCATCATGATGCCCGGAACTGCCAAGGCCTGCTGACGAAGCGCGGCGCCGGCGGGAGTCAGGCCCACTGCCAGGGTGCGTTCATTCCCGTCCACCCGCTGGCGCGTGACGAACCCAGCTTCCTCGAGCCGCCGAAGAAGCGGTGAGATGGTGGCCGGCGCCTGGGCGAGGGCTTCGCTGATGTTCCGCAGCGTCCGGGGAGCCGACTCCCACAGGCAGAGCATCACCAGATACTGCGGGTGGGTCAGCCCCAAAGTGTCCAGGACCGGTTTGTAGGCGCCCACTACGCTTCGGGATGCCACAGTGAGAGCAAAGCAGAGCTGCTGTTCCAGCAGGAGATCGTTGTCCTGAAGCTCGGCGGCGTTGTATAGGGCCGTCATCACAATCCTCCAAAGGTTAGTGCACTAATTGTTAGCGTACACTGGAACGAGTCATTGGTTTAGCGAAGGGTTGACGTCAATGGGCAAAGGCAATTCAGCCGGCAAGGGCAACGCGTCCCAGCGGTTCATGCGGGCCACCGGCAAGCTACGGGTCATCTTCGGACCGGCCAACCGCAGTTCGTTGGTGCATGACATGACCGAAGAGAACCGGGCCCTCCTCGTCCAGCGTGAGCGGGAAACCCAGCAGTGGGAAACGGTCACGCGCGCCGACGGGAGCACCTACGTGGTGCCCCGGAACCCCGAGGACCAGTCCCTGCGCTAAGCTCCCTGCGCCTGCCCCGCCGACGCCACCTGCGGATCCTTTTTTGGGATGCGGGCGTAAAATAAGGGCACTGGCTCCAGGAGGGGTCAGTAGCTCTTTCGCCCGTAACGCGGGAAGGGGGTGGAAATAATGGGACACGCGCTCACTGGCTTTATGAACGTGACCGACAGGCTCCGTTTTGTCTTTGGACCGGCAACGCGTCTTGACTCGGATGCACCCGTGGTCCACAAGCATGACGAGTTCGAACAGGCCTCTGACGAGGATCTCTCGCACTTTGTTGTAGAGACGGATACCGAGGGGCATCATTACGCGATTCGCCGCGAAGACCTGGACAAGCTGACCTGACCCGTCTAGGGTCCCCTGCCCGCTCTCGACAGAAAAACGCGGGGTCACTCCCGGCCTGAT
The DNA here is from genome assembly GCF_029076445.1 of Pseudarthrobacter naphthalenicus. Classification (GTDB taxonomy): domain Bacteria; phylum Actinomycetota; class Actinomycetes; order Actinomycetales; family Micrococcaceae; genus Arthrobacter; species Arthrobacter naphthalenicus. The sequence continues at coordinate 152,305 of NZ_JARESG010000007.1, forward strand.
AAACCATAGTTATCGGGCCGGGAGTGACCCCGCGTTGCGTTGAGTCGCGTTGATCGGGCGGGGTGCGCCTAGCGGCCGGTGCCGCCGTAGACCGTGGCTTCGACTTCGCTGTCCAGGTCGAAGGCCTTGTGGATGGCCCGGACGGCGTCATCAAGGAGGTCCGCGTGGGTGACCACGGAAATCCGGATCTCTGACGTGGAAATCATGTTGATGTTGATCCCTGCATCGGACAGGGCCTTGAAGAACGTTGCGGAGACGCCGGGGTGGGAGCGCATGCCCGCACCGATAAGCGACAGTTTGCCGATCTTCTCGTTGTACTCGATGTTTTCGAAGCCGATGTCCGGCTGGGCAGCCCTGAGTGCGGCCAAAGCTTCGGCGCCTTCCACGATGGGAAGGGTGAAGGAAATGTCCGTCTTGCCCGTACCGTGCGTGGAAACGTTCTGCACGATCATGTCAATGTTCGAGTGGGCGTCGGCAATGACCTGGAAGATCGCGGCGGCCTTGCCCGGAATGTCCGGCACCCCCACAACGGTGACCTTCGCTTCGGAACGGTCGTGTGCGACGCCGGAGATGATTGGCTGCTCCAAGGCAACTCCCTCTTGAGTGGTGATCTTGTCTTCGGCGCTGGGAATGACCCAGGTGCCTTCGTTCTGGCTGAATGAGGACCTGACATGCAGAGGCACGCCGAAACGGCGGGCATATTCGACGCAGCGCAGGTGCAGGATCTTCGCGCCGGACGCGGCAAGCTCCAACATTTCCTCGCTGGAGATCGTATCGATCTTCCGGGCGGAATGAACCACCCGGGGGTCGGCGGTGTAGATGCCGTCCACGTCGGTGTAGATTTCGCAGACGTCTGCCTCCAGTGCGGCAGCCAACGCGACGGCGGTGGTGTCTGAGCCGCCGCGGCCCAGCGTGGTGATCTCATGGGTGGTGCGGCTCATGCCCTGGAATCCGGCCACGATGGCGATGTGCCCCTTGTCCAGGGATGTGCGGATCCGGTGCGGATCGACGTCGATGATGCGCGCCTTTCCGTGGATGCCGTCCGTGATCATGCCGGCCTGGGAGCCGGTGAAGGACTGGGCGGAGGCGCCAAGTTTGTTGATGGCCATGGCAAGCAGCGCCATGGAGATGCGCTCGCCCGCGGAGAGCAGCATGTCCATCTCACGGGCGGGGGCGGAATCGGTGACCTGGCTGGCGAGGTCCAGCAGTTCGTCGGTGGTGTCACCCATCGCTGAGACCACTACCACCACTTCGTTGCCGGCGCGCTGGGCGTCCACCACGCGCTTGGCGACGCGCTTGACGCCGTCGGCATCCGAAACGGACGAACCGCCGAACTTCTGCACGATCAGCTGTTTGGTGACGGCAGCACTTTCGGGCAGCATCTGCTGCTGGCTGGCTGCGTTCACTTCGGAAGTGGGCGTACTCATGCGCGTACCTTCACTGGATCAATCGGAGTTCGGGGGTCAGGCACGGCCATATGCGGCTGGACGGCGTGACGTGTTCACGCCAGTTTATCGCCGCGGGCCGCAGGCGGGGAATTGTGACCGAATCTCAGCCTTCCGGTTGAGCCGGCGCCGCCGCCGCACGCGTAGTCTCGGATGATTGGTATGCATGCAATGGCTTGGGGGACAGGTGCACGGGGAATGACAGCAAATCGGGACGAACCGGATGGATCGCGGCAGCCCGCGGGCGTTGGGACGGGCGGCATTACTGCGACGGCGGTGAGCCGCAGCTTCGGGCAGGTGCACGCCGTCGAGCATATGGACTTCCATGCTCCGGCCGGCAAAGTCACCGCCCTGATCGGGCCTAACGGCGCCGGAAAAACCACCCTCTTGCTGATGCTCGCCTCACTGCTGGCGCCGGATTCCGGTACCGTCACCGTGGAGGGGCTTGACCCGCAGCACCACCGGGCCGAGGTGCGCCGGCGGATCGGCTGGATGCCGGACACCCTGGGCGTATGGGAGTCGCTGACCGCCCGCGAGATCCTCACACAAATGGCCCGCTTTTACCGGCTGCCCAAAGCCGGCATTCCGACGAGGGTCACGGACATGCTGGACCGGGTCCGCCTGGGCGATCTCGCCGACCAGCCGGCCCGGGTCCTCTCCCGCGGGCAGCAGCAGCGGCTCAGCCTCGCCCGCGCCCTGATCCACGATCCCTCCGTCCTGCTCCTTGACGAGCCGGCGTCCGGACTGGACCCGGGATCACGGGTTGAACTGCGCGTGATGCTGCGGCAGCTGGCGGCGGAGGGAAAGGCCGTTGTGGTCTCCTCGCACGTGCTCAGCGAGCTTGACGAAATTGCCGACGCCGCCGTGTTCGTTGACCGCGGACGGTCCATTCGGCACCAGACCACCGACGAGGCGGCCGCAGCAGGCCGGCGCTACGCCATCTCGGCAACGGACGGCGCCGCGCTCGCCGCGAAACTCAACGAACTGGGATTGACGTTCCGGGTGGAGGACGGCCGCCGGCCGGCCGTCAGCCTGCTGCTGATGAACGACGACGACGCCGCGCGCCTTCTGCGCGACCTGGTGCTGGCGGGCGTCCCCGTCAGCTCGTTCGCGCCCGCCTCGGGTGCCCTGGAAGAGACATACATGAACCTGGAGGGGGAGCGGCGATGAGCCAGCGGACGGAAACAACGCAGCCGCCGCCCGTGCAGGGACGTGGGGGCGGCTACTTTGGCGGTATTTGGGATGTGGTGGTCCTTGAACTCAAGCAGCGGCTCCGGTCTCGCGGCTGGTACATCATGTTGGGAATCTGGTTCCTCCTGACCGGGCTCGTGACCTGGCTGACGTGGGCCGCCTGGAACGCCCAGCAGGAAGCGCAGCGGTCCTATCCGGGCGGTGCGGCGGCGGCGACGGGGCCCGGGTCCATGATCTTCGAAGTGGTGCTCGCGTTTGTCCTCCTCTTCGCGCTGCTGGTGGCCCCTGCGCTGTCTGCGAATGCCGTCAACGGCGACCGGGCGGGCGGCACCCTTGCCATCCTGCAGGTGACACTGCTCCGGCCCGGGCAGATCCTGTGGGGCAAATTCTTCGCCGCCTGGGCGGCCGCCCTCGCGTTCCTGGTAGCCAGTGCGCCGTTCCTGATTACGGGCGTCGCCCTTGGCGGCATGACGCCGGGGCACGTGTTGGTGGCACTGCTGATGCTCGCCGTGGAAGTGGGCGTGGTGTGTGCCGTCGGCGTCGGAATCTCCGCGCTCGCAGGACGCCCGCTGTTCTCCATTGTGGTCACCTACCTTGCCGTGGCCGGGCTGGTTTTCGGCTCCCTGATCGCCTTCGGGCTGGGAACGGGGCTCTCGCAGGGCACCATCATGGCCAACCAGGCGCAGTACCGCAGCTACTCTCCATATGTGCCGATGGAGGAGCAACCCGCCCCGGCGGACCCCGAATACACGTGCTCCGGTCCACTGCGCGAACAGCCGGCAGTGCACACTGAGCGGGTGGCGTGGATGCTTGCCATGAACCCCTACGTGGTGGTGGCCGACGCCATTCCCTACCCGGTACGGACCTCCAATGCCTACGGCATGTCATCACCGGTGGGCGCCATTGAGACCATAAGCCAGGGTGCCCGCTACGCCATGGCAGGGCCGGACGGCACCTACCCGTGCGCCAACGGGGAAGCCAAGCCAAGGTACCTGGCGCAGTCCTCGCCTCTGTGGCCGCTCGGGCTGGGCCTGCAGTGTGTGTTTGCCGGGCTGCTGCTGTGGTTGGGATGGCGTGAACTGCGCACCCCCGCCCACCGGCTTGCGCGGGGAACGCGCATCGCCTGAGCCTGCCTAGGTCAGGGCGTTGCGGCGGCCCTCGAAGGCCCGGCCAAGGGTGACCTCGTCCGCGTACTCAAGGTCGCCGCCGACGGGCAGCCCGGAGGCAAGGCGGGTGACGGCGATGCCGATGGTCTTCAGCATCCGGGCGAGGTAAGTCGCCGTCGCTTCACCCTCGAGGTTGGGGTCGGTGGCAATGATGACTTCCTGGATGGCGCCATCGTTCAGCCGCGTCAGGAGTTCACGGATCCGCAACTGTTCCGGTCCCACACCGGCGATCGGATTGATGGCCCCGCCCAGCACGTGATACCGGCCCCGGAAGGACCGGGTGCGCTCCACCGCCAGGACGTCCTTGGATTCCTCCACCACGCAGATGACGGAGGGGTCACGCCGGGGGTCCCGGCAGATGTTGCACAGTTCCTGCTCGGTGACGTTCCCGCAGACCGTGCAGAACTTCACCCGTTCCTTGACCGTGGTGATCGCCTCCACGAGGCGTTTCATATCCTGCGGGTCGGCTTCGAGAATGTGGAACGCCAGCCGCTGGGCCGACTTTGGACCTACGCCGGGAAGGCGTCCGAGCTCGTCGATCAGCTCTTGGACTGCGCCTTCGTACACGTTTTCCTCTTTTGGTTTGGCTCGGATGATGAATGGAGCGGGGTGCCCCGGCGGCGCCGGGGCCTGGAAACACTGTGCCTGGAAACACTGTGCCTAGAAACGGGGAACGATCGGGGTTCCGTCCGGGGAGCGCTCCTCGATCAGCTTCCCGCCCAGAATACGCTCGACGGCGGCACGTCCGAAGACGCCCGATTCCTCGATGGTCTCGTCGTCCGCGCTCGGGATGTCCTGAACGTACGTCGCTGCCGCCGCACGGGCAGGAGCCTTGGCACGCCCGGCCTCGGCCTCGGGACTATTGGAGAGCCGCTGGTAGAGGCTTTGCCGGGCCTGGGCAGCCGAAGCAGATGTGGCCGGTGCCGGCTGCAAGGGTGCCGGCGCCGCAGCTGATGCCACGGGCGCCGTCGACGCCATGGCGTACTCGCGGGCCTTGGCCGGTGCGGGGGCAACCGCGCCCCCGTCCGGGGACGGGCTTCCCGGTGCTCCTGCCCCGGCGGCGGTATGCCCGGCCGCGGGGCTTTGCGGCGTCCCGGCGTCCGCTGAAGGAACGCGAGCCGGCGGGAACCCCGCCGGAGATGCGGGGGGCTCGGCCGTAGCCACGCGGGCCGGGGGGACCTCGCCTCCGCTGATTCCGGACGCGCCGGTATCCGCTGAACGGACGGCGGCCGCGGAATGATCCGAAGAAGGGCTGGATGACGCGGGCGGCAGGCCCCAGCTGGCGTCTGCTGCCGACTGTGTGCGGGCCGAAGCTGCGGGGATCTGAGCGGCGGCGGGCTCGTAGTCAGGTGCGGGCGTTGCAGCGGCTTCGTCAGGGACGGATGCTGCCGGGCTCTTCCCAACGTTGGGCTCGGTGCCCACCACCCAAACGCCCGGCGCCTGCTCCACGGCGCGGCCCCAGGGGTCATGGGAGGTATCGGGTGAGGGCGCGACGACGGCCGCAGCGGCGGTCTTTGGCACACTGCCGGAGACGGACCCCACGCTACCGGGCCGGGGTGGCCGTTTACCGTCTTTCGCCGCAGCCGGCCGGGCTTGTGGCGTGACGCGCCGCGGTTCGGGCGGAGTAGAAGGATCCCAGTCCAGGGGCGGTTCCTCGTCGAGAGGAGGCGCATCCTCGTCCCGCGGGGGACCCCAGTCGTCATCGGAGTAGGCGTAAGAGCCGGCCTCAGGCTCGACGGGAGGCTGCTGGACCTGCTGCTCCAGCCCGTTCCTTCCGTGCGGCGTCTCTGCTGCAGGCTCGACGGCGGCCGTGCTTGATGCGGCGGGTTCGGGAGCCGTTGAAGCTGTTGTCGCAGCCGGGGCCGGGACCTGGGACGGGGCCGGGACAGCCGAAGAGTCTTGGCCGGCGGCCGGGGTGGCTGCCGCGACTTGGGGTTGACTGGGTGCCGGTGCCGGTGCCGGGGCTTGGGCTGGTGGCGCGGCCTGGCCGGGGGCCGCAGCAGCAACGCCTGCGGGGGCCAGCCCCCAGGCGACATCTGCCGAGCTTGGTGCGATTGCGGAGCTTGGCGGGGCCTGCGCGCTAACGGGTGCTTTTGGGTTTGGCTCAGAGCTCGCTGAGCTGTTGGCGCCCCCGGCGATGGCCGTGATCTGGCAGTCGATGCCCACCGTCTTGTGGATCGCCTGCCGGAGGTTCTCCGAATGGTCAGCCCGGCCGAAGGCGCCGGCCAAACCAGTGGTGGTGAAAGCAAGGGTCAGGACCTGACCGTCGAAGGCGCCCACTTGGGCGTTCGGTTCCACCAGGGCCCAGGTGCTGCGCTTGATCTTGGACAGTGTCTGGAGGATCTCGGGCCACGCGCGGCGCAGGACCTCAACGTCACCTGTCGCAGCGGGGCCAGCGGGAGCCGAAGGCGCGGATGAACCGGGCCGCTGCTGTACAGCTGTCTCGGGCCGCGCCTCGGCCTGCTGGGTCCGGGCCTCAGCGGGGGGACGGGCCTCTGGCTGCCGGGTGCGGGCCTCAGCCTGCGGCCGGGCACCCGAGTTCTCGTCCACGGGCCAGTCGCTGGTGCTGACCCGCGGCGGCGTCAGCGGTGTCCTTGCGTCCGCGGCGCTAATTTCCGGCTGCCGGACAGGGTCCGGGCCGGGGGAGGTGGCGGGCGCCGAGGCGGCGGCTCTCTCTGGAACCGGTGTCGCTTGCGCAGGCACTCCCGGAGCGGCCGCTGCCTGTACTGGCGCTGCCTGTACCGGCGCTGCCTGCAGCGGCGCGGGCTGAAGCGGCACTGCGGGCGCGGGGGCAGGCGGAACGGGCGCAGCGTGCACCCGGGCGGCTGGCGCTGAACCCGGCGCTGCCGGGACGCGTACGGCTGAACCCGGGGCACCTGCCGGCGGCGCGGCGTCCTCGCCCCCGGCGTAGTTCAGCCGGCGCTCCACACGGTCGATCCGCGCAGCGATTCCGCGTTCGGTCTGTTCCGAGCTTGGCAGCAGGATACGGGCACAGAGAAGTTCAAGGTGTAGCCGGGGCGAGGTGGCACCGGTCATCTCGGTCAGCGCAGTGTTGGTGACATCCGCGGCACGTGAGAGTTCGGCGGCACCGAGGTTATGCGCCTGGTTCTGGAGGCGGGCGATCTGGTCCGCCGGCATGCCGCGCAGAATGACCTGGGCGCTTTCGGGCATGGCCTGGACGATGATGAGGTCGCGGAAGCGTTCCAGTAGGTCCTCGACGAACCGTCGCGGATCGTGGCCGGTCTGGATGACCCGGTCCACTGCTTTGAAGACCGTGGCGGCATCGGAAGCGGCAACGGCCTCAACTACGTCGTCGAGCAGCGATGCGTGGGTGTAGCCGAGGAGGGCCACGGCGAGCTCATAGTCAAGGCCGTCGGCTCCGGCGCCAGCCATGAGCTGGTCCAACACGGACAGTGAGTCGCGGACGGATCCGCCGCCGGCCCGGACCACCAGGGACAGCACGCCCGGCGCCACCGGTACGTTTTCCCGGTTGCACAACAGTTCCAGATACGCCATCAGCGGCTCAGGCGGCACCAGCCGGAAGGGGTAGTGGTGGGTGCGCGAGCGGATGGTGCCGATGACTTTGTCCGGCTCCGTGGTGGCGAAGATGAACTTGATGTGCTCCGGCGGTTCTTCGACGATCTTGAGGAGCGCGTTGAAGCCGGCCGGCGTGACCATGTGGGCCTCATCGATGATGAAGATCTTGTAGCGGTCACGGACCGGGGCATAGGTTGCGCGTTCGCGAAGATCGCGGGCATCGTCCACGCCGCCATGGCTGGCGGCATCGATCTCAATGACGTCGAGGGACCCCGGGCCGCCACGGGCCAGTTCAACACAGCTGGGGCAGGTTCCGCAGGGCGTGTCCGTGGGGCCCTGGGCGCAGTTCAGGCAGCGGGCCAGGATGCGGGCGGAGGTGGTCTTGCCGCAGCCGCGCGGACCGGAAAAGAGATAGGCGTGATTCACCCTGTTTTTGCGCAGGGCCGTCATCAGCGGCTCCGTGACGTGTTCCTGCCCGATAACGTCAGCGAAGGAGTCCGGACGGTATCTGCGGTACAGGGCGGTGGTTGTAACAGTCACGTAAAAACCCTACCAATCCGGGCAGACAATCAGATCCCCCGCTGGCGGTCGCCCTGTGGGGGAATAGTAAAGACCCCTCATGCACCCGCCAGAGCCCGTTTACCCTTGCTACCTTCCGGTCCTGGGGGAGTTCAACAGGATGACGCCACATGAGGGGCCGCAGACAACTTTACCCGAACTTTTGCTGCGGCTCGAACCGGCGCCACGGCAGGCCTGGCAGCTGCTTCCCTTTCGCGCCTTACCGTCGCCAGCCGTCGACGGGCCAGGTCATGAATGCCGGTTCCTCGTAGGGGTGGGCGGCGCGCAGTGCCAGCACAACGGCGTCGAGCATCTCTTCCTCCACAACGCACTCAACCCGGACCTCAGGCACCCGTTCGCCCGATCCCACGGAGCCGATATAAGGCTGGGCGCCATCCAGCGGCGTGAACCGGCCTGTCCCCGGCGCTACAAAGGAGCAATGCGAATAGTTTCCGATCCGCCCTGCGCCGGCCTCGCCAATTGCCTGGAGGAGCGACTCAGCGTGGGACTCCGGAACGTAAGCCACCTTGGCGTGCAGCTGTGTCATGGCTTCATCCTGCCAAAGCACCCAGGTAAAGGGGAGCCATTTTCATTGCTTATCCGGCGGGCAGGGCCGATCATGGGTATGTACACCGATTGGGGCAATCTCAAGGTTGTGAGCTGCGGGGCCTGGCTGGAGGGCTGGACCCGGCAGCTCAACGGTGTTCCGTGGGAATGGGCGCATTGGGGGCGTCCATTTTGACGTTAACGGCCATTCGAGGAGGCCGGAAAGAGCCCGATTGGGCGATGCTGGAAAGTTCAGGTAGTCTAGTACCTGCTTTTGATTCAGAAGCAGCTGGAGAATTCGCCTAGCGGCCTATGGCGCACGCCTGGAACGCGTGTTGGGTTAACGCCCTCGGGGGTTCAAATCCCCCATTCTCCGCCAAACGAAAACCCGGTCCTGACCTGTCAGGGCCGGGTTTTTGCTGTACCGGACCCGCTACCCGGCCTGATAGCCGAGCCGGCGGAGCCGCCGCCGGGCGGCCTGCTCGCTTGGTCCGGGGCCCCGTCCCAGGGCAAAGCGTACGACGCCGAGGGTCACCTTGGTGGCCAGCCTGACCGGGAGCGGGAAGGGCCCCAGCCGTGGAACCTTGAGCCCCAGCATCTGGCGGAAGCGAGGTTCCAGGCTGTAGACGGCGCCGGCGAAGACAATCCGGTACCCCGGCCGGAGCATGGGGTGCAGTGGCGGGTTGCGGATGAAGCCGACGGTCTCGGCCACCCGGCTGTCCGCCAGCAGTTCGCCGTTGCTGTAGTAGCTGTCCAGCTGCAGCTTCATCTCAGCTTCGCTCAGCGGCGGATCCTCCACTCCCATCAGCCGTCCCGCCTGGGCCCATTCACGGACGTACGCGTCAGGACCACCGGGGATACTGCCGCCCCAGATTTTGTGGGCTGCAAGGAATGCGTCCACAAACGCGAGGTGTACCCAGCGGGCCAGGTCGGGATCGTTGGCCGAATAGGTGTGCCGGACACCGTGCCGGTCGCTATAGCTGCCCTGGACCGGCACGTGCAGGCGCCGTACCCTGGCCGAAGCCTGCTCGGCGGCGGCTGTGGAGCCGTACGTGACGGTAAAGATCCACTGGATGGTCCGGGCGAGCCTTCTGAGCGGATCTGCGCGGAAATCGGAATGCTCGTGGATGCCGGCCAACGCGGCGGGGTGCAGCGACTGCATAAGCAGCGCGCGGATGCCGGCGACGATCGGGGTCATGGACCCGTGCACCGCCCAGACAGCTGAACCCGGAAGGTGATATCCGGCGTCGTTCCCGTCCGCCAGCCGAGGAACCCACTCAGGCAGGGCGTCCGCGCTCCCTGTGAAGACACGCTTCAGTTCGCCCTGCCATTCCCTGAGGAAATTGTGCATATCCCATTCTTGCCGATGACCGTGCGGAGGTGGGTTTCCGCAGAGCCACAAATAGCCCACGAATGACGTTTACGGGGTTCACAGGCATGGGGCGCGTGTGGTCCCATGGGATGGAAAGTCCGTCCGGATTGGGGTCCGACGGGCCAACCGGGAGTCAGCGAGTGGGAAATCATTGGGGTTCCGGCCGGGACACTGAATCTCCAGGCGCCTGCGCGACGGCGGTACGCGCCTTGGCGGCCTGCGCCGCCATGGTCACGGCTTCTTTCGCTCTAGGGCTTCCCGCCCTCCCGCCGCTCCAACACGCGGGCGCTTTGCCGGAGGCTGCCACCGGTTACGTTTCTGCGCCGGCCTTGACTCCAGCCTTCCTGACGGACGGAAGGGCGCTTGTTCCCTTTGGCCGCACCCTTGTCAGAACGATCGCAAGGGACGGTAAGGCTCCGCTGAATGTGGCCTCCGCCCAGTTGCAGCGACCGCCGGAAGGCTCCCTGATGGCCCCCCTTGAAGAACTCACGGCGAGTTCACCCTTCGGGTTCCGCATCAGTCCCATCACGGGCCACCTCGGGGACTTCCACCTGGGCCAGGATTTTGCCGCCGGGTGCGGCACCAGGGTCTATGCGGCCGACACGGGCGTGGTCCGCGCCGCTGGCTGGCACCCATGGGGCGGCGGAAACCGCGTGGAGATTGACCACGGCAACGGGCTGATCACCACCTACAACCACCTGCAGGCGATTGCCGTCCGGACGGGGGATACCGTGCAGGTGGGCCAGATCATTGCACGCGTGGGCACCACCGGGTGGTCCACGGGCTGCCACCTGCATTTTGAGACCATCCTCCACGGGATCCATACCAGTCCTCTGAACTGGACGCTCCTGCCCATCCACCAGGTGGACATGCTGGCGGACATTGCGATGGTCAGCTACGAAGGCAAGGCCGCGGATGCCGGAACCGCTTTGCCGTGGGCGATCCCCGTTGCCGCAGACAACAGCCACACGGTTCTCCACGGTGATAACGAACTGCCTGCGCCGCCGCCCGCCGCCCAGGCTCAGCCGACGCCGACCCCTTCCGCCACGCCAACGGCAACTCCGTCACCCCCGCCGCCGGGGACGGCAACTGCGACGCCGTCGCCGACGGGTACGCCGACCGGGACGCCGTCGCCGACGGGCACGCCGACCGGGACGCCGTCGCCGACGGGCACGCCGACCGGGACGCCGTCACCAACGGGAACAGCAACAGGGACGGCAACTTCGACGCCGTCGCCGACGGGTACGGCAACGGGGACGCCGTCGCCAACGGGGACAGCAACAGGTACGGCAACTTCGACGCCGTCGCCAACGGGGACAGCAACGGGAACGGCAACTGCGACGCCTTCGCCAACGGGTACGGCCACCGGAACGCAGAGCGTGACTCCGACGCCGACGGTTACGGCAACTGCGTCTGCGACGCCCACCGCGTCTGCTTCCCGTACCGCCACCGCCCCTCCGGCGACCCGGCCGGCATCACCCACAGCGACAACCGCCCCGGTGGCGCCAACGGCCGCCGTCCCCGGCGCCACATCGTCGCCGGCACGGCGGTCTCCCTCCGAGTCGGAGCAGTCGGAGCAGCCGGGGGAAACGCCAACCACGTCCCCGGCGACCGCGCCGGCGAAGCACTGACAGAAAACTCCCAGCGTCCGCCCGTACTGTTGATGGTTGGCAACGAATCACCTGCATGACCAACCTCACCAAGGACGGCGCTGTGACCTCTCTGTACACCATCCCGCTGATGCTCAACGACGGCACCCCGACTGACTTCGGCCGGTTCAAGGGAAACGTGGTGATGGTGGTCAACGTGGCGTCGCAGTGCGGCCTGACACCGCAATACGCCGGCCTCGAGACTCTCTATGAGAAGTTCCGGGACCAGGGGTTTGAGATCCTCGGCGTGCCGTGCAACCAGTTCGCGGGCCAGGAACCGGGCACGGACGGCGAGATCGCCGAGTTCTGCGAGCGGAACTTCGGCGTGACGTTCCCGCTGACCGCCAAGGCCAATGTGCGGGGCAAGGACCAGCATCCGCTCTACGCGGAACTGACCAAGTTCAAGACCAGCGTGCTGCCGGGCCTGGTCAAGTGGAACTTTGAGAAGTTCCTGATTAGCCGCACGGGTGAGGTGGTGGGACGCTTCGCCCCCACCGTAGTTCCCGACTCTCCGGAGATCCTCGAAGCAATTCAGCAGGCGCTGGCCGAATTTGATGAACCGAAGAGCACCTCATCTCATTCAAAAGCCTAATTCTTTTGGCATTTTCCAACTTGCCGGGGGAAATTAACTTCAAATTTCCCCAATGTCTGGTTGGATAATAGTTACTGAAGGGTAGAAGGGAAGCGCCGTTTCCCACCGACCACAGAGGCAGCAATGAAGCACATCGAGGCCGAACACCCCCGGCCGCGCCACTTCCTTCTTCACCTGAGCGACCCCCACCTGATGGGAGGTCCGGATCCCCTCTACGGCGCAGTTGATAGCGAAGCCAAGCTCATACAGCTTTTCGACGAAGTCCGGGCGTCCGGGGCACGGCCCGAGGCCGTGATCTTCACCGGCGACCTTGCCGACCAGGGCCATCCCGAGGCGTATTCAAAGCTGCGGGCAATCGTGGACCCCGCGTGCAAGGACCTGGGTGCTCAGGTCATTTGGGCCATGGGCAACCACGACAACCGCGCCAACTTCCGCACCGGCTTGCTGGATCAGCCGGCCAGCGATTTACCCGTGGACCACAGCTACTTCGTCAACGGTTTGCGCGTCATCACGTTGGACACCTCAGTCCCGGGCTACCACCACGGTGAGCTGAGTACCTCACAGCTGGAGTGGCTGGCCCGTGAGCTGGAGACGCCGGCGCCCGACGGCACCATCCTTGCACTCCACCACCCGCCGGTTCCGTCCGTCCTGGATCTGGCCGTCCTGGTGGAACTGCGCGACCAGGCGAACCTGGCCGCAGTGGTCCGCAACTCGGACGTCCGGAGCATTCTCGCGGGGCACCTGCATTATTCAACCACCGCCACCTTTGCGGGCATTCCGGTGTCCGTGGCCTCAGCCACCTGTTACACGCAGGATCTTAACGTCGGTGTCGGCGGCACCCGTGGCCAGGACGGCGGCCAGGCGTTCAACCTGGTCCACGTGTACGAGCACACCATTGTTCACTCCGTGGTCCCGGTGGGGAGCATGCCCACCGTGGGCGAGCACGTTACCGCGGAAATGAGCGCCAGGCGCCTGGCCGCAGCCGGAGTCACCATACCGGAGAAAGCCAAAGTCGCATCGCCCACGAAGGTTGCGTTGCCCTACGCCACGTAGCGGCACCCGCCCCGGTCAGAGTTCCCAGGGCGCCTTGATGGGGTAGTACTTCTCCAGGAAGTCGGTCACCAGTTCGGCCCGCTCGTCCGCCGGGACTTCCGGGAAGCTGCCGTCGTTGAGGCAGAAGAAGTCCATGTTTCGTTTGGCCAGAAGTTTGGGCAGGTAGTTCAGCCCGGCCCGCATGGTGGTATCCACATAGCGCACCTTGGCCGCCGTCTGGGTGACGGCACGGCCGGTCAGCAGCGCGTAGTAGTGGTAGAACGAATTGGTCACCGAGATGTTGTCCGCAGCACGGAACCGGCTGGCGGCGGTCTTCCGGAATTCCTCCGGAAACTCCTGTTCCATGGTGGCCACCACGCTGCGCCGCAGGGGCGCCGCAGTGTGCTCAAGGTGCCGGGTGGTGATGCGCCCGAAGCGGTCCCAGAGGAGCTTGCGGTTCACCCGGGCGGCGTTTTCGAAACCGCTGCGTTCGGCGTCGTTGTCGCCCAGCCCGATCCGCGTCTCGGCCTCAATGAATTTGGTGATCCCGCCCGGTGTGAAGAACAGATCGGGACCCACCGGCCGGCCGAAGAACATGTCATCGTTCGAATAGAGGAAGTGCTCCGAGAGCCCCTCGATGTTGTGCAGCTGGCATTCCACTGCCTGGGAATTGTGCGTCGGCAGCACGGACGGATCCGAAAAGAACTCCTCACTGCGGACGATGGTCACGGACGGGTGCTCGGCCAGCCACTCCGGCGCAGGCGAGTCCGTGGCGATGAAAATGCGGCGGATCCACGGTGCAAACATGTACACCGAGCGCAGGGCGTACTTGAGTTCGTTGATCTGCCGGAACCGGGCTTCATGGTCGTCGCCCTCGCCGAGGACCACGTCCTTCTGCTGGGCCCGGCGGGCTGCGATGTATTCGGGAGAACTGCCGTCCACCCAGGAGAACACCAGATCAATATCGAAGCTGATGTCGCTGGCGTGGTCCGCGAACATGTTCTCGATGGTGGGCCAGGAGTGGCCGTAACGCTCCACCGTCCCGCGGACGGCATCCTGTGCCAGCATGGTGCGCCGGGTGAGGGAGTTCTCGATGGGCAGGGTGATCTCGTTACCGTCGAAGCTCCAGAGCTCAATCTGGACGCCGGCGGAGGAGCCGAACTCGAAGCCGCCGTCGGGCTCCACCCGGGGACGGTAAATCCGGAAGATGCGTGCCTGCCTGTTGCGGGAAAGTTCGCCGTCGGCCACCAGGACAGAGGATTTCTTCTTCGCGTCAACCGTCATGGAGTAAACGGGCTCGTTACGGCAGGCGGCAACCAGGGCTGCCCGCAGCTTTTTGCGGTTCTTCCAGTCCAGGGCGATGACCGGGCGGTCATTGTTGCCGCGGACCAGGAGGTAGTCCAGCCCGGCGCCGGCCAGGACGTTGCGCAGGAAGAGCAGATCCTCAACCATGGCCTGGTACGGCGTCCGGTTGTGGTTGATGAGGGCATACCGTCCCTTGTGCCGGACCACGTCCTCGCGGTGCTTGAGCCTGGCTTCAGCAGCGGGAGAGGTGACCTCCGCATGCGTTCGCGGTTCTACCGACGCCTGTCCGCCGTAGTAGATCTCATCCTGGACAGCTGCTTCTGTAACGGGTGCTTCTGTAATGGTTGTCTCCGTCGCGGTTAACTGGTAAGCGTTCTTACTTGAAATGATAGCGGTAGCCTCAAAACGGGACCGTTTACAGGAGGCGGAACGCGGCTCAGCTGCCCACCGCCTCCCGCCACTTCCGGAGGAAAGCCGCGCCGGCGTCGTCGTGGATCACATTGCTGCCAAGCCCCAGGTCCGCGGCGGTGAGAACATCGTAGGGTTTGACCGGGACGCCGTCTGCGGGACGGACGTCGATGTGCTTCACCGGATGGTCGTTGTGGTGCAGCCAGTCGGCCATGGCGTAGTCCGTGCGGGAGTCGCCCATGGTCCGCCACGCCAGCGGCGTGATGCCCCGCGCTGCGAGCATCTCGACGGCGCGGCTGGCGCCCAGGTCCTTGCCCAGCCGCACGGACTCAATGTCGGTGGAAATAATGGTGGGGTCCACGCGGTAGTCCACGGCGTCGTCGGAATTCGGCGCGTGGTGGTCCAGCCGGACCACCCCCAGGCCATGGCGCGCCATCAGGTCCATCGCGTCGGTGTCGAAGAGCGCCTGTTCGGCGAGGTACTCGGCGGAGGGTACTTCGATGTGCTGCTCAACCGAAACCATGGCACGCTTCGTCTCGTCGAAGAACATATGGGCCGAATAGTCCTCGGCCACCAGCCGGCGGACGTCATCGCCGTAGGCCTTGGGAACGGCCAGTTCCTGATCAACGTGGACGGGGCCCGCGCCGGCTGCGGTGTAACTGAACCAGACCGCACCCTTTTCGCAGATGGCGTGGATGACGGTTCCCGCCGGCATGCCTGCGGCGATCATGGGTTCCATAACCTGTTCGCGGATAAAGGCATCGGAGCGGCCGGTGTTGAAAATAACGGGAATGCCGGCGCTGGCCAGGGCAACCATGTCAGCGATGATGCCCGGCTGCACGTCGCGGGTGACCGGGCTCGCCACGGGGCCGTCAACGTCGAGCAGAAGGGCGAGTGGCGGGGTGGACAGCAGGCGCACGCCGGGGGCGGGGCTGGCCGGAAAATCGGATGCGGTCATGCCTCCATTGTGTCAGCCAAGGGCCTGGGTCCGGGTGTGTTGCCCGGTGTGGCAGGCCGCGGGGCCTGGCTCCAGTAACGGTTGGTCACTGTTTGGCTACAACCTTGGAACGGCGCGGGCGTGACTCTTCTCTTGTGCCGCCCGGGTGCCTAGGGTTGCATGGTGATCTTCAAAGCTGTGGGCGAGGGACGCCCGTACCCTGACCATGGTTTCAGCACGCCCAAACAGTGGGCGTCGCTGCCCCCGCGCCCGGTGCGCCTGGACGAATTGGTAACCACTAAACGGACCTTGGACCTTGAAGCGCTGCTGGCGGAGGACTCGACGTTCTTTGGCGACCTTTTCCCGCACGTGGTGCAGTATCAGGGAACCCTCTACCTGGAGGATGGCCTGCACCGCGCCGTCCGGACGGCGCTGCACCAGCGCACCGCAATCCATGCCCGCGTGCTGGTGATAGATGGCTAGGAAACCCAAGGACGCCCGGATCCTGCACGGCCATCGGGTGGTGACAGGGCCGGAACTGCGGGCAACTTTTGAAGCCGCCGATGATCCGGACGACCCCGTCCGCGTGCGGCGCAGGGTAATTCACGGCGTGGTGCTGGTCCTGCTGCTGGGTTTGATCGCCGGGGGCGTCATCACCGCGTTCGCCATCATCAACGGCCACCTTAAGCTGCCCGCGCCGGCCGCCAGTGAAGCGCCGCAGAGTGCCTGTCCGGCGGCCACCTATGATTATGTGCCGCCCGAGAAAGTGAACGTCAACGTCTTCAACTCCACCAGCCGCCCCGGGCTGGCCCGCACGGTGGCGGACGAACTCCTCGCTCGGAAGTTTGTGGTGGGTAACGTGGCAAACACCGAAGCGGGTTACCGTGGCGTGGCCGCGGTGGTCTCCGGTGCGGCCGGGCAGTCCGCGGCCTTCACCGTCCAGCGGAACGTGCCGGGCTCCGACTACTTCCAGGACGGCCGGTCGGATGCGAGCGTGGACGTGATTCTTTCCGGGGACTACAAAGAGCTTGCCGCGGCGGACCGGGTGGATCAGACTCCCGGGAAGCTCAGCTGTCCGCGGGAAAGCCGCAGGATCGCTGACGACGCCAAGTGGCCCGTACTTCCGACGGCGACACCCTCCCCTTAGCGAACGCGCAGCGGCGCGCTCCCGGCGTCGAACCTGGCTCCGGCACCCAACTGGATGAACCGGACCGTCCTGGCGATACGCGCCTCCAGCTCGGCGGGTTCGTTGCTGCCGCGCGCGGCACTGGAGGACAGCGTCCCGTGGATCAGTTGCGCAAGCTGGCCGATGTCCGTCTCCGGCAGGTAGCCCTGCGCCATGCCGTCACGCAGGATGCCCTGCAGCATGACGCTCAGTTCACCCACGTGGTCCGCCAGTTTGGCAAAGGACGACGGCGAGAGCACCGCTGCCATCGCAGGTCCGGGCGGGAGGTGGCGGCGGCTGAGGTCCTCCACCTGGGTGCGAACGTAGAGCGCCAGCCGTTCGACCGGGTTGTCCACGGCGGCCAGGGCGTCCCGCAGTTCGGCGAGAAACCGCTCGGTCTCATCCAAAGCGTAGGAGATCAGCAGCTCTTCAATGTCCGCGTAATAGTTGTAGACCGCGGTCCGTCCCACCCCGGCGTGCCGGGCGACGTCCGTCATGGTCAGGCCGGGCAGGCCGTGGGTGAAGAGGAGTTCACCAAAGGCGGTCAGGATCCGGCGCTGCGTGTCGGCTCGTTGCGCGGCGTTGGTGGCCGCCGAAATCCTGGGCATGCAGACACTTTATCGTGATGTGTCAGTAAAATCGGGCATCGCAGACCCGGGGCGGGGTCCGTGGCGCCCCGCCGCCCGGGAGCAGCGGGACCTTAGACGGCGCAGCCGTCAGGGCCGCAGGCTTCACCGTCCGCCGCGTTGACCAGCACCAGCGGGTTGGTCTCCTGCCACGCCTGGGTCAGCGCTGCAGTGAAGGTTTCGGCGGGCTGTGCGCCGGAGAGCCCGTATTTGCGGTCGATGACGAAGAACGGCACCCCGGTGATGCCCAGGGCGCGGGCTTCCTCAAAGTCGAAGCGGACGTCGTCGGAGTACTTCTCCGTGGTGAACAACTCCTCCACCGCGCCGGCGTCCAGGCCCAGCGAAAGGCCCAGCTCCGTCAGGTACTCCCGGCTGCCGATGTCCTTGCCGTGCTCAAAGTGGTCGCTCAGGAGCCGTTCCTTGGCAGCATCCTGCCGGCCATGTTCGGCAGCCAGGTGGATCAGGCGGTGGGCCGTGAAACTGTTGGCCACCACCACCTGGTCGAAACGGTAATTAAGGCCTTCGCCCTTTGCCTGCTCCGAAACGTGCTCAAACATCTGCGAAACCTGCGCGTGCGGCATGCCCTTGATCCTGCTCAGGTATTCAAGTTCGGTGCCTTCGTAATGCTCCGGGAGGCTGGAATCCAGCTGGTAGCTGCGCCATGTGACATCAACCGAATCGCGGTGCGGGAACTCGGACAAGGCAGCTTCGAACCGGCGTTTGCCGATGTAGCACCACGGGCACGCAACGTCTGACCAGATCTCTATCTTCATGCCTGACACAACGGCGCAGCTCCCGCGGCCATTCCCCTGCAGGGTGTTGGACCTGTCACAGCTGGGGGTTGAAAACGCACCCCGGCCGGGGTAATAGTCAGAACAAAAGGTCAAGCAAAGGCCTTCGACTGATAGCTCACACGCCAGGTCTGGGGGCGTGGCATGTGATCCTTTGCGGAGGAAAGCATGCGTATTGGACTGATTGCAGCACCTTGGATTCCCATCCCGCCCTCGGGATACGGCGGCATAGAAAGGGTTGTTGACCTCCTCGCCCGGGGATTCACGGCGGCCGGGCACGAAGTGGTGCTGGCCGCGGCTTCGGACAGCACCTGTCCGGTGCCTTTGGCGCCGGGCATGAGACCCTCCGAACCGACGGAAATGGGGCTTTCGCTCTCAGAACTGAGCCACGTCATCAGGGCTTATGAAGGCCTGGGCGATGATGTGGACATCATTCACGACCACACCCTGGCGGGGCCTCTGCTGGCCCGGCGGGCGTCGGGGGCACCGGTGGTGACCACCATCCACGGCCCCCTCATCCCGTCCTCCGCTGACCTGTACCGGGCCATGGCCGCGGACACGGCCATTATCGCCATTTCACGGGACCAGGCTTCCCTTGTGCCGGACGTGCCCATCACGCGCGTGATCCATCACGGAATGGACGTTGCCGCTGTCCCGGTTGGTTCGGGCCAGGGCGGTTATGCCTGTTTTGTGGGCAGAATGTGCCCTGACAAAGGAGTGGTGGAAGCCATCCAGATTGCCCGGCGCGCCGGAATTCCGCTGCGGATCGCGGCAAAGATCCGGGAGCGGGCGGAAGTGGAGTACTTCCACAGCGTGGTGGAGCCGCTGCTCGGCCCCAATGAGGAGTTCCTGGGCGAGATCGGGGATGCGGAAAAATATCGGCTCATGGGTGAGGCGATCGCCTTCCTGAACCCCATCCAGTGGCACGAACCCTTTGGCCTGGTCATGATCGAATCGCTGTCCACCGGCACTCCGGTGGTTGGAACCCCCATTGGGTCGGCCCCTGAAATCGTGGACGACGGCAAGACCGGCTACCTGGCCGTGACCGAGGAACTGCACACCATGTTGCCCCTTGCGGCATCGCTGGACAGGTCCCATTGCCGGGAGCGGGCGCTCAAGCTGTTCAGCACCGAACGGATGGTCCGGAACCACCTGGACCTGTACGCAAAACTCGTTGAAAAGAGTCAGGCTGCAGGGGTTCCTGACCGTTCCTTCGTGCAGCAGAATCGAGGAGGGGGAACAGTTGTCCAGGCCCTGGGCGGAGAATCGATGGCCCCCCGGCGGCAGTGAGGCACCGAGGCAAGGAGGGCCGTCATGACTGCATGGAACGCCGACACGGAAGCTGATATCGGCGGCTCCGAAGCGGTAACCCTGGTGGAAGGGTCATCGTTCTGCATCTCCGCCCCGAGCGGGGACATGAACAACGACGGCGGCACAAGCGGCGCGTTCTACCAGGACACCCGGATTGTGTCGCGGTGGATCCTTCGAATCAACGGCGCCCTCCGCGAACCGCTGGTGGCGCACCGGCCGGACGCCTATGAGGCCACCTTCGTGGGGCGCGCCAAATGGCCGGATGGACGCTTCGACAGCCCCCTTGTTGTCCGCCAGGAACGCCACGTGGGCCCGGGAATGCAGGACGATATCACCCTGGAGAATTATTCGTCCGAGGCCGTCAGCTGCGAGATTGAACTTCTGGTGGACGCCGATCAGGCCGACCTTTTCGACGTCAAGGGCGGCCGCCCGTCGCAGGGCGCCGAGGTGATCCGGCGCAGTTCCGACGGCGAGCTCCTCATCGATGCGGTCCGCAACGGCCAGCGCCGGGGCACCGCCATCCGGGCCGCCGGCGCCGAGGTCAGCACCGATGCCCTTCGGTTCCGCGCCCACATTCCGGCACGCGGCAAGTGGTCCACCAGCGTTATTGTGGTTCCCCTGATCAACGGTGCGGCTCCGGCTGACCCGTTCACGGAGGCGGGCCTGCCCCGGCTCCGGCTCGGGGTCCAGCGGCAACGGGCGTGGGAAGAGAACGTACCGCGGCTCTCCCTGGCGGACAGCAGCATCGAGTCCACGCTGGAGAGGAGCCAGACGGATCTGGGCCTGCTCCGGATTTTCGACGCCGAGCATCCGGACCGTGTTGCCGTGGCCGCCGGAGCGCCCTGGTTTATGGCACTCTTCGGCCGGGACTCGCTGCTGTCTTCCTACATGGCCATGCTGGTGGATTCCAGCTTGGCCGCCGGAACCCTGCAGACCCTCGCCGCCCTCCAGGGCACGAAGGTGGATAACGATTCCGAGGAACAGCCCGGCCGCATTCCGCACGAGGTCCGCCTGGGTGTGACCGCAGGCCTGTCCCTGGGCGGGACGGCTTATTACGGAACTGCTGACGCCACGCCGTTGTTCGTCAGCGTCCTGGGCGAACTCAGCCGGTGGGGATTGTCCGATGACATCGTGGACTCCCTCCTGCCGCATGCAGACCGTGCCCTGGAATGGATCGAGAAGTACGGGGACCGCGACGGTGACGGGTTTGTGGAGTACCTGCGGCCCAACACCCACGGGCTGGTGAACCAGGGCTGGAAAGATTCCTGGGACGGGGTCAATTTCGCGGACGGCCGGATGGCTGAGCCGCCCATTGCCCTGTGCGAGGTCCAGGGCTACGTCTACGCCGCGTACGTGGCCCGCTCCCTGCTGGCACGCTCCCTGGGTGACACCGAAACCGAGCACCGCTGGGCGGAGCGCGCAGCAACGCTGAAGAAGGCCTTCAACGAGACGTTCTGGTTGCCTGACAAAGGCTACTTCGCCCTTGCCCTGGACAAGGACAAGAAGCCGGTGGACTCGTGCACATCGAACATGGGCCAGTGCCTGTGGGTTGGCATCGTGGATGAGGACAAAGCGCCGCAGGTGGTGGAGCGGCTCATGTCACCAATGATGTTCACCGGCTGGGGCATCCGGACGCTTGCCTCGGACATGGCCGCCTACAATCCGGTGAGCTACCACAACGGTTCGGTATGGCCGCACGACTCGGCGCTAGTGGCCACCGGCCTGATGCGCTACGGCTTCGTGGCCGAGGCCAAGCGGGTGGCGCGGGGGATCTTTGATGCCGCGGCCTACTTCGACGGGCAGCTTCCGGAGCTGTTCTGCGGTTTTGACCGCAGCGAATATTCCGGGCCGGTGCCCTATCCGACGGCGTGCTCCCCGCAGGCCTGGGCGGCCGCGGCGCCTATCCAGCTGGCCCGTATCCTGCTGCGTTTTGATCCGGACTTCACCCGCGGCGTTGTCCATCTGGCCCCGTTCCTCGCCCAGGACAAGGGCGACTTCAGGGCCGACAACGTTCGTCTGGGCCATGCCAGGATCTCCATCACCGCCAACCGCACCGAGGGAAACATCGAGGGCCTCCCGCCGGAGCTGAAGTTGCTGAAGGAGCCGCGTCCGCCGCTGGACGAGGGCCTGGGCGGCAGGGCGGGCGGCTAGGCAGGGCAGGCGGCTAGGAGACGGCGCGTTCCATCACGAAGTCGTGTTCCACGGTGCTTCCCAGCCTGAAGGATTTGCTGCCCACCTTCCGGAAGCCGGACTTCTCGTAGAAGCGCACGGCCCGGGCATTCTGGTTGTTGACGCCCAGCCAGACGCCGGCTGCGCCCGCCGCGGCGGCCGCCTGGAGGCTGGCGTGCATGAGTTCCGCCGCCGCGCCCAGGCCGTGGTGCCCGGGGTGGACATAGCATTTGCTGAGCTCCATGGACGGCAGGAGCGTCAATGCCGCCGCCACGTCCGCATCCGCAGCGGGACGGTTCACAAGGAGGCTGTAACCGCGCAGGCTGCCGCCGGCGTCGATCACTAGAACCGTGATGTCCGGGTCCGCGAGGTAGCTCCGGAAGTGCTCCTCGCTGAGCGTATTGGCCAGGTGCGCGGCGATATCCTCCGGTGAGGACGACGGCGGGCACGCCAGCGGGAACGTGACCGCGGCGAGTTCGGCGAGCGCACCGGCGTCGTCCGCTACAGCGTTTCGGATGGTGTGGGTCATGCAGAAAACTCTAACCGCCCGCCGGGACGCTCAGTGTTTATCCGCCACGGCGTCCGTCTGGTAGCGCAGCCCGATCTGGCGGCGGATCTCGTCCATCGCGGCCATCACCGCGACGCTCTGATCCGGCGGCAGAATTGTTCCGGCAGCGGAACCGGACCGGATCAGCCGTTCCAGTTCGGCTGCCTGGTACTGCATGCCGGCCGCTCACCGGCAGGTCGAACCGCTCGAGGACGTTGCCTTGTCCATCAAAAACGGTGAAGGGCGTGGGGTTGTACCAGGTGGGTTCGACGTCGATCCATCCGTCCGTCCCGAGCACCACGGCGCGGTTGGGCCCGGCCGCGTCAAGCTCGCAGTCAATGATGGCCTGCTGCCCCGTTCCGTACCCGAAGATTGCCGCGGTTTGGCGGTCCACACCGGTTGCCGTCATGGACGCGCCGGCCCGGATAGTGTCCGGAGTTCCGAGGATGTCGATGGCGAAGGAGACAGGATAGACGCCCAGATCCAGCAACGCTCCGCCGCCCAGGGCAGGATCGTTGAGCCGGTGCCCGGGATCCTTGGGGAGATCCTGGTTGTGGCTGGCAATGATTTTCCGGACCTCACCGATGGTGCCGTCCGCGATGACTTCACGCAGGCGGATCATATGCGGGAGGAAACGGCTCCACATGGCCTCCAGGGCCACCAGGCCTCTGGACGCGGCCAGGTCGAAAACCTCCCGAGCTTCGCGGGCATTCATGGTGAAGGCCTTCTCCACCAACACGTGCTTCCCGGCATTGAGAGCCAGCAGGGCGTTGGCGTGGTGAAACGGGTGCGGGGTGGCGATGTAGACAACATCCACGGCGGGGTCTGCAACCAGGGCCTCGTAGCTGCCATGCGCGGCAGGCACACCGTGCTGTTCCGCGAACGCCCTGGCCGAATCCAGTGAACGGGAGCCAACAGCCTGCACGGTGAAACCATGTTCGTTCAGGTCACGGGTTTGCAGGGCGGCGATGAAGCCGGTGCCGAGGATTCCCCAGCGGATTGTTCCGTCCGACGTGCCGTTGCCTTGGGTCATGCGTTCAGTCCTTTGATGGGTCATTGACCCACAGCCGCCGGCCGGCCTGCAGGGTGCGGTTCACGTGGCGGGGGCCTGGTCCTTGGAGCTGAAGGCGGCGTCGAAGGACGTGTTCGACGCCGGGAAGTCGAACTTCTTCAGCGCGGCAAGAGCTTCGGGCGCCCCGTGGAGACGGTCCATGCCTGCGTCCTCCCATTCGATGGAGATCGGCCCGTCATAGCCGATCGCCGCGAGAGCCCGGAACGAGGATTCCCAGGGGACGTCCCCGCGGCCCGCGGACACGAAGTCCCAGCCGCGGCGCGGGTCGCCCCAGGCCAGGTGGGAGCCCAGCACGGTGTTGCGTCCGGTCTGCCGGAGCTTGGTGTCCTTGCAGTCCACGTGGTAGATCCGGTCCTTGAAGTCCCAGATGAACGAGACGGGATCCATGCCCTGCCACATCATGTGGGAGGGGTCCCAGTTCAGGCCGAACGCTTCGCGGTGGCCGATCGCTTCGAGGGTGCGGACGGTGGTCCAGTAGTCGTAGGCGATTTCGGAGGGGTGGACCTCGTGGGCGAACTTCACGCCGCACTCGTCAAAGACGTCCAGGATGGGGTTCCAGCGGTCGGCGAAGTCCTGGTAGCCGGCGTCGATGACTTTTTCCGGGACGGGCGGGAACAT
Source organism: Pseudarthrobacter naphthalenicus (assembly GCF_029076445.1). Classification (GTDB taxonomy): domain Bacteria; phylum Actinomycetota; class Actinomycetes; order Actinomycetales; family Micrococcaceae; genus Arthrobacter; species Arthrobacter naphthalenicus. The sequence continues at coordinate 176,342 of NZ_JARESG010000007.1, forward strand.
GGCCACGTACTGCCAGATCGAGGAACCGGTGAAGCCGACCACGGTGTCCACGCCGAGGGCTTTGGCGAGCCGCGCGGTGTGTTTCATTTCCTCGGCGGCGCGCTGGCGGACGCCTTCGGGATCGCCGTCGCCCCAGACCTTGGACCCCACGATTGCCTCGTGGCGGAAGTCAATGGGGTCATCGCACACGGCCTGGCCCTTGAGGTGGTTGGAGATGGCCCAGACCTTCAGGTTGTACTTCTCCAGGACGGCGAGTTTGGACTCGACGTAGCCGGGCTCGTCCCAGCGCCAGGCGTCCAGATGGTCACCGGAGACGGCGATTTCAAGGCCGTCGTAGCCCCAGCCGGACGCCAGTTTGGCCACTTCCTCAAAGGGGAGGTCGGCCCACTGGCCGGTGAACAGGGTGTACGGGCGGGGCATGTCAGGCTCCTTCGGTGGCGGGGACGGCTGCGGTGGTGAGTTGGATGATGGAGGATTTGGCGTTGGCGGACTCTTCGATCGCGGCCAGTACCCGCTGCACGGCCAGGCCCTCTTCGAACGACGGCGACGGCGCGGCGCCGCCGTGGATGGCGGTGAGGAAGTCCCGGATCTCGTGGGTGAAGGTGTGTTCCCATCCGATCACGTGGCCCTGCGGCCACCAGGCGTCCATGTAGGGATGTTCCGGTTCATTCACCAGGATCCGCCGGAAACCCTGTTCCCGGATGGGAACAGTGGCATCCAGGAAGCCGAGTTCGTTGATGGTTTCCAGATCGAACAGGAGGGAACCTTTGTCCCCGTAAATTTCCAGCTTCAGGGAGTTCTTCTGCCCGGTGGCCATCCGGGATACCTCCACGGAGGCGATGGTCCCGGTGTCCAGGGTCAGCGTGGCCCAGGCGGCGTCGTCGACCGTTACCTCCTCGGGGCCCTCCGCCCCGGGGCGGCTGGAAACGAAGGTGTGCAGCCGGCCCGAAACTTCGGTGACGGAGCCGCCGAGGAGGAACATGACCTGGTCGATCGCATGGGAAGCGATGTCGCCCAGCGCGCCGGAACCGGCGGTTTCCTTGTTCAGCCGCCATGTCATGGGGGAGTCGGCGTCCACCAGCCAGTCCTGCAGGTAGGCGGCGCGGACGTGCCGCACCGTACCCAGCCGCCCTTCAGCAATGAATTCCCGGGCCAGGGCCAGGGCCGGGACGCGCCGGTAGTTGAAGCCGATCATGGACTGGACGCCGCGTTCCCGGGCGGACCGGGCGGCATCGGCCATCGCTTCAGCCTCGGCCAGCGTGTTGGCCAGGGGCTTCTCCACGAGGACGTGTTTGCCGGCCTCGAGCGCCGCGATGGCGATCTCGGCGTGCATCCAGCCCGGTGCGCAGATGTCCACGATGTGGATGTCGTCCCGTTCCAGGACTGAGCGCCAGTCCGTCGCGGATTCAGTCCAGCCGTATTTCGAGGCTGCCGCCGCTACCTGCCCGGCGTCCCGGCCCACGAGCACTTTTTGCTCGAAGGCCGGGACGTCGAAGAAGGCTGCGACGTTCCGCCAGGCGTTGGAGTGGGCCTTGCCCATAAAGGCGTATCCGATCATCGCCACGCCTAAGGGCGGACCGTCCCGGGTGGTGCCATTCTTGCTGTCAGGGGAGTTCATGGCGTGGATCCTAGAGAGTGGCTGCTGTGGGGTTCCAGTCCTCGGGGAGGGCCGGGGACGTCGGGGCGGAGCTTTCGACGTCGATGAAGGTGCCCGACTCCACGGACTCCGAAATCGAGACCATGGTGTCCAGCACGTGGTAGGCGAGGTTGCCGGTCGCCCGGTGCGGCACGCCGGCCCGGAGGGCGCGTGCCATGTCCAGGACACCCATGCCGCGGCCGTTCGCCGGGCCGGTGGCCGGGACGGTGGTCCAGTCCTCGTCGCCGGCGCGCCAGAGCTTGATGTCGCCGGTGAAGTAGTTGGGGTCAGGCAGGGAGATGGTGGCCTCGGTACCGGTGATTTCCACGAACCCCATGCGGGTGCGGGGGGACTCGAAGGAGAACACGCTGTGCGAGGAGGCGCCGGATTCGAACTGCGCCATCGCGGAAACATGGGTGGGGACCTCGACGGTGAACTTTTCGCCGGCCTTGGGTCCGGAACCGATCACGCGCACGTCCTTGGCCTTGGAACCGACAGCCGCCACCTTGCGGATGGAGCCGAAGGTCTGCACCAGGGCGGTGAGGTAATACGGGCCCATGTCGAAGAGCGGGCCGGCGCCGTGCTGGAAGAGGAAGGCGGGGTTGGGGTGCCAGGACTCCGGCCCCGGTGTCTGGAACGTGGTCATGGCCGTCAGGGGCGTGCCGATGTCCCCGCGCTGGATCAGGCGCAGCGCTGTCTGGATTCCGGCGCCAAGGAAGGTGTCCGGGGCGGTGCCGAGCCGGATGCCGGCAGCGTCGGCGGCCTTGAGCAACCCGAGGCCGGATTCGCGGTCCAGGGAGAACGGCTTCTCCGTCCAGACGTGCTTGCCGGCGTTGACGGCGGCCGTGGCCACCTCCACGTGCGCCGCCGGGATGGTCAGGTTGACGATGATTTCGACGTCGGGGTGGTTCAGTGCCAGCTCCGGCGGCCCCCACTCGGGGATGCCGTACTCCTTGGCGCGGGCGGCTGCTGCGTCTTCGAAAATGTCCGCGATGACGTGGACTTTCAGGTCGGGGAAGACCGTGAGGTTGTCCAGGTACTGCTTGCTGATGTTTCCGGCGCCGATGACGGCGACGCCCACCGGGCCTTTGCCGGCTGCTGCTTCGCGGCTCATGCGTTTGCCCCTTCGGCGGTGTTGGCGTTCAGGTAGGCGAGGCTCTCGGCGATGCCTTCGAAGATGTCGCCGGCGTAGTCGTCAAACTCCACCACGCCCACTTCAAGGGACTTGGCGGCAGCGATGACATCCAGGACTGCAACCTTCCCCTGGCCTGCAGGCAGCTGCGCCTTCGTATCCGTATTCAGCGGGCCGTCCTTGATGTGGATGAACTTCACCTTGTCGCCCAGCCGGTCCAGGACCTCCACGGGATCCTGGCCGCCCACCGCAACCCAGTAGGTATCCACTTCGAGCACCACTGCGGGATCCAGCAGATCCGCGAAGTATTCAAGCGCCGTCCGGCCCTCGATGCTGGACTCCAGCTCCCAGGCGTGGTTGTGGTAGCCAACGCGGATCCCGTGTTCGGCACCCTTCTTTGCGGCTTCGTTGAGCTTCGCCGCCGTGGCCTGGATGTCTTCGGCCTTCTGCCAGTGCTCGGCCGGCAGGTACGGGTCGATGACGGTGCTGATGCCCAGGGCCTTGGCTGCGGCGAAGATTTCGTCCTGGTCCTGGCTCACGAGCGGTGCATGGCCGGAGGGCGCGGTGAGGCCGTTTTCCTTCAGTGCCTTACCGAGTTCCTCCGCCGTGGCCACAAAGTTGTAGGGCTCAACCTGGGTGAAACCGATCTCCGCGACCTTGCGGATGGTGCCGGGCAGGTCGTCCTGGATTGCGTTGCGGAGGGTGTACAGCTGCAGGGAGTATGACATTTTGTAATCCTTTTGCGGAGTGTTCAGGAAACGGTTTGAGGGGCTAGCGGCCGGCGAGGGATCCGCCGATGCCGCCCACGCTGAAATACTTGTTCAGCGTGGCGAAGACGATGATGGGCGGGAGCATCATGACCACGGCGAGGGCCATGACCGAGGTCCAGTCGGTGGCGTTCTGCTGGAAGAAGGACTGCACGCCCATGGGAAGGGTGAAGATTTCGTTCGAGCGCAGGAACACGATGGCCACCAGGTAGTCGTTCCACGCCAGCAGGAAGGCGAAAATGGCCGTGGAGAGGATGCCGGGAAGCGAGTTGCGCAGGACTACCTTCGTGAAGGATCCAAACACGGAACAGCCGTCAATCCAGGAGGCCTCCTCGAGGCTGATGGGGATCGAGTCGAAGTAGGCCGCCATCATCCACGTGGCCACCGTCATGGTGGACCCTACATAAATGATGGTGATCCCCAGCAGGTTATCCACCAGTCCCATGCCGGCGAAGAGGATGAACAGCGGCACCACCGAGGTGATGATGGGCAGGGACTGCATCACAAAAAGCAGCAGCGAGTAGCCGGACACCGCCTTGCTGCGGCCGCGGGAGAGAACGTAACCGGCGGGGGCGGCCACAGCCACGGCAACCACCACCGTGGACAAGGTGGTAATCAGGCTGTTCTGAAGCCAGGTGGCGGCGAGGGTGCCCGAGAAGACGTTGGCGAGGTTCTCAAAGGTCAGGCCGGTTGCGGTGCTGTTAGGCCCGGGCGTGAACGCGAGAACCACCGTGACCATGATGGGCACCAGCACGATCGCGGTGATGACCAGGATGGCAGTGAACCGCCACCAGCGGCCGCGATCGCCCGCGTCGGAGAGTACACGGCGTTTCTGGCCGGAGTCAGCGACTCCCAGAGCCGGGCCGGATTGGGGATGGGCGTGGACTGCAGCGCTCATTATTCAACACTCGACTTTCGGATCTGGCGGTACAGGACGACGGAGATGACCACCAGGGTCATGGTCATGAGGAACGCGATGGCGACGCCGGGGCCGGTGGCGAAGTCCTGGAAAACCGTGCGGTAGGCGAGGACCACCAGGGAGGTGGTGGCGCTGACCGGTCCGCCGCCGGTGAGCAGGTAGATGGTGGGGAAGTCGTTGACGCAGAAGATGGTCATCAGGATCCAGGAGATGTACGTGGACCGGGCGATCAGGGGAAGCGTGATCTGGGTGAACTGCTGCCAGCGCGTGGCACCGTCCATGCTCGCCGCCTCATAAACGGTGGTGTCCACGGAGGCAAGCGCCGCCGAGATCATCATCATCATGAACGGGAAACTGACCCAGACCTTGAAGACCATGACTGTGATGGCCGCGAGATTGGGATCAGCCAGAAAGAGGGGAGTACCCAGCCCCAGGTTGCGGAACAGCGACGGAACCAGGCTGTCGGGGGTGGCCACCAGCCAGTTCCATGCCGTGGAGGACACCACAATGGGAACCACCCAGGGCAGCAGGAGCAGGACCTTGAAGGTGCCGCCGGCAGGAATCCTGGTGCGGAGCAGCAGCGCGAGCCCCAACCCCACAAGCCAGGATCCAAAGACACCCACAATGGTGAACATCAGGGTGAACTGCGCGGCCTTCCAGAACGCCGGCGAAGACAGGACCCTGGCGAAGTTGTCCCCGCCGATGAAGTTTCCGGTCTGGAGCAGGTCGCCGTCATGGGTGGCCTGGATGGCCGCGTAGATCAGGGGATAGCCGTGGATCAGGACGAGCAGGACCACGGAAGGGAGCAGGAGCCAGAAGAATGTCCTGGTGGTTTGGGCGGACAGTTTGCTCTTGCGATTGACGGTGCCGCCCCCGCCGGGAGCAATTCCCTTGCGGGCCCGGCTCAATCCCGCCGGCGCTGTGGAGGTAGTCATGGTGTGGCGCTCTACTTTTTCAGGACCGATTCGAGAGCGGACTGGAAGGTCTGCAGCGCGGTCTTGGCATCAGACTTACCAGTAATGATCGTCTGGCTGAACTGGTTCAGGGCCTGGCCGCCGTCCAGGGCCGCGAGGTTGGCATTGAGCGTGTTGCCCTGGGACGCGAACGTCTTGGCGATGGGCTGCCAGTCCTTGACGATCTTGACGTTGTTGGGGTCGGAGGCAAACTCGGGGAGCTCGGTGATGGACTTGAACACCGGCAGGGCGGACATCAGCTTCTGGCGCCACAGTTCCTTGATCTGGCCCAGGTAGTACACCAGGAATTCCTCGGATGCCGCCTGGGAGGGGGTGTTGTTGTACATCATAATGTTGTTGGGGAAGACGATGGTTGCCTTGTCCCCGTGCGGGCCCTTGATGGGGTCCGCCACGAGCAGGTCGCCGGAGGTATCGCCCACCCGCTGCGGAACATTGACCTGGAAGAGGCCATAGCCGGCCTTGCCGTCCTTCCACTGGGCGGACATGTTGTCCGTGGTGTAGCTGACGGCGGCAGGGTCCACAATGCCGTTGGAGACGAGCTCCAGGACGAACTCCATGGCTTCGACGTTGCGGTCGTTCATCAGGTCAAGCTGGCCGTCCTTGGTGAAGACGCCGCCGCCGTTGTTGACCATCATCATGATCATGGAGTGGTTGGCGTAGTTGTTTCCTGACCCGGCACCGGTGGTGAAACCAAAGGCCCCCACCTTTTTGAGTGCCTTGCCGGCTTCGAGGAGGGACGGCCAGTCGGTGGGAAGTGCCACGTTGGCCTTCTCGAACAGTGACTTGCGGTACCAGAACACCCGCATGTCCAGCTGCCACGGGACGGCTACGTAGCCCTTGTCGGTCTTGAACGGGTCCAGTACACCGGGCAGGAAGTCATCGAACTTGCCATCGCTCTTCAGCTTGTCGATGACCTTGTCGGCGTACGCGATCTGGCCCTGCTGTTCGAACTGGAAGGCCTGGAAGCCGCCGCCGGTGGACACTGCCGGGCCGGTCTTTGACGCGATGGCCGAGGAGAACGTCTGGTAGAAGTTATTCCACTGGATGATCTGGTAGCTCGCCTTGCTGTTGGCTCCGGAGAAGCCCTCAGCAATCTTCTTGGCGGCGTCGTTGTAGGCCGGGGTGGCCCACGGCATATCCCAGAACTTGATGGTCCCGCCCGCACCGCCACTGCCGCCCTGTGATGCGGAACCGCCGCCGCAGGCAGCCAAAAGGGGAACGGACGCCGCTGCTGCGGTGAGGCCCAGGAATCCCCTCCGGGAGAGGGGGGAGGATGCGATGGAGGACTTGTTAAACACGATGGTTTCCTTTCAGGGCCCGGAGCGGACTGAATGCCCGGGCCCCTCTCGACAGTGAGCGGATGTTGACTTGCGGTACTGGAACTGCGGGTAGTGCGGCTTAGCGGTTGAGTTGGCTGAGAAGGGACAGGACAGTGGCGAGCTGGGCGAGGTCGTCAGGGGCCGTCCCTGCAGTGAGGTGCGCATGGACCCTCGACCAGGTGCTCCGGTGGGACGATTCGTAAAGTGTGGGAAGCGTCGTCGACCCTTCCGCGGTGACGGCGCGGACTTCAGCCGGCCACGCGGCTGCCGGGTCCGGCAGGACAAGATCCGCACGGCCGGCGGCCGTCAGGATGGTGAGGCTGGCGGTGGCGGGGAGGACTGACGTGAGGATGCCCTGCAGAGCCACGGGGATCCCGTCGCCGAGGACGGCGGCCACGGTGTAGCCGTTCCTGTTGTATTGGACCATCCGCACGTTGCGGACCTCGATCCCGCACTGCACCAGCACGGCGAACTGGTCCGCGAGCAGATGGAGCGGCTCGGTGCCGGGAGCGGCCATCGCCACAGAGTCCACCAGGACCGCGTTACCAAGGGCCCCGTTAATGACGCCGCGCACCGTAGTGTTCGCGGCGTCCAGTGCCACGTTCCCGGCCCACCGGCGGTCCAGCACCACAACGGCTTCGGCAGCGCTCGCCGCGGCGCTGAGCGCGGCGGGATCCTCGGCTGCGGGGCAGGACACCACAACCCCCTTGGCTCCGCCGCGGATCGCGTCCATGGCCCGGACCGTCCAACCGGCATGGCCGGCAACAGCGACGACGTCGGGTGACTCCGCCGCCGGAGCGAACGAGACCGGAAGGGAAGCGACGACGGCGGACACGGTACCCGCTGCGTCAGCCCCGGGATCCGCCGACACAGATAGTTGGGTACTCATGCGTTGACCTCCTGCTCGTCATTGAGCGGTTCGGAATCATTAGTGCCTGTTTCGATGCGGTCTGTCCCGATCCGGGCTGCGGCAGCTTCGGCGATGGCCAGCGCAAACTCGAGGTCGTGGATCACGGTGTCGGCGGACGGCGGCGTGCCTTTCCCCGCCGCAAGTTCGGCGAGTTTGCGCCACTCTCCCTCATAGCCGTTGTGGCCGAAGGGGCCCAGGACGGTGGCCTTCCCGGACGTCCTGATCCGGGCTGTTGCGGAGCCGGCGTGGACATAGGAAGGAGTGAAATCGATCTTCAGGGCGGCATCGTCCCCGATTGCCTCAAATTCCCAGGAAGGTTCCCACGTCCCGTTCATCGCCGCACGAAGCTCGATGCCCACGTTCCCGGCCCGCAGTGAGATGACGTAGCCAAACGGGCGGACAACTTCGGCATGCAGGACCTCGACGTCGGCGAATGCGGGAGTGAAGCGCCGCACCAGGGGCCAGGTCATGGATGGCCAGGCCCATCACTCCGCCGGTAAGCATGGCCTTTATGACCTCCGGGTCATTGAAGTCGCGGGCCGGCACGGGCGCCCGGCCCACAATCTCGGTGGCAAAGTCTTCGAAGCGGGGGTTGGGCGGCAGGACAATGGTGGACCGGACGGTGTGGACCTGCTCGGGCAGGTCGCCCCAGGCCTGCTCTGCGGCGAGCCAGCCCGGATCAAAGGTGTGCATGGCGCCGACGATGATGGGCACGCCCGTCTCGGCCGAAACGGCGGAAATGCTGGCGGCTTCCTCACCGCTCATGGCGAAGGGCTTTTCACACAGGACGGCCTTCTTGCCGGCCCGGCAGGCGGCGATCACCTGTGCCGCATGGAATTGATGCGGGCTGCAGATGGCCACCACGTCCACTGCGGGGTCCGCGAGGAGCTGGTCCATGCTGGTGCTGAAGTTCGCGCCCACCCTGCCGGCGACCGCTTCGGCTACACCGGCGTCCACGTCCATGATGTGCCGGACTTCCAGGAGGTGGCCCAACCGTGCGAGGGACGGCAGGTGGATCGCCTGGGTGACAGGGCCCGCGCCGAGGATTCCGACGCCGATCACTGCCGGTGATCCCGCTGCTTGGCTCGACAAGTCATCTACCTCGTTGTATTAGCTGGAACGTGTGGCGTGGGTGCCTTTGAAGTGACACCGCTCACAATCAAGGTAGAAGGACTTTTGCCGGGCGTCAAGCAAAAGTTGAAATGTAGCCGTCATTCTTTCGTGGGTGTGACAGGCGTAAGTGCTTCGTGCTATCACTGATTCATGAATCCCACGCCTGGAGTATCCGGCACAGAAGCCGGAGCAGATGCCGTCCCCGAGGGTGCAGGGAGTCTTTCCCGGGCGGGTGATCTTTTCCAGCTGCTCCGTGACGGCAAGGCACGCACGCGCGCCGAACTGGCACTGACCACGGGCCTGGCCCGGTCCACGGTGGCGTCACGCATTGACGCGCTGATCTCTTCCGGCCTGGTGGGCCCGGCCGGCGAGGCGAGCTCCAGCGGGGGCAGGCCGCCGTCGCGCTTTGCCTTCAACCCTGCCGCGCGCTCAGTGCTGGCGGTGGATGTTGGCGCGACGCACGTGATCGTCGCCGTCACGGACCTGGGCGGGAACGTCCTTTCCGAACGGCGGCTGGCGCAGGATGTCGCTGCCGGTCCGGAGACTGTCCTGGATACCGTGGCCGCAGAGGGACTGGCGGTCCTGGCCGAGGCCGGACGGACCCTGAAGGACCTGGCCGGCGTGGGAATCGGGTTGCCGGGCCCTGTTGAACATGCCACGGGCCGCCCCGTGAAGCCGCCCATCATGCCCGGCTGGGACGGTTTTGACGTTGTCCGCTACGTCCAGCGATCCCTTCCCGTCCCGGTCCTGGTGGACAACGATGTGAACATCATGGCGCTCGGTGAGCGTACAGCGCATTGGCCGGAGCACGAGAACTTCCTTTTTATCAAGGTGGCCACCGGCATCGGCGCCGGAATCATCAGCAGCGGTGAACTGCAGCGCGGCGCCAACGGAACAGCGGGCGACCTGGGCCACGTCCGGGTGCCCCGCGGCGATGACGTGCTGTGCCGGTGCGGGAACTACGGCTGCCTCGAGGCCCTTGCATCAGGGCCGGCCGTGGCTGCGGAACTGGAACGCCACGGTGTGCCCGCGCGCAAGGGCAGCGACGTCCTGAAGCTGGTCAGCGATGGCAACCTCCAGGCCATCCAGGCTCTGCGCCAGGCGGGGCGGGACCTGGGAGATGTGCTGGCGATGGCGGTGAATCTGCTTAATCCCTCCGTGATCGTGATCGGCGGAAGCCTGGGTCAGGCCGGGGAGCACCTGATGGCGGGCGTGCGCGAAGTGGTGTACCGGCGCTCCCTGCCGCTGGCCACCACCCATCTGCGTATTGCGCTGTCCGTGGCCGGGGACAAGGCGGCCATCCTGGGGGCAAGCCGGATGGTGACGCAGCACGTCCTGTCGCCTGCGGTTATCGAAGCCACGCTTCAGGCCACGGGCTGAGCTAGGGCAGGATCACCCGCACCGGTGATCCTGCCAGCCAGGCTTTGACGTCCTCAAACGCGCCGCCGTAGAACTGCCGGTAGCTCTCCTGCGTGACGTAGCCCAGGTGCGGGGACAGTACCGTGTTGGGGGTGCTGAGGAGCGGGTGGGCCGGCGGGATGGGTTCAGTATCGAACACATCCAAGGCTGCTCCCCGGATCCAGCCGTCATTGAGTGCGCGCACCAGGGCGTCCTGCTCAACCAGCGGGCCGCGGGAGGTGTTCACCAGGAGGCCTTCGGGGCCGAGGAGCTTCAACTCGCGTTCCCCCACGATCCCCTCGGAACGGGGAGAGAGCCGCAAATGGAGGGTGACGACGTCGGAATTCCTGAAAAGGTCCTCCTTGCTTACCTTCCGGGCTCCGACGTCGGCGGCGGTCTCCTCGGTCAGGTTTTCGCTCCACGCCAGCACGTCCATGCCGAATGCCTGCCCGAACGCAGCGACCCGGCGCCCGATGTTGCCCAAGCCCACAACACCCAGGGTCTTGCCGGACAGTTCCATCCCCACAGAGGTTTGCCAGGTGCCGGCCCGCAGCGAGCGTTCCTCCGCGGGCAGGTTCCGGGCCAGCGCCAGCAGCAACGCCCATGTCAGCTCGGGGGCCGCCGTGGGGGAGCCGGGGGTGCCGCAGACGGTGATGCCGAGGTCCTCTGCCGCGGCAACGTCGATGGCGGCGTTGGCCATGCCGGTGGTCACCAGGAGTTTGAGCCCGGGCAGCCGCTCCAGCACCGCACGCGGAAAAGGGGTCCGCTCCCGCATGGCCACAACTATCTGGAAATCCGCCAGGGCCGCGGCAACCGCATCCTCTGATTGGAACGGCTCCCGGAAGACAGAGGTGGTGACACCGGACTTTTGCAGGGCGGACCAGTCCGCGAAACCGTGGGCCACGTCCTGGTAGTCGTCAAGGATGGCAAGCCGTTGCTGCATGTGAGGTTCCTTCGTCCGGGAGGCGGGCTGCGCGGGTTTGTGTCCAGATGATGCCGGTTCCCGTCATTCTAGGACGCCTTGTCCGGGCAAAGGCTCCCCGCCGGTGAGTCGTGATAGCAATGGGGGTGATGAAATCATTTTTATACCCTGGCGCCATCCTGTGAGCGGACAGTTGTTGGCCAAGGTTCCCAAGGCATGGATCCTGCTCGCGTGCATCGGGTTGCTCGCGCTGAACTTGCGCGGACCGTTTGTGGCCGTCCCGCCGGTGGTGGGCGTGATCCAGGCGGAACTGGGGTTCTCACCGGTGGTCCTGGGGCTGCTGACGAGCATCCCGGTCCTGTGCTTCGCCGTGGCAGCCTCGCTGGCTTCCCTGACCGCCCGGAAATTCGGTGCGGAGTTCGCCGTCACCCTGACCATCCTCGGCGTGCTGGCCGGCGTGATTGTGCGTTCGGCTGGCGGCGCGGCGCTGGTGATTGCGGGAACGGTGGTCATCGGCCTGGCGATTACGGTCGGCAATATCGCCGTGCCGCTGATAGTCCGCCGGGACTTTTCGCCGAAGCGGCAGGGCACGGCCATGGGCGTCTACACGGCGGCGTTGAACATCGGTTCGTTCCTGACGTCCATGGTGACGGCTCCGCTGGCCGAGTTGGCGGGCTGGCGGGTGGCCCTGGCGTCCGTGGGCATCCTGGCCGTGGTGGCCATAGTTTTCTGGACCCTGGCGGTGGGGCCGCGCGCGGCCTTTGTTCCCTCGGACGCCGCCGTGAACGGCGGCGAAGTGCACCCGGCAGTCAAAGGATCCGGCTGGATCACCGCCGGTTTGACCGCCGGCTTCACCGGTCAGGCGTTCTCCTACTACGCTGTGACTGCCTGGCTGCCGAGCTACCTTAACGACGAACTGGGCATGTCCGCTTCCGCGGCCGGGGCCGGGTCCTCGTTGTTCCAGATCTTTGCCATCGTGGGCGGCCTCGGTGTTCCGTTCGCCGCCAAATACTTCAGTACGACGACGGTCTCGGTCGCCCTGGGACTCATGTGGATCGCCGTGCCTGCCGGGCTGATGCTGGCCCCGGACCTGTGGTGGCTATGGTCCACTTCCGGCGGCGTTGCGCAGGGCGGCGGCATCACCCTGATCTTCATTGCGATCATCAAACTCGCCAAGGACCAGGCCTCCGCGGGCCGCATGTCCGCCACGGTCCAGGGCCTCGGATACTGCTTTGCTGCCGTGGCACCGCCGCTGGTGGGCTTCGTCCACAACTCCACAGGATCCTGGACCCCGGCCCTGCTCCTGGTCCTGGCATCCACCCTGATGTTCTTCGTCGGCACCACGTCCTCCGTACGGTTGGTGCCGAAGGGCCGCTGACCCGGCCGCGCCCCGCCGTCGTACTCCGACTGCCCTTCCCCGCGCCCCTCCCGAACCCCTCACCGTTCCCACACCCCCGGGACGCTCTCTCACTTAATGTGGCTTAACCACGGATGCTCTCTCACTTTCTTCAAGATAGTGAGAGAGCATCCGTCGTTTTCCTGCATTAAGTGAGAGAGCGTCCGGGCGAAGCGCCGGGGTACGCTGGCGCCGCGCTGGACCTGCTGCGGGGTGTTCCGTCGCCGGGCCGGCTCCCCGGATCTCGGGGATGCCTGTTGCGAAGGGCGTGCCTGCCCGGCGGACGGAAATCTGGGCGGCTGCTAGGCTGCAGCCATTTCGGCCTCGGTGGCCCGTTCCCGTGCTTCGGTGAGGTACCGGGCGTAGGCGGGGAGGGTCAGGAAGGACGGGAAGTCCTGGCTGAGGGTCACTTCTTCGAAGATGTCGCGGGCGTCTTCGAAGCGGTCGCCGTCGAAGCGTTCCAGCCGTGCGAACTCTTCGTCCAGCAGTTCCTCGATCCAGTGGTGGGTGATGATTTCGCCGTGGTCGGTGATGGCGGAAGCGAACATCCACTGCCAGAGCTGGGAGCGGGAGATTTCGGCGGTGGCGGCGTCTTCCATGAGGTTGTGGATGGCGACGGCGCCGTTTCCGCGCAGCCAGGATTCGATGTAGCGGATCCCCACCTCGATGTTGTTCCGGATGCCCTGTTCGGTGATGGTGCCTTCGGTGGCGGCCACGTTGATCAGGGCGCGGTCATCGGGAGTGACGTCCTCGCGGGTGCGGTCCAGCTGGTTGGGACGGTCGCCGAGGATGGAATCGAACACTTCACGGCAGACCGGCACCAGGTCCGGGTGGGCGACCCATGAGCCGTCGAAGCCGTCGTTGGCCTCGCGGGTCTTGTCTGCACGGACTTTTTCGAAGGCATTGGTGTTGGCGGCTTCGTCCTTGCGGTTGGGGACAGCTGCTGCCATGCCGCCGATGGCCATGGCCCCGCGCTTGTGGCAGGCCCGGACCAACTGTTCGGTGTAGGCGCGCATGAACGGCTGGGTCATGGTCACCTGGGCGCGGTCCGGCAGGACGAACCGGGGGCCGCGGGTGCGGAAGTTCTTGATCAGGGAGAAGATGTAGTCCCAGCGGCCGGCGTTCAGGCCCGCGGCGTGATCGCGCAGTTCGTAGAGGATCTCCTCCATTTCGAACGCTGCGGTGATGGTCTCGATCAGCACGGTGGCACGGATGGTGCCCTGCGGGATGCCGAGGAGGTCCTGGGCGAGGATGAAGATGTCATTCCAGAGCCGGGCTTCGAGGTGGTTCTCGATCTTGGGCAGGTAGAAGTACGGGCCCTTGCCCTGGGCCAGGAGGCGGCGGGCGTTGTGGAAGAAGTACAGGCCGAAGTCCACGATGCCGCCGGCGATCGGGGCGCCGTCGATGATCATGTGCTTCTCGGGCAGGTGCCAGCCGCGGGGGCGGACCACGATGGTGGGCAGTTCACCGGCGGGGCGGAGCTTGTATTCCTTGCCCTCGGGACTGGTGAAGTCGATCCGGCGTTCCAAGGCGTCCGTGAGGTTCAGCTGGCCCTTGATGACGTTGCGCCAGGTGGGGGTGGAGGAGTCTTCCATGTCCGCGAGCCAGACCTTCGCGCCCGAGTTCAGCGCGTTGATGGTCATCTTCTGGTCCACCGGGCCGGTGATCTCCACGCGGCGGTCCTCCAGGCCCGGGGCCGGGGGAGCGACGCGCCATGACGGATCGTTGCGGATGTCCTCGGTCTCCCGCAGGAACCGGGGATCCTGACCGGCGGCGATCTCGGCCCGGCGGGTACGGCGTGCCTGCAGCAGTTCCTGCCGGCGCTCCGCGGTGGCCCGGTGCAGCTTTGCGACAAACTCCAAAGCATCCGGAGTAAGAACCTCGTTCTGCCGGCAAATCGGCTGCGCGGTGAGGGTGATTCCGTTGATGGTGAAGCTGTCTGTGAAGGTGTTCATTTCAGGTCTCCTGTGCAGGGGCCCATCTGGGTAGCAGTAAGTGTCGTTTTGAGCCTCCAAAACGACACTTACTGCTACTTACTTGGGGAAATTTTTAGTGGAACTGGCCTTCTTCGGTGGATCCCACCAGAGCCAGGGTGGATGCGTTCGGGTTGAGCGCGGTAGCGATGTCGTCGAAGTAGCCGGTGCCGACTTCGCGCTGGTGCTTGGTCGCGGTGTAGCCGCGGGATTCGGAGGCGAATTCCTTTTCCTGAAGTTCGACGTAGGCGCTCATGCCTTCACGGGCGTAGCCGTGGGCGAGGTCGAACATCGAGTAGTTCAGGGCGTGGAAGCCGGCCAGGGTGATGAACTGGAACGTGAAGCCCATGGCGCCGAGTTCACGCTGGAATTTCGCGATGGTGGCGTCGTCCAGGTGCTTGCGCCAGTTGAACGACGGCGAGCAGTTGTAGGAGAGCATCTGGTCCGGGAACTCGGCCTTGACGGCTTCGGCGAACTTCCTGGCGAGCTCGAGGTCCGGGGTGCCCGTTTCCATCCAGATGAGGTCCGAATACGGTGCGTAGGCCTTGGCGCGGGCAATGCAGGGTTCGATGCCGTTGCGGACCTTGTAGAAGCCTTCCGGAGTGCGAACCGGCTGTCCGTCTTCGCGGAGGACGAATTCCTGGTCGCGGGGATCGACGTCGGAGGTGATCAGGGTGGCTGCCTCGGCATCGGTGCGGGCGATGACCACCGTCGGAGTGCCGGCGACGTCGGCTGCCAGCCGGGCGGCGTTCAGGGTGCGGACGTGCTGCTGGGTGGGGATGAGCACCTTGCCACCGAGGTGGCCGCACTTCTTTTCGGAGGCGAGCTGGTCTTCCCAGTGAACACCGGCGGCGCCGGCCTGGATCATGGATTTCATGAGTTCGTAGGCGTTCAGCGGGCCACCGAAACCGGCCTCGGCGTCGGCGACGATCGGGACCATCCAGTCATCGACGGTCTGGACGCCTTCGGAGAACTCGATCTGGTCGGCGCGGAGCAGCGCGTTGTTGATGCGGCGGACCACGGTGGGGACGGAGTTGGCCGGGTACAGGGACTGGTCCGGGTAGGTGTGGCCCGAGTTGTTGGCGTCCGCCGCAACCTGCCAGCCGGAAAGGTAGATGGCACGGAGGCCGGCCTTGACCTGCTGCACGGCCTGGTTACCGGTGAGGGCGCCAAGGGCGTTGGTGTACTTGCCGGTCTTGTGCTCTTCGGTGAGCTGCTTCCAGAGCTTCTCCGCACCGCGGCGGGCGAGGGTGTGTTCTTCGGAAACACGGCCGCGGAGTTTGACGACGTCGGCCGCCTTGTAGTCGCGGGTCACGCCTTCCCAGCGGGGGTTGGCCGTCCACTCGAGCTCCAGGGCGGCGGTCTGCGATTCTGCGTCCTGGCCGGACGGCTGCTGGGTGGGCTCAAATGCTGCAGTCATCGTTGATCTCCTTGGTTGAGCTCCGGATGGTGGCCGGCCGGGCTGCGTCGTTGCAGTTCCGGCCGGCTGTCCCGGTGCGGTGTTTCTTTCCGTGATCACTACTTTTCCGCACTTCCAAACACTTCAATAGGGGAAAAGGGTGGAAAGAAATGCACTTCTTCGCGTATTCTCAAGAAATGTCGCCTGGAAGCTGGAATCGTGAAGTGGCCTCGCCGTCCTTGTCCGCCGCCGGTCCTGAGCTGGATGTCATCAGCCTGGGCCGCCGCGTCCGGCACCTGCGCAAACAGGCAGGTTATACGCTTGATGACCTCAGCGCCGCCGTCGGTACTGCGCCGAGCCAGCTGAGCCTGATCGAAAACGGCAAGCGGGAGCCGAAGCTGAGCCTGCTCCAAGGGTTGGCCGCAGCCCTGAACGTCACCATCGACCAGCTCCTCGGAGCCGAACCGCCGAACCGTCGCGCGGCCCTGGAAATCGAGCTCGAACGCTACCAGCGCGGGCCGCTTTACGAGTCGCTGAACCTGCCCAAGATCCGCATCAGCTCGCGGCTCCCGCTTGATGTGCTGGAGGCCCAGGTGGGGCTGCTGCACGAGCTTGAACGCAAGCTCAACGAGCAGGTGGCGACGCCGGAGGAAGCCCGCCGCGCGAACGGTGAGCTGCGTGCCATGATGCGGGAGCGGGGGAACTATTTTCCGGAGTACGAGGCCGAGGCGCAGAAGGTGCTCGCCGCCGTCGGGTACACCGCGGGGCCGCTGAGCCAGCACGTGATTGCCGATATCGCGGAGAACCTCGGCTTCACCCTCCATCATGTGGGTGACCTGCCCCATTCAACCCGGTCAGTGACGGATTTGAAGAACCGCAGAATTTACCTGACGCAGAGCCAGCGGCAGGATCATGACCCCCGCTCGGTGCTGCTGCAGGCCCTGGGGCACTACGTCCTGGGGCATGAAACCCCGAAAAGCTACGGCGACTTTTTGGCCCAGCGAGTGGCCACCAACTATTTCGCTGCCGCGCTGTTGCTGCCCGAGCAGGCCACGGTGGACTTCCTGCAGAAAGCAAAGACGGCCAAGGAGATCGCCGTGGAGGACATCCGGGACGCGTTCGCGGTGTCCTACGAAACCGCTGCACACCGCTTCACCAACCTGGCCACGCAGCACCTGGGCATCACCACGCACTTCCAGAAAACGCACCAGAGCGGCATCATCTATAAGGCCTACGAGAACGACGGCGTGACGTTCCCCATGGACCATACCGGCGCCATTGAGGGCCAACCGTCGTGCAAGTCGTGGACCTCCCGGGCGGTTTTTGATGTGCCGGACAAGTTCAGCGCCTACAGCCAGTACACGGACACGCCGTCCGGGACGTTCTGGTGCACGGCACGGACGGAGCGGTCGGCCAACGGCGAGTTCTCGTTGTCGATCGGGGTGCCGTACCAGCACGTGAAGTGGTTCCGCGGCAGGGAAACCACCGCCCGTGAAAAGTCCACCTGCCCGGACCCCAGCTGCTGCAAGCGGCCGCCGGCGTCGCTGGCCTCTGAGTGGGCCGGCAACGCCTGGCCCTCGGCCCGCGCCCACTCGCACCTGCTGGCCGCGATGCCGCCCGGCGCCTTCCCCGGCGTGGACGAGACCGAGGTGTACAGCTTCCTGCAGGCCCACTCAGGCACCTGACCCCCCCCGGACACCCCCCGGGACGCTCTCTCACTTAATGCGGGTTTTTCCCGGATTCTCTCTCACTTTCTTGAGGAAAGTGAGAGAGGATCCGGGATTTTTCCGCATTAAGTGAGAGAGCGTTTCATCAGCCGTGGAGCTCCCGGTACGCCGCGGCCGCCGCGGGGTGGAGCGGCAGCCCCGGGGTGTTGATCAGCGATTCGGGGCTGAGGAACTGGACGCCCAGGCTGGACCGCGGAACGAGTTCCTCAGCGTGGCCCACCAGGATTTCCACTGTCTTCCGCACCGTCCCGGCGTCCGCATCGCTCCGGCACAGCAGGAGATTGGCCACCCCCACCGTCCAGACCGCCGGAATGCCCGGGTAAGCGCCTTCCGGGATCAGGACACGATCGTAGAACAGGCCGTATTTGGCCCGCAGCGCCGGAAGGAGCGCGGCCAGGTCCAGCAGCCTCAGGCCCGTGGCGCTGTGAGCAGCCGCGATGGCAGCAGTGGGCACGCCGCCGGACCAAAACAGCGCTTCAACCGAGCCCTTTTGCAGCGCCGCAAGTCCCTCGTTGAGCCCCAGATTCAGGACCGTGACGGTACCCCCGGCGGCGGGTCCCGGTCCGGGCGCAGAGCTCAACCCGGCCGCCTCAATCAGCCGGGGCGTGGTCAGGGACGTCCCGGAACCGGGTTCCCCGACGGCCACGGTCCGGCCGGCCAGCCCTGCAATGTCCACGATGCCGCTGTCCCGCCGCACAACGCAGTGGACATAGTTCTCATAGACCTTCCCGACGGCGGCAATCCCGACGGCGGTTGCGTCGCCCGCCGCTGCCCGCTGGGCCGCCGAGTCAGAGAGTGCGACGGCGAACGTGGCGCGGCCCGCGAGGAGGAAGTCCAGGTTATCCAGGCTGCCGCCCGTTGTCAGCGCCGTGGCCTTGCCCGCCACCCCATGGCGTTGCAGTGCCTCCGCCAGCAGCCCGGCGAACTCCAGGTAGAACCCACCCGGTTCGCCGCCGGCGACGGTCACGGCGTCCGGCCGGTCATCACGCGTGCACCCGCTAAGAGCCGGCAGGAAGAGGCCGGCCAGCCCGGCGGCGAAACCGGCATTAAGCACCGCCCGTCGCGGCAGAGCGATTGGGAACGCGAGAGGATCATTCATCCGGCTTCTCCGGCTTCTCCGGCTCCGCGGCCACAGGCGGAAACTCGAGACGCGCAACCAGACCGTGCGGAGTGGCGTCGGAGAGCATCAGGCGGCCCCCGTTGGCGGCCGCCAGCTTGTCCACGATGGTCATGCCCAGGCCGGTGCCGCGGGTGCCACGGTTCCGGGGGGAGCGCCAGAAGCGGCCAGTGGCTGCTGCCCGTTCGTCGGCGGACAGCCCGGGACCGTCGTCGGCCACTTCAATGCCCACCGCGCCCGGAAGCGGACGGATGGCCATGCGGATGTGGGCACCCGGCGCGTATTTGAGGGCATTATTGATCAGTTCAGCAACCATCTGGGCCAGTTCGGCGGCGTTGCAGACGATGTGCGCCGCCGGTTCGGGCGGGCTGTCCACGGTTATGGAGGCACCGGTGCGCCGGGCGGCCGGCCCGGCCCGTTCGGCCTCCTCCTGGAGGGCCGGGTACGGATCGATGGGTGCCTGCATCCCGCCCGAAACGCTGCGGGACTCACCGGCCGATGCGCGGAACGAGTCTTCACTCACCCTGTGTTCCGCCGCCGCCAGCTTCAGCACACCCTCCAGGAGGCCCTCCACGTGCTCTAGTTCCGCCAGGACACCGGCCGCCGCATCTTTCTGCCTGGCGGTCTGCAGTTCGAGCTGGAGCAGGTCGATCCTCAGCCGGAGGGCGCCCACGGGATTGCGCAGCTCGTGGGAGGTGTCGGCGATCAGTTGCCGCTGCGATTCCAGGCTGCTGCTGACCGTCCGGGCCATCCTGCTGAAGGACCGGCTGAGCTCCCGCAGTTCCGGCGGCCCGGCCTCCGGAAGCCGGGCGGTCCGGCCCGTGGCCTCGAGTTCCGTCACCGCGGAGTTCAACCGATGGACCGGCCGGAGCACCCAGCCGGTCACCCTGGCTGCGACCAGCAACAGCACGGCGGCGAGCGCTGCTGCTGCCAGACCCACCAGCAGCCACCGCTCCCGCAGTTTCTGCCGGGCGGGGTCCAGATTAACCTCCAGGACCACTGCGCCCAGCACCTGGCTGGCGCTGCCGAAGGGCCGTGACACCACCTCAGAGCCGGGTCCGAACGGCTGGAGCGGTGCAAGGGTGGTATCGCTGAGATTCAGGTTTGCGCGGGCCAGCGCTTCACCCGCATCGGCCCGTTCCTCGCTGAGACCGCCGGAGCGCAGCGTCCCGCCCTGGAGGCGGATCAGGACACCTTCGCCGTAGAGTTCGGAGTATCTGTCCATCTCCGTCTGGAGCCCCGCGGACCCGCCGGCCGTGGCGGCGTCGAAAGCCACTTGGGCGAACCGGTTGAGCGCCGTCACCCTCTTGATCTGGAGTTCCTGGGTCAGTTCCCGGCTGACGGACGCCAGAATGGCGGTGGAACCAAAGACGACCATAACGATGGACAGCACGCTCAGGATGGCCAGAACGCGCAGCTTCACGCGGGGTCCGCCTCAATCCGGTAGCCGACGCCACGGACGTTGATGATGAAGCCCGGCCGCTGGAGCTTGGAACGCAGCCCCGTCAGGTGGACGTCCAGGGCGCGGGAGGAGGCCACGAACGCGTCGCCCCACAAGGCGTCCAGGATCTGTTCGCGGGTCACTACCGAACCCGCGTGGCCGGCCAAAAGCGCGAGCAGGTCGAACTCGGTGGCCGTCAGCGGCAGTTCTTCCGAACCGCGGGCCGCCACCCGCCGTTCGAGGTCGATCTCCAGGTCACCCAGCACGATGTTCTTTTGCGTCGCGGCGGAGTAGCGGCCGGCGCGGCGGGTGACCGCCTCGATGCGCGCAAGGAGCTCAACGAGTTTCACCGGCTTGACGAGGTAGTCGTCCGCTCCGGACCGCAGCCCAAGCACCACGCTGCGTTCGTCGTCGCGCGCGGTAAGGATCAGGATGGGCACCGCGGTGACCTGGCGCAGTTTCCGCAACACCTCCAGGCCGTCCATGTCCGGGAGCCCAAGGTCCAGCAGGATCACGCCGAACTTCCGGTGCACCAGCAGGGCATCCGCCCCGCGGGCAACACGGGTGGGATGGTGGCCCGCGGACACCACCGCGGCGGCGAGCGCGGAAGCCATGGCGTCGTCGTCCTCGACGATCAGCAATTCCATGGCACGGTCTCTCTTCCTGATGGTGGGCACCCGAAATCTGCCCGCTTTGGAGATTACCCCCAGCCCCCGGCGAAACCTAAGGAAGTGTTAGGAAATGGCCTGCCACGTAGGTTGTGCCGTGCATCACCCATACCGTGGATAAGGCCCTCGGCGTGTGCGGGGGACCGTCAATGTCGAGGAGGAACCATGGGCAATGTTGCCATGGACAGCAGGAAATTAAGCCAGGAAGCCGCGGCGCCGCAGCTTAGGAAGGTTCAGCGATGAGCACCCAGCAAACCGAAGTCCCGAGTGAGGCAGCCCAGACCCGCCGGGCAGTGAGCAACATCCTCAAGGGCTCAGCAGGCAACCTCGTGGAGTGGTACGACCTCTACGTTTACACGGTCTTTGCCGCGTACTTCCAGTCCCACTTCTTCAACTCCAAGGATGACCTTCAGGCCGGCCTCGAGGCGATGGCCGTGTTCTCGACGTCGTTCCTCATGCGTCCCATCGGTGCCTGGTTCTTCGGCCGCTACGCCGACCGGAAGGGCCGCAAGGCGGCGCTGACCCTCAGCGTGACGCTGATGTCCGCGGGCTCCTTCGCCATCGCCATCCTGCCAACCACGCAGCAGGTTGGTGTCTGGGCACTGGTGTTGCTGGTCCTGATCCGCCTTATCCAGGGCTTCTCCGTGGGCGGCGAATACGGCACCAGCGCCACCTACATGTCCGAGGCCGCCACGTCCAAGCGCCGCGGCTTCTTCTCCAGCTTCCAGTACGTCACCCTGATCGGCGGCCAGATGCTGGCACTGCTGGTGCTGGTCATCCTCCAGAACTTCATGCCTAAGAGTGACCTCACCGAGTGGGGCTGGCGTATCCCGTTCGCCATCGGCGGCGTGGCTGCTCTGGTGGTCCTGTGGCTGCGGCGCTCGATGGAAGAGACCGTTTCCGAAGAGCAGGTCCTCGCCGCCAAGGCCCCGGTTGCGGCCGGCGAAGCGCAGCCGGGCACCATGCGCCTGCTGCTTACGAGCTACTGGAAGCCGCTGCTGATCTGCATCGGCGTCACCCTCGGCGGCACCGTGGCGTTCTACACCTACACCAACTTCATCCTGAAGTTCATGAACGATACCTCCGGCATCGCCAAGACCGACACCTCCGTGATCAATTTCTGGGCCCTGTTCATCTTCATGCTGCTCCAGCCCGTCTACGGCATCATTTCCGACAAGGTGGGACGCAAGCCGCTCCTGCTCTGGTTCGGCATCACCGGCGTGCTGTTCACCTGGCCTCTGCTGTCCACCCTGGCCGGCACCAAGGATCCGTTCACCGCGTTCCTGCTGATGATGGGCGGCCTGCTGATCGTGGGCGGCTACACCTCCATCAACGCCCTGGTGAAGGCTGAGCTGTTCCCGGCCTCGATCCGTGCGCTGGGTGTTGGCCTGGGTTACGCGATTGCCAACTCGCTGTTCGGCGGCACCGTTCCGCTGATTGGTGCGGCGTTCCAGAAGGCCGAGCGGGTGGACCTGTTCTTCACCTACGTCACCGTTGCCATTGCCATTTCGCTGGTGGTCTACATCTTCGCCCTGAAGAACAAGAAGCCCACGCACCTGGACCACGAACAGGGCCACGCCTGGAAGCGACCGGCCACGGACGGGGACAAGGACAAGGACGCCGTCAACGCCTAGCGGCTCCTGGGGTCCACAGTGCACTCCGGCGGACTTCGGCGGGGAGAGTTTCAGGTGACGGACGACGGCGGGTGCCCACCCGCCGTCGTCCGCCCACCCCACCCGGTGCCCCCGCCACCCACGGACGCTCTCGCACTTAATGTGGGTTTTCCCCTGACGCTCTCTCACTTTCTTCAGGAAAGTGAGAGAGCGTCCCTCTCCGTCAGGCTGGTTGTGAGTCATTCATTTCCTGTTGAGTGAAGGAGCCGGCGATGCCCGTTGATAACAAGGGTTTTACGCGTGAAGAGATCCGTGAGTTCATGCATGAGTACTATTTGCAGCCGCATGGGTCGAGGAAGGAGTGGCTTGCCTCGACGTCCGTTTCGGACTGGACGTTCCGCAGGTGGCGCACTCTGATGGTCCAGGGCGATATCGACCGTGGCCTGATTCCGCGGGAACATGGAGGCATGGTCCCGACGAATCGTGAGCTCTCCGCGTTTGAAAAAGCACGCGCGAGGGAAATAGCTGCCCACCGCGCCGAAGTCGAAAAACTCCAGAAGCGGGTGCAGGAGCTGGAGGACACGAATTCCGCACTGGGAAAAGCTATCGGGCTCTTGCACGAGTTGAGCGTGCCAGAGCCCGATACAACCCCGACGAGCGCTCAGAACGGTTCATAGCGGCCGAGAACTGTCTCGTCGTGGAGCTGCAGGTGGTCATCGGCTCCCAGCGGGCAGCGCTCGAGCTGGCGGGCGTGTCGCGCGGAAGCTGGCATTACCGGTTCAATCCCCGTCCGGCGGTGCAGGACCCGATCCACCAGGCCGACCGTGCCTACGAATGCCGGATCAGTACCGACCATCACGACCGGATTCTGGGGTTCATCCTGGCCGGTTGGGAGAAGGGCAACTCCGTTGACCATGCCTTCGCCACAGCCTGGGACAACGGCGTGCTGCTCGCCTCCAACCGCACGTGGTGGCGGATCGCGGCAGAGTACGAGGATCAGCAGGCCCGCCCAACCATCCCGCGCAAGCGTGGAAGCAAACGTCGTTCCTCTGAGGCGCCGGTCCTCAAGGCCACCGGACCTTCCCAGGTCTGGTCCTGGGACATCACTGATGTCTATTCCAAATGGCAGGGAAAGGTTTTCAAGGTGTACTCCGTCATGGACATCTTCTCCCGGGAGATCGTCGGCTGGCGGGTAGAGGAACGAGAGTCCGACCACCTCGCCGCGGAGATGTTCAAGACAGCCATCGCCCGACACGGCGCCCCGCTTATCGTGCACGCCGATTCAGGGCCGGCCATGAAATCAAACCTGCTCCGAGACACCCTCACCGCCCACAGCGTGGAACTCAGCCACAACCGCCCGTACGTCTCCAACGACAACCCCTTCTCGGAGTCCGGGTTTCGCACGATGAAATACCGGCCCGGCTACCCCCGGATCTTTGAGGATCTCGAAGCCGCCAGGGCCTACCTCACCGGCTATGTCCGCTGGTACAGCACCGAGCACAAACACTCCGGCATTGCACTGTTCTCACCATCGCAAGTTCACAACGGCTCGTGGAAAGAGCTCTGGGACCAGCGGGACAAAGTCCACCAGGACTACTACGAACGACACCCAGGACGGTTCCGCCAACGACCCAACACACCCGCCCCCGCCACACACGTCTGGGGTTACCCGCAAATCGTGGACAGTCGATCAGGCGGCTTGTGCCGGCTGAGGTTTATCCGTGGTGAGGAGTCGTTCGTGTTCCACGGGTGTGGTGTAGCCGATGGCTGAGTGGAGCCGGGCACG
>NZ_JARESG010000070.1 GCF_029076445.1 Pseudarthrobacter naphthalenicus
CTAGGAGCCTGCTGAATTAGTCGTGGGGTGGGCGCGTCGGCTGGACTCGTGGGCCTGGTGGTTAAGACTGGTCTTATGCAGGGACGCGAGGATGCGCAACGCGGGTATTTGGATGTGGAGGCGCTGGCCGGGGAGTTGCTGGCTCCGGGCAGTGTCTTCGCTTTTCTGGCCACGCATCGCGGGCGGTTGTTTCCGGATTCGATGATGGAGGATCTGTTCCCGTCGCGGCGCGGCCGGCCGTCGGTTCCGGCGCCGGTCATCGGCTCGGTGCTGGTGTTGCAGGCGTTGCAGGGGCTCTCTGATCGGGAAACCGCCGAGGCTTTGACCTTCGATCTGCGTTGGAAGGCCGCGTGCGGGTACGGGTTGACTGATACCGCGTTCCATCCGAGCACGCTGACGTATTGGCGGAGGCGTTTGGCCGGATCGGGAAACCCGCACCGGATTATGGAGGCCATCGCCGAGGTCGTGGCGGAAACCGGAGTCCTGAAGGGCAAGCGCCGGCGGGCAGTGGATTCAACCGTTCTGGACGACGCGGTCGCGAGGCAGGACACCATCACGCAGCTGATCGCGGGAATCCGCCGCTTCGCCCGTGATGTCCCTGACGGGCAGGACCTGTTGAGCACCCACGCGACGGGGTATGAATACGCGCGCACCGGTAAGCCGGGTATCGCTTGGGATGACCAGGAGGCCAAGGACGGGCTGGTTTCGGCGCTAGTGACTGACGCGCTGGCGCTGTTGGCTGCGGTCGATCCCGAGACCTTGGGCGGCAAGGCGGCCGATGCGTACGCGCTGCTTGCCCTCATTGCCGGGCAGGACGTGGAACCGGCCGAGGATTCTGACGGGACCGACGGGCGGTGGCGGATCGCCCGGAAGGTCGCCCCAGACCGGCTGATCTCCACCGTGGATCCGGACTCCCGGCACGCCCATAAGACCCGGTCCCGGCAGCAGGACGGGTTCAAGGCCCACATTGTCATCGAACCCGATACCGGGCTGATCACCGCCGCTGCGCTGACCAAGGCCTCCGGACCGGAGAACAGTGACGGTGCGGTCGGTGCCCGGCTGATCGGCATGGATCCCACGATCGCCGACACGAGCGTGGACGTCCTGGCCGACTCGGCCTACGGTTCCGGGGAAATGCTCGCCGCTCTCGCCCGCACCGCCCACACGCCAGTGATCAAACCCTGGCCGCTACGCCCGGCGGTCGAAGGCGGATTCACCCTCGATGACTTCACCGTCGATGAGGCCGCACGGACCGTGACCTGCCCGATGGGCATCACGAAGACCATCTCCCCTAAACGCCATGTCACGTTCGGTACCGCCTGCACCGGCTGTCCCCTCCGGGACCGTTGCACCAGCGCAGTGCGGGGGCGCGAGCTCGATCTCCATGAACACGACGCATTACTGCGCGAACACCGCCACCGCGCCACGGACCCGGCTTTTCAGCACGACTACCGCACGCACCGGCCCATGGTCGAGCGATCCATCGCCTGGCTGACCCGCGGCAACCGCCGCGTGCCGCACCACGGCATCCAACGGAACAACGCCTGGCTGCAACTGCGGATCGCGGGACTGAATCTGCGGCGAATGCTCGCCCTCGGACTGACCAGGAACGAGGGATCATGGGCGCTGGGATAACCCACCGCCCGGGCCCCAGGCCCATCAACAAACCACTGGATGACGCCCCGTATCTGGGGCAGAATTAAGCCAAGCGGGCGGAACGACCCCGTTGTCGCACCCAAGGGTGCTGACCAGAACACGCCGCTCGACGGCCCATTGGTGGCGTTCCGCCCGCCCCACAACCGCCTTATTCAGCAGGCTCCTAG
>NZ_JARESG010000071.1 GCF_029076445.1 Pseudarthrobacter naphthalenicus
CCTGACTTGGCTCATTTGCTTAGTGCGTGAGTTTCGGTTTGTGGAGGGCGTCGAGAATGACCTGCTGCTCGGCGGCGATGTTGGGGGCGAATGTCTGGTTGGTGCCGTTGATGGCGATGGTGGCTGAGCGCAGGGGCCTGAGTTGTTTGATGACGTTACGCACCGCGAGTCCTGTCCTGTTTTGGACAGTCCTGGAGATGGCCAGCGCGGTGAACACGATGGTCAGGTGTGCCTCGATCGCGTCGCGGGTGCGGTGGAACATGGGTCTGGCCCTGAGGTCTGTTTTGCTCATTCGGAAGGACTGCTCGACGTGCCACAGGTCGTGGTAGGAGCCGATGACTTCTCCTGCGGCCATGATGTTTGCGGGGATGTTCGTCACGTAGCCTTTCAGCCCGACGAGCTGCCGCGCGCGTGCCAGTGAGGCTTCGTCCAGGCTCGGTTTTCCTCCGGCGGTCTTGACGAACCGTGGGGTCCGGGCCGATTTCTGGCCCTCGATGACTTTCCGGGCCCGGTTCTCCTGGGCTGTGAGTGTTGTGTTGTCGTGGACGGCTCTCTTGCGGGAGTACGCCCACACCGCCCGCCATGAGCCGGGGTTCTCAGTGGGGTCCCAGACGGGTTCGGCGCGCAGATCAGGGTTGTTCTCGTTCGTGTGGCCGGTCCTGGGCGTGAGCGTATCGATCAGCTGCCCGTCGCTGAACGCGTCGCCGTGCCAGCGGAAATGCGAGGCCAGGTCGTTCGGGGCCTTCGTCATCCGGGAACCAACAATGAACCGCAGGTTCGCTTCGTCCAGCTCACGCAGGTTGCCCGCGGAAAGCATGCCGGCATCGGCGACGACGACCATGTCGGTCAAACCGTGGCGGGATTGGAACTGCTTGATGATCGGGACGATGGTCGCGGTTTCGGCCTTGTTGCCCTCAAAGCAGCCGATCTCCAGCGGGAACCCACCCCGGTCCACGAGCAGGCCAACGACGATCTGAGGATCGACCCGGCGTTCCTTGGAGTAGCCAACCTTCCGTAGTTCGTCTTCCTTCTCCGCCTCGAAATACAAGGTGGTGACGTCGTAAAGGACCAGGGAGACGTCCCCGTCGGTCCTGGCGTGCTGGAAGCACCAGGTCGCGATCCTGTCGCGGTACTTGTCCGCAGCGGCTCGGCCGAGGGTGCGTTTCATCGTCGCGTAACTGGCCGGGGCCCGGCCCAGGTCCCGCAACACCCTGCCGGCATCCAGTAGTGAGGTCGGTTCCACGACCCTGGCGATCACCAAGTCCCGGAACACCTCGTCGTCGAGGCCATCGAACCCCAGCGCCGTGAACACCTCGACCAACGCACGGAACAAGACCCGCGAGTCAGTTCCCAGCACGCGTCCCGGGCTGTCACGTCCGGCTGGTTCTCTGGGGCCGGCCACGTCAAACAAGCCAGCCTCGCGTGACGGCTCGACCAGGCCCTTCACCTGTGGCGTTGGCTCCAGACCCAAGTCAAGGACACCTTGCGCCGGGTCTTCAAGCAGCTCACGGGCGCGCTGCAGCAGGACGCCGAGCTCGGCCTCGGTATGCGCCGAGCCGACGTGCTGCACGATCCGCTGATTCCCGCGCACATACTCCGCGATCTGCACCGCCGTCGCTCCCGAGGCAGTCAGCACCCGCCTAATAAACACCACACCGGCGACACTAGGCCAAACCATTAGTGCGTGAAAAGCGGCCAGTCAGAAAACATCACCGCAGGTCAAGGCCATAGGCCCATCGGAACGACGGAGCCGTGAGCCAAGTCAGGC
>NZ_JARESG010000072.1 GCF_029076445.1 Pseudarthrobacter naphthalenicus
TTAATCAGGGAAAGGGTGCTCTGAGCTGGGAAAATAGTGGTTGTCGAGACCGTTATTTGCCGAGCGAGGGAGCACCCTTTCGATGCAGAAGTCTACCGCTGTTTTCCCGTCCCTGCCGGTCAGTTTCACCGGCCAGTCGCTGATCTCCCACGCGGGGGTTTCGGTGCTCGCCGGCTTCATGGACGCGCTGGGTTTCGGCAGGCTGTGCGAGGACCGGCTCGGCCAGTTTGTTCCCTCGGGAGCGAAGCACCGGCCTGGCCGGCTGGTCGGGTCCCTTGCCGCGATGCTCGCCGCGGGAGGTGAACACGCCTCGGACCTGGATATCCTGCGCTCCTCACCCGGGGTCTTCGGTCAGCTGCCCTCGAACGCGACCATGTCCCGGTTCTTCGAACGCACCGTGGCGAACCCGGAGCTGTTCGGCTACGGATTCGAGACCCTCACCCGGGAACTGCGCACCCGGGCCTGGACCGCCGCCGGGAACCGGAACCCGGCCCTGACCGCAACAGCCGCGGATCCGCTCATCATCGACATCGACGCGACCCTGGTGACCTCACACTCGGACAAGGAAAACGTCGCCGGTACCTACAAGGGCGGCTACGGATTCGCCCCCTTCATCGCCAGCGCCGATTACGGGGCCGGTAATGGTTCCGGGGAAATCCTCGCGGCCGTGCTCCGGCCAGGGAACGCCGGGGCGAACAGCGCCGAGGACCACATCCGGGTCTTCCACACCGCCGCCGCCCAACTCCCCGACGGGTTCTTCACCGACACCGGGGCCTTGGCCGGGGAGAAGGTCCTGGTCCGCACCGACAGTGCCGGGGCCTCCAGGAAGTTCCTCTGGCACCTGCACAGCCTGGGCGTGCAGTTCACCACCAGCTACACCCTGCCGTTCGGCAAAGCCCACATGGTCGACTGGATCAGTGACAAAGAGTACTGGCAGCCGGCCCTGGACCAGTCCGGAAACGACCGGACCGATGCGTGGGTCATCAACGCCACGGACGTCATCCCGCTCACCGATTACCCTCCGGGCACCAAACTTTTCCTGCGCGCCGAGCCGCTGCATCCGGGCGCGCAGCCGACCCTGGTCGATGTTGACGGGCACCGGATTACCGCGTTCCTGACCAACTCGCCGCGCTGGCACGGGCCGTTCCTGGACGCCAGGCACCGGGCCCGGGGCCGGTGCGAGAACAGGATCAAAACCCTGAAAAACACCGGCCTGGGCAAGCTGCCGTTCTTTGATTTCGCGGCGAACCAGGCCTGGGCGAACATCGCCGCGCTGGCGTTCAACCTGGTGTCCTGGCTCCAGCTCGCCGCCCTCCCGGACGGCCACCGGGCCAAGGGCTGGGACATCAAACGCTGGCGCTACCGGCTCTTCGCGATTGCCGGGAAAATCATCACCCGCGCCCGCCGCACCCAGCTCCTACTCCCGGAATCAGCGCCAGAGAAAGACCTCGTGAAACTGCTCCTAGACAACACCAGCCAGCTCAAAGTGTTGCTCTCCCCAGGCTGAAACAGGGCCTTTACCCTGTCCCGACGAGCAGCTCCCTCACCGGAAGTGGAACCGGCGCCAACCCAGCGAACCAACAGGCCACACCAGACTGCCCGAAAACAGAAAACAAAACTCGGATCAGCCGCAGGCGCAAAACCGCGACCGTCACGGCGCATCATGAAAAATCGGGG
>NZ_JARESG010000073.1 GCF_029076445.1 Pseudarthrobacter naphthalenicus
AGCGACGATCCTGCCATGCAGCACAGCAATGGAGGTCGCCCGTGGACGAAATTCATCCATGGTGATGATATCGGCGTTGTGGACTAACAGGTCGACGTCCATTCGTCGAATCTCCATTCTCGTGTTGGCGAACTGCGGCGGGTCCCCGCCCCGGAGGTTACCGGAGCCTTCGTCCGACCCGTCCGTCTAATTCAGTGCGGAAAGGTGGTGCTTGCACAAGGACGCAGCCGGCCACCTCACGGTGGCGTGTCCCTTCTGGATTTTGCTGCGGCTAGGTAAATGTCCAAGTAGCATGGAGCTATTCTCGGGGTACGCCCGAGACCTTAGACTTCATAATCAGTGAATTCGGTTTTAGCGTCTCCGCTTTTATTCTCATTGCTTGAAAGACTCCTAATTACGAAAACATGCCGGACAGGTCGACATGGCGTGATTCGTGCACCTTAATTAGCTTCCACTGGTTGTCGACCTTGTGGGCGCCAAGAGTTACGCGCAGTTCTCCGAGAAGTGGCTCGTGGGCCGATAAGCTCAATATGGGTCTGCAGTTTAAGGTAGACCGTCGCGGAATTTCCGTCGACGCTCACACGGCTGATTAGTTCGCGCCATTCGGGAATAGATCCCACAACCGTAGGGATCGCGTCC
This sequence comes from Pseudarthrobacter naphthalenicus, assembly GCF_029076445.1. GTDB lineage: Bacteria > Actinomycetota > Actinomycetes > Actinomycetales > Micrococcaceae > Arthrobacter > Arthrobacter naphthalenicus. Next base: position 640 of record NZ_JARESG010000073.1, read on the forward strand.
CAGTACTTGTCGATCGCATCCCAAGTGAGCATAGGATCAGGAACCTCCTCCGGTTGATAAATCAAACCGTCGAAGGACTGGTCAAACAGCCGTTTCATACGGGCTGCATCCACGGACTGGAAAGCGCTGCACCAATTCTTATAAAGGGCTTCAATGTCCTGTTTATCACTCAAAGAAAGCCCCCGGTCTTGGTTGAATTGTTGGTGTCGAAATTATATCTGGAGCGGAACCAACAAGTTTAACTTATTGATAGGTTTGCTACTATCTGGATTAAAAGTATTGTCGATAGTCCCACCCGGCGCTAGATGCGTTTGCCGCCGGATTCCGGCGCCTTCAGGCACATTCGTGTGCAGATGCACATATTGTGGCTGTACGTGGAGAGCTCAGCGCCGTCGTGAGTACGACGACGAGTACCGCGCCCGGTGGATCGCTGACCCGGCTCGACCCCGGCATGGTGGCTCTTCACTATGGAGTTGTGGACCGGTTGGTCTGGCACTGGCTCCTTGATGGACGTGGCGGCCTCGGCTTGCTGGATGCAGGATGGTCTGGTGAGGCGGGTCTGACTTCGTCAACCTCTTCAGTGCCCCCGTCGGGCGGCCGTTGCGCTATGACGCGGTGGCCAAGCTCGTCGCCCGGCTGCGGGCCCTCACCGGCATAAAGTTCACGCCGCATGTGCTCAGACACACTCGGGCCACGGAATTGATCCGCGCCGGGGTGCCGATCGAGATCGTCTCAAAGGTGCTCACCCACCGCTCGGTGACGACCACCTCGGAGACCTATATTCACCTCTGCGTAGAGGATGTTAGGGCCGAGCTCGTCCGCGCCGGGGTCTGGACCCAGGAGACAGCGCCATGAGATCACCGCTGAAACGGCTGACGGAGCAGGCCGGGACGTCGCTGCTGGACAAGCTCCAGGACGCGGTTCGGCCCAAGTTCGCCGTGGAG
>NZ_JARESG010000074.1 GCF_029076445.1 Pseudarthrobacter naphthalenicus
CGCAGATTGTCAAGCTGTGTGGAGTCATTGGGTTTGTTGTGTGGGTGTTTTTGTTGCGGGAAGGTTGATTCCGGCGTGGCTGGCGGGGGCTGGTGTGATGGGGCGCTGGTGGAATCGTTCGGGGTTCTTATCGTAGTAGCGCTGTAGTGCCTGATCGCGTGTCTTCCAGGTTTCCTTCCACGTGCCGTCGTGGACTTCGGCGGGCGAGAACAGGGCGATGCCCGAGTGTTTATGTTGGGTGTTGTACCAGGGCACGTAATCTGCGAGGTAGGTCCGGGCGGCCTCGACTTCTTTGAACACCCGGGGATAGCCGGGCCTGTATTTCATGGTCCGGAACCCGGATTCTGAAAAGGGGTTGTCGTTCGAGACGTAGGGCCGGTTGTGGGAGAGTTCCACGCCGTGCCCGGTGAGAGCATCACGGAGCAGGTTTGATCGCATCGCCGGTCCCGAGTCGGCGTGGACTATGCGCGGTGCGCCGTGCCGGGCGATCGCAGTTTCGAACATCTCCACGGCGAGGTGGTCCGCTTCGCGTTCCTCGACCCGCCAGGCAACCATGCGGCGGGAGTAGATATCCAGGACCGAGTAGGCCTTGAACGACCGTCCCCGCCAAGGTGAATACAGATCGGTGATGTCCCATGACCAGACCTGCCCCGGGCCCGTGGCCATCACCACGGGTTTCTCCCGCGGGGCCCGGTTCTTGCCTTTCCTGGTCGGGATGGTGGGGCGCAGCATCTGGTCCTCGATCTGCGCCGCGACCCGCCACCACGTGCGGCGGGAAGCGAGCATCACCCCCGCGTCCCACGCAGCCGCGTACGAATGATCAACGGAGACCTGGTTGGCCCAGCCCGCCAGGATGTATTCGCAGATCCGGTCGCGATCATTGGCGCTGACACGTGATTGGTAAGCGCGTTCAGACTGTCCGAGCGGGTCCTGGACCCGTTCGCGGGGATTCTGCCGGTAGTGCCAGGTCGAGCGGGATACGCCGGCGAACTCGAGGGCTTGCCGTTGGGAGCCGGTGAGTGTTGTCAGCTGCCGGACGAGGATGTTCTCGGCTTCGATGAACCTTTCGGATCTTTCGTCGGGGCCGTATCGGGCTCTGGCACGCTCAACTCGTGCAAGAGCCCGATAGCTTTTCCCAATGCGGTATTCGTGCCTTCGAGTTCACGGATACGGCCCTTGAGCTGTTCGACTTCGGACTGGTGTTCAGCGATCTCCTTGGCGCGCGCCTTCTCAAACGCGGACCACTCGCCATTCGTGCGGGCCATGTTCCCATGCTCTCGTGGAATCAGATTCCGGTCGAGGTCACCCTCCTGAATCATCTTCCGCCAACGCCGAAACGTCCATTCAGTCACCGGCTGGGAGGCAAGCCATTCCTTCCTCGTCCCGTACGGCTGCACGTAATACTGATGCACCAACTCCCGAATCTCATCGCGGCTAATACCTCGCGGGCCAACAGTCATAGCTGCTCCCATTCCTCTTCAATCACTGACTGACTCACAACCAGCCTGACGCAGAGGG
>NZ_JARESG010000075.1 GCF_029076445.1 Pseudarthrobacter naphthalenicus
TCCAGGGTGAAAGGTTCAGCGTTTGACACGGATGAGCTTTTTATTGACGAATTCGTCCATTCCGTACTTGCCCAGTTCGCGTCCGAACCCGGATCGCTTCACACCCCCGAATGGCAGTTCAGCGGCTGTGCCGGAGGGTTCGTTGATGTAAACCATGCCGGCGTCAAGGCGACCTGCGATCTGCTGCGCGCGTTCCTCGTCGTCACACTCCACTGCAGCACTCAGCCCGTAGTCGGTGTCGTTTGCCAGCGCAACGGCCTCATCCTCGTCGGTTACCTTATAAACCACTGCAACAGGACCGAAGAGCTCTTCAGAGTACGCCCGCATACCCTCGGTAACCCCCGTGAGGACGGTCGGAGCGTACCAAGCGCCGTCGCGCTCGATCCGATTACCACCAGCCAAAATCGTGGCACCTTGAGCGACGGCATCCTCGACCTGCGCGGCGAGGTTCTCTGCTGCCTGCGGTGATGAGAGAGGCCCCATGACCGTTTTGGGATCGGCAGGATCACCAAGTTCGAGGGCATTGACTTGAGCGGTGAATTTCTCAACGAAAGCATCGTAATGCTCTTCAGTTACAATAATCCGCTTGGCTGCGTTGCAGGCCTGCCCGGCGTTGAAGAAGCGACCGGCAGACGCATCCCTCACAGCCCGGTCTAGGTCTACGGGCCCAAGCACGAGAAACGGGTCCGAACCCCCCAGTTCGAGAACCACCTTTTTAAGGTTGCGGCCGGCGATCTCGGCTACGGCAGCACCGGCACGTTCGGACCCGGTAAGGGATACACCCTGTATCCGTGGATCGGCAATGATGTCGGCGACCTGGTCATTGGAAGCGAAAACGTTGATGTAGGCACCGACAGGAAGACCAGCGTCGGCAAAGATCCGCTCCATAGCCAAGGCCGATTCGGGGCACTGCGGGGCAGGCTTGAGCAGAACAGTGTTGCCCAACGCAAGGTTAGGGGCTGCGAAGCGGGCCACCTGGTAGTAGGGGAAGTTCCACGGCATGATACCGAGCAACGGACCCACAGCCTCCTTGCGGATAATAGCGGTTCCACCGGCAACGACGTCGAGCTCTTCATCCTGCAGGAATTCGGGTGCCTTCTCGGCATAGAAGCGGTAGATGCTGGTTACCAGGTCGATCTCCGTCTGCGCCTGATTAACAGGTTTACCCATTTCCCTGGTAACCATCGCGGCGAGGGAGTCCCGGCGTTCCTCGTACAGATCAGCGACACGGCGCAGCATCGCTGTGCGATCCTCAACCTTGCTTCGACGCCAGGAAGTAAAAGCGGTGTGGGAGCGGGCAAGCACGTCCGCAATTTCCGCGTCAGAGGTCTGGTCGAATTCCTTTTCGACTTTTCCTGTGGCCGGGTTGAATACGGCATATGCGCTGGTAGCGGTCTGTACAGTGCTCATAAAATTTCCCTCTCTGCGGGTGTGCCATGGGAGCTAAAGAGACGCCTGTACTGCTCAGGTGCGATCCAGCGTTCCCCCTAGGAGGGGCACCTGTGA
>NZ_JARESG010000076.1 GCF_029076445.1 Pseudarthrobacter naphthalenicus
CTAGTACTACAGTCGCGTTTGTATGGTCTGTCTGCGTGCTTTGTAGTGGCATTGCTGGGCGCGGTGTTGGTGTTTTCGTCGCCAAAGCGAACAGTGGATAACGTGGTGGGGGTCTGGTTGTCGGTGCCAGGCGATTCGTGTGATGAGGTGCCTGATTTCGGGCAGTGAGAGCCTTACCAGTTGCTCGGAGCCCGGGTAAGGTCCCCCTTTTTTGAGCGGATGACGCTGAGGAAGGCGTGGGCGAACATGGAGAGTGTGATGTGCCGGTACCATCCGGTGTATTGACGTACTTGGTAGTGGTCGAGGCCGGTTTCGCCCTTGGAAGTTTGGAAGGTTTCCTCGATGGCCCAGCGTGCCCCGGCAACCCTGGCCAATTCGATCAGGGTGACCTTCTCGGGCGTGAAGCAGATGAAGTACGCCAGGTCCGTGGGGTCTTTCAGGGAGCGGCGCGCCAACAGCCAGTGTTCCCCGGTTTCGGCGGGGCCGTTGATGCGGATCCTCGCCCAGGCGTAGAGCCGTTCACCTTTGGTCCCGGTCCCGGCTGTCCGGGTGCGCCAGGCCCGTCCGTCGAGGCCGGCGAAGAGTGCATCCGCCCGGCCCTCGGTGCCGAATGAACCGGGGGCCGGGGTGATGACGCGCTGGTTCATGGGAACGGCCATGACGTAGTGCAGGCCTCGGGCTTCCAGCCGGCGGCGCAGCCCGGCGTGTTGGCCGTAGACCGCGTCCCCGGTAGCCCATTCGGCTTGGATGCCGGCATCCAGTGCACGCTCAATCATCTCGGCCGCAAGGACGGGTTTGGTGGCCATCACCCGCTCCTCCGGGACGCCCGCCCGCTTGCAACGAGCAGGGTCCTCGATCCAGGCCTTCGGCAGGTACAGTTCCCGGTCCAGGAACGTCCGCCCGGCCGGTGAGGCATAAGTCAGGAACACCCCGATCTGGCAGTTTTCCACCCGCCCCGCGGTGCCCGAATACTGGCGGGCCACTCCGGCCGAGGCGGTCCCCTTTTTCAGGAACCCGGTCTCATCAATGGCCAAAATCCCCTTCGCGTCGCCCAGATGCTTTTTCACGTAGCCGACCAGGGCATCACGCACGGCGTCAGGGTCCCAGTCCGTGGTCGAGAGCAGCCGTTGCATCCCATCGGGGGTGCCCTGCCCGGCGCGCTCGGACAAGGTCCAGGAGTTCTTTCGCTCCTCATCCGAAAGCAGGCCGCGGATGTAATTGACCGCGTTGTTCCGCGGCTCCGTGCGCGCGAACTCACCCCCGATCAGATCCCTGATTTCCTCAAGGCCCTGAGCCCATTCCCGGATTTCTGCCACCCAAACATCATCGCTCACCCGTCATGATTAACAGGATCCTGGGCCGAAGTCCGATTAAAACGCCGACAGCACTGAAAATAAACGCGACTGTAATACTAG
>NZ_JARESG010000077.1 GCF_029076445.1 Pseudarthrobacter naphthalenicus
CCTGTTGCCTCATTGCAATACCTCCGGGAAGACTTATTCGTTGCCTCATCTGAAAACCTCCGGTTGAGGGTTTCGTTGCCTCATTGAAAAACCCCCGGTTCTTCAGTTGTTCCAGGCCTTGTTGACGGGCTTGATGGCGGCGGGCTGCTTTGCCCGGGAGAGTGTCTCCAGCTGGCCGGTCAGCGCCAGGATCTGGCGTGAGAGTGCGGCAGGTTTGATCTGTTTGAAGGCCGCGTTCATCCGGATGATCGGACGTTTACGCATCCTCTCGTGCCGGATGGCCCTCTGGTGGGGTGTAGCAGGTGCGTCGTGCTTCTTGGTCACTTTCGCGCCGTGCCGGTGCTTCTCGATGAGTTTCTGCTGGGGCAGCAGGTAGTTGGTGAAGATCCGGTCCAGCTCCCAGATTTCATTTAGTTTCTCCAGCTCCGCGGCGGTGTCGTAGCGGAGATAGCCGACCAGTTCCCGGACCCTGGCCCAGTTCTTTTGCTCCACGTGGGCGCCGTCGTTCTTGTTCCCGGGCCGGGATCGGGTGAAGGTAATCTGGCGGGCGTGGCAGTAGGCCAGCAGGTGCTCGTTAATGAACTCCGAGCCGTTGTCCGAATCAATGCCGATGATCGGGAACGGGAACACCGCGGTGACCTGTTCGAGGGCCTCGAAGACCCATTTGGCGGCCTTGTTCCGCACCGACCGGTTCACGGTCCAGCCGGTGGAAATGTCTGTCACGGTCAGGGTGAAGCAGAATTCCCCGAAGCTGTTGCCTCCTTCGTGGCCGACCAAATCGATCTCCACGAATCCCGGGACGGCGTCGTCCCATTCGGCCCAGGTCCGGACCGGGATCTGGGATTTCAGCAACGTGCCGGGCTTGGTGTGTGACCGTCCCCGCGGGAACAGTTTCGCCCGTTCACCGGAGAGCTTGCGGTCGATGGTCGCCGCGCTCATCCGCATCAGCAGATCCGCCTGCGCGTCGGTGATCTCGAGTTCCTTGTCGCGGCGCAGCAGCGGCACCAGGACCGGCAGCATCGGGGCAAGGAGCCTGCCGGCAGGGGCGCGCAACACCGCCCAGCACGTGACCAGAGGTGGCAGCAGATCAGGGCCGTAGACGGGCGTCCTGCCCGGTCTGGGCCTGACGACCTTTAGGACCAGGGCCTCCCGCAAGGCGGCCCGGGCGTAGTCGCGGTGCCAACCGGTCAGCTCGACCAGCTCGTTCAGGATCCGGGACTTACCTGCACGATCCGCACCCTTGTAGGCGAGGGCTTTCTTCTTCGTCACAGCCTGCCGCTGGACCATAGTGAGCTCCATGAAAACGGGCATAACCCGCATCCGCTGCCACCGCCGGAAACCACGCCGCTACGCGGAGGTTTTCAATTGAGGCAACGTATCCGGCTACGCGGAGGTTTTCTATGAGTCAACGCG
>NZ_JARESG010000078.1 GCF_029076445.1 Pseudarthrobacter naphthalenicus
GGGCCCGCCCGAACAGATCCCTGCCACGGCAGAGTAAACAAACCGGCTGGTCAGAGTCGTTTTTACGCCTGAACACGCCGTTATCAAGAGTGGACGTATTCGCAGAAAATGCGAACAACCTTTTTACTACTTGACATAATATCCATTATCGGCGAACGAAAATGGGTGGGGGAGCGCTCGGAAACTCCCCTCTTTACCTGTCACTGACGGTCCGCTGTGACTCCCGACGCAGCTGCCGTAGCCCACAACCAACGGGTGAAGCGCCGGCGGGGCAACCTATTCCCGACGGCGCTTTTGCCGCCAGCACCGGACACGGGACAACCCCGCTCCGGCAGGAATCCGTCCCCTGCGCCTACAAGCCCGAGGAAGGCAAGGCAGGGGCTCAGCGTTGGATCTTCTCGGATAGGGCGTGGGCGTGGCGCAGCAGCAGGCGCCCAAGGACTGGGCGCCGTTCGGCGGAGAATCGGGATTCTATGACTACGAGCACGAAGCTTTTGCCTGAGCAACTCAACAGGCCCACCCAGTATGGGAATCCGCCACTATGAGCTGATAGCCCTTGTCGTGGAGGCCGGATTCCACCGCACGAATCAGCTCGGCGAAGAACGGGTTCTCGATATGCGGCACAACCATGCCCAGGGTGTTCGAGCTGCCGCGACGCAGGGCCTGGCCAATCACATTCGGCGTATAGCCCAGTCCGCTTGCCACGGCCCTGACGTGCTCAATGGTTTCCGCCGAGACGCGGCCACGGCCGGTCATGGCCCGTGAAGCTGTGCCGACGGAAACACCGGCAGCAATAGCCACATCATTCAAAGTCACCGCCGGCATGCTCTGTTGATTCCTTTCCAAGCGCGCTTCATCGCCCACCCCTGACTAGGACAGCGCGGATGCGCACATGGCCAGCTCTTCCATTTGCCCGTGTGTCGCCATCGTTGTGATGTTCCTGTTCCTCATCACCACCTGCGCCCAGCTCTTCGTTGTCGGTCCAGGTCCGCTTGGCACCGGCAGGACGATGCCCAGTTGCAGCCCAGAGCCCACTGCTGGCGCTGGCACGCACTGGGTTGTTAGACCTGAGGCGACCCGTGTGGAGGGGCGTGGGATCAGGTCTGTTAGGACCGGGCGACGAGGCGCGAGCGTGAGGGACACAGAGTGTCCCTATACTCCTGCGGTGGCGTGGGTTGAAGATAGGAGTTCGGCGACGAATGCGGTGTTGAAGTCACCACTCACGAATTTCTCGGTTTCGAGGATCTTCTTGTGGAAGGGCGCTGTGGTGGTGATGCCTTCGATGACGAGTTCGTCGAGGGCGCGGATGGTTCGG
>NZ_JARESG010000079.1 GCF_029076445.1 Pseudarthrobacter naphthalenicus
TAGTGGTCTGTCTCAGTTTTGTTTGATGGTCTCGAGGGCGACGCGGCCGCGGGCTACTTTCTTAAGGATTGAGTCTGCGGTCGCGGTCCATACCAGGGGCTTGGGTTCGGTGTTGTGGGCGGCGAGGTACTCCTCGATTTTGGTGATCAGATCCGGTACCGAATGGAACGCACCGCGGCGTAATGCCTTGTCGGTCAGTTCCCTGAACCAGCGCTCGACCAGGTTCAGCCACGAGGATGAGGTGGGGGTGAAATGTAGCTGGAACCTCGGATTTCTGACCAGCCAGGCCTTCACGTCCGGGTGTTTGTGGGTGGCGTAGTTGTCCAGGATCAGATGGACGTCCAAACCGCGCGGGACTTCCTTGTTGATGGTTTTGAGGAACACCAGGAATTCCTCGTGCCGGTGCTTGGGCAGGCACGAGCCGATGACTTTTCCGGTGGCCACGTCCAGGGCGGCGAACAAGGTGGTGGTGCCGTTGCGTTTGTAGTCATGGGTCATTGTTTCGGCCCGGCCCTTCGTCATCGGAAGGGACGGCTGGGTGCGGTCCAGGGCCTGGATCGAGGATTTCTCGTCCATGCACAGCACGATCGCCTTCTCCGGCGGGTTCAGATACAGACCAACGACATCGATGAGTTTTTCCTCAAACTTCGGATCGTTGGAGAGCTTGAAAGTATCCACGAGGTGTGGTTTCAAGCCCCGGGCCGCCCAGATCCGCTGAACCTGCGCCGGGGACACACCCACCTTCGCGGCCATCGTCCGCACCGACCAGTGCGTGTGTCCTTCGGGCTTGGAATTGCGCGTCAGATCAACGATTTCATCGATCTTGGACTGTGGAATGACCGGCTTGCGGCCACGCCCGGCACGCACCTCGCCCAAGTGGGCCAAGCCTTCTGCCTCGAACCGGGCCCGCCACGACCTGACCGTCCCCGGACTCAGCCCGGCAACCTTCGCGATCGAATCATTGGCCAACCCCTCCGCGGCCATCAACAACACCTGCGCCCGCTGAACCTCGCGATGGGACGCCGTCTGCGACTTCGCGAGCACCTCCAACAAAGCACGCTGGGAATCAGAAACCACCAAAGCAGGAGCAATGTTCGCCATGACACAAGCTTAACGCTCAAAGCATCAACTATTTTGGAGACACACCA
>NZ_JARESG010000008.1 GCF_029076445.1 Pseudarthrobacter naphthalenicus
GAATTAAGCCAAGCGGGCGGAACGACCCCGTTGTCGCACCCAAGGGTGCTGACCAGAACACGCCGCTCGACGGCCCATTGGTGGCGTTCCGCCCGCCCCACAACCGCCTTATTCAGCAGGCTCCTAGGCCTCCACCGGCGGAAAGGTCACCGCGCCAGGTACAGGGCGTGTTGCCGGTGGGCTTCGGCCACCTCGGCGCGGATGGCTTCCACGTCCTTGGCTTTGTTGCGGTACTTCGGGTCCATCTCCTCGATCTGCCGAACTTCGTTCAGCAGGGCGTTGTAAATACGTTCGCGCTCGGCGGGATCCGCAGTGTAGCCGAGGTCCAGGTAGCTGACAGCGTGCCGGCGCGCGTTGTTGATGGCGGTCTGCGCCTGGCCTGCCTTGCTCAGCAGCGATGCCACCACCGTGATGACCAGCGTGCCGATGATGACCGTCAGGGAAAGGCCGGTGGTGATTTCGAAGACCGGGACCGGCTGGCCGTCGTTGATGAACGGGAGGTTGTTCTCGTGCAGGGCGTGCAGGATGAGTTTGACGCCGATGAAGGCCAGGATCGCTGCCAGTCCGTAGGAGAGGTAGATCAACCGGTCCAGCAGTCCGTCAATCAGGAAGTACAGCTGGCGCAGGCCCATCAGCGAGAAGGCCGTTGCGGTGAAGACAATGTAGACGTTCTGGGTCAGGCCGAAGATCGCCGGGATCGAATCGAGGGCAAACAGGATGTCCGTGCCGCCGATGGCCACCATGACCAGCAGCATGGGAGTCAGGACCTTTTTGCCGTTCTCCATGGTGAAGAGCTTGTCGCCGTCGTAATGATCGGTGGTGTGGAAGAACTTGCGGACCAGGCGGATGATGAAGTTGTCCGCCTCGCTGCCGTGCTCGGCATCGGGTTTGAGCAGGTTCCCGGCCGTGAGCAGCAGGATCAGGCCGAACGCGTAGAAGACCCAGGCGAAGGAGTTGATCAGCGCGGCGCCGAGGAAAATGAATCCGGTGCGGGCAATGAGCGAGAACACAATGCCGAACAGCAGCACCTTCTGCTGATCTTCCCGGGGAACACGGAAGCTGGCAATGATGATCAGGAAGACAAACAGGTTGTCCACCGAGAGCGCCTTCTCGGTGATGTACCCGGCGAAATACTCCGAGCCCATGGCCGGGCCGCCGAAGACCAGGACCAGGATGCCGAAGATCAGGGCGATTCCTACGTAGAGGCCGGACCAGATGGCCGCTTCCTTGAGCGTGGGAACGTGGGCTTTCCGGATGTGGAAGAAGTAATCAAAGGCCAGGAGGGCCAGAATGACCACAATGGTGATGCCCCAGATCAGGGGAGAAACAGTCAACGTGTGCCCGCTTTCGTAAGGTGGGTAGCAAAGAGCCGGGTAAGTCTCTCCGCCCGCCGTCCGGCTGGCCGTTGCACCCGGCCAGGCATCTGTGCCTGACGTGTTGACGTATGCAACGCTTCGGAATACTCCCTTACGTACCTAATACTCTAACCGGATGACCGCCGAAAACGAACCGGCAAAGGTCTGCCCGGGGCCTTACGAATTCGCGAGGCGCAGCTTGGCGGCCCGTTCGACCAGGACCGGAACGTAGTCCCGGATCGGACCGTCGTCGAGCAATTCGTGCTCTTCGGCAACGATTTGCTCTATGGCCGACCGCTCCTTTTCGGGGAAGCGTTCGGTCAGACGATCCATAACTTCCATGAGCGCCCGGGCTTCAGGTTCGTTGGTCATTCCCAAAGTTTCGACCCCGGCACGCAGGCCAGTCAACAGCTTTTTATGATCCACGTGGTGACCGCCCTGCCGGTGACCCTGCTGCTTGGGATCCGTCTGGGCTGGCATCCCCGGGGCCGCTAGGCTCGCCTTGTGACGAGTTCGCAGAATGGCAACGAACGCTATGTGGTCCGGCCCTGGTGGAGGGGACGGTCGCTCCCGTGGGCAGCTCTGGTTGTTGGCGCCATCATCGTCACAGTCATTGCCCTCGAGCGGACAACGTTTTTCGCCTACGCTACGACGCCGGAGTTCATCGAGCGGCTGCGCGTGGGACGGCTGGTGATGCTGGCCGGGGCTGTGATGTCCCTCGCCGCAGCCATTTGGTCGCAGGTGCGTGGAAATCCCCTGTGGGTGACGGTCTGCGTGGCCTCGCCGGCAGTCCTGGTGGGCATGGCGATCATGATCATGACGGTACCGTCCGTGACCCCTCAGATCGCCGGCCTTATCGCTTTGCCGGCAGCGCTCGCGGGACTCATCGGCGGCCTGTTCACCCGCACCCGGGGCTGATCCTGAACCTGGCGGGCCGCGTCACGTTGATGAGGGGGCCGGCGGTGGCTGGGGGCGGTGCGTACGGTCTCGGTACGCATCACACACCGCCGACCCCGTTCATCACAGTAGGCACTGGCGTGGAGGGACACACGAGTAGCGGCTACCTGCTTCGCGGCGTCCTGGCTACCCGTTCGCAGGACCAAAGCCTCTGCCGGGACCGGGGGCCGCGTGTTTGAGTGGGCACGGGTACCGCGGCCAGCCGCCCCTTTTCCTGCCAGCGGAGGCAGGCACGGCCGCTTCCATCGCGTCTTCGGGAAGGTCAAGGGGCTGTGATCACTAATCGTCGGTTTTACCTTGGCGGCCCGCACCGGCGGCCGGACAAGCCGGGACCGCCCGCTGCCCGAAGCGGGCTCTGAGTGGCGCGCCATGGCTGAATCACCCACGGCGTCAGCGGCGTTGTCACCATTTGACGCAGTGATTTTCGATCTGGACGGGGTGGTAACGGACACGGCAACCGTGCATGAGGCGGCCTGGAAACAACTCTTCGATCAGCTGCTGGCCGATCCGCGGCTGACGGGGAAGCCGGGAAAAAGGTCATTCACCGCGGCCGACTACCTGGACTACGTTGACGGCAAACCGCGTGAAGACGGCGTCCGGTCCTTCCTGGCCTCCCGCGGAATCATCCTGCCGGACGGCAAACCGGGGGATGCGCCGGGAGAGCTGACGGTTTATGGCCTCGCCAGGCAAAAGGACCGGATCTTCAAAGAACTGCTGGGACGCGATGGTGTCCGCACCTTCCCGGGAACACTGGCCCTGATCGAAAGGCTGCGCGCCGCCCAGATACCTGTGGCCGTGGCAACATCGAGCCGGAACGCGTCCGCCGTGCTGGCGGCTGCTGGCCTGTCCGGCACTTTCGACCTCGTGATGGGCGGGGTCATCGCCGCCGAGCTGGGGCTTCCCGGCAAGCCCGATCCCGCAGTGCTCCTTGAGATCGTGCACCGTTTGGGCGTCCCGCCGGCCCGCGCCGTGGTGATTGAGGACGCCGTCGCCGGGGTGGAGGCCGCCCGGCGCGGCGGCTTCGGCCTGGTGGTCGGCATCGACCGGGCCGACAGGCGGGCCGACCTTGAAGCGGCGGGAGCCGACGTTGTGCTGACGGACGTGGGGCAACTGGACCTCGGACGGGTCCTCACCGATCCGTGGCGCCTCATTTACGAAGGCTACGACCCCGCCCATGAGGGTCACCGGGAAGCGCTGACCACCCTGGGGAACGGCTACCTGGCCGTCCGCGGCGCCGCTCCCGAAAGCAGGATGAACGAAATCCACTACCCCGGCACCTACCTGGCGGGGGTCTACAACAGACTGGTAAGCAACGTCCAGGGCCAGGACGTGGAGGACGAGCACATGGTCAATGCCCCCAACTGGCTGGTGGTGGACGTCCGGCTGGAGGGTTCGGACTGGTGGTCCAGGGGCGGCCTGAAGGTCCTGAGGGAACGGCGGGTCCTGGACATGCGCCGGGCCACCCTGGAACGGGACGTTCTGCTGGAAACACAGGACGGGCGGCGGCTGGCGGTGAACCAGCGCAGGTTCGTCTCCATGGCTCAGCCGCATCTCATGGCCCTGAACACCACCGTGACGGCGGTGGGGTGGAGCGGCCCGGTGGAGATCCGCAGCGGAGTGGACTGTGGAGTCACCAATGAGAACGTCCCGGAAGACGCGCTCCTGTCCCATCACCACCTGGTCCGGCTGGGTGCTCCAGACCCGGCTGAGCCGGTTCAGGTTGTGGAAGTGGAAACGAGCCAAAGCCACATCCGCATCGCCACCGCTGTGCGCACCGAAATCTCCGGGAAGAACGACGACGGCGGCCCGGGGGAGGAGGAAGGGCTCTCCTTCCGGGCGTTGCGCCTTGAGCTGGCTGACGCGGCACCCGTGGTGATCACGCGGACGGCGGCAGTGGTCACGTCCCGTGACCACGCGATCTCCTCGCCGGCCGTGGCTGCCCGGTCCGTGCTAAGGACAGCCAGCCCCGACTTCGAGCAGTTGCTCTCCGAACACGAGGCCGTCTGGGGCAGGCTCCTGGCCCTGTTCGCCATCGAGATTGACGGCAGCCCCGAGGTGCAGCTCATCGTGAACCTTCATGTTTTCCATTTGCTGCAGACGCTCAGCCCGCACACTGCCGAGCAGGACGCAGGCGTGCCCGCGCGCGGGCTCCACGGGGAGGGCTACCGCGGCCACGTGTTCTGGGACGAACTGTTCGTCCTTCCCCTCCTCACCTCCAGGATGCCTTTCGTGGCGCGTTCGGTGATCAACTACCGCTGGCGCAGGCTTCCAGCCGCCAGAGAGGCGGCTGCTACGGCAGGGCTGCGCGGCGCGCTCTTCCCCTGGCAGAGCGGCAGCGACGGAAGGGAGGAGACTCCGCTCTGGCTCTTCAACCGGCGCTCCGGCCGGTGGGTACCGGACTACTCACATCTTCAGCGGCATGCCGGCCTCGCCGTCGCCTTCAACGCGTGGCAGTACTTTCTGGCCACCCAGGACAGGGAATGGCTCCTGCGCCACGGCGCCGAGCTGATAGTGGACGTGGCACGCCTGATGACTTCCATGGCCGAACACGACCGGGAGGAGGACCGGTTCCATCTTCGCGGAATCATGGGGCCGGATGAATATCACACAGGCCATCCGGACAAAGACGGTGCCGGCCTGGACGACAACGCCTACACAAACGTGCTGGCCGCGTGGGTCTGTGCCCAGGCCTGCGCCATCATGACAACGCTGCAGGGCCACGACCTCGAGGAGCTCCAGGGACGCCTGGCCGTTGGCCCGGCGGAAGTAGCACGGTGGAAGCACCTCAGCCAGCGGATGTTCGTACCGTTCCACGACGGCATCATCAGCCAGTTTGCCGGGTACGAACAACTGCAGGAACTGGACTGGGACCGCTACCGCACCGTCTACACAAACATCGAGCGCCTGGACCTGATCCTGGAGGCGGAGGGGGACAGCACCAACCGGTACCGCCTGGCCAAGCAGGCCGATGTGCTGATGCTGCTCTACGTCCTGGGCGAAAAGGAACTGACGCGGTTTTTGGCCGGTCTGGGCTACGACATCTCCGCCGCCCAGATTGAAGCAACCGTCGATTACTACCTCGCCCGCACAGCGCACGGCTCCACCCTCAGCCGGGTGGCGCACGCCTCCGTCCTGGCGGCAAAGGATCCGGAGCGGGCCTGGAATACCTTCCGTGAAGCCCTGAGCGCAGACCTTGATGACACCCAGGGCGGCACCACCCGCACAGGGATCCATCTCGGCGCGATGGCAGGAACCATCGACGTGGTGCAGCGAAGCTTCGCCGGCCTCAGGTTCACCGGCGAAGGACTCCTCTTCGCACCGAAGATGCCCCAGGGGATCAGGTCAGTGTCGTTCCAAGTCCGCTACCGGGACCATCTGCTCGCAGTCCACCTGGAACACGGCCTGCTAACCCTGGCGGCGGCCCCCGGAGATGCGCCCGCCATCTGGCTGCAGGTCGGCTCCGAACGCACCCTCATCCGTGCCGGCCAGACCCGGCAATTCACCCTTTCCCCCAAACCAGCGCTTAACCACGCGGGGAACACGGAGTAGCAGTGGCACCACGCGAGGGGCCGCCGCAATCCGGGCTGGACGCGACCGGGTTGAGCTCCGGGCGTGCCGCGGCGTTGCTGCGGGAATCGGGACCCAACGTACTTCCCGAAGCGAAGCCCGTGCCGCAGTGGCGCAAACTCCTCGGTGAGCTGACGCATTTTTTTGCCCTGATGCTCTGGTGCGCCTCGGTGCTGGCGTTCGTCGGAGGAATGCCGGAATTGGGCGTTGCCATCATCGTGGTGGTGCTGGTCAACGGAATCTTCGCCCACATCCAGCAGGAACGCGCACAGCACGCGGCCGAAAAACTGCGCGGGCTGCTGCCGGCCGAGGTCTCCGTCCGCCGGGACGGCCAGACCCGCAGGATTGCCGCCAGCGAACTGGTCCCGGGTGACGCCGTCATTCTGACAGCGGGTGACAGGGTGCCGGCCGACGTCGTCCTGGTTCTTGGTTCCGGCTGCGCCGTGGACGAGTCCCTGCTGACAGGGGAAAGCGAAGCGGTGCAGAAGGGCAGCGGCGAGCCTGCCTGGGGCGGGACGTTCCTTGTCAACGGCGCGGCAGAAGCGGTTGTGACCCACACCGGCGCAAACACCAGGCTGGCCGGAATCGCCAAGCTGACCAGCGGCACCGTCTCGCCCCCAACGCCCCTGGCGCGTGAACTCCGCCGGATCGTCCGGCTCATAGCCGGGGTTGCACTGGCCGTCGCCGGGGTCTTCTTCCTGGTGTCGTTGCTGGTGGGCATCCCGTGGAGTGCCGCCTTCCTCTTCGCCATCGGAGTGGCGGTTGCCCTGGTCCCGGAGGGGCTGCTGCCAACTGTCACGTTGTCCCTCGCCATGGGTGCGCAGCGGATGGCGGCACGGAACGCGCTGGTCCGCAACCTGGAGGCGGTGGAAACCCTGGGGTCCACCACGTTCATCTGCACTGACAAGACAGGAACCCTGACGCAGAACCGGATGAACGCCGTCGAAGTCTTCACCGCTGAGGGCCGGGTGAAGGTGGCCGGGGAGGGATACCTGCCGGTTGCCCGGATCGAGGGGCAGGCGGTGGGCGCAGCAACCCGCACGGCGCTCGCAGCACGTGCAGCCTCCCACGGCCGGGCCGTTCAGCACGGCGATGAGTGGCGAGCGGACGGCGACCCCATGGAAGCCGCCCTTGATGTCCTGGCCCGCCGCCTTTCCGGGACAACGCCTGAGAATGCCAGGCCGGCGCGAAGGTTCGCCTTCGACCCCCGGCGCCGCCGCGAATCTGTCATCGCCGGCACCACGCTCTTCGTCAAGGGGGCGCCCGAATCGGTCCTTCCGCTCTGCAACGGGTCCACGAACGCGGCGGCGGAAGAAGTGGAGGCGATGGCGTCACGGGGACTGCGGGTGATGGCAGTGGCCAGCCGCGAACTTCCCGGCCGCGCCGGGGACTGGCTGGAGTGCCCGGCGGAGGAAGCCGAAAGGGACCTTCACCTGCTGGGGCTGATCGCCCTCCATGACCCGCCCCGGCAGGGAGTGGACGAGGTGATCCGGACCGCGCGGGACGCCGGCATCCGGATAGGCATGATCACGGGGGACCATCCGGCAACGGCGGCCGCCATCGCGCGGGAAATTGGACTGCTGGGAACACCCGAACTGATTCTGGAGGGAGCAGAACTGCCGGAGGACGAACAGATCCTGGGTGCCCTGCTGGACCGGGACGGCATCGTGGTCAGCAGGGTCTCCCCGGAACAGAAGCTTCGGGTGGCCAGAGCACTGCAGAGCCGGGGTCACGTCGTGGCCATGACCGGTGACGGCGTCAACGACGGCCCGGCGCTCCAGGAAGCCGACATCGGGGTGGCGATGGGGCTCAGCGGAACGGACGTGGCCCGCGAAGCCTCGGATCTGGTTCTTCTGGATGACCACTTCGGGACCATCGTGGCAGCAATTGAACAGGGACGCGCCACCTACGCCAACATCCACCGGTTCCTGACCTATCACCTGACCGACAACGTTGCCGAGCTGACCCCCTTCATCATCTGGGCACTCTCAGGCGGCCAGTTTCCGCTGGCCCTGGGCGTTCTTCAGATCCTCGCCCTGGACATCGGTACCGATTTGCTGCCGGCACTTGCCCTCGGCGGTGAACCGCCGGGGAAGGGAGTGCTGAAGCGGCCGCCGGAGCGGCGCCACCTGATGGACCGCCGGCTGATGTTCCGGGTGTTCTGCGTGCTGGGGCCGGTGGAAGCCCTGGTGTCCATGACGGCATTCTCCGTGGTGCTGTTCAGCGGCGGCTGGATGCGCGGGGGCCCGCACGACCCGGGGCTGCTGATGACGGCATCCGGGGCGGCCTTCACCGCTGTGGTGCTTGGCCAGCTCGCGAATGCGTTCGCGTGCCGCAGCGCTACCCGGCCGCCCTGGAAACAGGGCTGGCTGACGAACCGGCTGCTGCTTTGGGCGGTACTGGCCGAACTCGCTGCTTTGGCGGTGTGCCTCTACGTCGGTCCCGTCGCGGCCGCCCTGGGTCAGCTGCCCCCGCCGCCCGTCGGATTCGCCATTGCCGCCCTGGCGGTCCCTGCGGTGCTGGCAGCGGACTGGCTGCACAAGAAGCTGCGGCGGCCTGCGGGTAGCGGCGCCCGGATATCTCCGCCGGTTCCCCGCCAGGGGTCCGCAGGACCAAAGACTCTGATGCTGGAGCATCTGTCCCGTAAGGATCAAACCATGGCTGACACGACGGCGATAACTGGCGTTCATGTGATGTGGTTCGATGAAGTGGGGATGGGCGACGTGCCGGCCGTAGGCGGCAAAAACGCGTCGCTGGGTGAACTGACCCGCTCCCTGCTGAGTTCCGGCGTCCGGGTTCCGGAGGGCTTCGCCACCACCGCCGCAGCGTACCGTGCCTTTGTGGCCGCGAACGGCCTCGAGGGGCAAATACGCACCTCGATTGAGAACTACCGTGCGGGCCGCGCAACCCTGCGGGAGGCGGGGGAGGCCATCCGGGAGCTCATTCTCGAAGCCCAGTTCCCGCCCGACATCGCCGCCACCATCCGGGAACACTACAAGGCACTGTGCGAACGCACCGGCCAGGCCAGGGCGTCGGTGGCTGTGCGCAGCAGCGCCACAGCCGAGGACCTCCCGGACGCGAGTTTCGCCGGCCAACAGGAAACATTCCTGAACATTTCCGGGGAACGGGAGCTCCTGGAAGCCTGCAGGCGCTGCTACGCCTCCCTGTTTACTGACCGGGCCATCTCGTACCGGGAAATCAAGGGGTTCGACCACCTGGAGGTGGCACTGTCCGTCGGGGTGCAGCGGATGGTGCGCTCAGACATTGGCGCCTCCGGGGTGATGTTTTCGATCGACACAGAGTCCGGGTTCCCCCGCAGTGTCCTGATCAGTGCTGCGTGGGGACTGGGCGAAACAGTGGTTCAGGGAAGCATCAATCCGGACAAGTACCAGGTGTTCAAGCCGTTACTGGCTGATCCGGAACTGACTCCGATCATCGAAAAGACCATGGGAGCCAAGGAACGCAAGATGGTCTACAGCCGCGGCGGCCATGCGAGGACCAGGACGGTGGACACCTCGGACCAGGAACGCCGGTCCTTCGTCCTGACCGATGCCGAGACGGTGCGGCTGGCCCGCTGGGCTGTGGCGGTGGAGGACCATTACGGCCGTCCGATGGACATGGAGTGGGCCAAGGACGGCGCCACCGGGGAACTGTTTATGGTTCAGGCCCGGCCCGAAACTGTCCAGGCGAGGCGCAGCGGCTCAGTGTTCAGCGTCTACCACCTTCGCGAGTCGGGGCGGCTCCTGGCGGAAGGCGCGGCGATCGGCGAATCGATCGCGCACGGCCTCGCCTGCGTGGTGCGGGACGCCAAAGACATCGATGATTTCCGGGACGGCTCCATCCTGGTCACCCGGATGACCGACCCTGACTGGGTTCCCATCATGCAGCGGGCCGCCGGCATTGTTACTGACCACGGCGGCCCCACCAGCCACGCCGCCATCGTCAGCAGGGAACTGGGTGTCCCCGCCGTCGTCGGCACCGGTAACGGCACCTCGGTGCTCGAGAACGGCCAACCCATCACGCTTTCCTGCGCCGGAGGAGAGGACGGACAGGTCTACGCCGGCACCCTGGCGTTCGACGTGGAGCAGGTTGACCTGGGGGCGCTGCCGGAGACACGGACTGCTGTGATGGTCAACATCGCCAGCCCCTCAGCCGCCTTCCAATGGTGGCGCCTGCCGGCGGCGGGCGTGGGCTTGGCGAGGATGGAATTTATCATCAGTAACCTCATCCGGATCCATCCCATGGCCCTGGTCCACCCGGAACGGGTACGGGATCCCGGCGAGGCCGGGCGCATCAGGGAGATCACGCACGGCTATCCGGACCTGCAGGAGTACTTCGTTGATGTGCTGGCACCGGGCATCGGAAAAATTGCCGCGCCCTATCACCCGAACCCGGTGATTGTCAGGCTCAGCGACTTCAAGAGCAACGAGTACGGCCACCTGATTGGCGGCGGCTCCTTCGAAGTTGCCGAGGAGAACCCCATGCTGGGCTTTCGCGGGGCCTCGCGCTACTACAACGAGCGCTACCGCGAAGGGTTCGCCCTGGAGTGCCGCGCGCTGAAGCGGGTGCGGGAGGACCTCGGGTTTACGAACGTCATCATTATGGTCCCGTTCTGCCGGACACCCCACGAGGCCGGCCTGGTGATCAAGGAGATGGCGGCAAACGGCCTGGTCCGCGGCGAGCACGGCCTGAAGGTGTACATGATGTGCGAGATTCCCTCCAACGTCATCCTTGCCTCGGAGTTCGCCGGCCTCTTTGACGGTTTCTCCATCGGATCCAATGACCTGACCCAGCTTGTCCTCGGGGTGGACCGGGACTCAGAGCAGCTGGCGGGACTGTTCGATGAGAGGGACGAAGCCGTGACATCGATGATCGGCCAGGTCATCGACCGGGCTCACGCGGCCGGTATCAAGGTGGGGATCTGCGGGCAGGGTCCGAGCAACCACGCCGATTTCGCGGAGTTCCTGGTGAGGGCAGGCATCGATTCGATTTCGCTCAACCCGGACACTTTCCTCAAAACCGTCCCGGTGATCGCGGCCGCAGAGAAATCCGCTTCGTGACCCGCCTGGGCATTCTGACCAGCGGTGGGGACTGTCCCGGAATCAACGCCGTGATCCGTGGCGCCGTCCTGCGGGGAGTCATTACCTACGGCTACGAGTTCGTCGGGTTCCGCGACGGCTGGCGCGGGGTGCTTGATCGGGATTTTGTCCCGCTGCCCCGCCATGCTGTGCGGGGGTTGTCCCGCCTGGGCGGAACCGTGCTCGGCACGTCGCGGACCAACCCGCTCAGGGATGGCAGCCCCGAAACGTTGCGCCGGAGCCTTGAAGAACTGGGCGTGGACGGCCTGGTGGCCATCGGGGGAGAAGGGACGCTGGCGGCGGCGCGGGAACTCTCCGACGCGGGGATCAACGTTGTGGGCGTTCCTAAAACCATTGACAACGACCTTGACGCCACCGACGTCACGTTTGGGTTCGACACGGCGGTCCAGACAGCCACCGAGGCGATCGACCGGCTGCGGACCACCGGCGAGTCACATCACCGGTGCATGATTGCTGAGGTGATGGGCCGGAACGCCGGCTGGATTGCGCTGCACGCGGGGATGGCGTCAGGTGCCCACGCCATCCTCATCCCGGAGCAGAGAGTCACCTTGGAGCAGGTCGCCCGGTGGGTGCAGTCCGCCTACCACCGCGGGCGGGCCCCACTGGTGGTGGTTGCCGAGGCGTTCGTCCCTGCGGGCCGCGAAGCGCCCTATTCGCCGCGCGGGCTTGATACTTTCGGCCGGCCCCGGCTGGGCGGGATCGGAGTTTTGCTCGAACAGGAACTGCAGCACATGACGGGGATTGAGACCAGGGCCACCGTCCTGGGGCACATCCAGCGCGGTGGCGCCCCGACGGCCACAGACAGGGTGCTTGCGACGAGGCTGGGAATGGCGGCCACGGCGTCGGCGGCGGAGGGCCGCTGGGGGACAATGGTCTCCCTGCGCGGCACCAACATTGTCAATGTGGGCTTCGAAGCCGCCCTTGGCCGGCTCAAAACCGTGCCAGAGGACCGCTACCTGGAGGCAGCGGTCCTCTTCGGTTGACCACGGATCGGTTGAGCACGGGGTGGGCGCGGTTCCTGGTTCAGCGGGCCCGTCCTGGTTTAGCGGGCGCGGTGGTCAGCCGCGGGTGATCTCGATCTTCCGTGCGGGGGCTTCCTGCGACTTGGCCGGTACGGGGGTGCGGACCTCAAGCACGCCGTCCTTGTAGGAGGCGGTGATGTCGTCCGGCTTGACACCGTCAGGCAATGCCACCCTCCGGACAAACGAACCGTACCGAAACTCGGACCGGTAACTGTCCTTTCCCTTTTGCTCGGACTGTTCCCTGCGCTCGGCCTTGATTTCCAGGGCCCCGTCCACGATGGAAACGTTGACGTCCTTCTCCGGATCGATGCCCGGCAGTTCAGCGCGGACAACAAGCGTGTTCCCTTCAACAGCTTCTTCGACCCGGATGCCCGATGCCGCAGTATCTCCTTCAAAAAGCCTCTCGATCATTTCGACGGGGGACCGCCGGGTGTCGAACCACTTCATCAAATCAGCCATTTTCTGCCTCCTTGCAATGATGGCCGGTGGGGATAAAGATTGGTGCTCCTTAAGACTCCTGCCGTGCACCGGACGGTCCCAGAGGCTTTGGTCCCGGCAGGCAAGTGAGCAACGTGAAAGGCACACGGCAACGGTGAAGCGCGCGTCACCTCGCAGGCTGCGCACACCGGGCGGGGGATGCAGGGGGCGGGGGTACAGCAGGCCGGGGATGCAGGGGGCTAGGATCAGTGCATGAGCACCTCCCCGCCAGAGTCTCACATCGAAAACCTCGCCCCGGACGAGTGCTGGAAATACCTGCGGTCCTCGTACATCGGGAGACTGGCTGTGATCAACGGCGGGGCTCCTGAGATTTTCCCGGTGAATTTCATGGTGGTCGAGGAAACCGTGGTCTTCCGTACGGCGCCCGGGACGAAACTGCGGGCCCTCCTGAAGGGCACCGCCGCGGCCTTCGAGGTGGACGGCCTGAACCCCTATGGAACCGAGGTCTGGAGCGTTGTGCTGAAGGGCGAGCCTGGGACTTTCGACGGCGATCCGGCGGCCCTGCAGGAAGCCGGTCCTGACCGGGACCCCTGGCAGCCGGGCCTCAAGGAACATCTGGTGCAAATCCGTCCGGCCGAAATTTCCGGCCGACGCTTCCCCGTGACGCCGCGCACGCGCTGGTGGCCGCCGCAGGACTTTTCGGCCGACTGGCTCTAACGGCAGGCTCGGACAGCAGGCTCCGACAGCAGTCTCTACGCGAAGCGCCGCTCGTGGAGCCGGCCCAGCACCAGCACGGCCAGGACGGCTGCGGCCGCGGCGGCGAGGGAGGCGGCCAGCAGCGGGGATGGCGGCCATTCCAGCATAAAGAACTCCGTCAGGAGGGGCACCGTCATCAGCAGGACAAGCCCGGCACCCATGGCACCTACCACTGCAAGGCGGAGCCCTGTGACGGGGCGGCTGACGGTCAGCAGGACGGCGAGCGCCGCCAGGGACAGCGTCAGCACCGATGCCGTCCGGGTCGAGGCGGGGCTGAAGCCTCCCACGCTCATGGAGTAGGCCTGCACGGCCAGGACCGCCGCCGTCACCACAATGCCCGCCGGAACGGCAAGGGACAGCGAGCGCCGCAGAAAGCCCGGCCGATAGCGCCGGGTGTTGGCCATCAGCGCCAGGAAGAAGGCAGGGATGCCGATGGTGAGCCCGTCGGTTGCGGAGAGCTGCCGGGGTAGGAACGGGTAGCTCCACAGCAGGGCTCCAAAGGTCAGCGACAGGCCGACGGCGTAGGTTGTTTTGCTGAGGAACAGCACCGAGACCCGCTCAATGTTGGCGATGACCTGGCGGCCTTCAGCGAGCACGGCGGGAAGCCGGTCGAACCGACCGTCCAGGAGGACCAACCGGGCCACCGCTTTTGTGGCCGGCGCCGCGCTGTCCATGGCAATGCCGATGTCCGCCTCCTTCAGTGCCAGGGCGTCGTTGACGCCGTCGCCGGTCATGGCGACGGTGCGCCCCGCGCCCTGCAATGCCAGGACCATGTCCCTCTTTTGCGCGGGCGTGACGCGGCCGAACACCGAGAAGGTGCCCAGGGTTTCGGCCAGGAGCCGCGGGTCCGTTGGCAGGTGCCGGGCATCGTAGCCGGCATCGACGTCGAGCCCCACCTCCCGGGCCACGGCCGTCACCGTCCTGTGGTCATCGCCCGAGAGGATTTTGACCTCGACGCCCTGGTCCCGAAAGTAGGCGAGGGTCTTCGCTGCGTCCGGACGCACTTTCTCGCGGAATGTCAGGAGGGTGGCAGCCGCGAGGCCGCCGGGCAGCTCCACGTCCTCTGACGCCCCGTCAGCGAGCAGCCCGTCAGCGGGCACCGCGGGCGTGTATGCGAGCACGAGGGTGCGCAGCCCCCGGGATGCCAGGCGGCGGGAACGGAGCAGAAGCTCATCCGCGGACGCGTCCGCTGGGCCGGTTCCGGGAAACACCATCTCGGGGGCACCCAGCACCCAGGTCCCCGCGGCAGGGTGCGGGGACGGGAAACTGGCGGCGCTCCACTTCCGGGCCGAGGAGAAGGGGACGACGGCGGCCGGGCGGGCGCCGTCGTCGAACGCGAAAGCGGGTGCCAGGCACCGGGCGGTGGCATTGGCGTGGGGATCGGCACCAAACCATCCCAGCGCCTGCCGCCATCCCTCGGGAAGCTCCTGGCCGGTGCCGCGAAGGCCGGTGTCGTGCACGTCGTCGAAGACCACCCGGCCCTCCGTGAGGGTGCCGGTCTTATCGATGCAGAGCACATCCACGCGCGCCAGTCCCTCCACGGCGGCAAGCTCCTGGACCAGCACATTGAGGCGGGCAAGCCGTGCGCCGCCCACGGCGAACGCCACGCTGGTCATGAGGACCAGGCCGAGCGGGATCATGGCGATTGCCGCGCCCACCGCACCAACCACGGCTTCCTCCCAGGCGCCGCTCCGGAAGGCCCGGTCCCAGCCGCCCCTGGCCTGCATCTGGCCGTTGGTGACGATGGCCACCACAGGCAGGAGCGCCCAGGTGATCCAGCGCAGGACGCGGTGGATCGAATTGCGGATCTCCGAGTTGACCAACGAGAAACGCTTGGCTTCCGCGGTGAGCCGGCTGGCGTATGAGCCGGCGCCCACGGCCACCACCCGGGCCCGCCCCTGGCCTGCCGTGACGGTGGAGCCGGACAGGACCGGGGAGCCCTTGTCCTTGCCCACAGGTTCGGACTCTCCCGTGAGGACGGACTCGTCCAGCTCCAGGCCGTCGTCGTCGATGATGACGGCGTCAGCTACAACCTGGTCGCCGGCCTGCAGCACGCAGACGTCGTCCATGACCACGTCGGCCACGGCGACGTCCTGGACCCGTCCGTCACGCAGGACGCGTGCCCGGGGAGCGTCCAGGACGGCCAGCCTGTCCAGCAGACTCTTGGCCCGGTACTCCTGGACAACGCCGATGACGGCGTTGCTCAGCGCGGCAAAGCCGAACAGGGCGTCCCTCCACTCGCCCAGCAGCAGCAACAGCAGGAAGCAGCCGCCAACGATGCCGTTGAACAACGTCATCACGTTCGCCCGAAGGATCAGCCACAGGCTGCGGCTCGTTTCCTCCGGTGCGCCGTTCGCCAGGCCTGCCAGGGTCCGCTCCCTGACCTCCCCGGTGGACAGGCCGGACCCGGCGGGGGCACCAGAGCCGGACGGGCGGGGAACCGCTGCTGTGCCCACCCGACCCCTCAAGGCGCCTGCGGGAGGGCTTTGTCCGGCGTCTTTGCCCGGGCGGCTGCTTTGTCCACGGCACCGGGGCCTTTCATGCCGAGATGACCACCTTCAAGGCGCTGGTTTCGGCGGCGCGGGCGAAGGTGTCGTAGGCCTCGAGGAACTGGTCGAAACTGAAGCGGTGCGTCGCGAATTTTTCCGCAGGCAGCTTCTGCTGGGCCACGAGCTTCAGCAGCATGGGCGTGGTGTTGGCGTTCACCAGTCCCATGCTGATGTTGATGTTCTGAATCCAGAGGTTCTCCACATGGAGTTCAACGGACTTGCCATGGACCCCGACGTTGGCGATGTTGCCGCCCGGCCGGACAATGTCCGTGCACATGCTGAAGGTGGTGGGAATTCCCACTGCTTCGATGGCTACGTCCACGCCCTGGCCGTCTGTCAGGGCCAACACCTGTTCCTTCCAGTCGGCGTCGCCGGACCGGACCACATGCGTGGCACCGAACTCGCGGGACTTCTCCAGGCGGTTCCCGTCCAGGTCCACGGCGATGATGGTGGCTGCACCGTAGAGCCCGGCGGTGGCGATCGCTGCGAGGCCCACCGGGCCGGCACCAATAACGGCCACCGTGTCGCCGGGCTTCACCCGGCCGTACTGCACCCCGATTTCGAAGCCCGTGGGGAGGATGTCCGAGAGCATCACGGCCTGTTCGTCGCTGACCCCGGGCGGCAGCAGGTGCAGGGAGTTCTCGGCGTAGGGGACGCGCACGTATTCGGCCTGGGTACCGTCGATCAGGTGGCCGAACACCCAGCCGATGCCCGGGGCTCCCTCCTCGCCCATGCAGTGCGAATAAAGGCCCACTTTGCAGTTGGCGCAGTGGCCGCAGGACTTGATGCACGAGATGATGACGCGGTCGCCGGGTTTGAGGCTGGTCACTGACGAGCCGACCTCCGTGATGGTGCCCACGCCTTCGTGGCCCAGGATCCGTCCTTCCGTCACGGCCGGTACGTCGCCCTTGAGGATGTGCAGGTCAGTGCCGCAGATGGTGGTGGTGTCCACCTTGACGATGGCATCGGCCGGATTCTTAATCGCCGGATCGGGCACATCGGTCCAGGATTTCTTCCCGGGGCCGCCGTAAACGATAGCTTTCATGTCCGTTCCTCGCTGTTGTTGTTCAATGGGGTCCACCCTGCGGGCGGAACACTGCTCCATCTCAACGATGGAGCGCGGGCGCCGCCGCGGTAAGGGACAAAGGTCCCGGAAAGCACGACGGCGGTAGGTCGCCCCTGCGCAGCCGCCCCGCCGGAACGGTTCAGTTGCGGGAGATCAGCACCGGGCCGGTCGCATGGTGGAGGACGGCATGGGCATTGGAGCCGATGGTTCCTTTCAGGAGGCCGTGGCCTTTGCTTCCGACCACGATGAGGGCCGCGCCGCGGGAGGCATTGAGGAGTGCCCGGGGCACGGAGGCGTCCCGGACAAGGTCCTGGCTGATCGTCACCCTTGGAGCAAGGGCCTTGGCATCCTCAGCCACCCCCAGCAGGAGACGGCGTGCCGCTTCTCTTCCGGTTCCGGTTGCGTGGGCCATGCCATCGTGGGGCCGGATGACGTGGATGATCATCAGTTCGCTTCCGGTGGCACTGGCGAGGTCGCAGGCAAGCCGAAGTGCGCCGGCGGACCCGGACGGGTCGATTCCCACTACGATGCGTCCCTCCGGGTGGTTATCGAACCGGATCACCGCAACAGGGCAGGAGGCCGTTGCGGCGAGTTCCAGGCTGACGGATCCCACGAGGAGACCCAGGAACCCTCCTATACCGCGGCTGCCAAGCACCAGCATGCGGGCATCGCCGGCTATCCGCCGGAGGTGGCCGGCCGGCAGGCCGTACAGGAGCCGGCCGTGGACCGGGACCCGGGGCGCTACCGACACTGCCTCGGCTTTTCCCTGCTCAAGGATGGTCTGGGCCTGATGTTGCAGGCCGCTGCCCTCGATTCCCCTGACCGGGCCAAGGTCGCTGGTCAGCAGGGGCCACAGCGAGCAATGGATCACGTGCAGTTCACAATCCAGGTAGGTGGCATGCCGGGCGGCCCAGCGCACCGCCGCGCCCGCCTCTGCCGAACCGTCGTAGCCAACAACAATGCGGTCAGGCGCGGGCATGGCTGGACCCGGTCTGGCCACCCCCTTCTGCGGAGAGCTGCCCGGGAGCAACGGAGAACGCGGACGGCAGGTCGGTGCCATGCACCACCAGGACGGGGCATTTTGCGTGCTCCGCCACGGCGGCGCTCACCGCACCGAGCAACAGGCCCTCAAATCCGCCCCGGCCGCGGCTGCCCACCACGACCATCCGCGCAGTCCTGCTTTCTTCCACCAGGACTTTCGCCGGCGGCCCCTGGCAGGCGACCATTTCGAGCCCGACCGGAGTGGCGCCGTCGAACGCCTCCGACACAGCGGCCGCACAGACGCTCCGGGCCTCCTCTTCGGGGTCCCAGAGGAGGGGTGTAAACGTGCCCACGGCAATCTGGAATTGCCAGCACGTGACCGCCCGCAGACGGGCATTGAGCAACGGGGCCAGCGCCTGGGCCCAACGGAGTGCGGTGATGGACGGCACGCTCCCGTCCACTCCCACAACAATGACGTCGGGGTTAGGGGTTTGTTCCATGGTCTTCCCCGGCTTCCTGGCTGACCACCACGACAGGACAATGCGCGTGGGCCGTGCACGCGGCACTGACCGAACCCATGAGCTGCCCCAGCAAGCCTCCGCGGCCCCGACGGCCCACCACGAGCAGCTGGGCGTCCCGGCTTTCCTCCACCAGGACCTTGGCAGGGGAACCCACTTTGACCACTGCGACGAGGTGCTCGGGACGCTCCTGGCCAAAGGCCCTCTCGATGGCCTGCTCCATCAGGCGGCGGGCTATGGCTTCAAGTTCCGCGGGGGTGTCGAGGTCACCGCCGGGGGGCATGCGTTCCGGGAGATAGAAATCGGAGTAACCCAGGCATGTGAGAACCTTCAGCGGAGCGTCCAACGCCGTGGCCAGCCGGCCGGCGAGGCGCAGCGCCGCGGGGGAGAATTCGGAACCGTCAATTCCAACCAGGATGTTTTTGCTTTCACTCATGGCACCACCTTTGCCCAAAATCCGGCCCCGCAGCTAGGGCCGAAGGGCACCAAGGTGGCCGCGGTGGCGGCCGCATGTCAGGCCGTGCGGAGGAGCACGGCGGCCCCCGTGAACCGGTCCAGGGACAGGTCAAGCAGTGCTTGGTCTGCTTTTGTCCAGGGATAGGCCACCGTAGTGGGGTTCAGGGGGATTCTCCCGGCGAGCGCCAGGAATTCCGTCCCGTCGGTTCTGGTGTTGGCGGTCACGCTGCGAAGGCGGCGTTCCTGGAACAGGTCCTTTTGATAATCAAGGGCCGGGATGTCGCTCAAATGGATTCCTGCCACCGCAAGGGTCCCGCCGCGGTCCAGGGCCCGGAGCGCGACCGGCACGAGTTCGCCGACGGGAGCGAAGAGGATGGCCGCGTCCAGCGGTTCCGGCGGCGCGGCATCGGCGGGGCCGGCAAACCTGGCCCCCAGCTCCAGGGCAAGTTTCTGCGCCGCCGGGGACCGTGTCATGACGTAGACGCTGGCGCCTTCGTAGATGGCCATCTGCGCTGTGAGGTGGGCTGAACCGCCGAAGCCGTAGATCCCAAGGCTGCCGCCCGGCGGGAGCCCGGAGCCGCGAAGCGCCCGGTAACCGATGATTCCTGCGCAGAGCAGGGGCGCGGCTTTCTCGTCCGAAAACACGTCGGGCAGTGGGTACACATAGTCCTGGTGGGCCACCATCAGCTCCGCGTAGCCGCCGTCGGTGTCCCAGCCGGTGAAAGTAGGACTGAGGCAAAGGTTCTCCGCCCCGCGCCGACAGAATCTGCAGGATCCGCACGTCCGGGCAAGCCAGGCCGCCCCTACGCGGTCGCCCACGCGGAACCGGTTGCTTCCCGCTCCCAGCCCCACCACCTCGGCCACCACCTCATGACCGGGAATCCTGCGGGCGCCACGGGGACGGAGGTCTCCTTCGGCAAGGTGAAGATCTGTCCGGCAGACGCCGCATGCGCGCACGGACAACAGGACCTCATCCTGCCCGGGCAGCGGGTCCGGCCGTTCGCCCAGCCGCATCGGGCCGGACGCCATGGGGCCGGGCTCTTCCACCCACCAGGCCCTCATGGAAAGTTCACTCCAAACCGGCGCGTGTGGCCTCGTCCAGCGAACCGCCCCAGGTGAGCGGCGCGGAAATCCGGAAGCGCCGTCCGCTTACTTCTTCCGGCACAATGCGCAGGAAGTGGTCCTTCCGGCCGGTCTCCCAGGGAAAGAGCAGGTGCCCAAGGGAGGCCACCACCTCGGGCGTGTTGGGCAGTGCTGTGGCTGACCCTTTCACCACCACACTCCACGCGATCCCCGAATCCGTGTCAGCACCATCTGCCTCGAGCGCCACCATATTGCCCAGCGCCGATGCCAGCTTGGTGCCGGCACCGGTCCGGAAGACCAGCGACTCCTGGTGGACTTTGTAGTTAATGGGAAAGATCTCGGGATGGTCCTGCACCCAAACAGCCAGGCGCCCCACGGAAGTGCCGCGCAGCAGCCGCCAGCATTCCTCAGTGGGCAGTTGGGCGGTTTCGGGAATCGATGCATCTGGTGTCATGCCCAAGAGCATAGGGTCGGTATGGTGGGGGACCTAGGGCACAAAGACCCCTAACCCGGCCCGCGGGCATGGAGGAAATACTCAGGGAGGCGTAGTCTGTGTTCGACTGCTGCAGCCGGTCCACTTGCGTGAGCGTCACGAATTGTGTGTGCGTCAAACACCGCGGAAGGCGGTTTCGGTGAGTGAATCCGTCCGGCAGTCCACCAGTGTTCCGGAACCAGTTGCCACCTCCCGTATGGACGAACTTCTCAACGACTTTGTAGATCGTGCCGGGGAGCTGGCGAGCGCCCAGCAGCGGATGCGCGGGCTGCTGAACGCTGTGGTGGCACTCGCCGAGGACCTGAGCCTGGAGGCCGTACTGCTCCGGGTGGTCAGCTCAGCGTGCCACCTGCTGGAAGCCGATTACGGAGCACTGGGCGTCATTGGCAGCGACCAGGGCCTGAGCCACTTCATCACCGTGGGCATCGACGACGACCTCGCCCGCAGGATCGGCCCCCTCCCCACCGGCCATGGTGTTCTTGGCTTACTGATCCGGGACCCCAAACCGCTGCGGCTGCATGATCTCAGCCAGCATCCGGATGCCTACGGGTTCCCCAGGCATCACCCGCAGATGAAGTCGTTCCTCGGCGTACCCATCCGGGTGCGGGATTCAGTGTTCGGCAACCTCTACCTCACCCAAAAGAAGGGCGGAGGCGACTTCACGGACGAGGATGAAGGCCTCGCGGAGGCGTTCGCCGCCGCGGCCGGCGTCGCCATCGAAAATGCCAGGCTTTACGACGACGCCCGGCGCAGAACTGCCTGGCTTCAGGCATGCATGGACGTGACCGGCAAGGTGATGGACGACGAAGCTGCCCCCGTCAGCCAGGACGACGGGCTGGACATGATCGCCGCACGGGCACTTCAGGAGTCCAGTGCCGCCCTCGCCCTGATCCTTGTCCCGGAAGAGGACTCCAAACTGTTCCGCGTGGCCGGAGCTGCCGGGAGTACCGCCCTGGAGTGGGCCGGCCGGCTGTCGCTGTTTGACCCCCGGGCGGTGGAAGCGGTCCTGGCCACAGGCCAGGCGGCCGTCATTGAAGACGCCTCGGCGGCCCTCAGCGGGGGGCCAGTGCCGGCCGATGGCCGGCTCTTGGTGGTGGACCTCCGGGCCAGGGGCACCCATCACGGACTGCTCGTCCTGGCACGTGAAGGTTCGGCGGGAATGTTCAGTAAGACCGACGTTGAAATGGGCGCCGTGTTCGGTTCACATGTGGCCCTGGCCCTCGAATTGGCCCGGGCCCACCGGATGCGTGAGCAGCTGGCGGTATTCACTGACCGCGACAGGATCGCCCGCGATCTCCATGACCTGGTCATCCAACGGCTCTTTGCCGCCGGCCTCAGCATCCAGAGCCTGCGGCGCCTGATAACGGGCGAGCAGGCCGCGCGGACCCTTCAGACGGTGACCGCCGAACTGGATGAGGTGATCAGGGAGCTGCGCAACACCATCTACTCCCTGAACGGCGCCACCACGGAAAAGGAACTTCTCAGCAGCCGCGTGCTGCAGGCGGTCCGCAGCGCTGCAAGGTCGCTTCGGTTTGTGCCCCGGCTGACGCTCACCGGACCTATCGACGCGATCAGGGACGAGGAAACGGCGGCAAACATCCTGGCCGTCGTCACGGAGGGGCTCAGCAACGCCGTCCGGCATTCCGGAGCCGATTCCATTCGTGTCTCCGTCTCGGTCGACGACGGATTTGTGTACGTCCGGGTCCAGGACAACGGCGCCGGCTTCAGCGTCCGCACGCCCGGCAACGGAATGACCAACATGCAGCACCGGGCCAACAAGCTCGGCGGCACCTTCGAGGTCACCAGTTCCCCCGAGACCGGCACGGCGCTGACCTGGAAGGCCCCAGTCTTTTAGGCCCGCGCGGTGTTGCACGGCCAACCGGCTGCGGTTTCCCGCTGCAGGATGCTACTGGTCGCGATGCTGCGCCACATGGACGGCTGCCTGGGTGCGCCGTTCAAACCCCAATTTCGCAAGCAGGGATGAGACGTAGTTTTTGACGGTCTTCTCGGCAAGCATCATGCGCTCGCCGATCTGGCGGTTGGTGAGGCCCTCACCAATGAACTCCAGCACCCGGCGTTCCTGGTTGGTCAGCATCGCGATCCTGGGATCCACCCGCTCCGGCTCGGCAAGGCCCTGAACGATCCTGGCCTTCAGGTCGGCGTCGAACAGGGATTCTCCCCTGGCGGCCCGGCGGAGTGCTCCGATCAGGTCTGAACCCGCGATCTCCTTCAGCACGTACCCTGCGGCTCCGGCGAGCACGGCGCCGCGAAGTGCCTGCTCGTCGTCGTAGCTTGTCAGGATCAGGCAGTTGATGGTCTCATCGACGGAATGCACGTCGCGGCAGACCTCGATCCCGGTGCCGTCCGGCAGGCGCGCGTCAAGGATCGCCACATCAGGACGCAGCGCCGGAATCCGGCGGGCCGCTTCGGCGGCGGAACCGGTCATGCCCACCACCACGAAACCTTCGCTTTCCAGAAGGTCTTCCAGGCCGCGGCGCACCAGTTCGTGGTCGTCCAGGATGAACACCCGGATCCCGTCGTCCGGCAATCCAACGCCGTGATCGGATGCTGCTGAGGCGTTCATAGTGTGATCCCTTCTGCGCCCCCCGCGCCAACCCGGACGGGAGTGCTGTGCTTGCGCCTGAATCATTCTTTAGGACGGGCGGTGCCGCCACAAGGGTCCAACGGCCCCAAGGCAGGCCATCGGGGAGTGGCGGGAGCTTCCAGTTATGACCTTTGGCCCTACCGGTGCGGACGTCCCGGCACAACGCTGGTAGGGACTCAGCGCACGGCAGGGGGTGCGGAGCCACGTTGTTGCTGCGACGGAAGGACGCCCATGAAAGCCCGTTCAATCACCATGCTCATCGTGGGGATCCTGTTTTCGATGCTGGGTGCGGGACTTCTGTTCGGCGGCATAGCAACGTCCTGGGTCAATGCCCTCCAGAACGACGGCGGCTACCTCACCTCTCCGCGGGAACGCTTCGCCGTGGACTCATCGGCCATAGTCTCCGCGCGGGCCGACAGTATCCGCGGCGACACGTACCCGGAACCGCTGCCGTTCGACGTGGGCAGCATCCGGATCACGGCGTCGTCCGGCAGCCCCGGAAAAGACGTCTTTGTCGGCATTGCGGCCAGGAGCGATGTTGACCGCTATCTTTCCGGCGCCAACTACTCCGAACTGCGGGAGGTGAGGTTCCGGCCGTTCCGAACCGAGTACCGCGAGGTGCAGGGGACAAAGCCGCTGGCAGCTCCGGCAGAACAGACGTTCTGGGTGGCCTCGGCTTCCGGCAGCGGCGAACGGAACCTGGATTGGAAGATAGCTGCCGGAGACTGGTCCGTGGTGGTGATGAATGCCGATGCCAGCCCTGGCGTCTCAACGGATCTGCAGGCCGGGTTCCGGTCCGAACTGTTCGGTCCCATCGCTGCGGGACTGCTTGCAGCAGGCGCCATCCTGCTTGTCCTCGGTGTGCCGCTCCTGATCTTCGGCGCCCGGGGGCTGGGGCGCCATGCTGCCGGGCCGTCGGCTCCGGTGCCCGGGGCGTATTCCGGTCCTGTAGCCTCCGGACCCCCTCAGGAACGGTCAGATCAGTCCGTGAGCGCGCAACCCGGGGGTAATCAGGCCGCCCTGGTCCAGGCCGGCGCCGAGCTTCGGCCCTATCCTTCGCGGCTTCGGGGCGAACTTGACCCTGTGCTGTCCAGGGGTCTGTGGCTGGTGAAGTGGTTCCTGGCCATCCCGCACTTTGTTCTGCTGTTTTTTCTGTGGTTCGCGTTTGTTGTGGTGACAATCATTGCCTGGTTCGCCATCCTGTTTACGGGACGCTTCCCCCGTGCCCTGTTCGACTTCAACGTGGGGGTCCTGCGGTGGAGCTGGCGGGTGTCCTTCTATGCCTATTCGGCGCTGGGGACGGACAAATACCCGCCGTTCACGCTGGCCAGGACGGACTATCCGGCTGACTTTGACGTTGAATATCCGGAGCGTCTGTCCCGCGGTCTCGTGCTGGTTAAGAGCTGGCTTCTTGCCCTCCCGCACCTGATCATTATCGGAGCGCTGACCGGCGCGAGCACGGTCCGCTGGAACGACCCCCGGAACCCCGGAATCAGGTACGAGACGGCAACCGGCATTTCCTTGTTTGGTTTCCTGGTTCTGGTTGCGGCCGTCATCCTGTTGTTCACCGGCAGGTACCAGCGGCCCCTGTTCGATCTGCTCATGGGCTTCAACCGCTGGATCTACCGGGTCATCGCCTACGTGGCCCTCATGCGCGACGAGTACCCGCCGTTCCGTCTCGACCAGGGTGCCCGGGATCCCGGCGAGCGCGGGTACGTTCCCTTGGAGGGCCCGGTGCCGCCGGGAAGCCTCGCGCCGCCGTCGGACCCTACAACACGCGCCTAAGGCCGTCCGGCGTCCAGCGGCGGCCACCAGCGCGCCGGGGGATTGATCACAAAACGCCGTCCGCTGACCTCTGAGGGCGTCACCCGCACCAGATGGTCCTTGATGCCGGTTTCCCAGGGTGAGAGCCCGGCGTCGGCGGCCTCCTGAAAGTCCTCCGGCGAGTCCACAACCGCCGCTGTGCCCTTCACGACGACGCTCCAGGCGATGGTGCCGTAAGTGTTCAGTCCGTCGGCTTCGAGCACGACGGAGCCGCCGCCCAGAACCGCATCCAGCTTGGTTCCCGATCCGGTGCGGAATACCACGGTGCCGTTATCGGGCACATAGTTGACGGGAAAGATTTCCGGTTCACCGTTGCGGATCAGCGCAACCCGGCAGACCGAGGCCGAGCGGAGGTACTTCCAGCAGTCATGTACGTTGAGGACTTCCGTTGCGGGTCCCGAAGTGTCGCTATGCATGCTCGCAGGCTACTACGTCCGGCGCTATTTGCGGTGAATTGGGGTGATGACCGTGGGGCACGGAATCTGCGTCAGGACCGCATGAGCCGTGGAACCGAGGAGCAGGCGTTTGAAACCACCCCGCCCCCGGCTGCCAACAACCAGCATTCGGGCGCCGTCGGCGGCTTTGATCAGCGCTTCCGCCGGTTCGCGCTTGGTGTCCAGAATCTTGTGAACCACCAGATCGGGGTAGTCCTCGCGCAGGCCGGACACAGTTTCGGCCAGCACCATCTGTTCCTCGTCCTCTATGCGCTGGGTCAGCGTCTCGGTGAGCGCTCCACTGTCGACCCACTTGTCCGGTTCCCAGATGGCGTATACCACCGTCAGCTCCTGGCCTTCCCGGTCCGCCTCGGCGGCGGCAAAGGCCACGGCCTGGGTGGACTCTTCCGATCCGTCCACCCCCACCACCACGCCCTGTCCGCCTTCAGCCCCGGTGACGCCAACGACGGCGACCGGGCATTTCGCGGCGGCGGCGACCTGGAGCGCACGGTCCGTCAGGGAACCGCCCAAATGCGGGGAGCCTGAACCGACCACCAGCATCGAAACCTGCGTGGAGTACTTTCGCAGCGACCCGGAGACTCCGCCCTCCAGTACTTTGGTGCTGATCTCAACCGGAAACTTGTCCCGCACCCGCCCGGCAGCGGATTCCACCAGCGATTCGCCCCGCTTCACCAGCTCCCCGGTCCACGGGACGGGTTCCGCCACCCACCGGTCATCAACTACGTACAGAATGACCAGCGGCAGGTCAGCGCCGGCGGCCCTGCGGGCAGCCCACTCCACCGCCGCCTGGCTTTGCGGCGAGTCATTGGTAGCGACGGCAATGGGTTTAGAGGATCTCACGGCTGGGTTTCCTTCGTTTTCTTGTCGGGGCTGTGCACAACCAGCACGGGGCAGTGTGCATGGGCAACACAGGCTGAGCTGACAGAGCCCAGGAGCAGGCCACCGAAGCCGCCATGGCCGCGCCGGCCAACAACGATCAGGTCCGCGTGGCGGCTGGCATCGATGAGGGAGTCCCGGGGGTGGCCCCGGACGACGCGCGGGACCACGTTGGCCGGGGTGGTGTCGCCGAAGGCCTGTTGCAGGGCGTCGTTGAGGACGATCATGACGCGTTCCTCGAAGCGGTCTATTCCCATTGCCACGTATCCGGCATAAACCTGCGGATCATCCCAGTAGGCCGTGGCCAGGATCTTCGCCCCGATGGGGGCGGCAAGCCGCTGGGCCTGCCGCAGCGCCTCCACGGACGCCTCCGATCCGTCCACC
Organism: Pseudarthrobacter naphthalenicus; assembly: GCF_029076445.1. Classification (GTDB taxonomy): domain Bacteria; phylum Actinomycetota; class Actinomycetes; order Actinomycetales; family Micrococcaceae; genus Arthrobacter; species Arthrobacter naphthalenicus. The sequence continues at coordinate 26,485 of NZ_JARESG010000008.1, forward strand.
CCCACCACAAAGATGGCGCCATCTGATGCCGGCTCGGTCATAACGAATTCCCTCCATTGGACTCTTGCTGCTCTTCAGCCTGCGGCTCCGGGCAACGGACGTGTAGGGCCTAAAGTCACTCAGAAACCGGAAGAACTTCCCGAGCCTGAGAAGCTTCCCCCGCTGCTCCCGTAGCCTGTGGTTCCGCCGCCGCCCCTGGCGGAGTTGACGCTGCCCACGCCGGTGTTGAGGCCGGAGTTGAAGGCCGGGACAGAGAAGAAATAGTAGGACGGGTAGACCGTGCCCAGAATGCTGGGTTCATACGTCCGGCGGTGGTGGCGGTCAGTACCTTCCTGTGCTTCCTCCATGCCCCTGCGCATGAGCGTGGCCTCCCGTTCGGTCTTTGCGTACCCGGCGATCACGGTTTCGGTGTGCTGCCTGAGCAGGTCCGACAGGCGGCTGCGGGCATCACGGAGGCGGTCCAGTGCTTCTTCGGGTGTTATGGCCCCGTCTGTGAGTTGGGCGGTCCAGCGTTCGATGTCCGCCAGGCTCTGATCGCGGAAGAGCCGCAGGGACGCGGCCGTGGCGGAATCGCCCTGACCGTGACCCTTACTCAGGAGCTGCTCGAGTCCGGCGAGGTCGCTGCGGAAGGGTGCCAGCTGGCGGTCCCAGGCCGTTGGCCAGCTGCTCAGCCGGTTCAGCAGCGCGTTGCTGTCGGCAATGACGTCATCCAGGGCATCCAACTCGGCGGCCGCGTCCGCGTACTCCCGGACCAGTTTGAGGTTTGGCCGGCGGCTCAGCGCCCCCGGTGTCAGGGCGTGCACCCGGTTCGAAAGCTCCGTGGCGGCGTTGTAGCGCTTAAGGAAGGTGCGGTGCTTCTCCAGGACACTGTTTCCGTAGGAGGAGGACTCGGGGATGGTGCTGGCATTCAATTCGGTGACGTCCAGGTCCGTGCTGACATTGGCGTAGCTTCGGTCGCCCCTTTCCAGCTCCTTGCGGCTGCCGACCCGGGTCACGGCCCGCACGATCACCAACGCGGCAGCTCCGGCCGCCGCCAGTGCACCGGCCACCCACGCTGTGATCACGAAGGCAGCAGACTGGTACCACGGCTGGTTGATCAGTTCGGCGCCGCGCCGCACTCCGGCGATGGTGCCGTCCGTCCATTGGGCGTCGCGCAGGAGATCCTTTGCGGCGTTCTGGATGTCATCACGCTGGTCCAGGGAGACCTTACGGTCCTCGCCCATGTACGTGCCCACGTGCCGGCCCACCGGATCGAGCGCGAAGATGAAGAGACCGTCGGCCCATTTCTGTCCGTCCGGGCTGATCCAGTCCGGGTGCTCCGCGCGGGCGAACCGGAGGACCTCCTCGTTCAGGTTGTCCGCGGCGCTCCCGTTGTAGGTGTAGATGGCCACTTTGGTGGGCTCATGGAATTCGATGCCGGAGATGGCCGGGATCAGGGTGTTGCGGTCGAGCACCCCGGCCCGGTCCTCAACCACCACGCCGGTGGGCGTGACGGCCCCGGCCGGCCCGCTGCCTACCAGCAGCAGGGCAAGTACCAGCAGCACAAACCTCAGCGTCCTGGGCATCAGGTCACCGGCCACACCACCCGGGTCTGCCACTTCCGGGGGTCCGGTTCGGCGGGAGGCCCGTTCAGGTAGTACTCCCACATGGCGTCGGACGGGGTCCTGCCAGCCGCCCTGATCCCGTCCTGGATCGCCGAATACGTCTCACCCAGGGTTTCATAGGGTCCGGTGTGGATCGCCTCAAATGCATCGGCTTCAGGGAGGGTGCCGGTGAGCACTGTTTGGGTGGCGGACAGGTTACCGGTGATCGGAAAGCCCGCTTCGACGTCGACCGTTTCCGTTGGCATTCCCCGATAGAGCGCGAACGGCGGTCCGGTGAGTTGGACATTCTGCCTCTGCGCTTCGGCCATAACGGACCCGAAGGCCCGGCTGAAGAAGTCAGCAAGGGCAGTCATCGGCACGGTTTCCCGGACGACGGCGGTTGGTTGCGCGGCGCAATGGACCTGGACGGGTTGAACGCTCCCGTCAGTTGGCCGGGCGTTCTGCCAAAGCCCCACCACGTTGCCTTCCGTGTCCCGGAAATATGCGTTCCAGCCGGATCCGGGAACCTCCATCCGGCTCCGCACTGTTTCCCCGCCCAGGCGCTGGACCTGATCCAGTGCGGAATCGATGTCCTCCACGTCGATGGTGACCACCGGCGCCGGGAGCATGTCACCGCGGCGGAAGATGCCGCCATTGATGGCTCCGGGCCGGTCGGGCATTCCGCGCTGGCTGGACGGCGTGGTCATGGCCAGGCTGTACTCCATGTCCGGCAGCACCTGGAAGGACCAGCCGAACACGGATTCGTAGAATTTCCTCGCCCGGTCTTCGTCGTCCGCGGGGATTTCGAAATGTACCACTCCACTCATTTCACGAACCTTTCGGTGGCAACGGACCGCGAGGACAGCCCCGGGGCCGCCAGCGGTATGACGTCGATCCGCGATGTTTGGCCGTTGGGCGGACCAACCAACAAGAGGACGTGCGAGGCAGTGACGCCGCCGAGGGCACCGATCACCCTGTCGGTCAGCCCATCCTCCGGTGAAGGTTCCGCCGGCAGCATCCCGCCGGCGTCGGCCCTCGTCCATACGGTGACGTGAGCTCCCGTGGCGGCGGCAATGGCCTCGGACAGCTGCCCCGGGTCCGAGGCGGTCACCAGAATGACCTCGTCAATGGTGGGGGCGTTCGCCCGTGCGGCGGCGGCCAGCAGGGCGTGCTCACGGCGCCACTGGGCAAAGTGATAGGCGGCAACCAGTCCCGCCGCGACCATGAACCCCAGTGGCGAGCGGATCCGTTCCAGGAGGCTGCCTCCGGTCGCCTCGCCCAGCAGGAACACGAAGAGCCGGTATCCGATTACCAGGACGGCCACAAGGGCCACAGCGGCGCTGATGCCGAAGAACGCCACGAGGTAGACGCGCCGTCCCGGCGGGATTTCCTCCGCGGTTTGCGGTTGGTTCAGCGGCTGCCACGCCCGCCACCACACCGGTCCGCCCACCACCAGGGAACTGAGGCCGCCGAGCAGCAGGGTTCGGGTTCCGCCGCCGGCCAGGGGCGAAACGGCCATGGCAAGCGCTGCATTGATGACCACGCCCACCCCGGTTGCGGCAGCGGCCAAGGCAACGCCGGAGGTGACCAGCCTGCCCGCACGCCGGGTGCGCGCAGAGCGCTGCGCGCCACTGACGCGGTAATACCGCCAGATCAGAACGCCGATCGCGGCAGCGGCGACTGCAGGGCCCAGGGGAGCCAGTAATTCGCTCAGCGGATCGTTCCGGTCGAATGCGATCCTGAGGAGCACAAAGACCACGACGCCGGCGCCGCCAAGTGCCGTGATGCCTGCGGCGAAGATCCCCACCCCAATCAGTGCCACATCCACCAGGGCCGAGGCCATCTTTCGTCCGCTGCCCCTGATCCAGTGCCACCACCACACCAGAATTCCGCCAATGGTCCACACCACAGCCCGCAGGACAGGCTGCCACCAGCCCTCCACCTCCGGGGTCAGGCTCATCTGCCCGCGGATCGCCACGTCAAGCAGGCTGCCCAGGGCATTGATGGCCCCTACCCCTCCGACCAGAAGCCCGAAGACCCACCCGATGACGGCCGGGATATCGTCCAAAGCCTCCGGGCGTTTGACAGGGTGCCGCCACATCCAGCGGTGCAGGATCCAGACGGCCGCCCAGACGATCCCGTTCGACAGCGGGGAGTACCAGAGGGGTTCCCGGCTGCCGATCAAGGAGCTGGCAGCCGCGAGGAGCCCGGTCACCGCCGCGATCAGGGAGACCAGGTAGACGGCAGACAGGTAGACGCCCCATCCCGCGGAGCCGCGTTCCGCCGCGTCGTCAAGCCTCCGCCACACCAGCCACCAGAGCAGGGCGGCGAGCGGCCCGCCGACCAGGGTGAAGGCCAGGGAACGGGCCACTGTCTCCACATCAGCGGCTGCCACCAGCGCTCCCGTGCTGAACAGGCGTTCCAGCAGCCCGCTGAGCCCCACGGCCGTAATCACCACCAAGGCGAACAACAGAACGTAGAGGATCAGGCGGCGGAGTGTGGCCTGCGCTGACCCCGCCGGTGAATGAGGCGTTGGGGCTGCGGCGTTCATGGTTTGGACAGTCCGGTGCAGGACACGAGCGGGTACGGCGCCTGCTCGATCCGCCAGGTGCCGCCGGATTTGACCAAGGAGAAACGGTCCTCCATCTCATACTCCGCCGGCCCGAACGGGCCGCCCCCGCCTGAACTGACGAGTGAGACCCGGACCAGGGCCGAGTCGTCCCGCTCCGTGGTGGAGATCAGAACTACCCGGACGGGACGCGGGCCGCTGTCGTAGTACCCCCGGCAGACGGATTTGGCGGATTCCGTGAGGAAGGAGTTGGCTGTGGCCGTATCGCCGTTGATCACCGCAGTACTGTAACGCTGGACGACGCCCTCCGGTCTGGACTCATCCAGGGCCTCGGGGGCGCCGCGGGTGAAGACGACGGCCAAAGCCACCACGACAAGCAGCGCAATCGCGGACAGGATGGCCACCAGGGTCCGGTCGGGCTTGCCCGCCGCAGTCTTGGACGGACTCATGCCGCGCCGGCCCGGCCATGGCCAGCAGGCCCCCGCGGGGCCGAAAGCGCGGACCTACCCATGGTTCCTCCTAGGCCTGATGACACCCGAACCTGCCCAGTGTCCGGCAGGGCGCACGCTGCGCGGTAGGGGCGAACGTCCCGGTGGGTCTTTGGACGCTACTTCGGCTCATGTCCCGCATGTAAGGATGGGCTCATGACGTACCTGCGTGACCGCATTGAGTTGCTGTTCTTCGTTGCCTCGATCCTTCTGCTGGCGGCCGGCGGTGCGGCCTGGCTGCTCGGCCAGGACCCGCCGGCGGAGCTGCTGTGGGCGGCTGGCACGGTTCTGGGTCTGGTGTTCGCCGTCGCCTGGGTGGCAGGTGCCCTCAGGCGCCGGGAAGCCACCGTGGATATTATCGCGGTACTGGCCCTGGCAGGTGCCCTGTGGGTGAATGAGCCCTTCGCCGGGGCAATGATCACCGTGATGCTGGCGACCGGCCGGCTTCTGGAGGCGCGGGCCGGCGCGCGGGCAAGGCGGGAGCTGAGCCTGCTCGTTGAGCGGGCGCCCCGGACCGCCCGCAGGCGGGTCCAGAGCGGTGTGGAATCGGTTCCGGTGGAGGCGCTCGCGGCGGGTGACCTCATCGTGGTTGGCACCGGGGAAGTCCTCGCCGTGGATGGCCGCCTCCTCTCGGCAGGAATCCTCGACGAGTCCGCGTTGACCGGCGAATCCTTGCCGGTGGAAAGAGTGGTCGGCGAAGACCTCCGCAGCGGCGTGGTGAACGCCGGGGCGCCCATTGACGTGATCGCAACGGCAACCGCCGCGGACTCGACCTACGCCGGCGTGGTTCGCCTGGTGGAGCAGGCCCAGGCCGCTTCAGCTCCCTTCGTGCGGACCGCGGACCGGTTCGCTGCCTTATTCGTGCCGCTGACGCTTGTATTGGCCGGTGCGGCCTGGGCCCTCAGTGCAGACCCGGTACGGGCCGTGGCGGTCCTCGTTGTCGCCACACCCTGCCCGCTTCTCCTGGCAGCCCCGATCGCCATCATGTCCGGACTGTCGCGCGCCGCGAGCATCGGTGTGGTGATCAAAGGCGGCGGCGCCCTCGAACGCCTGGCAGCGGGCAGGGCTGCCCTCTTCGATAAGACAGGCACCCTCACCCGGGGGCAGCCCACCGTCGCCGACACGGTCACGGCCGCCGACACTGTTGACGCCGATGAGATCCTCCGCCTGGCAGCCTCCCTCGACCAGGTCTCACCGCATGTCCTGGCCAGTGCGATCGTGACCGCAGCCACCCGCAGGGACCTGAAGCTTGAAATGCCCGAAGACGTGCACGAGGAACACGGCTACGGGCTCAGGGGAATGGTCGGCGTCCACGAAGTCAGACTCGGGAAGGCAGCCTGGATCGCGCCGGGCGTTGAACCGGGCTGGGTGCGCCAGGTGCGCCGGCGCGCCGACCTGGACGGATCGCTGACCGTCTTCATCGCGGTCGATGGCGAACCCTGCGGAGCGTTCCTGCTGGAGGACCCGGTCAGGCCGGACGCCCCGCGAATGATCCGGGCCCTGCGCGCTGCGGGCATCGGCAGGATCGTTCTGGTGACAGGCGACCGCGAGGACATCGCGCATACAGTGGGCCGGGTGGTTGGAGTTGATTCCGTCCGGGCCGACTGTGACCCGGGGGAGAAGCTCCAAGTGATTACGGCTGAATCCGCCAATGCCCCCACCATCATGGTGGGGGATGGTGTGAACGACGCTCCGGCGCTCGCCGCCGCCGGAGTCGGGGTGGCCTTGGCGGCACGGGGGGCCACCGCGTCCTCGGAAGCTGCGGACGTTGTGCTGACCGTGGACCGGATCGACGCCCTTGCCGACGCCATCCTCATCGCGCGCCGTTCGATGAGCATCGGCATGCAGGCCGTCGTGGTCGGCATGGGCCTGTCCCTGGCCGCCATGGTCGCTGCAGCAGCCGGCTTCCTCGCCCCGGCAGCCGGAGCCGTGCTGCAGGAGGTCATCGATGTCCTGGCGATAGGCATTGCCCTGCGTGCAGTGATCCCCGGAAAATCCCACACCATTAACATGGCGCCGGCGGATATTGCCACCGCACGCCGGCTGAAAACCCAGCACGACGCCGTAAGTGCCGTGGTTGAGCAGATACGCGCCGTGGCTGACACCCTCACCACCCGCGACCCGGACCTGGCCCCGGCCCGGGTCCTGCTCGGCCGCCTCGAGACCGAACTGCTACCGCACGAGCGGGCAGACGAGGAACTCCTGGTGCCGCTGGTGGCCCGCGCCCTTGGCGGGTCGAACGCGACAGCCGACATGAGCCGCACCCACGCCGAAATCGAACACCTCATCAGCCGGCTCCACCGCTTGCTGAACGGTCTCGAAAGAGACGCGCGCGCCCAAGACATCATCGAGCTCCGCCGGCTGCTCTACGGCCTCTACGCCATTCTCCGGCTGCACAACGCCCTCGAGGAGGAGGGCGCCTTCAGTCTCGTGCCCGATGCCAGGGCGGAACCGGAGGACCTGACTTCCCCGGCGCAGAACACCCAACGGAAAGCTGACCGCTAGCTGCCTTGCAGGTGCCGGTCAGCGGGCCGCCGCGTCATCGGGCGCGGATTCGATGATGACGGTGCCGGCGTCGCCATCCACCGTGATCCGCTGGCCGCTGGTAATCCGCTGGGTGGCTACTCCGGTGCCGAGCACCGCAGGGATGCCGTATTCCCGGGCCACGATTGAGCTGTGGCTCAGGGGGCCGCCGACGTCGGTCACCACCGCCGAAGCCATGGCGAACAGCGAAGTCCAGGCGGGAGTGGTGATCCTGGCCACCAGGACGTCGCCCGGTCTCATCAGGGCGAAGTCGTGAGGACCGTGGAGGACGCTGGCCGGAGCACTGACCCGGCCCGAACTCGCGCCGGCGCCTTTGATCACGTTGCCCACCTGGTGTTGCGGGCCCGCCGGCATCATCGATCCGAAGGCCCTTTCCATCCACCGGTTCTCGGGGAGCAGCTGGGGGGCGGCGGCCTTGACCTGGCCGCGCCACAGCATCCTGCGCTCCTCCACCGCAGCGGCACGGACGGGCCGGTCGGCGCCGGTGATGGCCACGGCAGCCGTTCCCGGTGCGGCCAGGCCGAACTCGACGGCGCTTTGCAGCTCCCTGAAGCGCAGCCAGAAGACGTCGTCCGCTTGGGTGAGCACAGCGGAGCCGACCAGCCGCTGTCCGAGTTCGAGCAGGATTCGGCGCAGCAGCGGCCACGCGAGCCCGACGTCGGCCAGGGCGTCCTCACGGATCGGCCCGGTGCTCTGGGCCCAGCGGAGCAGACGGTAAAACACGGCGCGCCGGCGCGGTCCCAGCCGGGCGGCCATGCGGCTGGTCTGCTCCTCCCGCCGGTCGGCCGCGAGCCGCTGCCGCTCGTAGGGGTTGTTGCCCTGACCGCGCAGGTAAAACTTCACAGTCTCCAGCAGCGTTGCGGGATCATCCGCCGGCACGGGGCTGGCGAAGTCCAGGTTGTACACCGCGTGCCCGAAGCGGTCCAAATGGTTCTGGAAACGATGATGCCATTGCTGCCACAGTGCCTCCCCGAACCCCTCCGGCGCGGTGCCCGTGCGCTGGGAGGCGGCGAGCGCCGTCGTCGATTCTTCAAGGATGACCGAGGCCAGCCCCGGCACCCCCCGCACCCACGCCGCGAGGTCAAACAGGGACTTTTCCGCCCGGATGGGTTCGCTGTCGTAGCCGAGCAGGAAAATCTGGGCCGGGGGATCGCCGTCACGCCGGACGAACCTGTCGTAAAACCCCCGGAAAGAGAGTTCACTGGTGGCGGCCAGCGGAATGATTGACTGCACGGCGGTGTAGTACACGGTGCCGGCGTCCAGCAGCACCTGGACCCCGTCAAGCAGTTCCTCACCGGAGAGCCCGCGGACCGGTTTGGCGGACCAATCCCTAACCACTTGTTCGTAGCGCGGGTGCGAGTATTCCCGCCAGCCGGCCACTCCCAGGCGGGCCTGGCCGCGGAAGAGGGCCCGTACTGCCGTGAGCGACCTTACCGTCACCCGCCACATTGCCGAGGTGCGGTAGTAGTAATAGGCGTAGCCGTTCACGGTGGGTAACCCCACATCGCCTTCGCCAACAACGTTCCTGCCGACCGCTTCGGCCATCAGGGCGCGAAGGGATTTGGATACCGAGCCATCGATGAGATCGGCGAACAGCGGCGAGAGCGGATCGGGCATCTGCTCCACGATGCTTGCGCGGAAGTAGAGACCTTTCGGGTAGGGCACGGGCCACGAGTCCGGAACGTCCGCGGCCGGTTCCGGAAGGGCAGTGATGGGACGGGACTGCAGGATATGGAATCCGTTGCCGGCCCGTGCCCACTCAATGTCCTGTGGTTGCCCGAAATACGCCGCAATCCGCCTTCCGTAACCGGCCAGTTCGGCCGCATCCCGGTCATTGAGAACGGGCACCCGGCGCCGTCCTTCCGGGACCGGCTGTTCCTTCGTGCCATGCTCCGCGGAGACGGTCATGATGTCCTTGTCCGCCGTTTGCCGCGAGGATACCCGGCCCGTCCCGGCATCGACCACGAGATCATCCGTGGTGACCGTTCCGCTGACCACTGACTCGCCCAGACCCCACGCGGCGCTTATCACGGTCTGGTCGCGGCGCCCGGTGGCGGGGTTGGCGGTGAACATGACGCCGGCTGACTGGGCCTCCACCATGCTCTGGACCACCACGGCGAGACGGACCGTGTCCGGTGCTATGCCCTCGCGGGCGCGGTAGGCCATGGCGCGTGCGGTCCACAGGGAAGCCCAACAATTGATGACCGCTGTGTGCAGCTCCCCGGCCCCCACCACATTCAGGTAGGTGTCCTGCTGGCCGGCGAAGCTGGCCGAGGCGAGGTCCTCCGCCGTGGCGGAGGACCTCACGGCGACTGCTGCGTTTCCATCGCCGAGATGGCCGTAGGCGTCGTCCAGTTCCGCGGCGACGCCGGACGGCACTGTCCCCTGTGCGAACAGCGCCCGGATCCGGGTGGAAGCATCCTCGTAATCCTGCGGCGACGCCTGTAGCGGCAGTGCGGCCAGACCACGTATGTCCGTTTCCAGGTCATTTTCACGCACAAAATCCGTGTAGGCGGAGGTGTTCAGCACAAAACCTTCAGGAACCGGAACCCGTGCCTGAATGAGGCCGCCCAAGCCCACAGCCTTGCCACCGACGAGGGGAACATCCCCCGGCCCCACATCCACCAAGCTGTTGACGTACGTCATGTCCGCCCATCCTTCTGCCCGGATCCGGGGGCGTTCTGTCTGGTTCTCCACATAGTGGCACTGCCGCAGGCAGGCGTCCACCGGCAAGGGGGATTATTGGGGCCTGGGTGGCTGCGTATTCCTACCTCGCCGCAAGGGCATGGAGTAAGCTGGAATGACCGTCAGGAAGAGCGCGGCCGCAAGCTAGAACTGGGGAAACGACCCCGGCATCCGGAAAGGTTGCCCATGGCTGCCCGACTACCCCGCACGTATCCCGCCGCCGATATCACCGGCCACGTCGAGGACCTTGTGTTGAATTGTCCGGATCTCGCCGGCTTCCTCGACGACCTCACCGCCTTCTGCGCTGACCAGCAGGCCTATTTTTCAGGAAACGTATCCTGCGGAATTACTGTACTGAGGACCTCCGGCGTCCCGGATGTGGCCGGCTCTGATGAAGCCACCCACATCCTTGAGGCCACGCAGAGCACCAACAGGGAGGGGCCAGGGCTGGCTGCCGCCCTGGACGAGTCCATGGTCCTGGTACCTGACCTGCGGGCTGAAGAACGCTGGCCCAGCTTCATCGAGGCCGCCGCAGGGCAGCGCGTGCTGTCAGTGCTGGCACAGCCGGTCCCGCTGGATGGGGTGGCCAAAGCAGGCATCAGTTTTTACAGCCTCAGGCCACACGGATTCGGCCGGGAAGCGATCGTCAGTGCGCACGCCCTGGCAGCCGATGCCTCCAAAGGGCTGCGCCTGGTCCTGAGGATCGCGCAGCTGAGGGAAGCCGAGCACAATCTCCGGACGGCGATGGCGGACCGGTCACCCATAGACATCGCGGTGGGTGTCATCATCGGGCAGGAGCGGTGCACCCAGGATATTGCGCTGGAGTGGCTCTTCCGTGCCTCGCGCTCACGAAACATGAGCATCCGTGATCTGGCGGCCGAAATTGTGGCCTCCGCCGGGGCCGCCCATCCGACCAGGATCCATTTCGGCGAATGAGGATGCCTCGGAGGATGCCGGAAGCCCTGGTGTTGGTTCACTATCGAGGCGTGCATGGTGTTCGTCCTCTATTCCGGGATCCGGAGGCGGACTGACCGGCGGGTGGGGCAGGCCGCCGCGGTTGTGGCCGGTGAGATCCTCATCTTCGCCGCCAACGGTTTCCACTGTCCGCTGACACCCCTGGCCCGGCGGCTCGGAGACCCCACCGGTTCGGTGACGGACATTTATCTCCCCACGTGGTTCGCCCACAATCTGCCGGCCATCCATGTGCCGCTGATCATCATTGCCGTGGTCCTTCACGCCCGGAACCTGAAGTCTGCCGGAGCGGGCTTTTCCGGAGGCCCTCCAAGGGGAGCGGAGGGAAGGCATGGCTGAGTCCACCAAGCTCGTTAGCGCAGCAGTCTTTGTCCTCGCCGTGCTGTTGTGGGCAGTCTTCGGTGCCTTCCTGTTGCTTCGGCAGGGGAACCTGGGCGAGGTGTGGGCGGCTTTCCGCGGACAGCCCTGGATCCTTCAGGGGCTGGAGTTCCTGGTCTTCCTCCCGTGGGCCGCCGCCTTATGGCTGTGGACCACACCATGGGAGCTCTGGATCCGCGCCCTGCTGGTGCTGGGGCTGGCCTGGGCAAGCCTCTATCTTCTCTATCCGTGGCGAGCCGGCTGAGTGGTTACGGCCCGATTTGCGCGGTCCGCAACCGGCTCACTGGAAGTCAGCCAGCCACAGATCCGGGCCGAACACCTCGTACTGAATGTCCTTTGCCGGCACACCCTTGGCGATGAGGTCACTGCGTACCGCCTGCAGGAACGGCAGCGGCCCGCAGAGGTAGTATTCGGCGTCCAGCGGAAGCTCCACGGCACTGACGTCCATGAATCCCTGGAAGGTGGAGCCGGACCCGGCCGGATCCTCCGCAGGATTGACGAACCAGCTGTGCAGCGAGCCCTCCGGCAGCCGGCCGATATCCTCGGTGACCTGCCGGCGGAGCGGAAACGCATCCGGACTCTCGTCAGCGTGCAGGAGCATCACCCGGCGCTGCGAGCCGGCCTTTACCAGGTGGGAGAGCATCCCGGCCATGGGGGTGATGCCGATTCCGGCGCTGGCCAACACCACAGGCCGGTCCGTGTATTCCAGCACCACATCGCCGAACGGGGCGGAAAGCACCACTTCGTCGCCGACCTGGACATCCTGATGCAGCAGGTTGGACATCTCGCCGTCAGGAGTGGATAACCCATGAACACGCTTCACCGCGAAATGCCGATGTTGTCCGTCATCGGCCCGGGTCAGGCTGTATTGGCGCGGCTGATGCACGCCATCTTTCATGGGCATTTTTATGGTCACGTATTGCCCGGGAAGGGAAGGCTTCACGTCCCGTTCATCCGTCCTCTCCACCACAAACGTGACCACGTCCGCCGTCTCCTGGATGCGCTGGGCCACCCGCCAGGTCCGCCAGATGGTTTCCGGCGAGAGGTGCACCGCGCCGTAAAGACCGCGTTCCTTATTGATCAGCATGTTCCCCATCAGCCAATAGACCTCGTCCCAGGCGGCCGCGACCTCGGGCGTGACCGCATCGCCCAGCACATCCACGATGGCCCAGAACAGGTGGTCGTGGACAATTTGGTACTGGTCCGGACTCAGGCCCAGTGACACGTGCTTGTGGGCAACCCGGGACAGAAGGTGGTCCGGCAGCTGATCCGGCTTTTCGATGAGGTAGGTGGCGAAAGCGGCAATCGACCCGGCCAGCGCCTGCTGCTGCCGGCCGTCGGCCTGGTTACCCCGGTTGAACAGGCCATCGAGCAGGTCCGGCCTGGCTTCGAACATATGTTTGTAGAACCGTTTGGCGATCTCTTCAATGTTTGCGCCCACTACGGGCAGCGTTGCCTGGATAACGGGACGAGAGGTGTCAGAGAGCATAATGCGTCCTTCCGTAGTGGCCGGCCGAACCCAGCGGCGAACCGGCTTGGCCGAGCCACTGTAACAGCCGGGCCGCACTCGGAGAAGAGGCTAATGGCTGTTACGGCCGGGCAGTGGGACACTCGGTTCCATGCGTGAGTTCGTTGCCCTCGGCACAGCTTCCCAGGTCCCTACAAGGAGCCGTAACCACAACGGTTACTTCCTGCGCTGGGATGGCCAGGGCCTGCTCTTTGATCCCGGCGAGGGCACACAGCGGCAGATGCTGCACGCGGGGGTCTCTGCAAGCCGGATCACCCGTATTTGCTTGACCCATGTGCACGGCGATCACTGCTTCGGGCTCCCGGGGGTGCTTTCCCGGATGGCGCTTGACGGCGTGAGCCATCCGGTCCATCTGCATTATCCGGCCTCCGGCGAGGCCGTGGTCCGTGCCCTCGTGTCCGTCAGCACTCCCGGACTTGACCTCCGGCTGTATCCGCACGACGGTCCCGGCACCATCGCTCCGGGGCTGCAGGTCCGGCCCCTGAAGCATCGCATCGAAACATACGGGTACAGGCTGGACGAGCCGGACGGCCGCAGTCTGCTGCCGGACAGGCTCGCCGCAGCCGGGATCCAGGGCGCCGACGTGGGGAGGCTGCAGCTGACGGGCGCTCTGGGCGGTGTCCGTCTGGAGGATGTGAGTGTTCCCCGGGCGGGGCAGAGCTTCGCCTTCGTGATGGACACGGCGCCGTGCGCAGGGGCGCAGGAATTGGCGGATCGGGTGGACCTCCTGGTGGCGGAGTCAACGTTCAGTGACGACGACGCCGGGCTGGCCAGGCAATACTCGCACCTCACCGCCGGGCAGGCGGGTGAGTTGGCGGGCAGCGCCGAAGCCCGCACGCTGATCCTGACCCACTTCTCCTCACGGTACGGCGACGACCTCACCCTCCTCGCGGACCAGGCGCGGCGCCGCGCCGGCGGCTCCGCAGTGATCGCCGCCAGGGACCTGGACCGGTTCGCCTTTCCAAAACGGCGTCGGCTGCCTTAGGCCGCGGGACGGAAGGGGCGGCCGCCCCTTGCCGCAGATTGTGTTTCGGGAGCAGGATATTAGCCTCACGCGAGGAGGCCGGCCATGATCCAGCTTGGAAAGTATGAACGGTACCTGATCGAGGAATTCTTTGATGATTACCGCGCCGGTGCCATGGCGCATCAGACGTTCACGCGGCGGGTCGCTTTCATCACGGGCAGCATGGCCGCGGCGTCGGCCGCGATGCTTCTGGTGGGGTGCACGCCCGAGGAAGTCCCGCGGGGAACCGAACCGATGCCCTCGCCCTCTGCTTCGACGACGGGTACCGGCATGGCATCCGGCGGGCCGGTACCGGGGGCGAAGAGTCCGTTGTCTGTCCCCGAGGGTGCGGCAGGATTGACGACGGCGACCGTCGCGTTCGGTGCGGACGGTACAGAAATCAGCGGCTACCTTGCCCGTCCCGCGTCGGGCGCTGCGGGTCCGGCCGTACTGGTGTGTCATGAGAACCGCGGGTTGACCGCGCACATCCAGGACGTGGCGCGCCGTTTCGCCAAAGCCGGCTATGTGTCGCTGGCACCGGACCTGCTGAGCAGGGAAGGAGGCACGGGCAGCCTGGATCCGGACGCCGTCCCCGGAGCGCTGACCAACGCCGGGTCAGCCCGCCATGTTGCCGATTTTGCTGCGGCCTTTGACTATCTGCGCGGCCAGGAGTTCGTGGACAAAGGACGGATCGCCATGAACGGCTACTGCTTCGGCGGCGGGATCACCTGGCAGGCGGCCACGGAACTGCCCGGGCTCAAGGCCACGGCAGCGTTCTACGGGCCCGCGCCGGACCTGAACCGGGTGCCGGAGATCAAGGCCGCGGTGTTCGGGGTGTACGCCGAACTGGACAAGCGGATCACCGGAACCATGCCGGCACTCCGCGATGCCCTGGACGCCACCACGGTGACGCATCAGCTCACCGTGTACCCCGGCGTGGACCACGCCTTCCACAATGACACCGGGGACCGGTATAACCAGACCCAGGCAACGGCTGCCTGGAATGACATGCTGTCCTGGTTCGGGAAGTACGTGTGAGTGCGCAGCAGCGGCGGACGACGGCGGTCGGCATACTGCCGCGCGCCGCCGTCCAACCGGCCGGGGTCACGCCACGTGGACGAAGGATGCGCCCTGGAGCCAGCTGATGGAGTGGACCTGGGTCTTGAAACCGTCGACGCCGCCGCTGACAACCTGGCCGTTGCCGGCAAAGACACCAACGTGTCCGGCGGTGATCACCAGGTCACCCGGAGCGGGCGTGCCAACAACGCTTCCGTACTGGAAGAACTGGCCCGGGGCAAGGTCTCCGACATTCTTTCCGGCTGAGCGCAGTGCCTTCTCCACCATGGCGGTGCAGTCCTGCTGGACGCCGAGCTGGGAGTAGGCAGAGGCCAGGATCGCCGAGCCGGCTGCTCCGGTGGCAGCCTGGGCCGGGGCCGGGCTGGACGCGAGCTTGACGCCGGTGTTGGCCGGTGCAGTCGGCGCCGCGGCGGCCTTGGCTGCGGGGGCGGGAACCGATGCCGGTGCCGGTGCCGGTGCGGCCTGCCCGGCGGCAGGGATCCGGATTTGGTTGCCCGGGTAGATGATGCTGTCCAGCGACAGGCCGTTTGCGGCCAAAACGTTGCTGAGTGCCACGCCGTTGGCCGCGGAGATCTGGCCCAGTGTGTCGCCGGATACGACGGTATGCACAGCGGCTGCGGCCGGAGCCGGAGCTGGCGCCACGGCTGCTGCCGGTGCGCTTACCTGGCCTTGAGGGGTGACTGTTCCGGAGTCTTCGGGTCCGTGGACGCCGGCGTGGGCAGGGGTGCTGAAGCCGAAAAACAGGCCGGATGCGGCGGCGACCACAAGGGCCGGCCGTCCGATCATCAGTGCACGGGATGTAGTGGGGGTGGCTGCACGATGGCGTGCGGCAGTGGACTTCTTGGACATGGTTGTTTGCCTCTCCCATGCCTGCGGGGTGAGCTGTCGGGTTCGGGTTGGAGAGACCCGGCCGGGATCGCCGCCTCAAGGGACGGGACGAGTGCCGACTTAACCCCAAGGCCTGTTCAGGCCGTGGAAATGTGGTTCCCCCGTCCCTGCCAGTTGCATTGCGTCTGGGATCCCGGGTCAGTGGCAGGGCTCGGCATACTGACGGGAATGTCCTGGCCTAAAACCAGGGCACCCAACGACCATAGCGGCTGCTTTTCCCGAATGTCACATTCCGGTAACGGAATGTACGGCCGGAATTCATCCGCGCGGCGCGGAGCGTTCCTGGGCCAGGGACGACGACGATGCAGGTCACCGCGCGGGATGCGTATATGCCCCCACAGGTCATCCAACTGATTCAATTCTCCCCAAAAAGGGCACTGGAACGCCGTCCGCAGGCCGGCCAAGGCGAATATTTCCTGGCGCCGGCAAGGCCGGAGACGTGGACCGTGGCGGGCTGACCGGCCCGGTCCCGGGCCTGACGCGGGACCGATATTCCCCGGAATCGGAGACTTGCCCGGTAGGCTCACGGACTATGTCCCTGCTTGCCCACAAATTGCGGCTGACCGGCCTCGCGGCCGTGCTTGCACTGGCTGTGGCCGCCTCGTCTTCCATGCTGCCGGCCCGCGCCGCGGACCCGGCTCCTCCCGGCGGCTATCCTTCCTGGCAGGACGTGGAGGGAGCCAAAACAAGCGAGGCCGCCACGGCCGCTGAAGTCACCAAAATCGGTGACCTGCTCGGCGGCCTGCAGGCCGAGGCAGAGGCGCTGGGCAATGCGGCCGTCACCGCTGCCGCCGGATACTCGGTGGCGCAGGACGATCTTCGGGCTGCCGGTTCCAAGGCGGACGCCCTGGCCGTGCAGGTGGCACGGGCGAAGGAGGAATCGAGCCTGCATAAGAGGGAAATCGGAGCCCTCGCCGCGCAGTCCTATAAGACCGGCGGCACAAATATGGGGTTCTTCGTGGCGCTCGATGCCTTGCAGACGAACAGTATCCACGCCCTGAACATTGTCCGGATCGTCAGCGACAAAACCTCGGTGCTGGTTCACAAATCAGCTGAGGCCGAACGGATCGCGGACGCGCTGGCCGAGCAGGAGCGCGCCGCCAAAACTGAGCGCGAACGCCTTGCCGGCATTGCCGAAGCCAAGCTGTCCTCGGCGCAGGCCGCCCAGCGCGCAATGGTGCAGCACGTCACGGAACAGCAGCAGCACAGTCAGGAACTCACCGCCCAGCTCGCTTCCCTGAAGGGCACCACGGCAGCCGTCGAAGGAGAGTTCCGGCAGGGCCAGGCTGCTGTGGCCGCCTACGAGGCATCCCAGGCGGCCAAACGTGCGGCAGCGGAGGAGCGGGCACGCCAGCAGGCTGAAGCTGCTGCCCGGGCTGCCGCCCAAACCCCGGCAGATCCTGCGCGCCCAAATCCCGAACCCCACAATCCGGCGCCCCAAAATCCGGCGCCGCAAAACCCCGTACCCCAAAATCCGGTACCCGCACCTCCCGCACCGCCGCTGGAAAGCCCGACGCCGGCCCCGCCGCCCGCCGTCGTCGTTGTACCTTCCGTTCCGGGCGGCGCCGTCAACGATCCCGCCGGTGCCCGCAATTATGCCGCCGGGCGGCTTTCCGCATACGGCTGGGAACAGGACCAGTTCCAATGCCTGGCGCAGCTATGGACGAAGGAATCCAACTGGCTCACCACGGCCACCAACCCGTATTCAGGGGCCTACGGCATCGCGCAGGCGCTGCCGGCCAGCAAGTATGGCAGCACAGGCAGCGACTGGCTCACCAGCTACCGCACCCAGGTTGACTGGGGGCTTGCCTACATCCTGAACCGCTACGGCTCCCCGTGCGGCGCCTGGAATCACTCCGTCATCAGGAATTGGTACTGACGGCCCCGCCGGCGTGCGGCCCGGCCCCTGCAGCCTCGGTGAAGCTGCAGGTCCGGCGGACTCCGCGGCGTTAGGCTTTTCCCATGGCTGACTTTGAACGGTTCCGGATCCTGCTGGAGGAAGAGCGGGGCCGGAAGCTGGCACTGCTGCCAGCGCTACGGGCCGATATTTCCGCTGCCAATGCCGCCCGCCAGGACTCCAATGTGGACGACGAACATGACCCCGAGGGCGCCACCATTGCCTTCGAACTGTCACAGGCATCGGCGCTGCTGAACCAAAGCAGCGCCGGTCTGGCGGAGGTCGAAGCGGCACTGCACAGAATCTCGGACGGCACCTACGGGGTGTGTGCCGTCTGCGGAGGACCAATCGCCGAGGGCCGCCTTGAGGCGCGGGCCTGGACCCTGTACTGCATTGAGCATTCCGGCGCGGGACGCCGGCACGGAAGGTGAGCCCGGTGAATCAAACCGTGCAGGACGCGGCCCGGTTCATCGACACCACCCTGCAGAATGAAGGCACCTGGTACCGGTCGGAGGAAGTGGAATCACGCCTGGGCGGGGCCCTCAGTTCCTACGGCGCATCAGTGGGAGCCGTGCGGGGAACCATCCGGGACGCCGGCACGAAATTCAAGGGCCTCGCCCACGACGACGTGACGGCACTCGCCTCGCAACTGTGGGGCCAGCCCGGGCCGGGCAGGCGGGCCGTCTACGAGCGGCGCCTGGCCGCCGTCGTGCTCCTGCAATCCCGGGTGGCCCTCCTGCGGCACTCGGACCTGACCCGGCTGGAAGGCTTCATCCGGTCGGCGCACACAGCGGAGTTGGTGGACCCCCTGACGGCCGACGTGGTGGTTCCGCTGCTCGCGGCGCTGGAGGGCGCGGACCGCCAACGCGCCGGGGTAGTGATGGCACGCTGGAGCCGGGATCCTGACCGCTGGGTTCGCCACGCCGCCGCCCTCGCTACCGGAACCCCGGCCCCCACAACCTGAATTCACGCCTGACACAAGGAGACGCACATGACCACCACCTACAACCTGGAACGCTTTGTTGAGGCACAGGAGAGCGGCGGTACGTACCGGCAGGCGCTGTCGGAACTGCAACTGGGCAGTAAACGGGGCCACTGGATGTGGTTCATTTTCCCCCAGATTGCCGGACTCGGCAGCAGCCCCACGTCCGTGAAGTATGCCATCAGCTCATTGGAGGAGGCACAGGCCTACCTGAAGCACGACGTCCTGGGACCCCGGCTCCTCGAGTGCAGCGTAGCCGTGTCCACCCATACCGGGCGTTCCGCCGCCGATATTTTCGGCGGCATCGACGCGAAGAAACTGCGTTCCTCCATGACCCTGTTCCTGCGTGCAGCGCCCGGTGAGACGGTTTTCAAAACCGTGCTGGCACAGTTCTTCGACGGCCAGCCGGACCCCGCCACCGACGAACTGCTCGCCGCCCACCACGACTGACCCCGCCGGCCCGGCATCATTGCTTCCGGACCACCTCCAGCTGCACGTGCCCCAGGATCCCGCCGTCAACCGTCGCGGTCATGTACGTGCAAAAGGGCTGGCGCCGGCGGTCTGTGGGCGAGCCGGGGTTGAGCAGGCGTAAAGCTCCTGGCGACGTTGCGTCCCAAGGGATGTGGCTGTGGCCGAACACCAGAACATCGGACTCCGGGAACAACGCTTCGGCACGCTCGTTTCTGCCCTTCGCCGGACCGGTCTCGTGCACTACGGCGAACCGGACGCCTTCGAGCACCACGTACTGTCTTTCCGGAAGCCTGCGGCGGATCTCCGGCCCGTCATTGTTGCCGTAGACCGCCACCAGCTGCCGGCTCCGCTGTTCAAAACGGTCCAGCAGTTCCGGGTTCACCCAGTCGCCGGCATGGAACACCACGTCCGCGCTTTCGACGGCGTCCCACACCTGGGCGGGCAGTTCCCGCGCACGCTTGGGGACATGTGTGTCTGAGACGAGCAGAAGGCGCAGCGGCATATGTGAATCCTGCCATGCGCCCCTGTTACTGCCCGCCGCCGCGTCGTACTCTGGGCCTTGGAGGTGATTGACATGGAGGCAACCCAAGGCGACAGGATCATCGTCCGGGGCAGGACTGTCGGTTCGTCCGACCGGCACGGGGTGATCGTGGAAGTGCGGGGTCAGGAAGGGCACCCGCCATACCTTGTCCGCTTCGACGACGGACACGAAACGGTCATGTATCCCGGCGGTGATTTCGCCGTCGAACGCGGGCACGGAGGCCAGTAAGACCAGCCCGGTCCGGCAGGTGCCCGGCAGAGTCGCTGTGCACCTGTCAGACTGGAACCATGGATCAATCACTGGCTTCCACGTCCGCTGATGCCAACCGCCATTTTCCGCCGGCACGCACGGGTCCGCGGGACCCGGGTGACGCGTGGGTGGAGGGTGACCGGGGGAAGTTCTGGGGCAAATTCGGTGCCGCCGGGGTGTTGGCCTACGACCCCGGCAAAGGGGTCCTGCTCCAGCACCGCGCGTTGTGGAGCCACAACGGCGGAACCTGGGGACTGCCCGGCGGCGCGCTCCATCAGCACGAGGACCCCGTGACCGGCGCGTTGCGGGAGGCCTACGAGGAAGCGGCTGTGCCGGCGGAGCACGTGGATGTCCTTTTTACGTCCGTGCTGGATGTGGGCTACTGGACGTACACCACCGTTGCGGTTCTGGTGACCTCACCCTTCGATCCCGTGATCAGCGATCCGGAGAGCCTCGAACTCCAGTGGGTGCCGCTGGGGGATATGGACCGCAAAGAGCTGCACCCCGGCTTCGCGCGGTCCTGGCCGCAGCTGCAGCCCCGACTGCTTACCCACGCCACGCGGATCAGGTAAGGATACTCAGTAGCCTTTGCCGTATTCCGCGCTCACCAGGATGGGCAAATGGTCCGATTTGCCCCGCGGCAGGGTTTCCACGCTGGCGATGTCCAGGCCCAGCGACGTGGCGAAGTCGAAATGGCCCCGGAACACCTTGTAGCGCGTGTAGGTCCGGTGGTTGCTCAAGGACAGGGCATAACCCGAGTTCTTCATGTGGGCGTGCAGGTTCTTGGTGAAGAACGGATAGTTGAAGTCACCCACCATCAACGTCATCAGGCCGCTGCCCATGCTGAGCAGCTCCGCGTGCGCGGCATGGATCTGCTTCCTCCGCAGCGAATTTGATGCGGTGAGGGGAGCGGCGTGGAAGGAGCCGATCACCAGCTCCTGCCCGGTGTCATTGTCCACCACGCGGGTACCGATCAAACGCTCATGCGCCGGCGCCAGGACCCTGTCATGGACTGATTTCTTCAACGCAAACGATTGGGTGTCCACGGCTGTGAACCGGCTTGTCCGGTAGTAGATGGCGAGGCCCAGGCGGTTGCCCTTGGTGGTATCCGCGAGGCGCAGCGGCCCCAGCGCCTCGGGCAGGTCACCGGCGTCCACCTCCTGCAGGCACAGCGCGTCGACAGCGAAATTCCGCGCAAGGGCGAGCAGCTCGCCGCTGGCTTTGTGCTTCCGAAGGTTGTAGCTGATGACGCGCATTCGTGGAACACCTCACTTCGAGGGTCGCTGACAGGACCAATTTCTGAGTTTAGTCCGAACGGGGCCTCCGCTGCGCGGGAACTTTCGGGGTTCACCGCCGGGGTCCCAGGGACCGGCTAGAGTTAATGATCATTCACCCGGAATCATCGGAGGGGCCAACGTTGACCAAGGAACTGCCTGAACTTGCCGAGGGCGACTTCTACTATCAGTCACTGGGGGGCGGCCGGTTCCGCTCAACCATTCACGCCCAAGGTGCCTGGAACGAACATGAGCAGCACATGGCGCCGGCCGCGGGGCTGATGGCTGACAGCCTGGAGCGGCATGAACCCCGGGCAGACATGCGGATGGCAAGGCTAAGCTATGAGATCCTCGGCCTGATCCCGGGCGGTGAGTTCCACATAGAAACCACCACGCTCCGGCCGGGCAGGACCATTGAATTGCTGCAGGCCGAACTGGTCGCCAACAACCGCGTGGCCATCAGGGCCACCGCCTGGCGGATGATCACCAGTGACACGGCCGCGGTGGCCGCCGTCGAGGATGCCGCCATTCCTGCGCCGGATGACTGCAAACCGTTCGACGGCGCCGCCATCTGGCCGGGCGGGTACATCCGTTCCCTTGAGATGCGCGTGGCTGAAGGGCACCGGGACGGGGCTGGAACAGTATGGCTGCGTACCGGGCATCCCCTGACCGACAAGGCGGACAGCAGCGACTTTGCCCGCCTGATGGGGTTGGTGGACACCGCAAACGGCATCGCGGCGAGGGTCCCCCCGGGGGAAGGGAGCTACGCGTTTCCCAACCTGGACCTCCAAATCCACATGTACCGCAGGCCTGAGGGTGAGTGGCTTGGCCTGGACAACGCCGTGTCCTTCGGCGCGGACGGAATAGGCCTGACTTCCACCGTCCTCCATGACCTCCAGGGACCTTTCGGCCGGGCTGAGCAGATTCTGACACTGCGCCGGACCTGAGGTCCGGACGCGTACTGAGGTTTTCCAGTCCGCACGGGTGCGGACTACGCCTTTCCGGCCCACTCCCTGTACGCGCGCACCGCGCTGTGCACTGTGGGGTAGAAATGGTCCGGGCTGAACCTGGATCCGGCACCGAAGCGGACCAGCCGGTCCTTGACCGGCCCTTTCATTTCGGCGAAGACCAGGCTGACACCGCGCCGCGCGAGTTCATCGTCCAGCTGCACCACTTCGTCCAGTGCCGTGGTGTCCAGCCCGGTGATTGGTTCGGCCGCCACAATCACCCACTTCGCCGGCGACGGTGCGCCGTCCACCAGGTTGCGGATGTGGTCCGCGAAGACTTCGCCGTTGGCAAAAAACAGTGGTGCGTCAAAGCGCGCGATCACCAGGCCCGCGACCCGTCGGCCCTCCGGGTGCCGGTCGAGGTCGTGGAAGCCGGGCACTCCGTCAACACTCGCGAGTTCGGTCCGGTACGGGTCCCACGCCCGCCGGACGAATGCCACCAGGGACAGCCCGATTGCCACCACGATTCCCTCCAGGACCCCCACAAAGGCGACGCCCAGGAAGGTGACAACCAGGAGGAGGGTCTCCAGCTTGCTCATCCTGAACAGGCGCAGGAGTGTTGTCACATCGACGAGTGACGCTGCCGCGACGATCACCACGGCAGCGAGAGTCGCCGTCGGAAGGAAAGCTGTGACGCCCGGTACAAGGACCATGAACAGCACCACAAGCAGGGCTGCCACCACACCGCTCAGGGGCGATCTCCCGCCGGCGTCAAGGACAATGGGCGTCCGCGAGGAACTACCGCTCACCGGAAAGCCGCCGAGAATGCCCGTGGCAATGTTGGCGATTCCAAGCGCGCCCATTTCCTCATTGCCGTTGACTCTTTCCCCGCGGCGGCCGGCAAGGCTCTTGGACAGGGTGGACGTGTCCGCGAAGGCGATGAGGGCAATGCCTGCCGCCGGTCCGATGAGCGCCGTTACGTCCTCCCAGCCGATCCCTCCCAGCGCCGGCGAGGGCAGGCCCCGGGGGAGGGCGCCGACAACCGGCAGTTGCCCGGCGAGGTCCAGCGCGGCCACCAGGGCGATGGCCCCGGCCACGGCAAACATCACGCTGGGCACTTTCCACGGCAGGAAGCGCCCGCCCACGATCACGGCCAGGCTTCCCACCCCCATGCCCAGGGCGATTGGATTGATCCCGCCGCTGAATACCGCGCCGGACAGGGATGCCAGGCGTTCAATAAGGGTCTGCCCCGAGCTGTCGATGCCCAGCAGCCGCGGAAGCTGGCTGACGGTGACGGCCAGTGCGATGCCGTTGAGGTAGCCAACGCGGATGGGTTTGGACAGCAGCCCCGTCACAAACCCCAGGTTGAAGATCCGGCCGGCGACCAGGAACACGCCGATCAGGATTGCCAGCACGCCGGCCAGCGGGACGGCGTGCTCCGGTTCCCGTCCCGCCAGGGGAAGAATGGCGGCGGCAATCATGGGGGCCAGTGAGGAATCCGGGCCCACGATGACCACCCGTGAGGGCCCGAACACGGCATAGAAGATCATGGGTACCACCGAAGCGTAGAGCCCGTTCACGGCAGGGAGCCCGCTGGCCTCGGCGTACGCCATGCCTGCCGGCACCAGGGCTGCGCTCAGGGCTGCGCCGGCCACCAGATCGGGCTTCAGCCAGGCCTTCTTGTAGCCGCGGGCCACGCGGACGCCCGGTATCGCTTTGCTGATCCAGTCGTGCCGCACGCGCGCCTCCCAAAAAAAGCAGTCAGGCGGCCGGTGGCTCCTGCGCGGGGGCGGAATCCTGGCCGTATTCGGCCGTGACCAGGATGGGCAGGTGGTCCGACGCGCCACGCGGCAGCGTCTCCACGTTCTCAATGTTCAGTCCCAGTGACGTGGCGAAGTCGAAGTGGCCCTTGAAGACTTTGTACCGTGTGTAGGTCCTGCGGTTGCTGAGCGAGAGCTCGTACCCCGAATCCTTCATCTGTTCGGTGAGGTTTTTGGTGAAGAACGGGTAGTTGAAGTCACCCGCCATCAGGGTCATCAGGCCGGAACCCATGCCCAGCAGTTCCTTGTGGGCCGCGTTGATCTGGTTCCGCCGCAGCGAGTTCGTGGCCGTGAGCGGGGCGGCATGGAAAGAAGCGATGACCAGCTCATGGTTGGTCTCGTTGTCCCGCACGCGGGTGCCGATGAGCCGCTCATGTGCCGGTGCCAGGACCATATCGTGCAGGGACTTCTTCAGCGCAAAGGTGTTGGTGCCGTGGGCGGTGAACCGCTCCGGCCGGTAGTAGATGGCAAGCCCCAGGCGGTTTCCCTTGGTCGAATCGGCCAGTTGGAGCTGCCCCAGCGTGTCCGGCAGGTCGGTGGTGTCGCACTCCTGCAGGCACAGGGCATCGATGTCGAAATCCCGGGCCAGGGCCACGAGTTCTCCACTGGCCTTGTGCTTGCGAAGGTTGTAGCTAATGACGCGTATCAGTGGATTGCCTCTCCTGAAGGAGTGTGGGGGGTGCCGCGGTTTCTGAGTTTAGCCACCCGGCGGGGGACAGGACGTAACAGTCCACGCGTGTCAGGTAGCTTTTGCCGGAGCCCGGTCAGGTTGAACGGAACACCAGCCAGCCGGCGAGGGTGGACAGGCCGGTCAGCGCGGCGCCCCAGAGAATGTCCACCACAATGAGCTGCAGCGGCCAGGTCTTGAGTGTGGCGGCGTTGGTGAGGTCATACGTTGCGTAGGCAAAGGCGCCCAGTGCGGCACCGTAGCCGACGGCGGTCAGCCAGCTGCCGCCGTCGAGCGCCGGCCGCAGCGCGAAGAAGAGAATTCCCGCGATGTACAGGACATAGAAGGCCACGGCGTAACCTAAGTTGGGCTTGTCGGCGAGCAGGTCACCGATGTGGCTGCGGTAGAACGGGTTCATCAGCTTGAGCCAGATGGCGTCGATGACCGCGAATGCAGCGGCAACAACAAGGAATTGCAATATGACCATAAGGGAGCTTAGCAACATGCAGGACGTCAAGGCCGACCGGACGCTCACCGTGGTGCGGCAGGACCACACACTCGGCGCCGCCCGGGACCTGGAATTCGGCCTGGAACTGCTGACCCTGGCCAGGACCGGCGGGATTGGCCCCGCGCTCCGGCTGTACCGGCCGGCCCCGACTGTTGCGTTCGGCCAGCGCGATACCCGCCTGCCCGGTTTCGAGGCGGCAGCAGAGGCCTGCCGGGACCACGGCTTTGAACCCCTGGTGCGGAAGGCGGGCGGGCGGGCCGCTGCCTATCACGAGGGCACGCTGGTGGTTGACCACGTCATGCCCGAGGCTGATGCGATTGCCGGCTCCAAAAGCCGGTTTGCGTTTTTCGGTGAGCTCCTGGCGCAGACCCTGCGGGACGTTGGTGTGCAGGCCGCCGTCGGCGAGATCCCGGGCGAATACTGCCCCGGTGAGTTCAGCGTCCACGGCACCCACCCCGCAGATCCCACCCGCCAGGTCAAACTGGTGGGCACTGCCCAGCGCGTGGTGAGCGGCGGCTGGCTGTTCAGTTCGGTGATTGTGGTGGAAAACTCGGCACCCATCCGCGCCGTCCTCACCGACACCTACGCGGCCCTGGGCCTTGACTGGGAGCCGGCCACCGCCGGGGCAGCCGACGATCTGGTACCCGGTCTGACAGTGCAGGCCGTTGAGGATGCGGTGGTTGCATCCTACGCAGCGCACGCTTCCCTCACATACACCGACTTCGCCAGCGTGTACCGCAGGTGAGCCGTATACCGCAGGTAAGCGGAGGGCTGCTTCAGCGCACACAAACAGGACGGGACCAACCTGGGGTTGGTCCCGTCCTGTCTATTCCTTCGCCTGCGGACCTAGGCTGCCAGCCGGCTCTTGACTTCGGCCAGTGAGGGGTTGGTGGCGGCGGTGCCATCCGGGAAGAGCACTGTGGGAACGGTCTGGTTGCCGCCGTTAAGCTGCTCCACGAGTTCGGCGGTGCCGTCCACCTCTTCGATGTTGATTTCCGTGTAGCCGATGCCCTGCGCATCCAGCTGCTTCTTGAGCCGGTTGCAGTAGCCGCACCAGGTGGTGGAAAACATGGTGATGGTGCCGTTCTCGGGGGTAAAGTCCACGGAGCTCTCCTGAAATCGTTGAGGGGGTTCGTTCTCCTCAACGGTAACCCGCGGTGGCCTATTCCCAGGGCTACAGCCGGGGCTGTTCCGGGCGGAGGCTGCGGAGGAACTGCGCCGGCTGACACGGACCACCGCTAATGGCATGCTGGAGCCATGTGTGGACGCTATGTGATGGCCCGGGCCGTGGGGGACCTGCTCGCCGAATTTGATGCCCGGCTGGAGGAGGATGTGCAGCTGCCCCCGTCATGGAACGTGGCGCCCACAGACGATGTGCCGATTGTCCTGGAACGGCTGATCGACGAGGAGCCGGTTCGGCAGCTGCACGTGGCCCGCTGGGGCCTGGTGCCCTCATGGGCGAAGGATCCGGGCATAGGGGCCAGGATGATCAATGCCCGGAGTGAGAGCGTGCTGGAGAAGCCTGCCTTCCGCAAGGCGGTGAAATCGCGGCGCTGCGCTGTCCCCGCTGACGGGTACTACGAGTGGAAGCAGGGGGCCGGCAAGCAAAAGCAGCCCTATTACGTGCATCCGGGCTCAGGAAGCCCATTGGTGTTTGCCGGCCTGTATGAATGGTGGAAGGACCCCTCCAAAGCCGAGGATGATCCCGGCCGCTGGATGCTTTCCACCTCCATCCTCACCACGGACACTCCGCCCCCCGGTGCCGAGTCCACGGTGTTTGGCAAGCTGACGGAGCTGCACGACCGGGTGCCCCTGCCCATGGACCGGGCCACCATGGCCTCCTGGCTGGATCCGCAGATCGACGACGCCGCCTTCCTCGTGGACCTTGTCCGCGCCCATGTGAGGGATGCCGCCGCCGACTGGCATGTGGACTCAGTGGGCCGGGAAGTCGGCAACGTGCGAAACAACTCCCCGGAACTCATCCGCCCGGTGGAGGCTCTCTTCTAGAAGGCGGCGCCCGGAAGGGGGGGCGCCCTCCAAAGGGTGACGGTGCCCCTAGACGGTGACCTTGCCGTCGTCGTCCACTGCCCACGTGGGGTTGTAGGCAACCTCCCAGCGGAACCCGTCCGGATCGGCAAAATAGCCGCTGTACCCGCCCCAGGGCTGGGTGACAGGTTCGGCCACGATCTGGGCGCCTGCGGCCCTGGCCTCGGCCATCACCCGGTCCACGTCCTCGGTGCCGGGAAGGTTGTGGCTGAGCGTGATGCAGGGAACGGGTCCGGGAAGGGCCACTCCCGCTTCGGCGTGCATCTGCCCGGCATCCCACAGGGAAAGGATCAGGCCGTGATTTACCTCGATGAACACCACGTCGCCAGGATGTTCACCCCGCACCGGCCAGCCGAGGCCTTCCACATAGAAGCGGCGGGCGGCATCAACGCTGCGAACGCCTAGTGAGATGAAGTCGACTCTGGGCTGCATGCTTCGATACTGTCAGAAGATGGCAACAATTCAAGGGAACGATCGGGAAGCATCTGCCGACAAGGAACAGCTCGCTGCCGTTCGAATTGCCGTCGACGAAGTGGATGACCAGATTGTCACACTGATTGCGCGGCGGGAACGCCTGATCCGGATCGCCGGGACGCTGAAGGGCGACGACGCGGAAGTCCGGGCGCCCGGCCGGGTGGAGCGCGTGATAGAACACGTGAGGGACGCTGCCGAAAAGAAGGACATTGACCCGGACATCGTGGAATCCACTTACCGGGCCATGATCTCAGGGTTCATCGAACTCGAGCTGAAGGTCCACAAGGAAAACAGCTGACGCTAGAGCGCTTCCTCTACAGCGCTTCCTCTACGGGGACGCCGCCCTGGAATTCGCGGCCGTCAGCCTCGCTGAACGCGGTCATGAAGTGCCCCTTGCCCAGGCCTTGGATGGCCGCCATGGGAAAGTTTCCCGTGATGGTGTTGCCCGAATGAGTCACTCCGGACAGGTCATAATTTTCCTCGGCGGTCTGGTCATGGCAGAACGAGTAGAAGGCGATGGCCTCCCCGTTCAGGAATTCAATGCCTAGCCGTCTTTGCGAGGAATGGTCAGGGCTCGACGCCACCAGTCCCACCACGTACGCACCCGCTCCCGGTATGTTGCCATCGATATCAAAGTTGGCCACGAGGGTGTTGTCCTGGGCCTTGATGCTTACGTGCTTGAGAAGTGCGTCATGGGAGCTCATGGCACCATCCTGCCCCCAGCCGTCCCGTCAGTCCACCCCTGTCTAGGTTTTGTCAGGGCACCCTTGTAGACTGAATTTATTCGAATATGTATTCGAACTGCCAGCTGTTGCAGCCGTATTCCGCAGCAGCCATCATTCAGTCCGGGAGGCGCCCCATGGGTATGTTCAGCGAGTCCGTGGACGTTCACTGCACCGCTTCCGGCCAGCCTTTGAAGCTCGTGTGGGCCGGCAGGCCGTATACCGTCTGCGCCGAACCTGTCCGCTGGTACGAACGCCGCCAGTGGTGGGCCGAGGAACGCCGGGCACCCCTGGGCAGCGGCCCGGGCCTGGTGGACCACGAGATCTGGCGCGTGCAGGTCCGGCCGGAACCTGATGAAGCCGGGGAGCCCCTTACCCTGGACCTCAGCAGGCACCTCGGCAGCGGCCGCTGGCGGCTCCTGCGCATCCATGACGCCCTCCACCCCAAAACAGCATGAGCTTCACCCATCTCCACGTTTCCACCGCCTTCAGCGCACACTATGGCGTCTCCTGGCCCGACGAACTGGCCCAGGTCGCTGCCGCGGACGGCGCAACGGCTCTTGCCTGCACGGACCGTGACGGGTTGTACGGCACCATCAAACACCTCAAAGCCTGCATGGCGGCAGGCATCGACCCCATCGTGGGGGTGGACCTGGCGGTCTTGGACGACGACGGCGACCACCGGACCCAGCTCGCTGGCAGGGTGGTGGTGCTTGCCCGGGGGAACAACAACGGAGCGGGCTACCGAGCCCTGTGCCGATTGGTGTCCGATGCCCATGCCCGCACCTCCGGTAAAGCCGGAGGAGCGGTGCCCGTGGCAGTTACCCGCGCGGAGCTCGCTTCACGGACCCTTGACCCCGCCACCTTGAAGCCGGTTCTGACCGTCCTGATTGGACCGGACTCCGACGTCGGACGCGCCATGGGCGGCCGGCGCTACCTCCGTCCACGCACCCTCTTCAAACAATGGCTGGACGCCATGCCCGCCGGAACCCTGGTTGCCGAAGTTGTTTCCCAGCTGACTGCCCCGGGGAAGCCCCTGAGCACTGCCCACGCGGTGCGCATGCTTAAGCTCGCCGAAGAACACCGAGTCCCGGCAATCCTGACCAACGCTGTCCGCTACTGCGCCGAGGACGGAGCCGCCACGGCTGACGTCCTTGATTCCGCCCGGACCCTGAAATCACTGCCGGAACTGGCAGCCGAACCGCTGCTCCAGCCCAACGGGCAGGGGTGGCTCAAGTCAGCCGGGCAGATGCTTCAGCTGGGGAAGGAAATCATCCGTGCCGCGGGATATGGCACAGCAGACCTCAAACAGCTCATGGCGCAGACTGAGGCGCTCGCCGATTACTGCAGGATTGATCCGGTGGCGGATATGGGGTGGAAGCAGCCCGTGGTTCCGGAGGCGTCGGTTATCGGCATCAGCCAGGACCCGCACCTTGAACTGGTCCAGCGTTGTGAAGCAGGAATAGGCAGGCGCTTCCCGGGCATCTCCGGTCAGGCGCACAAGGAAATGCGCTCGCGGCTGGAACACGAGCTGGGCATCATCCGGAACCTCGGATTCTCCTCCTACTTCCTGACGGTGGCGGAAGTTTCCCGCATGATCCTGGACATGGGCGTGCGTGCGGCTGCCCGCGGTTCCGGGGCTTCCAGCCTGGTCAACTACCTGATCAACGTCAGCCAGGTGGATCCGCTGCAGCACGACCTGATCTTCGAACGCTTCCTCTCCCAGGACCGGGCAACCTTGCCGGACATTGACATCGACGTCGAAAGCGCCGAACGGCACAACGTGTACCGGAAAATCTTCGACCGGTTTGGTTCCGAGCGGGTCACCCTGATGAGCATGCAGAACGGGTACCGGGCGCGAGGCGCTGTGCGGGATGCAGGCATGGCGTTGGGCATGGACGATGACGATGTCGGTGAGATCGCCAAACAGCTGTGGCGTTTCTCGGCCCGGAAATTCCGGGAAGCCCTGGTTGAAAAACCTGAGCTCCGGGAATTCGCCGGACGGGTGGAACAGCGGGGTTTCGCCGAAAACCAGCAGCTTGACCTGCTGGTGGACCTCACCGAACGCCTCGACAGGCTGCCCCGGCATATTTCCATGCACCCCTGCGGAGTGATCCTCGGCGATGCCACGCTGCTCGACCGGACGCCTGTCCAGCCCAGCGGCCTGGGGCTGCCGATGAGTCAGTTCGACAAACACGACATGGATCCCATGGGCATGCTGAAACTGGATGTCCTGGGTGTGCGGATGCAGAGCGCCATGGCCTTCGCCATCAGGGAAGTCATCCGGATCCATCCTTCCAAAGCGGAAGTGGTGGCGGCCGGCCACCACCCTGCCGGACCTGACGGCGCCGGGCCGGACTACATCGCTGAGAACGGCCACATCGAGCTCAACGCCGTCCCGCTGGATGATGAACCCACCTTCGAGCTGATCCGCAGCACCCACACCCTGGGCTGCTTCCAGATTGAATCTCCTGGCCAGCGCGAGCTGATCGGCAAGATGGCCCCGCGTGAGTTCAACGACCTCATCATTGACATTTCGCTGTTCCGGCCCGGACCCATGAAATCAGACATGGTGCGGCCGTTCCTGGAGCACAGGCACGGCTTTGCACCGGAAGTGTATCCGCACCCTGACCTGAAACCCGTCCTGCAGGAAACACACGGCGTCACGGTCTTCCACGAACAGATCCTCAAAACCTTTGATGTTATGACCGGCTGCGGGCTGGCGCGGGCGGATGAGTTCCGCCGGGCCCTGGGCAATGATGTCCTGGAATTGAAAGTGGAGGAGTTCTTCCGCCGGGAAGCGCGGCTCAAAGGATATTCGCCGGAAGTGGTGGACAACGTCTGGGGGACCCTGAAAGCGTTTGGAAGCTTCGGTTTCTGCAAGGCCCACGGCGCGGCCTTTGCCGTACCCACCTACCAGTCCGCCTGGCTGAAAGCGCACCATCCCGAGGCGTTCCTGGCCGGACTGTGGGAGCACGATCCCGGCATGTATCCCAAACGGCTGCTCGTGGCCGAGGCCAGGCGGCTGGGAATCCCCATCCTTCCCCTGGACATCAACCGCAGCCAGGCCGAATACCGGGTGGAACGCGTGGCGGCCGGCGCCGATGCCGGCAAACTGGGAATCAGGCTGAGCCTCAACGGCATCTACGGCCTCTCAGGGGCTGAGCTCAAGCGGATAGTTGCCGGTCAGCCCTACGACTCCCTGGCCGATCTCAGGGCACGGTCCAGGCTGAGCAAACCCAGCATCAAAAGGCTCGCTCAGCTGGGAGCCTTTGATTCCCTGCACCGGGAGTCAGGCGGGGTCGCAAACC
The DNA here is from genome assembly GCF_029076445.1 of Pseudarthrobacter naphthalenicus. Taxonomy (GTDB): domain Bacteria; phylum Actinomycetota; class Actinomycetes; order Actinomycetales; family Micrococcaceae; genus Arthrobacter; species Arthrobacter naphthalenicus. The sequence goes on from NZ_JARESG010000008.1 coordinate 58,109, forward strand.
GCGCCGACCTCGTCCAGCATCTGCAGAAACTCCAAACGACTGGCACCAGGAAGGGTGCGGACATCATGGAAGGGCAGCTGGCGTTGCCGTTAGGTGACGTGGAGCTGCGGAACGTCAAACCCGGCCTTCCAGCCCCAACCCTGGTGGACAATGTCCGGGCAGAACTGGACCTGATGGCCATGGATGTCAGCGGGCACCTGATGGACAGTCACCGGCCCATGCTGGACAAGCTGGGGGTCACCACTGCCGATCAACTGCTGGGCCTGCGGAACGGCACCGAGGTTCTGGTGGCGGGGGTTCGCATCGCCACCCAGACCCCGCCGATGCGCGGCGGCCGGCGTGTGGTGTTCATCAGCATCGATGACGGCACCGGCTGCATCGACTCCGTGTTCTTCCACGAAGCCCAGGAACAGGCGGGACTGTTGCTGTTCGGCACCAGGCTGCTGCTCATCCGCGGCACCACGCGGCGGACAGGGCCCCGGGGAATCAGCCTGAGCGCCAGCATGGCCTGGGACCTGAGCCGGGTGGAAACGCTTCCGTTCCCGGAAAACCAGGGCGGCCATACCGATGTGCCGCATCCCCTGGACGGGATCAGCCGAAGCCTTGCGATCACCGGAATGGGCGGCTGAACCTCTCCAAGGTGCCCTGACCGGCCGCCCCAAACCCGCGGGTCCCGTTGGTCGGCCTCCGGCGAAACCGATAGCATTGACGGTGGCTGGCTGTGGTCCCCGTATGCCGCAAGCTATGAAGCCTAAAACTTTGAATAGGAGACACCCGTGTCAGATGCCCAGCAGATCACCCTCATCGTCGATGGCGAAGAGACCAAGGTGACTACCGGGACAACCGGTGCGGAACTCTTCTTTGAGCGCCGCGACGTCGTTGTTGCCCGCGTCAACGGCGAGCTGAAGGACCTGGACCAGGAGCTGCCCGACGGTGCCGACATCGAGGGAGTCACCATCGACTCCCCGGACGGCCTGAACGTACTCCGCCATTCCACTGCGCACGTGATGGCCCAGGCCGTGCAGCAGCTGCGCCCCGATGCCAAGCTGGGCATCGGCCCCTACATCACCGACGGTTTCTACTTCGACTTCGACGTCGCCGAGCCCTTCACTCCCGAGGACCTCAAAACCCTCGAAAAAATGATGCTCAAGATCGTCAACCAGAACCAGAAGTTCGTCCGGCGCGTCGTCAGCGAGGACGAAGCACGCGAGGCCATGAAGAACGAGCCCTACAAGCTTGAGCTGCTGGGCAAGAAGAACGAGGCCGCCGAAGCAGGCGAAGGCGTCAACGTGGAGGTCGGCGCCGGCGACATCACCATCTACGACAATGTCGAGCGCAAGGAAGGGACCACCGTCTGGTGCGACCTCTGCCGCGGCCCGCACCTGCCCAACACCAAGCTCATTTCCAACGCCTTCGCCCTGACCCGGTCCTCCTCCGCGTATTGGCTGGGCAATCAGAAGAACCAGCAGCTCCAGCGCATCTACGGCACGGCCTGGCCCACCAAGGACGCCCTGAAGGCCTACCAGGAACGCATCGCCGAAGCAGAGCGGCGCGACCACCGCAAGCTCGGCGTCGAACTTGACCTCTTCTCCTTCCCCGACGAACTGGGCTCAGGCCTGCCGGTGTTCCACCCCAAGGGCGGCATCATCCGCAAGGAGATGGAGGACTACTCCCGCCAGCGTCACGTCGACGCCGGATATGACTTCGTCTACACCCCGCACATCACCAAGGGCCACCTGTACGAAGTCTCGGGCCACCTGGACTGGTACAAGGAGGGCATGTTCCCGGCCATGCACGTGGACGCTGAACTCAATGAGGACGGCACCGTGCGCAAGCCCGGCCAGGACTACTACCTGAAGCCGATGAACTGCCCCATGCACAACCTGATCTTCCGCTCCCGGGGACGGTCCTACCGGGAGCTGCCTCTTCGGCTCTTTGAGTTCGGCGCCGTCTACCGCTACGAAAAGTCAGGTGTGGTGCACGGCCTGACCCGGGTCCGCGGCATGACACAGGATGACGCCCACATCTACTGCACCCGCGAGCAGATGAAGGACGAACTCACCAAGACCCTGACGTTCGTGCTGGACCTGCTGAAGGATTACGGCCTGAACGACTTCTACCTGGAGCTCTCCACCAAGGACCCGGAGAAGTTCGTCGGCGATGACGCCGCATGGGAAGAAGCCACCAGGACTTTGGCCGAAGTGGCCGAGGAATCCGGGCTGGACCTCGTCGCTGATCCGGGCGGAGCCGCCTTCTACGGCCCGAAGATCTCCGTCCAGGCCAAGGACGCCCTCGGCCGCACCTGGCAGATGTCCACCATCCAGCTGGACTTCAACCTGCCCGAGCGGTTCGAACTGGAATTCCAGGCAGCCGACGGCACCCGGCAGCGTCCCGTCATGATCCACCGCGCGCTGTTCGGTTCCATTGAGCGGTTCATGGGCGTGCTCACCGAGCACTATGCCGGCGCCTTCCCGGCATGGCTGTCGCCCGTCCAGGTGGTGGGCATCCCGGTCGCCGAAACGTTCAACGACTACATGTTCGACGTCGTGGACCAGCTCAAGGCGGCGGGCATCCGCGCCGAGGTGGATACGTCGTCGGACAGGTTCCCCAAGAAGATCCGCACCGCCAGCAAGGACAAGATCCCCTTTGTCCTGATCGCAGGCGGCGACGACGCCGAAGCCGGCGCCGTGTCCTTCCGGTTCCGGGACGGCAGCCAGGACAACGGTGTGCCGGTGGCGGAGGCTGTCAAGCGGATCACCGAAGCCGTCCGTAACCGGACCAGCTAACGGAACGGACGTGAATACGGTGCAGGAGAACACAGGCGCGGGTTATCCAGGGGATGCCGGCGTGACCGATGACTTTGATCTCGCGGGTGTTCCGGACGCATTCCAGCGCCTGTGGACTCCCCACCGGATGGCTTACATCAAGGGCGGCCAACACCAGTTCAAGAACGAAAACGACTGCCCCTTCTGCCTGGGCCCGGGCCGGACTGATGAGGAAGCCCTCATTGTCCACCGGGGCAAGACCTGCTACGTGGTCCTGAACCTGTTTCCCTACAACCCGGGCCACCTCCTGGTCTGTCCCTACCGTCACGTCCCGGACTACACGGACCTCACGGTGGAAGAGACTGCGGAGTTTGCCGAAATTACCCAGACGGCCATGCGGGTGCTCCGCAAAGTGTCCAACCCGGGTGGCTTCAACCTCGGCATGAACCAGGGCGTGGTGGGCGGCGCAGGCATCGCAGGCCACCTGCATCAGCACATTGTTCCGCGGTGGGGCGGGGACGGGAACTTCTTCCCCATCATTGCCCAGACCAAGGCTATTACCCAGACCCTTGACGAGGTCCGCCGGCTGGTCGCCGAGGCCTGGCCCGGGGAGACGGATGCTGAATAGGTACGCGCGGGGCTTCTTCACCGCACTGTTCACCCCGCTTGCCCGCTGGCTCCTGAAGATTGGAGTTTCGGCTGATGCGGTCACGGTCATCGGCACTGCAGGCGTCGTGATCGGTGCCCTGGTCTTCTACCCTTTGGGCCAGCTTTGGTGGGGAACCCTGTTCATTACGGCGTTCATCTTCTCGGACGTACTCGATGGCATCATGGCGCGCATGCGGGACACCGGGGGACGCTGGGGCAACTTCCTGGACTCCACGCTGGACCGGATCGCGGACGGGGCCCTGTTTGCGGGCGTCGCCATCTGGTTCTTTACCGGGGGAGCGGACCACGCAATTGCGGTCGCAGCCATGGTCTGTCTCGTTTTGGGCATGGTGGTGTCGTACGCGCGTTCCAAGGCGGAGTCGTTGGGTTTCACGGCCAACGTCGGCATAGCCGAACGTGCCGAAAGGCTGGTTTCGGTGCTGGTTGTCACCGGATTCACTGGTTTGGGTCTGCCGCCGGTGGTTCTTCTGGTGACGCTCGGGCTGCTGGCACTGGCCAGCCTCATCACCATCTGCCAGCGCATATCCACCGTCCACCGGCAGGCATTCGCGGAGTCCGCGGCTTCGGATTAAGCCCTGATTAAGGCCAATTAAGCCCGCCGCCTGCCGGGGGACTAGTATTGGCAATGCCCGGTCAATGGATCCGGCAACCCGGCGCGTGTCCTCCCGGCTCCTTGCCGCCCTCACGTCCGGCGAAGATCGTCTATCTACCCATAGGGGTTTTTGTGTCTACACCTGATGTAAGCAGCGAAGCCGGTTCGTCCGCGAACAGCGTCACGGGCAGCAACCGCGTCAAGCGCGGCATGGCAGAGATGCTCAAGGGCGGCGTCATTATGGACGTCGTTAATGTCGAACAGGCCCGCATCGCCGAAGATGCCGGTGCCGTTGCAGTGATGGCGCTGGAACGTGTTCCGGCCGACATCCGCGCCCAGGGCGGCGTGTCCCGCATGTCCGATCCGGACATGATCGACAAGATCATCGACGCCGTGTCCGTCCCGGTCATGGCCAAGGCCCGGATCGGCCACTTCGTCGAGGCCCAGGTCCTGCAGTCCCTTGGGGTGGACTACATCGACGAGTCCGAGGTCCTGACCCCGGCCGACTATGTCCACCACATCGACAAGTGGAACTTCAAGGTTCCCTTCGTCTGCGGCGCCACCAACCTTGGTGAGGCACTGCGCCGCATCAACGAAGGCGCGGCCATGATCCGCTCCAAGGGCGAAGCAGGCACCGGCGACGTCTCCAACGCCACCGGCCACATGCGCCAGATCCGCTCCGAGATCGCCAAGCTTGCCGCCCTGCCCGAGGACGAGCTCTACGTCGCCGCCAAGGAACTGCAGGCCCCGTACGAACTGGTCAAGGAAGTTGCCGCCGCCGGCAAGCTTCCCGTGGTGCTGTTCACCGCCGGCGGCATCGCCACCCCGGCTGACGCTGCCATGATGATGCAGCTCGGCGCTGACGGCGTGTTCGTCGGCTCCGGCATCTTCAAATCCGGCAACCCCGCCCAGCGCGCCGCCGCCGTGGTCAAGGCCACCACCTTCTTCGACGACCCCGACGTCATCGCCAAGGCCTCCCGCGGCCTGGGCGAAGCCATGGTGGGCATCAACGTCGAAGAGATCCCGCAGCCGCACCGCCTGGCCGAGCGCGGCTGGTAACTCGCGCCTTTGGTGCGGCTGGAGGCGCCGGACGGCGTCATCCTCGGCGCGCTATTCCCCGCGCGTTGTGGGTAGTTGAGTAGCGGCTTCCGGCGCGGGGCCCCTTTTACGCGCGCTGCCGGATCACACCGCCCCTCGCCTTGCGCACCTTATGCACGACGGCGGGTGGTCGCCTTTTCGAAGGCGGCCACCCGCCGTCGTTCTTTTTAGGGGGGGGGGTTACTCGAGGCCGCGGCGCTTCAGTAGGGGGTCCAGGCGGGCTTCGCGGCCCCTGAGGATCCGGAAGGATTCCAGCGGGTCGCGGCTGTTCCCGCGGGACAACAGCTCCCGGCGGAACAGTTCACCGTTGCTCCGGTTCAGGCCGCCGTGCTCGGTGAACCAGTCAACCGTTTCCGCGTCCAGCACCTCACTCCAGATGTAGGAATAGTAGCCCGCAGCATACCCGTCACCGGCGAAGATGTGCTGGAAGTAGCCGGTGCGGTAGCGCGGTGGAATGAGGGCGTGCGCCACCCCGGCTGCAGCCAACGACTTGGCCTCGAAGGCCACGACGTCGTCCGGGACGTCGGCCCCGTCCAGCACGTGCCACGCCAGGTCCAACAGCGCGGCACCCAGGTACTCCGTGGTCGCGAAGCCCTCGCCCCAGAGCCGCGCCTCATTGAGCCGGTCCACAACGTCCTGGGCGAGCGGCTCGCCTGTTGCGTGGTGCCGGGCGTAATTGGCCAGCACGTCGGGCCAGAGGATCCACATCTCGTTGACCTGCGAAGGGTATTCCACGAAGTCCCTGGGAACCGCTGTGCCGGAGAACCGCGGATACGTCACGTTGGAAAACAGGCCGTGAAGGGCGTGTCCGAACTCGTGGAACGTGGTGCGAAGCTCGTCCAGCGTCAGGAGCGTGGGCTCGCCTTCCGGCGGTTTGGAGATGTTGAGGTTGTTGATGACTACCGGCCGGGTGCCCAGCAGGGCTGACTGGTCCACGACCGAGTTCATCCATGCCCCGCCCCGTTTGGACTCGCGTGTGTAGTAGTCACCCAGGAAAAGCCCGAGCCCGGTTCCGTCCGGGTTCCGGACTTCCCACACCCGGACGTCCGGGTGGTAACCCGCCAGGTCGTCGCGTTCATGGAAGGTGACACCGTAGATGGCTGTGGCAGCAAAGAACACTCCGTCGCGGAGGACCCGGTCCAGCTCGAAATAGGGCCGGAGCGCCTGTTCGTCCACGGCATACTTTTCGCGGCGGACTTTGGCGGAGTAGAACGCCCAGTCCCACGCCTCCAGCGGATGCCCTGCGATCTCTGCCAGGGCCGCAGCCTCGGCATCGGCATTGCGGACAGCTGCAGGCGCCAGCCGGTTCACCATGGCCTGGACAGCCTCAAAATCCGGGGCCGTCTGGCGGTCAACCACAAGTTCGGCATAGTTCGCAAAACCAAGAAGCACGGCCTTTTCAGCGCGGAGCCTGGCCATTGCCGTGACCAGGTCCAGGACGTCGGTGCTGCCGCCGCCACTGCCACGGCCGGTGGAGGCCTCAAACAGCCGACGTCGGACGTCCCGGTTTTCGAGGGCAGCCATGGCGGGCTGGTTGCTGGGCTGGATCAGGGTCAGCAGGTATTTGCCGTCGTGACCGGCGGTGCGGGCGGCCTCGGCCGCGCTGGCGATATCGTCCGCCGGCAGCCCGGCCAGTTCCGCTGCGCTGTCCAGCAGCAGAGCCGCGGACTTCATCCCCTCCTTGACCCGCTGCCCGAACTCGGTGCCCAGGGCGGACAGTTCAGCATTGATTCCCTTGAGCCGGTCCTGACCGGGCTCATCGAGCTGGATCCCGGATTGGCGGAACTCCTTCAGGTACTCCTCTACCAGCCGGACAGCCTCAGGATCGAGGCCGGAGGTGTCGATCGCCGCGAACCGGTCGAACAAGGCGCGGTTGAGGTAGACCTCATCCTGGTGGGCGGAGAGCCGGGGCGAAAGTTCGGTCTCCAGGGCCCGGATGTCCTCGGACGCGTCGGCGGAAACGAGGGTAAAGAAAGCGGCAGCCGCCCGCTGGAGCAACTGGCCGGCCCCTTCCATGGCCACGGCAGTGTTCCCGAAGGTCGCCGCTGCAGGGTTGTCCACGATCGCCTGGATTTCGGCCAGATGTTCTGCCAGGCCGGCGGACACGGCCTCTGCGTAATCGGACGGTGCGAGGTGGGAAAATGGCGGCAGTCCGTAGGGCAGCGCGCTCGGGCTGAGAAGGGGATTCGTCATCACGCTAACCTTTCACACCGGCCTGGGCTTCTCAATGCACGGCTTGCCGGTTATGGGTGCCTGCCGACCCTAGAATGGCGCCTATGGGTAACAACCACGCCAGTGCGCCGGGCGACCCTTTGCCCGGAGAGCGAAGGCGCACGGCTTTCCTGGGCATGCCGTTACGGCTGTTGGGCCCCCTGGCAATCGGGCTGTTCGCAGTTGGCTATGGTGCGCTCTGGGTGCTTGAACGCCCGGCGGGGGAGCCCTGGCCGCGCCATGTGGGCCAGCTGTTCGGCGGGGAATCCATCCTGCTGATGTCCATCGCGCTGGTGCTGATCAGTACCCTGCCACACGTTGAGCGCATCTTTGGCGGCATCGACTATGCCGCCATCTGGCACCGAAGGCTCGCCGTTGCCGGGGCGGTGCTTTTGCTGCCTCACGTGGAACTGGCCTCCAACCCGGAAGCCACCAGCCTGGGCAAAACGCTGGCGGTCCCGGCCGCGCTGGGGCTGGCCGCCATGATCGTCTGGGCCATCCTGCCGCGTTGGCGCTCCATGCTGCCCGGGGTCGTCCACGGGGCTGTGCTGCGCACCCGCAACACCTGGCCCGTGCAGTTGGTGGCCCGGGTCCTCGGCGGCTACGAGCGGTGGCGCGGCTTTCACCGGTTGACCGGTCTGTTTGTAGCCGCCGGCTTCCTTCACGGGCTGCTGGATGCCACCGCCTTCGAATCGACGCCGGTGCTGCGCTGGAGCTATGTGCTGATCGGCGGCGTCGGACTGGCGTTTTACGCCTACCGTGAAGTGTTGGCCCGGCACTTCCTGCCGCATCACGACTACCAGGTGCGGGAGGTCAGAACCGTGGCCCCCGGCTTGGTGGATGTCCACCTCAAGCCGCTGGGAAAACCGCTGGTGTTCAGGCCGGGCCAGTTCGCCATGATCTATCTGGAAACGAAGGACGGCTGGCAGCGGCATCCGTTCTCGATTTCCGGTGCGCCTGGCGGCGAGGATATCCGTATCACGGTAAAGGCGCTCGGAGACCACACGGCCAAGCTCCCGGATGTGGTCCAGCCTGGCATGCCCGCCGTGGTCAGTGGCCCCTATGGCAGGTTTGACCGCCGGGCCGGGACCGCGCGCCAGGTGTGGATCGCCGGCGGTGTCGGCATTACGCCGTTCCTGAGCTGGCTTCGGTCCCTGGATGATGAGCTCGGGCAAACCGTCGATTTCTTCGTCACCTCAGCGGGCCCTTCGCCCTTCGCCGATGAGATCCACCGGATCGCGAAGCACCATCCCCGGCTGACAGTGCACCTGATTGACACCAGCACGGACGGCCGGTTAACGCCGGACCGGGTGCTTGCCGCCGTTGACGCTGATCCGCAGGAGCTCTCGGTGTTCATGGGTGGCCCGGACCGGATGCTCCGTCAGTTCCGCAGGGCGCTGCGTGCTTCCGGCGTCCGCGCCGCCAACATCCACCGGGAGTACTTCCACTGGCGATGAGCCAGTGGCTCCGCCCTCAACCGGCGGCCGCCACCGGTCAGCGCGGGCGGCGCGCAGCGTGCTCGCGGGCCAGCACAGCGAAGCGGTCGTCAGGGGTGCCGGGCTCGAAGGTGCCGAACTTGCGCTCCGCCGCCGTCCGGATGAGGAAGTCGGCGATGGCTGGATTCTTGGGCAGCAGCGAACCGTGCAGGTAGCTGGCCACCACGTTTTTGTACCGGGCGCCCTCGTGACCGTCGCTGCTGTTGTTGCCGGTTCCCTTTGCCGTGGTCCCCAATGGCCGCACGCCGGGTCCCAGCGTGGTTTGCCCGCTGTGGTTCTCGTAGCCCAGGATCTCGCCGAACTCGTCCGAGTCGACCCTGACGTTGCCGATCAGGCGTTCGTCCGTACCGTGGGTCTCCACGTCCAGGATGCCGATGCCCGGAATGATTGTTCCGAGGTGGGTCTTGAAGAAACGGCCGAAGAGCTGGTACAGCCCGCAGATCACCAGCATGGGCGAGCCGTCCTCGGCCAGATCCTTCAGGAGCGGGCCGCGTGACTGAAGGTCGTCCTGGATGATCAGCTGGCCGCTGTCCTGCCCGCCGCCGCCGAGAATGAGGTCCACCTCGGCGGGGAAGTCGTCGCCGACGTTGTATTCGAGCAGTTCAGGGGTATAACCGTGCCAGCTGATGCGGCGCTTCAGGACCAGGGCGTTGCCCCAGTCGCCGTAGATGTTCATGTCCCGCGGGTAGAGCTGGAGGACCCGGAGGGCGCCTTTGCTGCCCGGTCCGGAGCCGGTTTTTTCAGCGGTCATGAGACCACCTCCACTGTGGTGATTTTGGACAGCTCGCGGCGGATGGCCAGCATGGCTGTGTAGGTGCAGAAGATCCGCTTCGGTTTGTCCTTGCCCGCGCGGATGAAGGCTGCCAGGGCGGGCGCGATGTCCGTCTGGACGGCGCCGATCCTGACCTCGTCGTACTGCAGCCGCAGGGCCATGTCGTACGCGCGGGACCCGGTCAGCTGGTCCACGCCGTCCTCGCGGAGGGAATCGAATTCCACATCCCAAAGCCAGGACATGTCGCGGCCGTCGGCGTAATTGTCGTTGATGGCGATCATGGTGGCGTAACCCGCCGCGGGGAAGGATTTCAGGCCGAGCCGGAAGCCGCTGGGGTTCTTGACCAGCACCAGGTCCAGGGGCTGGCCGTCCACGGTGAGGCTTTCCCCGCGGCCGAAGGCCGGCTCAACCTGGGACAGGGCCGTGAGCAGCGTCGCGTGGTTGGCGGTCGCGGCGCCCGCGCCGCAGATGCTGCGCGCCAGGACGAGCGCGGCTGCGGCATTAAAAATGTTGTAGACGCCGCGGAGCTTCATCGCGGTGGTAACGGTGCCGCCGTCGTACTCAAAATCCGCGGTGTCCGGCCCTACCTTGCGGAGTACGACGTCGGCGTGCGGCTTCTGCGGGAGGGCTGCGGGAGCGGGGCTTCCCGGCGCCGCGCGCATGTCATCGTCATTGGGGAAAGTGCTGAGGAGGGAATCGTCCAGGCCGAAGTACCGGACCTCCTGGCCGTTGAGGGTGTCCGCAATGCGGGCCACGCGGGGATCCTCGCGGTTGAGGACAACCGTGCCGGTGGTTTTTGCCGCAATGTGCTGCAGGAGCTGGGCTGTCTTGTCGATTTCGCCGAAACGGTCCAGCTGATCGCGCAGCACATTGAGCAGGAGGCTGTAACGGGGCGGGACGCGGTTGACGAAATGCACGGCGTGGGCTTCATCGAGTTCCAGGACGGCGACGTCGGCCTTGAGCCGGCCGCGCCAGTCCACCTCGCCGAGCAGGGCCGCCGCCACGCCGCGGGTGAAGTTGCTGCCGGTGCGGTTGGTGAAGACCTTCAGGCCCTGGCTCTCGAGGAGCTCAACCACCATCTTGGTGGTGGTGGTTTTGCCGTTGGTTCCGCTCACCACAGCCACACCGTGGGGGAGCGTGGCGAGGGTCCGCTGCATAAAGCCGGGATCGATTTTTTCGACCACCAGGCCGGGCAGGGCGGACCCGCCGCCCCGGAGCCGGGACACCCGGCGGACGAGTTTGCCGAGCGGAACGCTGATGTAAAGCATGCTCTGTAATATATCCCAGCAGCGGCATAGAACCCTGCGCCGGGGCAGCCCCGCTCCCGGGTGCGCGCCGTCGGCGCACTATGCTGAGGGGATGACAAACCCCCCTTTTGCCGCTGACCCACGCCTGGGCGCGGGGCTGCGGATCGGCGTGCTGGCGCTCCAGGGTGACTTCCGCGAGCACCTTCGGGCCGTCGAGGCATCGGGCGCAGCAGGCGTGGGAGTCCGCAGGCCCAAAGAACTGGACGGCCTGGACGGCCTCATCATTCCCGGCGGCGAATCCACCGCCATCGATAAGCTGGCGCGCGCCTTCGACCTCGCAGAACCGTTGAAGGACTGCATCCGCGCCGGCCTGCCGGTCTACGGCTCCTGTGCCGGCATGATCCTCCTTGCTGACGACATCGCCGATCCTGCCACCGACCTGGCCGGCTCTCCGCAGCAGACGTTCGGCGGCCTGGACATTACGGTGCGCCGTAACGCTTTCGGCCGGCAGCGCGAATCCTTCGAAACGGACCTCGATTTCAAGGGCCTGGATTTCAGCGCCACCGAGTCCGGTGTGGCCCCCGTGCACGCGGTGTTCATCCGCGGTCCCTGGGTGGAGCGCGTCGGCGCGGGCGTGGAGGTCCTCGCCCAGGTGGAACCGGCCGACCTTGAACACGCGTCCCACGCGGCGGGCCTGCCCGGGACAGCTAGAATTGTTGCAGTGCGTTCCGGCCACCTGCTGGCCACCTCCTTCCACCCGGAAGTGACTGGGGAGAAACGCGTACATGAACTTTTTATCCGCATGATCAGAGGAGACGCGTAAAGCATGTCAGGACACTCCAAATGGGCAACAACCAAGCACAAAAAGGCCATCCTTGATAGCCGCCGTGCAAAATCGTTCGCCAAACTGATCAAGAACATCGAAGTAGCTGCCCGCATGGGCGGACCGGACCTGCAGGGCAACCCGGGCCTGGAACTGGCCGTCACCAAGGCCAAGAAGACCTCAGTCCCCGCCGACAACATTGACCGTGCCATCAAGCGCGGCGCCGGCCTGACCGGTGAAGTGGTGGACTACACCGAGATCATGTACGAATGCCGCGGCCCGCAGGGTTCAGCACTGCTCATCGAGTGCCTCACGGACAACAAGAACCGCGCTGCCTCCGAAGTCCGGCTGGCCATTTCCCGGAACGGCGGCACCATCGCCGATCCCGGTTCGGTCAGCTACCTCTTCAGCCGCAAGGGCGTGGTCTCGCTGCCGAAGAAGGAGCTCACGGAGGACGATGTCCTGATGGCCGTCCTCGATGCAGGCGCCGAGGAAGTCAAGGACAACGGCGACACGTTCGAAATCCACTCGGAACCCACAGACCTCCAGGCCGTCCGCGACGCCCTCACAGAGGCCGGCATCGAGTACGACACGGATGAAGCCGAGTTTGTGCCCTCGATGGTGGTGCCGCTGGACCTGGAAGCCGCCAAGAAGTTCATGAAGCTGGTTGACGCCCTGGAAGAGCTCGACGACGTCCAGAACGTCTACAGCAACGCCGACCTCAGCGACGAAGTCCAGGCCGCCCTGGAATCAGAGTGAACCAGCGCCTTGCAGCCTAGGGCGGTTGGGGGAGCGTGACCCTCCGCGTACTCGGCGTTGACCCCGGGCTCACCCGCTGCGGCATCGGTGTGGTGGACGTCGAGCGGAACAGGCGCGCCACCATGGTGGCCGTCGGCGTGGTGGGAACCTCCCCCGAGGAAACCCTCGACCAACGGCTTCTGGTCATTGCCCTGGCGATCGACGAGTGGCTGGACCGGTACGAACCCCAGGTGCTCGCCGTCGAACGCGTCTTTTCCCAGCTGAACGTCAGCACGGTGATGGGTGTGGCACAGGCGTCCGGCGTGGTGATCACTGCCGCCGCCCGGCGGGGGATCCCGGTGGCGCTGCACACGCCGTCGGAGGTCAAGGCCGCTGTTACCGGCAGCGGCACCTCCAACAAGGACGCGGTCACCAAGCTCGTCACCAAGATCCTGCGGCTCGATGCGCCCCCGCGTCCCGCCGACGCCGCGGACGCCCTGGCGTTGGCCATTACGCATGCGTGGCGTGCCGGCAGCGGGGCAGCGGTGGCCACCACCGGCCCGGGCAGCCTGTCCCTGACCCCGGCCCAGCGCGCGTGGGCCGATGCCGAGGCGAAGGCGCGCCGCGCACGCTGAATGTCCGCAGCCCTTGCTAGGGTATTCGTAGATATGTTCGGATAGCCGGTGGTTCCATCAAGGGCCCGGCAGTACACCAGGAGCCCGGCTTTGATCAGTTTCCTTCGCGGGACCGTTGCGCACGTTGGCCTTTCCACAGCAGTGATCGACCTCAACGGCGCCGGTATGAGCGTCAACGCCACCCCCCAGACGCTCAGCGGCCTCCGCACCGGGGAAGAAGGCAAACTCTTCACCTCGCTGATTGTCCGGGAGGACTCGCTGACGCTCTTTGGGTTTGCCTCCGACGATGAGCGGGAAGTTTTTGACGTCCTGCTCAGCGTCAGCGGCGTGGGGCCACGGCTGGCCCTGGCCGTGTTGGCGGTCCATGAGCCCGAAGCCATCCGGGTGGCCGCCCACACCGGGGACAGCAAGACGTTCACCAAGGTGCCGGGTATCGGGCCCAAGGTGGCAGGCCGGATTGTCCTGGAGCTCGCCGGCAAGCTGGTGCCGCACGGCACAGCCGGAGCCGCCGCCCCGGCCACGGCGGCGGAAGCGGCCTGGAAGCCTCAAGTGGTGGCGGCCATGACCAGCCTGGGCTGGTCGGAAAAGGACGCGACGGCAAGCATTGACAAGGCCCTCGCGGACGAGCCGGAAGTCTCATTCCGGGGCAACGTTGCCGAAATCCTGCGGACCACCCTCCGCTGGCTTGGACAGGACGGCGCGCGGGCCGGCAACCGCGTAGGCAGCCGTGGCTGAGCCGTCAGTGGTGGCAGCGGGGGAGGAGCCTGAGGAGCGCGCCATTGAGGCCGCCCTCCGGCCCAAGAACCTGGATGATTTTGTGGGCCAGCACCGCGTCCGCAAGCAGCTCTCCCTGGTCCTGCAGGCCTCAAGGATGCGCGGCCGCAGCGCCGACCATGTGCTTTTCTCCGGTCCTCCCGGCCTGGGAAAGACCACCCTGGCCATGATCGTGGCGTCCGAAATGAACGCGCCGTTGCGGATCAGCAGCGGCCCCGCCATCCAACACGCCGGGGACCTCGCCGCCATCCTTTCTTCCCTGTCCGAAGGCGAAGTCCTCTTCCTGGACGAGATCCACCGCATGTCCCGGCCCGCCGAAGAGATGCTGTACATGGCCATGGAAGATTTCCGGGTGGACATTGTGGTGGGCAAGGGCGCCGGCGCCACCGCCATCCCGCTGGAGCTGCCGCCGTTCACCCTGGTGGGTGCCACAACCCGAGCCGGTCTCCTGCCGGGTCCGCTGCGGGACAGATTCGGATTCACCGGCCACCTGGAGTTCTACAGTGTGGCCGAACTGGAACTGGTGCTCCGGCGTTCGGCCGGGCTGCTGGACCTCAAAGTCAACTCCGCCGGGTTCAGCGAAATCGCGGGCCGTTCCCGGGGTACACCGCGTATCGCCAACCGCCTCCTCCGCCGGGTGCGGGACTGGGCCCTGGTGCACGGCATTGACCAGATCGACGCCCGTGCGGCGTCCGCCGCGCTGGACATGTACGAAGTGGACAAACGCGGCCTGGACCGGCTGGACCGGGCAGTTCTTGAGGCACTCATCACCAAATTCGGTGGCGGCCCGGTAGGTCTTTCCACCCTGGCCATTGCCGTGGGGGAAGAAACCGAGACCGTGGAAACGGTGGCCGAGCCGTTCCTGGTCCGCGAAGGCCTTCTGGGCCGGACGCCCCGGGGCCGCATCGCCATGGCGCCGGCCTGGACGCACCTTGGATATGCGGTGCCGGCCGGTGTGTTCGGACAGGAACCCCTGGACCTGTTCGAAATAGACCCCGACGACAGCGAAGCAACACCTGATTGGGCGCCGAACAGCTAAGAGGCCGTCCTTTCAGCTTTTCCCTTTAGACTGGTATGAAACCCGGCACGTTCGGGGTCTTTGTTCCCGCCGGCGGCTCCGAGGGGCCGTTGCCCGGCCAGCACGAACATCTGCATGGCGGAACGAAGCGGACGCAGCCACACATCAGACACGCCAGTACAGAACGGAAACCTTCCCTGTGGATCCCATGAACATCGTCTTGTTTGCAATGCTCGGAATCTTTATCTTCATGATGTTCCGCCGCAACAAGAAGACCAAGGAGCAGCAGGCCACGCTGCAGTCCCAGTTCGCGCCGGGTGTTGAGGTCATGACGAGCTTTGGCCTCTTCGGCCGCATCGTGTCCATGGACGACGCCGAGAACAAAGTGGTGCTGGAGCTTTCCCCCGGGAACCTCGCAACAGTTCACCGCCAGGCCGTCACCAAGATCGTTGAACCCGCCGTTGCTGCTGACGAAGAGCCCACCCTGGTCCCCAACGACGCGTCCTCGCTCACTTCCCAGGATCTTGGTACCCCCGCAACGTCCGAAACGCCCGAAGAGACCCTGAAGCGCCTCAACGATGAGGGCAAGAAGGACAGCTAGCGCCCGCTGCCGCATCAGGCTCCACAACACCTCTACGGCCGCGGACTGCCGCCGGTGAGAGCAATTGGCTCACACCGGCGGTTCCTCCGTACATAAGAGAAAGATCGACAATGGCACGAACTGGCCCCAAAAATGCAGGCCTGCGGGTCCTGGTGTGGCTCGGCGTAATCCTCGCCGTCCTGACCGCTGTCCTGGCCGGCGGCACCCTCGCCGGTCAGGCAAGCTGGGCACCCAAGCTGGCACTCGACCTCGAGGGCGGCACCCAGATGATCCTGGCGCCGAAGGTTGAGGGCGGTTCGGACATCAACGAAGAGCAGCTCAACCAGGCCGTGGCGATTATTCGCCAGCGGGTGGACGGCTCCGGTGTGGCTGAAGCCGAAATCAGCACGCAGTCCGGGCGCAACGTCGTGGTGAGCCTGCCAGGTACTCCCACGAAGGAGACCCGCGACCTGATCCAGGCCTCCGCGGACATGAACTTCCGCCCGGTGCTGCTTAACGGTGACGGTGCGGCTGTACCCACGGAGTCGCTGACGCCCGAGGATCAGCTGCCCAAGCCGACGGCGGCACCGGCCAACAGCAGTGATACCAACTGGATCACGCCTGAGGTTTACCGGCAGTTTGAAACCCTCGACTGCAACAAGCCGCCCGCGGAAAAGCCGGCCGCCTCCGATCCCACCAAGCCGCTGGTCACGTGCGAGCCCGCCACGGCAACCACTCCGGCGATCAAGTACATCCTGGGCCCGGTCGAGGTCAAGGGCCGCAACATCGTGACTTCATCCTTCCAGTTGCAGCAGGGCTCCCAGGGCGCAGTGACCAACCAGTGGGCCGTCAATATCCAGTTCGACAGCGAAGGCACCGCCAAGTTCAAGGAGGTCACCGAACGCCTGAACCAGTTCTACGTGGCCGCCGGGGGCGAGTCCGGCAACGATCCGAAGGCCCAGTTCGCCATCGTCCTGGACGACAAAGTGATCTCGGCACCGAGGTCGCTGGCGGTCATTACCGATGGACGGCCCCAGATCACCGGTAATTTCAACGAAAAGACGGCCAAGGCCCTCTCCGATCAGCTCCGCTTCGGCGCGCTGCCCATCAGCTTTGAAATCCAGAGCGACCAGCAGATCTCCGCCACCCTCGGCGGGGAGCAGCTGCGGATGGGCCTCCTCGCCGGCGTCATCGGCCTGCTCCTCGTGGTGGTCTACTCCCTGTTCCAGTACAGGGCCCTGGGCTTTGTCACCATTGCGTCGTTGGTGGTTGCGGGTGCCCTGACCTATCTGGCCATTGCCATCCTGGGCTGGACTGAAAACTACCGCCTGTCCCTCGCCGGTGTGGCCGGCATCATCGTGGCCATCGGCCAGACCGCCGACTCGTTCATCGTTTACTTCGAACGCATCCGCGATGAGCTTCGCGAAGGCCGTGGCCTGGTCTCGGCTGTGGAGAACGGCTGGAAGCGTGCCAAACGGACGGTCCTCGCCTCCAAGGCCGTGAACCTGCTCGCCGCCCTGGTGCTCTACTTCGTGGCCGTCGGCAACGTCCGGGGCTTCGCGTTCACCCTTGGTCTGACAGCCATTGCGGACCTCATCGTGGTCTTTATGTTCACCCACCCGACGCTGCAGCTGCTGGCGCGGACCAGGTTCTTCGGGGAAGGCCACCGGTTCTCCGGCCTCGACCCGAAGCGCCTTGGTGCCGTTCCGCTGTACCGCGGTGCCGGCCGACTGCGCACGCCTGAGGTCAAACCGGCAGTAGTCCGGGCCAAGAACACCGGTGCCGCTGCCGAAGCTGAACGGCGCATGACCATCGCGGAACGCCGCCTCGCGGAAAAGCAGGAGCAGCTGACAGGCTCCTCCAAGAGCGCAGCCAAGGAGAACAAGTAATGTCCAGCTTTGCCACTTTCGGTAACGAGCTCTACACGGGCAAGCGGTCCTACAACTTCGTGGGCGCCAAGAAGATCTGGTTCCTCATCGCCATGGCGGCCGTGGCGCTGTCTATCGTGATTCCCGTGGTCAAGGGCGGATTCAACCTCGGCATCGAGTTCCGGGGCGGTTCCGAGTTCACGGTCTCCAACGTCAAGGATACGAACTCCGCACTCGGGGAAAACGTCGTTCAGGACGTAGTGGCCGGCAGCGTGCCGCGCGTCGCGAACGTCGCAGGGACCACCATGCGGATCCAGACTGACAAGCTCAGCGACGACGAGACGCTCAGGATCAAGGAAGGCCTCGCCTCCGCCTACGGGGTTACTGATAATGAAGTGACCTCGACCTTCATCGGTCCGACGTGGGGCGCGGATGTCACCAAACAGGCGCTGATGGGGTTGCTCGTCTTCGTGGGCCTGGCAGCCGTGCTCATGGCACTGTACTTCCGGACGTGGAAGATGTCGGTGTCCGCACTGACCGCCATGCTGGTGACCATGTTCATTACCGCGGGGGTGTACGCCCTTAGTGACTTTGAGGTGACACCGTCAGCCATCATCGGGTTCCTGACGGTGCTCAGCTACTCGCTGTACGACACCGTGGTGGTCTTCGACAAGATCAGGGAAAACACCGCGGACATCAACGCGTCCACGCGCCGGACCTTTGCCGAGGAGGTCAACCTCGCCGTGAACCAGACCCTGGTCCGCTCCATCAACACCATGATGGTGGCCATCCTCCCGGTGGGTGCCATCCTGTTCATCGGAGCCGGACTCCTCGGTGCAGGCACCCTGCGTGACCTGTCGCTGGCATTGTTCGTCGGTATTTTGATTGGAACGGCCGCCACCATCTTTGTGGCGGCGCCCATGTATGCCTGGCTGCGCCAGGGCGAACCCGACCTGGTCAAGCAGGCCAGGAAAGTCGAAAGCCGTCGGGCTGAAAACGCTGCCCGGTCGGAAGAATCGGCAGCGCCCGCAGGGGCCTGACCGCACGCACCTCAAGGGACCGGCCGGCGTCGGAATTTCCACGCCGGCCGGTCCGTTCGCATTTAACCACCGGTTACGGAAGTGAACCGACGGAGGAATAGACTGGGTGTTTAAACAGGTCGTAAGGGGTGCTTCATTGGAAGAACGTTCGGCATCGGTGCCAACAGCAGGTGAGGACCAGGGCCCCGGCCAGGGTGTTCAGGCCGGGCCTGCAGTTTCCGCACGCCCCGGCCCGGTTGTACCGGTCGACAATTCCGGAGCCAGGCCCACTTTCCCGGGCCGGCGCGAGCGGACGCGATCCAGGCTGGCCAGGCTCACCGGCCGCAGCGCCACCACGTATTCTCCGATCCTCGAACCGTTGCTGCGGACGGTCCGGGCCAACAACCCGAAGGAAGACTTCGACCTCATCCAGCGCGCATTCGACGTTGCGGAAAAGAGCCACCGCGGGCAGAAACGCAAGAGCGGTGATCCGTACATCACCCACCCCGTTGCCGTGGCCACCATCCTGGCTGAACTGGGCCTCAGCGGCACTACCCTGGCTGCCGCCCTGCTCCATGACACCGTCGAAGACACGGAATATACGCTGACGGACCTCAAGAAGGACTTCGGTCCGGAGGTTGCCATGCTGGTGGACGGGGTGACCAAGCTGGACAAGGTCAGCTTCGGTGAAGCTGCCCAGTCCGAGACCGTCCGGAAAATGGTCGTGGCCATGGCGAAGGACATCCGGGTCCTGATGATCAAGCTTGCTGACCGCCTCCACAATGCCCGGACGTGGCGCTTCGTCTCCGCCGAATCGTCGGCCCGGAAAGCCCGGGAAACGCTGGAGATCTTTGCGCCCCTGGCCCACCGGCTCGGCATGAACACCATCAAGTGGGAGCTTGAGGACCTGTCCTTCGCTGCCCTTTATCCGAAGGTCTATGAAGAGATCGTCAGGATGGTGGGGGACCGTACGCCTGAGCGGGAAAAGAGCCTGGGAGTTATTCGGGACCAGATTACCGAGGACCTCCGTGCCGCCAAGATCAAAGCCACCATCACCGGCCGGCCCAAGCACTATTACTCGATCTACCAGAAGATGGTGGTCCGGGACAAGGATTTCGACGATATCAACGACCTCATGGGCGTACGCGTCCTGGTTTATTCCGTGCGGGACTGCTATGCAGCCCTGGGCACCATGCATTCGCGCTGGAATCCTTTGCCGGGGCGGTTCAAAGACTACATAGCCATGCCCAAGTTCAACATGTACCAGTCACTGCACACCACGGTGATCGGTCCGGGCGGCAAACCCGTCGAGATCCAGATCCGCACGCACGAGATGCACCGGCGGGCGGAATACGGCGTCGCCGCGCACTGGAAGTACAAGGATCAGCCCAACCGGACGGCCGTGGGCCCGGGCAGCCCCCGCGATGGCGACATGGGCTGGCTGCGGTCCCTGGTTGACTGGCAGCAGGAAACCTCGGATCCGGGGGAGTTCCTGGATTCCCTGCGGTTTGAGATCAACGCCCGCGAGGTGTTTGTGTTCACGCCCAAGGGTGAGGTGATGGCGCTGCCCGCCGGCTCCACCCCTGTGGACTTTGCCTACGCCGTCCACACGGAAGTGGGGCACCGGACCATCGGCGCCCGTGTCAACGGCAAACTGGTGCCGCTGAACAGCGAACTGAACCACGGCGACTGGGTGGAGATCTTCACCTCCAAGGCCGAGGGTGCCGGGCCCAGCCAGGATTGGCAGCACTTCGTTAAGAGTGCCCGCGCCCGGAACAAGATCCGGCAGTGGTTCAGCAAGGAACGCCGTGAAGAGGCGATCGACCGCGGCAAGGAGCTCCTTACCCGGGCCATGAGGAAACAGAACCTGCCGCTGCAGCGGCTGATGACCCACGAGGCCCTCGCTGCGGTGGCCGCGGACTTCAAGTACGTGGACATTTCAGGCCTGTACGCCGGCGTGGGCGACGGCCACACCTCGGCCCAGTCGGTGATGGAGAGGCTTGTTGAAAGTCTCGGCGGCAACGAGAGCACTGACGACGACATCACCGAAGTCAGCATCCCCACGCAGGTCACCAAGACCAAGTTTTCAGATTCCGGTGTGGTGGTCCGCGGCGTCGGTGATGTGTGGGTGAAGCTGGCCCGCTGTTGTACGCCTGTTCCGCCGGATCCGATCCTGGGCTTCGTCACCAGGGGCTCCGGTGTGTCCGTGCACCGGACGGACTGCACCAATATCTCCGACCTCAAAGACCAGCCGGACAGGATCGTGGATGTTGACTGGGCTCCAACGCAGTCGAGCGTATTCCTCGTCGAGATCCAGGTGGAGGCACTGGACCGGAAGTCCCTCCTCTCGGACGTGACGCGCGTACTTTCCGAGAACCACGTCAATATCCTGGCCGCCAGCGTCAACACATCCAGTGACCGTGTGGCCATCTCACGGTTCGCGTTCGAGATGGGTGACCCCAAGTACCTCAGCCACGTCCTCAGCGCCGTCCGACGCATCGACGGAGTGTTCGACGTCTACCGGACCACCGGCAACAAGCGCCGGAGCTAAGAGCGCGAGTTTCTCCAAGGCGGCCCTTTTGTGCGGGACCCTTGGCGTGGCTTCGATGGCCAGGACCAGCAGGCGCAGCCGGACGTCCTGCTCGGGGCGGGCCAGCAGTCCCGCAAGGGCGGGCACGGCCCGGTGCGCCTCGACGTGCAGCGCGATGTCCACGGCGGTCCGGAGCGGGCTGGAGACCATGAGACCGCCGATGCTGACCACGTCAAAGGGGCCAAGCCTGACTTCATGGAGCGTGCAGCCCCGGGTGCTGCGGAGGCTGGAAATGCGCCTTGTGGCATCCACCAGCAACGCCAGCTTGTCCGGTTCCTCGGCGCAACCGTAGATCCAGGCAGCCGTCATCCTGCCCGCCACCACCCGTTGCCGCACCTGTGCGGGCACGGCATTGGCGGCCGCCCGGGCCCTCAGCTGGGCCGAGACCTGAAGATCGGGCAATGCGTAGCCATGCTGATGGAACCGTGTCAGGACACCGTCAGCTGCGAGGGCCTGGAGTTCGGGCCAGCTGAAGGGCCGCCCCGGCGAGTAGAGGTCGGGGTGTTGGGGAGGTGACGGGGTGGCCATCCACCCATCCTGCCGCGTCGCCGGTTAAACGGCACAGGCCCGGTGCCGGTTATGTGGATAACCGGTCCCGGGCCTGTGCGGCCGCCAGCTGGGTGCGTGTTAGGCCAGCTCGCTGGCGGAACGCTGGATCTGGTCAAGCCAGGCCTGCCGCGCCTCCAGGGCTTCCCGTGCGGCCTTGATCTTTCGCTCGTCGCCGGCCTTCTCCGCTTTCTGCAGATCGTCCTGGAGCCCGGCAATGGCGGCCTCCAGCTGCGAGAGGGCGCTGTTGGTGCGGGCCTTCGTCTCCGGGTTGGAGCGCTGCCAGTTTTCCTCTTCGGCGTGGCGGACGGCGTCCTCCACCTTGCGAAGCCCGGCTTCGATCCGCCCCATGTCGGCGCGGGGAACCTTGCCTGCTTCTTCCCAGCGGTCCCGGACGGACTGAAGGGCCTTCTTGGCGGCAGCGAGGTCCTTGACCGGCAGGATGGCGTTGGCCTCGGTCAGGAGTTCTTCCTTCACCGTGAGGTTGGCCGCATACTCCTGGTCGATCTCTTCGTTGGCTGCCTGCCGGGAAGTGAAGAAGACGTCCTGGGCGGCGCGGAAACGGGCCCACAGGGCGTCGTCGTCTTTGCGGCTTGCCCGCGGGGAGGCCTTCCATTCGTCCATGAGCCGGCGGTACTCGCCGGCGGCGAAGCCCCAGTCGGTGGAGGAAGACAATGCCTCGGCCTCGGCAATGAGCTTTTCCTTGGCCGATTTAGCGGCCGAATTGGTGCTGTCCAGCTGGGAGAAGTATGCGCGGCGGTGACGGTCGAATACCGTCCGTGCGGCACGGAACCGCTTCCAAAGGGCGTCTTCGTTGCTGCGGCCAAGACGGACACCGCTCTTCTGGGCTGCCTTCCAGCTTTCAAAGAGTTCATTCATCCGTGCGCTGGACGTCTTCCACTGGATCTGGGCAGGATCCTGGCCGGAGATTTCCTCCGCTTCGGAGACGATTGCCTCACGGGCGGCGAGTTCGGCGGCGCGGACGGCGTCGTGCTCTGCCTTCTCCGCTTTTTCGAGCTCGGTGATCTGCGCCGACACGGCATCGAGGCGCGCTTCGGCTGACCGGAGGTCGCCCACCATGTTGCGCTCGGCCAGCTGCTCGCGAAGATGGGTCACCGTCTTTTGCATGTCAGTGCTGGGCGCCTTGGAGCTGACGCGCTGCTCCAGGAGCAGCACCTGCGCCACAATGTCGTCATATTTCCGCGCGAAGTACGCGAGGGCTTCATCGTCGCTGACGTCCGGGTACTGGCCAACCGGGTGTTCCTCGCCATCGATGGTCAGGAACACGTGGCCATCACCTTCAACACGACCCCACCGGGCAGCTTCCGCCAGCGACGTGGCCGGAGCAACAGGGGCGGGAGTTGCGGCGGGTGCGGCGGCGGCCGGTTTCGGTCGCGCAGCGAAGGCTGCCGGTGACGGAGCGGGCCGCGGCGCAGGGGCTGCCGGCTGCGGGGCGTCGGGCGCGTCCTGCGCATCCGGGGCCACCTGGCTTTCCGGCGCGTCCTCCGCTTCAGGGCCGTCCTGGGCGTCCGTGGCCGCCGGGGTCGCGTCCTGGCCGGCCTCGGCCGGCGGAACAGTGGCGCGCTCGGCGACTGCTGCATCAGGTGTTGAAGGGTCAGCTACTGCCTGCTCGGCCCCGGGGGCCGTTGCCTCGGTCAGGTCTGTTGCTGTTTCGTCGGATTTCTGACTGTCTGTCACCGCTAAAAGTCTTTCGCTTGGAGGAAAATACTCACATACTGCACCGCAGCCGTGAGGCCGGGCTTCCTACTTCAGAGAAACCGAGTCTATCGTGACTGGTTCCACGGGCGCGCCGTCCATGTTGCTGCTGCCGGGAGTGATCCCCGCCGCTGCGATGCCGGACACAACATCCAGCCCGGACGTCACCTTGCCCACCACCGTATAACCGCCGGCAGTATCGGCTGGAATCACCGTGTCCTTGTAGACAATAAAGAACTGTGTGCCGTTGCCGTAAGCATTGTTGCCCGTCCTTGCCACGGCTATGGTGCCGGCCGGGTACAGGTTGTCAGCCGGGACATTTTCCAGCGGACCCCACGTGTAGTCGGGGTTCCCGCCGCCCTTGCCATCGGCCGAGCCGCACTGCAGGACGCCGAAGTTGTCCCCGGTGGTGAGGCGGTGGCAGGTCTTGCCGGTGAAGTAGCCTTCATCGCTGAGCGATTTGAATACGGCTGCCGCCTGCGGTGCCTTGGTGCCGTCAAGTTCGATGCCGAGTTTGCCGCGGTTCAGCGCCAGCTCGCCGGTGAACACTTTCCCGGCGGCCGTGTCCGTGGACGGGATGTTGGCCGCGTTGGTGGGCGGTGCGGACGTTGTGGGGGAGGCTGAGGGCGGGGTCAGTCCGGCTTCTGCTGCAGCAAACTCGTCTTCGGTCGGGTTGCCGGCGAAGACGGTGAACTGAAGGACGACGGCGAGGACCACGGCGGCGCCTGCCGCGCCGGCGGCGATGACATTGTCGCGTTTGCGCCGCGATTCCTGGTCCCGCCGCAGCTCGCGCTTGGCCTCCATCTGCTGGACACGCCGTTTGGCTTCGCGGGCACCGCGTGAACTGGCCGCCAAAGGTCCTCCTGTAAGTCGTTCTGCCGCCGGTTATAAAGGCCCGGGCGCAGTGGTGTGGCGGCAGCCTTCCGCGTCCACTGCCCGCGTATTAGAGATGCGGGCGGATGGCGCATAAACTGACTGCCGCACATAGTTTATGCATGAGTTGCTGGACAGCCGCCGTTCCTGGCCCGTTTCGGGTGGAATGCCGGGCGAGTCCCAGGCGCCTTTCATCAAGAGGAGAACATCCACCATGGCACGCACCGCCTCCCTGTCCGGATTCCCCGAGTGGCTTCCCGAGGAGCGGCTGGTGGAGCTGCACGTGCTGGACACCCTCCGCAGGGTTTTTGAGTTGCACGGCTTCGGGTCAATCGAGACCCGGGCCGTGGAGACTGTCGGCCAGTTGCTGCGCAAAGGTGAGATCGATAAAGAGGTTTACGGTCTCAGCCGGCTGCAGGACGACGAAGCCGACCCGGATTCCGCCAAGGCAAAATCCGATCCGCACGCACTGGCACTGCACTTTGACCTGACCGTGCCGTTTGCCCGCTACGTCGTCGAAAACGCCGGCTACCTGGCGTTCCCGTTCCGGCGCTACCAGATCCAGAAAGTGTGGCGCGGGGAGCGCCCGCAGGAAGGCCGGGCCCGGGAATTCACCCAGGCGGACATCGACGTGGTGGGCGACGGCGAGCTGCCCTTCCGGTACGACGTGGAAATCGCCCTGGTGATCGCCGAAGCGCTCAGCGCCCTTCCCATCCCGGACTTCCGCCTGCGCATCAACAACCGCAAGCTCGCCGAAGGCTTTTACCGCGGAATCGGCCTTGAAGACACCGCCGGGGTGCTCCGCAGCATCGACAAGCTGGAAAAGATCGGTCCTGCCCGGGTCGCTGAATTGCTGAAGACTGAACTCGGCGCATCGGACGAACAGGCGCAGCTCGCGTTGCAGCTGGCCGGAATCCGAACCGAGGACACCTCCTTTGTTGCCCAGGTCCAGGCCCTCGGCGTGACCAATGACCTGCTGGAGGAAGGCCTGAACGAACTGGAGCAGGTCATCGAGGCTGCCGTGCAGCGCGCACCGGGCAAGGTGGTGGCCGATCTCAGCATTGCCCGCGGCCTCGACTACTACACGGGCACCGTGGTGGAGACGGTCCTGGTAGGCCACGAGCAGCTCGGATCCATCTGTTCCGGCGGCCGCTACGATGCCCTGGCGAGCAAGGGCAACCGCAAGTTCCCCGGCGTCGGGCTCTCCATCGGCGTCACCCGGCTGGTGTCCCGCATCCTCAGCCAGGATCTGGCCAAAGCCTCCCGGTCCGTTCCCACGGCGGTGCTGGTGGCGCTCACGAACGATGAGAGCTGGGGCGCCGCCCAGGACGTGGCTGCCCAGCTCCGCAGCCGGGGCATCGCCACGGAAGTGGCGGCCAAGGCGGAAAAGTTCGGCAAGCAGATCAAGTTCGCTGACCGCCGCGGCATCCCCTTCGTCTGGTTCACCGATGACGAGGGCAACCACCAGGTCAAGGACATCCGCTCCGGCGAGCAAGTGGTTGCCTTTCCCGAAATCTGGTCGCCGCCGTCGGAAGATCTCACCGTTCAGGTGAGCACCACGGCCGCGGCGGTGCCTGCCCAGGCCTGACCGGCGCCGGCTAACGGCGCAGCCGGACCACCAGGAACCGGACAGCAACGCCGGCCGCAAGAACGGCAGCCATCCCCAGGACGGACGCCGGCGGCAGCGTGAAGGCGAGCAGCAGGCAGCCCCCGAAGCCGGCCACATTGAGCCACCTGGGTGCGTGGGGCGGGTGCTTCTCGAGGGTGAAGGCGGCGGCGTTGGTGACGGCATAGTAGATCAGCACGCCGAAGCTGGAGAAGCCAACCACAGTCATCACGTCAGTGGTCAGCAGAAGCAGAATCACGACGGCGGCCACGGCAAGTTCCGCCACGAACGGCACAGTATGCTGTCCGCCCACCTTCGCCAGTGCCGCCGGCAGATCCCGCTCGCGTGCCATGGCCAGGGTTGTCCGGCCCACGCCGGTGATGAGCGCCAACAGGGCGCCGAGGCTGGCGGCCGCCGCGCCGGCCTGAACCAGCGGTGCGCCCGCGGCGAGCCGCGAGTGGAGCACGGCGTCCAGAAGCGGCACATCGGTGGCGGCCAGCCGGCCGTCCGGCAGATGGTTCTGGAGCAGCAGCGCCAGTCCCAGGTAGATGACAAACGCGGCGCCCAATGCGGCGAGGATTGCGCGTGGGATGGTCCTGGCCGGATCCTTGACTTCCTCGCCCAGGGTGGCAATCCGGGCGTAACCGGCAAAGGCGAAGAACATCAGGCCCGCCGCAGGCAGCACACCTCCCAACCCGCCGGCGGCCGTCCCGCCTGCACCCGGGCCGCCGTCGGCTGCTCCCGCCCAGGTCGGGTGCGGGCCGACGAAAGCCGCTACGGCCACAAAGAGGAGAACGGCCACGACAAAGCACAGCAGGACCCGGGTGAGCAGTGCCGTGCGGGTAATCCCAAAGAGGTTCACAGCAGTCAGGGAAACCACGGCGGCTACGGCAACGGGCACGGCGTAATCCGGCGCCACATAGTGGCCGAACGTCAGTGCCATGGCAGCACAGGACGCGGATTTTCCGCTGACAAAGCCCCACCCCGCCAAGAAGCCCGGCCATTCGCCCAGCCGCTGCCGGCCGTAGACATAGGTGCCGCCGCTGGCCGGATACCGGGCCGCCAGTTCGGCGGACGCTACCGCATTGCAGTAGGCCACTGCAGCAGCGAGCAGGACAGCAAGAACCAGGAACTGACCGGCCAGGCCTGCAGCCGGGGAGAAGACCACAAAGACGCCGGCACCAAGCATGGAGCCGAGTCCGATGGAGGTGGCGTCGAACACGCCGAGCCTTCTCTGGAGCTGCCGGTGGGGGTTCATGGGGGAGCGGCGCCTTTCCAGCGGGTAAACTCAAACGGGATTGTTCCCGGAACGATCCTATGCATCTTTAAGTCTTAGTTTTCCTGCTGTCTCCTTCAGAAAGGCGTGCTGTGCTGCGCACACATGACCTCGGATCCCTTCGCTCCGAGCACATTGGACAAACCGTAACCCTGGCTGGCTGGGTTGGCCGCCGCCGCGATCACGGTGGGGTCGCATTCGTGGACTTGCGCGATGCGTCCGGCGTAGCCCAGGTTGTGGTCCGTGAAGAAGAGGTCTTCCACGGCCTGCGCAACGAATACGTCCTGCAGGTCACGGGCACCGTTTCCCAGCGTCCCGAGGGCAACGAGAACCCGGCCCTCGCCACCGGATCGATCGAGGTCATGGCGGACAAGGTGGTCATCCTCAACACCTCGGACCCGCTGCCGTTCCAGATCGACGAGCACGTCGAAGTGGGCGAGGAAGCACGCCTGAAGCACCGCTACCTTGACCTGCGCCGCCCTGGCCCCGCCCGCAACCTTCGCCTTCGCTCCGAGGCCAACCGGGTTGCCCGCGAGCTGCTCCACCAGGACGGCTTCGTCGAAATCGAGACTCCCACGCTGACGCGTTCGACGCCGGAAGGCGCCCGTGACTTCGTGGTCCCCGCGCGCCTGGCCCCGGGTTCCTGGTACGCCCTGCCGCAGTCCCCGCAGCTTTTCAAGCAGCTGCTGCAGGTGGGCGGCTTCGAGAAGTACTACCAGATCGCGCGCTGCTACCGCGATGAGGACTTCCGCGCCGACCGCCAGCCGGAATTCACCCAGCTGGACATCGAAGCCAGCTTCGTGGACCAGGACGACATCATTGCCATCGGCGAAAACATCGTCAAGGCACTGTGGAAACTGATCGACGTCGAGATCCCCACCCCCATCCAGCGCATCACCTATGCGGACGCGATGGCACGGTACGGTTCGGACAAGCCCGATCTTCGTTTTGGCGTGGAACTCACCGAACTCACCGAGTTCTTCAAGGACACCAACTTCGGCGTCTTCAAGGCCCCCTACGTTGGTGCCGTGGTGATGCCCGGTGGCGCCTCCCAGCCGCGCCGCACCCTTGACGGGTGGCAGGAGTTTGCCAAGCAGCGCGGCCACAAGGGCCTGGCCTACGTCCTCTTCAAGGAAGACGGCGAACTGGCAGGGCCCGTCGCCAAAAACCTGACCGACACCGAGCGGGCCGGCCTTGCGGACGCTGTTGGTGCCAAGCCCGGCGACTGCATCTTCTTTGCCGCCGGTGAGAAGTCCGCGGCCCGCGCCCTCCTCGGCGCTGCCCGTGTTGAGATCGGCCACCGCACCGGCCTGATCAACCCCGCGGACTGGGCCTTCTGCTGGGTTGTGGACGCGCCGATGTTCGAGCCGGCCGCCGCAGCGGTGGCATCCGGTGACGTGGCGGTTGGCGCGGGCAAGTGGACCGCAGTCCACCACGCCTTCACCTCGCCGAAGCCGGAATTCCTGGACACGTTCGACAAGGATCCGGAATCTGCCCTGTCCTACGCCTACGACATCGTCTGCAACGGCAACGAAATCGGCGGCGGCTCCATCCGTATCCACGAGCGCGATGTCCAGGAACGCGTCTTCGAATTGATGGGCCTGGACCGCGAGGACGCCCAGACCAAGTTCGGCTTCCTGCTCGAAGGCTTCAAGTTCGGCGCCCCTCCGCACGGCGGCATCGCTTTTGGCTGGGACCGGGTGGTTGCGCTCCTGGCAGGCGTGGAGTCCATCCGCGACGTCATCGCTTTCCCGAAGACCGGCAACGGCTACGATCCGCTCACCCAGGCTCCGGCGCCCATCACAGCGCAGCAGCGTAAGGAAGCCGGTGTGGACTTCAAGCCGCAGGCCAAGGCGGAAGAGCCCAAAAAGGGCGAGTAAATGTCGGAGAGGCTCCCCGGAATGAACTGGTCCAGTTCATTCCGGGGAGCCTTTCGCTGTGGAAGGGTGGTTCGCCATGGGAGCTCCTGCACTGCAGGACCTCGAGCTGTTGATGGATGCCGCCTGGCCGGCTCCTGACCGCGGGGACGCCGACGGCTGGGTACTGCGGGCAGCCTCCGGCGTGACGCAGCGGGCCAACTCAGTGTGGCCGCGTGTCCCCGGAGATGATCAGCACGCTCAGCTTGCGGCGTTGCGGCTGGCCCGGCAATGGTACCGGGACCGGCGGCTGCCGCTGATCTTCCAGCTTTTCGACGACCCCCGCTCCGCAGGACTGCATGCGCTCCTGGATGCGGAAGGCTTCACCCGGCAGTCCGAAACACTTGTCATGACGCTGGCAGCCGGGACTGGGCAAGGGGCGGCAGGCAGCGCGGTGCCCGATCCGTCTGCACCGGAACCGCTTAAGCCCGGACCGCTCAAGCCAGAACCCGGCGTCGAACTCTCCGCCGCGCCGTCTTCGGAGTGGCTGGACCTGTGGTGGCAGGTGGACGGCAGGGGCGGTGCTGCGGAGCTCGCCACCGCACGCACGATACTGACCGGCTGCCCGTCGGTGTACGCGCTGGTCAGATCCGACGACGGCCGGCCCGCCGCCGTCGGCCGCCTCGCCCTTCCGCCTGCTCACCCGGGCGGCGGGGGAGCCGGCACCGGCGGCGAGGCAGTGGCCCGGGGAGGGCTGTACGGCATGGCCACCCGCCCGGATGCCCGGCGGCGGGGCTACGCCCGTCAGGTCCTGCTGGCCCTCTTGGGTGAAGGCGCTGCACGCCGGCTGACAGGGTACTGGCTTCTGGTCACTGCCGCGAACCAGCCGGCCCGGCAGCTCTACGCCGCCGCAGGATTCAGCGAAGCGGCCCGCTACCACTACCGGCAGGACCGGCCGAAACGGCATCTGACCGGCTGCTGAGCTCCAGCCGCCGTCCTTCCGTCCAGCACCCATACTTGAAGCTTCAATGAAAACCGGTTAGTATGAAGCCATGACACAAACACTTGGCCAGCCCCCGGTTCTCTTCCTCAGCCACGGCGCGCCGCCGCTTGCCGACGACGCCACCTGGACCCGGCAGTTGCACGATTGGTCCGGCACGTTCAGTAAGCCCAAGGACGTCCTGATGATCTCCGCGCACTGGGAAAATGCGCCCGTGACGCTCAGCGCGACGCAGCGGGATCCCGGACTGGTTTATGACTTCGGCGGATTCGCCCAAAAGTACTACGAGGTCCAGTACCGCGCCCCGCAGGCGCCTGAGCTCGCGGCGGAGGTGGAGCGGCTGGTGGCCGGTCACGGCCACCACGTTGAGCGCGACGAGAGCCGGGGGCTGGACCACGGTGCGTACGTGCCGCTCAAGGAGTTGTTCCCCGAGGCAGATGTCCCGGTGGTCCAGATGTCCATGCCCACACTTGATCCGCAGGGCCTGTTCAACCTGGGAATGTCGTTGGCGCCGCTGCGCGAACGCGGCACCCTCATTGTCGGGTCCGGCTTCACCACGCACAACCTGCGCTGGTTCAACCCCGCCGGCGGCCCGGACAGCGCTCCGCCGGCAGCCTCGAGCGAGTTTGACCACTGGGCCGAGGAGGCCATGGCCCGCGGTGATGTGGATGCGATCCTGGACTTTCTGAACAAGGCTCCGGCCGCGCGCCAGGCGCACCCGCGCAGCGAGCACTGGGCTCCGCTGTACGTTGCCCTCGGCGCAGCCTACGGCTCCGGAGAACTGAAGGCGCGGACTGCAATCGACGGCTTCTGGTACGGGCTGTCGAAGCGCTCCTGGACCCTGACCTAGGACCTGGACCTAGGACCTGGACCTAGGACCTGGACACTGCCTGACCGGCGGCGTCGGTGACCTGAATCCGCACTGAGCAGATATCGGCAGCGGCCTTTCTCAGGACTGAACCGTTGGGATCCGCCACGTCCAGGAAGGCCAGCCGGGGGAGCGCGGCATAGGGCTTCATCGCCGCGTGCGCGAGCACCAGGTTGGCGAGGGTCCGGTCACCGCCTGGGGCAAGGTACCCTATCGCGTGGCCACCGAAAATTGCCGCCGCCTGGACCGCCACCTTCTCCACCAGCTCATCGGCCTGGTTCGCGCGGCGGCCCTGCACGTACCGGGATCCGGTTTTGGACGCCGCCACGCCGCCCTCCCGCGCCACCGCCACCGCATAGCCTCCGCGCCGCACCAGAACCAGTCCTGCCGTCCGCGGCTGACCGGCCATGGAGGCCAGTCGCTCCAAGGGTCCGCTGCCGCGTCCGGGTCGTCCGTCCGGAGGCCAGGGGGCCTGGACCAGCGCTGTGGTGCCATCGGCCGCCAGAAGCCGCACGCCGTCGTCGTCATCCCTGATCCGGAAGCCGCCGTGAGCGGCGCCAAAGCGCTCGGTCCACCCGAGGAGGCGGGCCGCCGGCACAAAGGCCGTCCTGACCGAAGCCGCGCGGCCTGAACCCGCACGGCCTGAACCGGCGCGGGCCGATCCCGCCTGGCTGACGCCATCTGGGCCGGGTGCAGTCATGGTGGTCCCTTTGCGAGCGTGCGGATAAGAGATGCTGAACTATGAGTAGCCTATCTATGTGGATGATCTCTTCGGCCCGGGGCCCGGCAATGACGACGACGACGACAGTAGCGAGCCCTCGTCCTCGGGCCGCCCCGGGGCGAGCCGGAGCGCGGCGCAGCGCAGTCCCTTGGCTGTCAGGATGCGGCCCCGCACCCTTGACGACGTGGTTGGTCAGCAGCACCTCCTTGGCCAGGGCTCGCCGCTGCGGCAACTCGCAGCCGGCACTGACGCCGTAGGACCCGCCGGGCCCAGCTCCCTGATCCTGTGGGGACCCCCGGGCACAGGAAAAACCACGCTGGCCCACGTGATCGCCAAGGGCAAAGGCCGGAAATTCGTGGAACTCTCCGCGATCACCGCCGGCGTCAAGGACGTGCGGCGGGTGATGGATGAGGCCCTGACAGCGCGCGACCTGTATAAGACCACCACGGTCCTGTTCCTTGACGAGATCCACCGCTTCAACAAGGCCCAGCAGGATGCCCTCCTGCCCGGCGTGGAGAACCGCTGGGTTGTCCTGGTGGCAGCCACCACGGAGAACCCCTCCTTTTCGGTGGTCTCGCCGCTGCTGTCCCGGTCCCTGCTGCTGACGCTGAAGCCATTGACGGACGCCGACATCGAAGGGCTGTTGCAACGCGCTGTCGCGGACGAACGGGGCCTGAACGGGAAGGTCGAGCTCAGTGCGGAGGCGCTGGGCCACCTCGTCAGGCTGTCCGGCGGCGACGCCCGGCGTGCCCTGACTGCCTTGGAAGCAGCCTCCGGCGTTGCATTCGGTGATGCGGACGACGCCGGCGATGACGCTCCCGTATCCATCGAACTCAAGCACACCGAACGAGCCCTGGATGTGGCCGCCGTGCGCTATGACCGGGCGGGAGACCAGCACTACGACGTGGCCAGCGCCTTCATCAAGTCCGTCCGCGGCTCCGACGTGGATGCCGCCCTGCACTACCTCGCCAGGATGCTCGAGGCGGGGGAGGACCCCCGGTTCATTGCCAGGCGCATTGTGATTTCCGCCGCTGAGGACGTGGGCATGGCAGACCCGACGGCGTTGCAGACCGCCGTAGCCGCAGCCCAGGCGGTGCAGCTCATCGGTATGCCCGAAGGCCGGATTGTCCTGGCCGAAGCGGTGGTGCATCTGGCCACCGCGCCGAAGTCCAACGCCGCCTACCTGGGCATCAACAAGGCCATCGCAGACGTCCGGGCAGGCCTGGGCAACGGCATCCCGGCACACCTGCGCGACGCGCACTACCCGGGTTCAAAGCAGCTCGGGCACGGCAAGGGCTACAAATACGCCCACGATGCGCCGCATGCTGTGGCCACCCAGCAGTACCCGCCGGACGATCTGGTGGGCCGGGACTACTACGAACCCACCGGCAACGGCGCGGAGCGGGATATTTCCGTTCGCCTGGAGCGGCTGCGGAAGATTATCCGCGGCGGCTGAGCCGGCAGGACCGGGCAGGCCCGTGCCGGCCCGTGCCGGCCGGGTACGGGAATGCAGGGGAATCCTGCTAAGATGGTTCGTTGTCTGGCAAGGCACGGACGCAATCCCCAACATTTTCCAGTATTTACTGATTTCTGTCGGGGTAGCACTGTGCCCAGTAGCAAAAGGCAGCGGTTGGCCGATGCTCTCCATCGTGGAGGCCAGTAACACTGACACACCGCAGATATTGGAAGGACACAAGTGGCTAACAACACTCGTGCTCGCCGTACAGCACGCCTCTCCCGTGCACTCGGCATCGCTCTGACCCCCAAGGCCGCCAAGTACATGGAGCGCCGCCCGTACGGCCCCGGTGAGCATGGCCGTGCCCGCAAGAAGCAGGACTCCGACTACGCCGTACGTCTGCGCGAAAAGCAGCGTCTGCGCGCCCAGTACGGCATCCGTGAAGCCCAGATGACCCGTGCCTTCGAAGAAGCACGCCGCACCAAGGGCCTGACCGGTGAAAACCTGATCGAACTGCTCGAAATGCGTCTCGACGCCCTCGTGCTGCGTGCAGGCTTCGCCCGCACCATCGCCCAGGCCCGCCAGCTCGTTGTGCACCGCCACATCATGGTTGACGGCATCCGCGTTGACCGCCCGTCCTTCCGCGTTGGCGAGGGCCAGCTGGTCCACGTTCACAGCCGCAGCGAAACCATGGTTCCGCTTCAGGTTGCAGCGGCCGGCGCGCACCGCGACGTCCTGCCCCAGGTCCCGGCCTACCTGGACGTCAAGCTTGACGCCCTGCAGGCACGCCTGGTTCGCCGCCCGAAGCGCTCCGAGGTTCCCGTAACCTGCGAAGAGCAGCTCGTCGTCGAATTCTACGCACGCTAAATCCCAGCAGCGTATCCAAAGAAGCCCGTGGCAAGCGCCACGGGCTTCTTTGTATGTAAGGTACTTGGGGGACATCTGCGGAACGCATGAAGACAGCGTGCGCGATGGGAAGAGATCCACGTCAGTTTCAAGGAGATGAACGTCTATGTCTGGTGGCGATATTGCCGGCCTGATCGCAGCCGGAGTGTTTGCGCTCCTGGTACTGCTGCTCGCGGTACCCATCCTGAAGCTGGGCAGCGTCCTGGAGGAAATCCGGACGTCCATCCGATCCATCAGCGACGGCGCCACGCCCCTGATGGACGAAGTCACCGCCACGGTGACCACGACCAACCAGCAGCTGAAGAAAGTGGACGGCATCGCCTCCAACGTTTCGGACGCTTCCGCGAACCTCTCCGCGCTGTCCTCCCTCGTTGCCGCAACAGTGGGCTCACCACTGATCAAGGTGGCAGCCTTCAGCTACGGAGTCCGCACCGCCCTTGCCAACCGCAAGAAGCCCGCGGCCGGCCGCCGCAGCCGCTAGCCACCGGAAGAACAGAACATGAAACGATTTGTCTGGATGGGAATCGGCGTCGCGATCGGCGTCATCGCCTTCCGAAAATTCACTGAAGCCCAATCAAACCTGGGGCCTGAGGGCCTGAACCGTGCCGTGGGCCGGCTCGCCGACGGCCTGTATGACTTTGCCGACGCTGTCCGCTCCGGAATGCGCGAGCGGGAAGCGGACCTTCGCACCGCACTCGGCGTTGAATCCCCGGCCGTTTCACCGCAGGTTCCGGCCCGGCACTAACCAGCCGGGAAAACGCGAGAGAATTAACCCAGCGGTTGCGGCTTGCCCGGACTGCTGCCGGTATCAAACCGTCACGCCCCCCAAACGCGTGACCCAAGAAGGGTATGTAATCAGCTCATGAAGTCGCAGGAGATCACTAAGCGCTGGATCGACTTTTTTGTCAGCAAGGGGCACACCGCGGTGCCGTCCGCCTCCCTGGTCTCCAGCGACCCCTCCCTGCTGTTCACCGTGGCCGGGATGGTCCCGTTCATCCCTTACCTGACCGCCCGTGAAGAGGCCCCGTTCTCCCGGGCCACCAGCATCCAGAAGTGCATCCGCACCGGCGACATTGAAGAAGTGGGCAAAACTGCCCGGCACGGCACCTTCTTCCAGATGTGCGGCAACTTCTCGTTCGGCGATTACTTCAAGGAAGACGCCATCAGGTTCGCCTGGGAACTGCTCACCACGAGCGTTGACGACGGCGGGTACGGCCTGCCGCCGGAACTCCTGTGGGTGACCGTCTACCAGGAGGACGACGAAGCCCGGGACCTGTGGCTGAAGAACACCGGCGTCCCCGCCGAACGGATCCAGCGGATGGGCAAGGCTGACAACTACTGGCACACCGGCCAGCCCGGCCCCGCCGGCCCCTGCTCGGAGATTTACTACGACCGCGGCCCCGCGTACGGCGCCGAAGGCGGCCCGCTCGCTGACGAGAACCGCTACGTCGAAATCTGGAACCTCGTCTTTATGCAGTACCAGATCGACAACGTCCGTTCCAAGGACGACTTCGACATCGTCGGTGAACTGCCCAAGAAGAACATCGACACCGGCCTGGGCATGGAACGCCTTGCCATGATCCTGCAGGGCGTCGAGAACATGTACGAGACGGACCAGGTCCGGCCCGTGATCGACAAGGCAGCCGAGCTGTCCGGCCGGGAGTACACCTCCGCCGAATCCGCTGACGACCCGCACCACACCGACGATGTCCGCATGCGGGTGGTGGCCGACCATATCCGCTCCGCCCTGATGCTGATCGCCGACGGCGTGACGCCCTCGAACGAAGGCCGCGGCTACGTCCTGCGCCGCCTCATCAGGCGTGCAGTGCGCTCGATGCGCCTGCTCGGCGTCGAAAAGGCCTGCCTCCCGGACCTGCTGCCCGCCTCACGCGATGCCATGAAGGGCGTCTACCCGATTGTGGAGACGGACTTCGACCGCATCAGCCGGATCGCCTACGCCGAAGAGCGGGCCTTCCTGCGCACCATCGCTTCGGGTACCGCCCGTCTTGAGGATGCCGTGACGGTATCCAAAGCCGCCGGCGCACCGCTGTCCGGGGCCGATGCCTTCGCGCTGCACGACACGTACGGCTTCCCGATCGACCTCACCCTGGAGATGGCAGAGGAAGCCGGGCTCAAGGTGGACGAGGCCGGTTTCCGCGCCCTCATGCTCGAACAGCGCCAGCGCGCCCAGGCCGATGCCAAGGGCAAGAAGGGCGGCCACGCCGATCTCAGCGCCTACCAGGAGATGCTGGGCGAAGGCGAAACTGTCTTTACCGGCTACGACGAACTCGACGGCGAATCCCGCGTCCGGGGACTCCTCAGCGGCGGCCAGCGTGTAGCCCACGCCGCGACCGGTGACGAGATTGAACTTGTCCTCAACGAGACGCCCTTCTACGCCGAAGCCGGCGGCCAGTCCGCCGACACCGGCCTCATCACCGGCGACGGCTTCGTTGTCGAGGTGCTCGACGTGCAGCGCCCGGTCAAGGGCCTGAGCGTGCACAAGGCCATCGTGCGTGAGGGCGAGATTTCCTCCGATGCGCTGGTGCGCGCCGCCGTCGACCGTGAACGCCGCCATGCCGCCGAGCAGGCCCACACCGGCACGCACATTGTGCATGCCGCCCTGCACCAGATCCTGGGCCCCCAGGCCACCCAGCGGGGGTCCTTCAACAAGGCCGGCTACCTGCGCTTTGACTTTGCCTGGGGCGAAGGCCTCAGCACCGCCACCCGCTCGGAAATCGAAGAGGTTTCCAACCTTGCCATCCGTAACAACTTCCGGGTGGACACCAAGGTGATGGCCCTGGCTGAAGCCAAAGCACTCGGTGCCATGGCGCTGTTCGGGGAAAACTACGGCAGCGAAGTGCGCGTTGTGGAGATCGACGGCGCGTGGTCCCGTGAACTGTGCGGCGGCACGCACGTTTCCAACACGTCCTTGATCGGCAGCCTGTCGCTGCTGGGCGAACAGTCAGTCGGCTCAGGAAACCGCCGCGTCGAAGCCTTCGTGGGCATGGACGCCTTCCGCCACCTCGCGGCCGAGCGTGCCCTGGTCACGGAGCTCACCGAGATGCTCAAAGTCCCCTCCGGCCAGCTCGCCGACAGGATTGCCAGCACCCTGAACAAGCTCAAAGCCACGGAAAAAGAACTGGACCGGCTCCGCAAGGAACAGCTCACCGCGGCGGCCGCCAACCTCGTGGGCACCGCCCGGGATGCCGCCGGCATCAAGGTCATCGCGCACGACGCCGGCCAGATCGGTGGTGCCGATGATGTCCGCAACCTTGCTCTGGACCTGCGCAACCGTCTGGGCTCCGAAGCCTCCACCGTGGCCGTGGCCGGCGTCAGCAACGGCCGCCCCATGATCCTGGTGGCCACCAACGAGGCCGCCCGGGAAGCCGGCGTGAAAGCCGGAGCCCTGGTGCGGGTTGCGGCCGGCATCCTCGGCGGCGGCGGCGGCGGCAAGGACGACGTCGCCCAGGGCGGCGGTACGGACGCCACCAAGATTGCCCCGGCCCTTGCGGCCGTGGTGGACGCAATTTCCCGGCGCTAAGGCACCCGTGACTGAACCTGTTGCAGCCGGCGACTACCCCCAGGGCATCAAACTGGGGGTAGACGTTGGCACCGTCCGGGTGGGGGTGGCCATCTGCGACCGGGATGCCATCCTGGCCACGCCGTATAAGACCCTTGACCGGAACGCGAAGAAAAACTCCGACGTGCGGGTGATCGCTTCACTGGCGCAGGAACTCGGCGCCGTCCAGATCATGGTGGGGCTTCCGCGCACCATGAAGGGGGAGGAGTACGCCTCCGCCCGAATGGCTGCCGAGTACGCCGGGCTGCTCGTGACCGAGCTGGCCGGCCGGGGTCTGGACGTCCCCGTGAACCTCGTGGACGAGCGGCTCAGCAGTGTGACGGCTCACAGGAACCTGCACGAAGCTGGCATGAGCAGCCGCAATCACCGTAAAGTTGTGGATCAGGTTGCGGCGGCAGGCATTCTCCAGCACGCCATCGACATGCAAAAAGCCAGGGGAACGGACGTTGGGAGCCGCGTCAGCGCGCCGACCGGTCCGCAGCCTTCAGGAACAGGCGGACCAGCTCAGGCCGGCACTGCGGCGTCCGAAGGCAAGACTCGATTTCAGAACACGGAAGGCTACAGTGAGCCCGTCCAATAACGACGACGCCTCAGGCGCCATCAATCAAGATGGCGCCAGGCCGCTGACCCGGAAAGAGCTGCGCGCATTGGAGAAACACACGCGGGACGCCAATGCGGTTCCGGAACAGGCGTACGAAACCGGCCAGGACCCCTCCGCCCCGGGGCGGGAGCCTGAAGCTGCGGACGTCGCGGCGCCCGGGGCCATTGCACCGGCGGCTGCACCACCGGAACCTGACCGCGAGCCCCTTGGCGCGGCCGAACCCGTGGTGGAGCCTGCCGGGCCTCAGGCACAGCGTCAGGGCGTCCCTGCGCAGCCTGACGCCCAGCCCTCGATCCAGGACGATGCACCCACCCAGGTGCATCCGCAGGTCCCGCCCGCCATGCCGGACGTCGACGTTGACCATCACCAGGCTGTTGACGCCCACAATGCCGAGGTTTACGGGGCCGAGCATTACGAGGGCCACCCGACGGGATACGCCCACCCCGAGGAACTCCACCCCTACGACCACCAGCCCTATGAGGGTCAGCACGACGACGGTCAGCCATACGCAGAAGACGGCCATCATGCCCCCTACCTTGAGGACGGGCATGACGCGCTCCCCGACGAACACCCGAATGCCGGCCTCCTCGCCGGGGCTGCGGCCAGCTCCGTGGTGACCAAGCCCTCGAAGAAGGTCCGGCGCAGACGGCGCCTCCTGGCCCTGTTCCTGACGCTCGTGGTGTTTGTGGCAGCCATCGCCGTGGGCGCGCAGTTCCTGAAGCCCCTGCTGGGGAGCGACAAGGCCAGTGATTACCCCGGCCCCGGCAGCGGCGAGGTCAAGGTCTCGGTCCAGCCGGGCGAAGGCATGCGTTCCGTGGCCACCAAACTGGAGTCAGGTAAGGTCGTCGCCAACGCGGACACCTTCCTGCAGGCGTTCACCGCTTCCGGTGGGACGCTGTCACCGGGGGACTTCACTTTCAAATCGGAAATGAAGAACTCCGACGCCGTCAACGTGCTCCTCGGCCATGACAGGACCAAGGTCATTTACTTTGCCCTCAGCGCGGGCTTGAGGATTGACGAATCGCTACAGGCGATTTCCGAAGGCTCGGGTATCAAAGTCCAGCAGCTGAAGCAGTTCAGCGACTCCCCGCAGCAGTTCGGCCTGCCGGCAAACGCCAAGAACCTCGAAGGCTTCCTGCACCCGGGGGAGTACCGGTTCCCGCTCGGGACCCCGGCGAAAGACATCCTCCAGGCCCTGGTCAAGACGACCACGGACGAGCTAGTGGCCCAGGGGATCTCAGATCCGGCGAAGCAGTACGAGGCCATCATTGTTGCCAGTATTGTCCAGGCCGAGGGCGGTCAGGCGGAGTACGGCGACGTTGCCGGTGCCATCTACAACCGACTCAAGCCCAATGACCAGACGGGCGGCTTCCTTCAGGTGGACTCGGCCGTAACGTACGGGCTGGGCACCAAGAGCTTCAACTTCACGGATGCAGAGCGCCAGGACAAGTCCAACCCCTATAACACCTACGCCAACCCCGGCCTGCCCCCCGGTCCCATCGGGTCACCCGGCAAGACCGCCATTGATGCCGCGGCGAAGCCCAAGACCAACGATTACCTGTACTGGGTGACCATCAACCTGGACACCAAGGAAACCAAGTTCTCCAAGACGCTGGCAGAGCACAACGGCTACGTGGAGCAGTACAACAGCTGGTGCCGGGCCAACACCGGCCGCTGCGCGTGAGCCATCGGGCGGCCGTGCTGGGCCACCCGATCAGCCACTCCAAATCACCGGCCCTGCACCTGGCGGCCTACGGCAGGCTGGGGCTTGACATCGCGTACACGGCAGTGGATCTGACGGAGCAGGCGCTACCCGCTTTTATGGAGCAGGTCAGGCAGCAGGACGGCTGGCGCGGGCTCTCGGTCACCATGCCGTTGAAGACCGGGATGGTCGCGGAAGTGGACGAAGTCCGCGGGGTGGCCCGCACACTGGGCGTGGTGAACACCGTGGCCTTCGAGGAATCCGGCGGGTCCGTCCGGCGGGTGGGTTACAACACTGACGTCGCCGGAATTGTCAACGCGGTCCGCTACGCCGGGGCTCTGCCCAGTCCGTCCGCCGTCGTCCTGGGCGGAGGCGGCACGGCCGCGGCGGCCGTTGCCGCACTGAAGGATCTTGGCACAGGGCATGCCCAGGTATTTGTCCGTGATCCGTCGCGGGCCACCGAAGCACTGGCCGCGGCCGCCGGTGTCGGCGTGTCCATCGATGTGCGGCCGATGACCGAAGCAGCCGCACCCACGGCGCGTGCCGACGTCGTGATTTCAACACTGCCGCCGCGCGCGGCTGACAACCTGGTGGTCAGCATCGCAGCCTTGGGAAGCGGGACTCCGGGCGTGCTGCTCGATGTCGCCTATGACCCCTGGCCAAGCCGGATTGCTGCGGTCTGGCAGGCGGGCGGCGGAACCGTGGTCCCGGGTCTGGAAATGCTCCTGTACCAGGCGGTGGAACAGGTGCGGCTCTTTACCGGCCGCGGTGACGACGTTAACGCAGCGGTCATAGATGTGATGTGCGACTCAGTCGGCCTTCCCCGACGGGCGTTCTGACAGCCATACGTGGCAGGATGGAAATTATGTTGCGTTGGTTGACAGCCGGTGAATCCCATGGTCCGGCTCTGATGGGAATTATTGAAGGCGTCCCCGCCGGTGTGGAAATCACCAGCGGACAGATCGCCGATTCGCTGGCACGGCGCCGACTCGGTTACGGCCGTGGCGCGCGGATGAAGTTCGAGCAGGATGTCGTTACCATCCTCGGCGGTGTCCGCCACGGCCTGACGCAGGGCGGACCGGTGGCCATCCAGGTGGCCAATACAGAGTGGCCCAAATGGGAACAGATCATGGCGGCCGACCCCGTGGATCCTGACGTTCTCGCAGACCTGGCACGCAACGCACCGCTGACCAGGCCCCGGCCGGGCCACGCCGATTTCACCGGCATGCAGAAATACGGCTTTGCTGAAGCACGTCCGGTGCTGGAGCGGGCCAGCGCCCGCGAAACTGCCACCCGGGTAGCCATGGGCACCGTCGCCGCACAGTTCCTGAAACAGCTGGGCATCGAACTGGTCAGCCACACTGTTTCCATCGCCAGTGTGACCGTTCCCGAGGGGCGCCCGCTGCCTGTTCCGGCCGACGTCATCGCGCTGGACGCAGATCCGCTGCGGTGCTTCGACCGGGAGACATCCGACGCCATGGTGGCCGAGGTCGACGCCGCGCACAAGGAAGGCGAAACCCTGGGCGGCGTGGTGGAGGTCCTCGCCTACGGGCTCCCGCCGGGCCTGGGAAGCTACGTCCACTGGGACCGCCGGCTCGACTCGCGGCTCGCCGCAGCCCTGATGGGCATCCAGGCCATTAAGGGCGTGGAAGTCGGTGACGGGTTCCTGACGGCCGCGCGCCGCGGCTCCGCCGCCCACGACGAGATTGTCAAGGATTCGGACGGCAGGATTGTGCGCACCAGCAACCGTGCCGGCGGGATCGAGGGCGGCATGAGTATCGGCGATGTCCTGCGCGTCCGTGCGGCCATGAAGCCCATCGCCACCGTCCCGCGAGCCCTGCGGACTGTGGACGTCAGCACCGGGGAGCCGGCCAAGGCCCACCACCAGCGCTCGGACGTCTGTGCCGTGCCGGCCGCCGGCGTGGTCGCGGAAGCGATGGTGGCGCTGGTCCTCGCCGAAGCCGTCGCGGAAAAGTTTGGCGGCGATTCCATCGCGGAAACCGCACGCAACATCAAGGGTTACCTGGACAGCATTCCGGCCACCCTGGACTCGATCGGCCACTAGTGCCCCGCGGGAGCAAAGGGATGGTGCCAGGCAACCGGCCCATCGTCCTCATCGGGCCCATGGCCGTGGGCAAGTCCGCCATCGGTCATGAGCTGGCCAAGCGCCTGGGCGTTCCCTTCGTCGACACGGACGTCCAGATCGTGGACGCCCATGGCAGCATCGCCTCGATCTTCGCCGGCCGCGGGGAGCATTCCTTCCGTGAAATTGAGGCGCGCACCGTGGCCGCGGCCGTGGAGCGCGCCGCTGACACCGTCTCGGTTATCTCGCTGGGCGGCGGCGCCGTGCTCGATTCCGGGACCCAGCAGATCCTCGCCGGCTGCACCGTGGTGTACCTCGAATGTGATGAGGCGACTGTGGCGTCGCGGATCGCCCGGAATTCCGGACGGCCGCTGTTGGCCGGTGACGCCATGGCCCGCTGGGCTACCCTCTTTGCCACCAGGAAGCCCGTCTACGAACGCCTGGCCGATCTGGTCCTGGACGTCCGCCACGGTTCGATCAGCGAACTGGGGCACCGGCTTGAAGTTGCGCTGCGTGAATACGCAAACGCCAAACAGGAAGTTGAAAAGTGAGCGTCGATTCGACAGTCATCAAGGTCACCGGCGAATCCGCGGGGCAGAACTACGACGTCGTCGTGGGTCGGGGCCTGCTGGGGGACCTCCCGGCCCTGCTGGGGGAGCGCGTCCGCCGGGTGCTGGTTATCCACCCCCGGGCGCTGCGCCTCACGGGCGATACCGTCCGCGACGAACTCGCCGCCGCCGGCTTCACCTCCCTGACCGCGGAAATCCCTGATGCCGAAGAGGGCAAACACATCCAGGTCGCGGCGTTCTGCTGGCAGGTACTTGGCCAGAACGACTTCACCCGCTCTGACGCCATCGTGGCGGTAGGCGGCGGCGCCGTGACGGACCTCGCCGGTTTCGTGGCGGCCACCTGGCTCCGCGGCGTAAAGGTCATCCACATGCCGACCAGCCTCCTCGGCATGGTGGACGCCTCGGTGGGCGGAAAGACCGGGATCAACACCGCCGAAGGCAAAAACCTGGTGGGGTCCTTCCACCCGCCGGCAGGGGTGCTGGTGGATTTGGACACACTCAAAACCCTGCCCCGCAACGAGATCATTTCCGGAATGGCGGAAGTCATCAAGTGCGGCTTCATTGCGGATCCGGTCATTCTGGACCTTGTGGAGAAGGACACCGCAGCGGTCACCGATCCGGAATCGGATACCGTCCGGGAACTTATCGAACGTGCCATTGCCGTCAAGGCGAAGGTGGTCTCGGAAGACCTCAAGGAATCCGGGCTGCGCGAAATCCTCAATTACGGCCACACCCTGGGCCACGCCATTGAACTGGTGGAGCGCTACTCCTGGCGACACGGTGCCGCGGTTTCCGTTGGCATGATGTTCGCAGCCGAACTCGCCCGCAGCGTGGGGCGCCTCAGCGACGCCGACGCCGACCGGCACCGCAGCATCCTCGAAAACCTGGGCCTCCCGGTCACCTACCGGAGGGACCGTTGGCAG
Source organism: Pseudarthrobacter naphthalenicus (assembly GCF_029076445.1). Lineage (GTDB taxonomy): Bacteria > Actinomycetota > Actinomycetes > Actinomycetales > Micrococcaceae > Arthrobacter > Arthrobacter naphthalenicus. The sequence continues at coordinate 101,286 of NZ_JARESG010000008.1, forward strand.
GGGCTGCTGGACGGCATGCGCCGCGACAAGAAGTCGCGCGGTGACCTGCTCCGGTTTGTGGTCCTCGACGGCATTGCCAAACCCGGCATCCTGGATGTCCCGGACACGTCGCTGCTGTTTGCCGCCTACCAGGAAATCGCTTCCTGATGCAGGGCGACCTGGCGGGCACCAGCGACTGGCCGGAAGCAGGCTTTCCCGGCATCCGGGTCAATCCGCTGACCCTGATGCCGGAAATCATCAATGCGGAGGCCTGCAGCACGGCCCTTGCAGCGTCCACCGACCCGGCAGACCACATCTTTGTCCTGATCGTGGAAGGGCACGCCGCGGAGGCTGCCGAACTGCTGGCCGAAGCACGGTTCAAGGACCCCGAATCGTTCCGGCTGCGGGCATTCGAGGCAGAGGTGCTGCGCGTGTCGCACCGCTCGGACCGGGCACTGGAACTCTTCAAGCAACTGCTCGCCGAGTTCCAGGGAACCGAGCGTGAGGCCCTGGTCCTGCAGTACATCGGCAAGGTTCAGTACACCTCCGGCCACATCTCCGCAGCTGTTGAAGCCTTCGCCCGCGCGTTGGACCTGCGCGTGGCGCAATCCGCTGACGCCGCCCAGATCTACGCGTCCACGGTGGCCCTCCAGCGCGCGCGGGAGGTCCTGGACCTTGCCTGCTGAGAGGGGCGGCCGTCCCGGGACGCAGGCTGCCTTGAAATTACCGGTAGAATAGTTCTTGGATTTTTGACAAACACGAGTTGGCGGGCCTCCCGGCCTGACTGACCGGCATAGAACGTCTGAGAACTCACCGGACGAAGAAACCAAAGGAAACCAGTGGCAACCACTAACGACATCAAGAACGGCACGGTCCTGAAGCTCGAAGGCCAGCTCTGGAACGTCATCGAATTTCAGCACGTCAAGCCCGGCAAGGGTGGCGCCTTTGTACGGACCAAGATGCGGAACGTGATGTCCGGCAAGGTTGTGGACAAGACGTTCAACGCCGGCCTCAAGATTGAGACCGCCACGGTTGACCGCCGCGACTACCAGTACCTGTACCAGGACGGTGCCGACTTCGTGTTCATGGACACTTCCGACTTCGACCAGATCACGGTCTCCGGTGCAACGGTGGGCGACGCCACCAACTTCATGCTGGAGAACCAGATGGTCAACATCGCCATCCACGAAGGCAACCCGCTCTACATCGAACTCCCGCCGAGCGTTGTCCTGGAGATCACCTACACCGAACCGGGCCTGCAGGGCGACCGGTCCTCCGCCGGCACCAAGCCGGCAACCCTGGAAACGGGTTACGAAATCCAGGTTCCGCTGTTCGTTGAGAACAACACCAAGGTCAAGGTTGACACTCGCGACGGCAGCTACCTCGGCCGGGTCAGCGAGTAGTGAGCGCCCGCGGAAAGGCCCGGAACCGGGCACTGGATGTGCTTTTCGAGGCTGAGCAGCGCTCAGTTTCGGCTTTTGACGTGCTGCGGGCACGGCGCGAAATGACTGATCAGATCATCAACCCGTACACCCTTGAAATTGTCGAAGGTGTCGTCTCGCAGCAGACCGCCATCGACGAGTTCCTCGAAACCTATTCCCAGGGCTGGACACTGGAGCGTATGCCTTCCGTGGACCGCGTCATCCTGCGGATCGGCACGTGGGAACTGTTGTACAACGACGACGTCCCGGACGGCGTCGCCGTCAGTGAAGCAGTGGCCCTGGCCAAAACGCTCTCAACTGATGAGTCGCCGTCGTTCATCAACGGCCTCCTGGGACGCCTGCAGCAGCTGAAACCTTCGCTGCTCGCCTGACGCAGCCGCTGTAACCCCTCCCGCCGAGCCCAAGCCACGCGGGGCAGAGCCCCGGCAGGTCCGCCTGCCGGGGCTCTGCCGTACCCGCAACAATGGCCCGCAACCTTCCGCATCTATAGGATCTGACCATGCCCAATGCGCCCAAAGTAACCCATGCCGATGCCAGGCCGGCAGTCCTGCGCGGGTCAGCCCCCACCAGCCGGAGCGTCAGCCGCCAGGTGCTCGCCGATCACGTCTATGCCGAGCTGTTGGCATCCCTCATGGACGGGCGCCTGGCGCCAGGCGCCGTGGTGAGCATTGACGGGACCGCCCGTGAACTCGATGTTTCCCCCACCCCCGTCCGCGAGGCACTGGCACGCCTGGAACACACCGGCATGGTCCGCCGGGTTGCGTTGAAGGGTTACCGGGTAGCTCCCGTCTTTACGCGGGAGGACTTTGCCGAGCTGATGGAGGCCCGCCTGGCGATTGAGCCGGTAAATGCCCGCCTGGCCTGTGAACGAACCACCCGTCACGGCCTGGCCGAGCTCGCCCAGACGGTTGAGGACATGAAGTCAGCACCACGGGGACCCGCCTTTGCTGAATTCAAGGCCTACCTCGAAGCGGATGAGCGGTTCCACCAGGTAATCGCCCGGCTAACCCGCAACCAGTTCCTGGAGGCCGCTTACTCGGCCCTGGGGGGACAGGTGCAGCGTTTCCGCCTCTTCAGCGGCGTGGGCATCACGGACGCCGAATATGCGATCGCCGAGCATCAGGCGGTCCTGGAGGCCTTTACGGCCGGCAACCCGGACAAGGCCGCGGCCGCCATGGCAGAGCACATCCGGAAGGTTCGCTCCAGGGCCATGGCGGACGCCCCGGAACACTAGAGGCCGCCCCGACGAAGTCATCAGTGTGACGTTGACAACTTCCTTTTGATAGTGGATCCTATAGGAAAGAGGATTCCAAAGGAGTAAAACATCGTGGCTTACACAGCTGAGAATTGGCCCATCACCGCAGCCCTGCTGCAGTTTCCGGGCACCGACGCCAACGGCGTGAACATCAACGATGCTGACGCGTCCGTTTGGGCCGAGGTCCTCACCGAAGTCAAGGAAGCCGGCTTTGCCAACGCCGACCTGACGGACAGCTGGGTCCGGCCCGGGGACCTCAGCGGGGAGCGGCTGGCCGAGTTCAAACGGACGGCGGACGCCGTAGGCATCGGCGTTCCGGTCATCTCCGCCATCCGGCGCAGCGTCATCGAGGAAGGCAACTGGGAAGCCAACCTGGCCTACAGCCACCGCACCATCGACGCCGCCGCCGAGCTGGGCTGCGAAGTAGTCTCCTTCGGCCTGCACCAGGCCATCACGGCCGAGCAGCAAAAACAGCTCTGGTTCTGGACTGTCGAAGGCTACAAGGACCCGGCCGGGAACAAGGAAGCCTGGGGCAACGCCGTCAGCCGGCTCCGTGAACTCGGCCGCCACGCCGCGGAAGTGGGCGTCCTGCTCTCCCTCGAAATGTACGAGGACACCTACCTGGGCACCGCTGACTCCTCCGTGCAGCTCGTCCAGGACATCGGGCTGTCCAACGTTGGGCTCAACCCGGATCTCGGCAACCTCATCCGGGTCCACCGCCCCATCGAGGACTGGCGCGAGATGGTGGCCAAAACCCTCCCGTACTCCAACTACTGGCACATGAAGAACTACATCCGCGATGAGGACATGGCCCGGGACTCCTACGTGGCCATGCCTGCCCCCATGGAAAGCGGCCTCATCAATTACCGCGAGGCCTTCAAAGTGGCGCTGTCCGTTGGCTTCCAGGGCATTCTCTGCACCGAGCACTACGGCGGTGACGGGCTCAGCGTCACCGCAAGCAACCAGGATTACCTCCGCCGCCAGGTCCTGCCGAAGGCAGAGGGTTACGCGCTCGGCACGAGCCAGGTGGCGCAGGGACGGCAGCAGCCGTCCGCCGCTGCACTCGCCAGCGTCTAGTCCGGGCCGCTTCGAACGGACACGGCATCAACACAACGGATTCGATGAGGAAACCATGACCCAGATCTTTGACAACCCCGCTGATTTCGCGGATGAGGCACTGGACGGCTTTGTGGCGGCCAACCGAGGCTATGTGGCCCGGGTGGACGGCGGCGTGGTCCGCTCCACAGAGGTACCCGCCGGCCAAGTGGCCCTGGTAGTAGGCGGCGGTTCCGGCCACTACCCGGCCTTCGCGGGCCTGGTGGGGCCCGGCCTTGCCGCGGGCTCCGCCTGCGGCAACATGTTCGCTTCCCCGGCGGCCGGCCAGGTCTACCGGGTGGCCAAGGCATCCAACGCCGGCGGCGGCGTGCTGCTGAGCTACGGCAACTACGCCGGTGATGTGCTCCACTTCGGCCAGGCCCAGCTTCGCCTTAACGCCGAGGGCATCGAAACGCGGACCGTCCTGGTCACCGACGACATCGCCAGCGCACCGCTGGACCAGATCGAAAAGCGCCGCGGCATCGCCGGCGACCTCACCGTGTTCAAGATCGCCGGCGCCGCCGCCGAAGCAGGACTGGACCTCGACGCTGTGGAGCGCCTGGCCATCCGGACCAACTACCGCACCCGCTCCCTGGGCGTCGCGTTTGATGGCTGCACCCTTCCGGGAGCCGACGCGCCGCTGTTCCACGTTCCCGAAGGGCAGATGTCGCTGGGCCTTGGCATCCACGGCGAACCGGGAATTTCCGAGCACCCAATGCCCACCGCTTCCGAGCTGGCCGACCTCCTGGTCTCCAAGCTCCTGGCGGACAAACCTGACGACGCCGGAAACCGCGTCGTGGCCATCGTCAACGGCCTGGGCACCGTCAAGTACGACGAACTGTTCCTGCTTTTCGGCAAAATCGAGAAGCTCCTCTCCGCTGCCGGCCTGACCGTTGTGGAACCCGAATGCGGAGAGCTGGTCACCAGCCTGGACATGTCCGGGCTCTCACTGACCCTGCTCTGGCTGGACGAGGAACTCGAAGAACTCTGGGCCGCCCCGGCCGACACGCCGGCGTTCCGCAAGGGCAACCTCGCCCCGCGGGCCCGCCGCGAACTGGCCGGGCCGGAAGACGCCGTGGCGGGCGAGGTGGAAGACACCACGCCGGCAGCGGCTGACCTGGGCCGGCTCGCAGCCGCCGTCCTCGCCCAAATCCAGGACGTCGTCATCGAACATGAAGACGAGCTGGGCAACCTGGACGCCATCGCGGGCGACGGTGACCACGGCATCGGCATGCGCCGCGGCATTGACGCCGCCGCAGCGGCAGGCCGGGACGTGTCCGCGGCCGGGCTCTCGGTGCAACGCGTCCTGACCGCTGCAGGGGAAGCCTGGAGCGAACGGGCCGGCGGCACCTCCGGGGCGCTCTGGGGATCCGCGGTGATCGCCGCCGGTCTCGCGCTCGGCAACAAGGACGCCTACCGCGGCGCCGATGCCGCTGCCGCCGTCACCGCCTTCGTGGACGCCATCACCGCGCTCGGCAAGGCAGAACCGGGGGACAAGACCATGGTTGATGCGCTGCTGCCCTTCAAGGACACCTTCCTTGCCGCGTTCGACGGCGGCGCCCAGGTAGCCGTAGCCCTCGCCTCGGCAGCCACTGCCGCCCGCGAAGCGGCGGATGCCACCGCGTCGCTCCGGCCGCTCAAAGGCCGGGCACGGCCGCTGGCTGAAAAGAGCGTGGGCCACCCCGATCCGGGCGCCGTCTCGTTCGGCCTGATCGCCGCGCGCGTCTCCGCCTACATCGACACAGCACTGAACGACACCCCACTGAATGATTCCCGGCTGGCTGCCTCGGTGGCCGGAAATGGAGCAGAAGCATGAGCAGCACCCCCAGTACGCCGGCAGGATGGCGCATCGTCATTGGCAACGATGAGGCCGGCGTCGAATACAAGGTAGCGCTGAAGGCGCTGCTCGAAGCGGACAGCCGGGTCGCGTCCGTCGTGGACATCGGCGTGGGCGCGGACGACTCAACCGCCTACCCGCATGTTGCCGTTGACGCGGCCCGCAAGGTAGCCGAAGGCCACGCGGACCGTGCGCTGTTGATCTGCGGCACCGGCCTGGGCGTCGCCATCGCAGCCAACAAGGTGCCCGGGATCCGGGCCGTCACCGCCCACGACGGCTACTCCGTGGAACGATCGGTTCTCAGCAACAACGCGCAGGTACTCACCATGGGGCAGCGCGTAATCGGCCTGGAGCTGGCCAAGAAGCTCGTCGGTGAATGGCTGGACTACCGCTTCGATGCGACTTCATCCTCCGCCGCCAAGGTGGACGCCATCTGCTCCTACGAGCCCGAATACACGAAAGCAGTCTGATCATGACCGAAACAGCAAGCACCCCCAACGCGGCGGCCAACAGCGCACGCAAGATCGCCGTCGTCGGTTCGGGTTACATGGGCGGCGGGATCGCGCAGGTCCTGGCACTCGGCGGTGCCCGCGTGGCACTGGCAGACGTGTCCGCCGAAGTGGCGCAGAGCAACTACGACAGGCTCCTCGCCGAATCGGACCAGTTCGTGGCCGACGGCCTTTTCCCCGCCGGTTCCACCGAAATCCTGAAGCAGAACCTCTGGGCCGCCCGGGACATCGAGGAAGCCGTTGCCGACGCGGACTTCATCGAGGAAGCCGTCCCCGAAGTCATCGCCATTAAGCACCAGACACTTGCCCGCATCAGCGCCGCAGCCCGGCCGGACGCCATCATCGGGTCCAACACCTCCACCATCTCCATCGCTGAGCTGTCCGAACCCGTAACCAACCCGGAGCGGTTCCTCGGCGTTCACTTCTCCAACCCGTCGCCGTTCATTCCGGGCGTGGAGATCATCCCTCACGCCGGCACCTCCGCGACGACCGTCGGCGCCGTCCGCGACCTGGTCCATGCCGCCAATAAGCAGACCGCAGTGGTCAAGGACGTCACCGGCTTTGTGCTCAACCGCCTGCAGTACGCGCTGTTCCACGAAGCCGCGCAGCTGGTGGAGCAGGGAATCGCGACGGCGGATGACGTGGATACCCTGGTCCGCACCACCTTCGGCTTCCGGCTCCCGTTCTTCGGCCCGTTCGCCATTGCGGACATGGCGGGACTGGACGTCTACAACTTCTGCTACAAGTCGCTCCAGACCGAATTCCCTGAGCGGTTCGCCACCCCGAAGATCCTCACGGACCTGGTGGAGGCCGGGAAGCTGGGCACCAAGACGGGCGCCGGCTTCCTCAACGTGCCCGCGGAGCGCACCCCCGAGCTCATTGCCTACCGCAACAAGGCCTACGTGGCCATGCAAAAGCTGATCGAAGACCTCGGCCCCGCGCCCATCCACTAACGCAGAATCCCAGGAGCAGCCATGAATACCTTCCCCGCAGAACGCACCGCCATCGTCACCGGAGCCGTTTCCGAACGCGGCATCGGCCGCGCCACCGTCAACTACCTGGCCGCCCAAGGCTGGAACATCGGCATCATCGACCTCGACGACGCCCTGTGCAAAGCAACGGCCAAGGAGCTTTCCGAGCAGTACGGAGTGCAGGCCCACGGCGTCGGCGCCAACGTTGGCGATGAAACATCCGTCCGCAACGCCATCGACGAGCTCGAGGCAAACCTCCCGCAGATCGTGGCCCTGGCAAATGTCGCCGGCGTCAGCTCACCGGTTCCGTACCTGGAACTGGACGCTGCCGAATGGGACCGCGTGCTGGGCATCAACCTCAACGGCGTCCACTACGCCACCCGCCGGGTAGCCGAGTCCATGGTGAAGAACCGGATCGGGCGCATCGTCAACATCTCCTCCGTGTCAGCCCAGCGCGGCGGCGGCACGTTCTCCAAGACCCCGTACTCCGTGGCAAAGGCCGGCGTTATCGGTCTGACCCGCGCCACGGCCCGGGAACTGGGGGAGTACGACATCACGGTCAACGCCATCTCCCCGGGTCCCATCGACACCGACATCATGGGCGGCACCCTCAGCCAGGAACGCAAGGAGGAACTTACCAAGGACCTGGTGGTCAACCGCGTCGGATCCACCCGCGACATCGCAGCAGCCATCGCCTTCCTCATCAGCGAGGACTCCGGCTACATCTCCGGCCAGACGCTGAATGTCGACGGCGGCCTCTACATGCACTAGGAAAGGACCGCCGTGGCCTCCTGGACCAAAGAACGCAAAATCTACCTGGCAGTGGGCGTCATCGCCTGCCTGGTGGGCATAGCGCTCATCGTTTTCTCGCTCTAAACCCTCTCCATCACCCCATCAGAACTGCCTGCCCCCCTGGCTCAATGAGGAGTTTAAATGACTGTCAACACCGGAACGTCCGCCACTAAGGAGTTACTGGATTCACCGGTTCTCAAATCGGCGATTTCCAAAGCATCCTTCCGGCTCATGCCGATGCTCGTCATCCTGTACGTCGTGGCGTTCCTGGACCGCACGAACGTGGGCTTCGCCGAGGCAGCGCTGGAAATGGACAAAGGCATCACAGCCGGCGCTTACGCGCTTGGCGCCGGCATCTTTTTCATCGGCTACGCATTGTTTGAGATCCCGTCCAACCTGCTGCTGACCAGATTCGGCGCGAAGGTGTGGCTGGCCCGTATCGCCATCACGTGGGGCATCGTGTCCGCGTGCTTCGCGTTCGTCCAGGGCGAGACCTCCTTCATCATCCTGCGGTTCCTCCTGGGCGTGACCGAGGCCGGACTGTTCCCGGGCGTGATCATGTTCCTGGCCGCCTGGTTCCCCAACAAGGTCCGGGTGAAGATGTTTGCCATCTTCTACCTCGCCCAGCCCTTTTCCCAGATGATGGGCGCACCGCTCTCCGGCTGGCTCATCAACATCGGCGACCAGGTCCCCGGCGTGCACGGCTGGCAGGTCATGTTCTTCGTCGAAGGTGCCCTCGCAGTCGTGGCGGGCATCGCCGCGTACTTCTTCCTGATCAACAGCCCGCAGGACGCCAAGTTCCTGGACAAGGACGAGAAGAAGGCGCTCCTGGACGTTATGGCGCTGGAGGACACCGTCAAGGAAGAGTCCGGTCCGCGCGGTGTCCTTGCCGCCATGAAGAACGGCAAGGTCTGGTACTTCACGGTCATCTACTTCTGCCTCCAGATCGCAGTTTATGGTGTCACCTTCTACCTGCCGCAGCAGGTGGCCCAGCTGACCGGGCAGAAAGTGGGCCTCGCGGTCGGGCTGATGGCGGCCATCCCCTGGTTCTTCGGGATCTTTGCCTGCTACTTCATTGGCAAGGCGGCCAACACCATTGTGCGCCGCAGGGTGTGGGGCACAGGCCTGTTCCTCTCCACCGGGCTGTGCATCTTCGGCTCCGCATGGGCGGGCTCCAACCACCTTCCTGCGCTGGGCATCATCTTCATCACCCTCGCCGTCTGCAGCTTCCTTTCGATCGGGCCCATCGCCTGGTCCTACCCGACGGCGTTCCTCACCGGGACAGCGGCCGCTGCAGGAATCGGCCTGATCAACTCGCTGGGTAACCTGGGCGGATTCGTCGCCCCTATCCTGCGGACCACGGTGAACCAGGTCACCGCATCGGACACCGGCACCATGGGCGTCTACGCGCTGGGTGTGCTTCCGTTCGTGGCGGCCATCATGATGTATGCCACCAAGCGGTTCAGCAATAGGGCGGACGATCTGCTCGACGATAAATGACCGACACCATGACTGCTTGCGGCAGTGGCCGGTCCGGTGTCCCGGACGTCCTGTACATCGGCGTCAGCACCAAGATGTACATGGGGTACCGTGACTGCCTTGACTGGCTGGCCCGCATCCAGCAGGAAGTGGACTCCCGCCCGGCCCTCGCGGCCGGGCGGGTAGTCCCGTTTGTGATTCCTTCCTTCCCCGTTCTCCCGGCCGCCGCCGGCGTTCTGGAAGGGTCGCCCCTTCTGCTGGGAGCACAGAACTGCGGCTGGGCGGACGGCCCGTGGACAGGCGAGGTGTCTCCATCGCTCCTGGCCGAGCTGGGCGTACGCCTGGTGGAGATCGGCCACGCCGAACGGCGCGCGCACCTCGGCGAGGACACGGCCATGATCGCACTTAAGGTCAGGGCGGCGGACAATGCCGGCATCACACCGCTTTTATGCGTTGGCGAGGACACCCGCGATGACCCGGGGGGGACCGCTGCCGAGCGCGCGGCCGGGGTTGTCTATGACCAGATCGCCGGAGCGGTTGGCGGCGACTGGTCCCTGGCGTCCAGGCTTGTGATCGCCTACGAACCGGTGTGGGCCATTGGCGCGGCCGAGCCCGCCGGCCCGGACCACGTCACCGCCGTCGTGCGGGCCCTACGGTCCCTGCTCTCCGCCCGGTCGAACGAGGCAGGCAGCGACCTGGCGCAGGTGCCCATCATCTATGGCGGTTCAGCGAAGCCCGGACTGTTGCCCGCGCTCGACGGGGTCGCAGGACTGTTTCTGGGCCGGTTCGCCCACGATGCGCGGAATTTCGGCACAGTGCTCGACGAAGCGCTGGCTCTGACCGCATTACGCGTAGGTTCCCCCACAAAGTAGCCGCAGCCACCGGTTCAGCCTGCGACGGCGGCGCGCAGCGACAGGATCCGCTGCAGCTGCTGCTTCTCCTCGGCCTGGTGCAGCTGAACATCCCGGCCGGTGAGGATTCTCTGGCGGATGAAGGCCAGTTGGGTGGCCGCGTGCAGGAACGCCTTCATCTGCGGGCGGCGGTGGCTGCCGGCCGCCCAATGCAGCGCAGTGCGCCGTCCACGGGGAGTTGCCAGCAGCTCCACCTCGGCGGGACTGAACCAGCCGGCAGCGGCGTACTCCATGAGCCGCTGCCGGGTGAGCCGGCTTTCCGCCACGCGAAGCAGGATGATTCCCACCACCGCCAGGACGAAGATCGGCACCTGGACAAAGAGGTACTCGGCCGCGAATCCTGCTCCCATGCTGTTCCACCGGTTGTGGAGCAGCATCGCCGGGACCAGGCCGATGAAAAAGGCCAGCACTGAGGCTCCGGCGTGCCAGCGCCGCGCTGCGAATCCCATAATGAGGCCCGTGGTCCCGGTGAATATAGCGTGGGCGAAGGGCGACATGACGCCACGGAGCAGAAAGACCTGGGCCAGGCCGGTGGCCGGGCTGGCGGACTCAGCGATGGCACGGCCGAAGTAAAGGATGTTCTCGGTGAACGCAAAACCGCCGGCAATGGTGAACGCGAACACCACACCGTCCACCGGGCCATCGAAGTGTTTCCGGGCGAGGAGGAGCAGCAACAGCAGGCCCAAAGACTTGGCAAACTCTTCCACCACCGGCGCCTGGACAGTGGCCATATAGGTTTGGAGGTCCGCGGCGTCACTGAACTGAAAGGTCAGGGCGAAGAACGGCTGAATCAGGAGCGTGACGGCAACGGACACGGCGGCTCCCCAGGTGAACGCGAACAAGAGCAGCCGTTTGGGCTCAGGTTCCCACCGGTCGATGGCATGGACCGCCAGCAGGACCACCGACAACGGAACCAGCGAGACGACAAAGCCCACAACGAATCCGCCCACCCCCGTGCTCGCCACCAGGAAGGGCACCACCAACAGCAGGCTCAGGAAGGCGAGGGCCGCGCCGCCGACGGTCAGGGCCAGCAGGCCCGCGGACCGCATGCCGGGGCCCCCGCGGCCGGGCTCCGGAGGACCCAATACCGGCAGGGGGGCAGCATAGGTGCCCGGCGCCGGCCGGTAGTACGCCGGCTCGATCCTTCCCATCCAGCTGGGGTTCGCCTGGCCGGGGAAGGGGTCCTGGGGTCCGGCGGGTCCGCCGGACCGGCCGGGACCCCGATGATAAGGGTTGGTGGACATAGACGAAAGCCTAGTGCCCGGCGCCAGTGTGGTAATTTTGAACCGCACATGATCCTTTTTTAATTCCGTCCCGTGAGGCGGGGAAAGGGGAGACGAGCGTTGACTTCCGTCACAAGCGCACCGGTTCCAGCCAGGGTTGTTCTCAGCCAGGCGGACATTGACCGGGCCCTCACTCGTATCGCCCATGAAATCCTCGAGGCCAACAAAGGCTCCCAGGACCTGGTCCTGTTGGGCATCCCGCGCCGCGGTTACCCGCTGGCGCTTCGCCTGGCACACAAGATTGCGGCAGCGGACCCCACGGTCAACGCCGCTGAAATCGTCGGTCAGCTGGATGTGACCATGTTCCGCGATGACCTTTCACGCCAGCCCACCAGGCCGCCGTACCCCACCCAGCTCCCGCGCACGGGAATCGACAACAAGGTTGTGGTGCTCATTGATGACGTCCTGTATTCCGGCCGGACCATCCGCGCCGCCCTCGACGCCATCACCGACCTCGGCCGTCCCCGGATTGTCAGGCTGGCTGTGCTGATCGACCGCGGCCACCGCGAGCTCCCTATCCGGGCCGACCACGTGGGAAAGAACCTCCCCACCTCCTCCGCGGAGAAAGTCAGGGTCCGCCTGGAGGAAACTGACACCGCGGCAGACGGGGCCAAGGTCAACGAAGTGGTCATCGAGGGCGGTCTGTGAAACACCTGCTCTCCACCGAAGACCTCAGCCTCGCCAACGCCATCCGCATCCTCGACACCGCCGAAGAAATGGCGGCCGTGGGAGACCGCGAAGTCAAGAAGCTCCCGGTCCTCCGAGGCCGCACGGTGGTCAATCTCTTCTTCGAGGACTCCACCCGGACGCGGATCTCCTTCGAAGCGGCCGCCAAACGGCTGTCCGCGGACGTCATCAACTTCGCCGCCAAGGGCTCGTCCGTTTCCAAGGGCGAATCCCTCAAGGACACGGCCCAGACGCTGGCAGCCATGGGTGTTGACGCCGTCGTGATCCGTCACTGGGCCTCCGGCGCACCGCACCGCCTGGCCGCCACCGACTGGATTGACGCAGCCGTCATCAACGCCGGCGACGGCACCCACGAACACCCCACCCAGGCACTCCTTGACGCCTTCACCATGCGCCGTCACTGGTCCAGGCTCTCCGGGAACGGGTCCATCGGTGCTGACCTGAAGGGGATGCGCGTCGCCATCGCCGGCGACGTCCTGCATTCCCGCGTCGCCCGCTCCAACGTCTGGCTGCTCCGCACCCTGGGCGCTGACGTCACCCTCGTGGCGCCGCCCACCCTGCTGCCCATCGGCGTCGAGCACTGGCCCTGCAAGGTCAGCTACGACATCGACGAAACCCTCAAAAAGGGAGTGGACGCGGTGATGATGCTGCGGGTGCAGGGCGAGCGGATGAACGCCTCATTCTTCCCGTCCACCCGCGAGTACTCCCGCCGCTGGGGCTTTGACGACAACCGGCTCCGCGCGCTGGACTCCCTGGGGCTCAAAGACACCATCATCATGCACCCCGGCCCCATGAACCGGGGCCTGGAAATTTCCGCGGCCGCCGCCGATTCACCCCGTTCCACCGTGCTTGCACAGGTGCGCAACGGCGTCTCGATCCGCATGGCCGCACTGTATTTGCTGCTCTCCGGGGACACCCGCGAACCAGCCGCCACCGCGGGCACAGCCACTGACCCTGCCCGCACACCCCGTTCCACAGAGGAGAGCAAGTAATGGCAGAGAACAACGGAACGTACCTGATCCGCGGTGCGGCCATCCTGGGCGGCGACGCCGAGGACCTGCTTATCCGTGACGGCGTTATCACCGCCCGTGGCACCGGCGCGGCCGGCCACAGTGACGCCCAGGCCGCCACCGTCATCGAGGCGGCCGGCCTGGTGGCGCTGCCCGGCATGGTGGACGTGCACACCCACCTGCGCGAACCCGGCCGTGAAGATGCCGAGACCGTCGAGACCGGCACCCGCGCCGCAGCCCTGGGCGGCTACACGGCCGTCCACGCCATGGCCAACAGCAATCCGGTGGCGGACACCGCCGGCGTGGTGGAGCAGGTCCACAGCCTGGGCCGTGCCGCCGGCTGGGTGGACGTCCGCCCCGTGGGCGCCGTCACCGTGGGCCTGGCGGGGGAGCAGCTCGCCGAGCTGGGCGCCATGGCCGATTCCCGCGCCCAGGTGCGGATGTTCTCCGACGACGGCATCTGCGTCCACGATCCCGTGCTGATGCGCCGCGCGCTGGAGTACGTCAAAGCGTTCGACGGCGTGGTTGCCCAGCACGCGCAGGAACCCCGCCTCACCGCCGGGGCCCAGATGAACGAGGGCGCCGTCTCCGCGGTCCTGGGCCTCACGGGCTGGCCCGCGGTGGCCGAGGAAAGCATCATTGCCCGCGACGTGCTGCTGGCACAGCACGTGGACTCCCGACTGCACGTCTGCCACGTCTCCACCGCCGGCTCCGTGGAGATCATCCGCTGGGCCAAGGAACGCGGCATCAACGTCACCGCCGAGGTCACCCCGCACCACCTCCTGCTGACGGACGATCTGGTCCGCAGCTACAACCCGGTCTACAAGGTCAACCCGCCGCTGCGCACGGATGCCGATGTGCAGGCCCTGCGCGCCGGACTGGCTGACGGCACCATCGACGTTGTGGGCACCGACCACGCCCCGCACCCCAGCGAGCACAAGGAATGCGAGTGGGCGCAGGCAGCCATGGGCATGACCGGGCTGGAAACCGCCCTGTCCGTGGTCCAGCACACCATGATCGAGACGGGCCTGATGACGTGGGCCGACTTCGCCCGGGTGACCTCCACCGCCGCCGCCCGGATCGGCCGCCTGGCGGACCAGGGCCGGCCCTTGGACGCCGGCGAGCCCGCCAACCTCATCCTGGTGGACCCCGCCGCCCGCTGGACCGTCGATCCGGAAAAAATGGCCACCATGGGCCGCAACTCCCCGTTTGCCGGCCTGGAACTGCCGGGCAAGGTGGTCGCCACGTTCTACAAGGGCCACCCCACCGTGCTGGCCGGCGAGCTCAACACCCCCTACCGCGAATCGGCGGCGGCTGCGGCAGGCGCCGCCTGATGAACACCCAGACCCTCGCGCTGGTCAGCACCCTGGCGATTATCGCCGTCGTGCTGGTCATGATCGGGTTCGGCTGGCGGAACCGCCTCCGGCGGCAGGCCGGCGTCGACCCTTTGCCCGCAGTGCCCGCGGAGCCCGGTGAGCCGGACGCCGAGGCGGAAGGCCAGTACGTTGCCACCACCACCGCCGGTGACTGGCTCGACCGGATCGCCGTCCACGGCCTCGGCATCCGGACCAACGCCGTCCTGAGTGTGTACCCGCACGGTTTGCTCCTGGACCGCTCAGGAGCCCCGGCCGTCTACATCCCTGCCGGCCGCCTGACCGGTGTCCGGATGGAAAGCGGCATGGCAGGCAAGTTTGTGGAAAAGGATGGTCTCCTGGTGATGACGTGGGACCTCGGGGCCAACTCCGTGGACACCGGCTTCCGGACCCGCAGGGCTGCCGACAAGGACGTCCTCCATGACTCTCTTCAGCGATTGATCGCCGCCCCCCAAGAACATTCCCAGGATCCCCAGAGTGGAAAGTAAGACAGTGACTGAAACAGCGACACCCCAAGCAACGAGTTCCCCCACGGCGCCCGCACCGGCGGTCTTCGTCCTGGAAGACGGCCGTATGTTCCGCGGCACCAGCTACGGTGCGCAGGGCACCGCCCTGGGCGAGGCAGTGTTCGCCACGGGCATGACCGGCTACCAGGAGACCATCACGGATCCCTCCTACGCCCGCCAGCTCGTGGTGCAGACCGCACCGCACATCGGCAACACCGGCGTGAACAGTGACGACGCCGAGTCCCGCCGCATTTGGGTGGCCGGCTACATTGTCCGCGACGCCGCACGACGCCCCTCCAACTGGCGCTCTGAACGCTCCCTGGACGCGGAGCTTGTTGACCAGGGGATCGTAGGAATCCAGGGCGTGGATACCCGCGCCATCACCCGGCACCTGCGCGAACACAAGACCATGCGCGCCGGAATCTTCTCAGGCGACGCCGCCAAGGCCTCTGACAAGGAACTGGTAGCCGCCGTCCTGGCCAGCGCGCCGATGGAAGGCGCCCGCCTGGCTGAGGAAGTCAGCGTGGACAAGGCGTACGTGGTGGATCCCAAGGACCACGGCTGGGAAGGCGACGCCCGGTTCAGCATCGCCGCCATCGACCTCGGCATCAAGGCCATGACCCCGGTCCGGTTCGCCGAACGCGGCGTCCGGGTCCACGTGCTCCCGGCCACCGCCACCCTGGAAGACGTCAAGGCCGTCAACCCGGACGGGTTCTTCATGTCCAACGGCCCCGGTGACCCGGCCACGGCCGACGCCCAGGTCAAGCTCCTGCGCTCGGTCCTGGATGAGAAACTGCCGTACTTCGGCATCTGCTTCGGAAACCAGATCCTGGGCCGCGCGCTCGGCTTCGGTACGTACAAACTCCGCTACGGCCACCGCGGCATCAACCAGCCCGTGATGGACCGCCGCACCGGCAAGGTGGAAATCACCTCCCAGAACCACGGTTTCGCCGTGGACGCCCCGCTCGACGGCGCCACGCAGGCCCCGGAGGAGCGGTACGGCCGCGTCGAGGTCAGCCACATCAGCCTGAACGACGACGTCGTGGAGGGCCTGGCCTGCCTGGACATCCCCGCCTTCTCGGTCCAATACCACCCCGAGGCTGCCGCCGGGCCGCACGACGCCGCCTACCTGTTCGACCGTTTCATCGACCTGATGGAAGGCACCCGGGATGGCCGGACGGCCAACCTCTCCAAGGAACCGGTGGACTCCGCACACCCGGCAGCAACGCAGAAGACTGACAACAAGACTGAGGACAACAAGTAATGCCGAAACGTACAGATCTCAAAAGCGTCCTCGTCATTGGTTCCGGCCCGATCGTCATCGGCCAGGCCGCCGAATTCGACTACTCCGGCACCCAGGCACTGCGGGTCCTCAAGGAGGAGGGCCTCCGGGTCATCCTGGTGAACTCCAACCCGGCCACCATCATGACGGATCCCGAGTTCGCAGACGCCACCTACATCGAGCCCATCACCCCCGAGGTGGTGGAGAAGATCATCGCCAAGGAGCGGCCCGATGCCATCCTCCCCACCCTCGGCGGCCAGACAGCGCTGAACACGGCCATCGCCCTGGACAAGAACGGTGTGCTGGAAAAGTACAACGTAGAGCTCATCGGTGCCAACATCGCGGCGATCGAGCTCGGCGAGGACCGGGAGAAGTTCAAGGGCGTGGTGGAACGCTGCGGGGCCGAATCGGCCCGGAGCCACATCATCCACACCATTGACGAGGCCCTCAAGGCAGCCGAAGACCTCGGCTACCCGATGGTGGTCCGGCCCTCCTTCACCATGGGCGGCCTCGGCTCCGGCCTGGCCTACGACGAGGGAGACCTCCGCCGCATTGTGGGCCAGGGCCTGCAGTACAGCCCCACGTCCGAGGTGCTGCTCGAAGAGAGCATCCTGGGCTGGAAGGAGTACGAACTCGAGATGATGCGGGACAAGAACGACAACGTCGTGGTTGTTTGCTCCATCGAAAACTTTGATCCGGTGGGCGTCCACACCGGCGACTCCATCACGGTGGCCCCGGCACTGACCCTCACCGACCGCGAGTACCAGCGGCTGCGCGACATCTCCATCGCCGTCATCCGTGAAGTGGGCGTGGACACCGGCGGCTGCAACATCCAGTTCGCGGTGGAGCCGGACACCGGCCGTGTGGTGGTCATCGAAATGAACCCGCGCGTTTCCCGGTCCTCGGCCCTGGCCTCAAAGGCCACCGGCTTTGCCATTGCCAAGATCGCCACCAAGCTCTCGCTCGGCTACACCCTGGATGAGATCCCGAACGACATCACCCAGAAGACCCCCGCGTCTTTCGAACCCACCCTGGACTATGTGGTGGTGAAGGTCCCGCGCTTCGCTTTCGAGAAGTTCCCGGCAGCGGACGACACCCTGACCACCACCATGAAGTCCGTGGGCGAAGCGATGGCCATGGGCCGCAACTTCACCGAAGCCCTGCAGAAGGCTCTGCGCTCCCTGGAGCAGAAGGGCTCGCAGCTGGACTTCACCCCGGTCCCGGAATGGGAAGTCCCGGAGCTGATCGAAAAGGCCAAACGGCCCACCACCGAACGCCTGCACCAGGTCCAGCGTGCCCTGCTCGGCGGCGCCACCGTGGAACAGCTCTTCGAAGCCACCAAGATCGACCCCTGGTACCTCGACCAGCTCCAGCTGCTCAACGAAATCTCCCACGAGATCCGCAAGGCCGGCTCCCTGACGGTGGAGATGCTCCAGCGCGCCAAGCGCCACGGCTTCTCGGACCAGCAGATCGGTGCCCTGACGCACAACTCCGAAGCCGTGGTCCGCGGGGTCCGCCAGGCCCTCGGCATCCGCCCCGTCTACAAGACCGTGGACACTTGCGCCGCCGAATTCGCCGCGTACACCCCTTACCACTACTCGTCCTACGACGAGGAGGACGAGATTGCGCTGCACGCCAAGCCGTCCATCCTGATCCTGGGCTCCGGGCCCAACCGGATCGGCCAGGGAATCGAATTCGACTACTCCTGCGTTCACGCCTCCATGGCGCTGCGCAAGGCCGGGTACGAAACCGTGATGGTCAACTGCAACCCCGAGACCGTCTCCACGGACTATGACGTCTCCACCCGCCTGTACTTCGAGCCGCTGACGCTCGAAGACGTGCTGGAGGTCATCGCCGCCGAAGAGCGCACCGGCGGAGTCATGGGTGTGTTCGTCCAGCTGGGCGGCCAGACCCCGCTGAAGCTGGCGCAGCAGCTGGCCGACGCCGGCGTCCCCATCCTGGGCACGTCCCCGGAAGCGATCGATCTCGCCGAGCACCGCGGCGAATTCTCCCGCGTCCTGGACAACGCCGGCCTGATCGCCCCGAAGAACGGCACCGCCGTGTCCTTCGAGGACGCCAAGAAGATCGCGGACGAAATCGGTTACCCGGTCCTGGTCCGCCCGTCCTACGTCCTGGGCGGCCGCGGCATGGAAATTGTCTACGACGAGCCGAACCTCTCCCGGTACATCGCCAACGCCACCGAAATCACCCCGGACCACCCGGTCCTGATCGACCGGTTCCTGGAGGACGCCGTCGAAATCGATGTCGACGCCCTCTTCGACGGCACCGACATGTACCTCGGCGGCATCATGGAGCACATCGAGGAGGCCGGGATCCACTCCGGTGACTCCGCGTGCGTGCTGCCCCCGATCACCCTCGGCAACAACGTGCTCGAGCGGGTCCGCACCGCCACCCGCGCCATCGCCGAAGGCGTGGGCGTCCGCGGCCTGATCAACATCCAGTTCGCGCTGGCCTCGGACGTGCTCTATGTCCTGGAAGCGAACCCGCGGGCCTCCCGTACCGTGCCGTTCGTCTCCAAGGCAACCGGCGTGCAGATGGCCAAGGCCGCGGCCCTGATCGGCACCGGCGTCACCATCAACCAGCTCCGCACCGCCTACAAGATGCTGCCGGAAACCGGGGACGGTTCCTCCCTGCCGCTCGACGCGCCGGTCTCGGTCAAGGAAGCAGTGCTGCCCTTCAGCCGCTTCCGCACCCCGGAAGGCAAGGTGGTGGATTCCCTGCTCGGCCCGGAAATGCGTTCCACCGGCGAAGTCATGGGCATCGACAAGCACTTCGACACCGCCTTCGCCAAGAGCCAGGCGGCTGCGAACAATGCCCTGCCCACCGAAGGCAAGATCTTCGTCTCCGTGGCCAACCGCGATAAGCGTGCCGTCATCATGGCCATCAAGCGGCTGTCTGATCTCGGCTTCGAAATTGTCTCCACCGGCGGCACGGCCGATGTCCTGCGCCGCAACGGCATCCAGGCCAGTACGGTCCGCAAGGTCGCCGAAGGAAGCAGCGCCGAAGGCGAAGGCACCATTGCCGACCTGGTCATTGCCGGTGAGATCGACATGGTGTTCAACACGCCCTCCGGCGGGGAAGCCCGCAGCGACGGTTACGCACTGCGCGCCGCCGCCACGTCCATCGGCATCCCCTGCATCACCACGGTGGCCGAAATCAACGCCGCGGTACAGGCCATCGAGGCGATGCGCACCTACGAATGGTCGGTCACCAGCCTGCAGGAGCACGCCGCTGCCCTGGCGGCGTCGCAGGCCGCTGCCGCGCAGTCCGCCGCAACGCAGGTTGCGCAGCATGCCTGAGTCCGGCCCCGCACCGTCCACCGGCCGGGAGTCCTTCGGCTCCCGGCTGGGGGCGGCCATGGCGGCCCGCGGCCCGCTGTGTGTGGGCATTGACCCGCACCCCGCGCTCCTGAAGAACTGGGGACTGGACGACGACGCCGCCGGGCTGAGGCGGTTTTCGCTGACCGTCCTGGAGGCAGTAGGTTCGCTCGCTGCCGCGGTAAAGCCGCAGGTGGCGCTTTACGAGCGCCACGGCTCAGCCGGCATGGCCGTGCTGGAGGAAGTACTGGCCGCCGCCGACGGCCAGGTGCTCACCATCGCCGACGCCAAGCGGGGCGACATCGGCTCCACCATGGCCGCCTACGCGGATGCCTGGCTCCGGGACGGATCGGCGCTGGCGGCCGATTCTGTGACGCTGAGCCCCTACCTCGGGTTTGAGTCGCTCCGGCCGGCCCTGGAGCTGGCGGCGCAGTACGGACGCGGCGTCTTTGTGCTCGCCCTGACCTCCAACCCGGAGGGCGCCTCGGTCCAGCACGTCGGCGGCGCGGACTCCGTGGCGCGCCGGATCACGGAAGCCGCCACGGCGGAGAACCGGCGCTTTACCGGGCCGCTCGGCTCAGTCGGGCTGGTGGTCGGCGCCACGGTAGGCACGGCGCTGGCCGACCTGCGGCTCGACCTGGAAGCCGTCCGCGGGCCCATCCTTGCCCCGGGTCTGGGTGCCCAGGGCGCAACGCCGGCTGATCTTCGCAGGACATTCGGTGCGGCGTACCCGCAGGTGCTGGGCACATCGAGCCGGGACATCCTTGCCGCCGGCCCGGGGATCCAGGGACTGCAGGATGCGGCCCGGCGAACGCTGAACGGCCTCCGCGAAAGTTGAGCCGCGGGTTTGGCGAATTCACGCGGTTGCCGGGCCGGATAATGCGGGCGTCCATTGATTCAAGGGGCCCCAAAGGGTAGTTTCAGGACAAGTCCAATGGCGGCCGCCATGGACGCATCTGAAAATTTCCGGGGGTGTCCTCCATGAGCCTGCGACCCTTATCCGCGTCAGAACGCGCTGATGCCCTGCAGAAGGCCGCCGCGGCCCGGGCAGCCCGGGCCGCGGTGAAGGAACGGCTCAAGAACGGCGAGACGTCGGCGGCGGACATCATCAGCTCAGCGGCCCAGGACGACGCCTTGGCGCGGATGCGGGTAGCCGAACTGTTGGAGGCCCTGCCGGGCATCGGTAAGGTGCGGGCGGCGGCCATAATGGAGCAACTGGGCATCGCGGCTTCCCGGCGGGTCCGCGGCCTGGGCATTCACCAGCGCCAGGCGCTGGTAGATTTTATAGACGAGAAATAGGGCGAACCACTCTTCGTCGATCCAAACACCGCCGCAAAGGAACATGTGAGCAAGAAACCGGGACTGACAGTCCTCGCAGGTCCGACGGCTGTTGGTAAAGGCACCGTGTCCACCTACATCCGGGATAATTACCCCGAAGTCTGGCTTTCCGTTTCGGCCACCACCCGCGCCCCGCGCCCCGGTGAGCAGGACGGTGTCCACTACTTTTTCAAATCCAAGGAAGAGTTCGAGAAGCTCGTTGCAGCCGGCGAGCTCCTGGAATGGGCCGTGGTCCACGGCCAGAACACGTACGGAACACTCAAGAGCACCGTAAAGCAGGCCATCGCGGACGGAAAGTCCGTGCTGCTGGAAATTGACCTGCAGGGAGCCCGGCAGGTTAAAGCTGCCGTTCCGGACGCCCAGTTCGTCTTCCTGGCACCCCCCAGCTGGGACGAAATGGTGCGCCGGCTCGTGGGCCGCGGCACGGAAAGTGCCGACGAGCAGCAGCGACGCCTGGAAACCGCTAAACTGGAACTTGCCGCTGAACCGGAGTTTGACTACACCGTCGTTAACGATGACATTCGCCGGGCAGCGGACGAGCTTGTTTCACTCATGGGGCTGACCCCGCACCCGCACCAGTAGCGCGTACAAGTCAGCCCGTTAGAATTTGGAGAATTCGTGTCCACGAACCTTGAAGGCATCATCAACCCGCCGATCGACGATCTGCTGAAGGTAGCTGATTCCAAGTACGGCCTGGTGATCTTCGGTGCCAAGCGTGCACGTCAGATCAACGCCTACTACGCCCAGCTGCACGAGGGCCTGTTCGAATACGTCGGCCCGCTGGTCGATACCAAGCTGAACGAGAAGTCGCTGTCCATCGCCCTGCGCGAGATCAACGAAGGCAAGCTCGTTTCCACCCCGATCGAAGCTTCAGAGTAAGTCTGACTGCCTGTTGACGGAGGTCACGTGCGCATAGTCCTCGGAGTCGGGGGAGGGATTGCGGCCTACAAGGTCGCATCGCTCCTCCGGCTTTTTACTGAAGCCGGCCACAACGTCACGGTGATACCCACCGAGGCGGCTACCCGCTTTGTGGGTGTCGCCACCTGGGAAGCCCTTTCCGGCAACCCCGTCAGCAACAGCGTCTTCGACGACGTTCATCAGGTCAACCACGTCAGGCTCGGCCATGAGGCCGACCTGATCGTGGTGGCACCGGCTACTGCGGACCTCCTGGCCCGTGCGGCCACGGGTCAGGCCGGTGACCTCCTCACCAACACGTTGCTGATGGCCCGGGGGCCGGTACTTTTCGCCCCAGCCATGCACACGGAAATGTGGCAGCACGCCGCCACCCGCGCCAACGTCGAGACCCTGCGCAGCCGGGGCGTCGCCGTCCTCGAACCGGCCAGTGGCCGGCTCACCGGCGCCGACTCCGGTCCGGGCCGCCTGCCCGAACCGGAAGCCATCTTCGACGCGGCCATGGCTCTCGCCCAGGGCCAGTCCGATTTCCAGCTCCCGCTGGCCGGCCGGAAGGTGACCATCAGCGCCGGCGGCACCCGGGAACCCCTGGATCCGGTCCGGTTTTTGGGCAACAGGTCTTCCGGGAAGCAGGGCGTTGCGCTGGCCGTTGCGGCCCGCAACGCCGGTGCCACGGTCCGGCTCATCGCGGCCCACATGGACGTCCCGGCTCCCGCCGGCGTGGACGTGGTCAGGGTGGAAACCGCCCTGCAGCTGAGGGAAGCCGCGCTTGCGGCAGCTGCCGATTCCGACGTCGTCATCATGGCCGCCGCGGTGGCAGACTTCCGTCCTGCGGAGGTCTCCGGCACAAAAATCAAAAAGCGCGATGACACGGCGGACCCGGTCATTACCCTGGTCCGCAACCCGGACATCCTGCAGGAATTGGTGGAGGCCCGCAGCGCTCCCGGGAATGAGGCTGCCCGCCGCCACCAGCTGATTGTCGGCTTCGCGGCGGAAACAGGTGACGGCCAGGGGGACGTCGTGGCGTACGCCGAGGCAAAACTCAAGCGCAAGGGCTGCGATCTCCTGGTGGTCAACCATGTGGGAACGGACAAGGTGTTTGGGCAGGACACCAATTCGGTAGTCATCCTGGCCCGCTCCGGCGCCGAACCTCAAGAGGCAGCCGGGTCCAAGTCCGAGGTTTCGGCCGCCGTGATCACACGGGTCGGCCACGAGCTGAACCACGTTTCACCGCACGCCTGACCCGCTCGCCGAACAGCGTTTCCTTAGCACGGGGACGCACGCGGCCGGACGTCCGTTCCCAACCAGTAAGGTAGTTGAGTGACTTTACCGCTGCACATTCCCCACACCCACGGGGCCACGCCCTCCGCGCTCCGGCTCTTTACCTCCGAGTCGGTCACCGAAGGCCACCCGGACAAAATCTGCGACCAGATCAGTGACGCCATCCTGGACGCGCTGCTGGCAGTGGACCCGGAGTCCCGCGTCGCCGTCGAGACCATGGCCACCACCGGCCTGGTCCACGTCGCCGGTGAGGTCACCACGGACGCCTACGTTGAAATCCCGCAGATCGTCCGGGAGACCATCCTGGGGATCGGCTACGACTCGTCGGCCAACGGTTTCGACGGCGCCCGCTGCGGCGTGTCAGTATCCATCGGCCAGCAGTCCAATGACATCGCCGGGGGTGTTTTCAATTCGCTGGAAGCCCGTGAAGGCCGCCAGGAGGACGATTACGATCTTCAGGGCGCCGGCGACCAGGGTCTGATGTTCGGCTACGCCAGCGACGAAACCCCGTCTTACATGCCCACCCCGATCTGGCTGGCACACCGCCTGTCCGAACGCCTCACGGTGGTGCGCAAGTCCGGCGAACTGGCCTATCTCCGTCCCGACGGCAAGACCCAGGTCACCGTGGGCTACGACAAAGACGTGCCCGTCTCCGTCGAGACCGTGGTCATTTCAAGCCAGCACGCGGAAGGCACCAGCCTGGACCGGCTCCGCGCCGACCTCGCCTCCTTCGTCATCGCCCCGGTGCTGGCTGCCGCCAACCTGGACATCACCCGGGCTGTAAACATCCTCAACCCTGCCGGCGAGTTCGTCATCGGCGGACCCGTGGGCGACGCCGGCCTGACCGGCCGCAAGATCATCGTGGACACCTACGGCGGCATGGCCCGCCACGGCGGCGGTGCCTTCTCCGGCAAGGACCCGTCCAAGGTGGACCGGTCCGCGGCCTACGCCATGCGCTGGGTGGCCAAGAACGTGGTGGCAGCCGGCCTTGCCAAGCGCGCCGAGATCCAGATCGCCTACGCCATCGGGCAGGCCCGTCCAGTAGGCACCTACGTGGAAACCTTCGGCACCGAAACAGTGGACCCGGCCCGCATCAGCGACGCCATCGCCGAGATCTTCGACCTCCGCCCCCGCGCCATCATCGACGCCCTGGATCTCAAACGGCCCATCTACGCCAAAACGGCCGCGCACGGACACTTCGGCCGCGACGATCCCGATTTCACGTGGGAGCGGCTGGACCGTGTGGACGACCTCAAGGCCTTCTTCAACGCCTAGCCTGCCGTCAGCGCCCCGCCAATCATCTGACCCCGCTGGAAATGTCAGGGCCAGGTGGTTGGCTGGTTTGTGAAAGGGGGTAACGGACATGGCAACACCTGAGACGGTCCACACCGGCCACGGCGTGCCCGGCCCCGTCCAGCCGTCCCTGCTTCAAGGGTTCCCCGCGGCCACCCGGCCGCCGGGACCGCCGCTGGCCGCCCACCTGCCCGTAGCCAGGGTGCAGGTGGAGACTTCCCTGCCGCACCTGGACCGGCCTTTCGACTACAGCGTGCCGGCAGAACTCGATCAGGCCGCGCAGGCGGGCGTCCGGGTAAAAGTGCGTTTCAACGGGCAGGAACTCACCGGGTTCATCATCGAACGCACCACAGAGTCCGACGCCGGCCACACCCTTGTGCCGCTGCAGAAAGTCATCTCTCCGGTTGCCGTCCTCACACCCGCGGTGCGGGATCTGGTAAACGCCGTCGCCGCCCGGTACGCGGGCACAGTCAACGATGTGCTGCGGGTGGCCGTCCCGCCGCGGATGGCACGCGTGGAGAAGGATTTCCTCGCCGCTGCCGTCCCGGAAGCGGCTGAGGCGCAGCGTGGCACGCCGACAGCCGGGAAGACCGGCCAGTCCACGCCGGGAGAGTCCGGCGTTGCGCCTGGTTCCTCAGGGGAGGGCGGCTGGGCAGGTTACCGCAACGGTCCGGCGTTTGTCCGCCACCTGCAGGAGGGCGGGAGCCCGCGGGCGGTCTTCAGCCCGCTGCAGGGCTACGGCCAGGCGGCGTGGCCCCGGTTGATCGCCGAGGCGGTGGCCGCAGTCCGTGCCTCCGGCCGCGGCGCCCTGGTCGTGGTGCCTGACTACCGCGACCTGGACCAGCTGGAGCAGGCGTTGCTGGACGTCCTGCCCGCCACTGACATCGCCCGGCTCACGGCAGATGACGGACCGACGCCGCGCTACCGCAGTTTCCTGCGCATCCTGGCCGGATCGGCGCGGGTGGCCATCGGCACACGGTCCGCAGCTTTCGCCCCCGTTCAGGACCTGGGCCTCGTGGTCTGCTGGGACGACGGCAACGAGCTCCACATCGAACAGCGCTCCCCGTACGCCCATGCCCGTGAGGTGTTGCTGCTCCGCGCGGATCAGGAGGGCACGGCATGCCTGATGGCGGGCCACGCCAGGAGTACGGAGCTGCAGCGGCTGGTGGAGGCGGGCTGGGCCATGCCGGTGGAAGCGGAGCGGGCACTGGTGCGGCGGACGGTTCCGCGCGTCCTGAACACCGCCGACAGCTTTGAACAGGAACGCGACCGGCTCGCGCTGGTGGCACGGCTTCCCGGCGCGGCGTGGCGGGCTGCCAAGGAAGGGCTGGAACGCGGGCCGGTGCTGGTGCAGGTGGCCAGGGCAGGCTACGCGCCGTCACTGGTTTGTGAGACGTGCCGGGAGCCCGCGCGCTGCCAGTCCTGCCGGGGACCCCTGGCCATTGGCGGAGCCAGCGGCAGCTCGGCCATTCCGCAGTGCCGCTGGTGCTCCACGCCCGCCCCGGACTGGCAGTGCGTCCACTGCTCCGGGCGGAAGCTTCGGAAAGGTGCCACCGGAGTCCTGCGGACTGCCGAGGAGCTGGGCCGGGCGTTCTCCGGTAAAGCGGTCATCACGTCCTCGGGCGATCAGGTCAAGGCCGTGGTGGGCACCGCGAACGCCCTGGTGGTGGCCACCATCGGAGCCGAGCCCGTTGCCGAGGCCGGCTATGCCGCTGCCCTCCTGCTCGATGGCGACTCGCTGCTGCGCCGGGAAAACCTGCGGGCCGGGGAGGACACCGTGCGCCGTTGGTTCAACGCCGCCGCGCTGGTGCGTCCCGCGTCCGACGGCGGCCTGGTGGTCATTACCGCGACCGAAAGCGTGGCGGTGGGTGCCCTGCTGCGGTGGGATCCTGCCGGGTATGCCCGGCGGGAGCTGGAGCTCCGGATGGAACTCCAGCTGCCCCCTGCCGTCCGGATCGCCTCGGTCACGGGGCCCCGCACCGCCGTCGTTCATTTCACCGCCGCGGTGGAGCACCAATTGGACCCGTCAGGGGTGCACCTGCGGACCGCAGGTCCCGCTCCTGTGATACTCACGGGCTCTGCGGCGGCCCAACAGTGCGACGACGTCCGGACCCTGCTGTTCTTCCCATACGGGCAGGCCGGCGCCGTTACCCGGGTGCTGCGGTCAACCAAGGCTGCTGCGGCCGCCAAGCGGACTGAGGAGCCGGTACAGGTCAGGCTCGACGGCGTTGACGTCCTGTAACCGTCTCCGTTAGCGGCGGCGCTTCCGGCGGGACCGGGCGGCCACGATATCGTGGGCGGTGTCCACGAGCTCCCGCGCGGATTCGTCCCAGCTGAATTCCGCCGCCCGGGCCACGGAACGGCGGGAGACATCCTGCCAGTGTTGCTGGTCCCGGAGTTTCTGCACGGCAGCGGCAAAGTCGACGGGGGACCCGGGATCAACGTACGAGGCAGCCTCGCCGCCCACCTCCCGGAAAATCGGGATGTCGCTGGCGATCACCGGCGTGCCCAGTGACATGGCTTCCACCAGCGGCAGCCCGTAGCCTTCGGCACGGGAGAGGCTGACTAAAGCAGTGGTGCGTTTGAGCAGGTCCGTGTATTCGTCGTCGGTGACGCCGTTGTGGAAGACCACCTTGGCGCCGGCAGGGACCATGCGCTCAAGATCGGCGCGCCGTTCCGGTGTGATCCGGCTGAGCAGATGCAGCGTGAAGTCGGGCAGCGCGGACATCCCGGCAATCAGGGTCTCCACGTTTTTGTAGGGCATGAACGAACCCATGTAGAGCAGGGTATGGTCGGATCCGGCGGCCGGGTCCCGCGGCTCCTGCGCGGGCTGGGGTGCGTTGCTGATGATCCGCACCGGCCGGCTGGTCAGCCGGTATTTGGCCATCAGCGCTTCAGTGGTCCTGCTGATGGTGGCTACGACGTCCGCGCGGTTCAGGAGGAGTCGCTGGGGCCAGAAGGCTTTGTGGTAGAGGCGCCAGAGGATGCGCACCGGCGCGGGCAGGAATCCCGGCGGGGCGGGGTGCTCGTAATAGATGAGGTCGTGGAGGGTCAGGACCAGGCCGTAGTCGCGCCCCCAGCTGCCCATGGTCTGCATGGGACAGACCACCACGTCCGCCCCTAACGGATTGATTTTGCGCGCCACAAACAGCTCCGCGGGGGAGAGCGGGCTGTTGATCAGCGTGTAGGGAACGTCCGGGAGCAGGGCGAGCTGACGGGGATCACTGATCAGCATGGAGACGTCGGCGATCCTGGCCGTCGCTGCGATCAGGCTTGCCCCGTAGCGACTGATCCCGTCGTGGTGGTCGTGTCGGGTGAACCGGGCATCGATGAGAATCTTCACGCGGGGTGGTCCTTAAGGAAGCTGCGAATGAAACCGGCGGCCGGTGCGGGCGTTTCGTAATGGATCAGATGGCCGACGCCGGCAATGACTTTGAGTTCCCCGTCCGGCAGGAGCCCGGCGAGGACGTGCTGGTCCGGCAGCGTGGCGATTTCGTCCTTCTCGCCGGCCACGAGCAGCACCGGCAGGGTGAGCTTCTCAGCAACCTCCGCCACGTGCGCGCTCACGGATGCGGTGAATGCCTGGAGGAGGCTTTCCCGGTCCGCGAAGCTGCTGAAGTAGGCGTGATGCTGGCCATGGATGAACCGGCGCAGGTCCTTGTCGGCCGTCTTGGCCATGGTCTCGCTCATGACCCGGACAATCAGCGGGCTCCGCAGCAGCGCCAGGCCCAGGGTGCGGGGGAGGCGTGCCGCGAGCCGATAATAGAGCACGGCCAATTTGGTCATGAGGCCCTTGGGGCCTTCCAGGGCGGGCGCGGCGATGGGATTGATGAGGATCAGCGGGGTGACCGTCCCGGGATGCGCGGCCACAAAGTGGGACGCGATGATGGAGCCGAAGGAGTGGCCCAGCAGCACGGTGTCCGGGCCCAGGCCGAGCGCCGCCATGAAGGAGCTGATGAAGTCGCCGTACTGGGACACCGAATGCTGTCCCGCCGCGAACGCGGCTGAGCTGCCGAAACCGGGCAGGTCCGGCATGATGATCCGCATTTCCGGCAGCTGATCGGCCACGCGGAGCAGGCCATGGTGGTCGCCGCGGAACCCGTGGATGACCAGGATGGTGCGGGTTTCGGCAGTGACCCGGACCGGTTCATAGGTCCAGTACGCGACGCGGCTGCCATCGAGTTCGATGTGCGCGGCATGGGTGCGGGCGGCCAGCCCGGTGCTGAAGTAGGCCGGCGCGGCGGATGGCTGGCGGGCAGCGGTCTTCACGATTCCCCGTCCTAGTTGACGTTGTCCGGGTGGGAGCCGGTGCGCTGCCCGCGCTCAAGCTCCGCAAGGGCCGCCATGTCGCGATCCGACAGGGCAAAGCCGAACACGTCCAGGTTCTCCCGGATGCGCGCCTCGGAACTTGCCTTGGGAATGGCGATGTTACCCAGCTGGATATGCCACCGCAGGATGATCTGCGCGGCTGTCCGCCGGTGTTCGGCTGCCAGGGCAAGCACCACGGGATCCGCCAGCACGTGGCCGCGGCCCAGCGGGCTCCAGGCCTCGGTCAGGATTCCCAGGCCCCGGTGCTTTTCCCTGAGCTCCGCCTGCTGCAGCCAAGGGTGCAGTTCGATCTGGTTTACCGCCGGCACCACTTCCGCGGTTTCCAACAGGCGGTCCAGGTGGGCCGGCTGGAAGTTGCAGACACCGATGGCGCGCACTTTCCCCTCGCGGTAAAGGGTCTCCAGGGCGCGGTACGTTTCGGCGAAGAGACCCCGCCGGGCACAGGGCCAGTGGATCAGGTACATGTCCACGTAGTCGAGGCCGAGGTTGACCATGGAGGTATCGAACGCCCGCAGCGTTTTGTCATAACCCTGATCGTCGTTCCAGACCTTCGTGGTGACGAAGACGTCCTCACGCCGGAGCCCCGGCGAGGATTCGCCGGAACCGCCGCTCCCGGCGTCGGAATCAACGGCCGCACCAAGGGCCCGGGCCACGCCGGTTTCGTTGCCGTACATGGCGGCGGTGTCGAAGTGCCGGTAACCGGTGCCCAGGGCCATGGCCACCAAGGATGAAGCCTCCGCCACCGGAACCTTGTAGAGCCCAAACCCCAACTGGTCGATCAGCACACCGTTGTTGAGACTAAGCCGGGGAGAAGGTTTCATAGGACTGACTTTACCCATTGGCCGGGGCCACACCTTCAAAGCCCACCAGACGGCGCGCGGTGGCTTCATCAAGGATCAGGTCGGTGGCGAGGCCCGCGGTGAGGGCGCCGCGCAGGCCGTTGATCTTGGACGCGCCGGACACCACGCAGATCCGGCGGCGGACCTGCCGCAACTGCGAGAGCGCCGGGCCGGTGGAACGTTCGTTCAGGACAATGCCGTCCGAGGATCCGTCCCGGCGGAAAAAGACGGTGGCGACGTCACCCACCACATCGGAGCGGGCAAGCATCCGAAGATCGGACTCGTCCAGGTAGCCGCCGGCATAAACGTGGCTCGGATAGTCCGCTTCGACGGATCCGACCCCGAAAATGGCGATGCTCATCCTGGCCTGCAGATCCAGGATGCGCTGCACGCTGCGCTCATTCCACATGGCCGCCTTGGTGGATGCATGGTCAAAGAACGCGGGCACCGGGAACTGCTCCACCCGGGCACCGTAGGCGCTGCCGAAACGGCGCATGATGTCGCTCGCATAGGTGATGCCGGTGGTATGCATGTTCCCGGCGCCGTTGAGTTGGACCACCACCGTGTCGTGGGTGATCTTGCGCGTCAGGTGCCTGCTGACGGCGCTGAGCGTGGAGCCCCAGGCGACGCCCAGGATGGCGTTGGAATCCACCAGGGGCCCGATGGTACGTGCCGCCTGCAGGGCCACGCGGTCAAGGGTTTCAGCCTCGTTAAGCGACTCGAGGACCGGAACGACGTGAACGTCCACGTTGTACTCCCGCCGGATCAGGCTTTCAAGCTCCGGGCCCGTGTCCAGCGGGTTGCGGATCTGGATTTGGACCAGACCTGTGTCCCTGGCTGCGGAAAGAAGCCTCGACACCGTGGACCGTGACGTCCGGAGTTCGCGGGCGATCGCGTCCATGGTCAGGTCCTGGAGGTAATACATCTGTGCAGCCCGGAGAGCGTCTGAGTGGCGGGAGTGCATCATTCGGCATCCATTCTGCACGTTTGTGCATAGAGCTTGACTGGTTTTTCCATAAGTCCAAAGAATAGTTGAAGAAGGGCGGCTGACCTGCGAAGGTAGCCCCATGGACTAAACCCAAGGAGCAGTTTTTGGGACTCAAGGACTCATCTGGCCATCCTCGCACCACGCCTGCGAAGCCCACGTTGCCACGTACCGCCGCCGCGGCCCTGCGGGAGCGGCCACAGGCCAAGGTGCTGATCATCGGCGGCGGAATCAATGGTGTGGGCACGTTCCGGGATCTCGCACTCCAGGGTGTGGATGTGGCGCTCGTGGAACGCGGCGACTACTGCCAGGGCGCCAGCGGGGCATCCTCACACATGATCCACGGCGGCATCCGCTACCTCGAAAACGGCGAGTTCCGGCTGGTCAGGGAGTCCGTGGTGGAGCGCAACCGGCTGCTGCGGATCGCCCCCCACTACGTCAAACCGCTTCAGACCACCATCCCCATCTTCAGCACCTTCTCCGGCGTGCTGTCCGCACCCCTCCGGTTCCTGACCCACAAGCAGCAGGGCAAGCCCAAAGAACGCGGCGCCTTCCTGATCAAGCTCGGCCTGAGCATGTACGACTCGTTCTCCCGCGACGGCGGTACCGTTCCCCGCCACCAGTTCCGGGGCCGCAAGCGGGCGCTGGCGGAACTTCCCCGACTGCATCCCGGCATCAAATATGCCGCCACCTACTTCGACGCTTCCGTGCACAACCCCGAACGCCTGACCCTGGACGTGCTCCAGGACGGTGAAAAGGCCGGGCAAGTGAACGCGGGAACGGCAGGCAGCACGGCCAGGGCCAGCAACTACGTCTCGCTCCAGTCGATGGGACCCGCGGCGCCGGCCGGGAACCGCAACTCGTCCGGCAGCACTGTTCAGTTGCGCGACGAACTGACCGGGGAGCTTTTTGACTTCACCGCCGACATCATTGTGAACACCACGGGGGCCTGGGTTGACCTGACCAACGAGGCAATGGGCGCGGCGTCCCGCTTTATGGGCGGCACCAAGGGATCGCACATCGTCCTTGACCACCCGCAGCTGCTCGAGGCCTGCAACGGCCGCGAAATCTTCTTCGAACACACCGACGGCCGGATCGTCCTGATCTACCCCATGGGGGACAGGGTGCTGGTGGGCACCACCGACGTCGACGCCGATATCAGCCAGGACGCGGTGTGCACGGACGGAGAGATCGATTACTTCCTGGAGCTGATCGGGCATGTCTTCCCTGACATCCCCGTGGACCGCGGGCAGATCGTCTATACGTTCTCCGGCGTACGGCCTTTGCCCCGCCACGACGAAACCCAGCCGGGATTCGTTTCCCGCGACTACCGGATCGAACGCCGGGCTGGCGGCACCGGCTCCGTAGTCTTCAGCCTGGTGGGCGGCAAGTGGACAACATTCCGGGCGCTGGCCGAACACCTGGCCAATGATGTCCTCTCCGAACTGGGCATGGAGCGCAAGGTCTCCACGGCAACAATGGCCATTGGCGGTGGCGCCGGTTTCCCGGCGAACGAGGCCGGCGTGCAGTCCTGGATCAAGGCCCACGTATCAGCGGACCGTGGCGCCGACCGGACGGCCCTCCTCCTCACCCGCTACGGCACCAGGGCCGAGGAAGTCATCAGCTTCCTCGACGACGGCCCGGATCAGTTGTTGCGCTCCACCCGTGAGCTCAGTATCCGCGAGCTTGAATACATGGCCCGCCATGAACAGGTTGGACACCTCGCCGATGTGCTCATCCGCCGGACCTCCCTCGCTTTCCGGGGTCTGGTCACGGGCGAGCTGCTCAACGAGGTGACTGAGGTGCTTGCCGGTCCGCTGGGCTGGGACGCCGCAGCACAGGCCCAAGAGATCCACGACGCCGAGGAGGTACTGGGGCGGTTGCACCGCGTGCAGGTCCACAGCCTGGTCGCCTAGCCGGCCACGCTGCAGCCGGAGCGTCAAACGCGCTCCGGCTCCACGGTCCCTCAACCCGCGAGGACCGATAACAAAAATAAGGAGTCAATGATGTCTCTTGGAATAGTTTTTCTCTCCGAAGTCTTCGGAACCGCGATGCTCACCCTGCTCGGTTGCGGTGTCGTGGCCAACGTGGCCCTGAGGGGCACGAAAGGTAACAGCGGCGGGTTCCTGATGGTCACGTGGGGGTGGGGCATCGCCGTCTTCTCGGGCGTATTTGTTGCCGCAAAGTCCGGTGCCCACCTCAATCCCGCCGTAACACTGGGCCTGCTGGTGAACGGCAAAGCCGAATACGCTCCCGGCGTCAAGGTGGATGTGGCATCCACCCTGACCTACTTCGGCGCCGAACTGCTGGGCGCCTTCCTCGGCGCAGTTGTCTGCTGGCTCGCCTACAAGCAGCACTTCGATGACGAGCCTGCCCAGGCCTCCAAACTCGGCGTCTTCTCCACCGGCCCGGCCATCCGCTCCAACCCGTGGAACCTGATCACCGAGATCATCGGCACCTTCGTCCTGGTCTTCGTCATCCTGACCCTGGGCGGCACCCCCTCAGGGCTGGGCCCCCTGGCAGTAGCCCTGCTGGTGGTTGGCATCGGCGTTTCCCTGGGCGGTCCCACCGGCTACGCCATCAACCCCGCCCGTGACCTCGGTCCGCGCATCGCCCATGCCCTGCTGCCCATCAAGGGCAAAGGAAGCAGCGACTGGGCCTACTCCTGGATCCCCGTCGTTGGACCGCTGGTGGGTGGAGCCCTGGGCGGAATCATGGCCAGGGTTGTTCCCATCATCGTCACCGCAGCATCCTGATCGACCAGCCACCAAACCCCTGTACACAGACAAGGACGTCACCATGAACCAGTACGTAATCGCCATCGACCAGGGCACCACCAGTTCCCGCGCCATCATTTTCGACCACAGCGGCAACATCGTTTCATCCGGGCAGATGGAGCACGAACAGATCTTCCCGCAGGCAGGCTGGGTGGAGCATGACGCCTCGGAGATTTGGAACAACACCCGCGAGGTGATCGGTTCAGCCCTTTCGAAGGCGAACCTGACGCGGCACGATATTGCCGCCGTCGGCATCACCAACCAGCGCGAGACCGCGGTGGTATGGGACAAGACCACGGGCAAGCCGGTCTACAACGCGATTGTGTGGCAGGACACCCGCACCCAGAACATCGTCGATGAACTGGCGAAGGATGGCGGACCGGAACGGTTCAAACAGAAGGTGGGCCTGCCGCTGGCCACCTACTTCTCCGGCACCAAGATCAAGTGGATCCTGGACAACGTTGATGGCGCCCGGGCAAAGGCGGAGGCAGGGGACCTTGTCTTCGGCAACACCGACTCGTGGGTTCTGTGGAACCTGACCGGCGGGGTGGACGGCGGGGTGCACGTCACCGACGTCACCAACGCCTCACGCACCCTGTTCATGGACTTGGAGACGCTCACATGGGATGAGGAAATCCTGGGTGTTTTCGGTGTTCCGGTGAGCATGATGCCCGCGATCAAATCCTCCTCCGAGGTCTACGGCACCGTGCATACCTCCCAACTGCTCCGCGAAGTCCCCGTGGCGGGCATCCTCGGTGACCAGCAGGCGGCCACGTTCGGCCAGGCGGCATTCGACGCCGGCGAAGCCAAGAACACGTACGGCACCGGCTGCTTCCTCATCTTCAATACCGGCGAGGAGATCATCCACTCGAAGAACGGCCTGCTTACCACGGTGGGATACAAGCTCGGCGATGCCCCCACCCACTACGCCCTGGAAGGATCCATTGCGGTGACCGGGTCCCTGATCCAGTGGCTGCGCGACAACCTCGGCATGATCAGCAGCGCGCCGGAAGTGGAGACCCTGGCCGCCTCGGTCAAGGACAACGGCGGCGTCTACATTGTGCCGGCCTTCTCCGGCCTGTTCGCCCCGTACTGGCGCTCCGATGCCCGTGGCGCCATCGTGGGGCTCACGCGGTTCGTCAACAAGAGCCACATCGCCCGCGCCGCGCTTGAATCAACGGCATTCCAGACCCGCGAGGTGCTGGACGCCGTCAACGCGGACTCCGGTGTTCCGCTGACCGAGCTGAAGGTCGACGGCGGCATGGTGGCCAACGATGCGCTGATGCAGTTCCAGGCGGACATCCTGGGCGTCCCGGTCATCCGGCCCAAGGTGATTGAAACCACAGCCCTGGGTGCAGCCTACGCGGCCGGCCTCGCCGTCGGCTTCTGGAAGGACCTCGGCGAACTTTCGGCCAACTGGTCTGAAGACAAGCGCTGGGAACCGCAGATGGACCAGGCCGAGCAGGACCGCCAGATGCGGCTGTGGAAGAAGGCCGTCACGAAGTCCATGGACTGGGTCGACGAGGACGTGAAGTAGCCAGCCAGACAGCAGTTCGTGGTTGCGACGGGCCTCCGTCTCACCACGCAAGGAAGGCGGCCCCTGCCCCGCCCGTCCCCGGCTGCTCCCTCCGGTCGCAAGCTCGCGGTGGGGCCCTCGCAGCCGGGGGCCCATCGCGGTGCCCACCACACCCGGGCAAGGGGCCGCCTTCCTTGCTTACGCTGAAGCCACCCTCTATCCAGGAACAGAGCGCCCTCGCTGCTACTTCAGCCGCTCGGGGGGACTTACGTTTAGGGGACGGGATGGGTGCGCTAAAGTAGTCGTATGCGTGCGATCCTTCTGCTTAGCTAGCCGCCCGGTCTCCGGAAACAAACCGGACAGCCGAGCGGCCGCCCCTCCCTTTAGAGGGGCTTTTGTGTGTCCGGGCACGATTGCCGGGCCGGCAGCAGGAAGGGATCAGACCGTTGGGGCAGCACGGAAGCCGCAACAGAACAGAAGAGGGCAGCAGTGAGCGTTCAGCCGGAGACAGAGACCGGAACAAAGGCAGCAGCGGCGGAGACACCCGAAGAGGGTGCGTACAGCTTCGCGGCCATGGAGGCCAAATGGCCGCAGGTGTGGGAAGACCTCAAGGTCTTCACCCCCGTCGATGATGGTTCCCGCGAGCGCCGCTACGTCCTTGACATGTTCCCGTATCCCTCGGGCGACCTGCACATGGGCCACGCCGAGGCGTTTGCCATGGGCGATGTTGTGGCGCGGTACCTGCGGCAGCAGGGCTTTGACGTCCTGCACCCGATCGGCTGGGACTCCTTCGGCCTGCCCGCCGAGAACGCGGCCATCAAACGCAACGCCCACCCCAGCGAGTGGACCTACGCCAACATCGAGACGCAGGCGGCGTCCTTCAAGCGCTACGCGATCTCCGCCGACTGGTCGCGGCGGGTGCACACCTCCGACCCCGAGTACTACCGCTGGACCCAGTGGCTGTTCAAGCGCTTCTATGAGCGCGGCCTGGCCTATCGTAAGGACTCGCCGGTCAACTGGTGCCCGAAGGACCAGACCGTGCTGGCTAACGAGCAAGTGGTCAACGGCGCCTGCGAACGGTGCGGCACCCCGGTGACGAAGAAGTCGCTGAACCAGTGGTACTTCAAAATCACCGAGTATGCTGACCGGCTGCTCGAGGACATGGACGAACTGCGCGGCCACTGGCCCGAGCGGGTCCTGGCCATGCAGAAGAACTGGATTGGACGCTCCGAAGGTGCGCACGTCAACTTTGTGATCGAAGCCGCCGGCGGCAAACCTGCCAAGGACGTCACGGTCTTCACCACCCGCCCGGACACCCTGTACGGGGCAACATTCTTTGTGGTCGCGGCGGACGCGCCGATCGCCGTCGAGCTCGTCACGGACGAGCACGCCGCCGCCCTGGACGCGTACCGCGAGCAGGTCAAGGCCCTGAGCGAAATCGAACGCCAGTCCACCGAACGCGAAAAGACGGGCGTCTTCACCGGACGCTACGCGATCAACCCGCTGAACGGGGAAAAGCTGCCGGTCTGGGCCGCGGACTATGTGCTGGCCGATTACGGCACCGGTGCCATCATGGCCGTCCCCGCGCACGATCAGCGTGACCTCGACTTCGCCAAGACCTTCGACCTGCCTGTCCGTGCGGTGCTGGACACCGGCGAAGAGGATCCCGCAGTGTCCGGCAAAGCCACGGCAGGGGAGGGGACCCTGATCAATTCGGGAGTCCTGGATGGCATGCCGAAAACGGAAGCCATCCCTGCCGCCATCGCCATGCTGGAGAAGCAGGGTACAGGCGAGAAGTTCGTCAACTTCCGGCTCCGTGACTGGCTCCTGAGCCGCCAGCGGTTCTGGGGCACGCCCATCCCGATCATCCACTGCCCCTCCTGCGGCGAGGTACCCGTTCCGGACGAGCAGCTGCCCGTGACGCTGCCCGCCGACCTGCGCGGCGAGGACCTGTCACCCAAGGGCACGTCGCCGCTGGCAGCTGCCGAGGCCTGGGTCAACGTGGAATGCCCCAACTGCCACGGACCGGCGAAACGCGATACGGACACCATGGACACCTTCGTGGATTCGTCCTGGTACTTCCTGCGCTTCGTCTCACCGCATTACACCGAGGGCCCCTTCGACCCCGAGAAGATCAACGAATGGATGCCGGTAGGCCAGTATGTGGGCGGTGTGGAGCACGCCATCCTGCACCTGCTGTATGCTCGCTTCTTCACCAAGGTCATCCATGACCTCGGCATGCTCGACGCCGATGAGCCGTTCAGTGCGCTCCTGAACCAGGGCCAGGTCCTCAACGGCGGCAAAGCCATGAGCAAATCCCTCGGCAACGGCGTTGACCTCGGCGAGCAGTTGGACAAGTACGGTGTGGATGCTGTCCGCCTCACCATGATCTTTGCCTCCCCGCCGGAGGACGACGTCGACTGGGCGGACGTTTCGCCGTCCGGTTCCGCCAAGTTCCTCGCCCGTGCCTGGCGGCTGGCGCAGGATGTCAGTAGCGAACCAGGTACTGACGCCGGGGCCGGTGACCGCGCACTGCGGTCCGTAACGCACCGGACCATCGCGGACGCCGCCGCCCTGCTGGACAGCAATAAGTTCAATGTGGTGGTGGCCAAGCTCATGGAACTCGTCAATGCCACCCGCAAAACCATAGACACGGGAGCCGGCGGAGCTGACCCCGCCGTCCGGGAAGCCGCGGAGGCCGTCGCTGTCATCCTGAGCCTCTTTGCGCCCTACACCGCAGAGGACATGTGGAACGTCCTCGGCCACCCCGCCTCCGTGGCGAACGCGGGCTGGCCCGCCCATGATGATGCGCTCCTGGTGCAGGAGACCGTCACCGCTGTGGTCCAGGTTCAGGGCAAGGTCCGCGACCGGCTCGAAGTTTCCCCGGACATCAGCGAGGACGAACTGCGCGAACTGGCCCTGGCCAGCGAAAATGTGCAGCGCGCCATGGACGGCCGCGGCATCCGCACGGTGATCGTCCGGGCGCCTAAGCTGGTGAACATCGTTCCGGCCTAGCCGGACAAATCCGGCCGCCGGGTCCATCCGGCGGCCGGCTTCAAACCAGGAGGCCTCTTGCCCGACCGTGACGCGGCAGCTTGGCTCTGGCTCCGGGAGCGGCTGGCCGCCCTCCGCCCGGCGGCGCGTCCGGCCGCGCCCAGTGAGGGGGCCGCCGCCGTCGTCCGTACCGCTGTTGTCACGGATTCAGCGTCCGCGCTGCCGGCCGACTGGGTCTCCGCCTGCGCTGAAGCCGGCCTCCTGACCGTGATACCGATGCCTGTGATGGTGGGCGAGGAAATCTACGGTGAGGGCGAAGACGACATCACCGAGACGATCGCCCTGGCGCTGGCGGCCGGGAAATCAGTGAAGACCTCGCGCCCGTCACCGGGGCAGTTTGAGCAGGCATTTCTCGCGGCCGAACGTGGCGGGTATGAGTCTGTTGTCAGCATCCACATCTCCGGAGGCCTGTCCGGCACCGCGGATGCCGCCCGGCTTGCCGCCGCGCGGGTGAACATCCCGGTGGAGGTTGTGGACTCCGGCACCGTGGGCATGGCCCTGGGGATGGGTGTCCAAAGTGCGGTGACCGCCGCGGCGGCCGGCTTGGAGTCCGCCGCCGTCAGCGCGGCGGCAACGTATCAAATGGCACGCACCAGGGTCTATTTTTACGTTCCCAGCCTCGAGCAGCTGCGCCGGGGCGGGCGGATGGGCGCCGCCGCCTCGCTCCTGGGGACAATGTTCGCCATTAAACCCATTCTGGCCGTGGACGGCGGGAAGATCGTTCCGTTGGAAAAGGTCAGGTCTGCCGCCAAAGCCATCGCCCGGCTTGAGGAGATTGCCGCCGCGGACGCCGCCTCCCGTCCGGCAGGCAGGGCCCGGCTTGCCGTCCATCATTTTGGGAATCCGGCGGAGGCCGAAGGGCTGGCGGCGCGGCTGGCAGCAGCACTGCCCGGCTGCCCGCCAGCCCAGATCAGCTCCCTGCCCGCCGTCCTGGCTGCCCACGCCGGGCTTGGGGTGCTGGCTGTCATTGTCGGAGAAAGTGCTCCGCCGCTCATGGAGTCCCCGCTTTCCACATAGGCCCGGCCCGGGCTGTCACCTGCAGTGTCTGATCCCTAGCCTTGGGAGCATGTCACGCCGCGACGCTGGAACCAGCCACGCGGCGCGGCATGCCCGGGAGCGGCTGCAGGCAACGCTGGGTGGCGCCGGTGGTCTGCTGACTGACGGCGCCGGGCAGGCTTTCGAGTACGGCGCCGAGGTCCCCGCCCATGGGGACGCGCGTGCCGGAGCGGTTGCCGAAGACCTGGCAGGGAGCGGCACGGCTGGACCGGCGCTCAGGTGGCGGCTAGGTCTTCCTGTAGCCCTGCTGCTCGTTGCCCTTGCGGTGCTGGCCGGCGCCTGGTTTTGGGTTCAGGTTGCCGCCGGGCAGCCGCAGGTGGTGCCGCTGAGCGATGTCCTGTCCCAGGAGGGTACCTCGTCCGGGGCCGGTGGGGACCGCCCCGAGGAGCCGGCAGGGCAGGAAACAGGCCCCGCCGGGCAGGGAACAGACCCTGCAGGGCAGGGAACAGACCCGGCAGGGCGGGCGGCGGGACCATCAGCCGATCCCCAGGGCGGGACGCTGGTCATCCATGTGGCCGGTGCGGTGGCTGTGCCCGGGGTGGTGCACTTGCCGGCAGGGAGCCGCATTCACCAGGCCATCGCTGCTGCGGGCGGCCCCACCGCCGCGGCGGACCTCAACCGGCTCAACCTCGCCGCCGTCCTGGCGGACGGACAAAAGCTGTATGTGCCCGTGCCGGGTGAGAGCATCCCCGCAGAGATCTCCGGGAACGCCGTGGCGGGCGGGAACCCCGGCTCCGGCTCCGGTGCCTCCGATGGTTCCGGGAGCGCGGCAGGTGCCGGGAAGGTGAACCTCAACACGGCCGGCGTGGAAGAACTGGACGCCCTGC
The DNA here is from genome assembly GCF_029076445.1 of Pseudarthrobacter naphthalenicus. GTDB lineage: Bacteria > Actinomycetota > Actinomycetes > Actinomycetales > Micrococcaceae > Arthrobacter > Arthrobacter naphthalenicus. Next base: position 141,242 of record NZ_JARESG010000008.1, read on the forward strand.
CGAAGGTAGGTCCCGTGCTGGCTCAACGGATTGTGGACTGGCGTAAAGAACACGGGCCCTTCAAGTCGGTCGAGGAGCTCGACGCCGTGGACGGCGTGGGGCCCAAAATGTTGGAGACCCTCCTCCCGCTGGTGGTGGTTTGAGATGGTTCAACGCAGCCCCTGGAGCCGTTTTGTCGACTCTGCAGTGCAGAACAGCGCCGGCAGGAACGGTGCCGGACCGACCAGTACCCGTCTGAACCGCGCCGGTAGTCAGCCACCATCACAGGGACCTTCAGGGCGAAAGCGCTCGGTGCAACCGCCTGTGATGCGGCGGGGGAGTGCGGCGTTGGCCGCCCACGTCCGGAAGAAACTGCAGGGCCGGGAACAGGAGACCACGCCGGCCCAGAAGCCCCGCCGGCGCACGGACGTCAGGCTGGGACTGCCGGCGCTGCTTGTTTGGGGTGCCGCGGTAGCGGGTGCCTGGTTGAGCCCTGTGCTGCTGGCATTGTTGTGCAGCGGCTTGCTGGTCCTGGCAACCGCTCTGCTGGCCCGGTCATTTCGCGGCGGGAAGCCGCGGGCCACCCGCAGGAGCTTCCTCACCACGACGTCCGTGGCGTTGGTCCTGGCCGCGGCCGCGGCGGCGCATTCCGCCGTCTCGTCCTCGCAGCGGCACGACGGACCCTTCGCGGAAGCGGCGGCCGCCGGGAAGTCCGTGGTGGCCGTTCTGGAAATTACCGGTCCCGCGCGGGCCCTGACGCTCCCGGGACAGGCGGGCACACCGGAACGGTGGTCGGTGGCCGCCCGGACCGAGGAGGTCACGGTCGGCGGCACTGTCATCCGTACCCGTGCGGAGCTCCTGGTGATGGGCGCCCGCGGGTGGGACAACGTCGTCCCGGGCCAACTGGTCCGTGCCGCCGGAAAGCTGAGGCCACCGGAGCCGGGCCAGCAGGAAGCAGCCATCCTCTCCGCGTCGATGGCTCCCGCGGCTTCGGGAGCTGTCGGCGCCGATGCCGCCCTGGCCGGGGAGGTGCTGGCCAAGCAGTTGAGGGGTAGGTACGTTGCCGCGTCCTCGTTCCTGGCCGCCGATGCCCGCGGACTTCTGCCCGGCATGGTCACCGGTGACACCTCGGCCTTGGACGAAGGGCTCAGCGCGGCCATGAAGACGGTGGGCATGACCCATCTGACGGCAGTAAGCGGGGCGAACTGCAGCCTCGTCCTGGGCGCCCTCCTGATGGCGGCCCGGAGCCTGAGGGTACCCCGGGTCCCTGCGGCCGGCCTCGCGCTGGCTGGCCTGGGTATGTTTGTTGTGCTCGTTAGCCCTGACGCCAGCGTCCTGCGGGCGGCCCTGATGGGTTCCATCGCGTTGGCCTCACTTGCCGGTGGGCGTGTGGGGCGGGGACTCAGCTACCTCTGCCTGGCTGTGATGGGCCTGTTGCTGGCCGATCCCGGCCTGGCCACCAGCTTCGGCTTTCTGCTTTCGGTGCTCGCGACGCTGGGGATCATTGTCCTCGGGCCACGGATCATGGACTGGACTCCGGCGGTGGTTCCCCGTTGGGCAGCGGCGGCCCTTGCGGTGCCGCTGTCAGCGCAGCTGCTATGCGGCCCGGTCATCGTCCTGCTGCAGCCACAGTTTTCGACCTATGCCCTGCCGGCGAACATGGTGGCCGCGCCGTTGGTGGCGCCGGTGACGCTGCTGGGAACGGCCGCTGTGCCATTGGTGGCTTGGGCACCTTGGCTGGCTACAGCGCTGATCGCAGTCGCCGGCACATTCAGTGCCGGTGTGGCCGGCACCGCCCGGACGGCCGCGGGCCTGCCCGGATCAGTCCTTCCTTGGCCGGAAGGCGGGTTCGGTCTCCTGACGATGGTGCTGTTCTCCGTTTTGACCCTCGCCGCACTTTGGGGAGCTGCCCGCCCGCGTGAGGCATTGCGCATGGTCCTGGGGCTCCATGCCCGGACGGTCGGCATGCTGAACGCGGCGGACAACCGGTTTCAAGCCCTCAGCGTGCTTTACTGGCGTCCATCCGGCTCCCTGAGGAACAGGAGCCGGTTCGGAGGTGGCGGCTTGGAGGCGCGGGTTGGCCGTGGCAGGCTTAGACACTGCACCAGAATTTCCGGGAGGAATCCACCATGGCCGCAGCCCAAGCCGCCCGAACCAAATCAGCGCCGTCCAATGTGGCCTCCTGGCGGGACGTAAGCCCCGCTGGAGTCGTCCTGGTGGGTGGGCCCGAAGAATATCTCGGGATCCGCGCCATGGACCACATCCGGGCACAGGTACGGACCGCGTTTCCCGATGTTGAGGTCAGCCGCCTGGCTGCCGGCAGCTATGAGGCGGGCACCCTCGCCATGAACGTGAGCCCGTCGCTCTTTGGCGAACACAAACTCATCGAGGTGGAGGGTGTTGAGGGCATGAACGACGCCTTCCTCGCTGATGCCCTGGCATACCTGTCCCGTCCTGAACCTGACGCGGTTCTCGTGCTCAGGCACGCCGGAGGAGTCCGCGGCAAGAAACTCCTTGACGCCGTCAAGGCCGGCGGCTGGCCGGTGGTTGACTGCCAGCCACTGAAGAAGGATGCGGACAAGGCAGCCTTCGTAACCGCAGAATTCCGGGCTGCGGGACGGAAGATTACCTCCGATGCAGTGCAGACCCTGGTCAATGCCGTGGGAGCCAACCTGTCGGAGCTGGCCGCAGCCTGCAGCCAGCTGATCGCAGATGCCACGGGTGCGGTGACTCCGGAGCTGGTGGACCGCTATTACGGCGGCAGGATCGAAGCCACGGCCTTCAAAGTGGCCGACGCCGCGATGGCGGGTAACGGCCCGCTCGCCCTGTCCACCCTGCGGCACGCCCTGGCCACCGGGGCTGACCCCGTGCCGCTGGTTGCCGCGCTGGCAGCCAAGCTGCGGACACTGGCCAAAGTGGCCGGGGCCCAGGGCTCATCCGCTCAGATAGCCAGGGAACTGGGCATGCAGCCCTGGCTGGTGGAGCAGGCCCAGCGGGATGTCCGCCGCTGGACCCCGGAGGGGCTGGTCCGCGCCATCCAGGCGACGGCCGAGGCCGACGCGCAGGTGAAAGGCCTGTCCCGGGATCCGGTCTATGCGGTTGAACATGCGGTGACCGTCATCGCCACGTCAGCGCAGCGGCACTGATACGGCGGAGACTGACACGTGCCGGCACTACCCGCGCTGTTACTACCCGATGCTGTCACCGGCTCATGTTCCGGAGCGATGTCAGGTGTTGCTGGAGCGATGTCAGGCCCGGGGACTGCGGCGTTAAAGAGTTGAGGCCGGCCCCCAATGGGGGCCGGCCTCAATCATCAGTTCTGACGAACTGGAAACCTTACAGTGCGTTGACCTTCTTGGAGATCGCCGACTTGCGGTTCGCTGCGTTGTTCTTGTGCAGAACACCCTTGCTGACAGCCTTGTCCAGCTTGCGGCTGGCAGCAACCAGGGCAGCAGCAGCTGCATCCTTGTCGGTGGACTCAACGGCGGTGTTGACGGCGCGGATGGCCGTCTTCAGCTCAGACTTGACTGCGTTGTTGCGCAGGCGTGCCTTCTCGTTGGTGAGGATGCGCTTCTTCTGGGACTTGATATTAGCCACGTGTGAACTCTCTTTTTAATGCGGAAATGGTCTAGAGGGCTTTCAGATTGGCCATTGACTGAGCGGCGTGGGGATACCTATGGCGGCCAACCATCAGTGGCCGTCGACCTGCACGGACACACAGCTATAAAGAATAGCAGACGCACCGGAAGGCTGACTATTCCGGCGCGCTAGTTCCAGCCGTGCCGCCGGCGCAGGCCTGCAGCCACCTCATCGAAGGGCTTGCGCCCGAGCACGGCACCCTCGCGCCGGATGCTGTCCGGTGCCAACTGCAGGATCCTCCCGAGGTTCGCTTCACTGGGCCGCCGCTGCCGGTCCCAGGCGCCGGCGCCGATGTCCACATAGTCGCCGGCGCGGCGACTGTCCTGGTCGTGGTCCTTGCTGGTGAGCATGACGCCGAGCAGGTACCGGCCGCTCTTCCCGACCAGCAGCACCGGGCGGTCCTTCCCCCGCGAGTGGTCCTCCTCGAAGGGCACCCAGGACCAGACAATCTCGCCGGGATCGGGGCTGCCGTCGGGGCGGGGAGCGTAGCGGATGTTTACGGCGCCGGTGAAGTCCCCCGGATAGCCGGCAACCGCCGGCGCCGTCTTACGGCCGGCCTTCGGCTCAGTTTTTACCGCAGGCCTGGCAGCGCCGGACCTCAGTTTCTGCAGCACCCTGACGGAGGCCCGGACGGCGTTGGCCAGAGAGCGGAAGTTTATAGGCATGGGGAAAACACTATCGTTGCCCCGTGGAGCGGCCGCAGTTTGCCGAACAATGCAATGCGCGGCGTCCGGACGTGGGACACTGGAGGTTCAAAATATGCGGTCAGGCCGCAGGGTGCCCTTGGTGCGTCCTGCCGGATCGCCGAAAAGCCATCAGTGAATGCCAACAGTAAGGACCCTGCGTGTCTCCCATGGCCCGCACCGCCCCGGTGCCCGCCGCGACAGATCCGGCCATCATTCGGAATTTCTGCATCATCGCGCACATTGACCACGGTAAGTCCACCCTGGCCGACCGGATGCTGCAGTTGACCGGGGTGGTTCAGCCGCGCGATATGAAGGCCCAGTACCTGGATCGCATGGACATCGAACGCGAACGCGGCATCACCATCAAATCCCAGGCCGTTCGTATGCCCTGGGAACTCGATGGCAAGAGCTACGCCTTGAACATGATCGACACTCCCGGCCACGTGGACTTCACCTACGAGGTCTCCCGCTCGCTGGCAGCCTGCGAAGGCGCAGTCCTGCTCGTGGATGCGGCCCAGGGCATTGAAGCGCAGACGCTCGCCAACCTGTACTTGGCGATGGAGAACAACCTCACCATCATTCCGGTGCTGAACAAGATCGACCTGCCGGCCGCCCAGCCCGAGAAGTACGCGGCGGAGCTCGCCAGCCTGATCGGTGGCGAGCCTGAAGACGTCCTCCGTGTGTCGGGAAAGACCGGCATGGGCGTCGAGGTGCTGCTGGACAAGATTGTCCGCGACCTGCCGGCGCCCGTGGGCGACCCCAACGCTCCTGCGCGGGCCATGATTTTCGATTCGGTCTACGACACGTACCGCGGCGTTGTTACCTACGTCCGCGTGGTGGACGGCATGCTGCATCCCCGTGAGCGCATCCAGATGATGTCCACCCGGGCCACGCACGAACTCCTCGAGATCGGCGTGAGCTCGCCGGAACCCACCCCGTCCAAAGGCCTGGGCGTCGGCGAGGTCGGTTACCTGATCACCGGGGTTAAGGATGTGCGCCTGTCCAAGGTTGGCGATACCGTCACCAACCTTGCCAAGCCGGCCGCTGACTCCCTCCCCGGCTATGCCGACGCCAAGCCCATGGTGTTCTCCGGCCTGTACCCGCTGGACGGCACTGACTACCCGGTGCTCCGCGACGCGCTCGAGAAGCTGATGCTCAACGACGCCGCACTGGTGTACGAGCCCGAGACGTCGGCCGCGCTGGGCTTCGGCTTCCGTGTCGGTTTCCTGGGCCTGCTCCACCTGGAAATCACGCGTGAGCGGCTCGAACGCGAGTACAACCTGGACCTCATCTCCACCGCTCCCAACGTGGAGTACGAGGTCACGCTGGAGGACAAGAAAGTGGTCCACGTGACCAACCCCAGCGAGTACCCGTCCGGCAAGATCGCGGAGGTCCGCGAGCCGATGGTGTCCGCCACCATCCTGGCGCCCAACGAATTCGTGGGCGCCATCATGGAACTTTGCCAGAGCCGGCGCGGTGTGATGGGCGGCATGGACTACCTCTCCGAGGACCGGGTGGAAATCCGTTACCGCCTGCCCCTGGCCGAAATTGTCTTTGACTTCTTCGACATCCTCAAATCCAAGACCCGTGGCTACGGCTCGCTGGACTGGAAGGCCGACGGCGACCAGGTGGCCGATCTGGTCAAGGTTGACATCATGCTCCAAGGGGAACAGGTGGATGCGTTCTCCGCGATTACGCACCGCGACAAGGCATACGCCTACGGCGTGATGATGACCACCAAGCTGCGCGAACTCATTCCCCGCCAGCAGTTCGAGGTGCCCATCCAGGCCGCAATCGGCTCACGGATCATCGCCCGTGAAAGCATCCGCGCCATCCGCAAGGATGTGCTCGCCAAGTGCTACGGCGGCGATATTTCACGTAAGCGCAAGCTGCTGGAGAAGCAAAAAGAAGGTAAGAAACGCATGAAGATGGTGGGTACGGTGGAGGTGCCGCAGGAAGCGTTCATCGCTGCACTCACCACCGACGAATCAAAGGACAAGGCCAAAAAGAAGTGACCACCGCTCAGTGGGGGACCCGCTGATGCCTAGCGTTCTTCCCCTTGGTGACCCGGCGCCGTCGGACGGTCTGCTGCCTGACCAGGCAGCAGACGGTGCAGGGCGCCGGGCTTTCGGACTGTATGTGCACATCCCGTTCTGCGCTGTCCGGTGCGGGTACTGCGATTTCAACACCTACACCGCCACCGAACTGGGCGGCGGAGCCTCGCAGGACGCCTATGCGGACACGGCGATCTCCGAAGTCCGGCTTGGAGCACGGGTCCTCACCGAATCCGGCCTCCCGGCCCGCCCCATGAGCACAGTGTTCTTCGGCGGCGGAACCCCCACCCTGCTCCCGGCCGATGACCTCGCGCGGATCCTGGGCGCCGCCGTCGAAGAATGGGGTCTGGAGGACGGTGCTGAAGTCACCACCGAAGCGAACCCCGATTCCGTCACCCCGGAATCCCTGGCGGTCCTGAAAAACGCAGGCTTCACCCGGGTCTCCTTCGGCATGCAGTCAGCCGTCCCGCACGTTCTTAAAGTCCTGGACCGCACGCACACTCCCAGCAGGGTGCCCCAGGTGGTGCAATGGGCCCGCGAGGCCGGATTAGCCGTCAGCCTGGACCTGATCTACGGAACGCCGGGCGAATCCCTGGACGACTGGCGGTTCTCCCTGGAGACGGCCCTGTCCTACGAGCCGGACCACATCAGTGCCTACGCGCTGATCGTGGAGGACGGCACCAAGCTGGCCGCCCAGATCCGCCGGGGCGACGTCCCGGGCATCGACGACGACGACCACGCCGACAAGTACGAACTCGCTGATCAGCTCATCGGCGAAGCAGGCCTCAGCTGGTATGAGGTCAGCAACTGGTCCCGGACGCCGGAGCAGGCGTGCCGCCACAATCTGGCCTACTGGCGCGGGGATGACTGGTGGGGCATCGGCCCGGGAGCGCACTCGCATGTGGGCGGTGTGCGCTGGTGGAACGTCAAGCACCCCACCGCCTACGCCGGGCGTCTTGCCCAGGGGCTCTCGCCGGCGGCGGGCAGGGAAACGCTCGACGCCGAAACGCGGGAAATGGAGCGCGTCATGCTGGAGGCGCGGCTCGTTTCGGGGCTCGCCATCGCAACGTTGGGGGAGTCAGGACGCCGCGCCGTGGCCGGGCTCATGGCCGAAGGCCTCGTTGACGCGCCGGCCGCCATCAGGGGAACGCTCGTGCTGACCCTGAAGGGCCGCCTCCTGGCGGACGCAGTGGTCCGCAGGATCCTGCCCGACTAGTCCTGCCAAGGCAACGCTGCCACCAGCGGTGCTTGGGCGCTATTTGATCCAGCGCAGGTTGTACTGGTAACGGTGCGGCTGGCCCTTGTTGACATGGATGCCGGCGGACACCGAGAAGCAGGTCAGTGCAATCCAGATGAGGGTGGCGATGACGGCAAAGATGTTGCCCACCACCGGAATAAAGACCAGAAGATTGGCCACCAGCGCCGCGATGGTGGGCGGCAGGCTGAAGTTCAGCGCTTCCTTGGATTCCTGTGCGGTGAACGGTCCGCGTTCACGGAAGATGAGGTAGATCAGCAGGGACGGCACACAACCGAGGATCCCGCCAAAGTGTGCCAGTGTGGCCCATTGCCGGTCCTCGCTGGCAGTGAGGGGCAACGCGTTTGCGGGGACGCCCTGGTACTCGGAACGGCCTTGGTCGTCCCGGTGCTCGCGTGCGTTTTGTGCCACGGTTTCATCCTTCGAAAGTGCAATCGTGCTGATGTGGAGAATGCCGGGCTGATGCAGGAACAGCCTCCGCACTACCAAGAATACTTGTTGTGCCGCCAAATGCTGCCGTCGTCCGCAGGGGCCAGGGCCGGAACAGCCCGGCAGCGGGTGAGGCGCCAGGGGTCATGGCGCCGTCAGGAAGTCGATGACCTCCTCCACCCGCCCGAGGAGCGACGCTTCCAGGTCCGCGTAACTGCGGACCGCGCCCAGCAGTTTTTGCCAGCCCAGGCCGATGTCTTCCTTCGTGGCGTGCGGCCAGCCAAATGCCGCAAGGATGCCGGTTTTCCAATCCTGCCCGCGGGGTACCACCGGCCACTGTTCAATGCCCAGCACCGCAGGGCGGATCGCCTGCCACACGTCAACGTAGGGGTGCCCGACAAGCAGCACGTTCCCGGCGGCGCCCTTCGACGCCATCACCCCGGCGGCGATCCGCCACTCTTTGGAGTCCGGCACAAGGTGATCCACCAGGATCCCCAGCCGCCGGTTGGGCCCGGGACCGAATTCGGCCACCGCCCCCGCGAGGTCATCGATGCCGTGCAAAGGCTCGACGACGATGCCCTCCACCCGCAGATCGTCCCCCCACACTTTTTCCACGAGTTCGGCGTCATGCTTTCCCTCCACCCAGATCCGGCTTGCCTTGGCCACCTGGGCACGCTGGCCCGCCACGCGGACCGAGCCGGACGCCGTGCGTCCAGCCGGCATGGCCGCGTTCTGCCTGGGCGCCGGGGGCATCAGCCTGATGGGCTGGCCTTCGAGGAGGAAGCCGAAGCCCAGCTTGAAGGACCGCGATTTGCCCCGCCGGTCTTCAAGGGCAACCACATGCATGCCGCCGGACTTCTCTACCCGGGTCACCGCTCCGACCCAGCCGGACTGGGCGTCTTCGATGACCATGCCGCGCTCCACTGGTACTTCGGGGAGTTCGCTCCGGACGGGCGCGGCAATCTCCTGAGGACCCCAGTTCTGGTACTGCATGGATTCATTCCACCTTGCGCTAGATCGTGCCGCCGAATGTTCGCCCGGAGCGGTACCAATGCTAACAACGGGGCGAGTCATATTAGACTGTTAGCACTTAGGCATGTCGAGTGCTAACGAACCGCGACCAATACCTAAGCAGTGAATGGCAATCCTGGATGGAGGTGGAGTGTGAGCGAGCCGCGCAAACTGGAAGTACTGCGGGCCATCGTGGAGGACTACGTGCACTCCCGGGAGCCTGTTGGTTCCAAGGCCCTGGTTGAGCGCCACCACCTCGGCGTGTCCAGCGCCACCATCCGGAACGACATGGCCGCCCTGGAAGATGAGGGCCTGATTACCGCTCCGCACACCAGTGCGGGCCGGATCCCCACGGACAAGGGCTACCGGCTGTTTGTGGACCAGATCTCGGCCGTCAAACCTCTGTCCCCGGCGGAGAAGAAGGCCATCCAGTCGCTGCTGGAGGGTGCGGATGACTTGGATGACGTCCTGGACAGGACAGTCAGGCTGCTTTCCCAGCTGACCAACCAGGTGGCAGTGGTGCAGTACCCGCACCTGAGCCGGGCCACCATCCGCCACATCGAATTTGTCCTTCTGGCACCACGCCAGGTCCTCCTGGTGCTGATCGCCACCACCGGCAAGGTGGAACAGCGTGTGATCGACGTCGGCCAGGACCTCGGCGAGGATGCCATCGCCGCTTTGCGGACACACTTCCTCGGTTCGCTGGCCGGAACACCGCTGAGCCGGCTGGCCCAGTCCCTGCCTGGTGTGGTGTCCTCCGTCGCCCCGGGCCAGCGGGCAGCTGCCCAGGCGCTGGCCCATGGACTGGAGACGCTCGCCCACAGCAGCAGGGAGGACCGCATGGTGATGGCCGGCACCGCGAACCTTGCCCGGTCCAATGTGGATTTCCCCCTCAGCATCGGCCCTGTCCTGGAAGCACTGGAGGAACAGGTAGTCCTGCTCCGCCTGCTCAGCGACATGGCGCAGGACCCGCGCGGCGTGACCGTGAGCATAGGCCGGGAAAACCCGTACGACGGGCTCGCCGAAGCTTCCGTGGTGGCCACCGCCTACGGACCGGACAGCACCGCCAAGGTTGGTGTCCTGGGGCCCACCCGGATGGACTATCCCACCACCATGGCCGCAGTGCGGGCAGTAGCCCGTTATCTGTCAAGAATTCTGGGCCCTTAACAGCCGGCCCAGGCACGAAGAGCAGTGCCGGCAGCACCGCCGCCGGCAGTACAACAGGGAAGAGATACGAACTTTGAGCAGCCACTACGACGTCCTCGGGGTCTCGCCGGAAGCCACCGGAGAAGAGATCAAGAAGGCCTACCGCAAGCTGGCCCGCACCCTTCACCCGGACGTTAACCCCGGGGACGATGCGTCGGACCGCTTCAAGGCCGTCACCCACGCCTACGAGGTCCTTTCGGACCCCCAGAAGCGCCGTGTATATGACACCACCGGCAACGAAAACGGTACTGACAACGGCTTCGGCGGCGGGTCCTACGCCGGCCAGGGGTTCGCGTTCCAGGACATCTTCGATACGTTCTTCGGTGCGGGCGGGTCCTCGGGTCCCGCCTCCCGGGTCCGCCGCGGCCAGGACGCGCTGATCAGTGTCCGGATCGAACTGCGCGACGCCGTTTTCGGCGTCAACCGCAAACTCGAAGTGGATACCGCCGTCACCTGCCCCACCTGTAACGGTTCGTGCTGCCGCGAGGGCAGCCACCCTGAACGCTGCGATATCTGCGGTGGCAGCGGCCAGGTCCAGCGGGCCGTGCGCTCCATCCTGGGCCAGGTCATGACGGCCGCCCCCTGCGGCACCTGCGAGGGCTTCGGAACCGTCATTAAGGACCCCTGCAATGAGTGCAACGGCCAGGGCCGTATCCGCAGCCGCCGGTCACTCACCATCAAAGTGCCTGCCGGCGTGGCAACAGGCACCCGGATCCAGCTTTCCGGGCAGGGCGAGGCCGGACCTGCCGGCGGACCTGCCGGTGACCTCTACGTTGAAATCCGGGTCAACAACGATCCCACCTTTGTCCGCGACGGCGATGACCTGCACGCGACTTTGCACATCCCCATGACCGCGGCCGCCCTGGGCACGGAAGTGTCCTTGGAAACCTTCGACGGGCTGCAGGAAATCGACGTCAAAGCCGGCACCCAGTCCGGTGAGGTCATCACGCTGCGCGGGCTGGGCGTAACGCATCTTCGTGGCTACGGCCGCGGTGACCTGTTGGTCCACCTGCAGGTGGAGACGCCTTCGAAGCTCGACCCGGCGCAGGAGGACCTGCTGCGTCAGCTCGCCAAGCTGCGGGGTGAGCAGTTCACTGAAGGCAAGCTGACGGCCAGCGGCGGAGTCTTCGCCAAGCTGCGGGACCGGTTCGGTAACCTCTAGCAGTGAGTAACCCAGTCTTCTTCAGCGGCGCCGGGTCGCTGGACCAGCTGGTGCCGGGGGCCCGGTTCACCCTGCAGGGCCCTGAAGCGCGCCATGCGGTAACAGTCAAGCGACTGGCGCCGGGGGAGTCCGTGGACATTGCCGACGGTGCAGGCAGGCGACTTACTGGAACGGTTGTTTCCACCTCGCCGTCGGAACTCACTGTTGAATGCACCAAGCTGGCCATGGAGGACCAGCCGGGCATCCGGCTGGTCCTGGTTCAGGCACTGGCCAAAGGTGACCGCGATGAACTCGCCATCGAAACGGCCACTGAACTGGGCATCGACGCCGTTGTTCCCTGGCAGTCGGAACGGTCAATTGTCCGTTGGAAGGGGGAGCGCGCGGCGAAAGCCCACGCCAAATGGCAGTCTGTCGTCACGGCCGCCGCCAAGCAGGCCCGCCGGGCCTGGATCCCGGAGGTGCGCGCCGTCGTCGAGACCCCGGGCCTGGTTGCCGCCGTGGCCGCAGCGGACCTTGCCGTGATCCTGCACGAAGACGCCGTCCGTCCGCTGCGATCGGTGCTGGAGGCCTGGCAGGCAGGACTGCCCGCGGGCCAGGGTCCCCGGGAAATTCTGCTCATCGTTGGTCCGGAGGGTGGGATCAGTCCCCGGGAAGTCACCAGGCTCTGCGATGTGGGTGCCGTGACGGCGCTCCTGGGCCACCACGTCCTGAGATCCTCCACGGCCGGACCCGCCGCGGTTGTGCTTGCGAGCGACGTGCTGGGCCGCCTGAATGCCCCGACGTCCTGAACTGACTGGCCCGCCTGAACTGACTGGGCCGCCTGAACCAGCCGCTACTTGACGTTGAACTTTCGTGTGTCCACGTTCAGTTCCTGGCCGCTGCTGCCATCCGCCTGCCACACGCGGAGCTCGTAGGTTCCCGGCGGGAGACTGAGCGAAAGCGTGAAGAGCCCGGACTGCGCCGAATCAGCCCCGGCTGTTGTCTCACCGGTCAGGTACGCCGACTTGTCGGCGTTCCCCGCGGACCGCAGGATCTGCCACCTCAGCTTGCCCCCCGGCACCGTGCTGCGGCCCGTAATCTTCACACTGCCGGTAGGAACTTCGGTGCCTTCCTGGGGATCGATGATCCACACGGGCGCCACCATGCCGGCCGCCCGGGACATCGGGGCACCCAACCGGACATGGTTGAAGGCCACATAATCAGTATGGCTGTCTACCAGGACCCGCACCTGAATCTGCTGGCCCGAATCGATGAGCCCGGAACTGGCCGCAGCCGCAGTGGCGGTGAAGATCAACTGCTGGATGGCACGAACTGCCATGTCGGCGTCGAGATTGCTGTTGAAGGCATCCGCCGAGACATCAACGGTAATGACATTCTTTCCCGAGATTGACGTTGCCAGCTCAGTGGGGCTCTGCCAGGGAGTGAAGTAATCCGGGTCGAGGGGCTTTTCGGACATCATGGCGCGCAGTGCACGGGTGACCGGGTTTTCCTGCTCCGGGACATCCCGGAACTCCCGGTAAAGATAGACGCTGCCGTTACTGCGGCCAATCCAATACACAGGCGCTTTGTTGGACGACTGGGTGGTTTCCAGGGGTGCGCTCGTAGAGGCCGCGCCAGGTGAGCCGGTGGCGGCCGCGGTGGAGTTCGCCGTCAGGGTGGGCTGGGGGCCGGGATCTGCAATACAGCCGGTCAGGAGAAGGAGGGCCGGAAAAAGGACCAGGACAGCCCGCGTGCGCAACGGCCGCACGGCATGCTCGGCCGTGCGGGTGTCGGGTGTTTCCGGCACTCTGATAGCCCGTGTCCTTCCTGGCTGCGAATGATGGGGCAGGGCCCCGGTAAGCCGGTCCCCGGACGGCTGAACTTCAAGCATGGCATAGCGAGGCCGCCGGAAAGGGCCCAAAACTCCTCCCCGTCCCAACTGCAACGGGAACGATATGCGGCTGATATGAAGTTGATATCTAACACCGCCGGTGATCGGGCAGCCGGGTCCCTGGAAACGCCTGTTACGTGGCGTCCCGGGTCGCCGCCGCCAGTGCCCTGCTGGCGTAAGATGGAAGGAAACGCTGGCTCCGGCGTGCTCGGCAACAGGCCGCTCACGCAGCAACCGGCGGTACCAAGTCCGAACCGGAGGAGATCACGGGCCCGCGGGCCAGCACCATGACTGAATCAACGAACGGAAAGCGCAGGCTGAACACTGAGCGCGCCGCCGGGGAATTTCCCCATTCACTTCCCGGTGTCCGGACGGAGGTGGTGCTCTTTGACAACTCCGATCAGATGGTCCAGTCGCTCGGCAGTCATGATGAGGCCCTGCGGTACATCGAAGAACAGTTCCCGGCGGTAAACTTCCACGTCCGCGGAAACGAACTTTCCATCAGCGGTCCGGCGGACGAAGTTCCCCGCATCATGCGCCTGCTCCATGAAGTGCGCGGCCTTGTGGCCCGGGGAACCGTTATCAGCCCCGCAGTACTGCAGCAGCTCGTGGCGTTGCTCCGCAGCCAGTCCCTGCAGAACCCCGTTGACGTCCTCACCCATGACATCCTGTCCAGCCGGGGAAAGACCATCCGGCCCAAGACGCTGAACCAGAAGAACTATGTTGACGCCATCGATGCCAACACCGTGATCTTCGGCATCGGCCCCGCCGGCACCGGAAAAACCTTCCTGGCCATGGCGAAGGCGGTCCAGGCGCTGCAGCAGAAGGAAGTCAGCCGCATCATCCTGACGAGGCCGGCGGTCGAAGCCGGTGAACGTCTGGGGTTCCTGCCCGGCACCCTCAGTGACAAGATCGATCCCTACCTGCGTCCGCTTTATGATGCGCTCCACGACATGATGGACCCCGAATCGATTCCGCGCCTCATGGCCGCCGGGACCATCGAAGTTGCCCCGCTTGCCTATATGCGCGGGCGGACCCTGAACGACGCATTCATCATCCTTGACGAGGCACAAAACACCACCCCGGAACAGATGAAGATGTTCCTGACCCGGCTGGGCTTCGGCTCAAAGATGGTCGTCACCGGCGACGTCACCCAGGTGGACCTTCCGTTCGGGACGCGTTCGGGGCTGCGCATCGTGGAGGAAATCCTGCAGGGCATTGAGGACGTCAACTTCTCCGTGCTGGATTCCACTGACGTGGTCCGTCACCGCCTGGTGGGGGACATCGTTCGGGCCTACAGCATCTGGGACGATGTCCAGCGGAACAAAGTCAAACACTCGGTAAGCCGTGAGAAGCGGACGGAACGCGCATGAGCATCGAAGTGAATAACGAATCCGGCATCGAAGTTGACGAAGCGGAGCTCGTGGCCCTGTCCCGGTACGTTTTTGAACAGCTGTACATTCACCCCCAGGCGGAACTGTCCATCCTGCTGGTGGATGAACCGGCCATGGAAAAACTGCACATCGAACTCATGGACGAGCCCGGCTCGACGGACGTTCTCTCGGTACCCATGGACGAGCTCACGCCAGGTACCCCGGACCGGCCCACCCCGCAGGGGATGCTCGGCGACATTGCCGTATGCCCCCAGGTAGCGCAGGTGCAGGCCGCCAACGCCGGGCACGGACTGCAGGACGAGATGCTGCTCCTGACCACGCATGGCATTCTCCACCTGCTGGGCTATGACCACGCCGAGCCGGAGGAGAAGGAGGAAATGTTTGGCCTCCAGCGCCAGCTGCTCTCCGGGTTCACGGGCAAAGACGCACCCGCCGAGACCACGCAGTGACGCCCCTGCTCCTTGTTGGCATGGCCCTGGTTTTTCTTAGCACCGCCGCCTTACTTACTGCTGCCGACGCCGCGTTCACTTTCCTTCCCCGGCATGACGCCGGGGAGGCGCTCGTCAAGAGCAAGGGCAACGCCATGCGGCGCATCCTGGCCCAGCCGGTGGCGCATATCAGGGCTTTGCGGTTTTGGCGGATCTGGTTCGAGATGGCGTCCGCCGTGGCCGTCGCCGTGCTCCTGCACAGCCTCCTGGACAACGTCTGGCTGGCAGGCCTGGCCGCCACGGGCATCATGGCGCTGCTGGGGTTTGTCATCGTCGGGGTCTCGCCGCGCCAGATCGGCAGGCTGCATTCGGGCGCCGTGGTCCGGTACACGGCGCCCCTGATCCGGTTCCTCACCTGGATCCTCGGCCCGATCCCGAGGTGGCTCGTGGCGATCGGCAGCGCTGCGGCACCGGGTGCGCCGGCGGGAGACGATGCGTTCTTCAGTGAGCAGGAGTTCCGCGAACTTGTGGACCGGGCTTCCGAGTCGGACATGATCGAAGACAACGAAGCGGAAATGATCCAGTCCGTCTTTGATTTCGGCGATACGCTGGTGCGCGCCGTTATGGTCCCCAGGACAGACATCCTCAGCATCGACGCCGGTTCGAGCCTTCGCCGGGCAATGTCGCTGTTCCTGCGGTCCGGCTACTCGCGCATCCCCGTCATCAGCGACGACACCGACCATATCCTCGGAATCGTCTACCTCAAGGACGTGGCCGCCACGCTGCACGAGCTGGGACCTGATGACGAACCGCCGCCGGTTGAAGCGCTGGCCCGTGAAGTCAGGTACGTCCCGGAGTCCAAACCGGTGAGCGAGCTGCTGCGGGAGCTGCAGAAGGAATCCACCCACGTGGCCATCGTCATCGACGAATACGGTGGCACGGCCGGCCTGGTGACACTCGAGGACCTCATCGAGGAAATCGTCGGGGAAATTGTGGACGAATACGACACCGAAAGCGCTGAAGCCGTGGCCCTCGGCGGCGGCGCCTACCGCGTCAGCGCACGCATGAGCATTGACGACCTCGGTGAACTGTTCGACATCGAGCTCGATGATGACGAAGTGGACACCGTGGGCGGCCTCCTGGCCAAGGCCCTGGGCCGGGTGCCGATCGTTGGCAGCCACGTGGAGGTGGACGGCATCTCGCTGCGCGCAGAACGGCTGGAAGGCCGGCGCAACCGGGTCAGCCACATCATTGCAGCTGCTGTTCCAAAGATAGACACTGACCTTGAAGACCTCTTTGACGAGGCGAACGCAACCCAGCAGGGAGTTCCACGTGAGCAAGAAAAATAACCGACCGGCCGGCCACGGCTCTGACACACCGGACTACGGCGGTTACCGGGCCGGGTTTTCGGTCCTGGTAGGACGGCCCAACGCGGGGAAATCCACCCTGACGAACGCCCTGGTGGGGCAAAAGGTCGCCATCACCTCCGCGAAGCCGCAAACCACGCGGCATACCATCAGGGGCATCGTCCACCGGGAGGACGCCCAACTGGTCCTCGTCGACACTCCGGGGCTGCACCGTCCCCGCACCCTGCTGGGCAAGCGGCTCAACGACCTGGTGGCTGACACCCTGGCGGAAGTCGACGCGATCGGCTTCTGCCTCCCCGCCAACGAGAAAATCGGCCCCGGCGACAAATACATCGCTGCCCAGCTGGCACAGCTCGGCAGCAAGCCCCTCATTGCCATTGTGACCAAGGCAGACCTGGTGGACCGGCAGGCCCTCACCGAGCAGCTGCTCGCCGTAGCCGCGTTGGGCCGGGAGGTTCTGGGCGAAGACGGCTGGAAGGACATCGTTCCGGTCTCCGCTGCCGACGGCTTCCAAGTGAGCACCCTCACGGATGTACTCATCAGCCATATGCCGCCGTCGCCTCCGCTATACCCCGACGGGCACCTGACGGACGAACCGGAAGCCGTGATGATCGCCGAACTCATCCGGGAGGCGGCCTTGGAAGGCGTCCGCGACGAGTTGCCGCACTCCCTGGCCGTCGTCGTCGATGAAATAGTCCCGCGTGAAGGCCGGCCGGAGGATCGGCCCTTCCTGGATGTCCGGGTCAATCTCTACGTGGAGCGCCCTTCCCAGAAAGCCATCATCATCGGCAAGGGCGGCGCCAGGCTCCGCGAGGTGGGCACCAATGCCCGCAAGGCCATTGAGGCGCTGCTGGGCGCCCGCATCTACCTGGACCTCCACGTGAAGGTCGCCAAGGACTGGCAGCGGGACCCTAAACAGCTGGTCAAGCTGGGTTTCTGACCCAGCGGCGCGCCCTGCCCCGGCCGGTCAACGGGAAGTTCCCAGAAATGGCAACTAAAATAGACCGGATTCAAATATTCGAGGAAGGTACACCACATGGGGCAAAGCCGCGACAATCGCGAGTCCGGAGCTGACGTGTCTGCCGGCGGTCCGGTATCCCGGCACGCGGACGCCAGCGCCGTCGGCGTAGCCCGGCACCTCGGGGGACAGCGGCGCATGCCCGCATGGTTGAAGGTGACCACTGCCGTCCTGACAATTGCCTTGCTCGGCGGCCTCGGCTTCGCCGGTTACTGGTACTTCCGCCTCCAGTCGAACATCACCACCGCACCGCTCAGTGCGGGGGACGACACCGCCGGCACGGGCAGCGATTCAACGGGCAGGTTGCAGATTCTGATCCTGGGCTCTGATACCCGGGACGGCAAGAACGCCGATTATGGCTCGGTGGAAGACTCCAAGGGTTACGGCAAGTCCGATGTCATGATGCTGATGGACATCTCCGCCGATAACAAACGCGTTAGCGTCATCAGTTTCCCGCGGGACCTGTTGGTGGACATTCCGCAGTGCACCGACCAGAAGACAAAACTGTCCTATCCCGCCCTCAGTGGCGTGATGATCAACGAGGCAATGTCACTCGCCGGCATCGGCTGTGCCGTGGACACAGTCAACAAACTGACCGGCCTGAAGGTGGACCATTTCATGATGGCTGACTTCAACGCTGTCAAGGAACTCTCCAACACCGTGGGCGGTGTGGACGTCTGCATCAGCGACGCCGTCTACGACCCGGACTCCCACCTCCGGCTCCCGGCCGGAACCTCGTCCGTGCAGGGGGAAATGGCACTCGCGTTCCTGCGCACCCGGCACGCCTTTGCCGACGGCGGGGACCTGGGGCGAATCAAGGCCCAACAGGGATTCCTGTCATCCCTCACCCGGAAAATCAAAGACGACGGCACCCTGTCCAACCCGGCGAAAATGCTGACCATCGCGGACACCGTCACCCAGAACCTCACCGTGGACGAAGGTCTCGCCTCCGTGCCGTCGCTACTCACCATAGGCAACCGGCTCAAGGACATCGACATCAGCAAGGTGGCTTTTGTGGCAGTCCCCACAACGCCGGCTGTTTCAGATCCCAACCGGCTCCAGATCGCTGAACCGGCAGGTTCCCAGCTGTTCAAGGCGCTCCGGGACGACGTGGACCTCACAAACCCCACGGCACCGCCGGCAACAACCACGCCCTCCGCGGCGCCAACAGAAACCGCGCCGCCCGTTCCGTCGTACAACAAGGCCATCCAGCCCGTCACCGTTGCCAACGGCAGCGGCGTGCCGGGCCGCGCCCAGGAAATAGTGCAGGCACTCGTGGCCGGCGGCTTCACACAGACAGGTCAGTTTGCCGCGACGCCGGTGACGCAAAGCGCGGTGTACTACGGGACCGGCTTTGAGGACGTTGCCGCTGATGTGGCCGCCCTGCTGGGCATTCCGGCCGCCCAGGTTCAGTCCGCTCCCGGTGTGGCCGGAGTGCAGGCCTATCTCGGCACCGACTTCACCACCGGCGTCACCTACGGGGCCGGCGGCGGCCCGGTGGCCCTGCCGGAAGACATCGTCAATCAGACCGCCGGTGACAAGAGTTGCCAACAGGCAAATCCCTACCTGATCGTCCGCTGACGCGGGTGCACTCAAAGAGGACCCGGGTGCAGTAAAAGAGGCGGGGCCACCGGCCCCGCCTCTTTTGTGCGCTGCGTTCTCTTCGGCGGCCTATCGGGCTGCGGTGGGAACTACCAGATGCTGACGCGCGCTTCCGGGGCCATCCACATGCCGTCCACTTCGGTCACGTCGAAAGCCTCATGGAAAGCATCGAGGTTTTTGGCGATGGCGTTGGTCCGGAACTCGTTGGGGGAGTGGGGATCCGTGGCGAGCCTGCGGATGGCTTCCTCGGGACGAATGACTTGGCGCCAGCCTGCTGCCCAGGACGCGAAGAAGCGCTGCTGCCCGGTCAGCCCGTCCAGGACCTCAGGCTCCTGGCCGTCGAGGCTCAGGAGGTAGGCCTTGTACCCGATGGTCAGGCCGCCAAGGTCGCCAATGTTTTCGCCCAGCGTCAGTTTGCCGTTGACGTTGTGCCCCGGGGCGGCATACGGGGACAGGGCGTCGAACTGGGCCACCAGTTTCGCCGTGCGCTCTTCAAACGCCTTGCGGTCATCCTCGGACCACCAATTCCGCAACGCCCCGCTGCCGTCGAACTGCGAGCCCTGGTCATCAAAACCGTGGCCGATCTCGTGACCGATCACTGCACCGATCCCACCGTAGTTCACAGCGTCGTCAGCGTCGGCCGTAAAGAACGGCGGCTGCAGGATGGCTGCGGGGAAGACGATTTCGTTGAGCATCGGGTGGTAGTAAGCGTTCACCGTTTGCGGGGTCATGAGCCATTTATCGTGGTCCACCGGCTTGCCGACCTCATCAAGGTGACGGTCGACGTCGGCATTATGGGCCCGCTCCACGTTGCCGAGGAGATCGGCGGGATCGATTTCCACTGCCGAGTAATCGATCCACTTATCCGGGTAGCCGATCTTGGCCCGGAACGCACCCAATTTCCGGAGTGCCTCGGCTTTGGTGTCCTCGCCCATCCAGTCCAGCCCGGTGATGCTCTGCCGGTAGGCCTCGATCAGATTGGCCACGAGGGTCTGCATCCGTGCCTTATGCGACTCGGGGAAATGCTTGGACACATAGATCTGGCCCACGGCTTCCCCAAGGGCGGCCTCCACGACGGCCACAGCACGCTTCCAGCGGTCCTTGTTACGGGGCGTACCACTGATGGTTGTCCCGTAGAAGGCAAAGTTGGCGTCCACGAACTCCGCGGAAAGGTACTGTGCGGCGGCGTTGATGACGCGCAGTGCCAGCCATTCCTGCCACACAGGCAGCGGCTCGGACTCCAGCAGTGCCGCCGCCCCACTGAAGAAGTCAGGAGTGCTCACTACAATCTCGGCCCGTTTGTCGGCGTCGATCCGGGCGGCCTCGAACCACGTGCCCAGGAGCGGGAACAGTGCGGCTGCCTCCTCGGAGGACTTCAGGTTGTAGGTCTTCTGCGGGTCCCGAAGCGTGACGTTGTCCCAGTGGTGGGAAGCGAGGCTGGTTTCGAGGGAAACCACGCGACCCGCGGCCTGTTCGGCGTCTTCCACCCCGGCCAGGGCAAACATGTTCCGGACATACGCCTGGTAGGCCGCAACCATGGGCGCGAACTTCTCTTCACGGTAGTACGACTCATCGGGCAAGCCCAGGCCGCCCTGCCCGGTGTAGAGCAGCACGCGGTCCGGATTCCCGGCATCCGGCGCAGGGTAGATGTAGAAGAGCCCCGATACGTCGGAGCGGAAGAGTCTTCCGGCCAGCGCCATGAGGTCCGCCACGGACGTGGTGGCAAAGACGTCGCCGAGCCGGGCGCGGATGGGATCCATGCCCTTGGCCTCCACCGTGGCCTCGTCCATGAAGCTGTTGTACAGGTCGCCGACTTTCCGCTCTATGCCGCTGGCGGCCGCCCCTTTGGCGGCTGCTTCCCCGATGATGTCCCGGACTGCGATTTCCGCGCCGTCACGCAGTGCCGTGAACGTTCCCTCCAGGGGCCGGTCATCAGGAATTTCGGTGGCTTTGAGCCACGTCCCGTTGACGTGCTGGTACAGGTCATCCTGCGGCCGGACGGTGTGGTCAATGTTGGACAGATCGATCCCCGAGATGGGCACAGAGGCTCCTTTGTGTGGCGTGCCCCAGCTGGCGCTTGCACCGGCTGCGGCGTCTGCATGGTGGACGTTGCTGGAGGTGGTGCTCCTTCATCTTACGCACGCGTGTTACTCTCAAATGGTGCGCGCAGACCTGCTTCTTCTTAGCTGCCGCGGCGAGGCCTCAGACGCGATCTAGCGCAAGGCCCACCCTCGTCGCGGAGATTGTGTTGCCCGGCCACCCTTTCAGATTTGAACCACAGAAAAGGCCCCGATAGTAATGCAAAACGCACAGAAGCCCTCCGGAATGCCCGCCCACCGGTACCTGCCATTCCAGGACCAGATCACCGTCGAACTGCCTGACCGCACCTGGCCGGACAAAGTCATTACCAAGGCCCCGCGCTGGTGCGCGGTGGACCTGCGTGACGGCAACCAGGCCCTGATTGATCCTATGAGTCCGGCCCGCAAGATGAAGATGTTCGACCTGCTGGTCCGGATGGGCTACAAGGAGATCGAGGTGGGGTTCCCGTCCGCCTCGCAGACCGACTTCGACTTTGTCCGGCAGCTCATCGAGGGAAACCACATTCCCGATGACGTGACCATCCAGGTCCTGACCCAGGCACGCGAGCAGCTGATCGAGCGCACCTACGAGTCACTGGTGGGAGCCAAGCAGGCCATTGTGCACCTCTACAACTCCACCTCAGTCCTGCAGCGCCGCGTGGTGTTCAACCAGGACGAGGACGGAATCCTGGACATTGCCCTGCAGGGCGCCCGGCTGTGCAAGAAGTACGAGGAAACCCTCGTTGACACGCACATCACCTATGAGTACTCGCCGGAATCCTTCACGGGAACGGAACTTGAGTATGCCGCCCGGGTCTGCAACGCCATAGCGGATGTGTTCGAAGCCTCCGCAGACAGCCAGGTCATCATTAACCTGCCTGCCACGGTGGAAATGGCCACCCCGAACGTTTACGCGGATTCCATCGAGTGGATGCACCGGCACCTGCACCCCCGCGAGGGCATCATTCTTTCCCTGCACCCGCACAATGACCGGGGCACCGGTGTGGCCGCGGCCGAGCTGGGTTACCTCGCCGGTGCGGACCGGATCGAGGGCTGCCTGTTCGGCAACGGCGAGCGGACCGGCAACGTGGACCTGGTCACGCTGGGACTGAACATGTTTGTGCAGGGCATCGATCCGATGATCGATTTCTCCAACATCGATGAAATCCGCCGCACCGTCGAATACTGCAACCAGCTGCCGGTGGCCGAACGCACCCCTTATGGCGGCGACCTCGTCTTCACGGCGTTTTCCGGCTCGCACCAGGACGCCATCAAGAAGGGTTTCGAGGCCCTGGAGCGGGACGCGGCCGCCGCAGGCAAGGACGTTGCCGACTTCACCTGGGCCGTCCCGTACCTCCCCGTTGATCCCAAGGACCTGGGCCGGAGCTACGAAGCCGTCATCCGCGTGAATTCACAATCCGGCAAGGGCGGCGTGGCGTACCTGCTCAAGAACGAACACAGCCTGGACCTGCCGCGCCGTGCCCAGATCGAGTTCTCCGGCGTCATCCAGAAGCGGACGGACACCGTGGGCGGTGAAGTCACCGGTGCCCAGCTCTGGCAGATCTTCCAGGACGAGTACCTGCCGTCCGGCCAGCCGGACGGCCAGTGGGGACGTTATTCGCTGGGCTCCTTCAGCACGGAAACCAATGACGACGGCGGCCTGACCACCCTGCACGCCAACCTCACCGTGGACGGTGCCCAGGTCCGCCGCACCGGGACCGGAAACGGCCCCATCGCAGCGCTGCTGAGCATCCTGCACGACGACGGCGTGGACGTGCGGGTTCTGGACTACAGCGAACACGCACTCTCGGAAGGCGGAAACGCCAGCGCTGCCGCCTACGTTGAATGCGCAGTGGGGGAGCGGGTCCTGTGGGGTGTCGGCATGGACGCCAACACCAGCACCTCCTCGTTGAAGGCCGTCATTTCCGCAGTCAACCGGGCCATCCGGGATTCGCGCGCCTGATCCGGAAGTAGCGTTGCGCGCCGAACTTGGGCGCGCAACGCACCGGCATTGCCGGCTTTCCGGAACACAGTGCGAAGATTAACCGTGGTCCAACAATCCTTTGCTGCGCGGTCCTACCGCGATGATGCCGTGGTGCTGCGTACCCACAAGCTGGGCGAGGCTGACCGCATCATCACCCTCCTGACGAAGCACCACGGCCAGGTCCGGGCGGTTGCCAAGGGCGTGCGGCGGACCAGCAGCAAGTTTGGGGCCAGGCTGGAGCCGTTTATGGTTGCGGACCTGCAGCTGGTCTCGGGAAAAACGCTGGACATTGTCACGCAGGCTGTTGCCAAAGGCTCTTACGGTGGCGAGATTGCCGCGGATTACGGACGCTATACGGTTGCTGCGGCCATGACCGAGACAGCCGAGAAACTGACTGACGTCGACGGTGAAGCCGGCACGGCCCAATACAACCTGTTGGTGGGGGCACTGGCCTCGCTCAGCCGCGGAGACCATGCGCCGGGGCTGATTCTGGATTCGTACCTGTTGCGGGCCCTCGCAACCGGCGGGTGGGCGCCGAGCTTTACGGTCTGCGCCCGCTGCGGCGCGCCTGGACCGCACAACGCTTTTTCGGCTCCGCTCGGCGGCATGGTCTGCGCTGACTGCCGGCCGCCCGGTTCGCCCGCGCCTGCAGCCGAAACCGTCTCGCTGCTCGGTGCCCTTCTCACCGGTGACTGGACCACCGCGGACGGTTCGGCCGTACCGCACCGGCGCGAAGCTGCCGGGCTGGTTGCTGCCTACCTGCAATGGCACCTTGAGCGTGTCCTAAAATCCCTCAAACATGTGGAGCGTGGCTGACAGTGGCCCTGGGAAAAAAGAAGAACCCTGCACGGACACGGACTTCCCCTGTGGTTGCTCCGTATCCGCACCCGTCCGGCGCGGTTGCGCCGGCGATCCCGGCCGAGTTCATCCCGCGCCATGTGGCCATTGTGATGGACGGCAACGGCCGCTGGGCCAACCAGCGCGGTTTGCCCCGGATTGAGGGTCACAAAGCGGGAGAACCGGCCCTGCTTGACGTGATGGCCGGAGCGATAGAGCTGGGCATTGAATATGTGAGTGTTTACGCTTTCTCGACCGAAAACTGGCGGCGCTCCCCGGAGGAGGTCCGCTTCCTGATGGGATTTAACAAGGATGTGCTGCGCCGCCAGCGGAACCAGCTCGATGAGTGGGGTGTCCGTGTCCGGTGGTCCGGACGCCGCCCCAGGCTCTGGGGATCGGTTATCCGCGAGCTCGAAGAGGCGGAGGAGTTCACCGCGGCAAACAGCACATGCACCTTAACCATGTGTGTTAACTACGGCGGCCGGGCCGAGATCACCGATGCGGTGTCCGCCATCGCCGAAGAGGTGGCGGCAGGCCGGCTGAAGCCGGGATCGATCACGGAGAAGACCATCCAGAGGTTCCTGGACGAACCAGATCTGCCGGACGTTGACCTGTTCCTGCGCAGCTCGGGGGAGCAGCGCCTCTCCAACTTCCTGCTGTGGCAGTCGGCGTACGCCGAGTTCGTCTTTATGGACACCTTGTGGCCCGATGTTGACCGCCGGACACTCTGGGATGCGGTGGAAATCTATGCCCAGCGGGACCGGCGTTACGGCGGCGCTGTGGACGCAGCCTCCCCGCAGGGATAAGACCCCACCCAGCAGGCAACATCCCGGTAGGCCGCCTGACGGATCCGCTGCTGGGAGAGGAAAACGTCGTGGATGGCACCGGGATACCGGAACACGGAGACTTTACGGCCCAGCCGCAGTGCCCGTGACGCGGTCTCTTCGACGTCGATCACGGCGTCAGCATGCATCAGTTCCTCGGACCATTCAGGCTGAATCCTGGTCCGGTCTGAAAGCATCACCAGAACGGGCACCGCGATGTCCAGGCTTCTGGCCACGGCGGCGTGCCCGGCCAGCACAGCCTTCACCCAGCCGGCCCGGATGGGAAACGACGCGGCTGGCCGCCACACCGGATTGAGCTCCCACTCACCGTGCGCTGCGCTGCTGACGCTTTGCCAGTAGCCGGGCATCTCGGGCAAGAGGAAGGGACGCCTCGGGTCCGCACGGGCCACGGGCTCCACCAGGCGCATGGCGAGGTTCCGCACGAGGCTGCTGCCCTGTAGCTCCAGCCATGGGGCATTGAGGATGAGCGAGGCCAGCTGGCCGGGATGACGGTCCGCCCATAGCGCGGCGATGAGGCCCCCGAGGGAATGGGCCAGCATGTGCACGGACAGCGGCCCGTCCGGTCCGGTCCCGGGCGACAGGTCGGCACGGATCGCCGCTATTGCGGCGCTGATGTCCTCATCGTAAATATCGAGGTTTGTCGCGTAGCCGGCCGTCTGCCATTCCCGCAGGCTCCGCCCGAACTTCCTCAGGTCCAGGGCATAAAAGTGGAAGCCCGCTGACGTGAGATGCTCCGCCAGTTCGGTTTGGAGGAAGTAGTCGGCCCAGCCGTGCAGGTAAAGCACCACCTGGACCTTGGCCTGACCGTCCGCCGCAGGGGGCACATCCGGTGCCACGCCCGCTGCCGGCGCTGCGGACCGGATGAGGGTGGCAACCACGGCACCTTCGGCGTCGGGCCTTAAAGGCAACGGGCGGGACTCAAAGGAGGGGCCCAGGAAATCTTCGGCCCAAGGGCAGGCTTCCCCCTCCGGAAGCGGCTCCGTCGCCGTACCGGAGCCGGTGGCGGGCAACCGTTCCCTGTCAGGCCCGGGCGCGCTCACGCGTCGGCTCCGGGGCCCGCAGTTCCCGGGGCCACAGTGCCGGGGCCTGCAGACCCGGGTTCAGGGGTGGCGTAACCCCGTAACCATCTCGAAAGCCGCGCGTACGCGTCGGCACGCACAGGAGCGGGGGAGAGGAAGACGTCATGCAACGCGCCGTCAATGCGCTCCACCGTGACGGTGCGGCCCAGCGTGAGCGCCCGGAGAGCGATGATATCCACGTCCAGCACCGCATCGGTCCGCCTCATCTCTTCAGTCCAGAACGGGCCGTTGGCGCTGCCCTGCGAGAGCAGCACCAGGATGGGGATATCGATGCCGAGCCCCCGCGCCACCCGGGCGTGGCCGGTCAAGACGGCGCTAAGCCAGCCCGCGCGGAGCGGGAAAGCCATGGGCGGCCGAAACCTGTCGTCGAGGGTCCACTCACCATCGGCGGAACTGCTGATGGTCCGCCAGTAGAACCCCCGTTCGGGGAGCCGCAGGACGGCCTCGGGCCGGAAACGTGCCACTGGCCTGACCATCGTGGAGGCTGCCAGGCGCACCAGTGAGCTGCCATGCATCTCCAGCCACGGGCTGTTCAGGATCAGATGCGACACCACGGCGGGGTGGCGGCTGACCCACAAGGCTGCCACAAGGCCGCCGGTGGAATGACCCATGAGCGTCAGATCCTGGTCCCAGGCATCCGAGTCGGCCCGGATCATGGTCACAGCCTCGCCGATTTCGGCGTCATAGTCGGCCAGGTCTGCCACGTAGCCCCCAGTCGTCCCGGGGCGCAAGCTGCGGCCGTGGTTGTGCATGTCCAACGCGTAGAAGTCATAGCCGCTACGGTGCCAAAAGCGGGCCAGGTCAGCGTTGAAGAAGTAATCGCTCCAGCCGTGCAGGAACAGCACCGCCCGCCGCAGTCGCTGCGGGCTGCCGGCGCGCGCAGCGGGTGCGCCGGGCTCGACCTTGCCGGGACGAAACCGAACCAGTGTCGCGGTCCGCCGGACGGCGTCGGTTCCCGCGGCTTCGAAGGTGCACGCCTCGAAGCCGGCACCGAGGATGTCAGGCTGCCAGTCCATGGCTTCATGGTATCCGGGCAGCAGGCTGTGACGGGCCCGGTTTGGTCTGGACCGCCCAAGACGGAAAACTAGAGCCATGCGCGTATATCCGACTTTCTTTAAGCTGGCCTTTTCATGGATGGACGCCGAACGCGCCCATAAGATCGGATTCAACGGGGTAAAACTGGCCCACACCACCGGTGCGGGCCGGCTGCTCCAGCGGTTTACGGCACCTGCTTCGTCGCTGCAGACCACTGCCTTCGGCGTTACCTTCCCGTCCCCGTTCGGCCTTGCCGCCGGCTTCGACAAGGAAGGACTGGGCATCGAAGCCCTTACTGAACTCGGCTTCGGTCATGTCGAAGTCGGCACCATCACAGGTCAGGCACAGCCCGGAAACGAGAAGCCACGCCTCTTCCGCCTGATTGAAGACCGCGCCGTGATCAACAGAATGGGATTCAACAATGACGGCGCTGCCGCCGTCGAACCCCGCCTCAAGGCGGCACGGGCGGCCCTCCAGCGCAAGCACCCCAACATTCGCCCGGTGATCGGGGTGAACATTGGCAAAAGCAAGGTTGTGGAGCTTGACGACGCCGTGGCCGACTATCTGATCAGCGCACGCAGCCTCGCACCGGCGGCTGACTATCTGGTGGTCAATGTCAGCTCCCCCAATACCCCCGGGCTTCGCCTCCTGCAGGATGTCCAGACGCTTCGTCCGTTGCTCGCGGCGGTGGGGCAGGAGGCGGACAAAGCTGCCGGCCGCCACGTCCCGCTGCTGGTAAAGATCGCCCCGGACCTGAGTGACGAGGACATCGACGACGTCGCCAAGCTGGCGCTGGACCTGAAGCTGGACGGAATCATCGCCACCAACACCACCATCGGGCGCACCGGACTCAAGTCACCCGCGGCCAAGGTGGCAGCATGCGGTGCCGGAGGCCTTTCCGGTGCCCCGTTAAAGCGGCGGTCCCTTGAGGTCCTGCGCCGGCTCAGGGACGCCACCGGGGGAGCGGTCACCCTCGTGGCCGTAGGCGGGGTTGAAACGGCGCAGGATGTCCAGGAGCGCCTGGACTCCGGGGCAACCCTGGTCCAGGGCTACACTGCCTTCCTCTATGAAGGTCCGTTCTGGGCAGCACGGATCAACCGCGAACTGGCCAAGATGCGCCGGGCTGAGCGTTAAACCTGAGCGCTAAGAGGGCAAAAAGATCCCCGGCGGTCCGTCCGCCGGGGATCTTTCATTACGAGGGGCTGATAGTGCAGGGCTGGCCGGTCAGGAGGGGTACTGACCACGCTTGACGAGCGGCTTCGGCAGCCTCAGTTTGCGGAACTGCATCGAACGCATCGAGCCGTACCAGACGGTGCCGCGCTCCACCTCACCGAACTTCGCCGCCAGCTTTTTGCGCAACTGGCGGGAAAGAATGAAAACGTCGACAAAAACGGCAAGGAACATGACCCAGAAGCCGCCCAGAACATAGACCATCTGCTCGCTGGAGGCGGGAACAATCAGGGAAATAATCACAAACACCAAGGCCCCGAACATCAGGTATTCGCCGAGGCTGAAGCGGGCGTCAACGTAATCGCGGGCGAAACGCTTCTGCGGCCCCTTGTCACGCAACGGCAGGAACTTCTCATCGCCGGTGTCCAGTGCCTGGCGCATTTTGGCCCGCTGGTCCTGTACAGCCTGCCGCTCAGCAGCCTTCGACGCCTTCCGATCCTCCGGCACCAGCGGCCTCTTGCGGGCCGCTTCCTGAGCCTTGCGCTTGGGGGTGGGCGCACCCTTGCCCAACGCGGCATCCTGCCGGGCTGCCGCTTCAGCGGTCTGCTGGTCTATTGATTCCTGCGCCGTAGGCGCTTCCTTTTTACGTCCGAACACTTGAACAGAATACCTTGCGGCCTCCTGCATTCCGCCCCGGTATTGTGATCGCCATGACACCCAATTCAGCACATACGCCTCCGGACGCCAGAACCCCCGACGCCGTCGGCACTCCCGGTCAGTCCTTCCTGTCCATCGAAGGGGCCGGACTTCGCGAGGCCGTAGCCCGTTCCTTCGACGCAACCCTGAGCCGGTTGAAGGATCTTGTGGCCATACCCGGCATCGCGTGGCCAAGTTTTGATCCGGCACCGCTGGATGCCAGCGCAACTGCCGTGGCCGGCCTGCTGCGCGCGGCGGGACTCGACGATGTCCAGATCCTGCGCAGCCACAAGGCAGACGGCCTTCCGGGCGGCCCGGCCGTCGTCGCACGGCGGCCGGCCGCGGCAGGAAAGGCGACCATTCTGCTCTACGCCCACCACGACGTGCAGCCCCCCGGCGATCCCGCGCTGTGGGAATCGGAGCCCTTTGCCGCCGTCGAACGCAACGGAAGGCTCTATGGGCGGGGCGCTGCTGATGATAAGGCCGGAATCATGGCCCACCTTGCGGCCTACACTGCAGCCGCGGAGGTTCTGGGGGAGGAGTTCGGCCTCGGTGTCACATTCTTTATCGAAGGCGAAGAGGAGGCGGGCTCGCCGACTTTCCGCACCTTCCTTGAAGCGCACCGTGAACTGCTGCGGGCCGACGTGATTGTTGTTGCAGACTCGAGCAACTGGAAGGTTGGCGTTCCCGCCCTGACCACCAGCCTGCGCGGCCTCGTGGACGGAACCATTGAAGTCCAGGTGCTTGACCACGCCGTGCATTCAGGAATGTTCGGCGGCCCGGTGCTTGACGCGCCAACCCTGCTTTCCCGCCTGATTGCCACCCTCCACGACGCGGACGGCAACGTGGCCATCGAGGGTCTGGTTTCTTATGACAATGCCGCTGTGGACCTCACGGAGGCGGAATACCGTTCGGATTCGTCCGTGCTCGACGGCGTACGGCTGGCCGGCACCGGAAGCATCGCCGCCCGCCTCTGGACCAAGCCGGCCCTCTCCATCATCGGATTTGACGCGCCTGCAGTTGAGGTCGCATCCAATACCCTCCTGCCGCGGGCTCGCGCCAAGTTCAGCCTCCGTTTGGCGCCGGGCCAAAACCCCCAAGAGGCCATGGACGCCGTTCAGCGGCACGTGGAAGCCAATGCACCCTTTGGCGCGAGGGTCGTCTTCACTCCCGGCGAGAGCGGCAACTCGTTCCTCGCCGACACGGCATCAGCCGCGGCGAAGTCAGCCATGTGGGCGCTCGGGGAGGCCTGGGGTGTCCCTGCCGTGGAAATGGGCATCGGCGGTTCGATTCCGTTCATTGCCGATCTGGTGGACGTCTACCCCGACGTGCAGATCCTGGTGACCGGCGTGGAGGACCCGGATTCACGTGCGCACAGCGCCAACGAGTCGCTTCACATTGGCGACTTCAAGAACGCCGTGGTTGCCGAGGCGTTGCTGCTGGCGCGCCTGAACGCCGACGGGATCGCGTGAGCTTCTCTTGGGCGGCCCGGCCGGGAACAACAACCATCCGCCAACGGTTACGTTTGGAGTTAGAGCTACGCGTCTGACCGACGTAGCATGTAGCTATAGCCCATACCGTATCTGTAGGGGCAGGCGCCGCTGACGCGGTGCCGCCAGGACCGTCCAAAGGTAGGCCAAATGAGCACCGCAACCAACGAGAACACCACCGAAACCGCAGCAGCTGCCAGCGATGAACTGGCCGCGCACGAGGTCAAACTGACCGACGTCGCTGCAGGGAAGGTCCGCAGCCTGCTTGAGCAGGAAGGCCGCACTGATCTCCGCCTCCGTGTTGCCGTCCAGCCCGGCGGCTGCTCGGGCCTGATCTACCAGCTCTACTTCGACGAGCGTCTTCTGGACGGCGATGCCGTCCGTGACTACGACGGCGTTGAAGTTGTCGTGGACAAGATGAGCGTGCCCTACCTCAGTGGCGCGAGCATCGACTTCGAAGACACCATCTCCAAGCAGGGTTTCACCATTGACAACCCCAATGCCGGAGGCTCCTGCGCATGTGGTGATTCGTTCCACTGACCCGGTCCTTTCGCCCGATGCCGGCGCCTGCTTTCCGTCCGCCAGAAACGGCACGAAGGCACGGCGCCGACATGTGGGCGAAAAGCCCGGCGGAGCGGTAAGCTCTACACCGAGTAGTAAAACTTTTAGTGTGCCCGGGCAGGCCATGGAGCCGCCGGGCAACAGCAACAAGTAGGAAGGGCCGTCTGTGAGTTCGCAGAACCGAACCGGCAGCCGACGCAAAACGATCACTTCGATCTCAGGCTTGGCAGTTGCCGGCGCGTTGGTTTTGACTGGATGTTCGCCAGAGGTATCGAGGGGGTGGCTGCCCACCGAACGCGGCACCACCAATCACACTGACCGGATCATGGACCTCTGGGTCAACTCATGGATTGCCGCCCTCGTTGTGGGCATCATTACCTGGGGCTTGATCGTCTGGTGCCTTGTTGCCTACCGCCGCCGCAAGGGAACCGTCGGGTTCCCGAAGCAAATCAGCTTTAACCTCCCGCTTGAGGTGTTCTACCTGACCATCCCGATCTTCATGGTCCTGGTGTTCTTCTACTTCACTGACCGTGACCAGCAGGCCATCGATGACCGCTCACAGCCGGCCGATGTCGTTGTGGACGTCCGTGGAAAGCAGTGGGCGTGGGACTTCAACTACAAGTCCGGCACCGTCATCCAGGAAGACCTCTACGAGGCCGGCGTCCAGGCACACCTGACGGGCAACACCATCGACAAGGAAGCTCTTCCGACGCTCTACTTGCCGGTGAACAAGTCAGTTGATCTTGAACTGAACGCCCGCGACGTCATTCACTCCTTCTGGGTTCCCGCCTTCCTTCAGAAGCGCGACATGATCCCCGGGAAGACCAACTACATCCGGTTCACTCCCACTAAAGAGGGAACCTATGACGGCAAGTGCGCAGAACTCTGCGGCGAGTACCACTCGGAAATGCTGTTCCGCGTCAAGGTTGTCTCTGAAACCGAATTCCAGTCCCACATGGACAAGCTCAAGGCAGCCGGTAACACGGGCCTCCTCGGGGCAGAGTATGACCGCAACCCGAACCTGAACGAAACGAAGTAGGGGAGCGACGTGGCTACTTATACCCAATCCGCACCTGTAGGGACCCTAGAGGCTCCCGTAGTACCGAAATCCAAGGGACGCATCGTCGTCAACTGGATCACCTCCACTGACCACAAGACCATCGGGTACATGTACCTGATCGCGTCGTTTGTGTTCTTCTGCTTCGGCGGCGTCATGGCACTGCTGATTCGTGCTGAACTGTTCGAACCCGGCATGCAGATCCTGCAGACCAAGGAACAGTACAACCAGCTGTTCACCATGCACGGCACCGTGATGCTGCTGATGTTTGCAACACCCCTGTTTGCCGGGTTCACCAACGTGATCATGCCCCTGCAGATCGGTGCCCCGGATGTTGCTTTCCCGCGATTGAATGCGCTGGCGTTCTGGTTCTTCCTCTTCGGTTCGACCATTGCGGTGTCCGGATTCATCACCCCTCAGGGTGCTGCTTCCTTCGGCTGGTTCGCTTACGCACCGCTCTCCAACACCACCTTCAGCCCCGGCATTGGCGGTGACCTGTGGGTCTTCGGCCTGGCGTTGTCCGGGTTCGGCACCATCCTTGGTGCGGTCAACTTCATCACCACCATCATCTGCATGCGGGCTCCGGGCATGACCATGTGGCGGATGCCGATCTTCACCTGGAACGCCCTCATCACCTCCATCCTGGTCCTGATGGCGTTCCCGCCGCTGGCCGCTGCCCTGTTCGCGCTCGGCGCTGATCGCAGGTTTGGTGCCCACATCTTCGACCCGGAGAACGGCGGGGCGGTCCTCTGGCAGCACCTGTTCTGGTTCTTCGGCCACCCGGAGGTCTACATCATTGCGCTGCCGTTCTTCGGCATCGTTTCGGAGATCTTCCCGGTGTTCAGCCGCAAGCCGATCTTTGGCTACAAGGGCCTCGTCTACGCAACAATTGCCATCGCCGCTCTCTCCGTGACCGTGTGGGCGCACCACATGTACGTCACCGGTTCGGTGCTGCTGCCGTTCTTCGCGTTCATGACCATGCTGATCGCAGTGCCCACCGGTGTGAAGTTCTTCAACTGGATCGGCACCATGTGGCGGGGGTCGCTGACGTTCGAAACTCCAATGCTGTGGAGCATCGGCTTCCTCGTCACGTTCCTCTTTGGCGGGCTGACCGGCATCATCCTGGCCTCGCCGCCGCTGGACTTCCACGTCTCGGACTCGTACTTCGTTGTGGCGCACTTCCACTACGTGGTGTTCGGCACCGTCGTGTTCGCGATGTTCGCCGGGTTCTACTTCTGGTGGCCTAAGTGGACAGGCAAGATGCTCAACGAGCGTCTCGGCAAGATCCACTTCTGGCTGCTCTTCCTCGGCTTCCACGGCACGTTCCTCATCCAGCACTGGCTGGGCGTCGAGGGTATGCCCCGCCGCTACGCCGACTACCTGGTGGAGGATAACTTCACCTGGATGAACCAGTTCTCCACCATCGCCTCGTTCGTCCTCGGCGCTTCGCTGATTCCGTTCTTCTGGAACGTCTACATCACCTGGCGCAGCAACGAAAAGGTTGAAGTGGATGACCCGTGGGGCTTCGGTGCCTCGCTGGAGTGGGCCACCTCGTGCCCGCCGCCGCGCCACAACTTCACGTCCCTGCCCCGCATCCGGTCAGAGCGTCCCGCCTTGGACCTGCACCACCCGGAGCTCTCACAGGTACACACCGTCGAGTCGCCTGCTCCCGCAGCAGCTGTGCTCGGTAACGCCGACCAGAAGGACACAGCCCAGTGAAAATCGAGTCTTGGATTTTTGGAGGCGGCGTTTTCTTCTTCGTTCCGGTCGCCCTGGTTTACGGTTTCCTGACGAACTGGACTGAGCCGGTCGGGCTCCTCGGAGTGCTGCTCATTGCCGGCCTGGCTGGCATGATCGGTGCGTACCTCGGCTTCACCGGGCGCCGTGTCGGCCTCCGGCCTGAGGACCGCAGCGACGCTGAGATCCATGAGGGTGCCGGCGAGCAGGGCCACTTCAGCCCGTGGAGCTGGTGGCCGCTGGTTCTGGGTCTGGCATGCGCCGGTGGCTTCCTCGGCCTGGCAGTTGGATGGTGGGTTGTGTTCATCGCCGCCGGCCTTGCCATGGTTGCCCTGGTCGGCTGGGTCTTCGAGTACAGCCGTGGGGATCACGCACACTAAAATCTCGCTGAGAGGTCTTCGGACCAATCAAGAACAAAAATGCTGGGCCCCACCGAACGGTGGGGCCCAGCATTTTTTGCATTTATGGCAGCACGCCGGACCGTTGCTGCATCAGTCACAGTGCGTCCGGCAACCACCGTGCCCTGGGAGCGCCTACGCGGCGCCCTGGGACTCCAGGAGCGCTACCAGCATCAACAGGGCCTCCTCGTTGTCCTCGATTGATTTGAGGCCTATGAGGGCATCGTCGGCGACGGAAAGCTCCACTTCACAGCCGAAGGCAAAATCAGCGGTCATTACCTCGAGCAGCGACCTCGCGTCCACACCCTGGATTCCGGCCTTCCGGATGGTGATGGGCAGGCCTGTGGCTGTTACGGCCCGGACAAATTCTGCGGCCGGGCGGGCATGCAATCCGATCGCAGCCGAAACCACAGCCTTGTGAACTGGCAAAGCGTCTCCTCTGTCACGGCGGCTCATCCGCCTCCTGCTGAAATTTCCAATCCAATATAGCGCTCCAGTGCTGGTCCCATCTAAAGTGGCGGCCAGTGATGGGGGAGTGGTCTAGACCTCCGGCTGCTTCGATTAAGATTGAAGGGTGAAGATCGCAGCAGTATTGAGCAGCCATGGCCGCTAAGGCCGAGAGCATCCGGGGTGAGATCGACCGCAGCAGCGGCGTCGCCATTTACATACAGCTCCGGGAAATCCTGCGCGCTTACATCAGTGAATCCTGTCCGCCAGGATCTGCCTTACCCTCCGAACGGGATCTTGCCTTGCGGTTCGGACTGGCACGAATGACAGTCCGGCAGGCGATTGATGCCCTCGTCGGTGAGGAGGTGATCGAGCGTGTGGTGGGCCTGGGAACCTTTGTCCGCAAGCCGAAGCTCGATCTCCAAGTCAAGCTGACCTCGTACAGCGAGGAAATGCAGCGCCGTGGAATGGTCCCGGCGGCGAAGGTCCTCAGCTTCGAGCAGATCGGCGCCAGTGCCTTCCTCGCCAGGGAACTGCAGGTGGAGGAGGGGACACCCTTGGTCCGGTTCCGCAGGCTGTTGCTTGCTGACGGCGAGCCCATGAGCGTGGACGAGAACTTCATCCCGGCGCAGCGCGTACCCGGGTTGCTCGACAGCGAGCCGCCCACGTCCCTCTACAACGTCCTGAGCGAGCAGTTCGGCCTTGTCATGGAATGGGGTGAGGACATGATTGAAGCGACAGCAGCGTCACCCTCCACGGCACGGCTGCTGAACGTGGACGTCGGCACTCCGCTCCTTAAAATCCAGCGGCACGCGTTTGTGGCGCGTGCCATGGTGGACTACTCCGTTTCCTATTACAGGGCGGACCGCTACAAGCTATGGGTGCCGCTCCAACGGCCCGGGGCACGTACTGCCCGGAGCCAGTCTGGATACCGCAGCCACTAGAGCAAAGGAAAAGGCCCGGTCCAAATGGACCGGGCCTTTCCTGATCTTGCTGGTCTATCTCTTGGCGCTAGCTTGAATCAGTGGCTGAGGCTCTTGCTTTCCTGGGCCGATTCCACGGCCGGGGCATGGTGGCCGTGCGCGGCTTCCAGCTCCGACGGCGTAGCCGGGGCCACGCGGTCCTCGAAGAACCACTTGGACAGGAAGGCCCGCCGCTTTTCCTTGCGCGTGACAACACCGTGCTCGTTGGGAACTGCGGGCAGCGGTGCCGGTGACTCGAAGCCGACCAGCTTGTAGCGCTTGTACTCATCCAGGGGTGCGTGGACCTCAATGAACTCACCGTGCGGAAGGCGCACGATGCGGCCGGTCTCACGGCCGTGCAGGGCGATCTCGCGGTCCTTGCGCTGGAGCGCGAGGGCTACACGCTTGGTGACGATGTAGGCAATGATCGGGCCGACGAAGAACAGGGCCCGGAGCCAGTACGTCACATCGTTCAGCGAGACGTGGAAGTGCGTGGCGATGAGGTCAGATCCGGCGGCAGCCCACATAACGCAGTACCAAACGAAGCCTGCCACGCCGATGGCGGTGCGGGTCGGAGCATTCCGCGGACGGTCCAGCACGTGGTGCTCACGATCGTCCTTGGTGATCCACCGTTCAATCCAGGGGTACATGAACATCACGGTGAACAGGATGCCTGCCGGCACCAGGGCCGGGAGGAGAACGTTCAGCGTCAGGGTGTACCCGAAGATGACGTATTCGAAGTGGAAATTACCGATGACACCCGGCATCAGGCGCAGGGCGCCGTCAACAAAGCCGATGTACCAGTCAGGCTGGGTACCGGCGGAGACGGGGGAGGGGTCATACGGGCCGTAGTTCCAGATCGGGTTGATCGTGAAGAAGGCTGCCATCAGCGCAATGACGCCGAAGACGATGAAGAAGAAGCCGCCGGCCTTTGCTGCGTAGACCGGACCGAGCGGGTAGCCCACGACGTTGCCGTCGTTGCGGCCGGGGCCGGGGTACTGGGTGTGCTTGTGAACGACCACCATGAACAGGTGGAGCACGATCATCAGCAGGATCAGTGCGGGCACCAGCAGGATGTGCAGCATGTAGAGGCGGCCGATGACTGCAGTGCCGGGGAACTCTCCGCCAAACAGGAAGAAGGAGATGTACGTGCCGATCACCGGGATGGACTTGATGACGCCGTCAATGATGCGCAGGCCGTTGCCGGAGAGCAGGTCATCGGGGAGCGAGTAGCCGGTGAAGCCGGCCGCCATGGCCAGGATGAGCAGGACGCTGCCCACCACCCAGTTCATTTCACGAGGTTTGCGGAAAGCTCCGGTGAAGAAGACGCGCAACATATGCACCGCAATGGACGCGACGAACAGCAGCGCGGCCCAGTGGTGCACCTGACGCATGAAGAGGCCGCCGCGGACGTCGAACGAGATGTTCAGCGAGGAGCTGTACGCTACTGACATTTCGACGTTCTTCAGCGGGACATAGGAGCCCACGTAGCGGGTTTCGGCCATGGAGGGGTCGAAGAAAAAGGTCAGGAAGGTGCCTGACAGGAGCAGGATGACGAACGAATAGAGCGCCACTTCTCCAAACATAAACGACCAGTGGTCGGGGAAGACTTTCCGCCCGAACTCACGGAGGATGCCGGAACCACCGACGCGGGAATCAACGAAGTCGGTGATGCGCCCGGTCTTGGTCTTGGCTACGAAGGCGGGGGCTTCAGCTGTTGATGCTGCGCTCATGCTCATCACGCTCCCAGTAACTCGGTCCTACAGGTTCTTTGAAGTCGCTGGTAGCGACCAGGTAGCCCTCGTTATCCACCGCAATGGGTAGCTGGGGGAGAGGCCGGCTGGCCGGGCCAAAGATTACCTTGCACTCTTGTGTGAGGTCGAAGGTGGACTGATGGCACGGGCACAGCAGATGGTGCGTCTGCTGCTCGTAAAGGGCAACAGGGCAACCCACGTGGGTGCAGATCTTGGAGTAGGCAACAATACCGTTGTAGCTCCAGTTTTCGCGTCCTGCTGAAGGCTTCAAGGAATCAGGATCAAGACGCATGAGGAGCACAACAGCCTTGGCTTTTTCGTTGAGCTTGCCCTCATGAAGTTCGTTGAGTCCCTCAGGAATGACGTGGAATGCCGAACCAAGGGTGACGTCGGAGGCCTTGATGGGCGTACCGTCCGGATCGCGGGTAAGGCGCTTGAGCTTGCCTTCCTGCGGGGCCCACATGGTGTGCGCCAGTTTTTTGTCCGGACGGGGACCGAGGTCACCGAAGACGGCAATTGCCGGCAGGGGTGCCAGCGCTACGGCGCCGAGCAGGGTGTTGCGGATGAGCGGGCGGCGCTTGATGCCGGTCTCTTCCACGATGTCGTCCACAATGCGAACGGCCGCCAGGCGGTCCTCTTCGGTGCGGATTGCGTGGCGTTCCTCTGAAACCTCGTGATCGGGCATGAGGGCCTTGGCCCAATGCACGATTCCGGTGCCAATGCCAAGCATGGCAAAGGCGGTACCAAGGCCCAGAAGGGCGTTCTGCAAGCGGATCGTGGCAATGCTTGCCCCGGATCCTGCGCCCAAATCGATGGCAAAGTACGCCACCAGGAAGATCAGGGTGCCAACAACGGAGGCGCCGAAAAGTATTGCGACCTGCCGTTCTGCCCGTTTGGCGGCCTTCGGGTCCGTGTCAGCCAGGCGCAAACGATGCGGGGGAAGTCCAGGATCCTGGAATTTCTCCACCTCATTCTGACCAGCCGTAGCTACGGTGCCCGAGTGGTTCGGACTGCCGTCACTATGGTTGCCCATAATTCGCCTCATCCTTCTCTCGTCCCGGCGTCTGCCGGGTTAGTTTTCAATGTC
Organism: Pseudarthrobacter naphthalenicus; assembly: GCF_029076445.1. Taxonomy (GTDB): domain Bacteria; phylum Actinomycetota; class Actinomycetes; order Actinomycetales; family Micrococcaceae; genus Arthrobacter; species Arthrobacter naphthalenicus. The sequence continues at coordinate 179,559 of NZ_JARESG010000008.1, forward strand.
AAACTGCTGACTGGGCAGCAGAAGTTTTGGTGTCCCGGCGCCCTAGGACGTCCGGGATGTCAGCCAGATCGTGAACGCGATGATGACGCCGAGTCCTGCGATCCAGACGAAGAGGCCTTCGGCGACCGGGCCAAGTGAGCCCAGATCAGCGCCGCCGGGGGAGCCGTTGGATTCGATCTGCTTGAGGAAGGTGATGATGTCGCGCTTGCCTTCAGGGGACACGTTGGCGTCGTTGAAGACGGGCATGTTCTGCGGGCCGGAAACCATCGCTTCGTAGATGTGCTTGCCGGAAACGTCCGCGAGGGCCGGTGCGAACTTGCCTCGGGTCAGGGCGCCGCCGGCAGCAGCTGCGTTGTGGCACATGGCGCAGTTCACGCGGAAGAGCTCGCCACCTGCGGCTGCGTCACCCTTTTCGTCTAACAGGTGTTCTTCAGGAATTGCCGGGCCTGCACCCAGCGAAGCAACATAACCTGAAAGCTGGTGGGTCTGGGTCTCATTGAACTGCGCAGGCTTCTTGTAGGCCTGGGGTCCGTTCATCTGCATCGGCATGCGTCCGGTGCCGACCTGGAAATCGACAGCCGCTGCGCCGACGCCTACCAAGGAGGGGCCGGCCTGCGTGCCGCTGGCGCCCATGCCGTGGCAGGTGGCACAGTTCGCTTCAAAGAGCTTCTGGCCCTCGGCGGTGTCACTTGCGCTGTAACTGGTGGTGGAAGCCTTCGCCTGGTTGACGGTAGTGGCAACGGCGTAGAGCCCCCCGGTGACGAGTAGTCCCATCAGTAGCAGCGCTATTGCTGCGAGTGGGTGACGTCGCTTTTGCGAGAGAGCCTTCACGTGGTGGTTCCTTTATTCGATCCTGCGCCGGCTCCGCGAGCCGCTTCTTGAAATTCTGCCTCTTGTAGAAAAGGAATCAAAGCTTGACTACTTCAGTACGTAGATGACCAGGAAGAGGCCGATCCAGACAACATCCACAAAGTGCCAGTAGTAGGACGTGACAATTGCTGAGGTTGCTTCAAAGTGGCCAAACTTCTTCGCCGCGAACGAGCGTCCGATGATGAAGAGGAAAGCTACGAGGCCGCCGATGACGTGCAGGCCGTGGAAGCCCGTGGTGATGTAGAACGCTGAGCCGTAAGCGTTGGAAGACAGCGATACGTGCTCTGAGACGAGCATCGCGTATTCCGTGCTCTGGCCTGCGACGAAGATGGCACCCATGATGAAGGTCAGGGTGAACCATTCGTTCATGCCCCAGCGGGCGAACTGGAACGGCCCGCCCGTCTTGCGGGGCTGCAGCCGTTCGGCGGCGAAGACGCCCATCTGGCAAGTAAAGGAACTTGCCACGAGGACGATGGTGTTAACGAGCGCAAAAGGGAAGTTGAGCTTTGCTGTCTCTTCCGCCCACATCTGTCCGCTCGTGGAGCGCAGTGTGAAGTACATGGCAAAGAGACCGGCGAAGAACATCAACTCGCTGGAGAGCCAAACAACGGTTCCTACAGAAACCATGTTGGGGCGGTTCAGCGTCGGGTGCGCCGGGGTACTGGGGGCATGGGTCGCAGATGTCACATAGACATTATGTCTATAAAAGTCCGTACTGCCCAACGCGAACCGCCTTTTCGGGGGACTTTTTCTACAAAGACGCGAAATTGCCCGGAAAAGTTCCCGGCGGCGTTCACATTGGTCATGGCTAGGGTGGCTCGATAGCATCAGGAGGTGACTTCTCAGGCAACTTCCCCGGCGGACAGCAACACCTGGCCCCGGCTCATCTCAGCGCTCATCGCCGGCACCGACCTCACCGCGGACAGCACCGCGTGGGCCATGGACAGGATCATGTCCGGCGAGGCGTCGCCGTCCCAGATAGCAGGGTTCCTTGTTGCCCTCAGCGCCAAGGGTGAGACCGTTGACGAGATCTCAGGTCTGGTCGAGGCGATGCTGCGGCATGCCACGCCCATCAGCATTTCAGGCGAGAAGCTGGACATCGTCGGCACGGGCGGTGACCAGCTCAATACCGTCAACATTTCCACGATGGCCGCATTGGTAGCGGCGGGCGCGGGCGCCAAAGTTGTCAAACACGGGAACCGGGCAGCCTCGTCGTCGTCGGGATCAGCCGACGTACTGGAGGCGCTGGGGGTCAGGCTTGATCTCCCGGTGACCCATGTGGCACGCAATGCGGCGGAGGCGGGCATAACGTTCTGCTTCGCGCAGGTCTTCCACCCGTCCTTCCGCCACACCGCCGTGCCCCGCCGGGAGCTGGCCATCCCCACTGCCTTCAATTTTCTGGGCCCCCTGACCAATCCCGCCCAGGTACAGGCCTCGGCTGTTGGCGTTGCCAACGCCCGGATGGCGCCCCTCGTCGCGGGCGTGCTGGCGCGGCGGGGGAGCCGAGGCCTGGTGTTCCGGGGCAACGACGGCCTGGATGAACTGACCACCACGGGGCCGTCCACTGTCTGGGAGATCCGGGAGGGTACGGTCACCGAGTTGACCTTTTCACCTGCCGATCTCGGCATCCGTCCGGCGACTGTGGAAGAACTCCGTGGCGGAGACGCCCATGCCAATGCCGCCGTCGTGCGTGATGTCCTGGCCGGCAAGCCAGGGGCGGCGCGGGACGCCGTTTTGGTCAACGCGGCAGCCGGCCTGGTGTCCTTTGATGCCACTGCCGAAGGCCCGTTCGTGGAGCGCATGCGGTCGGCGCTGGTCCGTGCCGCTGAGTCAATCGACTCGGGCGCCGCGGCCGCCGTCCTGGACAAGTGGGTCGCCCTCACCCGGCCTTAGCTTTCACAACAACGAAGGGCCCGGCTGCATAGCCGGGCCCTTCGTTGTTTGCAGGCGAGGCGCTACTGTTCGAAGCCCAACGCAAAGGCGGCGTCGAGGTCGTGCTGCGAATAGGCGCGGAACGCGATGTGCGTGGTGGTGTGCACAACGGCCGGTACCTTCGAGAGTTTGTCGGCGATCACATCGGCAAGATCTTCGTGGCGTGCCACGCGGGCAACGGCAATCAGATCCCACTCTCCGGTGACGGAGTAGACCTCACTGATGCCAGGGATGGCGGAAATCTCCTCGGCGGTCTCCGGGATGCGTGCGGCGTCGGTCTTGATCAGAACGAATGCGGTGATCACTGGGTTCAATCCTTCCGGATTTGTCGGCCGTAGCGTTGCCCCGGCGAGTCTCTGTGGTCCTGCCAGCCTATTACATGGCCGTGCGTCGGAGCCCCCGGGAGCGGCGCGCGTCCGTTGCCGCGTCAGCGCTTCCGAAGCCTGCGGACGAGTGCCAGCAGCGCGCGGTAGCCCACCAGGAACAGGCCCAGGCTGAGGAGCGCCACGATGACGAAGGGGAGCACAACTACTTGGCCCGTTAGTGCCCGCAGGGCCATGCCGCCGGCAACGGCTCCCAGCCAGATTCCCACGCCGGCGGGGAGTGACAGGGGACGCCGCCACGCCCTCGCCGCCAGCCAGCCGAGGGCGGCGCCCGCCAGGAATGGCCAGGCGGTGAGGAAAACTCCGCTGATGACGTCGGGACGCACGTGCGCGTCCCTGCCAATTGCGGCGAATACGAGGATCAGGAGGACGTCCGACACAGCCGCACCCACGATGGCGCTCGTGCTGTGGCGGACGGATTGCTGCCGGGTGGAAGAAGTCATACGTTCGAGCCTAGCGCGGGGTTCACCTGACAAAGATCCCGTTGCCATAGCCTGAGTCGCAAATGCCGTCGTGGATGACTCCTGCTCCGGGCGCTACGAGAAAATTAGAGGCCGGGTTCAGCACTGCGAATCGTACCCCCGTGACTTTACGGGTGCAGTCGCTCACGAACGAATCATCCTGGCCGCCGCCGCCGATCCACATGTCAATCCACGTCGACGCGTTGTACAGGGCATGAGCTCCTGTATGGCAAGGTCCGTCCTGGGGATTAGGGCCGTCTCCGCAAGTGTCTTCAACGATAAAGTATCGCCTGACATCGGGCAGGTAGATCCGGGTCCCTGCAGGGAAGTCCAGGACGTCCCGGCCTGTCGCCGTGGAATGTCCGACGGCGATGGTCACCGGGTCCTGGTACGTTCCGGTGCCGCCCGCCTGCTTGTGCAGCACGGGGTTGCTGATGGTGGGGGATCCCGGGGGTGTGTTGTCCTGCCACGAGTAGGCAGTGATGTAGGCATTTCCGACGAGGGTTTCGCCTGCCGCCCGCGAAGATGTGCCGATAGTGGCAACGGCCACCAGGATGGCCGCCAGTAATCCAGCGGCCGGAAAAATCGCTCGTCGCATGCTTGCCTCCTTTAATTTCTCTGGGTTGTGCCGGCGCCCAATGTCCCTTGCGGATGCCGGTCCGTGCTTAGGGTCGGTGCGCCAGTGCGGTTCCCAGCACTTTCGCAAACATGCCCGGTTCCTGTGCAACGCCGCTGCAGTCACTGGCCACGCTGCTGTGCGCCTGCCCCTGGGTGCCGGGCGTGCAGGGGGTGTCCCGGTTGAGTGACCACATGGACATCCGGCCGACGCCACGTTCCAAGGCGAAACTGCTCAGTTCCCTGGCATCGTCCAAAGTGAAGACGTTGCCCTCAACGTCGTTGACCCCCACCATCGGGGTCAGCCCGATCCTGTTCCAGAGGTCAGCGTCGTCGATCGGCCGGTTGGCCTTCGAGTACAGCGCCGACAGCATCCGGTGCGTGGCTTCGGCTGCGCCCACAGCGGTCGCGCCCATGCTGGTCCCGGGGGCAAGGTGGCCGAAGTTCATGGTCATGATGTTGATGCCGGCGAGTTCCACCCCGGCCTCCAGCATGGTTTCAACCGAGGTGACAGCTGCCGCCGTCAGCCCGTTCCCTGAGACGGGAAGAGTAAGCCAGACCTTCAATGGCGAGCCCGCGGGACGCTCGGCCTGAAGGCGTGCGACTGCTGCGGCGCGTCTTGCGGCCGCATCATGGTCCGATGCGCTTGGGCCTTCGATGTCCAGATCCACGGTGTTGATGCCGTAGCGGGTGATGACCGTTGTGTAAGCACGAACCAGGGCATCGGGGTCAGTGCAGGCGGCGGCCAGTTCGGGGCCGCGCTGGCCGCCAAACGATACTGCGACGTCATGGCCGCTTTTGCGGAAGGACTCCACTTGGGCATCGAGTGCCAGCTTCTCACCGGCCCGGTCCAGACTGTAGAAGCCGCCCCAGGACGGTTCACAGGGCTGGGCAGGATCCGAGGTGACGAAGGCGAGGAGCGTGGTCACGGTTCCGGGGGGCGGCGAGTCTTCCAGACGCAGGCCCGGGAGAATCGTGACATCCAGATATCCGCCGAACCATCCGGCCGGGGTCGTGTCGTTTTTCGTTGTTTCTTCCTCCCTGCCGGGTCCATCAGGGGCCGTCGAACTGCAGCCCGCCAAGGCTGTAACTGCCATGAGTGCTATCAGGGGCCAGCCCTGTCGTGGGAATTTGAGCATGTACTGATGCCACCTAACTGCACTCGTATGGCGCATAGTTCGTTGGGTCGATCAGCATTACGAGGTTTAGTGAGCTATAGGGAGTCCTGGAGGGTCAGGGAGTCCGCCCTTGCCAGGGGCGGCAGGGCGGCGGGGACCGTCAGCCCGGTCGGGGTTGGCAGGGTGACGCTGTTGGTGCGCTCGGGTTTGTACCACCCCACTGCGGTGCCCCGCAGAGCCAGCAGAGCAGAACCGAACACCACATAGGCGCGGAGCGGCTCATAGATGAGCCGGTAGATCGGCACGATAAGAAGGTGGAGGGCCTTCTCGCGGACCATCAGGATCGCAACGATGGAGATCAGCATGTGGGTTGCGGCCACGAACGCGGAGAAGATGGCGATGGCCTCCCATTCACCGTGAACCAGGCTGCCGATCGCGACCATGACCGTCAGGGGCATAAAAATGAGCGGGACAAGGACGGAAATCAGGGCGTAGGGCATCGTGAGCATTCCGAGGGCCCCGTACTTGGGATTGAAGAGCATCTTGCGGTGCTTGTACAGGGTCTGGATGTTGCCGTAGGTCCAGCGGAGCCGTTGCTTGAACAACCCTTTGACCGTCAGGGGCGCCTCAGTCCAGGCGATGGCCTCGTTTTCCTGGACGATGCTGTAGCCAAGGAGTTGCAGCGAGAGCGTCAGGTCAGCATCTTCGGCAAGCGTGTCATGGGAGTAGCCGCCAGCCCTGACAAGGGCTTCCCGGCGCCAGGCGGCGCAGGCGCCCGGAACGATGGAAATCGCGCCCATCAGGCCCTCCGCCATGCGGGTAACGCAGATACCGGACAGGTATTCCAGGCTTTGCCAGGCGGTAATGAGGTTGCGGCGGTTTCCGACCTTGACGTGGCCGGCCACTGCCCCGACTTCCTTGCCGTGCCGGGGAGCGAGGAAGTGGCGGGCGAACATTTTCACGGTCTGCGGCTCGAACAGCGTGTCGCCGTCGAGCGTCACGATGACCTCGCCGCGTGACTGCGCGATCCCTTGGTTGCTGGCAGCCGATTTGCCGCCGTTGGGCTGGTCGATGACGCGAAGTGCCGGCCACGTCCTGGCGTAATCCCTGAGTACTGCGAGGGTGCCATCAGTAGACCCGTCATTGATCGCGACGACTTCCATGCGGGGATAGTCGCTCGCCCTGAGGGCGTCCAGGGTTTTGGTCACCACGAGTTCTTCGTTGAAGACGGGCAGGACCACGCTGACGAACGGCCAGTCCTTCTCGGCCACGTCATCCCAGCGGCGGCGCTTCTGGCGCCCGTTATTGATCAGGGCAAGCACCACGAAGAGGAACGTCAGGATGGTCAGGGATCCGATGCCGAACCAGAACAGCCAGGTCAGCAGAATGTTGGGCGTCACCAGGTAGGTTGTCATCGCAGCCAGCGTCGCGGTGTCCTCGACCTTGGCGGCCACGTTGTGCTGCGGAATGAACTCGTCGGGAAGCATGGACTGCATGGTTTCGAAGGTGTACCCCTGTGCCTTGGCCATCGGGATGAAGGCTTCCAGCATCTTGACGGTGGCACTCCGGTCCCCGCCCGCGTCATGGACCAGGAGAACGTGGCCCTGGCCGTCCAGCGAAGGAACCGGAATGGGGACGCCGGGTGCGAATTCCCAGTCCCTGGTGTCGAGGTCCATGTCAACGTGGATGTAGCCGAGTTGCTGCGCCTGCAGCAGAGCCAACGTGTTGTTTTCAGGGTTGCCGGTGGGGATCCTGAAGAGTCGGGTCTGGTAGTTGTCCGCGGCGAGCATGAGCCTGTCGGCTCCGATGACCTGCTGACGGTTGGTCGCGTCGTCGTGAGCCCAGAAATCGATGTGGGACACGGTGTGGTTGCCCACCATGTGCCCTTCCCGGATGACGCGGCGGAAGATGTCCGGATACTTGACGATGTTTTCACCGACCGGGAAGAAGGTGGCAGGCACCCCTTCCTTGGACAGCAGATCCAGGATCTCCGGCGTGAACCGGGGATCGGGACCGTCGTCCAACGTCAGCATGATCGTGTGATCCTTCGGACGTCCGTAGGCCTCCACAGCGTAGCGGCTGTTGCCAATGACAGCCTTCTCACCAGCGGTGGCTTCCCGCCAGACCTTGTCGCTGAAGGGATCCTTCAGCAGCAGCTCGCCATCCTTGGGTTCCACGAGGACGATCCGGTGAAAGATTGCGGTGCCTTCGCGGAATCCGATCTTCGGGATGCTCTCCAGGTCCTGGGTCGCTAAGAGGCGGCGTGGGTAATCTGCCGCCTGGTTCTGGAGGCCCTGATGCACAGGGGCGGTGGCCGCCGGGAGGATGTAGACAAGGGAAAGCAGCATCAGAAGAACCCCGGCGATCAGGCAGCTTACTATTCTGCGCCAACGGTTTCCGCTGGCGTCGAAGAAGACTGGTGCCGGGGCGGTTGAGCGGGAAGGGGCCGGTTTTCTCATGCGTACCTCGCGAGGTAGCTGTACGTTCGGGGGCAAACCTGACAGAGCCAGGTAAGGGACGGCCGGGACGGAGGAGAAAGGGTAATTCTTCCCCAGCCCGGTGCCTCAAAGCCAGCCACTTTGAAGTGTCACCTTGCCTAGGACACTAGTTGCGGGCACGAAGGTTCACATGCGTAGCCTGTACTCGAGTTTTTCCAGCCCGCTACTTGCCGGAAAACCGGGCTCAATCAGCGTCCTGGGGAACCCGGTGTACCAGCCAGCTGGCCTCCCACCGGAGGTGGTGGCGGTCCTCCGCATCCCACTCGACCAGCACGTGCGTGACCGTGTAGGCGATGGCAGTGCCGAGGACTGAACGCACTCTGACCGGAGCAGGCCTGATCATGACCACCGGCTTGCCCGGTGCCTCCTGCAGCGCTTCTTCCCGGGTGGGGCGGATGAGGGATTGCAGCATGGGACGTCCTAGGGCCAGGAACTGAACCGACGAATGCCGCTGTCTCCTTGAGGCGGAAAGATCAACAATCATCTGCCCAGTGAGGTGGAAGGCAGACTTACCCAGCGTGCCGCCATGCAACGACATTAGGATGCCGGAGGGTTCCGGGCATGCGTACGCTGTACCCGACTTTTTGGGGCACACTACTTGTTTGAGCGGTCCCATCCGGAGGTCCGACGGCGGAGCTGCGCCGGCGCTTCTTCGCGCCGCCCGATGGGCGCCGGGGCGGGGGAGAGCGTCATGGTTCCGTCGGTGAGCTTGCGCTGGGACTGCGGGCCGCTGAACGGCCGACGCCGGGCACCCGGGTTATCGCTCTGCGCTTACGTTTTGTTCGGGCGCTAGGTTGCGAAGGTTGCCATCCGGTCGTCCGGTGCCCGGCTGCGCCGGGCGCCAAAGGGCTTTTCATTGCTGGGGGAGCGGGACTCCAGGGGTGTCCGGTCTCAACATAGTTGGCAACAATGACGTGTCATTTTGCCAAGTTAACTGAGAAAAATCTGGCGCGGCAGGTAGATCCCGACGGGCGTCTGGCGACGACCACGTTGTGGTGTCGTCGGTGCGGCTTTTGATCAGGTCGTCGGCAGTAGTATTCGTTCATGACGCCCCGATGGGATGGGATGCGGTTGCTGTGAACGACGAACCAGGTGGGACCAGGCTCCGCCCAGCGGTTCGTCGCGCCGTGCGCGTGCTCGTGTTCGCGGCCGTCCTCGTGGTTTCTGGTGGTGTTGCTCTGGGACTCCTGCCGCCCTTCTTTGTGGGGCCGCTGGTCGCGGGATTCATGGTTGGCCTTTTCGCTACGCCCGACCGAAAGGCGCCCTCGGACGTCTCGGGCGGCTTTGCATGGTGGAAGCGGAGAGCAAGACGTACCTTCTACACAGCCTGGTGCGTACTTATTCTCTTGACCGGCGTGCTGGTCAACCACACGTCCGTTGTCGGGTTGGGGTGGGGGACGCTGCTCATCCTGGGAATCATGATCTGGCCTCTGTGGGTTGTCTTACGGAAGCCTCCCCAAAGACCATGGGATCCCGGTCGCCTAACCCAATGATCAAACCGCGTGCCATCACATGCCAATACTGTTTGAGCGCGGGCCTAGTGGCGTGGATGAGGAAGCGCTATACGCCCCAGATGGCCCATCCACGGTCCGGCGGCGCTGCGGCGTTCGAAGTGGTGTGTGCGTTGGGTCGGTGCTTGGCAATTTCGCGGGTGGGACGTGTCGAGCATGGCGGCAATCCTATGTCTGCCCGCCACTGTTCGCTGTCTTCAGCGGGCGGGAGAAGGCACCCGATCTCGTGGACTATCAGGGTGTGGATTTCACATCGGCTCCGATCAAGGCTGAGCATTCTGTCATTGAATCCTAGGTTGGTGATGAGCCGCGCCATTTTGACGGTCTCGGGGTAAACGAGCAGGTTGAGATTGCGCGTTGCCGCCCGGCGGGAGCGGGCCGCGATATGGCTCCGGATTGTTCCGACAATGGCGCATTCGCCGGCCACCTGCATCACGGGACAGCGCACCAGGACGCCTCGCGGAGCCAGGAAGCGGCGGTAGTGGCGTTCGGCTGCAATCAGTTTCGGGGGTGCCCAAAAGCCGTAACTGGGTAAGCGGGTTATCTGTTTTGGGCGTATGCCCTGACTTGGCGAACTGTGCATCTGTCGCGGTGCCTCCCGCGGTTAGAGTGTCTTGCCGGCTCGCTCCTGGGCGAAATGGGGGTTCTTGCC
>NZ_JARESG010000080.1 GCF_029076445.1 Pseudarthrobacter naphthalenicus
GCGTGTCTCGTTTCCAAGTCTTTACCGATGATCAGTGGGCCCGCGTTGAGCCGTTGCTGCCCAGTTCCGACGGCCAGCGCGGTCGCCCGTTCCGGAACCACCGCCAAGTCGTGGAGGGCATCGCTTACCGGTACCGGTGCGGGATTGCCTGGCGGGACCTTCCCGCAGAGTTCGGTCCGTGGCAGACGGTGTGGAAGCGGCACCGCCGATACGCGTCTGACGGGACGTGGGACCGGATCCACTCCGTGCTGCTGACCGAAGCCGACGCCGATGGGGAGATCGACTGGACTGTATCGGTGGACTCAACGATCAACCGCGCCCATCAGCACGGAACCAACCTTCCCCGCAACACAGGGGGATCCGCCGAATTACAAGAAACTCTGGGCCGAGCCTGAGGATCACGCAGTTGGGCGTTCCCGGGGCGGCTTGAGCACGAAGATCCACCACGCCTGCGACGGGAAAGGCAGGCCTCTGGCGTTCATCATTGGACCAGGCCAAGGTTCGGACTCACGCTTGTTCCCGCACGTCATCGACGCCATCAACGTCCCGCGCGCCGGGACGGGACGGGCCCGGACCCGCCCCGACGCGGTGATGGGCGACAAAGCCTACTCTTCCAGGGCCAACCGCTCACTCCTGCGGGCCCGGAAGATCAAGGCAGTCATTCCCGAACCCAGAGACCAGATCGCCAACCGCAAACGCAAAGGCGCACGCGGTGGCCGACCCGTGGACTTCGACAGCGAGGCCTACAAAGGCAGGTCCGTCGTCGAGCAGTCCTTCAACATTTTCAAGCAATGGCGCAGCATCGCCACCCGATACGACAAGCTCGCCATCACCTACCGCTCCGGGGTCGCCCTCTACTCCGTCCTCATCTGGCTACGCCAATAAGGAGACACGCCCTAG
>NZ_JARESG010000081.1 GCF_029076445.1 Pseudarthrobacter naphthalenicus
GCGTTCTTCCGCGGCGCGGGCTGGAACGTGATCAAGGTGGTCTGGGGCCGGGAGTGGGATGACCTGCTCGCCAAGGACACCGACGGGTCGCTCGTGAAGGTCATGAACGAGACCGTCGACGGGGACTACCAGACCTACAAGGCCGAGTCCGGCGGGTTCGTGCGGGACCATTTCTTCGGCCAGACCCCGCAGACCAAGGACATGGTCGCGGACCTCTCCGATGATGAGATCTGGAACCTCAAGCGCGGCGGCCATGACTACCACAAGGTCTATGCCGCGTATAAGGCAGCGACCGAGTTCAAGGGCAAACCGACCGTGATCCTCGCGCACACGGTCAAGGGCTACGGCCTGGGCCCGCACTTCGAGGGCCGCAACGCGACCCACCAGATGAAGAAACTCACCCTGGATGACCTGAAGAAGTTCCGTGACCACCTGCGGATCCCGGTCACCGACGAACAGCTCGAAAAAGACCTGTACTCACCCCCGTACTACCACCCCGGCTCCGACGCCCCGGAAATCAAGTACATGATGGAACGCCGCGCCGAACTCGGCGGCGCCGTCCCGGAACGCCGCTCCAAGCACCAGGACATCGCCCTGCCGGACGCGAAGACCTACGAGGTCGCCAAACGCGGTTCGGGCAAGCAGCAGGCCGCGACCACCATGGCCTTCGTCCGGCTCCTCAAGGACCTCATGCGGGACAAGAACTTCGGCAAGCACATCGCCCCGATCATCCC
>NZ_JARESG010000082.1 GCF_029076445.1 Pseudarthrobacter naphthalenicus
CCGAAGCCGGTGGCCTAACCCCCTTGTGGGGAGGGAGCTGTCGAAGGTGGGACTGGCGATTGGGACTAAGTCGTAACAAGGTAGCCGTACCGGAAGGTGCGGCTGGATCACCTCCTTTCTAAGGAGCACCTACAACAACCCTGCCAGGCGTTATGTCTGTGTGGTGGTGTTGTCAGGAGTACGCCCGTTGCGCAGACGCAAGTTCTGCGGCGGGTGCTCACGGGTGGAATATCAACAAATAGCGGCCGCGTGTTTCTTCTTCTTGCCTAGTACGGATGGTGTCTTTGGATGCTTGTCGTGGAACGGTGCCGGAGGTGGGGGCGGGTGGTTTAGTGTTTGGCACACTGTTGGGTCCTGAGGCAACAGGACCGGGGTGGGATGCGTTGCGGCTTACGGGTTGTGGTGTTCTTGTTCCGGGTTTGTTTGTTTCTGGTTTCCTGGCTGCACCGATCGCACGGTTGCTTGTTTCCTTCGGGGGCGGGTGGGTGTGGGGTGTGTGGTTTGGGGTTGTTGTTTGAGAACTACATAGTGGACGCGAGCATCTTTTATAAGAAGCAATTTCCAAGAATATGAACCTGGATCTGGCTGCGCGTGATGATGGCATCTCTTTTTGGGGGGTGTGGTTGTTGGGTGTGGTTGGTTTTCGTGGTTCTCTCGAAAATTTCTGAATTGATCTTTTGTGGTCAAGTTTTTAAGAGCACACGGTGGATGCCTTGGCATTAGGAGCCGAAGA
>NZ_JARESG010000083.1 GCF_029076445.1 Pseudarthrobacter naphthalenicus
GGTGGCCTAACCCCCTTGTGGGGAGGGAGCTGTCGAAGGTGGGACTGGCGATTGGGACTAAGTCGTAACAAGGTAGCCGTACCGGAAGGTGCGGCTGGATCACCTCCTTTCTAAGGAGCACCTACAAGCACCGTGCCTCATGTATGTGAGTGCGTCGGGTTTGTCAGGAGTACGCCCGTTGCGCAGACGCAAGTTCTGCGGCGGGTGCTCACGGGTGGAATATCAACGAATAGGTGCCTGGCGGCGCTTGCCGGTGGCTAGTACGAATCGTGGGTCCTTTCGGGGGTCCGGGGTTCTGGAACGTTTGCCGGTGGTATTGCTGGGTAGTGTTTGGCACACTGTTGGGTCCTGAGGCAACAGGACCGGGGAGGGATGACTTCTCCGGGACTTGTTTGTTTCTGGTTTCCTGGCTGCACCGATCACATGGTTGCTTGTTTCCTTCGGGGGCGGGTGTGTGTGGGGTGTGTGGTTTGGGGTTGTTGTTTGAGAACTACATAGTGGACGCGAGCATCTTTTATAAGAAGCAATTTCCAAGAATATGAACCTGGATCTGGCTGCGCGTGATGATGGCATCTCCTTTTTGGGGGGTGTGGTTGTTGGGTGTGGTTGGTTTTCGTGGTTCTCTCGAAAATTTCTGAATTGATCTTTTGTGGTCAAGTTTTTAAGAGCACACGGTGGATGCCTTGGCATTAGGAGCCGAAGA
>NZ_JARESG010000084.1 GCF_029076445.1 Pseudarthrobacter naphthalenicus
CGCCACTGGCGCACCCGCGCCGATCCGCTCGAGCCATTCTGGCCACGTATAGAGGAGTTGCTCCAGATCGACGGTATCATTGCCGTCACGGTCTTCGAGACGCTCCAGGACGAGTTCGGCGAGGATGCTGTTCCCGATGCGATACGACGAACACTGGAACGCCGGATCGCCCGCTGGCGGGCACTGCACGGCGGCGAGAAGGAGATCTTCTTCCCGCAGCATCATGCGCCCGGTCGGCAGGGCCTGTCGGATTTCACGGTATGCGACAGTCTCAAGGTCACTGTTGCCGGCGAGACCCTGGCCTATCGCCTCTACCACTTCCGCTTGGCGGCGAGTGGCTGGGAGCATGCGGCTGTCGTGCTGGGCGGGGAGAGCTTTGCCGCCCTTTCGGAGCACCTGCAGGATGCGTTGTGGAAGCTGGGCGGTGCGCCGGCCGAACACCGCAGCGATTCCCTGTCAGCCGCCTACAAAAACCTCAACGCCGATGCGCAGCGGGATTTCACCCGAAGCTATGACGAGCTGTGTCGTCATTACGGCATGCTTGCTACCCGCAACAACCGCGGCGAGGCGCACGAAAACGGATCGATCGAAGGTCCCCATGCCCATCTCAAGCGACGGCTCGATCAGGCCTTACGCCGGCGGGGCAGCCGCGATTTCGT
>NZ_JARESG010000085.1 GCF_029076445.1 Pseudarthrobacter naphthalenicus
TGCTTTGGGTCCTGGGTTTTTCTTTACGTATGTGACCGCTTCCAGCCAGTCGCGGTGCAGCGACTTACGTCGGTGCTGGGAAGCGTAGCGGGCATAGAAGGAGGCCAGTCCTGGCCAGGTCCCCTGCATCATCCGGCGTTCGACATCTGTCAGTTCCATCCCGGCCGCAGCTGCTGCGACGAGGATTGCCTGCCGGGCATCTGAGTCGGTCGCGTAGCGGTTCGCGTCATAAAGTCCTGTTTGTGCCATTTGGTGCATGACCCGGGACATCCGGCCGGTGGGGTGTTGGATCTTGGGTGCATCGGCGTCAGTCGGTGAGAACGTCTGTTCCAAACGCAGCGCGCGCGTGGCGTAATCTCGCGGGCTAGATCGGCGGTCATGGCGGCCCATACGGAGGCTGAGTTGGGCCGGCGGGCGACGTCGTAAGCCATGCTGAGGCTCATGGCCAGTTCCTGGTGGCCACCGCGCTTGTGGGGAGAACCTGGAGTCCGCATGCAGCCGTGCAAAAGGTTCTGGTGAGGGGACTTATCCAGGCTCCGGTGACGGTTACCCAAGGCCTCTACAAGATCCCGGGCTTGCGAAAACGTGACCCGCTTCTCCAGTGGGATGTAGACGTGTCGTCCACCGTTG
>NZ_JARESG010000086.1 GCF_029076445.1 Pseudarthrobacter naphthalenicus
ATCTGATCCCGGTCGGCGTGGAGCCCATCTACATGGTCTTTTCCGACGGGGTGCGCGCGCTGGGGTACGACACGGTTTCGGGCACGGTGAAGATCGGCGCGCAATCGATCACCGGCACTGCCGCCACGATCACCGCGGCGGCCGAACAGCTTACCGTGCCTGACGAATCGAGCGTCTTCTCGCAATCGCGTATCTCGATGCTGGACGGGGCCGAAGTCACCGCCGGCGGGCGCCCCATGCGCACGCTGCGCCGCATCGACCCCGTGCCCGGCTCGGACATCATGCTGTCCATCGACCTGGGCCTGCAGAAGGTGGCCGAAGAGGCCTTCGAGGGCCAGCGTGGCGCGCTGGTCCTTGGTCCGGCGGATGGGGCTGCCCGTCTGGCGGATCTTCACTTGCGACATGTGCTTAACCCTCCGCGTCAGCAGCGGCCGCGGCCTGGGCCGAGGCGCCGTCGGCGCGGCGGCCGATCACGTCCGAGACCTTCTTGCCGCGCTTCGCCGCCACCTGGCGGGGCGAGGACTGGGCCTTCAGCGCTTCGAACGTGGCGCGCACCATGTTGTAGGGGTT
>NZ_JARESG010000087.1 GCF_029076445.1 Pseudarthrobacter naphthalenicus
GTAGCCGATATCAGCGTGCGACGGCACGCACGCATTCGCCCACCAGGGCGGGGCCGCGGTAGATCAGGCCCGTGTACAGCTGCACCGCATCGGCGCCTGCCTGCATTTTCTCGAGGGCCTGACGGCCCGCCAGCACCCCGCCCACGCCGATGATCGCCAGGCTGTCGCCCAGGCGTTCCCTCAGGCGGCGGATCACCGCCAACGACAATTCATGCACCGGTGCGCCCGACAGGCCGCCGGCTTCGTCGGCATGCGCCATGCCCGTGACGGCCGGGGCGATCGGCATCACGGTGTAGCGGCAGCCCAGCGCCTCGGCACAGGCGCGCGCATCGTCGAGGCTTTCCTGGCTGGTGAAGCGCGTGCCGCCGGTCGCCTTGACCGACAGCGTGATGCGCGCATCGTCCGGCAAGAGGTTGGCGTCGGTCAGGCGTAGGGGGAACACAGCCTTGTCGGGCCTCCGGTCGATCGTCTTGGAGAGGAGGGACACGCGCAGCCGGGGCGGCTGGATGGTGGTGGGCAGGCTGACGATGCGGCCGTCCTTGAGCGTCAGCCGGGCGGTAGCGC
>NZ_JARESG010000088.1 GCF_029076445.1 Pseudarthrobacter naphthalenicus
TTCGGCGACGAATGCGGTGTTGAAGTCACCACTCACGAATTTCTCGGTTTCGAGGATCTTCTTGTGGAAGGGCGCTGTGGTGGTGATGCCTTCGATGACGAGTTCGTCGAGGGCGCGGATGGTTCGGGTGATGGCTTCGTCGCGGTCCTTGCCCCAGCAGATGAGCTTGCCGATCATGGAGTCGTAGTAGGGCGGGATGGTGTAGCCGGTTTCGATGTGGGTGTCCATCCTGACTCCGAAACCGCCGGGTGCACGGAAGTTGGTGATCTTACCGGGGCCCGGGGCGAAATTGTTCTCCGGGTCCTCGGCGTTGATGCGGCATTCGATGGCGTGGCCACTGAAGATGATGTCGTCCTGGCTCAGTTCGAGCGGCAAGCCGCCGGCGATCTGTAGCTGGAGTTTGATGAGGTCGATGCCGGAGACCATTTCAGAGACGGGATGCTCTACCTGGATGCGGGTGTTCATCTCGATGAAGTAGTAGGTGCGTTCGATGTTGTCGAAGACGAACTCAACGGTCCCGGCGTTTTTGTAAC
>NZ_JARESG010000089.1 GCF_029076445.1 Pseudarthrobacter naphthalenicus
GCAAACCAGCGGCCCTACGACCGGCCCCGTCCCGATGGACGCACATCCCGTCACCGCGGAACACAGGTGACGGTGCACTCACCCTGCCTGCCGTCCAGAGCCAAAAAAGCATTGACAAGCGTTAGGGAATCTCATCGCATTTGAGGGTGTAGCGGGAGTGGGCGCGTCGGTGGCGGGATAGGGGTCGAGGTCTTCCGATGATGGGAGTTCCTACACTGCCCATCCGGAAGACCTCGACGTGTCCCACGCTACCTTCCTGCTCCTGACATGACTACGTTCTGCCGCCTCGATGAGCTTGGGCTGGAAGCTTTCGGGCAGCGTCTCACCCCTGGCCGTGCGGTGTTGGAATGCCGTGCCGTTGATCCGGATGACTGGTGCCGTTCGTGTGGTGGCCAGGCCTGACTTGGCTCACGGCTCCGTCGTTCCGATGGGCCTATGGCCTTGACCTGCGGTGATGTTTTCTGACTGGCCGCTTTTCACGCACTAATGGTTTGGCCTAGTGTCGCCGGTGTGGTGTTTATTA
>NZ_JARESG010000009.1 GCF_029076445.1 Pseudarthrobacter naphthalenicus
ACTGGGAGTAGACCCCACCCAGGACATGGTGCCGGCCCCGAGCACACCAGCGAAGGGCCGGTACCAAGTCCTCAGAATCTCAGTACCAACTACCCAGACCAGCAGTTCCAACAACAGCTATCTGCCACCCAGAACCGTGACCTCGGCTACCCGACGTCAGACGAGTACTCACCGATGGCCGGTGGCGTTATGCAAGACTTCCAGTTTGGCAAGATCTCCTGGAACCCCGTCACGGGATCCAGAATCACCAAAGGAGGCATCGGTGTCACCTGGGACAAGGTTGGTGGTCCGCTCAGCGGGCTCGGATACCCCACGACGGACGAATACGCCACGGCCAACGGAGGCGTCACTCAAGCCTTCCAGTTCGGGCAAATCGTCTGGTCTCCTGCCCCTGGCCCCCGCTTCATCAAGGGCGGAATCGGTGCAACGTGGATCAATGTCGGCGGCCCAGAGCCCACTTGGATACCCCACCTCTGACGAAGTCGGCGGACTCGTCCAGGGCGGTGCAAAACAGTACTTCCAGGGCGGGGAAGTTATGGTCTCCGGCAGCAGGTGCCCGCGTTGTTACCGGTGGCATCTGGGCCGCCTGGGTTGGCCATGGCTCCGAAGGCGGGCGCTTGGGCTACCCGACCACCAACGAGTATGCAGTCGGTGGTGGAGGCTACGCGCAGGATTACCAAGGCGGCCGCATCACCTGGCGCCCCGGTAATCTCACTGTCGAGTGGGCGAAGTAAGGGCTGCATCCAGGCTTCCTCGTAGCAGTTTCGGCGGCTCGGAGGTACTGCTTAGATACGCGACGAGCCAAGGAATGCCCCGCTACCCAAAAGGGTGGCGGGGCATTTCCACGCAATCTGTCAGCGTGTAAAGCTGGTCTTGGGTCAAGACTAGCTGCACGCTTCAGGCGTCCATCTAAGGGATGGAAGGACACCACGCAGCGACGAGGACCATGCACCCTAAGCCAGGATGTGGCGGATTGGGCTCACTCAACGGTCTTGCATAGCGGCAGCACCAACAGTCAATGGTCAGAAATGCTCTGAATCGCACTCGGACGTCACTTCCCTGAGACGGCTGGCTACCTACGACGCCTATCCGCGGCACTGTCAGCGACGGTAGACGCTCACTCCAGTTGTCGGCGTCCAGATCAGTGACCCTCCCTGGAAGTCCTGCCGACATTCACGTGAAGAGTTGCAGTATTCGTCAGTGTAGGGATACCCGAGCCAGCCGTTTTCGAAGTTTTGACTCGCCCAAACGTACCGAATCGATCCGAAGGGGCTGAAGTGGGCTCCAGTGGCGGATGACCAGATCGTTGAGCCGCCCTGGAAGAACTGGTAGCAGCCGCCGTTCTTCAGGCCACATGCTTCATTGCTGACCGGATATCCGGTCTGGCCATTCTCGGAACCCAGGCGCTGGAAGCTTGAACGAATTGCACCTGCAGCGACGGCGTAGGCTCCGGATGAGGGCGACCAGTAGATGTCACCACCTTGAAACGTCTGCACGCATCCTGAAGCTGCATATCCGCAAACCTGGCCCGAAGTCGGGTAACCTAAGACCCCGTTTTCGAAGCCCATCGCCGCGTAGCGGTCCCGGATTGGACCAGCAGGGCTGATCTGAATGCCTGTGCCGGTCCAGATAATGGCGCCTCCCTGGAACATCTGATAGCAACCGCCGCCTTTTAGTCCACATATTTCAGGTCCCAAGACTGGATAGCCCAAAGGCCCGTTCTCGGATCCGGACCGCTGATAAGTGCCACGGATTGCTCCGTCCCGTATTGCGTGGGCGCCAGTGGCCGGAGACCACTGGATCGATCCGCCTTGGAAGATCTGGTAACAGCCATTGTTGACCAGTCCGCACGCTATCGGCCCCCAAGGATTCCCAATCCAGGACTTGGAGGCTTGGTATTCCTGGCTGAAGGCTGCTTCGATGTTTTCCCCGGAGCGCGCAAAGCGCTGGAGCGATGCGTAATCTCCGTTCCATACGTTCGAGTCACCTGCGAAAGGACCCGTGCTGCTGTACTGCCAGATGCTATAGGTGCTCCAGCTGGCTGTGGGAACCGGTCCTGCAATGTTGGTGGGGGAGCTTGGGTAGGCAGCAACCCAAAGGGGATAGTCGCCAAAACCGGCCGGATTACCTAGGCATTGATTCCACCAACTCGTGTTGGTGTAGATGACCGGAAGCCGACCCGTAAGCGACTGCATGGTGTTGCCGAAGTCCCTCACCCACGATTGGAGCTTGCCCGGCGACATGTTGTAGCACGTGTTGCCAAAGTAGAAACCATCGATGGTCCGGCCTTCATAGGGGTTGAACTCGAAGTCCAGGACGGGCGGCATGGTATATCCGTCAGCAGACCAGCCGCCGCCGTTTTGTACAAAGTAACGGGCTTGATCCGCTCCCGAGGACCAGTTCGGAATAGCAAAGTGGTACGCACCGCGGATCATCCCGACATTCCTGGAGCCCCGGTATTGCGAGCCGTACGACGGGTTGGTGTAGTAGTTACCTTCCGTGGCCTTTACGTAGGCGAACCTTGAGCCCATGTTCCACTGCTGCTGCCAGTCCACGCTAGGCTGATGTCCACTGACGTCCAGACCTTGGACCCCAAACGTCGGCATCCAGGTGCCTTCGGTTGACAACGACTCCGTGCTAAGCCGCCCAGCGGAATTGGAGGGAGTCGATGCTGTGACGCGGGCGGACCGCTGTCCCATTTCGGCTCCGCCGACTCCAACCGCTTCCGCCATAGACTGCGCAGCCTCTGCCGTGGGAGGGGCAGATTGTGTCGCCGTTGGTGCTATCTTCTCGGGGGTTGGGGGCGCTGACGATGTTGCCGGGGAGGGTGAACCAGTCGCGGAGCTAGTACTTGCGCCAGCGGCTGCGGTGGGCGTAGGGGCAGGTTCGGCGGCGGTCGCAACGCCCGCCAGTCCTGGACCCGCTGCCAGACTGGCAGCCAGAAGAGCTATCCCCAACGACATCAATGCGGGGCGACGGGACTGAGACGGGTTCCGCTTCATTTTTGCTCCGGAGACAATGTGGCGCTCCGCCGAGCGCTCATTTGGTTGCTGCTTTGATGACTCCCCCAGGGAGGCATCAAGCAGGTGGTATTTCGACAATTAACGCGCCCACCATAGCACTGGAGTTACAGATGCAACTAGTGGTTCAGTTGTTGCTGATGTGATTGCTATCCAGCGAATGTTGGGCCAGCTACTTGCAGGGTTCCCGGCGAAACGTTACTGATTGCTCCAACGGCAGTGCGCCAGGCGCGCACTTTCAGTTGCCACAACGGTGTCTACCTTCGCTTGGCGGCCCCGATATTAACGGCCGCGTTGTGCTGGGAGCGTGGGTGGCACCGGACGCTGGCACGATTGGCCGCTGATGAGCGGCCAATCGATGCTGTAAGCGCAGACTACGGTTAGTACCGGTCAGTCCAGATTCTTCCGTTGGACCAATAAATGATGCCGTCTTCAAAGCGCTGAGCACGAGTTGATGCATTCACTGAATATTCATCGGTTACGGGACGGCCCATGTAGAAGTAGCCACCGCCACGCTCGTATTCCCATCGAATGGCTCCCTGCAGCAGCCGGGTTCCGTATTGAGATGTGAAGTAGAAGGTTCCACCTTGGAAAGCTTGGACAGCGCCCCCTGCGTACCAATACGTCTCATCCGATACCGGATAGCCGGCCACCCCGGTCTGGCCACCCTTGTTCCACCATGCCTCCCGGATGCCGGCTCCAATATAGTGCAGGCCAATCTGAGGCGTATAATACATGGTTCCGTTCGTGAAGTGCTGTGCGATGGCACCGCCGCCTAACGGTTCCTCGTCTCGAATGGGCCAGCCCGCTTCATGGCCGGCGTACCACTTATTCTCGATTGCGCCCCACAGTGGATGCGCTCCACCCACCGGTGACCAGAAGATGATCCCCCCTTGAAAATCCTGCTGGGCTCCGCCGGTTACTGGGTACTCGTTCCAGAGCGGCAGCCCTAACGGTGATGAGGACCCGCCAATGGACGAATATTTTGCGCCGATTGCGCCAACCACTGCCGGCGCGTAGGCTCCCGCTGCGGGACCGATGCCCGAAAGAACAATCGCAGCCGCAGCTGCAATCGCTAATTTAGCCTTTAACTTCTTCATATTCTCCCCATTGCAATTCGTGAGTCGTCAGCCCAGTGGGGCTGACGACTCATTATGCGGGAAGTTTCAATGGCCGCACTAACCTCGTCCACGAAACGATCGAGTATCTACGCCACACGCGTCGCCGCACCTTGTCAGAGATGTAAAGACTTCTGAAATCTAGAGTCAGTTGCAAAGTTCGCCCGTGGCATCTTGAGCACATGCTCAGCACGCCCCGAATAATTATCCACAGCGCCCGAGATATGACTTGGCAGCTTGTTGTAGGTTCCTTAGGCTTTATCCAGTTGCACTGCCTCCGCCGGGGGCGGCAGTTGTATTGGGGAACATATGGACGCGCTGGGAATTGTCGAGGACGAAGTCCGCGAGCTTATTCGTCGTCGAGGACTTGATCCGCTTCGTCAGGTGGGAGAAGTCCGCCGCCTTGTAGAGGCAGCAGTCAGTGACTACGACGAGCGGGCCCTGATGGGTCCGCTTCCTCCTATTGGCCCTTTGGATGCGGCACGCAAGTTCCTTTTTGATGCTGTGGCCGGATTCGGCGTGCTTCAGCCACTCTTGGACGATCCAAGCATCGAAGAAGTCTGGATCAACACCCCCAACGAAATCTATATAGCAAGGAACGGCGAATCCGAGCTAACCTCCCTTAGCCTGACGGAGCAACAGGTGCGGGACCTGGTGGAGCGAATGCTCAAGAGTTCCGGCCGTCGCCTGGACATGTCATCGCCCTTCGTTGACGCTGCACTGCCCGATGGCTCCAGGCTCCACGTTGTCATTCCGGATGTTACCCGCCGCCATTGGGCAGTGAACATCCGCAAGTTTGTGGTGAAGGCCAGCCGCCTTGAGCACCTGATCGAGTTGGGGACTCTGACGCCGCAGTCCGCCCGGTTCCTTGGCGCGGCCGTTTCCAGCGGACTGAACATTCTTGTTTCTGGCGCCACCCAGGCGGGCAAGACCACCATGCTTAACTGTCTGGCGGCGAGCATCGGCAGCCGCGAGCGGGTGATCACCGTTGAAGAGATCTTTGAACTCCAGTTTCCGCTTCGGGACGTGGTGGGTCTCCAATGCCGCCAGCCCAATCTCGAAGGCGAAGGGGAGATTCCCTTGCGCAGGCTGGTTAAAGAGGCGCTCCGGATGCGGCCGGACCGTCTTGTGGTGGGAGAAGTTCGCGAGGCCGAGAGCCTGGACATGCTGATCGCCTTAAATAGTGGCCTGCCAGGGATGTGTTCCGTTCATGCGAACTCTGCGCGTGACGCCGTGACGAAAATTTGTACACTTCCTCTGCTGGCCGGAGAGAATATCTCCTCGGCGTTCGTCGTGCCAACGGTGGCATCCTGCATCGACCTTGTGGTGCACTGCAGCAGGCACGCCAACGGGCGAAGGCAAGTTACCGAGATACTCTCTCTCGGCAAGCGAGTGGAGAACGGCATCATCGAGTCGTCAATGGTCTTCGCGCTGGCGGACGGACAACTGCAGCCGCGGGCTAGCGCGATGCCGGCTGCCGAAAAGTTCGCCCGGGCAGGCTATGACGTCGCGGCGCTGCTGGAGCCGCGCTGATGGCGCCGCTATTCGGGGTGCTTGCCGGCACGGGTCTGTTTCTTATCTGGTGGTCGTTCTGGGAAAAGCCAACGTTGGTGAAGCGTCGACCGAGGGTCAGCCGCATCGGTGACCTCCTGGCTGCCGCCGGGATCGAGAAAGTCACTGCCGGTGGACTCGTCGCCTCCTGTTTGGGGCTTGGCATTTTTGTGGCGCTGGTCTTCGTCCTAATTTCCAGGTCGTGGCCCATGTCCGTTTGTTTCGGGCTGTTTGGCGCTTGGCTTCCCATCAGTGTCGTGCGCTGGCGCGCGCATAAGAGGACTGCTGTGTTGCGCCAGCTCTGGCCGGACGTGGTGGATCATCTTCGATCTGCCATCCGCGCCGGTCTTTCCCTGCCCGAGGCTCTCATCCAGCTGGGAGAAAACGGGCCGGAAGAACTCCGCCACATATTCCGGGACTTCGGCGCCGATTACCGTGCGGGGGGCCAATTTGAGGGCTCTCTTAACAGGCTCAAGGACCGCCTGGCGGATCCTGTCGCGGACCGGATCATCGAGGCCCTTCGACTGACCCGCGAGGTGGGCGGTTCAGACCTGGGTAAGCTACTGGGCACACTTGCCGAATTCCTTCGCGAGAACGCCAGAACCCGCAGCGAACTGGAGGCCCGGCAGTCCTGGACAGTCAACGCCGCCCGGCTGGCAGTTGCGGCACCTTGGATTGTCATGCTCCTTTTGGCCACCCGCCCGGAAGCCGTCAACGCTTACAACACACCCATGGGGGCAGGAGTCCTCCTGGGCGGTTTGGTGGTCTCCCTCGTCTGCTACTCCATCATGTTGCGCATCGGCGCCCTTCCCCAGGATCAGCGGGTGCTCCGATGAGTGGCCAGCTGGCAGCAGCTATGGTTTGCGGCATAGTCCTCGGCGTTGGATTGTGGCTGGTGTTCGTCAGGTTGCCATTCATGCGTCCCCTCACCTTCGTAGAGCGCATTGAACCGCAGTTGAAGTCGCAGAACCTTGAATCCCGGCTGCTCCGGCCCAGTAGCCAGAACGCCACTCCTTTCGGTCCTTTGGAACGGATCGTGCGTCCGCTGCTTCACGATGGATTCACAGCCCTCGGCAGGCTCAACCTTGGGTCAAGAGCACTGATCCGCCGGCTGGCGCAGGCCGGAATCAATAAATCGCCAGTCGATTTCCGGGCAGAACAATTGCTCTGGGCGGCCGCCGCGTTTGTGACAGCGCTGGCACTGGTAGTTCTCTCCGCTGCGGCCGGGCGCTTTAGTCCGTTCCTTGCGGTGGTGGCCGTACTGGGGAGCGGCCTTAGCGGATTCCTCCTCAGGGACTTTTGGTTGGGCGTCCAGATCAGCAGGCGTCAGGCCCGGATGATGACTGAGTTTCCCAGCCTGGCAGAGCTGATGGCGCTTGCTGTCGGTGCCGGAGAGAGCGCGACGGGAGCCTTGGATCGTGTCTGCCGCAGTGCAAACGGGGAACTGGCCAAGGAATTTTCCAAGATCCTCGCGGAGACCAGGGCGGGCAAACCCCTGGTTGAAGCGCTTCAGGAGTTTTCCGCCCAGACAGACCTTGGCCCGCTCGTGCGATTTGTCGATGGCATCGTCGTCGCGGTGGAGCGTGGAACACCTCTGGCTGATGTCCTGAGAGCACAGGCCCAAGATGTCCGGGACACGGCAAAACGGGACCTGATGGAATCGGCCGGCAAGAAAGAAATCGCCATGATGGTGCCCCTGGTTTTCGGGGTCCTTCCCTTAACCGTGGTGTTCGCAGTGTTCCCGGGCATCGCTGCCATAAGCCTGGGGCTGTAGCCATGAGTGTTACTCAACTGTCAGATATCAACCAACACGCTTTGCCTACTCGATCGCCGCGTCACTTACAGAATGGGACCGAAATGAAAAAACTGGGACTTTCCATCAGCTTGTTATTTCTTACCTTGCTGGCCAGCTTCGGGGCGTGCGACAGCCCTGCAGTGCGATCGAGACGCCGCTCCTGGAAGCGGATCCATCCCCGGGCCGCGGAGCCCACGGCTGACGAACGGCGACGCCATTCTTCTGACCATCCTGAACGGGGCGACGTCCCCGGCTGGGTCATGATCACGCTGATGTCCGCCGTCCTTGTGGCGGCCTTGCTCGCCCTGGCGGGACCGGCCCTGGAGGCGATGTTTAATCAGGCCATGGAGAAGGTCGGAAACTAAGGCATGCTCGTCGCTGGCCCTGGCAGTTCCGGTCGGTTTTCTCCCGTCGCGGGAGGCGACCGGCGCGCGGCGGAACGAGGATCCGCCATAGTGGACTTTGTCCTGGTAGGCGGCCTGCTCACCATGTTCTTCCTGGCCATCATCCAACTGGCGTTGGTCCTGCACGTTCGCAACACCCTGATTGATGCGGCGGCGTCCGGCGCACGTTATGGAACACTCGCAGACCGCGGCGCCGGCGACGCGCAGGAACGCGCTGCCCTCCTGATCGGCACGTCGCTGAACGGCGAATTCGCTCAGGACATCAGCACTGCCGAAGTGATGTTTCAAGGCATGCGAACCCTCGAGATCACCATCAGGGCGCCGATGCCCGTCATCGGGCTAATCGGCCCGCGGGACCTTCTGGAGGTAAAGGGCCATGCCGCCATCCAGCCGTAAAGATCGCCGGGCCTGCGCATACGCCTGGGCTCGTCTGAGGTGCAGAATGCAAGCGGCCCTCGCCGAGGAGGACGGAGAAGAGGGGAGCGCCGTCGTTGAGTTCACGTTTCTGGCGTTGCTCCTGATGGTGCCTTTGGTGTATTTCATTATCACTGTGGGCCAGATCCAGGGCGCATCCTTTGCGGTAGTGGGTGCTGCAGACCAAGCCGCAAAAGTTTTTGTTGCCCAGCCGAACGCCGATGCAGCGCAGGCCGCAGCCGAGCAGGCCGTACTCCTCGCCCTCGCAGACTTCGGTCATGACACCACTTCGGCCCGCGTCTCAACGCGATGCGATCCCGCGGACTGCCAAGCCGCTGGAACGGCAGTGACAGTCACTGTGAATCTGAGCGTGGCGTTGCCATTCGTACCCTTTAACGAAGACTTCAGGCTAGAGGCCAGTGAAGTTGAAGCATCATCCACTCAGCTGGTCGGCAGGTTCAGGTGACGGCAGCATGAACACTCCCACCGCCTCCGGGACGGTTCCGAGCGGAGCCACCGCGACCAGACTTGAACCGCCAATACAAGACGGACAAATGACCGTGATGATTATCGGCTACGTGACGCTCGCCTTGCTTGTGGTCAGTGTCGTCATCGGAATCTCCAGCGTCTATCTCGAACACAAGAGGCTGCTGTCCTTGGCCGACGGCGCCTCGCTTGCTGCCGCGGACAGCTACACACTGGGTGAGGTTGGGGGAGCAGGCGGAAGTCCTTCGGCCTTCCTCGGTTCCGAGCGCGTCCGCAATGTGGCCTCGGACTTCGTCGCCCGTTCGCCGGCGTCAGCCCGCTTCGACGGGCTGGCCGTGACGCAGGCGACCGGCAGCCCTGACGGTTCCACCGCCGTAGTCGTGCTCAGTGCCATGGTCCATCCGCCTGTGGTGAATTTTTTAGTGCCGGACGGGATCCGGATCGAAGCTGCATCCACGGCGCGTTCCCGTCTCAGCAGGTGAGTCGCTGCTGCGGACCGGCCGGGTACCCGGCACTCCCGGCCGCATAGCGTAGGCTTAAACAACCATGGCCAATATTGATTTTTCCGCAGAAATCCGCGCCCTTCGCGCCACGTACAACTCCATCGAACGCGTCAGCGATGTCGAGGCACTGAAGGAAGACATCGCCGAACTGAGCGAACGGGCTGGCGAGCCTGACCTGTGGGATGATCCTGCCGCCGCCCAGAAGATCACCTCCCGGCTCTCGCACAGGCAGTCCGAGCTGGAACGGCTGAACAAGCTGGTCTCGCGGATTGATGACCTGGAAGTTCTGGTGGAACTCGGCCAGGACGAGGACGACGCCGACTCCATGGGCGAAGCGGCCGCCGAACTTGAGTCGATCCGGAAGTCCCTTAAGGAACTGGAAGTGGTGACGCTGCTTTCAGGTGAGTACGACGAACGCGAGGCAGTGGTGTCCATCCGGGCCGGAGCCGGTGGAGTGGATGCCGCAGACTTCGCCGAAATGCTGATGCGCATGTACCTTCGCTGGGCTGAACGGCACGGGTACCCCACCACGGTAATGGACACCTCCTATGCCGAAGAGGCGGGCCTTAAATCCGCAACATTCGAAGTCAAGGCGCCGTACGCGTTCGGGACACTCAGTGTCGAAGCCGGAACGCATCGACTGGTGCGGATCAGCCCCTTCGACAACCAAGGCCGCCGGCAGACTTCCTTCGCTGCCGTCGAGGTCATTCCGCTCATCGAGTCCACGGACTCCATCGACATTCCGGACAACGAGATCCGCGTGGACGTGTTCCGCTCCTCGGGCCCCGGCGGTCAGTCTGTTAACACCACTGACTCCGCCGTGCGCCTC
This sequence comes from Pseudarthrobacter naphthalenicus, assembly GCF_029076445.1. Lineage (GTDB taxonomy): Bacteria > Actinomycetota > Actinomycetes > Actinomycetales > Micrococcaceae > Arthrobacter > Arthrobacter naphthalenicus. The sequence continues at coordinate 10,121 of NZ_JARESG010000009.1, forward strand.
ACTCACATCCCTACCGGCACCGTGGTGTCCATGCAGAACGAGAAGTCCCAGCTCCAGAACCGGGCAGCCGCCATGCGCGTGCTGCAGTCCCGCCTCCTTCTGCTGAAGAAGGAGCAGGAGGACGCCGAGAAGAAGGCCTTCGCCGGAGACGTCAAGGCATCCTGGGGCGACCAAATGCGCTCCTACGTCCTGAACCCTTACCAAATGGTCAAGGACCTCCGCACCGAACACGAAGTCGGCAACACGTCCGCAGTTTTCGACGGCGAGATTGACGACTTTATCGACGCCGGGATCCGCTGGCGGACCGACAACCGCAACGCCGCGAAATAGCACCTGGCCGCCCCAGGCCGTCCGGCACCGCCGCCGCCAACCCGCGACACACCCCTGAAACCCCCGAAATCCGGCAAACGGACTGCGTATAGTCAAGGGGCCGGGGCCTCTAATTCCCCAAACGAATGCCCGCGCGCCGGCTGCAGATCTGGGCTGCACTAGCGGTGCCCTGCAGGGTAATTAGGGCCATGATCCGATTCGATAATGTCACCAAGGTCTACGACCAGACGGCCCGGCCTGCGCTGGACGACGTCAGCCTGGAAATAGACCGAGGTGAATTCGCTTTCCTCGTGGGCGCTTCCGGATCCGGGAAGTCCACCTTCCTCCGGCTGGTCCTTAAAGAAGACCGGGCCTCGTCCGGTGCCGTCTACGTGGCCGGACAAAACGTCGCTAAGATCTCCAGCTGGCGCGTGCCCAGGCTCCGGCGCGGAATCGGCGTGGTCTTCCAGGACTTCCGCCTGCTCCCGCAAAAGAACGTGTTCGCCAACGTCGCCTTCGCCATGCAAGTCATCGGCAAGAGCCGCAGCGTCATTCGCGACACAGTGCCCGAGGTCCTGAAAACCGTGGGTCTGGACGGCAAGGAAAACCGCCTTCCGCACGAACTCTCCGGCGGCGAGCAGCAGCGTGTGGCCATTGCCCGCGCGGTCGTCAACCGCCCGGGCATCCTCCTCGCCGATGAGCCCACAGGTAACCTCGATCCCACCACCTCAATGGGGATCATGGGCGTGCTGGACAAGATCAACCAGAACGGCACAACGGTGGTCATGGCCACCCACGATGATGACATCGTCAACGAGATGCGCAAACGCGTGGTCGAGCTCAAGAACGGCGTCGTCATCCGCGACGAGGCCAAAGCGCTGTACACCTCCATGATTCCCGTGGTGGGACAGTCACGCAGGCTGCGGGACGCCAGCGGCCGGGACGAAGTGCCGCCTGCCGCAGGGGACCGCCAGCCAGGTGAAGGGGAGGGGCAGCGATGAGGCTCGCGTTCATTCTCGGCGAGATTGGCAGCGGCCTGCGCCGCAACGTCTCCATGGTGGTCTCGGTAATCCTGGTCACCTTTGTCTCCCTGACGTTCGTGGGTGCCGCCGGCATGCTTCAGCTTCAGATCAACCAGATGAAGGGCTACTGGTACGACAAAGTCCAGGTCGCCATTTTCCTCTGCAGTGACGGTTCGACGGCGGCCGGTTGCGCCACGGGGCCCGTCACCCCCGAGCAGCAGGACAATCTGCAGACCCTGCTGAAATCACCTTCCGTGGCGCAGTACGTCAATGACTTCCAGTTCGAGTCCAAGGAAGAGGCCTACAAGCACTTCAAGGACCAGTTCTCCAACTCACCGATCGTTGATTCGGTCACGCCGGACCAGCTTCCGGCTTCCTTCCGGATCAACATGAAGGATCCGGAAAAGTACCAGATCATCAGTGAGACGTTCTCGTCGCAGCCGGGTGTCGAAACGGTCATCGACCAGCGCCAGTTGCTGGAGAGGCTGTTTTCGGCAATGAATGCGGCGTCACTCGTGGCCGTGAGTATCGCCGGCGTCATGATTGTCTGCGCCATCCTCCTGATCGCGACCACCATCCGCCTTTCCGCCTTCAGCCGGCGCCGGGAAACCGGAATTATGCGTTTGGTGGGCGCCTCCAAGATGGTCATCCAGCTGCCGTTCATCCTCGAGGGCGTGATCGCTGCCGTCATTGGCGCGGCTCTGGCCTCCGGAACGCTGTGGGCCGTTGCCCATTTCTTCCTCGGGGAGTATCTGTCCAAGCAGTATCCCGACACCGCGTTCATCTCGCCCGGCCAGACCCTCATTCTTGCGCCGGCCCTGCTGATCCTTGGCGGATCTTTGGCTGGAATTTCGTCTCTCTTGACCTTGCGCAGATATTTGAAGGTTTAGGCTGTGCAAACCGACCAAGGAATCCTGATGAACGTATTGCACCGAACTGCGCCCCGCCACCGGGCCGAACAACCGGCAAGCACAGTCGCGGCACAGGCACGCCGCCGCACCGGCTTGATGAGCAGCGTTATGGTACTGCTCCTGGCGGTCAGCCTCGGCGCGTCAGTCCCCGTCGCGCACGCCGACGAGCTGGACGACAAGCGCGCAGCCCTCGAAGCCGAGGCAGCACGCGTGCAGCAGTCGCTGGAGTTCGTGGATTCCCGCATCGCGAAAGCAGCAGGGGACCTGGTGATTTACCAGGGACAGCTGCCCGGAGCCCAGCAGGCACTCCTTGATGCCCAGGGCCGCGTGGCGGGTGCGGTCAAGGAGGTTGAAGCCCTGACCGCGCGGGTGGACCTGGCTCAGCAGAACAAAGCCAAGATCACACAGCAGCTCGACGCGGATAAGCAAAAGATTGCTGACACCAAGAAGCTGATCGGCCAGATCGCCACCCAGGCATACAAGTCGGGGGGAGTGCCATCGAACCTGACCCTGTTCTTCGGGGCCAACAACGGCGGCAGTCTCACCCAGACCATGGACCTCGCGGACCAGGCAATGCGCAGCCAAAACGCCGCCATGGACAAACTGTCACAACAGAGTGCCACGAACGTGAACTCACAGGCGAGGCTTGAAGCTGTCGAAGGCGAGATCAGGGACCTCAAAGCCAAAGCCGATGCCGCCCTGGAACGGGAAAAAGCCGCCCGCGATGAGGCTGAAGCCAAGAAGGCGCAGGTTGATCAACTGATCGCCGACACCACACGCCTCGACGCGGAACTCCAGGCTGCCAAGCCTGGCATCCAAAGCCAGATGGCTGCAGTTTCGGCCAGCCAGAATGCTGTGGCCAACGAGATCGCCGAACGCGACCGCAGGCTCCGCGAAGCATGGGAAGCAGAGCAACGCCGGATCGCCGAAGCGGCCGCCGCGGCTGCCGCCGCCAAGGCCGCCGCACAGGGACAGGCCCCGCCGCCGCAGGTACCATACGCACCGGTGACCGGTTCGCCGTCGGCCTTTGGCTTACGGCATCCGTTCTCGGGTGACGTGCCCATCACCTCCGGCTTCGGCTGGCGCTCAACCCCGCCCGGCACCATCGACTTCTACGGACAGGGAGGCTACGTCCACACGGGCATCGACTTCGGCGCTGCCTGCGGCACCCCCGTCTACGCTGCGGCCGCGGGCGAGGTCTTCTCCTCAGGCTGGAATTCCGCGGACGGAGGCGGCTGGCGGGTGAAGATCTCACACGGTGTCGTTCAGGGCAACTCCCTGACCACGATCTACTACCACAACAGCAGCATCGTAGTCTCGAACGGCCAGCAGGTATCGCAGGGGCAGCTCATCGCCTACTCGGGCAGCACCGGAAACTCAACCGGCTGCCACGCGCACTTCGAAACGTGGCTCAACGGCGCTGCTGTCGACCCTATGCGGTTGCTGTAACCATAGTCCGCGGCTGCCGTACACTGGTATGACTCCGCGCCGGACCGGCCGGAGCCAACCAGGATCCAAGAACTGAGGAGTTCCACCGTGCCCAAAGAAAGTGGCCGTAAAGTGGTGGCCACCAACCGCAAGGCCCGGCATGACTATCTCGTGCTTGACACGTATGAGGCCGGAATTGCCCTGATGGGCACCGAAGTGAAGTCCCTGCGCGAAGGCCACGCATCCATGGTGGACGGGTTCTGCACCTTCTACAACGATGAGTTGTGGATGGAGGGAATTCATATCCCTGAGTACAACCAGGGCAGCTGGACCAATCACGCAGCCCGGCGCCGGCGTAAACTCCTGCTCCACAGGGAGGAGCTCATCAAGATCTCCCACAAAGTCAGGGAGTCCGGTTTTACCATCGTTCCCCTCCAGCTCTACTTCGTGGACGGCCGGGCCAAGGTGGAAATCGGCGTTGCCCGCGGTAAGCGTGAATACGATAAGCGGCAGACGCTCCGGGAACAGCAGGACAACCGGGAAGCATTGCGAGCCATGCGCGAACGCAACCGCCGCTAGCGGGCGGTCAGGCTGGAATGATTTGTGGGGGACATGCGTTATAATGGGTAGTCCGGCAGGGATGGTGTTCACACCGACCAGCCGGTTTGGTAACAAAATACGGGGATGATCGGTTTCGACGATGTTAGTCGCGACAGGTGAAGCGGGCCGAGGATGCAGAATTATCTCGTAAACGCTGTCTGCAAAACAATAAGTGCCAAATCTAACGATCGCACTGACTTCGCTCTTGCTGCCTAAGCAGTAAGACAGTCCGTCAGCCCGAGGTTGCTATTGCCCCGGAACCTGGCGTCATTTAGATAGCCACTGCTGCTTACCCCCGTCATCGGGGTGAGCGGGACTCTTAGATGACTGGGCCCGGATCGGCCAGCTGTTTGCAGCATGGCCGGGGCCGAGAAAATCCGACGCAAACTGCGCCCGGAGAAGCCCTGACAACACGACATCGGACGGGGGTTCAATTCCCCCCATCTCCACATTTTGTGGTGAGTCGAGGCATCCTTCACGGATGAGTCGAGTCATCGGAAACGCCCCGGTCTTCGGACCGGGGCGTTTTTCTTTGCCCGGATTCCGGGTCCCGGAATGGACGGCCGACCGCCCGGTTCCCTCGCCAGCGACCGGCGCCCCCGCCAGCGCCCGACCGTCTGAGCAGGTCCGCAGTTGCCCAGGCAGGGCCGGGCGCCCAAACCGCGGTTTTTCCCGATCGATAATCTTTTGGCAGCGGCACTTGCAAGTAACCACCCGTGACAAAACAGGTAGTGGCTACTCTCGCTGCACGGGCCGGTCGCCCACTAGCGTGGCTGCATTGCACGACTCCGGACGGCCAAGCCTGCCCTGGCGCAGGTGAGGAATCCGTGCCGGGCCGGGCAGATCCGTCCACCAGCACCGGATGCCACGGAACAGAAGCGAGGGCAAGATGGAAATTAATAATCACGTTCGGGTGCTGGGGAGCACCCGGCGGAGCAGGCCTGACCATGAAGGCTCGTTGGAGCCGCCTACGATCCGACGCCCCCGACGTCGAGCAGGAAGATCGTCTCCCACGTGGTTGACCGTTCCAGTCACTTTGGCGCTCGTGTTCGGCGGGGTCTCGCTCTGGTCCGGTCCCGCTGCCCAGGCCGCGACCGGTGGCATGATAAGTGTCACGTTCGATGACGGTTGGGCCAGCCAGTTCAACAACGCACTGCCCATCCTGAAGAAATATGCCGTTCCCGCCACGATGTACATTTACACGCAAGGGATTGGCGATGTTCCGGCTTACATGACGGAGGACCAGATCCGGGCGTTTGCAAGCCGTGGCGACGAGATTGCGTCCCATACCGTTAGCCACGCGGACCTGACCAAGATCACCGCGGCTCAGGTGGAGACCGAACTTTCGCAGAGCAAAGTCACGTTGCAGCAGAAGTTCGGCCCTTCAGCTGCAATAGATTTCGCCACCCCTTACGGGGCGTCCAGCGCGGCGACCACGGCAGCGGTGAAGAAATACTACGCTACCCAGCGCAACACCGATGGCGGATTCAACGCCGCCGCCGGCTTCGATCCCTATAACATTCTTGTTCAGAACGTCGTTGACACTACAACCGCCGTCACAGTGCAGGGATGGATAAACGAGGCGAAGACCACCGGTAAGTGGCTGGTCCTGGTCTACCACGAGGTCGGGGCAAGCCTCGGTGGAGATGTCTATCATGTGGACACGGCCTTGCTCGATGCTCACATGGCGGCAGTGAAGAACAGCGGACTACCCATGGTCACGGTCCGCAAGGGCGTCGAGGCCTTGACCTCTACGACCACCCCGCCACCGCCGACAACACCGCCGCCCACAACACCGCCACCCACAACGCCGCCGCCGACAATTCCGCCACCCACGACGCCGCCGCCCTCGACGACACCGGCAGCGGCCACGACTGCGATAAACGCGGTAGCGGCAGCAAACCTGATGCTGGGAGCGCCGTCCGGCAACATCGTCTGCGGACTGGTTAGCGGCGGCTGCTACCGGATGTATCAGGCGGGTGCCATCAATTGGTCCCCGGCTACCGGTGCGCACTACACGCTCGGTGGAATCCGTCAGGAATGGGCCTCCACCGGGTTTGAAGGTGGTCTACTTGGGTATCCGACTTCGGATGAAGTTGGAGGACTGGTCAATGGCGGCGTTTACCAGATGTATCAAAGGGGTGCCATCAATTGGTCCCCTGCCACTGGTGCACACTACACGCTCGGTGCAATCCGCCAGGCATGGGCCTCAACCGGGTTTGAAGGTGGCCTACTTGGGTATCCGACTTCGGATGAAGTTGGAGGACTGGTCAACGGTGGCGTTTACCAGATGTATCAAAGGGGTGCACTTTATTGGTCCCCTGCCAGTGGCGCGCACTACTCTGTGGGTGCAATCCGCCAAGCATGGGCTGCCACCGGCTTCGAAAGGGGACGTCTTGGGTACCCACTCAGCAATGAATACGTCTCCGGGAGCAGTGTGGTCCAGGACTATCAAGGTGGCCGCATCAGCTGGAGCGCGGGCGGAGGCGCTGCCGTCATTTACAAATGACGCTGAGCTCATCCGAAGGCTCAACCACTTTCGCGTCTGAAGGGGGACCTAAGCGAAAAGGTGCTCTGACCAAGGGAAATATTGGTACCCAACCCGATACATCCCTGTCGGAAAGGGCACCTTTTCCATGCCCCGGCTGCCAGGGTTGTGAACCCATCCCGGCCGCCGCAGCCAAACCCTGTTCACCCACGGCGTAGCCGGTGCGGGACTACGAAAACCCCAACCGTGGTTGTCCCCAGTAAGATCCGGCAGCACCAAAACCCGGCAGCCGGACTGAACACAGGCAGCCAGGAGGTGCGCCATGGAACCGGCCCGTGAACCCCGCAATGAAGAGTACGACGACGGTGCGCTGGATGTGTATTCGGCCACAGTGATGCGCGTGGCTGAGACCGTCACACCGCACGTTGCGGCCATTGAGATGACCAGCAACCGGCGGAACGGCCGTTTCCGTGTGGGCGCGGGCTCGGCAGTGCTGTTCACCGAAGACGGTTACCTGCTGACAAATTCGCACGTGGTGGCAGGCACCCATCAGGGCCATGCCGCTTTTGCCGACGGTAGCCGGACGGACCTTGAACTGGTGGGAGCGGACCCGTTGTCCGATCTTGCAGTGGTCCGCGGACGGGCGCCGAAAGTTGCTCCGGCACAGTTCGGGGACGCGGAAACGCTGCGGGTGGGTCAGTTGGTCATCGCCGTCGGAAACCCGCTCGGACTGGCAGGTTCAGTGACCGCGGGCGTGGTCAGCGGCCTGGGCCGGGCCATCCCGGTGTGGCAAGGCAGCAACCGCCGGGTGATTGAGGATGTCATCCAGACAGACGCCGCACTCAATTCGGGAAGCTCCGGCGGAGCACTCGCTGATTCGCACGGACGGATCGTGGGCATCAATACCGCAGTAGCCGGCGCCGGGCTGGGCCTGGCAGTACCCATCAACTCGACAACGCGGCGGATCATTTCTGCGCTGCTGAAGGACGGCCGCGTCCGGCGTGCCTATCTGGGCGTGGTGAGCACTCCGAGCAGGCTGAGCGCCAGTGCCGTGATCAGGACCGGTCAGCGGGACGGGCTCAGAGTGGTGGAAGTCCTGGCCGGATCCCCTGCCGACCGCGCCGGCCTGCAGGCGGGCGACATCATCATGACAGCCGGAAGCCGCCCCGTCAGCAACGCTGAAAGCCTGCAAAAGCTGCTGTTCGCTGATGCGATCGGCAAGCCGCTGCCGGTCAGCGTGCTGAGGGACGGCAAGGAACTGGACTTGGTGGCCGTACCGGAAGAAATGGCGGATAACGGATGACCGCTACCGGCGCTTCTTCAGGTGCGCCACGGGATCCTGTGCGCCTTCAGGATTCTTGGCCTTCTTCTCGGCCCGTTTTTCCTTGATCGTCTTAACAGGCTTTTTGTTCAGCTGCTGGTGCGGTGTTTTGTCCGGCATGGCGTGCTCCTTACGACAGGGGGACGGGCTACGTCCCACTTCGTAAAATACGCCTTATCCGGGCGGAAGGAAATGCCCCGGATCAGGCCGGAGCGGGCACGTCTGCGATACCCACAAAGCGGGTGCCGACGCCGTCGAATTCGCTCCGGATGAAGCCTGCCTGAGCCTTCGGCACCTCGGCGGGGGAGTGATGTTCGCACACAACGTAGGTGAACTCCGGCCACCATTTCTTGGGCCGGGCCGCTTCCTCATACCCGCAGACGGCGCATTCCAAATGGACCCAGACGGGGCGCTTACCCGTGCGGTTGGCCCGCGACTGGACCAGCCATGCCGGCGGGTTGTCCAGGATCTCGCCCAGCTCGGCCTCGGAAAGGCGTTTGGGGATGCCATGGCGCTGCGCCATTTCCATCGGTACATCAAGGGCAATTGCCGCGTCGCGTCTGCTAATCATCAGAGTCAACAATACGGGACCGCGCCAAACCGGACGCCGTTCGCCATCGATGCCAAGGGTGCAGCCCGCCTATGAAGCCAGGGCTATGCCCACTGCCGCCGCAGCAGCCCCGGCGGCCAGATTGGCACCGATGTTGAGGGCTGCGGCACCGAACCGTGCTTCGCTCAGGAGCCGCACGGTCGCAGTGGTCCAGGAACTGAACGTGGTCAGGCCGCCCGCAAGCCCGGTAGCGACGGCGGTCTGCCACTCGGGTGCCATGCCGAGCTTTCCGGTAACGCCGATGGACAGCCCGATGATGAGGCATCCGACGACGTTGACCACCAACGTGGCCCATGGCCAGTGCCGCGGTGTGCCGGTGCTGCCGATGGTCTGAAGGTGGGTACGGTGGGCGAACCAGCTGTCGACGGCGAAGCGCAGCAGCGCACCTGCCACACCAAATACTCCCACCAGGAGCGCCCCGGTCACGATGCCACCCGGTCAGCCACGAGCCGGCCCGTCCGCCAGCCGCCGGCCGCAGCCCCCAGGCCAAGCAGCAGCGACAGCCCCAGATAGACCAGCCACACGGGATGCTCCCCGGCCCGGGACAGGTGGTCAATCGAGAAGACCACTGCCGAGAACGTGGTGAAGGAACCCAGCAGCCCGGGGCCCAGACCGGCCCGGAGCCAGAACGCCGTGTGCGGGCGCGCCATCCACAAAGTGGTGAGGGCAGCCAGGACAAAGCTCCCGGCGACGTTGATGGCCAGCGTGGTCCACGGTACGGCTCCGGCAGCGTCCGGAAACGCGAGCCCCAGGCCGTAGCGCAACTCGGTTCCCACAAGCCCTCCCGCGCCCACGGCCAGCCACGCGCGCCATTCAGGCACCCCGCCCTGCTTCACTCAGCGGTCACCGAGGCTTTCACCGAGGCTGCAGCCGGCGTGGGGCCGGTCGGTGTGCACCCACAGTGCGGCCGTGATTTCGTCCGCGAGGTCGTAATCCCGCGCCCTGCCTCCGGTCTGGATCCGCACCACCAGTGCGCCGCCGAACGGCTTGCGCCCCATGACCTCCACATCGGCGTCGAGGTCGATCTCCTCTGCCGCAAGATAGCGGAGCAGGTCGGGGTTGTCGTCACTAATCCGGATGATGCGGCCGGTATGACCGGGATCGAGTTCACCGAGCAGGTGCGCCTCCGGCATCAGGACGGCGCCGTCCGCCGTCGGAATGGGATCACCGTGCGGGTCACGCTCCGGGTTGCCCAACTTCGCTGCCATCCGTTCGATAAAGGTGTCCGATACGGCGTGCTCGAGGAGTTCGGCTTCGTCGTGGACTTCGTCCCAGCTGTAACCGAGTTCCTGGACAAGGTACGTCTCAATGAGGCGGTGGCGGCGGACCATGGCCAGCGCCAGACGGATCCCGGCGGGGGTAAGCGTGACGGCGCTGTACGGCTTGTGGTCCACGAGCCCCTGGTCCTTGAGCTTGCGGACCATTTCCGAGACGGAGGAGTTGGCCACACCCAGGCGCTGCGCCAGCTGCGAAGACGTGATGGGCTTGTCCTGCCACTCCGTGAAACTGTAGATGACCTTGACGTAGTCCTCGATCGAGGAGGAGGGGGCGCTGGTCTTCACGACGTCAAGCCTACCCGGTGCCCCGAAGGCGTCACGCCTTTACCGCCCGCCACGTCAGGGTCAGGTAAGGCAGCCTGACGTCCTCTCCGGTGCCGTGCCCGAGATGCTCGTGGAGGTACCAGTCGAGGTTGGCCAGCACTTTCGCCCGGGTGGCCTCACCGGCACGCAGATAATAGCTGCGCGTCTTGGTCAACTCCATAATGTCCGTGGTGCTGAGGCTGTCCTCCCACCGGGTCACATGGCTTTCCAACCCGGAAAATTCCGGGCCCACCACAGGCCGGAAACCCGGTTTGTAGACGTCCCCGGCGTGCATGATGCGCGATAACCTGTGCACCCAGGGAACCGACGTATCCAGCTGGTTCCAGATCAGTCCCAGCGTCCCGGCCGGCCGCAGAATCCGCGCGAGCTCGGTGCTGGCCGGCAACGGATCGCACCAGTGCCAGGCCTGGGCAACGCTTACGACGTCGAACGCTGTCTCCGGGAGGCCTGTCGCCTCCGCAGTTCCCTGGGTGGCCGCCACCCCGGGATAGTGCGCCCGGAGCTGTTCGAGCATGTCAGCGGACGGGTCAACCGCGGAGACGGTGAGGCCACGCTCCAGCAGCAGTGCGGCGAATTTCCCGGTTCCTGCACCCACATCCACGGCGTCCCGGGCCCCTGCCGGGACCACCCAGTCCGCCGAATCGGCAGGGTAGCCCGGACGCACGCGCTGATAATGCTCGCCGCCGTCCTGGAAGCTCTGTCCGAGCTCCAGGCGGCGGCCGTGATCAAGCCTGGGGCCGCCCCGTGCCACGCGTGATCTCCTTCAGCTGATTTCCCTGGATATTCTGCGGATTTAAAACTACCTGATGCCGGCGGACCGCCGCCGTTGCAGCGGCGGTGTTTACTGGAAGAGTGAGTTTCCCTCCGGTGACACGCGTTCAGAGACTGGTCCTTTGGATCTCGGTCCTTGCGTCCTTCGTATCCTTTCTGGACAGCAGTGTCATCAACGTGGCCCTGCCCGCCATCTCCCGTGACCTGGGCGGCGGCCTGACCACCCAGCAATGGGTGGTGGATGCCTACATGATCACTCTGGGGTCCCTGATCCTGCTCGCGGGCTCGCTCTCAGACGTGCTCGGACGGATCCTTATTCTCCGGGCCGGGCTCCTCGGATTCGGGCTGACGTCACTGATGTGCGCATTTGCCCCCACCGCCGAAGTTCTGATCATTTCCCGGGCGCTCCAAGGCATCGCCGGGGCCCTGCTCGTCCCCAGTTCGCTGGCCCTCATCACCTCGCACTTTGACGGGCCGTCCCGGGCCAGGGCCATTGGACAGTGGACCGCCGGTACCACTGTTGCCTTCATCGCCGGACCGCTCGTGGGTGGACTCCTGGTGGATTCTGTCGGGTGGCGCTGGGTGTTTGGCATCAACGTTGCACCGATTGCGGTGACGTTGTATCTCCTGGCGGTGCTTCGCACCCGTGATGTCCGCGAGGCCGGGGTGCGGATTGACTATGCCGGGGCCGTGCTGTGCGTGCTGGGTCTTGCCGGGCCGGTCTATGCCTTGATCGAACAGGCCACCCAGGGGTGGGGAAGCCCGGGCATAGTATGGCCCCTGATCCTGGGAGGCCTCTGCTTTGCGGCGTTCATCTGGCGCCAGGCACGGGTCAAACAGCCGCTCATGCCGCTGAACCTGTTCGCCGTCCGGAACTTTGCGGCAGGAAACCTGGCCACGACGTTCATCTATGCCGCGCTCTCCATCGGCGGATTCATCGTTGTACTTTTCCTGCAGCAGGTGGCCGGATACTCGGCGACCCTCGCCGCGCTCGCGCTGTTGCCGGTCAGCCTGCTCAGCATCTTTCTGTCTTCCTGGTTCGGTTCCCTCGCCGGCCGCCATGGCCCGCGGTGGTTCATGGCTCTCGGACCTGCCGGCGCGGGCCTCGGCTACTTTCTCATGGTGTCATCGCAAACACCGGTCAACTACTGGTCCCAGCTGCTGCCCGGCATCGTCCTCTTCGGGGTGGGGCTCTCGGCAACAGTTGCGCCGCTGACCGCGGCGATACTGGGCTCGATCTCTGAACAGCAGTCAGGCATCGGCTCAGCAGTAAACAATGCAGTCGCCAGGGTGGCGGGCCTGGTGGGCATCGCTCTCGTCGGACTCATCGCCGGGAAGCAGCTGGACCTGGACGGATTCCACCGGGTGCTGATCGCCACCGGCATCCTGCTGGTCATTGGTGGTGCGGTCTCGGCAGCGGGCATCAGAAACCCGGCGCGGACCGCGGCGCCTACAGGCAGCGCCGCTGCCCAGGCCCAGCCGTAGGGCCCGGACGTAGGAGCCAGCCGTAGGATCAGTCGTCGAGGCAGGGCGCGGCCCCGGCAGTGCCGGGTGTATTTGGTGCCCAGTGGGGGTAGGCCCGGGTGTCGTTGGCCGGAACCCAGCGGCCCGAATCCACCACGTAGTCCCAGCCCAGGCCGGCGCGGCGCAGCTGCTCCAGGCCGGCCAGCAGCCGTTCAGCGTCCTCCAGCCGGGACCCCACACCAAAACTTGCCCGCAGCGATCCGGATGGAAGACCCAGGCGCTTCAGCAGCGGGTGCGCGCAGAATCGGCCGTCCCGCAGGCCCACACCGTGCTCTGCCGAAAGATATGCGGCAACCAGTCCTGCGTCGTAGCCGGCCACGGAGAAGTTTACGACGCCGATCGTGTCAGTCCCCGGATCGGTGTCCGAGAAGATCTGGTGGACCGTGATGCCGTCGATCTTCTGCAGTCCCTCCACCAGGAACGACCTGATGGCCGCCTCATGGGCATGCCAGCGGTCCTGGTCCAGGGACGCGATGACCTGGGTGGCGCGGGCCAGCGTGGCCGCACCCAGGACGTTCGGTGAGCCCCCCTCGTGCCGGGCCGGTCCGGTGGCCCAGCTGACGCCGTCGAGCTTTGCCTCCCTGACTGCGCCCCCGCCGGCCAGGTGCGGTGTGCCGGCATCAAGCCAGTCACTTCGTCCAATCAGGACGCCTGACCCGAACGGCGCGTAGAGCTTGTGGCCGGAGAAGGCCAGGTAATCCACGTTGTCAGTGCTGATATCAATGCGCCGGTGCGGTGCGAGTTGCGCGGCGTCCACCACAATGCGTGCCCCGTATTGGTGGGCCAGGTCGGCGAGGACACCGATCGGAAGGATCTCACCGGTGACGTTGGAGGCGCCGGTGACAGCGAGCAGGCTGACCCGGCCCTCCTGAAGTTCGGCGCGGAGGGCTTCGACGGTTCCGGCGATGGTGGGTGCAGCCACTACGCTGCGGTGCGGAACACCCTGCCACGGCAGAAGGTTGGCGTGGTGCTCGATGTCCAGGTACAGGACGTCCCCGGCGAGCCGGCCGTCCGTGTGCGGCAGGCAGCCGGCGAGAAGATTCAGTGAGTCGGTGGTGTTGCGGGTGAAGATGACGGAGTCGTCCGGCCGCCCGCCCACGAAGTCCCGCACGATGTTCCGGGCGTTCTCGTAGACGGATGTGCTGAGCTGCGACGCGTAGCCGGCACCGCGGTGCACACTGGCGTAGAACGGCAGGATCTCGTTGAGGTAGGCCGACACGACGGACAGGGCAGGAGCTGACGCGCCGTAATCGAGGTTGGCGTAGCGAACCTGCCCGCCCTGGATCAGCGGCGCCTGAATTTCAGCGCCGGTGACGGCGGCGAGGGGGCGTCCGGCACTCGCTGCGCTTTCACCCGCAGCTGCTGCGGCACGGCTGTTCTGGACGGTATGGCTGTTCTGGACGGCGGGGGAGACGGTGGCAGTTGTCACGGAGACCTCACTTTAAAAGGACTCCCGGTGCCGGGAATCCGCGCTTGCCGGGTCCATTGAGGAGCGGCCTGGTCGTCACCCGGGGCACCCCACCGCGAATGGAGGGTTGCCGGCCAGCAAACCGGGGTTTAGCGCTGGCACTCGTGACCTGTTAAAGAGCGTAGGACATGCCCGCCGCAGCGAAAAAGCGTGGCGGAATGTTAAGGGCTTTGTTACGTGAGTTCCGGAATTGGCAGAATCCCCGAAGATGCGAACGGCGGGCACCTCCGAAAGGAGGGGCCCGCCGACGATAATTCGGGAATACGGGCTTACAGCAGGTCGTCCAGTTCCGGGTTCAGCCGCTTGAGTACCTCGGAGTGGAGGATGGAGTTGGTGGCCAGCGCGTTGCCGCCGAAGGGGCCGTCCTGGCCCTCCAGCGAGGTGAAACGGCCGCCGGCTTCAACGACGATGGGCACCAGCGCCGCCATGTCGTAGAGGTTCAGCTCCGGCTCGCAGGCAATGTCAACGGAGCCCTCAGCCACCATGCAGTAGGACCAGAAGTCGCCGTACGCCCGTGTACGCCACACGTCCTCGGTCAGGCCCAGGAATTCGTCCAGATTCCCGCGCTCCTTCCAGCCGCTCAGGCTCGAGTAGGACAGCGAGGCATCCGCAAGGTTGGAAACGTTCGAGACGCGGAGCCGGGTTGCCGCGGCAAGGGACCTGCCCATGTACGCGCCGGCGCCTTTCGCGGCCCACCAGCGCTTGCCGAGCGCAGGAGCACTGACAACGCCAACGACGGGTTCCCCCTCATCCACCAGGGCGATCAGGGTGGCCCACACGGGGACACCACGGACAAAGTTCTTGGTGCCATCGATCGGATCAATGATCCAACGCCGGGAGCCGTGCCCGGAACTGCCGAATTCCTCGCCGAGCACCGCATCCCGGGGGCGTGAGCGGGACAGCTGGCCGCGGATGGCCTCTTCGGCAGACTTGTCGGCGTCGGTGACCGGCGTCAGGTCAGGCTTGGTCTCGACGTGCAGGTCCAGGGCCTTGAAGCGGCTCATGGTCTGGTCATCCACGGAATCGGCCAGCACATGGGCCAGGCGCAGGTCATCGTTGTAGCTCGAAGCGGGTTGGATCATGGTTCCAAACTACCGTCAAACCGCCGCGGCGTTGGGGAGGTGGGCGTCCGGACGCTAGCCGACGGTGCCGAGCTCCTTGCTTTCCTGGCCTACAAGCCTCGGGTCAGAACCCAGCAGCCGCCGTAGTGAGGCCAGCCGGGCGGGGCCGGTTGGACCGGCCTTTCCCTCGGCCACCCATGAGTCCAAGCCGCAATTGACCGCAGCAGAGTTGTGTTTACAGCCACGCTCGCAGGCATCAGTGCCAGGCTCCAGGTCCGGGAAGGACCGCAGGATCCGGTCCGGGTCCACGTGCGCCAGGCCGAACGAACGGATACCGGGGGTGTCGATGATCCAACTGCCCGCCGGAGCATCGGTCAGTTTCAGGGCCAGGGCCGACGACGACGTGTGGCGGCCGCGGCCCGTCACCGCGTTCACGCCGCCCGTTGCCCGTTCGGCGCCGGTGAGCGCGTTGACCATGGTGGACTTGCCGACGCCGGAATGGCCGAGCATCACCGTGACCTTGCCGTCCAGATACGCGCGAAGCTGCGACACAGCGTCACTGTCCAGTCGGGCCGACAGCCCGTCGTCGGAGCGCGCGTCGATGCCGGAAGCGGCGGAGTCGGCCGTCCGGCTGATGATGACCGGGAAGTCCAGGTGCTCATAATTTGCCAGTAGTTCCGCTGGATCCTTGACGTCCGCCTTGGTGACGAGCAGCAGCGGCTCAATCCCGGCGTCGTACGCTGCCACCAGGGCGCGGTCGATGAATCCGGTGCGTGGCTCCGGGTTGGCGGCTGCCACCACCACCACGAGCTGATCTGCGTTGGCCACCACCGCTCGTTCGATCGGATCCGTGTCATCGGCGCTGCGGCGCAGCAGGGTGCGGCGGTCTTGGATCCGGACCAGCCGGGCGAGGGTGTCGGGCTCGCCGGAGACGTCTCCGACGAGGGAGACGAAATCGCCGGCCACGACGGGGGAGCGTCGCAGCTCCCGGGCCCGTGCGGCGATAATGATCCGTTCGTCACCCGAGTCCTCGCCCACCACGGCGGTGTAGCGTCCGCGGTCCACCGTGATGATGCGGCCGGTAACGGCGTCGTCATGGCTGGGGCGGTCCTTGGTGCGGGGCCGGGAGCCCTTTTTGCTGGGACGGATCCGGACGTCGGACTCATCCCACGAATCAGTGCTGCGCGCCACCGCTGGGACCTTCCGTTGGGTCGGCGGGAGCCGCGTTTTGCGCCACCATTTCCGCCCACATCTGCGGGAACTCGGGCATGGTCTTGGCTGTGGTTCCAATGTCCTGCACTTCAATGCCCGGCACGGCCAGGCCCAGGATGGCCCCGGCGGTGGCCATCCGGTGGTCGGCGTAACTGTGGACCACGCCGGCGCGCAGCTTGGCCGGACGGATCACCAGGCCGTCGCTGGTTTCTTCCGCATCACCGCCGAGGCGGTTGATTTCAGTGGCCAGCGCCGCGAGCCGGTCCGTCTCATGGCCGCGTAAATGTGCGATGCCCGTGAGCCGGGACGGACTCGTGGCCAGTGCGCACAGAGCGGCTACGGTGGGGGCGAGCTCACTGGTCTCGTCGAAGTCCGCACCCTTGATCTCGGGTCCGCCGGTGACAGTCAGGACGCCGTCGGCCAGGCTGACGTCCGCCCCCATTTCTGCAAGGATGCTGCGCCACTGGTCGCCCACCTGGGTGGTTTTGGCCGGCCAGTTCGGGATCCGCACAGTCCCCCGGGTGGCCAAAGCGGCGGCCAGGAAGGGGCCCGCGTTCGAGAGGTCCTGTTCGATGCGCTGATCGAAGGCGCGGATGGGTCCCGGTGCCACCACCCAGTGGTTGGGCGTGGAATCGTCAACGGAGACGCCGGCGCCGCGGAGGACCGCCACGGTCATGTTGATGTGGTCGAGGCTGGGCACGGGTTTGCCCACGTGCTCGAGGTGGAGCCCCTCGGTGAACCTTGCGCCCACCAGCAGGAGGGCCGAAACGAACTGGGACGAGCCGCTGGCATCAATGACCAGGTGGCCGCCGCGGACTTCCCCCGTGCCTTCCACGGTGAACGGCAGCGAGGAGGGGGTCCCGCCGTCGTCCGTTGTCACGGCCACGCCGAGCCCCCTGAGGGCATCAATGATGGCGCCCATGGGCCGCTTCCGGGCGTGCGGGTCGCCGTCGAAAACGCTGGCACCCTTCCGCAGCGCCGCCAACGGCGGGACAAAACGCATCACCGTTCCGGCCAGGCCGCAATCGATGTGCGTGCGCGACGACGTCGCATCCGGGCTGAGCGGCGTCACCTCAAGGTCGGGCCCGTAGGCACTGTCCCCGGGCACCTCCCTGATGGTGGCGCCCAGCAGCCGAAGGGCCTCGACCATCAGGGCGGAATCGCGCGAGTGCAGGGGGGCCCGCAGGCGGGAGGGGCCGTCAGCCAGTGCAGCCAGCACCAGGAATCTGTTGGTCAGCGATTTCGAGCCGGGCACCGTCACCGTGGCGTTAATGGGACGGCTCGCAAACGGGGCAGGCCAGTTCACGGTGAGGTTGTCGGAATCAGGGAGTGCTGGCGGGGTGGAACCTGTCATGCGTGCTTATGCTCCCGTTGCGTGCACGGCGCGGCGCACGGCTTTGTCTGCGTTGTGAAGCTTCTTGCCGGTGGTCTTCCGGGCCTCCGCAGCCGTCTTCCGGGCGTCGGCTGCAATGTGCTCGGCACGCCAGGCGAGGCCGGGCTTCCCGGCGGTGTCCACTGAGGCCAGGAGGGCGCCACCGCTCAGGGAAACATTCTTCAGGAGCTGGTTACGGCGGGCCTCCCGGCCTGCCTTGGTGCTGATGTCAGCGCTGCGCCACTCCACAAAAGTGTTCAGGAGCGATATGACTGTCAGCACGGTGGCCGAAAGACGGCTGAACTTGCCGAGGCCGAACAGCACGCCGGCACCCACCTGGGTTCCGCCGATCACGCGGGCCAGCATCTTTTCATCAGCCTGGAAAGGCAGCGACGCGGCGGCCTTCTGCAGGAGCGGAGAGAGTTGCTGCGCCGTGTCATCGGCGTTCTTCAGCTTGTCCAGTCCGGCGAAAACGAAACTGGAGGCCAACATGGGCCGGGCGAGGGTGCGGGCAAAGGACATGAATTTCCTCCTGGCTGGACGAACCGCTCAGATGCGGCGAAGTCCGTTCTAGTCTTGCACTTTTGAGGAATATTTGCCCGCCAACCGGGGTTATCCATTGAAGGTCCGCCGAACGCTGGCGGCGAGAAGTTCAACTGCCCGGATATTTTTACCTAACGTCGGCTCGTGCCAGGGCGGCGTTGAAAGAGAACGGAGTTGCCCTTGCGGTTGCTGAAAGACGGTGTGGAGACATCCGGTCCCCTCAGACTGCAGGCTCTCGAATCCGATCCGCCGCAGTACGGAACGCCGCGCGCCAAGGCCGTCACAGTAGACTTGGGCGCAATGAGTACCGTGGATCCGGCCGTTGAGGCCATGTATGGGGCCCCGCAAAGCGGCGCCAAGACCGGCGGCGACGCCCGGAAAGATTCGCCCGCTGTGGCGGCGGAAGCGGCTGCAGGTGAATCGGACGCGCAGGTGACCGGAACGCAGGCACCGCCCGAAACGGTAAAGGACGCCGCGCCCCAAGCAGAGGAGCGCGCCGCGGAGATTTCCGCTGCGGAGGAATCCTCTGCCGAGCCTGCCGGCGCGGCCGAGCCGGCTGTGGACATGGCCACGGAGTCGACCGAAGAACGGCGGATCCGCTTCGAGCGTGACGCCATGCAGTATGTGGATCAGCTTTACTCGGCGGCCATGCGCATGGCCAGGAACCCGGCCGACGCGGAGGACCTCGTCCAGGAGGCCTACACCAAAGCCTTCTCCGCGTTCCACCAGTACAAGCCGGGCACCAACCTCAAGGCGTGGCTGTACCGGATCCTGACCAATACTTACATCAACCTGTACCGCAAACGGCAGCGCGAGCCGTTGCAGTCAAACTCGGACACGATCGAGGACTGGCAGTTGGCCAGGGCGGAGTCGCATACGTCCCGCGGCCTGCGGTCGGCTGAGGCTGAGGCCCTTGACCATTTGCCGGATTCGGACGTCAAACGGGCCTTGCAGTCCATCCCTGAGGAGTTCCGGCTCGCCGTGTACTTCGCAGACGTCGAGGGATTCGCGTACAAGGAAATTTCGGACATCATGAACACGCCGATCGGCACTGTGATGTCCCGGCTCCACCGCGGCCGGAAGATGTTGCGGGACCTGCTGGCGGACTATGCCGCCGATCGAGGATTCAAAGGCGCAGTGGAGTCACAGGACCCGGCTGCGAGTACACAACAGGAGAACAGGAAATGAGCGACTGCCAAGGATTGGGCGACTGCGATGACACGCGGATGCAACGCATCTACGAGTACCTCGACGGCGCCCTGACCCGTGAGGACATCACGGAAATCAAGCACCACCTCGACGATTGCCCGGAGTGCACCGAGCAATACGACTTGGAGTGCGTCATCCGCAAGGTGGTCAAGCGTTCCTGTACAGAGGCGGCGCCGGAGAACCTGAAGAACGCCATCCTGGACCGGATCCACGCCATCCGCCCGGTGGACGCCTAAACCCTCACAAAATGGCGGCAGCGGCGGGCTGGACTAACCGCGTCAGCAGGCGTTAAGACGAAGGACCCCGGAAGCCAGGTGGCTTCCGGGGTCCTTCGCTTGAACCGTTACTCCAAGCATGGGCTTAGGTGTTGGGGCGCTTCCCGTGGTTCGCGCCGCCACGCTTACGGTCACGACGTTTACGTGCACGCTTGCTCATAGCTGGCCTCCTTAAATGTTGGTACTCAAAAGAGCTGCCCTCAAGTCTCCCACACCATGGGACACGCCGCGAAACGGGGAGGGGGTTCCCGTAAACAATGCGGGCCTCCGGTTTAGCCGGGCAGGGAGTTGCGGATGGAAATGCGCGCCTGGTCAAGCACGGTCCTCACGGTTTCCAGCGTGACGGGGCTGAGCGGCTGCCGGCTGGCCTGCAGGCGGAGTTCCACCCGGAGATCGTCCCGGAACGCCTGGAGCAGCATCTCGGCTTCCTTGAGCTCGCGGATCCCCTCGGAGGTCTGCCGGCTGCCGGCCTTTCTGAAGTCGGCACTGCGGGCGGTAGAGCGGGCTGCTTCGGCGGTGGCGGCAAGATCGGCCCGGAGCCCGCGCATATTGGCGCGAATGTCCGCCCGCAGGTTGTCCGCCAGCCGCCGGACCGAAACCGAAATGTCATTCTCGACGCCGGCGAGTTCGTCCCTGCGCCGGTTCAGTTCCTCCAGCCCCGCCGCCGTGATGCGGTAGTTGGTGCGGCGGCCCGATGTTTCGGTGGCCACCAGGCCTTCCTCTTCGAGTTTGCCCAGGCGCGGGTAGATGGTGCCTGCGCTGGGGGAGTAGGTGCCGCCGAACCGTTCACTGAGGGCCTTGATCAGTTCGTATCCGTGCTTGGGGCCGGACTCGAGCAGTGCAAGCAGGTATAGTCGGAGCGCGCCGTGGGCGAATACCGGAGGCATTACTGCGCTGCTTCCGGATCCTGGGCACTGTCTCTCCGGGCCGGCTGTCCGTGGAAAATGGACGTCTTGCCGGACACCGAATTGGTCCGCACGAGCATCAGTTTGCGGTCCGGACCAGCGATGGTCTCAACCTTCCCGTTGGGCTGGGAGTACTGACGATCGTCGATGACCACCACGCCACTGGCGGATTTCGCCACGATGTCCACGCCGACGTCGTGCGGCAACCGGATGGTGAGGTCGCCCGAGACGGAGTTGGCGCCGAAGTCGTTCGTGAAGCTGAACAAATCGAAGCTCATGTCACCGCTGACCGTGTTGGCCCTGATGTTCGTGAACCGGCCGGAGGCCGTCACCTCGCCGGAGACGCTCTTGGCGCTGAGGATGCCGTCATGGTTCCGAGCAATGACTTCGCCGCTGACCGTGTTGACCTGCAACCGGCCCGAGGTTTGGTCCGCCATCACTGAACCCGAAACGGTGCTGAGGCGGGTATGCCCGCTGATGCCGGACACCAGGCCATCGCCGCTGACGGTGCCTGCCTCCACCTCGACGCCGGCGGGTACCGCGATGCTGATGACGGCGGAATTGTTGCTGTTGTGGTTGACCGTGCCCATGAGGTTCTTGAACCAGCCCTGGGGCCCGTTGAGCTGATGGCGGACCTCAAGCCTGCCGTCCGTCAGGGACACGGCAACAGGATCGCCCTGAACTTCGCTGATCTCGAGGCGGACCACGGGGTCCGGGTGGGTGACGATGTCGAACCGCCCGCGGACCATCCCGAGCTTCAGCGACCTGACGCCGTCGAAGTCAATAACCTGGGGGTCGGTGACGGTCCAGCTGTTCTCTGACATTGATCCTCCATGGCCGCGATATATCGTGTGTTATGAGTTCACGCTATAGCGCGGCGCGGCAGAGGTCAAGATATATCGCGAACTTGCGGCTGCGGTGTCCACCGGGACTGCGGGAGGGTTCAGGAAAAACCCGCATTAAGTGAGAGAGCGTTTGGGGCGGCTACTCGGGGGCGTCGATCTTGAGCCACTGGAACCAGCCGCGGTGCAGGACCAGCCACGCCATCAGCCCATAGCCCGCCTGGCCCGGGGTGCCGCTGTTCGCTGCCAGGTCCTGGCGCCACTGCTCGTGGTTCAACAGCGGTGAGAACGTGTCCACGTACAGGTGCTTGCGCCGGGTGGTCACGTCCGCGAATGCGGTGTTCAGTTCCGCGAGGCGGCGGTTCTGGGCAGGGTCGAGGGTGGGCGGCGGACCCACCACAAAAACCTCGATCCGGTTCTGGGATGCAGTGTCGAGGATGTTGGCCAGATTCAGGCGGCTACGGGCGGTGGAGAGTCCGAACTCGATGTCGCGCCCGGAGAGGCCTATGACCAGCCGGTTCTCATGGAGGTCACTGAACCGCCTTCCGGCCTCCTCCAGCCAGCGGGCGGCGAGCCCCTCCGTTCCTTCCATCGGACAGGGGAGGGCATAGCTTTCCATGGCCACGCCGTCGTGGGGAGTACGGGCCAGCACACGGCCCAGCCAGCCGAGCGCCCTGGGATCTCCCAGTCCGGCCAGCAGTTCATCTCCAACAGCTGCGAGCCGCAGCTTCCTGTCTTCCACAAGTCCCTCTTAACGTCCGTGCCGACTGAAGCCAGCCGGCGTGGCTATGTTCATCCCATTAAACAGAACTGCCCGGCCGGAGTCTGGTATTTCGACGTCCGGCCGGGCAGCCTCGGATACTACTTCCGTGCAAATGCCTGCTTCAGCAGCGTGTCCTGCTCTTTCGCGTGCCGCTTCATGGACCCTGCGGCCGTTGAAGCGGAGGCGGGACGCGACACCAGACGGACGCGCCGGTCCAGCGCCTCCGGAAGATGCAGGCCCATGAACGGCCACGGTCCCTGGTTGGCGGGTTCGTCCTGCGCCCAGACAACCTCGGCGTTCGGGTACTTGGCCAGTTCCGCGGCGATCTCCTCGTGCGGCAGCGGGTACAGCTGCTCCACGCGGATAATCGCGGTGGTCTTGTCATCGGTCTTCTGCCGGGTGGACAGAAGGTCGTAGTAGAGGCGGCCGGAAACCAGCAGCACGCGTTCGACGGCGTCTGCCGCCAGCTGCTCATGGTCACCGATGACGGGGCGGAAGGTGCCGTTGGTGAAGTCCTCCACGGACGAGGCGGCAGCCTTGAGGCGCAGCAGCTGCTTCGGGGTGAAGATGATCAGCGGCTTCCGCGGCCGGCTGTAGGCCTGGCGGCGCAGCAGGTGGAAGTGCGATGCCGCCGTGGTCGGGTTCGCCACGATCATGTTCTCTTCGGCGCACATCAGCAGGAAGCGTTCGATCCGGGCGGAGGAGTGGTCCGGACCCTGTCCTTCGTAGCCGTGCGGCAGCATCAGGACCAGGGAGGAGCGCTGGCCCCACTTCTGTTCGGCCGAGGAGATGAACTCATCGATGATGGTCTGCGCACCGTTGACGAAGTCGCCGAACTGCGCCTCCCACAGCACCAGGGCATCAGGGCGTTCCACCGAGTAGCCGTATTCGAAGCCCATGGCGGCGTATTCGGAGAGCAGGGAGTCGTAGATCCACAGCTTGGCCTGGTTGTCCGAAAGGTTGCCCAGGGGCAGCCACTCGTTGCCGTTGGCGCGGTCATGGAACACGGCGTGTCGCTGCACGAAGGTGCCGCGGCGTGAATCCTGGCCGGCGAGCCGGACAGGCACGCCTTCCATGATCAGTGAGCCGAACGCTGCAATCTCACCGAAGCCCCAGTCGATGCCGCCTTCACGGGACATCTGCTCACGCTTCTCAAGCAGCTGCTTGAGCTTGGCGTGGACGGTGAAGCCCTCGGGAATCTCGATGTGGGCGTGGCCGATCCGGGCCAGGGTCTCCGGCGAGATGGCCGTGGAGGCAGGGGCGTTCGTGCCCATGTCAGCCTGCTGCGCGATGGGCCGCTCAATGTCCGAGACGGCGGCCGAATCAGCAGTGATGATCGGGATGGGCGAGGTCTGGGCCGCATGCGTTTCAGCGAAGACCCGTTCCAGCCGTTCCTGGTAGTCGCGGAGCAGCTGCTCTGCTTCTTCCTCGGTGATGTCGCCGCGGCCGATCAGTGCCTCGGTGTACAGCTTGCGTACGGAGCGCTTGGCTTCGATCAGGTTGTACATCATGGGCTGGGTCATCGAGGGGTCGTCGCCCTCGTTGTGGCCCCGGCGGCGGTAGCACACCATGTCGATCACAACGTCCTTGTGGAAGCGCTGGCGGAACTCGTAGGCGAGCTGGCCGATGCGTACCACGGCTTCGGGATCGTCACCGTTGACGTGGAACACCGGTGCCTGGATCATCTTGGCGACGTCCGTGGAGTACGTGGACGAACGCGAGGACGACGGCGCGGTGGTGAAGCCCACCTGGTTGTTCACCACCACGTGGATGGTGCCACCGGTGCGGTAGCCGCGCAGCTGGGACAGGTTCAGCGTTTCAGCTACAACGCCCTGGCCTGCGAAGGCGGCGTCGCCGTGGACCATGATGGGCAGGACCGGGAAGGCCTCGCCCTGGTCCAGGCGGTCCTGCTTGGCGCGGACAATGCCTTCGAGGACGGAATCCACGGCTTCGAGGTGGGACGGGTTCGCAGCCAGGTAGACCTTGGTCTCGTTGCCGTTCTCCGAGGTGAACGTGCCTTCGGTGCCGAGGTGGTACTTCACGTCGCCGGAGCCCTGCACGGAGCGGGGATCCTGGGTGCCTTCGAATTCGCGGAATACCTGGGCATAGGTCTTACCGGCGATGTTGGTCAGCACGTTCAGGCGGCCGCGGTGGGCCATGCCGATGGCGACTTCGTCAAGGCCGTCGTCGGCGGCTTCGGAAATGACCGCGTCCAGCAGCGGAATCAGGGATTCGCCGCCTTCCAGGGAGAAGCGCTTCTGGCCCACGAACTTGGTCTGCAGGAAGGTTTCAAATGCTTCGGCAGCGTTGAGCCGGGACACGATGCGCAACTGCTCTTCGCGGCTGGGCTTCGAGTAGGGGTGCTCGAGCTGGTCCTGGAACCATTTGCGTTCTTCCGGCTCCTGGATGTGCATGTATTCGATGCCCGTGGTGCGGCAGTAGGCGTCGCGGAGCACACCGAGGATGTCGCGGAACTTGAGCATGGGGGCGCCGCCGAAACCGCCGGTGGGCCATTCACGGTCCAGGTCCCAAAGGGTGAGCCCGTAGGTGAGCACATCGAGGTCCGGGTGCTTGCGCTGGCGGTACTCCAGGGGGTCGGTGTCTGCCATCAGGTGGCCGCGCACGCGGAAGGAGTGGATCAGCTGCTGGATCCGGGCAACCTTGTTGATCTCGTCGGCGGGGTCCACCTGGAGGTCCGGGCTCCAGCGCACCGGCTCGTAAGGGATGCGCAGGGATTCGAAGATTTCGTCATAGAAGTTCTGCGCGCCGAGGAGCAGCTGGTGGACCAGCTTGAGGAACTCGCCGCTGCCGGCACCCTGGATGACCCGGTGGTCATAGGTTGAGGTCAGCGTGAGGACCTTGCTGATGGCGTTCTGCGCGATGATTTTTTCGCTCGCGCCCTGGAACTCGGCGGGGTAGTCCAATGCGCCCACGCCGATGATGGCGGCCTGGCCCTTGGACAGTCGCGGCACGGAGTGTACGGTGCCGATGCCGCCGGGGTTGGTCAGGGACACAGTGGTGCCCGAGTGGTCGTCAGCGGTCAGCTTTCCGGCGCGGGCCCTCTTGATGAGGTCCTCATAGGTGTGCCAGAACTCGGAGAAGTTGAGGGTCTCCGCCTTCTTGATGTTCGGCACCATCAGGAGGCGGGTGCCGTCCGGCTTGGGCATGTCAATGGCGATGCCGAAGTTGACGTGGGCCGGCTGAACAGCAACCGGCTTGCCATCGATTTCGTCGTAGTAGACGTTCATCGAGGGGAACTGTGCGAGGGCCCGGATCACGGCGTAGCCGATGAGGTGGGTAAAGGAAACCTTCCCGCCGCGTGCGCGGGCCAGGTTGGAGTTGATGACCACGCGGTTATCGATCAGCAGCTTCGCCGGAATGGCGCGAACGCTGGTGGCCGTGGGCACCTCGAGGCTGGTGATCATGTTGGTGGCGATCGCCTTGGCCGGTCCGCGGAGGACAGAAACAACGTCCTCTTCGGGGACGGAGGGTGCCTTAACGTTCTTGGGCAGCTGTGCAGGGATGGGCTGGACGCTGCCGGGCTCGGCCTTCTTCGCGCCGTCGCGGGCGACCGTAGCGGGGGCTTTCTTCGCCGCGGCGGGGGCGGCGGGCGGTGCTGCAGGCTGTGCCGCCGGCGCCGGTGCCGGTGCGGACGCAGCAGGGGCCGCAGCAGGTGCTACGGCAGGCATTTCACGGGTGGCGGGGTTGGCTACGGCTGCTGCCGGGCTCCCGTTGGAAGACGATTCGCTGCCCGAGTCGAAAGATTCGAACAGCGGCCACCACTTGGCGTCCACGGTGTTCTTGTCCTTTTGGTATTGCTCGTACAGTTCGTCAACGAGCCACTCGTTTCCGCCAAATTCCTCTGGTAGACGGTGGCTAGGCTGCTCTGGCACTTGAAATACGCCTCTTCCATGAGTTTGATGTCCCTCTGGCCGCCACGTGCCTGAGCACAACAATCGAACCAGTTTCTGCGTCCTGAACCCGGACCTTTGCCAGTCTAATGAGCATTCTGTGTTAACTGCCAATAACGGTGACTGAAATCATGGAATGACAGGGAGATCGCGAAATGTGGCGGACGCAAGCGGTCCGTGACCTCGCGGAAGGCCCAATCCGCTCCTGTAGACTGATCTCCTTATGGACAGTAAATCTAGGTGCCGGCCTGGGGGCTGTCAGCGGAGCATGAACCACAGCCTCGCGCAGTCCACCCGCAGAGCCGGCAAACCCCGAACACGCGCCCATCACTCTCTCCCGGTCCACTCCGGCGGAGCCTTAATGGAAACAGAGTCCGCTTCGGCCGACCATCCTCCGCCGGGCAGTTTCCCCCGGATCCAGTCCGCTTCCCCTGGCCAACAGGCGGGATGCTGAATGGAGTGGCTACTCCTCGCGGCAGGCCTCCTGCTGATTGCCGGCACCGGATTTTTTGTCGCCGTCGAATTTTCCCTGATTGCCCTTGACCAGGCCACCGTGCAAAAGGCGATCGATAACGGTGACACCGGTGCCGTTCCGTTGCTCAAGTGCCTGAAATCCCTTTCCACCCAGCTCTCCAGCTGCCAGCTCGGCATTACCCTCACCACACTGCTTACGGGCTACGTGATGGAACCGTCGGTGGGACGACTCCTTGAAGGCCCGCTGGCCGCCGTCGGCATTCCCGACGTCGCTGCTGCCTCCATTTCCCTGATCATTGCCATGGTGCTGGCCACGCTGCTGTCCATGCTCCTGGGCGAACTCGTGCCCAAGAACATGGCCATCGCGCTGTCCTTCCCGCTTGGCAAGGCGCTGGCGCGGCCGCAGCTGATCTTTACGGCCATCTTCAAGCCCGCCATCGTGGTGCTGAACGGCTTTTCCAACAAGGTCCTCAATGTCTTTGGCCTTGAGGCCAAGGAAGAGATTTCCGGTGCGCGGACCCCGGCGGAGCTTGCCTCCCTGGTGCGGCGTTCCGCCGCCATGGGAACGCTCGACGCCGGGACGGCGAACTTCGTGGCGCGTACCCTGAACTTCTCGGCCCGGACCGCCGCCGACGTCATGACCCCCCGTATCCGGGTGGAAACCATCGACGCCGATCAGCCGGTTTCGGACATCCTGGACGCCGCACGGCGCACGGGGTACTCCCGCTTTCCGGTCATCGGCGAGTCCGCCGACGACATCAGGGGCCTGGTCCACGTCAAGAAGGCCGTTGCCGTGCCGTGGGACCGGCGCTCCAAGCTGGAGGCCGGCGCCATCATGACGGATGTCCTCAGGGTGCCCGAAACCATCCACCTTGATGCGCTCCTGGCCGAGCTGCGGGAAGGGAACCTGCAACTCGCCGTCGTCCTCGATGAATACGGCGGAACCGCCGGCATCACCACCCTTGAAGACCTCGTGGAGGAAATCGTGGGGGAGGTGGCCGACGAGCACGACAAAGTGCGGCCGGGACTGCTGCAGAGCGCCTCGGGGGACTGGTATTTCCCGGGTCTGCTGCGGCCCGACGAACTCTTCGAACAGATTCCCGGACTCGCGGTCCCGGATGAAGCCGCTTATGAGACCGTGGGCGGGTATGTCATGAGCCAGCTGGGGCGCATCGCTGCCGTGGGGGATACCGTCCCGGTCGGTGGTGGCACGCTGAGCGTGACCCGGATGGACGGCCGGCGGATCGAACGGATCTGCTTCCACCCCGTTGCTCCTGAAGCTGGGCACCCGGACGACAGGAGTACCTCATGAGTGACTGGGCAGGCCTCGCCTGGCTGGTGGTCCTCCTGCTGGGCAACGCGTTCTTCGTCGGTGCCGAATTCGCGGTGATGTCCGCGAGGCGCAGCCAGATCGAACCTCTCGCGGACGCCGGTTCGAAACGGGCGCAAACCACGTTGCGGGCCATGGAAAATGTCTCGCTGATGCTGGCATGTGCGCAGCTGGGCATCACCGTCTGTTCACTGCTGATCCTGCAGGTGGCCGAACCCGCCATCCACCACCTGATGGCTGCGCCGCTCGAAGCGGTAGGGCTGCCGGTCGAGGCGGCCGATGTGGCGGCGTTTGCCATCGCCCTGATGGTGGTGACCTTCCTGCACGTGACGTTCGGGGAGATGGTGCCGAAGAACATCTCCGTCTCGGTGGCGGACAAGGCGGCCTTGCTGCTCGCGCCGCCGCTGATGTTTGTGGCCCGCCTGGTGAACCCGGTCATTTTCGCGCTGAACTGGACCGCCAACCACATCCTCAAACTCCTGCGGATTGAGCCCAAGGACGAGGTGACTTCTTCCTTCACCCTCGAAGAGGTCCAGTCGATCGTGCAGGAATCCACCCGCCACGGGCTGGTGGATGACGACGCAGGGCTCATCACGGGTGCGCTGGAGTTCTCCGAATATACGGCGGAGGACATTATGGTCCCGGTGGAGAAACTGGTCATGCTGAAGGAGAGCACCACCCCGGTGGAGTTTGAAAAGGCTGTCAGCCGGACCGGTTTCTCCAGGTTCCCGATGGTGGACGAGGACGGCATGCTGTCCGGCTACCTGCACGTCAAGGACGTGCTCTCCATTCCGGACGAGGACTACCAGCACCCGATTGCGGAGAGCAGGATCCGCTCCCTGGCGAACCTGTCCTTGGGCGATGAGGTTGAAACGGCCATGTCGGTCATGCAACGGACCGGTTCGCACCTCGCCCGGGTCATCGGCGCAGACGGCCAGACCCACGGTGTGCTGTTCCTGGAAGACGTTATTGAACAGCTTGTGGGGGAGATCCGGGATGCCACCCAAGCCACCGGAATCAGGCGGCTCGGCCAACCGAACGGCACTTAAACGCCGCCGCGGGAGGGCCGGCTGTGGTGCCGGGACGGGAACACTGGTTTCCGTCCCGGCATATCTAAATAGGAATCATTCCCATTTAGCGTTAGGGTTGGGGAAGTCGTTAGAATTCAGCCCTGTTGATTTGAGGTTTCCGTGCGCCACCCCGCAGCCATCCGAACGTCACTTGCCGCGCTCGCGGGCCTCAGCCTCCTGCTGACGGCGTGCGGGGCCGGTGGCGGCGCACCGTCGAAGTCCCAGGGCTCTGCTGACTCGCCCGGCGTGATCAACGTTGTGGCGTCAACCAACGTTTACGGCGACATTGCCGGTGCAATCGGCGGCAATAAAGTGAACGTCACCGCCATCATCACCAAGGCCAGCCAGGACCCGCATTCCTATGAAGCCACAGCTCAGGACCGGCTGGCGATCTCCAAAGCGGAATTGGTTATCGAGAACGGCGGCGGCTACGACGCATTCCTCCACAAGATGGCCGATGACAGCAATATCGGGCACAACAACATCCTCACGGCAGTGGAGGTGTCCGGCCTGGCCCCGGAAGAGGGCCACACCGGGTCGGCCCCGGCCACCGATGCACACGACCATCAGCACGGTGCGTTCAATGAGCACGTCTGGTACAGCCCGGACGCCATGGTCAAGCTGGCAGATTCCCTGGCGGCCCGAATGGGCGAACTGGAGCCCGGATCTGCCGCTGAGTTCAACGCCAACGCGGCAGCCTTCAAATCCGGCGTGGACGGACTGAACGCCAGGCTCGCCGCGCTTAAGGCCAAAATCGACGGTGCACCGGTGGCGGTGACGGAGCCGGTACCTCTGTATCTCCTCGAAGCTGCGGGGCTGAAGAACAGCACCCCGGAAGAGTACACAGCGGCCATTGAAGAAGGCTCCGACGTACCGCCCGCAGTGCTGAAGGCAGCCACCGAACTGGCCGGATCCAAAGACATCAGGTTCCTTGCCTACAACGATCAGACAGACGGTCCCCAAACGGAAGTCCTGAAGAAGGCTGCCCAGGCGGCCGGGGTCCCGGTGCTGGATTTCAGTGAGACCCTGCCTGAAGGCAAGACGTACCTGCAGTGGATGACGGACAATGTGGACAACATCAGCAAAGTTTTGGAGAAAAATAGGTGAAACCGGTGGTGAGCCTCCGCGGGGCGTCCCTGCAGTTCGGCAAACGCACGCTCTGGGAGGATCTCGACCTGGACATCAGGTCCGGCGAGTTCTTCGCCGTCCTGGGCCCCAACGGCAGTGGAAAGACGAGCTTCCTGAAGGTGCTCCTGGGCCTTCAACGCCTGCAGGCCGGCACTGCCACCCTGGGGGACCGGCCGGTGGAACGCGGAAGCAGCCTGATCGGCTACATCCCGCAGCAGAAATCGTTCGCGCCGGACACGCCTATGCGGGCCCGCGACTTGGTGGGGCTCGGGGTGGACGGCCACCGTTGGGGCGTTCGCCTGGGCGCGTCCCGGGTCAACCGCCGGATCGATGAGCTCCTTGACCTCGTCGGGGCAACTGACTACGCCAAGGTACCCGTCGGACAGCTCTCCGGCGGCGAGCAGCAGCGCCTCCGCGTGGCCCAGGCCCTGGCCACCGATCCCAAGGTCCTCCTGTGCGACGAGCCGCTGCTGTCACTGGACCTGCACCACCAGCAGGCCGTCAGTGCCCTGATCAACAAACAATGCCATGAGCAGAACAGTGCCGTGGTCTTCGTGACCCATGAAATCAACCCGGTCATCGACTACGTTGACCGGGTGCTGTACCTGGCCGGGGGCCGCTTCATGGTGGGAACCCCGGAGGAGGTCATGACCACGGAGGTCCTCTCGGAACTCTACGGCAGCCACGTGGAAGTCATCCACGCGAACGGACGCATCGTCGTCGTCGGCCTCCCGGACGCCACCACCCACCACCACGACGATGTCCATGCAACGGCGGGGGAGGTGGCCTGATGGACGCTGACAGCATCATCGCCGCCATCTTCAGTTTCGATAACTATGGCGAACTCCTGGCACTCGTCCAGAACTCGATCTGGGCGGGCGCCGTCCTGGGGCTGCTCGGTGGCCTGATGGGAACCTTCGTGATGAAGCGGGACCTGGCCTTCGCCGTCCACGGCATCTCCGAACTCTCCTTCGCCGGCGCGGCCTTTGCCCTGCTGATCGGCGCCGACATTGTGTTCGGTTCCCTGATCGGCTCGGTGGCGGCGGCTCTGCTCCTGGGCCTGATGGGGGTCAGGGCGCGGGACAAAAACTCCATCATCGGCGTGATCATGCCCTTCGGCCTGGGCCTGGGGATTCTGTTCCTTTCCCTTTACCAGGGCCGCGCCGCCAATAAATTCGGCCTGCTGACCGGACAAATCGTTTCGGTCGATACAGTTCAGCTGCAGGTCCTCGCCGGCGCTGCCGTGGTGGTCATCGCGGCTCTGGTGCTCATTTGGCGGCCGCTGAACTTCGCCAGTGTGGACCCGGAACTGGCCGAGGCCCGCGGCGTGCCCGTCCGGACCCTGGGAATCGTCTTTATGGTGCTGCTGGGTGTGAGCGTTGCGCTGTCCATCCAGGTGGTGGGGGCGCTACTGGTGCTGGCGTTGCTCATTACACCGGCGGCGGCCGCACTGCGGGTGACGTCCTCCCCCGTGGTCCTGGTGGTCCTGAGCGTCATCTTTGCCGTCACGGCCACGGTGGGCGGGATCCTGCTTGCGCTGGGCGGACGCATCCCGATCAGCCCCTATGTCACCACCCTGTCATTCCTGATCTACGTGGTGTGCCGGATTATCGGCGGCGTCCGTGCCAACAAGGGGATCGACGGGCGGTTGGTGCGCGCCGCCTGATCCGGGGTGTCAGAGATTGCCGGCGGCCCTCAGGGCAGTGCATTCGGGGCAGAGACCGAAGATCTCCACGGTGTGCGCGGCCTCGGTGTAGCCATGTTCCGCGGCGGTCCTGGCCGCCCAGGTTTCCACCGCCGGTGCCTCCACCTCCACAGCCTTGCCACAGTTGCGGCAGAGCAGATGGTGATGGTGCACGGTCACGGCACAGCGCCGGTAGACCGCTTCGCCCTCGCCGTTGCGCAGCACATCCACCAGGCCGTCGTCGGCGAGTGACTGCAGGATCCGGTACGCCGTTGCCAGCGACACCGAGACGCCCTTGCCCTGCAGGATGCGGTACAGCTCCTGGGTGCTGACGAAATCGTCCAGTTCGTCCAGTGCGGTGCTGACCGCCACGCGCTGCTTGGTGACGCGCTGCTCCTTGCCGGCGGTGGACGGCGCCCTGCCCAGGGCGTTGGTGCCGACGCCGGAGGGAGCGTTCGACGGCGTCGCATCAGCTTTGGTGCCGAACGGCATGGACGTACTCGCTTCCCTGAGGGACGGTGGCAAACATCAAGATTACCAGCCGGCGCCACGAGGCCGGGTCTTGGAAGTCCCGGATGCGGAACCTAGGCTGGCGCTATGAAGCTGACAAAGTACACGCATGCCTGTATCCGGCTCGAGAAGGATGGAAAGGTCCTGGTCCTTGATCCGGGCACATTCTCTGAGTCAGCCGAGGCCTTGGACGGCGCGCACGCCGTGCTGATCACCCATGAGCATCCGGACCATGTGGACGTCCCGGCCATGACCCGGGCGCTGGAAGCCCCGGCCGACCTGGCCGTTTTCGCTCCGGCCGGCGTTGCCGCAACGCTGCAGGAGGAAGCACCGCAGGCTGCCGAGCGGATCCATCCGGTGGAACCTGGCTCTACGTTTGATGCCGCCGGCTTCGAGGTTCGCAGCTTCGGCGGCCAGCACGCGCTGATCCACCCGCAGATCCCCCTCGTGGCCAATATCGGTTACCTGGTGGACGGGAATGTCTACCATCCGGGGGATTCGTTCATTGTCCCGGACGGACTCAGTGTCCGGACCCTCCTGGTCCCCATCCACGCGCCGTGGAGCAAAGCGGCCGAGGTGGTGGATTTTGTTGTCAGCGTCCGGGCTCCGCGGGCCTTCCAGATTCATGACGGCCTCTTGAACGAGACGGGCCTGAAAATGGTCGAAGGGCACGTTTCCCGGTTGGGTGGGAAATATGGCACCAAGTTCGCGCACCTTGCGCCGCGGGAATCGGTGGAGGTTTAGAACTGCATGCCGAACAGCGCAGAGGTCTTGATGGACGTTCCGGGCCTGCATTCCCTGCTGGACGCGGACCGGCATGTGGTTCTGCTCGATGTCCGATGGTCCCTGGGGGACCCGAATGGCCGGCAACACTACCTTGAGGGGCACCTTCCCGGTGCTGTTTTTGTGGACCTGGACACGGAGCTTGCAGCACCTCCGGCTCCGGCGCGCGGCCGGCACCCCCTGCCGCGGGCGTCGCAATTCCAAGCCAGCGCCAGGCGCTGGGGAATCAGCGCCGGTGACGTGGTGGTGGCGTACGACAACAGCGGCAATCTGGCCGCAGCCCGTGCCTGGTGGATGCTGCGCAGTGCGGGCTTTCCGGACGCTTACCTGCTCGACGGCGGTCTGGCTGCCTGGCAGCGCGCCGCGCTTCCGCTGGAATCCGGCCCTGTTGATCCGGTGCCAGGGGATGTTTCCTTTACGGGGACGGGCATGCCGGCGGTAGATCTTGCCGCAGCGGCGGGCTGGCCCGGCACCGGCATCCTGCTGGACGCCCGGGCGGGCGAGCGGTACCGCGGCGAGGTGGAACCCGTGGATCCGCGGGCGGGGCACATTCCGGGTGCCGTGTCCGCTCCCACCGCCGAGAACCTGGACGAAGCGGGGCGCTTCCTGCCGGCGGCCGAGCTGCGGCGGCGATTCCGGGACCTTGGAATCCGGGAGGACGTCCCGGTGGCCGTCTATTGCGGTTCCGGGGTAACGGCCGCCCACGAGGTGGCCGCCCTGGAAATCGCAGGATTCCGCGCCGCCCTCTATCCGGGGTCCTTTTCGGAATGGTCGAACAATCCCGATCTCCCGGTGGCAACCGGAGCGGCCCCGGGGAGGCCGGCCCGAACGTAACGGCTCGGACGTAACGGCTCGGACGTATTGGCCGGAACGTAGCGGCCGGAATGATGACGGACGGAATGATGACGTGGCGGCCTGGCGCGCTTCAAGTGGAAAAGCCCCGGCCTGCGGGGGTAGCGTCGCAGGTATGACCCCAGGACGCCCCGTACCGCCACCCCTTGCCCGCCCCGTGCTGCCTGCCGACACCGGTGTGCCCGATTCCGGTGCCGGCCTGCTGGCAGCCGCGTATGGTGCGGCCTCCGCGGACAGCGGGCTGGTGCCCCTCACCGTGGCCCGCCGCGCCCCCAAAGCGGACGACGTGGAGATCGCCATCGAATTCTGTGGACTGTGCCATTCAGACGTGCACGCCACGCGCGGCGAATGGGGCGCCAGGAATTATCCCTTGGTGCCCGGCCACGAGATCGTGGGAACGGTGAGCCGCGTGGGCTCTGCCGTGGAGGATTTCGTGCCGGGCGACCGTGTGGGCGTGGGATGCATGGTTGACTCCTGCCGGGAATGCGATAGCTGCCTGGACGGCCTGGAGCAATACTGCGAAGTGGGCATGACCGGAACCTACGGCGGCAAGGACTCGCGCAACGGTGACGCCATGACCCAGGGCGGCTATTCATCCTCCGTAGTGGTGGACCGCCGCTACGTGCTCAGAGTGCCCGCGAACCTTGACCCCGCCGCCGTCGCGCCGTTGCTCTGCGCTGGAATCACCACCTTCTCACCGCTGCGGCACTTCGACGTGGCGGAAGGTGACGTGGTGGGCGTGGTGGGCCTCGGCGGGCTCGGCCACATGGCCGTGAAACTTGCCAAGGCCATGGGAGCCGTGGTCAAAGTCTTCACCACCTCCGAAACCAAAGTGGCGGCTGCCCTTGAGCTCGGGGCCGACGAGGTCATCCTCTCCCGGGATGAGGACGCCATGGCGGCCGCCGACCGCAGCATCGACCTCATCATCGACACCGTGGCCGCGCCGCATGACCTGAATCCGTATTTCCGCACCCTGCGCGTGGATGGTGCGCTGTTCCAACTGGGGCTGCCGGCGGAGGCAATGCCTCCGGTCAACCCGAGATCGCTGATGCGGCGGCTCGCATATGCCGGCTCAATGATTGGTGGCATAGCCGAGACACAGGAAATGCTGGACTTCTGTGCTGAACACAACGTGGTGGCGGACATCGAAATGGTCTCCGCCGACCAGCTGAATGAGGCCTACCACCGGATGGTGGCGGGCGACGTCAAGTACCGTTTTGTGCTGGACACCAGCACCTTGCAGGCCCCGGCCGAGGAGGCAGACGCATGAGCACCCTGTTCACGAAGATCATCAATGGCGAGATCCCCGGACGCTTCGTCTGGCGCGAGCCGGACGTCGTGGCGTTCCTGACCACAGGCCCGCTGGCGGACGGACACACACTGGTGGTTCCCACCGAAGAGGTGGACCGCTGGACCGACGCCGCACCGGAAACCCTCGGGAAGGTCATGGAAGTGGCCCGGCGGATCGGTGCCGTCCAGCTGGACATTTTCCCGGCCGAGCGGGCCGGCCTGATTGTTGCAGGCTACGAGATCAACCACATGCACGTCCATGTGTGGCCGTCGCGGAGCATGGCCGACTTCGACTTCGCCTCCGTGGATCACAACCCGGACCCGGCCGTTCTGGACGCCAACGCGGAGAAGCTGCGTGCGGGGCTCCGGGCGGCCGGCTACGGGGACTTCGTTCCCGAAAGCTAGGCCCTCACCGGTTGTCCGGAAGGCTTAAGCCGGCGCCAGTGCCTTATTCAGGACCGCCCTGATCCGCTTTTCGGAAACCGAATAGGCGGTTCCGAGCTCGACAGCGAACAGGCTCACGCGAAGTTCCTCGATCATCCAGCGCACCTGGGTGAGCTCGGCACCGGCCCGCCGGCCCGGCAGCAGTGCGGACACGGCGTCGTCGTAGTCGTCCTCCAGCCGCTGGACCGCGGCCATGTTCAGGGCATCCCGCTGGACGTTGCCGGGCAGGCGCTCGAGGCGTTTCTCGATGGCCGCGAGGTACCGGGGGAGCTGGCTTAGCTGGGCGAATCCGGTGCGCGCCACGAAACCGGGAAACACCAGTTGCTCGAGCTGGCTCTTGATGTCGTTCAGCGCGCTGATCAGTGCCAGGCTCGTGGTCCCCTTGAGCTGCTTCTCGATCCGCCGGGTGCTGGCCAGGATGCGCTCCACCACAGCCGTCACGCTGAACACAGTGTCGATGAGTTCCGCGCGGACCTGCTCGTAGAGCGCGTCAAAGGACTCACGGTCCCAGGGGACATCGGCCGGGGTCAGCTTGTCCACGGCAGCCAGGACACAGTCGGCGATCAGTGCCGAGACCGAACCGTGCGGGTTTTGGCTGAAGGTCAGTTTTTCGGTGTTGTTGAGGTGTTCGAGCACGTAGCGGTCCGG
The DNA here is from genome assembly GCF_029076445.1 of Pseudarthrobacter naphthalenicus. Taxonomy (GTDB): domain Bacteria; phylum Actinomycetota; class Actinomycetes; order Actinomycetales; family Micrococcaceae; genus Arthrobacter; species Arthrobacter naphthalenicus. Next base: position 46,480 of record NZ_JARESG010000009.1, read on the forward strand.
CGCGGGAACACGCAGCGCGAGGAGCCGGATGACGCCGCCGCGCATGGCCGCCAGCTGTTCAGAGGAGGTCTGGAACACGCGCAGTGCCACCGAGGTTCCTTCATCCACCAGCGCCGGATAGCCGGTGACGGTATGGCCGTTGACCGTGTTGCTGACCTGCCGCTGTATGGTGCCGAAGGTCCATGAGGTCAGTCCGCCCTGTTCCCTGAAGCCCGTCCCGCGACCGGTTGCCGGGGTTCCGGCACCCGTCGCCGCGGGGGAGGTCCCGCCTGACTTTTCTGCAACTGCCGGATTGTTCCGTGATGGCGGTGCGGTGGTGGCGGGAGTTGCTCCCAGGGATTCTGCGATGGCGCGGCGCGTTGCCGGCGCCAGGCGTTGCTGGAGGGCGGCGAGGTCCTTCCCCTCGTCCAATACCCTGCCTTTGCTGTCCACGACCTTGAAGCTCACCCGCAGATGCGAGGGAACGGCATCCCAGTTCCAGGACCCCGGCGGAATGACCTGGCCGCGGATTCGGCGCAGGGCAAGTTCCAGCGATGCTTCCAGCTCGTCGCTCGCCGGGTCAAAGTCCGCCTCGAGGGCGGCCACGGCCTGGCGGGCGACGTCCGGGGCCGGGACAAAGTTCTTGCGGATCTGTTTGGGCAGGGATTTGATGAGCGCCGTCACCAGTTCCACGCGCTGGCCGGGGATCAGCCAGCGGAAGGCCTTGTCGTCCAACTGGTTGAGGAAGAGCACCGGCACCTCGGCTGTGACGCCATCGGAGGGATTCGGCGGCGAGCCGGGCGCAACAGGGTGGAACTCGTAGGTCAGCGGCAGCTCGAAGCCCTTGTGCAGGAGGGTCTTCGGGTACGCGGCTTCGTCCAGGTTGTCGGCTTCGTCGTTGAGCAGCAGCGACTTGTCGTAATCCAGCAGGTCCGGGTTCTGCTGCCGGGCTTCCTTCCACCATTTGTCGAAGTGCCGCTCGGACACCACATCCGGGCCGATCCGGGCGTCATAGAACTCGAACAGTGTTTCGTCGTCCACCAGCAGATCCCGGCGGCGCATCCGGGCCTCAAGCTCTTCCACTTCGAGCAGCAGGGCACGGTTGCGGTGGAAGAACTTGTGGTGGGTTTTCCAATCGCCCTCCACCAGGGCATGCCGGATGAACAGCTCGCGGGCGAGTACCGGGTCCACCCGGCTGTAGTTGACCCGGCGCTGGGGAATGATGGGCACGCCGTAGAGCGTGACCTTCTCGTACGCCATGACGGCGCCCATTTTGGTGGACCAGTGGGGTTCGCTGTAGCTGCGTTTAACCAGGTCCGGCGCCACCTGCTCGGCCCACACGGGATCAAACTTGGCGGCGACCCTGGCCCACAGCCGGCTTGTTTCCACCAGTTCGGCAGCCATCACGAAGGTGGGGGACTTTTTGAACAGTGCCGACCCGGGGAATATGGCGAACCGGCTGCCGCGCGCGCCGGCGTACTCGCGCTTGCGGTCATCGAGGATGCCGATGTGGCTCAGCAGCCCGGAGAGCAGGCTGATGTGGATGCCTTCGTTATTGCCCACCGGATCTGCGAGGCGTTTGTTGTCCAGGCTGATGCCCAGCGGCCGGGCCAGTTGCCGGAGCTGGGCGAACAGGTCCTGCCATTCCCGGACCCGCAGGTAGTTGATGAACTCGTTGCGGCAAAGCCGCCGGAACTGGGTGGAAGAGAGCTCCTGCTGCTTTTCCTGAATGTAGTTCCACAGATTCAGGAAGCCGGTAAAGTCCGAGTTCTCGTCGCGGAAACGGGCGTGCTTCTCCGCCGCGAGCTGTTGTTTGTCCGTCGGGCGTTCGCGGGGGTCCTGGATGGTCAGCGCCGCTGCCAGGATCATCACTTCACGCACGCAGCCGCGCTTGCCCGCCTCGACGATCATCCGGCCCAGCCGCGGGTCCACCGGCAGCTGGGCAAGCTGTTGCCCGACGGCGGTCAGCCCGCCGCTCTTGGCGTCTCCGGCCCGCACGGCACTTAACGCGCCGAGTTCACGCAGGAGCGTGACGCCGTCGTTGATGGCACGCGAATCCGGCGGCTCCACGAACGGGAAGTTTTCGACGTCCTTGGGACCGCGGGCCACGCCCATGGCGGTCATCTGCAGGATGACGGCCGCGAGGTTGGTGCGCAGGATCTCGGGGTCGGTGAAGAGCGGCCGGGACTCGAAGTCCTCTTCCGAGTACAACCGGATGGCGATGCCGTCGGATACACGGCCGCAACGGCCCGACCGCTGGTTGGCGGAGGCCTGGGACACCCGCTCGATGGGAAGGCGCTGCACCTTGGTGCGGTGTGAATAGCGCGAGATGCGCGCGGTGCCGGTGTCAATGACGTACTTGATCCCGGGAACGGTCAGGGAGGTCTCGGCCACGTTGGTGGCCAGCACAATGCGCCGCCTGCTGCCCGGGTGGAACACCTTGTGCTGTTCCTGCAGGCTGAGCCGGGCGAAAAGCGGCAGGACCTCGGTGCCGGCCAAGCGGCGGTTGGACTGGATCCTCGCCTGGAGCGCGTCTGCGGCGTCGCGGATTTCGCGCTCGCCGGAGAAGAAAATCAGGATGTCGCCCAGCGCTTCGCCCGCAAGTTCGTCCACGGCGTCGCAGACGGCGTCGAGCGGATCACGGTCCTCCTCGAGTTCGTCATCCGAGGAGGTGTCTTCATCATCTCCGGTTACGGCCCCGCCGGCAGGCTGGGACAGGGGCCGGTACCGGATTTCCACCGGGAAGGTGCGCCCCGAAACTTCGATGATGGGGGAGGGCGTCTCCTCGGAGCCGAAGTGCTTGGCAAAACGCTCCGGATCGATGGTGGCGGAGGTGATGATGATCTTCAGATCGGGACGCTGCGGGAGGATGCGCTTGAGGTAGCCGAGGATGAAGTCGATGTTCAGGCTGCGTTCGTGTGCCTCGTCAATGATGATGGCGTTGTATTTGCGCAGCAGTTTGTCACGTTGGATCTCGGCAAGCAGGATGCCGTCCGTCATCAGCTTGACCTTCGTGGACCGGCCGACCTCGCCGGTGAAACGCACCTGGAAGCCGACTTCCTGCCCAATCTCCACGCCCAGTTCCTCAGCGATGCGCTCCGCAACGGTGCGCGCCGCGAGCCGCCGGGGCTGGGTGTGACCGATCAGGCCGTTATCGCCCAGGCCCAGTTCGAGGCACATTTTGGGGATCTGGGTGGTCTTACCCGAACCGGTCTCGCCGGCAATGATGGTCACCTGGTTCGCTGCAATGGCAGCCATCAGGTCCTCGCGGCGCTCGGAGACGGGCAGCTCAGCGGGATAGGAGATATGAAATGTCATGGCTGCAGCCAGTCTACTGGGGCTCGCACCATTCCGGCGCTCCCCTCCGTACGGCCGGCTATTGAGACCGTTCCGCGGCGGCCCGGGCACTGTCGATGAGGACGCGCCAGGGACCGGTCACCTGCTGCTCCGGCAACGCCGCGCGACGTTGCCCTGCCCTGATGGCATAGATGAAGCGGTCCGGCTGGCTGGCTTCCGCTTCGGCGGCGGCTGCCCGGACTGTCTTGGGTACCGCATCCCACGGGCAGGCCTCGACAATGGGCTGCCACTCGCTCATGGCGCTTTCCGTTTCAGCGGTAACGGTCCACACCCGTGTCAGCGCGGCAATCCCGCCGGTGCGCTCCACGCTAATTTTCATGGCCGGGTTCCTGGGCTTTCCTGCAGCCGGGCTGCCACCTGCCGGCAGCCAAGCGTTGGCTTAAAGCTTGACCTTCACAGTTTCCCACGCCTTCCGGACGGCGTCATGTTCGGCGGAACCGGACCCGAACAATTCGGCGGCTGAAGCTGCGGTGGCCCGCGCGAAGACGCTGAAGGTGGCGGCGGCAGGCAGGGATCCGCCGGTCAGGGTCTCATACCAGATGCGGCCCGGCGCCTCCCAGGCGTTGCCGCCCAGGGCTGCTGCGGCCAGGTAGAAGGCCCGGTTGGGGATGCCGGAGTTGATGTGGACGCCGCCGTTGTCCGCGCTGGTCCGCACGTACGAGTCCATTGAGTCCGGCTGGGGGTCCTTACCCAGGACGTCGTCGTCATACGCGGTGCCGGGAGCTTTCAGGGACCGCAAGGCCTTGCCCTGCACCTGTGCCGTGAAAAGTCCCTCACCGATAAGCCAGCTGGCCTGGTCGACGGACTGCTTCCTGACATACTGCTCAACAAGCACGCCGAAGACGTCAGACAGGGACTCGTTGATGGCGCCGGCCTGGTTTCTGTAGGCGAGTCCGGCAGAGAACTGTGTGACTCCGTGCGTGAGTTCGTGTCCGATAACGCTCAGTGACCGCGTAAAGCGTTCGAAGACCTGGCCGTCGCCATCGCCGAAGACCATCTGCTGGCCGTTCCAGAAGGCATTGTCATACAGCTTTCCGAAATGAACGGTGGCATCCAGTGGCAGGCCATGGCCATCGATGGAGTTGCGTCCAAAGGCGTCGGCGAACAGGCGGTGCGTGTGCCCGAGGCCGTCATAGGCCTCGTCCGTTGGCAGGTCTCCCGATTCCGGGTCACCTTCCTTGCGGACAAGTTTGCCGGGGAGTGTTTCGGAGCCTGCCGCATCGTAGATGCTGCGGTTTGGCGGTCCGGGCTGGACGTCGCGGAATGCCGGCGGCGCGGCGGGCTGAGGCGCTGTCCTGGCTGACTGGACCGACCGTATATGGCTCAGTGCTTCCTTGGCCGCCCGCGCGGCGGACAGGAGTTCCGGCGCATCCTGACGGGCCAACCGCCGCAATAAGTAGGGCGGGATGATGAAGCACCGGCCGCTGGTTTGATGCCGGCCCTGTGGCTGTTCAGCTGACGGACGCTGGCCTGGCAGCTGGTGGTCTGGTAAGTGCATAACGTACCCCCTCGGATGGTGGCATCAGCCTACGAGGGGTCACAGACAATTTGATGGAGGCCCGCGGCCGCGCTTCGAAAGCGCTTGCCGATGCACAGAAAACCCCACCGCGCCTGGCGCGGTGGGGTTTTCATGTTGGTGCCCTCGATAGGATTCGAACCTACGACCTTCTGCTCCGGAGGCAGACGCTCTATCCCCTGAGCTACGAGGGCAATTCAGGGATCCTGCCGTTGCTGGCGGGACGTCCTAGAGCTTAGCAGGAAGGTGGCCCGCAATGAAAAACGGAGCTTACCGAGCCTTTCCGGCGAGCCGAAACGCCGCCCCCGCGATTCTTCAGTAACCGGCAAACGAGTCCACACGCACCCTGCGCGCACCCGCCTCCCTCGCGGCACGGCGCAGCGAAGCAACGCTTGAGGGGGCCCCGGAGACGTAGACGGTACGTTCTGCGATGTCAGGCACCAGCGCCCGCAGGGAGGTTCCGTCCAGCCGGGGCGGGGAGTCAACGCCGCCCGGCCCCGCGGCGCCGGCGTCGGCTCGGTTTCCGGCGTCGGCAATGAACGACGGCGGGATGGAACCATCGGCGAGGCGGGCCACCATCCGCGCACCGCACCCTTCCAGTTCCCGGGCATACGCTATCTCCGCTGCGTTCCGTTCCAGCAGCAGGAGGACCACATCCCGGTCCCGCCCGGCGCCTGCCGCCAGGTGCGCGAGGTACGGTGTGACACCAATGCCGGCGGCAATGAGCAGCACCGGCGTTCGCGGGTCGCGCGGCAGCACAAAATCCCCGCCCACCGAGGTAGCGGTCACCGGGTCGCCGGGCTCCAATGCCAGGAGGGCCTTCTTGGCGGCTGACAGCGGCTCGGCGGTCCGCACCCCGAACGTGACTGTCGCCGAGCCCGGGGCGCTGGTCAGGCTGAAGACCCGGCGGCGGCCCTTCCCGTCGGACTTGTCATGGGGCAGGTCCAGTTCCATGAACTGCCCGGGCAGATAGCGGACCGGGCGGGAGGGGTTAAAGCCGAACTCGGTGGTGCTGGGCGTCAACGTCCGGGAACCGGTGAAGGTCAGCCTCAGCGCGCCCCGCTGGCCCAGCACAAACGCCAGCAGGTTGCCCACAAGCAGGGCCAGTTCGGGGGAGTTGGCGAAGAACCCGACGTTGTACGGCACCGCAAACACCACCCCCACCACGGCCGCCAGCCCGAGCTGCTGCCAGCGGCGCGGCGGCAGCGTCAGCGGCTCGGTCAGCATAAAGCCGACGAAAAAGAGCAGCGGCCGCTGTGCCACGGCCTGCCAGAGCGCATCGCCCGGCGTCGTCCCTGCCTGCAGCAGTTCCGAGGTCACTACCGCGGCGGCAACCACCAGGAAAACTGCGGCCATGAGGAACTTCCGGGTGCGGTGCAGCACCAGCACGATGCCCGGCACCAGCAGCCACAGCATGGCAGGGGTCGCCGCCCACCACGTCGCTATGTTCAACCCGGTGAGGCCGGTCACGAACGCCCCGGCCGCGGCAGGGTTGAACACGTGCCGCCCACGCCACGCAAGCGCATACTTGGACGCAGAAGCCAGCACGCAGGCCAGGGCCACCCCCGCCATATCCATGGGGGCAAACGACGGCCAGAAAAGGAAGTACAGCAGCAGCCCCGTGATCAGCGACGACTCTGAATGCGGCCGGACATGGAACACTGCGGCGAGGACCCGGTTGGAGGCATAGGTCAGGCCCAGGCAGAGGGCCAGGTGCACCACCATCTCAGGAATGCCGAAAGTCAGCCAGCCGAGCGCGTCCAAAACCACGCTGTACGCGGCAAGCGCCGCGAGCACCAGGAGGATCAGCCGGTACATCGTGTACTTTCCCAACCATGCGTCCAGCCGGCCGGCCGGCGAAACCGCCGTGGGGGTGTCGATGGGGCTCATGTGAACAACGTCCCTTCAAATCCGGCCGAATAGGCGGCGCTTCCATCGGAAAATACTGTCAGCCAGGAGAACTCGAAGCTGCGCTCCAGGTCAGCGCCCGGGACGAAGAACAATGCGGTGGCCAGCGCGTCAGCCAGCATGGTGCTGGCCGCCATGGTCCAGGTGGCCACGGCTGTGCTGACGGGCCGGCCCGTGGTGCCGTTCAGGACGTGATGTAGCCCGTCCCCCCAGGCACGGCGGTTGGCGGCAGAGGCACACAGCGCGCCGCCTGCCAGGTCCACCGTGCCGATGGCCCTGGCAGGATCATACGGGTGCTCCAGGCCCACCCTGATGACGTCCGGACCGCTGTACAACAGGTCCCCGCTGGCATCGATCAGGTAGCTGTTGTGGCCATGCTGACGCAATTCGACGCCCAGAAGATCCACCAGCTGGCCCTTGCCGGCGGCGCCAATGTCCAAGACCACGGGCGCACGGTTCGTGAGGACTGAACCGTCCCAGTCCAGGGAATCCTCCCAGCGGGGCGCCGCCAGGGGAGGGCCCGCCTGCCGCAGTGAGTAGTCGCCGTCGTAGCCCAGCTGCTCAAGGCTGCTGCCGATCAGCGGCGTCATCGCCCCGGCTGAGAGGCGGTACAGGGAGCGGTATAGCTGCCCGAGCGGTGCAGCCTCCGGCGGAAACTCATGCCGCCCCGGCTCACGTGCCATGGCGCTGGCGGTGGAATCCGGACGGAACCGTGACCACGCGCCGTCGTACGCTTCCACCACGGCCAGGAGCCGGGCCCGGACACCCGCCGAAAGGGCCCGGGGCGTACTAATCTCCCAACGGGTGCCGATCCCGTCGAAGCGGAACTCCTCCAAGCCGGGCTGCGGCACGGCCTAGCGGGCCTCTGACTTGATCTTCTCTACCGCCTGGTTGAACCCGCCGCTGGTCAGGGACGAGCCAGCAACCTTGGACACCTTCAGCTGGTCAATGTTCCTGCCCACCACCTGGGCGGCGATTCCGCCGGCGAACTCGCCCTGGAACTTGCGGGTGTTCGGGTTGGAGGGGTGCTGGGTGATGTTGACCGCCTTGACCGTCCCGGCGGCAAGCGTTAATTCCACGCCCACTGTTTCGGTGCCGTTCGGGGACACATAGGTGCCATCGGCGTTGTACGTCCCGTCTTTATAGTCGGACCCGCTGCCGGCCAGGGAGGACGAGGTCCCGGACGGGGTGCTTTCGCCCGCGGAACTGTCGTTAGCGGACGGCGGCGTTGCCCCTTGGGTTGCCGTGGGCGCGCAGCCGGCCACGGTTCCGACGAGGGACAGGCCGGCCAGGCCGGCGAAAACACTCTTGCGGACTGACGGTCTCATGATGGGGCTCGTTTCGTGGGCTGGGTGCTTACGGTGTACTCAACGTCGGATTCAGCGTAATGGTTCACGCTGAGAGCCAGCCGCGAGGCTGGCTCAGTTAAGCCGGTCCGCCGGCTGGGACCCCAAGTCACCCGTCATGGCTCAAATTCCTCCACGTGGCGGGCGCCGGTAGGCTAGAGGGGTGACTCCCGAAGAACTCTCCCTCGCCATATCCGCCTGCCTGAAAGATGCCGTCGCTGCCGGCGAAATCGGGCTTTCCGCGTCTGCAGTTCCTGCCGAGGTGCGGGTGGAGCGACCAAAGAACCGGGATCACGGTGACTGGGCCACCAATATCGCCCTGCAACTGTCCAAGCAGGCCGGCACCAATCCGCGCGAGTTCGCCACCATTTTGAGTGCCCGGCTCAAGACCATCAACGGCGTTTCGGCCGTGGACATCGCGGGTCCGGGCTTCCTGAACATCACCGTGGACGCTGCGGCCGCGGGGGCCCTGGCGAAGGCCATCGTGGAAGCCGGTCCGGAGTACGGCACCAACACCGCGCTCGCCGGCCATACCGTCAACATGGAATTCGTGTCGGCCAACCCCACCGGGCCCCTGCATATCGGCCATACCCGCTGGGCAGCCCTGGGCGACGCCATCGCGCGGGTCCTCCGCGCATCCGGCGCCGAGGTCACCGCCGAGTACTACATCAACGACGCCGGCACGCAGATGAACACGTTCGCCCAGTCGGTCTACAACCGGCTCCACGGCCTCCCCGTGCCCGACGGCGGCTACCCCGGCCAGTACATTGCGGACCTCGGCCACGAGGTACTCAGCGAACACCCGGACATCCGTGAACTGACCGAGGTCGCGGCGATCCCCGTGATCCGCGCCGCGGCCTACGAGGCCCAGATGAAGGACATCCAGGCCACGCTCGCGGATTTCGGCGTCGAATTCGACGTGTTCTTCTCCGAGCAGGAACTGCACGACGCCGGCGCCATCGAAAGTGCCGTTGCGCGGCTGCGCGAGCAGGGCCATGTGTTCGACGACGGCGGTGCGGTGTGGCTGCGCACCACGGACTTTGGCGATGACAAGGACCGGGTCATGATCCGCGCCAACGGCGAGCCCACCTACTTCGCGGCTGATGCCGCCTATTACCTGTCCAAGAAGGACCGCGGTTTCACCGAGAAGATCTACCTCCTCGGCGCGGACCATCACGGCTACATCAACCGGCTCAAGGCCATTGCGGCGGCCGCCGGAGATGACCCCGAGGTCAACATCGAGGTCCTGATCGGCCAGCTGGTCTCCGTCAACGGCGCCAAGTTGTCCAAACGTGCAGGCAATATCATCGAGCTCAAGGACCTCATCGACTGGCTTGGCAAGGACGCGGTCCGCTACTCGCTGGCCCGTTTCCCGGCGGATTCCCCGCTGACCCTGGACCCGGACCTGCTCAAGAAGCACAGCAACGAGAACCCGGTGTTCTACGTGCAGTACGCCCACGCCCGTACCCGCGGCGCGGCACGGAACGCCGTGGCCGCCGGCGTTGACCGGAGCGCCTTCGAGGCCTCCCTGCTGGACCACGCCACCGAAAACGAACTGCTCTCCTACCTGGGCAGCTACCCCTCCATCGTGGCCAAGGCCGCCGAACTGCGCGAGCCGCACCGCATCGCCCGCCACCTTGAGGTCATCGCCGGCGCCTACCACCGCTGGTATGACGCCTGCCGCATCGCCCCCATGGGCGACGAGCCGGTCACCGACGTCAACCGCACCCGTTTGTGGCTCAACGATGCCACCAGCCAGGTCCTGGCCAACGGACTGGACCTCCTTGGCGTCTCCGCGCCGGAACGGATGTGATGGCAGTGCCAAAAACCAACCACCAGGCCGCCTCCCCGCTGGCCCCTGATTGGCTCGCCGTTCCGGCTGATCTGAACGTCCTGCATCAGCCGCTGTGGGCCGGTGACGTTGACCGGAACGGCGACGGCGAACTCGCCATTGACGGCATCCCGGTCAGCGAGCTCAAAAGGCAGTACGGAACGCCGCTCTTTGTGCTGAGCGAGACCGATTTCCGGGAGCGTGCCCGCTCCTTCAGCGACGCGTTCAACAACGCCTTCGCTGACATCTGCGGGGGAGTGGACGTCTACTACGCCGGGAAGTCCTTCCTCTGCACCGCCGTGGTGCGGTGGGTCGAGGAGGAAGGCCTGCGGCTGGACACCGCCTCCGGCGGGGAACTGGCAGTCGCTGCACGGGCCGGCATCCCCGGCGCGGACGTGGCCCTGCATGGAAACAACAAGTCCGACGCCGAAATTCACCGGGCCCTGGACATGAAGCTCGGCCGGATTGTGGTGGACAGCCTGGACGAACTCCAGCGCGTCGCCAGGATCGCGGAAAACCGCGGGGAGCAGGCCAAAGTCATGCTGCGGCTGACTCCCGGCGTGCACGCTCACACCCACGAGTTCATCGCCACCGCCCACGAGGACCAGAAGTTCGGCCTCTCCATGGCGGAGGACACCACCGAGCAGGCAGGTCTGTCCGCGGCGGAAGAAGCCGTGGCGGCCGCAACCAACTACCCAGGCATCGACCTTCTCGGGCTGCACTGCCACATCGGTTCCCAGATTTTCGAGCCCGACGGCTTTGCCCTGGCAGCCGAGAAGCTCCTTCGCTTCCTTGCCGCCATGCAGGAAAAGTACTCCATCGTGATGCCCGAACTGGACCTGGGCGGCGGGTACGGCATTGCCTACACCCCGGTGGACACCCCCCGGCCCGCAGCCGAGATCGCGGAGGCGATGGCCGCCGTCGTGCGTTCCACGTGCGCAGACCTGGATATCACCTCCCCGCGGATTTCCATTGAGCCGGGCCGCGCGATTGTGGGCAGCACCACCTTCACGCTGTACGAGGTGGGCACCCTGAAGACGGTTCGCGTGGACGCGCCCGCCGTTGGAACAGCCGGGACAGCCCAAACAACCGGAACCCCGCCGGAAAACGTTACGCACCCGCGCCGGTATGTGTCGGTTGACGGCGGCATGAGCGATAACGCCCGGCCGGTGCTGTACGACGCGGATTATTCGGCTGTTCTCGCCTCGCGCACCTCGGACGCGGCGGCGCAGCTGTCCCGCGTAGTGGGCAAACATTGCGAGAGCGGCGACATAGTTGTTAGAGATGTATATCTGCCCGAGGACGTGGCAGCCGGTGATCTGCTTGCTGTACCGGGAACCGGCGCCTACTGCTGGGCCCTCTCGAGCAACTACAACTATCTGGCCCGGCCGGGCGTTGTCGCGGTGCGCGACGGATCTGCCCGGCTGATTGTCCGCGGGGAAACCGAACAAGATCTGCTCAACCGCGACATGGGAGTCTGAATGACTGAATTGCGAACCCTGAAAGTAGCCCTCCTGGGCTGTGGCAACGTTGGGGCCCAGGTTGCGCGGATTCTCATTGAGGACGCCGACACCCTTGCCGCCCGCACCGGCGCCCGCCTTCAGCTCAGCGGTATCGCCGTGCGCAACGTGAACGCACCGCGCGACGTTGAGCTGCCGCCGGAACTGTTCACCACGGACGCCGAGACCCTGGTCAAAGACGCGGACCTGGTCATCGAACTGATGGGCGGCATCGAGCCGGCCCGCACCCTGATCCTCTCCGCGCTGCAGAACGGCGCTTGCGTGGTCACCGGCAACAAGGCGCTGCTGGCCCAGGACGGCCCTACCCTCTACGAAGAGGCCGACAAAGCCGGCGTGCAGCTGTCCTACGAAGCGGCGGTGGCCGGTGCCATCCCCATCCTGCGCCCCATCCGCGACAGCCTGTCCGGGGACCGGATCACCAAGGTGATGGGCATCGTCAACGGAACCACCAACTTCATCCTCGACCAGATGGATTCCACCGGTGCCCAGTTCGCCGATGCCCTCGCGGAAGCCCAGCGGCTTGGCTACGCCGAAGCGGACCCCACGGCGGACATCGAGGGCCACGACGCAGCGGCCAAGGCCGCGATCCTCGCCACCCTGTCCTTCCACACCCGGTTTGCCCTCGAAAACGTCCACTGTGAAGGCATCACCTCCGTCACCGCCGCGGACATCGCCGCGGCCAAGGACGCCGGTTTTGTCATCAAGCTGCTGGCCATCGCCGAAAAACTCCCGGCCGCAGGCACGGAAACAGGCGGCGGCGAAGGCGTTTCGGTGCGCGTGCACCCCACGCTGCTCCCGCGGGAGCACCCCCTGGCCGCCGTCCGCGGAGCGTTCAACGCGGTGTTCATCGAGGCCGAAAACGCCGGAGAACTGATGTTCTACGGCCAGGGCGCCGGTGGCACCCCCACGGCGTCTGCCGTCCTGGGTGACCTGGTGTCCGCGGCCCGCCGCCTGGTGCTGGGCGGTCCCCAGCGGACCGAGACCACCACCGGGCACGTTCCGGCACTTCCCATTGATGCGGCCATCACCAGTTACTACATCGGCCTGGACGTGGCCGATCAGCCCGGTGTCCTGGCCCGCATTGCCAAGCTTTTCGCGGAGCACGGTGTGTCCATCGAAATCATGCGGCAGACCATCCACAAGGAAGCCGGCTCCAGCACGGAGTCGGCCGAACTGCGGATTGTCACGCACCGCGCGTCCGAGGCTGCCCTTGCAGCCACCGTCGAGGCTGTGAAGGGCCTGGACGTTATCAATTCAGTGACATCCGTTCTGCGGGTAGAAGGAGTCTAAGTGGCTCACCAATGGCGCGGCGTTATCCGCGAATACGCTGACCGTCTGCCCGTGACGGAATCCACCCGGGTCATCACCCTGGGCGAAGGCGGCACTCCGCTGGTCCACGCGCAGAAGCTGTCCGAACTGACGGGTTCCACCGTGTACCTGAAGGTCGAGGGCATGAACCCCACCGGCTCGTTCAAGGACCGCGGCATGACCATGGCCATGACCGCCGCCGTTGAATCCGGCGCCAAGGCCGTGGTCTGTGCCTCCACCGGCAACACTTCCGCTTCGGCCGCCGCCTACGCCACGGCCGCCGGCCTGAAGTGTGCCGTGCTGGTCCCCGAAGGCAAGATCTCCATGGGCAAGCTGAGCCAGGCCATCGCGCACGGCGCCACGCTGCTGCAGGTGGACGGCAACTTCGACAACTGCCTGGACATCGCCCGGAAGCTGGGGGAGTCCTACCCGGTGTTCCTGGTCAACTCGGTCAATCCTGCCCGTATCCAGGGCCAGAAGACCGGAGCGTTCGAGATCGTGGACTCCCTTGGTGACGCCCCGGACATCCACGTCCTGCCGGTCGGAAACGCCGGCAACATCACGGCCTACTGGAAGGGCTACAAGGAGTACTCGGCCCCGTTCGAATCGGCTACGGCCGGCACGCTGGCGCCCGTGTCCACCAAAACGCCGCAGATGTGGGGCTTCCAGGCTGCCGGCGCGGCTCCGTTCGTAGCCGGCCACCCCATTACGGAACCGGACACCATCGCCACTGCCATCCGGATCGGCAATCCTGCTTCCTGGGACGGCGCCATTGCGGCCCGCGACGAGTCCGGCGGCTTCATCGACGCCGTGACCGACGAGCAGATCCTGGATGCGCACCGCTGGCTGTCCGCCCGGGAGGGCGTTTTTGTGGAACCGGGCTCAGCAGCGGGGGTGGCGGGCCTCCTGAAGAAGCACGCCGCGGGCGAAGTACCATCCGGCAAGACCATTGTCATCACCGTGACGGGCCACGGCCTCAAGGATCCCCAGTGGGCCCTGCGCACCGAAGACGGCAGTGAGGTGCAGCCGGTCAAGGTCTCCAACGATGTTGTCACCGTTGCAGCTGCACTGGGACTGGAAGAAAAGTAGCCTTGGAAACCACCGCGCCCACTACCGTTGCCCTGCCCCTCATTGAGGCAGGGCAGCGGGTCACCGTGAGGGTCCCCGCCACCAGCGCCAACCTCGGTCCGGGCTATGACAGCCTGGGCCTGGCCCTGGCACTGCACGACACCCTGACGGTGGAAAGCCTGGAGACCGACGAGCTCCTGTTCGAGCTCAGCGGCGAGGGTGCGGACACCTTGCCCCGCGATGCCAGCCACCTTGTGGTCCGGGCCATGGAAGCCGCCTTTTCCCGGCTCGGCTACCGGCACGGCGGCCTCCGGATCACGGCAACCAACGTCAATCCGCACGGGCGCGGCCTGGGCTCTTCCGCCTCCGCAGTGGTGGCGGCAGTGTCCGCCGCCAACGCCATGGTGCCGGCGCCCGGGCAGCGCGGACGCGACTGGATCCTGCAGCTTACCAGCGAAATGGAAGGCCATCCGGACAACGTCGCGCCAGCGATTTTCGGCGGACTCGCGCTGTCATGGCAGGACAGTGACCAGTACAGGAGCACCTGCGCAACCGTGGTGGATTCGGTCATCCCCATTGTGGCCGTTCCGGACTTTGAACTGTCCACCGAAGCGGCCCGGGCGCTGCTGCCGGCCTCGGTGGGCCACCATGCCGCAGCCATGAACTCCGGCCGGGCGGCCCTGCTGATCCATGCGCTGACGCAGAAGCCGGAATTCCTGCTCGCCGGTACTGAGGACTACCTCCACCAGAGCTACCGGGCGGAGGCCATGCGCCCCAGCGCTGCGCTTATCCGGGTACTGCGCGGTGCAGGCCACGCAGCAGTTGTTTCCGGCGCCGGGCCCACGGTCCTGGTCCTGGCCAACGGCGAAGCTGAGGCCGCGGAAATCCTCGCACTGATCGGATCCTTCACGTCTGAGAACACGCCGGGCATCGGCTGGCGCGTGCTGAAGCTCGCAGTGGACGTCGAAGGTGCTAAGGTGGATTTACACCGGCGGTAATTCCGCCTATCTGATCCGCAACTGCATTTCAGTTGCATCTGGTCGTCTACTGCGCAATATTTTCCGGTGTCGCCTGCTTGGTCTGTCGCAGGAATCTGCAGCAAGAAGTGTCTGCCCCTGAAGCGTCAGTCCAGCGCCCCGTCATTAATCGGTGCGTGAGGTGAATCAGTATCCGGCCCTGCTGGCCGAAATCCAACCGGCAAGGCCGAAAATCCCGGCTGCAGATCTGAACTGCAGCCCAGATCAAATCATCGCGTCCAGCTCCCAGTCTGGACGCCGTCGAGGGGGAAGGATCCTTCGTGACCGAAACCACTGAGCTGTCTTCAGCTGTGGACACATCAACTTCTGCAGCCGGATCGTCAACGGCCGCACCCACCAAGAGCAGCGGCCTCGCCGGCCTGAAGCTCGCCCAACTGCAGGCACTTGCCAGCCAGTTGGGGATTTCCGGTGGGTCACGGATGCGCAAGGGGGACCTGGTTACGGCCATTTCCGCCCACCGCGCAGGCACACCAGCCACCAAGGCGCCGGCCAAGGTAGCCGAGAAAGCCTCTGAAAACCACGTAGCCGCCGCTGCGCCGGTGGCTGCCGGCACCGAAACCCCGGAGGCTCCGGCCGCCGAAGGAACCAGGGCCCGTGGCCGTGGCCGCAGCCGGCGCGCAGTCAGCGACGGTGTTGTCGCCGCTGCACCCGCCGAAGCGCCGGCCTCCGCCCCCGCTGAAGCGCCGGCAGCCGCACCTGCCGAGACCGAAACCGCCGAAGGTGGAGCCGAACGCCGCCAGCCGCGTACCCGCAACCGCCGCCGCGGCGAAGCAGCCGCGCAGGCAACGGCTCCGCAGGCCGCAGACGTCACGGAAGCGCCGGCCGAACAGCCTGCCGCCGAACCGCGCCAGGCCGAGCGCACCGAAGCCCAGCGCTCGGATGCCCAGCGCACCGAAACCCAGCGCTCGGAGACCCCGCGCACCGAGGCTCAGGGTGTTGAATCCGGCGATGGCCAGCGCACCGAGCGTCGGGACAGCGGCCGCACCCGCGGTGGACGCGACGCCAACGCCCGCGACACTGCAGCCCGTGAGACCACCACACGCGACAACGCCGATGGCGGCCGCGACAACGCAGGCAGCCGCGAGGCCGGCCAGCGCGAGGGTACCCGGCGCGATGACAACCGCGACAATTCACGCGACAACGACGATTCAGATAACGGCAGCCGCCGCAATCGTCGCAACCGCCGGGACCGCAACGACCGCAATGACCGCTCCGGCGGCCAGGACAACCGGGACAACACCCGCAACGACCGCTTCCGCGACCGCAACGACCGCCGTCGCGGCCGTGCCCAGGGCCCGGACGTCGACGACGTCGAGGTCACTGATGACGATGTCCTGCTGCCGGTCGCCGGCATCCTGGACGTCCTGGAGAACTACGCGTTCATCCGTACCTCGGGCTACCTGCCGGGCCCGAATGACGTCTACGTCTCCCTGGCACAGGTCAAGAAGTACAACCTGCGCAAGGGCGACGCCGTCGTTGGCGCCATCCGGGCACCGCGCGAAGGCGAAGACCGCAGCCAGCAGTCCGCCCGCCAGAAGTTCAACGCCCTGGTCCGCGTCACCTCCGTCAACGGCAAGACCCCGGAGGAACTGAAGGACCGCGTTGAATTCGCCAAGCTGGTCCCGCTGTACCCGTCCGAGCGACTGCGCCTCGAGACCGACCCCAAGAAGATCGGGCCCCGCGTCATTGACCTGGTTGCCCCGATCGGCAAGGGCCAGCGCGGCCTGATCGTCTCCCCGCCGAAGGCCGGCAAGACACTCATCCTGCAGTCCATCGCCAACGCCATCACCACCAACAATCCTGAGGTCCACCTCATGATGGTGCTCGTTGACGAACGTCCTGAAGAAGTCACGGACATGCAGCGCACCGTCAAGGGCGAGGTCATTGCCTCCACCTTCGACCGTCCCGCCGACGACCACACCACCGTGGCCGAACTGTCCATCGAGCGCGCCAAGCGCCTGGTGGAAATGGGCATGGACGTTGTGGTCCTCCTGGATTCGATGACCCGCCTGGGCCGCGCCTACAACCTGGCAGCACCGGCCTCGGGCCGTATCCTGTCCGGTGGCGTCGACTCAGCAGCCCTGTACCCGCCCAAGCGCTTCTTCGGCGCAGCCCGCAACATTGAAAACGGCGGCTCACTGACCATCCTGGCAACGGCCCTTGTGGAGACCGGTTCCAAGATGGACGAGGTCATCTTCGAAGAGTTCAAGGGCACCGGCAACATGGAACTCCGCCTGTCCCGCCAGCTGGCAGACAAGCGCATCTTCCCGGCAGTGGACGTCAACGCGTCCGGCACCCGCCGCGAGGAGAACCTGCTTTCGCCCGAGGAAGTCAAGATCATGTGGAAGCTGCGCCGCGTCCTTTCCGGACTCGAAACGCAGCAGAGCCTTGAGCTGCTGACCAACAAGATCCGGGAGACCCAGAGCAACGTTGAGTTCCTGATGCAGGTCCAGAAGACGACGCTTGGTGCGAAGTCGGATAACGACAAGTAGCTGCGCTCACCGCTCAAAGTGTGCCGACCCCCTGGTCGGCACACTTTGGGCGGTTCGTCGTTAAGTCCCGGGAAACTAGACTTGTAAGAGTCGAAAGAGGTTGTGAAATGTTTGAGTCCGTACAGGGCCTGCTAGATGAGCATGATGCTATCCAGGCGCAGCTGGGGGATCCTGCTGTTTATGCTGACCAGCGCTTGGCACGGAAGCTGGGGCGGCGCTCAGCTCAGCTGAACGGCATTGTGGAGGCGTACCACAAGTGGGAAGGCATCCGCGATGACCTCGCTGCGGCCAAAGAGATGGCTGCCGAGGACCCCGAATTTGCTGCCGAGGTTCCCGAGTTGGAGGCGGCGCTGGAGACAGCGTCGGCCAAGCTGCGCAGGCTCTTGATTCCACGCGACCCTGACGATGCCCGCAACGTGATCCTTGAGGTCAAGGGCGGCGAAGGTGGCGACGAAGCGGCCCTCTTCGCTGGCGATCTCCTGCGGATGTACACCCGGTACGCCGAATCCCGCGGCTGGAAGACGGAACTCATTTCCGCCACCGAGTCGGACCTGGGCGGTTACAAGGATGTCCAGATGGCCGTCAAGGGGAACTCAAACGACCCCGCGGAAGGCGTCTACGCGCGGCTCAAGTTCGAAGGCGGCGTCCACCGCGTGCAGCGCGTGCCCGTCACCGAATCGCAGGGCCGGATCCACACGTCCGCTGCAGGCGTCCTGGTCCTGCCGGAAGTTGATGAGCCCGAAGAGCTGGACATCAACCAGAACGACCTCAAGATCGACGTGTACCGTTCCTCCGGCCCCGGTGGCCAGTCCGTGAACACCACGGACTCCGCTGTCCGCATCACGCACCTGCCCACGGGCATCGTGGTGGCGATGCAGAACGAGAAATCCCAGCTGCAGAACCGCGAGGCCGGCATGCGCGTGCTCCGCGCCCGCATCCTGGCACACCAGCAGGAGATCATCGACGCCGAGAACTCGGCCCAGCGGAAGTCCCAGATCCGCACCATGGACCGTTCGGAGCGCATCCGCACCTACAACTACCCGGAAAACCGCATCGCGGACCACCGCACCGGCTACAAGGCGTACAACCTGGACCAGGTCATGAACGGCGACCTCGAACCGGTCATCCAGTCCGCCATCGAGATGGACGAACAGGCCCGCCTGGACGCCATCGGCGATTAGTCGGCTGCCGGGAACTGCACGGATATGACAACCGGCGCGGAACAGTCACTGGCGGCTGCCATCGGCGAGGCCACCGCGATCCTCCGGGACGCCGGTGTCCCGAGCCCCCGGGTGGACGCTGAACTGCTCGCGGATCATCTGCTTGGTGTTGGGCTGGGGCGGCTCCGGGCCATGATGCTCGGTGATTCGCCGGCGCCTGAGGGCTACGCCGAGCTGGTCGCCGAGCGGGCCCGGCGCACCCCGCTGCAGCACATCACCGGAGTGGCGCACTTCCGGTACCTCGAACTCGCCGTCGGGCCCGGAGTGTTTATCCCGCGCCCCGAAACGGAGTCCGTGGTCCAACTGGTCATAGACCGGGTCACAGGCATGGCGCACCCCCGGATCGTGGACCTGGGCACTGGATCCGGGGCCATCGCCGGTTCCATCGCCCACGAGGTTCCCGCCGCTGAAGTCCACGCCGTGGAATACAGCCCCTTCGCCCACGCGTGGGCAGCAAGGAACCTGGCGCCCCTGGGCGTCACACTCACCCTGGGGGACCTGCGGGACGCGCTGCCGGAGCTCAACGGAACATTCGACGTCGTCGTTTCCAACCCGCCCTACATCCCGGCCGAAGCCATCCCCAATGAACCCGAAGTCGCCCTGCATGATCCGCCGGAAGCCCTGTACGGCGGGGGAGCGGACGGCATGGAACTTCCGACGGCGGCGGCAGCCTCCGCTGCCCGGCTGCTGGTTCCCGGGGGCTACTTCGTGATGGAACACGCCGAAGTCCAGGCTGCGTGGATTGTCCGCATGATGGAGCGCGCCGGTGCCTGGACCGAGATCACCACGCACCTGGACCTCAACGGCAGGGAACGCGCCACCAGCGCCGTGCTTGCCGGACCGCGCCACGACTGATGAAAGAATAGGCCAGTGACCACAACCTACAACTGCACGTCAGAGGACCAGCGCGCCCTGGGGCTGGAGCATGCGCAGCGTGCCATCAGCGAAAAGAAGTGCGTGGTTTTCCCCACCGATACTGTCTACGGGATCGCGGCCGATGCCTTCTCACCGCAGGCCGTCACCATGCTTCTGGTTTCCAAGGGACGCAGCCGCACCATGCCGCCGCCCGTGCTCATTCCGCGGATCAATGCCCTGGACGGGCTGGCCACGGAGATCTCCGCGGACGCCCGCAAGCTGGCTGAGGCGTTCTGGCCCGGTGGCCTGACGCTGATCCTGCACGCACAGCCGTCGCTGGACTGGGACCTTGGTGAGACGCAGGGAACAGTGGCGCTCCGGATGCCCGCCGATGAGATTGCGCTGGAGCTCCTCACCCTGACCGGCCCGCTGGCGGTTTCCTCCGCCAACCGGACCGGCCAGGCGCCGGCGCAGACCGCAGCCGAAGCGCGTGCCCAGCTCGCCGAGTCCGTTGAGGTCTACCTTGAAGGAGGCTTCCGGCCGGTGGAAGGCACGGACGCCGTACCGTCCACCATCGTGGACGCCACCGGCACGGTCCTGCGGGTTGTGCGCAACGGCGCCGTGTCCCTCGACCAGCTTCGCGAACACGTTCCGGGCGTCCTGGGCCTCGGTGAGGTTCCCTCCGGTCAGCCTGCAGCCCCCGTGCCCGCCGAAGACGCTTCCGCCGCGCCCGCGACGACGAACGCGGAGGCGGCGCCGGACACCCCGGCGGCCGAAGGCGCCCGGGACGCTGGATGAGCCCCGCCCGGCAGCACATCCCGGTCCTGGGTGTCGACGCCACCCCGTTGACCGTGGACGGACTCATTGAGGTGCTCGCAGGGTTCGTCGACGACGGCGCCCGGCGCACCGTCGTCGGCCATAACCTGCACAGCGTCACGCTGACCCATTCCGATCCCGGATTCCGTTCCCTGTACGAGAACAGTGACGTGGTGCTCCTGGACGGGGCGCCGGTGCTGTGGCTCTGGGGCCGGACCGGCAAAGCCGTCAGCCCGCTTATGGAGTACAGGCTGGGGTCCACGGACTGGCTGCCATCCTTGGGCCGCGTGGCCGGCCTCGAACGGATCGCCGTCGTGGGCGCCGGGGCGGAAGCCAACACCAAAGCGGTCGAACGGCTCCAGGGGATTGTTCCGGCCGCCACCGTGACAGGGCTTCCCGGCGAAGACTGGGATGCCGACGTCGAAACGGCCGCCGTGGACTGGCTCGCCGCGCAGCAGCCCCAGCTCGTCCTGCTCGGGCTGGGCATGCCGCTCCAGGAAACAGTGCTGCAGCGCCGGCTCGACTCGCTCCCGCCCGCCATCTACTGCACGGTGGGCGGCGCCATTGAACAACTGGCAGGGGTGCAGAAGCTCTCGCCGCGCTGGCTGGGAAGGCTTGGCCTGGAGTGGGCCTGGCGCCTGCTGCTGCATCCGCGCCGGGTGGCCTACCGCGTGTTCGGCGAGCCCTGGGTGCTCCTGTGGCTCCTTACCCGGCGACGCCTTCGGGGCCAGTCCTAAATATTCTGGTCCTCCAGCGGCGCGAAGCCCTTGCCGCGCAGCCCGGCGGTGAAGGACCTGGCCCAGGACAGGAAGCCGGGCAGGTCACGGCGCTGCGCGAAATAGCCCGCGTAGCCACCCACGTCCGCCACGAAGGACTTGACCCGGAAGTACCGGCGGATCAAGTACCCGCGGTTGCGGTAGTAGTAATAACGCTTGAAGGCCGAATCCGGGACGATCACATGCCAGCGTGCCCCATAAACGTGTTGGGTCTCGGAGACGGCGTGAGGGTGGGTGATGGCCGTTGTGGTCACGGTGCCGAACCTGATGCCGGCCTTGCGCAGCCTGATGGTGAAGTCCACCTCGTCGCCACGGATGAAGAGGCGCATGTCGGGCAGGCCAACCTTGAAAAAGACGTCCGACCGGATGAGCGCCCCGTTAAAGAAGTGCCCGTCGTTGGGCAGGAAACCTACTCTTTCCACCTCGGCACGGTCATGGGTGACCTTCCCGTCCAGCCGGAAGAAGAAGGACAGCCGGTCCGGGTTGCCGGGGGCCACCACGAGGGGGACCACGGCTTCAAGGTTGCGCGCCTCAGCCTCCCGCAGCAGCGTGGCCAGGCACTCGGGATCTGCCGGCTCGGCGTCGTCATCCATCATCCAGATCCAGGTGGCACCGCTGGCCACTGCCTTGAGGGCAGCCAGGGCGAAGCCGCCGGCCCCGCCCAGGTTGGCTTCGGAGCGGACATAGTCCACATTGGCGTGCCGTTCAGCCACCTCACGGGCCGGATCCGAGCCACTGTCGACGAGGCAGATGGTGTCCACGGCCGCCGACTGGGAGTTGATGGAATCCAGCAGGACAGCGAGCTCCTGATGTCGGTTGAAAGTCACGGCAGCAACAGCGACCCGGACGGTCATGGGGGTTCCTTTCAGGGCGGCCTTCAGGGGATTCCCCGCTCGCAATGCGCCGTGTGGCGCGAAGCCATGGAGCCGTTGGCGCTAGTATCTTGACTAGAGTCCACTGTAATACAGCCCTGTAAGGCACTTAGTACTGCCTGCTGCGCGCCCGGCGACGGAGAAGTTTCATTTATCGATCGACAGATCCCCGGCAAGTGAGCCCATTGATCCAGGACCGGCGTTTAACACCCCGGTCCGGCGCTGCGTTAACACCCCCGGCCGCGTCGGAGACACACGAAACGGCTGCCAGCGCATGATCATGTACCTCCTGATGGGGCTGATCGCTGCGATCGTGTCCTACGGGTTCACCTGGGCGGCGCGCGTGGTCGGCAACCGGCTCGAACTCCACATGCCTATCCGCAGCCGGGACATGCACTCGACGCCGGTGTCCCGGCTCGGTGGCGTGGCCATCTTCCTTGGCGTGCTGGTTGCCCTCATTGTGGCCAGCCAGTCTTTCTTCGTCAAAGACATCTACCGCAACAATTTCTCGCCCTGGGGCGTCCTGGCCGGTGCTGTGCTGATTGTCCTGGTGGGCGTCGCCGATGATTTGCTGGACATCCGCTGGTGGGTGAAACTCATCGGCCAGAGCGCGGCTGCCCTGGTGGTGGCCATCTGGGGCGTGCGGATGACCATCGTGCCATGGGTGCCGGAGCCGATCATCCTCGAGAACGATCTGCTCAGGATTGTGCTGACCGCCGGGCTGATCGTGACCACCATGAACGCCTTCAACTTCATTGACGGCCTGGACGGCCTGGCGGCCGGTGCGGCCATCATCGGCGGAACGGCCTTCTTCTTCACGGCCTACTGGGTGCACCGTAACGCTGTCCTGCTGGACTACTCGGACCTCGCCACCCTGCTGACGGCAGTTGTTGTGGGCAGTTGCATCGGCTTCCTGCCGCACAACTGGTTCCCGTCCAAGATCTTCATGGGCGACTCCGGTGCCATGCTCATCGGGCTGCTGTTCGCCGCCGCCGGCATCGTATCCACCGGCCAGATCACGTCAGGACTCTACGACCGGGCGAACGGTATCTCCACGGTCATCCCCATCCTGCTTCCGTTCGCCGTCCTCTTCCTGCCACTGCTGGACCTGGGGCTCGCCGTCATCCGGCGGACGGCAAAGGGACGCTCACCCTGGTCCGCTGACCGGGGCCACCTCCACCACAAACTCCTCGACATTGGCTACTCGCACCGGACCGCCGTCATTCTGATGTACCTCTGGACGGCGGTGGTGTCCTTCGGCGGCCTCGCGTTCGCTGTGTTCCCGTGGCAGCCCGTGCTGGCGGTTGACCTTTTCGCCACGCTGGTGATGGGGCTGGTGACAGCGTGGCCCTACCTTCGGCGGGACACCGAGGAGACGGCCGGCTGACCATGTTCGGAATCATTTCTATCTCGTGTAGAATTTAGGGGCAGCCAAAGCTGCCCCTCCACCCAGCCCCAGGGCGCCGACGATTGGGATCTCATGACCTCCAACGCCGACCCCGGACCAGCGTCCGGCAACGGATCCGCCGGCGTCTCCGGTCCCACGCAATCCCTGTGGCTTCGCCTTCTGGCGCTGAGTTCAGGTGCCGGCGGGGCGGCACTCATTCTGGCCGGCATTCCTGCCGTCATCCTGAACGGGCCCGTCGGTGTCCTGTCCAGTACATTGGGCGGCCTCCTGGTGATGGTGTTCTTTGCCATCAGCCTGCTGGTAGGGCACTTTATGGGGCGGAACAACCCCTCAGGTGCCATCGGGATGTTTGTGGCAACCTACTTCGTCAAAGTAGTGGGCTTTGCAGTTGTCCTGTTCCTGATCGGAGCTCCTGCGTGGCTGCACGGCCGCTGGTTCCTCATTGGCGCCGTAGCCACTGTTGTGTTCTGGCAGGCCGCCGAAATCTATGGTTTCAGCAAAGCGCGCCTGCAAATCTACAACGACCCTGAACCGAAGGAGCCCAACGATGTCTGATCGGAAACGACCGGCGAACAACGGCTCCGCCGCGTCCGGAAATGCTTCCTCCGCACCCGGAGTCTCACCCGATAACAACGATGGCGGCTACAACGCCGGCATGGCCGTCTTCAGCTACATTATTGGCGGAATCATCGTCTGGAGTTTGATAGGGTGGGGTCTGGATAATCTGTGGGGAACCCGCTGGATTGTGCTCGCAGGCGCTCTGCTTGGAGCTCTCGGAGGATTTTATCTTTCCCACATGCACGGCCTTACCAGTTCCAGAAACACCTCTGGTAAGCGCGGCGTAGACAGCGGCCCGTCCGCGGACGGAAACACTAATGCCAAATAATTTCACATGGGGAACTGCGGAGCAAGAATCCGCTGCACCCAGCCCAACGCCCAATGATGGACACTGCAGAGAGGAATCGCGTTGATCGCGCTTGCGCTCCCGGCCCAAGATTCAGGAGAGTTCGCTCCTCCCGGAATTGAAGAAATGCACCTGCCGGCGATCCTGCCGTGGGGGGCGGCAGACGGATTCTCCAAGCAGATGCTGCTGGTAATCCTGTCGGTCGTCATTATCGCCACATTCTTCCTGCTCGCTGCGCGGAAGCAGCAGCTTGTCCCCGGCAAGCTCCAGTTCGCTGGAGAAATGGCTTACGGCTTTGTCCGTAATGGCATTGCCAAGGACATTATCGGCGGCAAAGACTTCATGAAGTACGTCCCGCTGTTGTTCAGCCTGTTTTTCTTCATCCTGGTGAACAACATTTACGGTGCCATTCCCGTAATCCAGCTGCCGAGCTTCTCCCACGTTGGCGGTGCCTATGTCCTCGCGGGCATCGTGTACTTCACCTGGATCGCCATCGGCGTGAAAAAGAACGGGCTGAAGTACTTCAAACTCGCCACGGTTCCGTCCGGCGTCCCCATCTACATCCTGCCGATCGTCATTCCGATCGAAATCATCTCGAACTTCCTGGTACGGCCCGTAACGCACAGCCTGCGTCTCTTTGCCACCATGCTGGCAGGCCACCTCATCGTCATGATTGCCGGATCCGGCATCGAGTTCCTCATCATGCAGGAGAACGTCCTGCTCAAGGGAGCTTCGGTACTCGTCCTCGCAGGCTCCATCGCCATGTACATGCTCGAAGCACTGATCATGGCCCTCCAGGCTTATGTCTTCACGCTGCTGACTGCCATCTACATTGAAGGCGCCCTGCACGCGGACAGCCACTAAGGCACCCACAGTCTTCCCCTTACGGGGATGAAGCAACCCAAACAACCTGCCACACGGGTGGCATCTTGAAAGGAAGAAAAATGGAAGGCTCCATCAACGGCTCCCTCAACCTCATCGGCTACGGCCTCTCCGCTATCGGCGGTGGTATCGGTGTTGGTCTCGTGTTCGCTGCCTACATCAATGGTGTGGCACGTCAGCCGGAAGCCCAGCGCGTCCTGCAGCCGATCGCATTCCTCGGCCTCGCGCTGACTGAAGCCCTCGCCATCCTTGGCCTGGTCTTCGCTTTCGTTCTCAAGTAAACCTTCAGAACCTAGCGAACATCCAGAACCGAGTAGAAAAGGACGGGTGAATTATGAACCAGGTGATCATCTCAGCCGCCACAGAGGGCGAGACTAACCCACTGGTACCCAACGTCTGGGAAATGGGCGTTGTCCTCGTCGGCTTTGCTGTCCTCATGTTCATCGTGGTCAAGTTCGTTGTCCCGATGTTCGAGAAGACGTTTGCAGAGCGCGCCGAAGCAATTGAAGGCGGCATCGCCAAGGCTGAAAAGGCCCAGGCAGAAGCATCGGCCGCCCTCGAGGAGTACAAGCAGCAGCTCACGGACGCCCGCGCAGAAGCTAATCGCATCCGCGAGGAAGCCCGCGCAGAAGGCGCCCAGATCCTTGCTGATCTGAAGGAAAAGGCAGCCGCTGAATCGGCCCGCATCACGGCTCAGGCCCACGTGCAGATCGAATCGGAGCGTCAGGCGGCAGTTGTGTCCCTGCGTTCCGAGGTAGGCTCGCTGGCCACCACGCTGGCAGGCCGCATTGTTGGCGAAGCGCTCAACGATGACGAGCGTTCGGCCCGCGTTGTTGACCGTTTCCTGGCAGATCTGGAGACCCAGAACGCAGGTGCAGCTAAGTAATGTCAGGTGTATCGAGCGAATCGCTGACCACGGCTCTGACCACGCTGGAAGCCAAGCTTCCATTGGCCTCGCTGCAGTTGGCTAAGGAACTCTTCGGAATCCTGGGCACGGTGGACAGCTCAGCTGGTTTGCGCCGTGCCCTGACGGACCCGTCGCGTACCGGTGAAGAGAAGTCGGCGCTGATCAAGCAGCTCGTTGGCGGAAAAGTTTCCGCGGACGCGGCGGACATCGCGGGCGGACTGGCCAGTTCACGCTGGGCATCGGCCCGAGATATCGGCGATGCACTCGAGACGCTTGGCGCGACGGTGGTCATCGCCGTTGCTGAAAACAAGTCGGCCGTTTCTGCCTCCGGTGTCTCTGGGCTGGAAGAACTGGAGAACGATCTGTTCTCCTTCAACCAGGCCGTTGCCTCCGACCACGAGGTGCAACGTGCTCTGTCGGAGCCGCAGGCCAGTGCTGCAGCGAAGGTCCGCCTGGCTGAGCGGCTGGTGCCTGGCGCAAGCGAGGAAGCAAAAGTCCTCATTGCCCAGGCAGTATCTGCGCCGCGCGGCATCAAGCCGACCAATCTGGTAGCCCGGTTCGCCGAGCTGGCAGCCAAGCGGCAGCAGCGGTGGATTGCGACGGTCAGGGTCACGCGTCCCCTCACGGAGACGCAGTTTGCCCGCCTCCAGGCGGGGCTTAACTCCCTTTACGGTCGCGAGCTCAAGGTCAACATTTCCGTTGATCCTGAGCTGATCGGCGGAATCCGTGTCCAGGTGGGTGACGAAGTGCTTGACGCTTCGGTAGTTACCCGGCTGGGCGAGCTCCACCGCCAGCTGGCCGGCTAGCCGGACAAGCACAACTTAACGAAACGAAACCCCGGTCATCGTGAGCAACGATGATCACGAAAACAGGAGAGCAGGGACTGCAGATGGCCGAATTGACCATCAACGCCGACGACGTCCGTAATGCGTTGAACGAGTTCGCGGCGTCCTACGAACCCGGAAACGCTGAGCGCGTAGAGGTCGGCCGTGTAACAACCGCAGGTGACGGCATCGCCCGTGTTGAGGGCCTTCCCTCGGTCATGGCGAACGAGCTGCTTCGCTTTGAAGACGGCACGCTGGGCCTCGCCCAGAACCTCGACGTCCGCGAAATCGGCGTCATCGTTCTCGGTGACTTCACGGGAATCGAAGAAGGCCAGGAAGTTCACCGCACCGGACAGGTTCTGTCCGTACCGGTGGGCGACGCCTTCCTCGGCCGCGTGGTTGACCCGCTGGGCCAGCCCATCGACGACCTCGGCGAGATCAAGGCCGAGACCACCCGTGCGCTGGAGCTCCAGGCACCTGGCGTGACCCAGCGTAAGTCGGTCCACGAGCCGATGCAGACCGGACTCAAGGCTATCGACGCCATGATCCCGATCGGCCGCGGACAGCGCCAGCTGATCATCGGTGACCGCCAGACCGGCAAGTCGGCCATCGCCATTGACACCATCATCAACCAGAAGGCCAACTGGGCTTCCGGCGATGTGAACAAGCAGGTCCGTTGCATCTACGTCGCCATCGGTCAGAAGGCCTCCACCATTGCGGCGGTCCGTCAGACCCTTGAGGACAACGGCGCACTCGAGTACACCACCATCGTGGCGTCCCCGGCGTCTGACCCCGCAGGCTTCAAGTACCTGGCACCGTACGCCGGTTCGGCGATCGGCCAGCACTGGATGTATGGCGGCAAGCACGTTCTCATCGTGTTCGATGACCTCTCCAAGCAGGCTGAAGCCTACCGCGCGGTTTCGCTGCTGCTGCGCCGCCCGCCGGGACGCGAAGCCTACCCGGGCGACGTCTTCTACTTGCACTCCCGTCTGCTTGAGCGTTGTGCCAAGCTCTCCGACGAGCTCGGTGCAGGCTCGATGACCGGCCTGCCGCTCATCGAAACCAAGGCAAACGACGTCTCGGCCTACATCCCGACCAACGTGATCTCCATTACCGATGGCCAGATCTTCCTGCAGTCGGACCTCTTCAACGCCAACCAGCGTCCGGCCGTCGACGTGGGTGTTTCTGTGTCCCGCGTTGGTGGTGCTGCACAGGTCAAGTCCATGAAGAAGGTTTCGGGCACTTTGAAGCTGGAACTGGCTCAGTACCGCGACATGCAGGCTTTCGCCATGTTCGCGTCGGACCTCGACGCCGCATCGCGCCAGCAGCTGACCCGCGGCGCCCGCCTGATGGAACTGCTCAAGCAGGGCCAGTACTCGCCGTTCCCGGTCGAGAACCAGGTTGTTTCCATCTGGGCCGGCACCAACGGTCACCTCGACGAGGTTCCGGTTGAGGACATCAACCGGTTCGAGACCGAGTTCCTGGAGCACCTGAAGCACAAGTCCTCCATCCTGACCACGCTGGCGCAGACCAACGTTATGGACGATGACACCGCTGAAGCACTGAAGACCGCCATCGTGGACTTCAAAAAGGGCTTCTTCGGCGAGGGTGACAACCGCCTGGTAGGCGCCGGCCACGAGGAGCATGACGCTATCTCCGAAGCCGAAGTCGACCAGGAAAAAATCGTCAAGCAGAAGCGCTAGTTTCGCTGGCAGGGACTGCCGGGACCTTCACCGGTTCCGGTAGTCCCGGCCACCGGGATCTTAGGAAAGGATAAGTATGGGAGCCCAGATTCGGGTCTACCGCCAGAAGATCAGCTCGACCACGTCGATGCGCAAGATCTTCAAGGCGATGGAACTGATCGCTACCTCGCGCATTGGCAAGGCCCGCGCACGCGTAGCGGCTTCACTGCCTTACGCAAACGCGATCACGCGTGCCGTTTCTGCTGTCGCAAGCCAGAGCGAAATTGACCACCCCCTGGTCACCGAGCCGGAGCAGATCCGCCGTGCCGCCGTCCTGGTTATCACCTCGGACCGTGGCCTTGCAGGCTCATACTCGGCAACGGTGCTCAAGCAGGCTGAAGGCCTGATCGAGCTGCTGCACGAAGAGGGCAAGGAAGTTAAGACCTATGTCATGGGCCGCAAGGCGCAGGCGTACTTCGACTTCCGGAACCGTCCCTTCGAACGTGCGTGGACCGGCAACACGGACGCTCCGGTGTTCGAGGTTGCCCGGGAAGTCGGCGCAGCCCTGCTCGAAGACTTCGCTACCGCCTACGAAGAGGGCGGCGTGGACGAGATCCACGTTGTTTACACCCGCTTCAAGTCCATGGTGACCCAGGAGCCGACGGTTATCCGCCTGCTCCCGCTCGAGGTTGTCGAAGAGCAGGCCGCGTCCGAATCGGACCTCCTGCCGCTCTACGAATTCGAGCCGGAAGCGGAGCAGGTTCTCGATGCTCTGTTGCCGCGCTACATTGAGTCACGCATTTTTGCCGCCATGTTGCAGGCCGCAGCTTCCGAGCTCGCAGCCCGTCAGCGGGCGATGAAGTCCGCCGGCGACAACGCCACGGACCTCATCAAGAAGTACACGCGTCTGCGCAACACTGCCCGCCAGGCTGAAATTACGCAGGAGCTTTCCGAAATCGTTGCCGGTGCCGACGCCCTGAACGCGTCCTAACCTGCACGGTCCGGTCCAGCTGTACCTGCACCAAAAAACAAACTTAGATTCCACGCCATCTACTGAGTGAAGTGAGAGAGATGACTGCCACTGCTACCGAACACGTAGCCGCAACGTCCGGTGCTACCGGCCGTATTGCACGTGTTATTGGCCCGGTTGTCGACGTCGAATTCCCGGCTGACGCAATCCCCTCGATTTACAACGCCCTCACCACCGAGGTAACCCTCAATGGTGAGACCCGGACGATCACGTTCGAGACCGCCCTGCACCTGGGCGACAACCTCATCCGTGCCATCTCCCTGCAGGCCACCGACGGACTTGTCCGCGGCACCAACGTAGTGGACACCGGTTCCCCCATCACCGTGCCCGTGGGCGACGGTGTCAAGGGCCACATCTTCAACGTCCTGGGCAAGCCCCTTGACGTGCACGAGTCCGAGATCCAGGCTTCGGATTACTGGCCGATCCACCGCAAGGCTCCCGCCTTCGCAACGCTCGAAGGTTCCACCGAGATGCTGGAAACCGGCATCAAGGTCATCGACCTTCTCACCCCGTACATCAAGGGTGGCAAGATTGGCCTGTTCGGCGGCGCCGGCGTGGGCAAGACGGTTCTGATCCAGGAAATGATCACCCGCGTGGCCCGCAACTTCGGTGGTACTTCGGTATTCGCCGGTGTTGGCGAGCGTACCCGTGAAGGTAACGAC
This sequence comes from Pseudarthrobacter naphthalenicus, assembly GCF_029076445.1. GTDB lineage: Bacteria > Actinomycetota > Actinomycetes > Actinomycetales > Micrococcaceae > Arthrobacter > Arthrobacter naphthalenicus. Next base: position 76,680 of record NZ_JARESG010000009.1, read on the forward strand.
CTCTGGGTTGAAATGGAAGAGGCAGGCGTCCTGAAGGACACCGCCCTTGTGTTCGGCCAGATGGATGAGCCGCCGGGAACGCGTCTGCGTGTTGCACTGTCCGCACTGACCATGGCGGAGTACTTCCGCGATGTGCAGAACCAGGACGTGCTGTTGTTCATCGACAACATCTTCCGCTTCACCCAGGCAGGCTCCGAGGTTTCCACCCTCCTCGGCCGCATGCCGTCCGCCGTGGGCTACCAGCCCAACCTGGCTGATGAGATGGGTCTCCTGCAGGAGCGCATCACGTCCACCAAGGGCCACTCCATTACCTCGATGCAGGCCATCTACGTTCCCGCAGATGACTACACCGACCCGGCCCCGGCCACGACCTTCGCACACCTCGACGCGACCACGGAACTTTCCCGTGAGATCGCTTCCCGTGGTCTGTACCCGGCCGTTGACCCGCTGTCCTCGACCTCACGCATCCTGGACCCGCAGTACATCGGCCAGGACCACTACAACACGGCTGTCCGTGTGAAGCAGATCCTGCAGAAGAACAAGGAACTCCAGGACATCATCGCCATCCTGGGCGTCGACGAACTCTCGGAAGAGGACAAGATCGTCGTGTCCCGTGCACGCCGCATCCAGCAGTTCCTCTCCCAGAACACCTACACCGCCAAGCAGTTCACCGGCGTCGAAGGCTCCACGGTTTCCATCAAGGACACCGTTGAAGGCTTCACCGCCATCTGCGACGGCGACCTCGACCACATTGCAGAGCAGGCGTTCTTCAACGTCGGCGGCCTGGATGACGTTGAGCGCCAGTGGGCCAAGATCCAGGAACAGACCAAGTAATATGGCTGAGCTTGAGGTTGAGATTGTCGCAGCGGATCACTTCGTGTGGTCCGGAGCGGCCAAGATGGTCAAGGCCCGCACCAGCGATGGTGAAATCGGAATCCTGCCCGGCCACTCGCCCCTGCTGGCGATCCTGGCTGAAGGTGAACTGGCCATCGAGCCGGTTTCCGGGGACCGTATTGCCGTTGTTGTTGACGGCGGATTCTTTTCCGTCGACAACAACCGCGTGGTGATTGTTGCTGACAACGCCCAGCTGGGCGACGCGGCTACTGCTGGGATCCGCTAGCACCAACCTGATGGACGCCCAGACTCTTTCGTTCATCGCCCTGGCAATCACTTTCGGATTGCTGATCTTTGCACTGTGCCTTGTGGGGGTGCGCCGCTTCAACTTGCGGCGCGCCCTCGGCACGGTGGACGCCTCCATTTGCACGGCTGGAAACAGCTGGCAGATGGGGGTTTGTCGTTATCAGGACAACGACCTTGAATGGTTCCGCCTGGCGTCCCTGAGTCTTCGCCCCAAGCACAAGTTCAAGCGGAGTTCCCTGGAGCTCCTGGGCCGGCGCAAGCCCACCGAAACCGAGGCCGTCAAGGTCCAGCCCGACGTCGTGATTGTCGAACTGCGGTACGAGGGCCACGACCTGCGGCTGGCCATGAAGTTTGATGCCTACACGGGATTGTCCTCGTGGTTGGAAGCCGGGCCGGTCATCGGCGTCGGCACCTGGCGCTAGGCACGTGGACTGGATCGCGGACATCCGCCTGACGGACGGGCCAGTGTACTGGTCCGCCTGGGTTCTTGGTGCCGCCGCCGCGGTGTATCTGGTCTGGCGCCCGCAGGCCGTAGGGCGGCGCCGCTGGTACCTCGGTGTGGCCGCCACACTGGCCGTCGCCGCAGGCCTGGTGCTCTTGGTTCACTGGATCCTGATCTACCTCACGTCGGTTTTTCCCGACGACCTCCCTTCCCTTGTCCTGGCCTGGGTATATGCCGGCGTCACTGCACTGTTGGTTGTTCTCCTTCGGCTCCGCGCGGACTCCTGGCGGCGGCGGACCCTCGACATCCTGGCCCTGCTGACCGTGGTGCTGCTGGCGGCCGTGCAGATCAACGCGTATTTTGGCCTCAACCGAACGGTGGCCGACCTCACGGGGACGGCGCTGACGCGCATCCCGCCGCTGGAACAGGAACTCCAGCGCCAGCCGGGACACTCCGCCCTGCCGCTGGCGGGGTGGACGCCCGCGGGCGAACTTCCCCCCGACGGCGTCATCCGCGCCGTATCGATCCCCGGCACCACTTCGGGGCTGCAGACCCGGACCTCCTACGTCTACCTTCCGCCTGCGTACTTCGCCGCCAACCGTCCCAGCCTTCCCGTGCTGGTGCTCGTTCCGGGCCAGCCCGGCGGCCCGGCGGACTGGCTCTCCGGGGGTGCATTGCTGCCGCGCATGGCGGGTTTCGCAAACCGGCACGGGGGAGTGGCCCCCGTTGTGGTGGTGGTTGATCCCAACGGCAGCCAGTCCGCCAATACGCTGTGCATGGACAGCGACCTGGCCCGGGCGGACACCTACCTCGCCGTTGACGTTCCGCACTGGATCTCCGCAACGCTGGACGTGGACACCGATGCCCGGCAGTGGGCCGTGGGCGGATTCAGTTTCGGAGCCACATGCGCTGTCCAGCTGGTCACCCGCCACCCGGACGTCTACACGGGATTCCTCGCCTTTGCCAGCGAGCGGGAGCCCGCACTCGCCAAGGAACGCCAGAAGACCGTTGATGCGGCCTTCCATGGCGACACGGCCGCCTTCGATGCCCAACTGCCATTGACGCTCCTGAAGGAGCGGCGCTACGAGGGCAAGGTGGCCTACTTCGCCGCCGGCGCCACTGATCCTGAATTTGTGGCGAACCTGCAGACGCTTGCGACGGCGGCGCGGGGCGCAGGATTCACTGTGGAGTCCGACGTGGTTCAGCGGACGGGTCACTCCTGGGACATGCTGACGCCCGGAATGGATAATGGATTGGAACTGCTGACCAGGCATTGGGGGTGGGAACACTGATGGCCGTCCGGGAACGGAGCGCCCCGGCGCTGTTCTGGTCCGCCGTGGGATTCCCGGCCCTTCAGCGGTTCATGGGCTACCTCCGTTCGGTGCCTTTGACGCTGAGCATCCTTGGCATCTTCCTGGCCACGGGCCTTCTGACTGACAGCTTCCTTGGGGGGCCGCCCGAGGAACTCCTGCCGCTGGCGGGGGTGAGCGCCCCCGGCCTGCGGGCGGGACACTGGTGGTCGCTGGTCACTTCCCTGTTCTTCGCCACCAATCCGCTCGCGTACCTGGTGGCTTCCCTGATGATCCTGCTGCTGCTGGGCGTGGCGGAAAGAAAGCTGGGCAAGCTCCAGACCGCAGCACTGCTGCTGGGTGGCCAGTTCGCCGCCGTCACGGTCTTCCTGCTGCTTACCCAGTTGGCCCGGTATGCCGGTGACGGCTGGCTGGGGCTGATGACAGAGAATGCGCTGATTGGCCCGTATGCTGCGGTCCTGGCCGTGTCCATGGCCTCCAGCGGCAAACTGCGGGTGCTCTGGCGGCGGCGGCTGCGGACAGCGGTACTCTCGGTGGCGCTGCTGCTGGTCCTGTATGTGGGGCATGCAGAGACGGTCATCGGGCTCATCGGCGCCCTGGTGGGCCTTGCCGCCAGCTGGTGGGCTGAGACTGAACACGGCCCGCTGCACGCGCCGCGCTCCACCGGCCGCGAGACGCGAAACCTGCTCGCGCTTACTGTCGCAGTCTTCGCTGTGGGACCGATTCTCACAACCATCACCCGCACGCCCACCGGCCCGCTGGCCTTGCTGCGGGACGTGCTCCTGAATCCCGTTCCGACCCTCGGCCAGCTCGAAGCCAACTGCGGCTCCACGGTTGAGGCGTCATGCCTGGAAATCGGACGCGCCGGTTTCGCGGGTCCGTTCGGGCTTGCACTCACGGTGGTCCCGGTGATTCTTCTCCTGATCTGCGCCGACGGCATGCGCCGGGGACGGAGCATGGCACTCCGGATAACGCTGGTCATCCAGCTGGTGATCACTGCCTTGGCAGCCGTGTACCTTGCCTTGTTCGCCCTGATTCCGCACTATCCCTCCCGGCCCCAGACTGCGGCCATGGGCTCGGGATTTGCCCATATCCTGCCCCTGGTGACGGTGCCCCTCCTGCTGGCGGTGCTGCTGTGGGTCAACCGGTGGCAGTTCCGGGTGGAAACCGTTCCGTCCGCCCGGCACCGACTGGCACTGGTGGTCGGCGGCGTCTGGCTGGTCCTGGCCGGCGGATACACCGTTGCCTGGCTGGCGGCCGGGGGAATGATGCGCGACGGCGGCCCCCTGGGTTTGCTGGCTGAGCTGGCCAGGCAGTACCTGCCGGTGCCGCTGCCGAACCTCTACCGCAGGGTATTCGCCGAGCGGGACACCGTTGAGGCGCTGATCTTTGCCTACTCCGGCCCGATCTTCTGGCTGGTGGCGCTGGCCGGTGTCTGGTCCGTCCTGGTGGGACGGCATCACGGCAGCGACTCCGGGCACAATGACAGGGCCGCTGCCCGCCGGCTGCTGCACCAGGGCGGCGAATCGCTGTCATGGATGGCCCTGTGGGAGCCCAACCGGTACTGGTTCAGCCCCGACGGCCGCGGTGCCGTGGCGTACCAACAGCACGGAACCGTGGCGCTTACCCTGGCCGGCCCCTTCGGAGCGGCTGAAGGCCGGGCCCGGACGGCGGTGGGCTTCATCGAGTTCTGCGGCAGCCGGGCGCTGGCGCCCGCGTTCTACTCATGCGACGGCACGCTGTGGCCCCTGCTCCGGGACCGCGGATTCCAGCGCGTCCCGGTGGCGCAGGAAACAAGGCTTTCGGTCCGCGAACTGGATTTCAAGGGCAAGGAGTGGCAGAACGTGCGCACGGCGCGGAACCGGGCGGCCAAGATGGGCATCACCGCGGTGTGGGGCACGTACAACGGCCTGCCCTCCGCGTTGCGGGCACGGCTCAACGAGGTGTCCGAGGAATGGGCTGCAGCCAAGACCATTCCGGAAATGGGCTTCACCCTCGGTGGCATCGATGAACTGATGGACGACGAGGTCCTTTGTTGCCTGGCGGTGGACGGGGACGGGAACGTGCACGGAATCACCAGCTGGCTGCCGGTGTACGAGGACGGGAAGCTGGTGAGCCGCACGCTGGACGTGATGCGCCGCGGTGCTGGAGGTTTCCCGGGGGTCATGGAGTTCCTGATCGCCGCGGCGGTGGTGGAGTTGCGGGAATCGGTGGAGGTTATTTCACTGTCCGGGTCACCGCTTGCAAGCCTGCCCGACGGCGAGATGTCCCCGGACCAGGTGCCGGACGAGAACCTGCTGCGCATTCTCGATGTGGTGGGCCACGCCCTGGAACCGGTTTACGGGTTCCGGTCCCTGGCAGCCTTCAAGTCACGCTTTCAGCCGGAATACCGGACGCTGTACCTGTATTACCAGGATCCGTTGCAGCTGCCTGCCATTGGACGTGCGCTGACCCGGGCATATTTGCCGGGCCTTTCGCTGCGCCAGGGTGCGCGGCTGGTGCGCGAACTGGTCGGCTGAGACGGCCGGACAGCGAGGCCGGCAACGAAAAAATCCCCGGCACGAATGCCGGGGATTTCTTCGCCGGGGCCGCAGCAATGCGGCGTCCGGGCGGTGGGACTAGACCAGCGTTACGCCGGTAGCCTGGGGACCCTTGGCGCCCTGACCGATTTCGAACTGAACACGCTGGTTCTCGTCGAGGGTCTTGAAGCCACCGGTCTGGATCTCGGAGTAGTGAACGAAGACATCGCCATCGGAGTCATCCGGGGTGATGAAGCCGAAGCCCTTTTCAGCGTTGAACCACTTGACGGTTCCCTGTGCCATTTATTTCTCCTCATTGTGGAACTTGTCTAAGTCCGGCACACCTCGTGCCGGGCTTGGTCACTCCGCGAGAAGAATCCGTTACTGCCATCCCAAAAAGGACAGGCCGTGCAGGAGCTTCGCGCTCGCAACATGTCTTGCGAGCATGAAAAAACACCTACACAAAGACTGTTCTAAGAATTTCATGCCGTTTCCGTCCGGTCAACGGTCCGGCCGGGAATTTTGGCTAAAAATTGCCTAAATCCCCTTGTCAGGGGCCGCATCGGGGCGCGCCGGGGGAGGGCAGGGGATCAGAAGAGCCGGGATTCGGTGTCATCCACACCGCGCATGGCATCGTAATCCAGGGTGACGCAGTCGATGCCGCGATCGTTGGCGAGCACTTTTGCCTGCGGTTTGATCTGCTGGGCCGCGAAGATCCCACGGACCGGCGCCAGCAGCGGGTCCCGGTTCAGCAGCTCCAGGTAGCGGGTCAGCTGCTCGACTCCGTCGATGTCCCCGCGCCGTTTGAGCTCAATGGCCACAGTGGCTCCGCTGGCGTCCCGGGCCAGGATGTCCACCGGCCCGATGGCGGTGAAGTACTCCCGGCGGATCAGCGAAAATCCGCTGCCCAGGGTTTCGATCTGATCCGCAAGCAGGCGCTGCAGGTCCGCCTCCACGCCGTCCTTGATCAGACCCGGGTCCACGCCCAGATCGTGGGAAGACTCGTGGATATGTTCGTGAATGTTGATGATCAGGCGGTCATCGGTCTTGGCGGACTGGACCGTCCACTGTTCCGTGACGCCCAGCTCCAGGTCAACGTCCTCCGGGGACGAGACCCGCAGGGTTGCCGGCGGACTCATCCAGTTCAGCGGCTTGTAGGAACCGCCGTCTGAATGGACCAGCACGGAGCCGTCGGCCTTGACCAACAGGAGCCGGGTGGCAAGGGGAAGATGGGCTTTGAGCCGGCCAACGTAATCAACTGAACATCGGGCTATCACAAGTCGCACGCCGTACACACTACCGGGGCTAGGGCAGAATGGAGGCATGCCGCGTTCCAACCGTCCCCGCCGCCCGGCCTTTGGCAAAGGTCCGGCTGCCAAGGGCGGCCCTGCCGGCAAGGTGGCTGGAAAGAAGGGCAGCGGCGAGGTCCCGGAGCTGGATCTGGAGCGGGCGCGGGCAGGCATAGCCCGCCGGGAAAGCGCGCCCGACGGCGAGTGGATGGTCAGGACCATGACGGCCAGGAACGCCGAGAAAACCTACATCTGCCCGGGCTGTTCCACCGCGGTGGTCCCCGGCGTGGCCCACCTGGTGGTGTGGAAGGATGACCACCTTTTCGGCGCCGCCGCCGGCCTCGCCGAGCGGCGCCACTGGCACACCAACTGCTGGCTTTCCCGGAGCTACCGCTACCGCTGAGCCGGCACCGGCAGCCGCGCCCGGGCACCAGCGGTGTCCGGACTCGCTAAGCTGGCAGGCATGACTTTTGATCCGGCGTCGTACGATTTCACCCAGCCCTCGGGCCCAGCACCCATCCGCGCGTCCACGGTCCTGCCGGCGAAGCGGGAGAACATCGAACTGCACACTGCAGACGGCCACAAGCTGGTCGGCGAACTGGCGCTGCCGGAATCAGGTCCCATCACGGCGACGCTGATCACCCTGCACCCCCTCCCCACGCACGGCGGATTCATGGATTCCCACGTGTACCGGAAAGCGTCCTACCGGCTGCCGGCATTGGCCGGGGTGGCGGTGCTCCGGTTCAACACCCGCGGCACGGCATCGGCGCGGGGCACCAGCGCGGGTTCCTTCGAGGAGGGCGTCGGCGAACGGCTGGACGTGGAGGCGGCGGTGCGCTTCGCCGTCGAACGCCAACTGCCCAACCGGTGGCTGGTGGGCTGGTCATTCGGGACCGAGCTGGCACTGATGTACGGTGCCGTGGAACCGGTGGCCAGCCAGGTCCAGGGCGCCGTGCTGCTCTCACCGCCGCTGCACCGGGCCACCGACGAGCACCTGCGCCTGTGGGCGGCGGCCGGCAAGCCGCTGACGGTGCTGGTGCCCGAACACGATGACTACCTCCAGCCCGCGGCTGCGGCCGAGCGTTTCCGCCTGGTGCCTCAGGCCCGGGTGGTAGGGGTGGCCGGAGCCAAGCACCTGTGGGTGGGGGAGAAGTACGCATCCCGGGTGCTCAACGAGATCGTGGATGACGTGACCGAAGCAGGTTCGGGTCCTCACGGGCTGCCGCAGGAATGGAACGGCCCCGTGGCCACCGCCGCCACCTAGAGGCCCGTCGTTAGGCCCCCGGACACCTAACGGCCACACACCTCAAGAACTCGACGCGGGAGCTTAGTGCTTGTCCTGACGGACGATGTAAATCTCCTTGACCAGCAGCAGGATGGCGGCCGCCGTCGGGATGGCGATCAGGGCGCCCAGCACGCCCAGCAGGCTACCGCCGGCAATGACCGAAATGACGGCCACGGCGCCCGGCACGGCAACGGCCTTCTGCATGATGCGCGGTGAGATGAAGTACGCCTCGAACTGAAGGTAGGCGAAGTAGCAGATGCCGAAGATGGCGGCGGTCTGCCAGCCTTCGGTCAGCGAGATCAGCACCACCACGATGCCCGCAATCATCCCGCCCACCAGCGGAATGAACGCCAACAGTGCCACCACAAAAGCCAGCAGGAGGGCGAACGGGACACCCACGATGGACATCACCACAAACGCGAACGTGGCATTCAGCAGGGCCACGCAGGCCTGCCCGATTACGTAGTTGCCCACTGAACGGGTGATTTCCTCGGAAAGGGCGGCCACCCGCGGCCGGCGTGAGCGGGGCGCCAACCGGTAGCCCCACTTCTTCATGGACGGCAGGGCTGCCAGGAAGTAAAGGCTCAGGACCAGGACAATCAGGGTGCCGAAGAGGCCGTTGGCCAGGGTTGAGCCGAAGCCCACCACCCCGCCGAAGATTCCGCCCATGGCCGCCGGATCATTCACGAACTTGTCCAGCTCTGCGGTGATGCGGTCCCGGATCCCGAACTGGTCATCAATGCTCCGGAAAAAGTCCGAGTCTATGAAGTCCCGGACCCAGGTGGGCGCCTGGGCAACAATTTCCGTGACCTGCGACACGATCGTGGGGATGAGGGTGGCGAAGAAACCGGCCACCGCTCCGATGAGGACCGCGACTGAGAGCAGGATGCCCGCGGGGCGGGGAATCTTCCGGCTTTCCAGCCACCCCACCACAGGTTCGAGGCCGAGCGCGATGAACAGGGCGGCCACAATCCACAGGAGCAGCTGCGTGGTGTTGGAGCCGATCCAATAGACCAGAAGAGCCAGGCCTACTCCCACCGTGCCCATGAACCCCATGTACAGCGGATGCTGGGGTGAGAGGCGCGGACCGGGCTTGCCGAACTGGGATGCGGCTTCGCCCGCCGCAGCAGCGTCTTCCTCCGCCAGTTGGAACTCCGGAGGCAGCTCAGGAGGCATTTCAAACCGAAGCCTCGGCTGGGCGCCCGGCAGTGGCTGCCGCAGTCGCCGGACCAGGGAACCGACTGCTGCTGCGGCGGCCCGTGCCGCAGGCCTTCGGGGCCGTGCCGGCGCGGACGGAGCAGAGCCGCCGGTCGAGTGATTGTCATGCCCGGTCGAGAACTCTTCGGTCTTGTCAGTCACTGGGTTTTGGAGCCTGTTCCGTGCGTGGCACCGCTTGCACGGGCCGGTGTGATGATCATCGCAAACACTATCAGCAGCCTTGCTAACAGGTGCGGGAGCGTGTGATTCGCGCCTAAAACTGTGACCCGCCGCCGGCGGCTGCAGGTCATTAAAAGGGCTTCCGGTAACAAAACGGTTACTATTGAAAGCAAACCCCCGCTGATGATAGGTGTTTCCTTTGCGTTTCAAGACTGCAGTCGCACTCGTGCTGCTCGGCCTCCTGACACTTCTGGCCGGTATCGGCCAGAAGACCATCTGGGCTCCCTCCGAGACCTTCACGGCTTCGGCACCCTCGGGCACCGCCGAGGCGCCGCTGACCGTCATTGACCAGAAGCTGCGCACCCAGCAGGGCGGAACAGTGAAGATCAACGTTCAGGGCGGGGCCAACTTCCTCCTCGCGGTGGGCCGCCCTGATGATGTGGCTGCCTGGGTGGGCCAGACCGCCCACAACACCGTCACCGGGATAACGGAAAAGAAGGACGCCCTTGTGGTGGAGCATGCCGCCGGAGACGCGACGGCCCCGAACCCGGCCGGCTCTGACCTGTGGGTTTCCACTGAGAGCGCCAACGGGGAACTGGAGTACTCATGGACGCCGCCCGCAGACGGTGAATGGTCGCTGCTGCTGGCCTCGGACGGAACCCAGCCCGCGCCGGCGTCCATCTCCATGACCTTCCCGAACGACACGTCCACCCCGTGGGCCGTCCCGCTGATGGTTATCGGCGGACTCCTGATCCTCGCCGGCATTGCCCTTGCCATCCTCTCCGCCCGCAAACGCGACGGTGAAGGCGACGGCCGGGGCAGCCTGTTTGCACGCCGCGCCCGGGCCAAAGCCGAGGTGAATTCCGGCTCACGGCTCGGCATGGTGTCGGGGAGCATGATCACGGCCGCAGTGACTGCGGCCGTGGTGGCCGGAACCGGCCTCGCCGCGAACGCTGCCACCCCGCCCGCACCGGCTCCCACCACCGAACCGGCGGCCGCTCCGGCCACGCCGGCGTCGCCCGTCCTCCTGGACGCCCAGTTCCGGCGCATCCTTGAGCAGGTCTCCAGCGCCACGGACGCCGGCGACGGCGCCAAGGACGCGGCCAAGCTCGCGGACCGCGTGGGCGGGACCGAGCTTGAGGTGCGGACCCAGAACTACAAAATCCGCTCGCAGGTGGGCACGTATGAAGCCAGGATGCCGGTGCGCTCCACCAAGCTCCTCACCACGGTGGTCACCAGCGACCGCAGCTGGCCCCGCTCCGTCCTCGCGGTCACGCAGGGTGACGGCAACGTGGTCCCGCAGCTTCTGACGCTGGTGCAGCCTTCGGCCCGCGAGAACTACAAGCTGACCGAGACCACCCCGCTGCAGCCGGGAACCACCTTCCCCGCCATCGACCGCACCGGCACGGATACCCTCGCAGCCAACAACAAAGAGGGCCTGCTGTACAGCGGCGAAGAAGCCCTCGCCGGGCTGGCCGACCGCCTGTCCAACCCTGACTCCAGCTTCAAGGACAAGGTAGTGGAGGGTGCGTCCTCGCCCTATATTGCCGACACACTGTCCTACCAGGCCGAGGTTGTGGCCTCCGGGGCCAACGGAAACTTCGCCTTCACCCACAAGGTGGTGCCGGAAAGCACGGTGGTGTTCCGCACGGCCGACGGCGGAGCGCTGGTCATGGGCCGGATCAACTTCGGCTTCGACGGCACCCCCAAGGCTTCCGGCGACAAGCTCACCATCGGTGACGACGCCGCAGCGCTCGCGGGCGGCAAGGAGACCACCACCGGCATGGTGCTGAACTTTGCTGAATCGATGGCCGTCTACGTGCCGGCGGCCGGATCAACTGATCCCATCCGTCTGGTCGCCGCCACGCGCGGTCTGGTCGGGGCCAGCTTTAAGTAGCTCCCGAAGCAGTCTTCGTTACTCCTGGCAGCGGCCGGAGTGGCTAGAGTGGAAAGCATGAGTTCGCCAGCTTCCCGCCCAGTCCCTCCCGCCGCTGCCAGCCTGCTTAACCTGCGCGGCGCCGTCGACCTTTCTTCACTGAAGCAGCGCCCGGCCGCAGGCGCGGCTGCCGGCACTCCGCCGGTCCCCGGCGCCGGTGCTCCCAACGCCGCCACCAACGGCACCCCGGAAGCGGGGGCCGCACCGCTGCGCGTCGAGGTCACCGAAGGAAACTTCCAGGACCTCGTGGAGCTTTCGGCGCAGGTGCCGGTGGTCATCGCCCTCTGGGCCGCTTACTCGCCGGAGTCGGCGTCCATGGTGAATTCCCTTGAACAGGTCATCAACAGCTACGGCGGCCGGCTGGTGCTGGGCGCAGCTGACATCGACGCGTTCCCGCAGCTGGCCCAGGCTTTCCAGGTCCAGGCCGTCCCCACCGCCGTGGCCGTCATCAAGGGCCAGCCCGTGCCGCTCTTCCAGGGCGGTGCCGACGAAGCCCAGATCCGGCCGCTGCTGGACGAGCTGCTCAAAGTGGCCGCCGCGAACGGAGTGACGGGAAGCCTCGGAGGCGGGGCGCCGGCAGATGCCGAACCTGCGCCGCTTCCGCCGCTGCACCAGGCGGCCTTCGACGCCATTGAAGCGGGGGACTACGAAGCAGCCGCAGCCGCCTACCGCCAGGCACTTTTGGAAATGCCCGCGGATGCCGAAGCGAAGGCAGGGCTGGCGCAGGTGGAGCTGATGGCACGCCTGCAGCCGCTTTCCGCCCAGGACACCGACGCGCTGCGCACCCGTGCGGCCGAAGAACCCGACAACCTTGATGCCCAGCTCAGCGTTGCGGACCTGGACGTGGCAGGCGGCCACGTGGAAGACGGCCTGAACCGGGTGGTCAGCTTCATCGGGCGCAACTTCGGCCCTGAGCGGGAGACCGCCCGGGTCCGCCTCCTGGAGCTCTTCGATGTGGTGGGCACGCATGACGACCGGGTGGCAAAGGCGCGCCAGGCGCTGGCCAGGGTGCTGTTCTAAATGTCTGCACTTTTTCAGCCGCTCAAGCTCCGGTCGCTGGAGTTGGAGCACCGCGGCTGGGTATCGCCGATGTGCCAGTACAGTTGCGATCCCGACGACGCCCCGGGGGTTCCGAACGACTGGCACCTGATGCATCTGGGCTCCTTCGCCGTGGGCGGCGCCGCGCTGATCCTCACCGAAGCGGCTGCGGTGAACCCGGCAGGCCGGATCAGTCCACGGGATGCCGGGCTCTACAATGACGAGCAGGCCGAGGCCTGGACCCGGATCAACTCCTTTGTCCACCGCCATGGGGTAGCCGGCGCGAAAACCGGCGTGCAACTGGCGCACGCCGGCCGCAAGGCGTCCACCTACTGGCCCTTCTCCGGGAAGCGGGGAAGCGTGCCGGAATCCGACGGCGGCTGGACCACCGTGGGGCCCTCGGCGTCGGCGTTTGAGGGATACGCCGAACCTGCCGCGATGACCGAAGAGCAGATCCAGGACGTTATCGGCGACTTTGCGGCGGCCGCCGTGCGGGCGGTCGGCGCCGGGTTCGACACCATGGAAATCCATGGTGCGCACGGCTACCTGCTGCACCAGTTTCAGAGCCCCCTGATCAATACCCGGACAGACTCCTGGGGCGGTGACGAGACGGGACGCAACCGCCTGACACTCGCCGTCGTTGATGCCATCCGGGCTGTCATCCCTGACGGCATGCCGCTGCTGCTGCGGATCTCCGCAACGGACTGGGCAGAAAACGGGATCGACATCGGTGCGTCGGTCCGCCTCGCCGCACAGGCGCAGGAACACGGCGTGGACCTGATTGACGTGTCCAGCGGAGGAGCAGTTGCCCACCAGCAGATCAAGCCGGGCCCTGGGTACCAGACCGGATTCTCGGCACGCATCCGGCGCGAAACCGGGGTTCCCACCGGCACGGTGGGACTGCTGACCTCTGCCGGGCAAGCCGAACATGCCGTCGCCACGGCCCAGGCGGACGGGGTGTTCATCGCCAGGGCCGCCCTCCGGGACCCGCACTGGTGGCTGCGGGCGGCGTTCGAACTGGGCTACGACATCAAATGGGCACCCCAGTATGAACGCGCCGTGCCCCGGCATTCCTTCTGACTGCCGCCTGTGCGATGACCCATCGGCAGCATGGCGAAGCGACGTCCCCTGGTGACAAGAACGGGGACAAGCCACGGGACACGGTTGATAAGCAGCTGGAAGCCAGCATCCTGGAACTTCTCGCCGCCAGGGCTGAGACGTCCACCATCTGCCCATCGGATGCTGCCCGCGCTGTGGGGGCAGAGAACTGGCGCGACCTCATGGAGCCTGCCCGCAGGGCCGCACGGCGCCTGGTTGATGCGGGCGAAGTCCAGATCACCCAGGGCGGTTCCGTGATTGACCCGCTCACTGCCAAGGGGCCCATCCGCATCCGGAAGGCCCGGTAGGAACCTTCGGCAGGGTTGGCTTGACGGGGTTGGCCTGGCAGGGTTGGCCTGACACGGTTCGCTGACCAAGCCCCTGCGCCCGTGGTACTACTCCTTCAGGAGGACCCCGCCGGGGAAGCGGCGGGACTAGGCTGACGGTATGACTGCTCCGCACCCCGACCCGGCACCACCTGCAGGCCCGGTCCCGGCCCTGTCCATCCGTGGGCTGGCCAAGCGTTTCGGCGACAAGATTGCCGTTGACGGCATCAGCCTCGACGTCCCGGCAGGCTCGTTTTTCGGCATTGTGGGCCCGAACGGCGCCGGGAAGACCACCCTCCTGTCCATGGCAACGGGGCTGCTGCGGCCCGACTTCGGGACGGCAGTTGTGCACGGGACGGATGTCTGGGCCAGGCCGCTGGAAGCCAAAAAGCTTATGGGCATCCTCCCCGACGGGGTCCGCCTTTTTGACCGGCTCACGGGCGAGCAGCTGGTCACGTACGCCGGGCTGTTGCGCGGCATGAACCGGGATGTGGTTGCCTTCCGGGTGGGGGAGCTGTTGACTGCCCTGGACCTTGCCCAGGACGCCGGCAAGCTGGTGGTGGACTACTCGGCCGGCATGACCAAAAAGATCGCCCTGGCCTCGGCGCTGATCCATGCTCCGCGGCTTTTGGTTCTGGATGAGCCCTTCGAGGCCGTTGACCCCGTCTCCGCGGCCAACATCCGCTCGATCCTGGACAGCTACGTATCCTCGGGCGGCACGGTGATCGTCTCCAGCCATGTGATGGACCTCGTCCAGCGGATGTGCGATCACGTTGCCGTGGTGGCAGGCGGCAGGCTCCTCGCCGCGGGGACCGTGGACGAAGTCCGGGCCGGCGCTTCCCTGGAGGAACGGTTCGTCCAGCTCGTGGGTGGACGCAGTCACACGGAAGGGCTGGAATGGTTGCGCACCTTCTCCGGCTGAAGCTGATCCTGCTGCGCAACGGCCTCCGCAGGAGCCCGTGGCAGCTGGTGGGCATGGCCCTGGGCGGGCTCTATGCCCTGGGCCTGGTGGGCGCCCTGGTGGGGGCCCTGGTCCTGCTGCGCAGCGCCGATCCGGCGCTTGCCCACACGGTTGTGGTGCTCGGTGGCGCTGCAGCCATCGTGGGCTGGGGCCTCATCCCGGTGGTCGCGTCCGCCGCGGACCTGACCCTGGACCCTGCCCGCTTCACTACCTCCGCCATCCCCATGCGCCAACTCCTCGCAGGGCTTGCCCTCGGCGGACTGATCGGCATCCCCGGTGTGGCCACCGCGCTGGCGGCGCTGGCCACCGTGTGGACCTGGGCCCGCGGCCCCCTCCCTGCCATCGCCGCGCTGGTGGGCGCCTGCCTCGGTGTGCTGACGTGTATTGTCCTGTCCAAGGTGGTTACCACCGCAACCGCGAGCCTCGCGGCCTCGCGCCGTTTCAAGGATGTCAGCGCGATTGTCTTTATGATCCCGCTGGTCCTGATGGGTCCGATCGTGGCCGGGGTGGGCAGGGGCATCTCCGCCTCCACCGGTTTCCTGCCGGACCTTGCCGCCACCCTGTCCTGGACGCCCGTCGGCGCCGCCTGGTCCCTCGGCGGTGACCTGGCCACCGGGCAGCCTGGAGCCGCAGCGCTGAAGCTGTTGATCGCCGTCGCAACCCTCGCCGTCCTGGCGTGGTGCTGGAAGGTGCTCCTGGAACGGGCGCTGGTCACCCCGCCCTATGCCGGCAGCGGGAGCCGCAAGGGTGGAAAGCTGGGGTTGTTCGGCTTCCTGCCTGCCACCCCCGCCGGAGCCGTCACGGCGCGGGCACTGACCTACTGGCTCCGCGATCCGCGCTACTCCGGGTCCCTGGTGGTGGTTCCGCTGCTGCCGGTCCTGCTGGTCTTCCAGGGCAGCCAGTCCGGTGATTTCGGAGCGCTGGCGGTTGCGGCGCCGCTGGCTGCCTTTCTGCTGGCATGGTCCATCTCAGCAGATGTCTCCTATGACAACACCGCGTTTGCCCTGCATCTGGCTACGGGTGTCCGGGGCGTTGATGACCGGCTGGGACGGGCGCTGGCGTGCCTGGCCTTCGGATTGCCGGTGGTGCTGATCCTCGCGGTGGGACAACACTTCTTCACGGGCCGCTGGGAAATGCTTCCCGGCCAACTGGGCCTGAGCCTGGGCATCCTGCTCACGGGCCTGGGGCTGTCCTCCGTGATCTCGGCCCGCTACACCGTGGCCGTGCCGCTGCCCGGCGACAGCCCGTTCAAGAAACCCCCGGGCAACGTTGGCCAGACCATGGCGGTCCAGTTCGCCGGGATGGGTATCCTGACCCTGCTGGTCCTGCCCGAGGCAGCCCTGTCCATCGCGCAACTGGTCACCGGCAATGCCGCCTTCGGGTGGGCCAACCTGGCCGTGGGCCCGGTGCTGGGACTGGCACTGTTTGCGGCCGGTATCCGGCTGGGCGGAAGGTGGCTCGACGCCCGCGGCCCCGAACTGCTGGCCCAGCTGACCGTGAACCGCTGAGCCGGCCAGACACGCGAAACCATCACTCCGGAAAGGCGGACCCAGTGGAAGTTGTCATCCTGCCAGGCAGCAAACAGATCGGGAAGCTGGCGGCAGACGCCATCGAGGCGCTGCTGCAGCGCAAGCCCCACGCTGTCCTGGGGCTCGCCACCGGGTCTTCGCCGGTGCCGGTCTACGACGAACTGGCCGCCCGCCACGGGCGCGGGCTGGACTTCGGTGCCGCGCATGCCTTTGCGCTGGATGAGTATGTGGGCCTGGCGCCCGGGCACCGGGAATCGTACCGGGAGGTCATCATGCGCGAATTTGCGGGCCGGGTGAACATCCGCACCGAAAACGTGCATACCCCTGATGGAGCGGCGGCCGATATCCCGGCGGAATGCCAGGCGTATGAGGACACCATGAAAGCCGCCGGAGGTGTGGATCTCCAGATCCTGGGGGTGGGGACCGATGGCCATATCGGTTTCAACGAGCCGGGTTCCTCGCTCGCCTCCCGGACCCGCATCAAGACCCTGATCGAGCAGACCCGCCGCGACAACGCCAGGTTCTTCGGCAGCCTCGCCGACGTTCCCCACCACGTGCTCACCCAGGGGCTGGGCACCATCCTTGAGGCCCGCCATGTGGTGCTGGTGGCCACGGGGGCGCAGAAGTCGCGGGCCGTCCGGGACTTTGTGGAAGGTGCGGTCTCCGCGATTTGCCCGGCCTCGGTCCTCCAGTTCCACCCGCACGCCACCGTCCTCGTGGATGAGGCCGCGGCGTCGTCGCTGAGGCTCGCCGACTTCTACCGGCATACGTACGACCACAAGCCTGCCTGGCAGGGCCTGTAACACTTGCCACATTCTGCCGCCGCGCACGCGCCGATTCAGGGAAACGCCCGACGGCGGCAGGTGCGGAACGGGCAAAACGGCACCGCCGGCGTCGAACGCGCACTGCCCCGGGACGCTAAGATGGATGCCATGACTAGCATGACGGACCCTCTCGAAAACGACCCGATGCGCGAGCTTTCCGGGGCTGGAACGTCCACGGCCACCATTGAGCGCGAAGAGCTGCGCCAGGAAGTGGAGCCCGGTGACCGGGAACGCTTCTCGCACTACGTGCGCAAGGAAAAGATCATGGAGTCCGCGCTGACGGGCGATCCCGTCATTGCCCTGTGCGGCAAGGTGTGGACGCCGGGCCGGGACCCGCAGAAGTTCCCGGTCTGCCCCATGTGCAAAGAGGTTTATGAAGGCCTCCGCCCGGGCAACGACGGCGGCAAGGGTCCCGGAGGGGACTCAGGCAACAACAAGTAGTGACGGAGACGCTCTTTGGCGGCCCCACCCTGCCTCCGGCTTACCCGGAACGTGCAGCCTGGGGAACCGCCCCGAAACTCCGTGCCTGGCAGCAGCAAGCCCTCGACCTGTACTTCACCACCGGCCCCCGCGACTTCCTCGCGGTAGCCACCCCCGGCGCCGGTAAGACCACCTTCGCCCTGCGCGTGGCGTCCATGCTGATTGAATCCGGGACGGTCAACCGCGTCACCATCGTGGCGCCGACGGACCACCTGAAGCGTCAGTGGGCCGATGCCGCCGCCAAGGTGGGCATCGCCATTGACCCGAACTTTAAAAATTCCGACGGCCAGCACGGCCGCGGCTTCATTGGCGTGGCCGTCACCTACGCCCAGGTGGCCAGCAAACCCATGCTGCACCGCGCCAAGACCGAGGCGGCCCGCACCCTGGTGATCCTGGACGAAATCCACCACGGCGGGGAGGCCCTGTCCTGGGGCGACGGCCTGCGTGAGGCGTTCGACCCCGCGGCCCGCCGGCTGTCCCTGACGGGAACCCCGTTCCGCTCCGATACCTCGCCCATTCCCTTCGTGGAGTACGCGGAGGACCGCGACGGCATCCGCAGGTCCAAAGCGGACTACACCTACGGCTACGGCAACGCCCTGCGTGACCACGTGGTGCGGCCGGTCATGTTCATGGCCTACTCGGGCCAGATGCGGTGGCGTACCAGCGCCGGCGAAGAGATGGCAGCTTCCCTCGGCGAAGCGGCTGTCACCAAGGACATCACCGCCCATGCCTGGCGGACGGCGTTGAATCCCACCGGCGAATGGATCCCCGCGGTCCTGGCCGGGGCGGACAAGCGCCTGAGCGAGGTGAGGCGTTCGGTTCCGGACGCCGGCGGACTGGTCATCGCCACCGACCACGAGGACGCCAGGGCCTACGCCGGGCAGCTGAAGCGCATCACCGGCGAATCACCCACCGTGATTCTTTCCGACGACGCCAAGGCCTCAGAGAAGATCGAGGAGTTCACCGCCAGCGAGAAACGCTGGATGGTTGCCGTCCGGATGGTGTCCGAAGGCGTGGACGTTCCCCGGCTCTCCGTGGGCGTCTACGCCACGTCCATCTCCACACCGCTGTTCTTCGCCCAGGCCGTGGGCCGTTTTGTGCGTGCCCGGAAGCGGGGCGAGACGGCATCCGTGTTCCTGCCGTCCGTGCCGATGCTGATGGCGCTGGCGAACTCCATGGAGATGGAGCGGGACCACGCGCTGGACCGCCCCGAAAAAGAAGACAGCGACGGCCTGTTCAGTCCCGAGGACTCCCTGATGGCCGAGGCCAACCGTGAGGACAAAGCCTCGGACAGCCTCACGAAGGGCAAGTTCGAGGCCCTCGATTCGCAGGCCTCCTTCGACCGCGTATTGTTCGACGGCGGCGAGTTCGGCACCGGAGGCGAGGTAGGTTCCGAGGATGAACTGGACTTCCTGGGCATCCCGGGCCTCCTCGACGCCGAGCAGGTGGGTACCCTGCTGCGCCAGCGCCAGCACGATCAGCTCAACCGGAAGAACCGGCGCACGCCCGCTGCTGAACCTGCCGCCGCCGCACCGGCCATCCCGGACCACCGGATGCTGATGGACCTGCGCAACGAGCTGGCCAAAAACGTGGCGGCCTGGGCTGCCAGGACCGGCACCCCGCACGGGGTGGTGCACACCAAGCTGCGCACCGTCTGCGGCGGACCGCCCGTGGCCCAGGCCAACGAGGAGCAGCTGCAGTCACGGCTGCGGAAGCTGCAGGACTGGTTCATCGGCCGAAAGTAGCAGTGACTCAGAGCTTTAAACGGGAGTGGCCCGGTGCAACAGCACCGGGCCACTCCCGCGGTTAAGCCCGCCAGCGGTGAGAACGGTCCCGCAGCGGCGCCGGCGTCAGGCCACGTCCACGCCGCCGAGTTCCATTTCGGCCACGGCGTCGTCAAGGTCCTCCGCAATCCCCGCGGTCAGCGACCGCAGGACCGTCACCGAGTAGCCTGCCTGGACCGCATCCAGGGCAGTGGCCATCACGCAGTAGTCCGTGGCAATTCCCACCACCACCACGTCCTCCACATCGTGGCTCTGCAGCCAGTCGTCCAGTCCGATCGCATCATCTGCAGGCGCGAAAGCGTCGGCGTCCGCGGGCAGGGAGCCCGGCTGCCGGTCACCGGTGGGCACGGCATCCTCGGGAGCAAGCAGGCCCTCGAAGCCGGAATAGGCCGCCGTAAACTGGCCCTTCTGGAAATAGGCCTGAATGTACTCGGTGTCCAGATCCGGGTGGAGCTCGGCGCCGCGGGTACCGGCCACGCAGTGCGGCGGCCAGCTGTCCTTGAAGTCGGGCGTCTCGGAGAAGTGCGCGCCCGGATCGATGTGCCAGTCCTGGGTGGCCACGATGTGGTCGAATTCGCCGTGGTGGGCATCCACGTATTCGCTGATGGCCCCGGCCACGTCAGCGCCGCCGGCCACGGGGAGGGAGCCGCCCTCGCAGAAGTCGTTCTGCACGTCAACGATGATCAGGGCGCGGGACATTGATACTCCTCAGTTTTCTTCATAGACGGTGGGGATGGCGGGCTCCCCGCGCTGCAGGCGGTTGACCACCGGCGGCAGTTCGGCCATGGTGTCGGCGTGCCGTTGCGTGGCCCGGACCACGCCCTCGGCGCCCGTCCAGCCGGGCAGTAATTCGCCGTTCTTCACGAACTGCTGCAGCAGAGACCGGTCGTTGCCGTCATCCTCGGGCCGGTGCCCGATGCCCACAATTTCCTGGGTGGCAATGCCGCGCTCATTGAGCTTGCGCAGAGCATATTTCCGGCCGCCCATGCTGGTCTTGTTCTTGGCCGCCTTGGCCACGGAGACGAAGTTCCCGGCGTCATCCGTCCGGCTCACCAGCTTGTAGACCATGCTGGCAGTGGGTGCGCCGGAACCCGTCACCAGCGACGTGCCCACCCCGTACGAATCGACAGGGGCGGACTGCAGCGCAGCGATGGCGAACTCGTCCAGGTCCGAGGTGACCATGATCCGGGTATGTTCATTGCCGAGCTGGTCGAGCAGTTGCCGGACCCAGGAAGCCTGGGCCACGAGGTCGCCGGAGTCCAGCCGGACGCCGCCCAGTTTGGGACCCGCAATCTCGACGGCGGTACGTACGGCCGCTTCGACGTCGTAGGTGTCCACGAGCAGCGAGGTTCCCACCCCCAGCGACGCGATCTGCGCCTCAAAGGCATCGCGCTCTGTGTCGTGGAGCAGCGTGAAGGAATGGGCGGCGGTACCCACGGTCTTGATGCCGTAACGGATGCCGGCCTCGAGGTTGGAGGTGCTGTGGAACCCGGCGATCACGGCGGCACGGGCCGCCGCCGCTGCCGACTCCTCATGCGTGCGCCGGGAGCCCATCTCGATGCAGGGCCGGCCGCCGGCCGCCGTGATCATCCGGGACGCGGCCGAGGCGATGGCGGAGTCGTGGTTCAGCACGGAAAGCACATAGGTTTCCAGCATGCAGGCCTCGGCGAACGTGGATTCCACAATGAGGATGGGGGAGTTGGGGAAGTACGCCTCGCCCTCCGGGTAGCCCCAGATGTCGCCGCTGAACCGGTAATTCGCCAGGTAGTCCAGGGTCTCCTTGTTGACCACGCCGGTGCGGCCCAGGAAGTCGAGTTCAGCTTCCCCGAAGCGGAAGTCGGCGAGGCCTTCCAGGAGCCGCCCGGTGCCCCCGACAATCCCGTAGCGCCGGCCGTCCGGCAGCCGCCGCGCGAAGGCTTCGAAAACCGACCGGCGGTGCGCGGCGCCCGAATGGAGCGATGCCTGCAGCATGGTCAATTCGTAGTGGTCTGTGTACAGGGACGTGCGGGGATGGTCCCAGCCGGCAGAGGTACTCACGAAATTCACTCTAGTCCCCACCGGCTCCCACGTCTTGCTTCGCTTCGCCGCGGGGCCCTCGCCGGTGTGGGCCCATCCACCGGCTCCCACGTCTTGCTTCGCTTCGCCGCGGGCCCCTCGCCGGTGTGGGCCCACCCACCGGCTCCCACGTCTTGCTTCGCTTCGCCGCGGGCCCCTCGCCGGCGTGGGCCCACCCACCGGCTCCCACGTCTTGCTTCGCTTCGCCGCGGGGCCCTCGCCGGTGTGGGCCCATGCTCCCCATAGAATGGACAGATGAGCTTAAGCGTTGCGCCCGGCCCCGTTACACGGGAGGGCACCCGGACCGGTACAGAGTCGTCCACAGACTCCCTGACCGCGCCGGACATCCCCTGGAACCTGGTGATCTGGAATGATCCCGTCAACCTGATGAGCTACGTCAGCTACGTCTTTCAGAGTTACTTCGGCTACTCCGAGACCAAGGCCAACAAGCTCATGATGGAGGTCCACAAGAAAGGCCGCTCCATTGTGGCCCATGGCAGCAAGGAGCAGGTGGAACGCCATGCCGTGGCAATGCACGGCTTCGGGCTGTGGGCCACTGTAGAGAAGGCCACCGGCGGCAACGGCGGAAACTCCAAAAATCCGGGGAAATCGGGCGGATCCGGGCAGGGCAAGGGGAAACGTGGCTAAGGCATTCAAATACGGACTCAAAGGCATCACCGGATTCCTGGAGCCCGCAGAGCGGGAGCTGCTGCGCAGCCTGATCGACGACGTCATCTCCATGCTCGAGCCGGCCGAGCACACCAGCCAGGATCCGCTGGCGGCCCTGATCGGGCTGGACATGGACGTCCAGGAACCCACGGACCGTGCGGTCAAGCGGCTCCTGCCCAACGTCATGAAGGACGACGACGGCGCGTCCCTGGAGTTCCGCCAACTCACCGAGCGCTCGCTGCGGGAAACGAAGATCGGCGCGCTGCGGGCTGCCGCCCTCGACCTGGACAAGGACGAAATCGTGCTTGGCGCAGACGGTGCCAGGCACTGGTCCATGGCGCTCAACGATGTCCGCCTGGTGCTGGCGGAGCGCCTGGACATCAGGGACGAGGAAGACGCGGAGCACGTGCACCTGATGCAGGACTGGTCGCAGGCGGAAGACGTGGAAAGCTATCTCGCCCTCGTCTACAACTTCACAACCTGGCTCCAGGAGTCACTGGTCCAGGCCATGCTCCAGTCATTGGATTCGCGCGCCTGACCTGCACGCCTGCAGTCTGTGGATCCGGCTGGCGCGGCCGCACTGTGACATATTCGACATGAGTGCGCCGCCACAATGTGATGGCTGCGACCGCAGGGAAGACCTATCCTCGAATAATCATGACAACACCCTCGAGCATGGATCCGTCCGACGCAGCAGCACGCGAGTCCGCAGCCAGCAACAGCGCCGGCCTGATGGGATCCCGCCCCCTTGGCATCTTTGATTCGGGCGTCGGGGGGCTGACGGTGGCGCGGGCCATCATCGACCAGCTTCCCAACGAGTCCATCCTCTATGTGGGGGACACGGCCAACGGGCCATACGGGCCGCTGCCCATCGCCGAAGTCCGCGCGAACGCCCTGGGTGTGATGGACGAACTGGTGGACTCCGGCGTCAAACTGCTCACCATCGCCTGCAACTCGGCGTCGGCCGCCGTCCTCAGGGACGCCCGTGAGCGGTACACCGCCAAGTACGGCATCCCCGTCATCGAAGTGATCCAGCCCGCGGTTCGGCGGGCGGTAGCCGCCACCCGCAGCGGCCGCGTCGGCGTGATCGGAACCTCCGCCACGGTAGGTTCCCGAGCCTACGAGGACACCTTTGCCGCTGCGCCGGACCTTGCCATCACCTCCGTGGCCTGCCCCGCGTTTGTCAGCTACGTGGAGGCCGGCATCACCACCGGTCCCGAACTCCTTGCCGTGGCCGAAGAATACCTCGCGCCGCTGAAGGCCGCCGGCGTTGACACCGTGGTCCTCGGCTGCACGCACTACCCGCTCCTGACGGGCGTGATTTCCTTTGTGATGGGCGATGCCGTGACCCTGGTGTCCAGCGCAGAGGAGACGGCCAAGGACGTGTACCGGGCGCTCGCCAACCACAACCTGCAGCGAACCACCGCCGCCCCGCCGGAACATCACTTCATCGCCACCGGCGACGCAGCCCAGTTCGAAACCCTGGCCCGCAGATTCCTGGGCCCGGAGGTCCTCTCCGTCAAGCACGTGGACCATGTTGCCGCCCAATACCCCACTGGCAGCCTGGCCCGCATCACCCCGGAGATGATCGAGGCCGCCCAGCAGGCCGGTACCCGCTTCGGCGGCGCCGGGCAGCGGGTGTCCAACTTCGTGGGCGGGCTGCGGGCCGGAGGTCCTGCGCAGTGAAACTGACCATCGTGGGCTGCACGGGATCCTTTCCCGGCCCCGGTTCGCCGGCGTCGTGCTACCTCCTGACCGCCCATGACGGTGAGCGCACCTGGAAGATCGTGATGGATCTGGGCAGTGGAGCCCTCGGCGCCATCCAGCGCTACACCGACCTGGAGGACATCGATGCGATTTTCCTCACCCACCTGCACCCCGACCACTGCATGGACCTTTGCGGACTGCACGTGGCCGTCCGCTGGAAGCCCGGCGGCTGGGGCCGCGGGCGGATCCCGGTGTGGGGTCCCGCTGCCACGGCGGACAGGATGGCCACCGCCTACGGGCTCGAACTGGACCCGGGCATGCATGAGGAATTCGACTTCACCAACTGGACTGAACGCGGGCCCGTCACGGTGGGCCCCTTCACGGTAACGCCGTTCGGAGTCAACCATCCGGTGGAGGAGGCCTACGCGCTTCGCGTGGACGTCACCGAACCGGATAAGGAAGGCAACCTGGTCAGCCGCGTCCTGACGTATTCGGGGGACACCGACTCCTGCACCGGCCTGGAGGAGGCCGCCAAGGACGCGGACCTGTTCCTGTGCGAAGCCGCCTTTGAAGAAGGCCGCGACGACGCCATCAAGGACGTTCACCTGACCGGCAAACGCGCGGGCGAAGCAGCCGCCGCTGCCGGGGCACGCAGGCTCCTGCTCACGCACATTCCGGTGTGGACTTCACCCAGCACGGTCATGGCCGAAGCGAAGGAAGTGTTCGGACAGCACGTGGCAGTGGCTGTGGCCGGGGTGCACTACACGATCTGAGGTTCTGTGCGGTGGCCGGGGGGGCCGGTGGTTCTGCTGCGAGTCGATAAGCTAAAGGCATGACTTCTGAAGCAACTGCAGTGCCCGTAGTGCGCGCCGATGGCCGCGCCCCCGACCAGCTCCGCCCCATCAGCATCACCCGCGGATGGTCCAAGCAGGCCGAGGGATCGGCCCTCATCGAGTTCGGCAACACCCGGGTCCTGTGCACGGCTTCGCTGACGGCAGGCGTGCCCCGCTGGCTCAAGGGCGAAGGCCGCGGCTGGGTGACGGCCGAGTACGCGATGCTGCCGAGGGCCACCAACACCCGTTCGGACCGCGAGTCGGTCAAGGGCAAGATCGGCGGCCGGACCCACGAAATCTCCCGCCTCATCGGCCGGTCGCTGCGGTCCATCATCGACACCAAGGCCCTGGGCGAAAACACCATCGTGCTGGACTGTGACGTTCTCCAGGCCGACGGCGGAACCCGAACCGCGGCCATCACCGGCGCCTACGTGGCCCTGGCCGACGCCATCCGCTTCGCCCGCGACAACAAGCTCATCGCCAAAAACGCCCAGCCCCTCGTGGACACCATCGCGGCCGTCTCCGTGGGCATCATCGATGGCGTGCCCATGCTGGACTTGCCCTACGTTGAGGACGTCCGCGCCGAAACGGACATGAACGTGGTGGTCACCGGGTCCGGGAAGTTCGTCGAGGTCCAGGGCACCGCCGAGGGAGCGCCTTTCGACCGCGACGAACTCAACCAGCTGCTGGACCTCGCCCTGCTGGGCACCACCCAACTGGCGGCGATCCAGCGCGAAACCCTCGCGGACTCCCTGTGAGCGTGGCGGCCCCCGGCGGCTCCCTTCCGGAGCAGACAGGGCCTGACGGATCGGTGCCCGAAGGCATGGTGCCGCGGCTGGTGCTCGCCACCCACAACAAGGGCAAACTCCGGGAGCTCCGCGAACTCCTGCGCGGGCAGGTGCCAGGGCTCGACGTCGACACCCAGGTGGTGGACGCCGCCGCAGCCGGTGCCCCGGACGTCGCCGAAACCGGCGTGACGTTCGCCGAAAATTCCCTCCTGAAGGCCAGGGCCGTAGCGGCGGCCACCGGGCTGGTGGCCATTGCCGACGATTCCGGCCTGGCCGTGGATGTCCTGGGCGGGGCACCGGGAATTTTTTCGGCACGGTGGGCCGGGCGGCACGGCGACGACGCCGCC
Organism: Pseudarthrobacter naphthalenicus; assembly: GCF_029076445.1. Lineage (GTDB taxonomy): Bacteria > Actinomycetota > Actinomycetes > Actinomycetales > Micrococcaceae > Arthrobacter > Arthrobacter naphthalenicus. The sequence goes on from NZ_JARESG010000009.1 coordinate 102,417, forward strand.
AACCTCAGGCTCCTGCTGGACCAGCTCTCTGATGTGCCGGACCCGCACCGCGGTGCGGCGTTCGTCTGCGCGGCCGCGCTGGCTGTTCCGTCCCCGGACGGCGCCGGCCAGGAAGTGGTGGAGTACGGCCAGCTGGAGGGTTTCCTGCTGCGCGAACCACGGGGCGAGGGCGGCTTCGGTTACGACCCCGTGCTGCAGCCCGTTGGCGAGGACCGCAGCTGCGCCGAGCTCCTGCCGGAAGAGAAAAACGCCATCAGCCACCGGGGCAAGGCCTTCCGGGCGCTCCTGCCGGCCATCGTTGAGGCCCTGGCGCGGCAGTAGCGGCCCGGCCGCTCCCCGCACGGGACGACGAAGGGAGCCACACAAGTGTGGCTCCCTTCGTTATCCCGCGGAGCTGGTACGCAGATTGTGCCGGGCCTAGTCCAGGTTGGTCTTGCGCTCCTCCTGGGGCTCGTGCTCCTCGATGAATTCGTCCACGGCGTCCGTGCCGAAGTGGGCCGCCTGGCGCTTCGCTGACATGCCCCGGAGAACCTCGATGCCGATCGGGATCACGGAGACGAGCACGATGGCAATGAAGATGATGTCGATGTTGTTGCCGACCCAGCTGAACTGGCCCAGCCAGGCGCCCAGCAGCGTGACGCCACCGCCCCACAGCACCGCCCCGATGACGTTGTAGAGGAAGAACTTGCGCTTATCCATCTGGGCCACGCCCACGATGACAGGAACGAAGGTCCGGATGATGGGGACGAAGCGGGCCAGGATCAGCGCTTTGCCGCCGTGCTTCTCGAAGAACGCGTGGGCGCTCTCCACATTCTCGCGTTTGAACAGCCTGGAGTCGGGCTTGTTGAAGATCGCGGGTCCGGCCTTGGACCCGATGAGGTAACCGGTCTGGTTGCCCAGGATGGCCGCCACGATGATCAGCCCGCACATGGCCCACAGGTTGAAGTTGATGGCGCCGGTGGCCACGAGCAGGCCGGCGGTGAACAGCATGGAGTCGCCGGGCAGAAAGAAGCCCACCAGCAGGCCGGTTTCGGAGAAGACTATGGCGCAGACCACCAGGACGACCCACGGTCCGAGCGGGGAGTCCCGCAGGAAGACGTCGGGGTTCAGCCAGTCGGGCAGGAATGAAGCCAGCTGCGGCTGGATGGGTCCTGCGCCGCCCAGCATGGGCACGGCAAGGTCGGTGATTGCATGAAAGTTCACCTCCCTAGGGTACTTGACAGGGGTGACGGCGCTCCCGGCAGCCACGTGATATCCGCGACAGGGCCGTCCGGGTGACACGGGAACGGCCCGGTCCGGCGGTAAAGTGTGGGCCGTGGGACTGGACTTTACGGCGATCGACTTCGAAACTGCGAACGGCTTCCGGGGCTCGCCGTGCGCGGTGGGGCTGACGAAGGTACGTGGCGGCCGTGTTGTGGACGAGGCGTCCTGGCTGATGCGGCCACCGGCCAACCACGACCACTTTGAATACCACAATGTCCGCATCCACGGCATCCGTTCCGAGGACGTGGCCGGGCTGCCCCGCTTCGGCGAATTGTTCCCCGAGATTGGCGCCTTCATTGGCGGCGACGTCCTGGCGGCCCACAACGCCGCCTTCGACCTTGGCGTGATCCGGTCCGGGCTCGAAGTCTCGGGCCTGCCCGGACCCGCCTACGACTATGTCTGCACGGTGATGCTGTCCCGGCGCTGTTATTCCCTGGTGTCCAATTCCCTGCCGTTCGCGGCCGAGGAAGCCGGCGTGCCGCTGGTCAACCACCACGATGCCGCCGAGGATGCCCGCGCGTGCGCCGGCATCCTGATCGACATCGCTGCCCGGAACAACGCCAACAGCATTGCCGAACTGTACCTCTCACTGGGCTTGGAACTGCCGCGCCAGGACGCCTTCGACCCGGCCAGGGACCTCCTGTCCAAAGCCAGCCTCGCCGCCCTCTCGGCCGCCGCGGGCGGCGCTGGGGCGCCTGTGCGTCCCTTTATGGCGGGCTGGCCGGAAGAGGGAGCCAACCCCCTCCCCAACGCCGACGCCGAGCAGTCCCACCCGCTGTACGGCCAGACGGTGGTCTTCACCGGCCAGCTGGCCATGGCCCGGCCTGAGGCCAAAGTGCGTTCGGCCGAGCTGGGTGCCCGGCCGGAAAGCCGCGTGACCGCACGCACAACCGTGCTGGTGGTGGGCGACGGGTTTGTGGCCTCGGACCTGAGGTCCGGTCGGCTCACGGGCAAGGCGCGGCGGGTCCTGGAGCTGCATGACCGGGGCCAGCCCATCGAGGTGCTCTCGGAAGGGGAGTTCCTGCAGATGGTGGGCGGCTACGCCGGCGCTGCGGCCGTCTAAAGGCGCGCCGTCTCAAGACACCCGCCCTGTTCATGCGGCGCAACAAATCTTTCCAGCCGTCCTGCCGGATTCTAGCCTTGCAGGATGAGCAAACTGATGAGCGGTTCACGACGCGGTATCAACTGGTCCGCCGTGTTTGCCTTCCCCAATCCCGTCAATGAGTACGCGGCCCGGACTACCGCAGGCCTGGTGGTGTTCCTCGCCGGTGTCACGTTGCTGACGGGTTCCGGCTGGGGGCTCGTCCTGGTCGCTGCCGGGTTCTGGCTGAGGGTGCTCTTCGGCCCGCGTTTTTCGCCGCTGGCCCTGCTGTCCGTGAAGGTCCTCGCGCCGCGGCTGGGCCGGGCCCGCCTGGTGCCCGGGCCACCCAAGCGTTTTGCGCAGGGCATCGGCACTGCGGTGTCCACTGCGGCGCTGATCCTGTTCGCCGCCGGCGCCGCCCCCGCCGCCTGGATTGTGCTGGCGGTGCTGATCGCGGCTGCCTCCCTTGAGGCTTTCGCCGGCTTTTGCCTGGGCTGTGTGATCTTCGGATTCCTGCAGCGCCGCGGCCTGATCCCGGAAGATGTTTGCGAGGCCTGCAATAACCTGGCGCTCAGGCGGTCGTGACCCCCACCAGCAGATCGGCCATGCCGCGGATGACCTCAGGTGCCTCGAGCGCTTCGAGCCATTCCCCGGGCAGGGCGGCCTCGCCGTAATAGGCGCCGAGGATGTTGCCGGCAATGGAACCGGTGGAATCGCTGTCCCCGCTGTGGTTCACTGCCAGTGAGATGGCCGCCCGGAAATGGTCCGCGGGCTGTGCCGCGGAGCTTCCGGCGGGCGCGGTGGCCAGGACCGCATAAAGCCCGACGGCGAACGCTTCCTCCGCGACCCAGCCCTCGCCCAGTTCCCGCACCAGTTCCTCGGGCGTGAGCACCCCGGACTCCGCCCACCGGATGGCCGCTTCGAGGCGCTCCGGAAGTTCGGCGGCCACATCCTTCACGCCGCGGGCCTCCGCCAGCACCGCTGCCGCGGCACCCTGCAGGCTCTCCCCGGACACGAGGCGGTGGATGAGGAGGCTGAAACTCCCGGCACTCTGCCGCGCGGACGGATGGCCGTGGGTCAGGGAGGCGGCATCGGCACTCAGCTTATAGACGGCGTCGGGCCTTATGTGCGGAATCAGGCCGAAGGGCGCTGAGCGCATCACGGTACCGCAGCCCTTCGAGTCCGGGTTCACCGGCCGGTACACCGTTCCCATCTCGCCGCCGGACAGCCCGCTGATGCAGGCGTTGCCGGGCGCACGGCGGTGCCGGAGGACCTCGTTGCCGTCGATCCAGCGCTTCGGCTGCATCGGCGCGGACGAGGGCACCGGCACGTCCTGGGTATCCAGCCACCGCAGGTACGCCAGCCACAGGCAGGCGTTGACATCGGCCCCCACGCCGTCGTTGGCCCACTCCAGTGCTTCCACCAGGCCGTCCACCGTGTACAGCGTCATTTGGGTGTCGTCCGAAAAATGGCTTCCGCCGCGGAGCATGGCAAGATCCGTCACGCCGGCGGGGCCGAAGCGGCCGCGGATCGCTTCGATGGAGTCAAACTCCACGGCGTAACCCAGCGAGTCTCCCAGTGCACCGCCCAGCAGGCAGCCGTGGATGCGGGACTTCAGCGAGGGCGCGCCGGCGCCCGGATCAATGCTCATGGAAGCCAATTTACCGTGCCCTGTAAGCTGAATGCCCCCGGCGCCGACGGTCCATCCACTAAGCTCAGACTCAGCCAATGCCCAGAAATCCTTGGCACAATGCAGAGGCCGAGGCGGTAACTCCCCGCGGCAGCGAGACTTCGCCGCGAACCGACGCCCCCAACGATTAGGACTCCACGCCATGACCACGCCTGTTCCCGTCCACCATGATTCCGCCTCCGGGCCGGCAGCAGGCAACAGTGCCGATGCCCGGCCCGGGCTGGTCGCCAGGCTGTCCGCGGAAGCTTTCGGCAGCCTCTTCATCGTGGTGGCCGGCCTGGGCGTGCCGCTGTTCTCCATTCCGCAGTCCAGCCCGCTGCCCGCAGCGCTCGCAGCCGGCCTCGCCGTGACGGCGGCCATGCTCGCCTTTGGGTACGTCTCAGGCGGCCATTTCAACCCGGCCGTGACGGTGGGTCACGCCGTCGCGGGGCGGATCCGCCCCGTCGACGCGGCAGCGTACATCGCCGCCCAGCTGGTGGGGGCGATGCTCGGCGCCCTGGCGCTGTTTGGCATCCTTCGTACCTTGCCGGGCATCCAGGACAGCAGGACCGCGTTCGACACCGTGACTGCCGGCTTTGGTGAGCACTCGATCATCCAGGCGCCCATGGCCGCCGTCCTCCTGCTCGAAGTACTCGGAGCGGCCATCCTGGTGGCCGTGTTCCTGGGCACGACGGCCCGCAATAACCTCAACAAACCGGCCGCAGCCGTTGCCGTGGGCCTGGCCTTTGCGGTGTTGCTGCAGCTTGGCCTGTCCGTGGGCAACGCCCCCTTCAACCCGGCCCGGGCCACCGCCTCCGCAGTGTTCAGCTCCAGCTGGTCCCTTGAGCAGCTGTGGCTGTTCTGGGTTGCGCCGCTTGTGGGTGCCGGGATCGCCGGCCTGGTTTTCCGCGGTTTCGCCGCAGGGGATGCTCCGGCCGCTGCGGTGGCTGACAGCGACGCCCTTGATGCTGCCGGTCCTGACGATGCTGACGCTGCCGACGCCGAGGCCCGCGACCTTGAATTCTCCGACGCCGAGGGTCCTGTTGCCGCCCCCGCGCAGAGCCGGGGCCGCCGGGACGAGGCCCAGGAATTCTTCGACGGAAAGCGCGGCTAGGAGCTCTGGCGCGGACCCGTCAGCGGAGCCCTCAGAGACAGTCTGCTGCGGCGGTTGCCAAAACTGTCGGTGGCAGCCGATAGCGTAGGAATATGCGGTTATTGCACACATCGGACTGGCATTTGGGCCGGTCCTTCCACGGCGTCGGAATGCTGGACGCCCAGCGGGCATTCGTCGATCAGCTCGTCACAGCTGTCTCGGCGCAGGGGATTGACGTTGTCCTGATCGCCGGTGATGTCTATGACCGCGCACTGCCCGGCGTGGACGTTGTGGGCCTGCTGGATGACGCCCTGGTCCGGCTGAGCGGGGCCGGCGCCACTGTGGTCCTGACCAGCGGCAACCACGACTCCGCCATCCGGCTGGGTTTCGCCTCCCGCCTGCTTGAACGCGGCGGCGTGCATCTGCGGACCAGGCTGGCTGACCTGGACCAGCCCCTGATCCTGCCTTTGGAACCGGACGGTGATACTCAGGGCGCCGTTCTGGCCATCTACGGCATTCCGTGGCTGGAGCCGCGGCTCGTTGCGGATCAGCTCGGTGCCGAGCCGGCCAGCCATTTTGCTGTCACGCGCGCCGCTACAGACCGAATCCGGGCGGACCTGGCCCGGCGCAGCGCACAGGGACCGGTCCACTCGGTGGTCCTCGCCCATACGTTCGCCAGTGGCGGTATCAGCTCGGACAGCGAGCGGGACCTCAGCATCGGGGGAGTGGGCGCGGTCCCGCTGGATCTGTTCGATGACTTCAGTTACACGGCTTTGGGCCACCTGCACGGACGCCAGACCTTGTCCCCAACAGTCAGGTATTCGGGTTCGCCCCTGGCCTACTCGTTCTCCGAGGCCAACCATGTCAAGGGAAGCTGGATTATCGACGTCGGCCCGGACGGCGTCACCGGCATCTCGGAACTGTCGTGGGAGGCCCCGCGGAAGCTGGCTGTCCTGCGCGGCAGCATCGACGAACTTCTTGAGTCCGGGGATCACACCTGGGCCGAGGACGCTTACTGCCAGATCACGCTGACCGACGCGCAGCGCCCCCGGCAGGCCATGGAGCGGTTGCGGGCACGCTTTCCGGACACCCTGGTCCTGGGTTTTGATCCGCAGGGCGGCACCGCCAGGGCGTCGGCAAACTACAGCACCCGGCTTGCCGAGGCCCGGGACGACCTCGCCGTCTGCTGCGGCTTCCTGGACCACGTCCGCGGCCGTGACGCCGATGAGGCCGAGCAGTTGGCGCTCACCGCGGCGCTGGACAATGTGCGGCTCCGGGAGGCATCGCTGTGAGGATTCACCGCCTTTCCATCGCCGCGTTCGGCCCGTTTGCCGGCACCGAGGAAATCGATTTTGACAGGCTCAGTGCCCACGGCCTGTTCCTCCTCAACGGACCCACCGGGGCCGGCAAGACCAGCGTCCTGGACGCGGTCTGCTTTGCGCTGTACGGATCAGTTCCGGGCGCCCGCCAGGACGCCAAAAGGCTCCGCAGTGACCATGCCGAGCCTTCACTGGAGCCCGCGGTCACGTGCGAGTTTTCCGCGCAGGGGCGGCATTTTGAAGTGACCAGGTCACCTGCATGGGACAAACCGAGCACCCGCGGCAAGAACGGCTTCACTACCCAGCAGGCCAAAACATTGTTGCGGGAACGGATCGCCGGGGCGTGGACGGACAGGTCCGGGCGTAATGACGAAGCCGGTGCCGAGATCACGGCACTGTTGGGCATGGACCGGGAGCAGTTCACCAGGGTGGTCATGCTGCCCCAAGGCGACTTCGCCGCCTTCCTCAGGTCCAAGGCGAGTGATCGCCTTGAACTGCTGCAAAAGCTTTTTGGGACCCAGCGGTTCGAAGCGCTGGAGCAGGAACTGAGTGCCCGGGCGCTGGCCGCGCGGAACGATGTCGCGAAGCTCAACGGGGACCTTGAGTTGCTCGCATCCCGGGCGGAGAGCGAAGCTTCGTCACTGGCCGATGGTTCGGTCACCGAAACTGCGGCGGCCGACCACGTAGCCCCGGAGCCGCGGGGCGGAGAACCCGCTCCGGAGGAGCCAGGCGCCCGGATCGGCTGGCTCCAAGCGGCGGTTGCCCGTCGCGCCGCAGGGCTAACTGCAGCCGCCGAGGCAGCGGCAGCAGCAAGTGAACTCGCGTCAGCCCGGCTCGAAACGGAGACAGCCCGGCACGATCGCCAGCGCCGGCTCGCCGCAGCCAGGGAAAGGAAGGCCGCTGTCGAGGGGGAGCTGCCCGGCCTCGAAATGAAGGCCGCGAGGCTCGAGCGGCATCGCGGTGCCGAGGTACTCACCGGGCAGCTGCAGGCTGTCAGGTCCAGTGAAACCCAGGTCCGGCATGCCGCGGGGGCTCTGGAAGCTGCCATCACGCTCCTGCGGCTGGCCGCGGACGAGGACCCTGAACTGGGTCAGCTCGACCTCAGCGCCATGGATGCGGACGGTGTTGCGGACGGCGCTGCGGCCCTCGACGTGGCGGGCGAGCTCAACCGGATCCGGTCACTGTTGGCAGTGGTTGAGGCGCGTTTGCCGGACGAGGAGCGCCTCCATTCGCTGGCCGCCAGGCGAACGTCCCTGGACACGCAGCAGCAGCAGCTCAGCCGTACCGACGCTGAGCTGGGCGAGCTCCTTGGAAACCTGCGCGCAGAGCAGTTTGAGCTGACGGCCGGACTGCAGCCCTTGGAGGTTTTGGCCTCCGCCGCAGTGCTGCACGCGAAGGAAGCAGCGGCTGCCGAAGAGCTGCTGGACATCGTCGGGAGGCATCAAGCGGCCGTCAAGGCGCAGGCTCTTGCCGCTCAGCGCCACTCGGCATCCCGGGAGTTCCAACTGGAAACGAAGGCCCGCTGGCTGGACCTCCGTGAGGAAAGGCTTGCGAACGCTGCCGCCGAACTCGCGGCCCAGCTGGCGGAAGGTCAGCCCTGCCCTGTCTGCGGCAGCGAGGAGCATCCGGCACCCGCAAAAGCAGCAGCCTCGGCACTGGGGCTCAGCCAGGCTGAAGAGGCCGCGCAGCACACGAACGAGGAGGCTGAGGCCAAGCTGGCAGCGGACCGGACGGCGCTGGGCGACGCAAACCAGCTGGTGGCCGTGCTGGCCGGCCAGGGCGGGGACACCCCCGAGAGCGAGGCCGCTGCGGCTGTGGCGGCGGCCCGCCAGGCCGCTGACCAGTCCCGGCATGCCGTGAATCAAGTGACAGAGCTCCGGCAGCGGATGGAGGCGGTGGCCGCCCGCATTGCCGCGGCGGAGGACGCCAGGCACGCCGCTGCGGCCGAACTTGCCCAGGCGACCACTGCGGCGGTGGAGGTGGCGGAGAATCTGGCGTCCCTGGACCAGGCCCTCTCCGGCCTCCGGGGCAGCCATCCCAGCCTGGCGCGCCGGCTGCGGTCACTGCAGGAGGCGGCAGCCACGCTTGAGAAAGCCGAGGAGGCGCGGAACCAGCTGGAGAAGGCAAAAGCCCGCGCCGAGGAAGCTCACCTCGAACTGGAACGGGCATTGCCGGATGCCGGTTTCGGCACAGCCGAAGAAGCCAGGGCGCAATTGCTGGCAGCCGCTGAGGCAGCGGCGTTGCAGGCCGAGGTCCGGGCGGGCTACGACGAACAGGCACGGATTGCCGAACTGTTCGCGTCCGAGGAGCTGGTGCTGGCCGTGCAGGAAGCGGCTGCCGGCCCGGCAGTCAACGATGAACTGCTGGCCGGGTTCAAGGCCGCGGCTGCCCAGGCCAGCCAGGCAGCCCGCGACGCCGACCTTGCCGCCGCGATGGCAGCACGCTGCGTCGAGTCGCTGGCCACGATCGGCAGCGAGTACCGGCAGCTCGCAGACTCGGCACGGGAGCCGAGGGAACAGGCCCGGCTGCTTACGGCGCTCGCCGAGACCGCCGCCGGCCGAGGCGAGAACACCTACCGTATGAGCCTCAACAGTTACGTCCTTGCGGCAAGGCTGGAACAGGTGGCGCTGGCGGCCTCGGAGCGCCTCGTGGCCATGAGCGACGGCCGTTACCTGCTCCAGCATTCCGATGCCAGGGCCGCCCGCGGCGCAAAGTCGGGGCTGGGCCTGGAGGTGGTTGACCAGTGGACCGGGCACCGCCGCGACACTGCCACACTCTCCGGCGGTGAATCCTTCATGGCCTCACTTTCCCTCGCCCTGGGTCTGGCGGATGTCGTCCAGCAGGAATCCGGCGGCATTCAGATCGACACGCTCTTTGTCGATGAAGGCTTCGGAAGCCTGGATGAGCAGTCGCTGGAACAGGTCATGGATGCGCTGGAAGGCCTTCGCGACGGCGGACGCGTGGTGGGCCTCGTCAGCCATGTGGGGGAGATGAAGCAGCGCATCGGGACGCAGCTCCAGGTCCTGAAGGGAAGGAACGGCTCCACGCTCCGGATCTCCGATGCCGCCGAAGTGCTGGTGTGATCCGGATATAATCGGATGGTTACCGGGTTGCGTGCATCGGGAGGAGGGACGATGCGCATGACTGAACGAGCCCGGAATCTTGAACCCAACACCTCTGTCTTCCCTGTCAGCTTCAGCGGAAGCACCCGCGTCGCCAACTGCATCGAGTTCTCCGGCGGCCTGCGGTAGCGCCACTGATCCGGCCCCTACCGTTCCGGCCGCCCCTGCTGCCCTGGCTCCCGCCGCCGGTTTGGCCGCACCGCCCGCCGGCCGCTTCGCCAGGCTGCCGCACCTCGCCGGCCGCAGTTTCATCCCGCTCGGCCTGTTTGCCCGGCTGCCTCTCGCCATGCTCACAGTGGGCACGCTCACCCTGGTCACCTCCGCCAGCGGCTCCTATGCTGCCGGTGGCCTGGCAGCCGGTGCCGTGGGGATCGGCGCTGCCCTGGGCGCTCCGGCTTTCGGTGCCCTGGCAGACCGTCACGGGCAGCGGCCGGTCCTCCTGGTGGCCGCAGTGCTCAACGCCTTGGCCGTCCTGGGCCTGCTCGGTGCGGCCTGGCTGGCGGCCGAAGGGGCCCTTCCCGCCGCGCAGGTTGTGGCGGCCTTCCTCGCGGGGGCAACGTGTCCGCAGGTCGGCCCGCTGGCCCGCGTCCGCTGGATTGCGCTAACCTCCCGCAACAACGGCAAAGACAATGGCCGCGACCTGGACACCGCGTTGTCCTACGAGGGCACGGCCGATGAGCTGACGTTTGTCCTCGGCCCGGCGCTGGTGGGCATCCTCGCCAGCCTGGTTGCCCCGTGGCTGCCCCTCGCCCTGGCCGTGGTGATGACCCTTACCCTGGTTCCCGCGTTTGCCGTGCACCCCACCCAGAAGGCGGTGCCGTTGAAACGGGGCGGCGGCGCCCGCGCAGCGAGGATTCCGGCTGCCGTGGCCCTGCCCGTCCTGGCCATGGTGGCCATGGGCACCTTTTTCGGGTCCACCCAGACGGCCCTCAGTTCTTTTTCCGCCAGTTTCGCCACGTCCGAGCTTGCCGGGCTGCTCTATGCCGTCATGGGGTTAAGCTCGGCCGCTGCCGCCCTGTCGGTTGCCTACTGGCCCCGGAGCTTCAAACCCGTAGCCCGCTGGGTGGTCAGCGCAGCACTGATGGCGGGCCTCGCGCTGTTGCTGCTGGTGCCGGACTCGCTGGGCGGCATGGTGGCGGTGCTGCTGGTCCTTGGCCTGCCGGTGGGGCCCGTCATGGTTTCCGTGTTCACCATCGGCGGCATGGTTGGCCCGGCTGAGCGACTCGGGACGGTAATGACCGCGCTGGCCAGCGGGATCGTGGCGGGCACGGCGCTGGGAGCGTTCCTCGCCGGACAGCTCGCCCAGACGCAGGGCTATACTGCTGCATTTGTGGTGCCGGTTGTTGCCGCGGCCTGCCTTTTGGTGCTCGGCGTGGCAACTGCCGCCCTGCTGCGGAGCCATCGGCCCCAAGAGGCGCGGGACTAGGTACGCAGGAAACTGATGGCATCCTCATCGGTCAATTGCTCAAAATGCCGGTAGAAGCTTCCCACGGCGCGGAATTTACCCGGCAGGTGCAGGCAAAAAACCGCATCGCAAACCTGGGACACGGCGGTGTAGGCCTCCACTGATCCGACGGGGGCTGCGGCCACTACAGTTCCTGCGCCGGAGGACCGGACCGCTTCCACGGCCGCGCGCATCGTGGCCCCGGTGGCCAGCCCGTCGTCGACCAGGAGGACTGTCTTGCCGGTGAGATCGTGGCTGATCGCCGGATATGTTTCCGCCCGGCGGAGGAGCTCGGCACGCTCACGGGCCTCCACCACATCCAGCCACTCCTGGCGGACGCCGTGCTCAAGGACCTGGTCGATCAGGTGACGGTTGAGCAGCCGCACGATGCGCCCCCCGGACCACGCCAGGGCACCGAACGCAGTTTCATCGTGGCCCGGAATCCCGAGCTTCCTGACCAGGACGGCACCCAGGGGAAGATACAGGGCCTTGGCGGCTGCGGCCGCCACCGGAATGCCGCCACGGGCGAGTCCCAGCACTATGGCATCGGGGCGTTCGCGGAACTGCGTCAGCACCGACGCCAGCCGCTCACCGGCATCGGTGCGGTCTTCAAAACGCGTGTTCATTGGCCCCTCTTCGGCTGTTTTAGCCCCCGCTTCCAGCGTACCTTCTGCGGCCGCGGCGGGAACGGCTGTCCCGCGTTGGTCCGGACTCAGAAGAGGGCGGCGGTCACGGCCGTGGTGATGTCGTGGATCAGTGCCGTCCGCTGTGGAACGTCATCCAAGCCCCCGCCTTTGGTGTAAACCACCAGCACGAAGCTCGCTGCGGATGTCGAGAGGATGGCGGCATCATGAAGTTCGCCGTCGAGGAGCCCGTACTTATGGAACACGGTCACACCGGACGGGACGGCTGCCGGAATGAGGTCCTCAACGTTGGTGTCCTGCATGTAGGACAACAGCTGTTCCGTGTGTTCGGCGTTCAGGAGCCGGCCTTCGGAGAGTTCCGCCAGAAGGTGGGCCATGTCCGAGGTGGAGAGCGTGTTTACTTCAGGGTCGTACGCGATATCGAGGGAGGCCGCATAGGCTGAAAGCCCGGCCAGCCCCACGGCCTGCATGAGCAGGCTCCAGGAATCATTATTGCTGTCCTGGATCATGGACCGGAGCTGGAATCCCGAGGTGTAGGCGCCCAGTTCATCGTCAAGCTAGGCCGAGCCATCCTCGACCAGACGGTAGTACGCCGCAGCGGTCAGGACCTTGGCCGTACTCGCTGCCTCGAACGGTTCCTCCACGCCGTACTGATGCAGCTGGCCGCCAGCGGTATCCATCAGCGCCACCCCAACCTGGTACTGGCTGTTGGCGGCGATGATGGTTTCGATGGCGCTGCCGAGGCTGGCGTCAATGACGCCGGCACCTGCCCCGGCATCAGCTCCGACCGAAGCCCGCATTGCCCGGCCCGGCGACGGCACCGCATGTGCCAGGGTGTAGACGCCGGCGATCAGGGCAACGGCGAGGAACGCGGCGACGGCCAGGAGCAGGGAGCGGCGCCTGGCAGCCGGGGCGCCGCGGGGGCGCAGCTTGTGTGGATCGTGCATGTGCCGATCCAAACAGGGCAACCTATGCGGGAGCTAAGAAACACCTGTCAGGCGGTCATACCCCAAGAACGTTCAGACCCCCAGGAAGGAGATGGCTCCCTGTTTGAAGACCCGGCTGGTAATGGCGTTGGTGTGGTTCCGGCCGGGCAGCACCAGCTGTTCGGTCATGGCGCCCGCCCGGAGGCCGAGTTCGGCAAGCTGGGCCATGGTGGCGGCCCGCTCGTCCTTGTCGCCGGCCACCAGGAGCATGGGCATGTGGGGCACGGCTTCGGCCGGGTCGAAGGGTTCAGCCTTGATGGCCTCCACCAGGGAAAGTAACGCGAAAATGTTGTTGCTGGGCAGGAGCATGGCCATCTTCAGCAGCCCGGCCGTGGATTCGTCCGCGATGGGCGTGCCGTCGGCCAGGTAGCGCTGCGCCGCAATCAGGTCGAACGAGGCCAGGGGATCGGCGATGTTCGGTCCGCCCAGGACCATCCGATGAACCAGTTCCGGCTGCGTGGCGCCAAATTCCCAGGCCAGCCGCGAGCCCAGCGAATAGCCCACGACGTCAACCCCGCTGGCGGGGTCACCTTCGTGCACGGGCCGCACACCGGCGTCGAACACTATCTGCAGCAGGTCCGCGCGGATCCGGCTCGGCGAGTAGGAATCCAGGTCCTCCGGGGCGCCGCTGCGGCCGTGGCCCGGCAGATCCACGGTAATCACGCGCCGGCCGGCGTCCCGGAAGGCCGCGATCCAGCCGGTGTCCTCCCAGTTCAGCTTGCTGGAGGAAGAAAACCCGTGGAGCAGCAGGACGGGCCGGAGCCCGGCATCGGCGTCCGGATCATGCACCTCAACGTAAAGCTGGGGGTCGGTGCCCTCCACGGTGTGCGAATGCATTTCGCCGGTGTGCCTGCCGCTCATAATGTCAGTCCTCGTCAAATACGGCGCTCAGGCTGACCCGGCGCTTCGGTGCGTCATCCTCGCACCACTTTACCTGCCTGCGGAACGTGCTCTTCAACAGCGGATTTCCGCGTCAGCGCCCGCCCAACCTACTCGGGCCGGCGGGCGCGGGCGGCAACCCGGGCACCCACCCAGCAGGCGGCGGCGAGGCAGGTGACCAGGGCGAAGGTGCTCAGCAGTTGGATCCGGCTGCTTTCGGCGCTGAACCCGACGGCGAAGATCACCGCGAGCAATACCAGACCAAGCACTGTCAGGCCCGGGAAGCCCTTCATGCGCAGGGGCAGCCGGGTCCCGTCCCGGTCGGCCCGGCGCCGCAGAATCAGCTGTGAGACCAGGGCCGTGCCCCAGACCACCAGGCAGGTGGATCCGACAAGCTGGAAGAGGGCCGGCAGGATCCGGTCCGGGATCAGCAACTCCAGGACTGTGGCGAAGAAGCCGAAGGCCACCGACACGCCCACCGCAATCACCGGCACGCTGGTGCCGTTGAGGCGGGCCAGGAAGCCGGGCGCCTCGCCGCGCTCCGCAAGCGAGTACACCATGCGGGAGGCGCCGTAGAGGTTCGCGTTCAGTGCGGAGAGAAGCGCGACGACGGCCACCAGGGTGATTGCCGTGCCCGCGCCGGGGATCCGGGCGGCGTCCAGCACGCCCGCGAAGGGGGATGCCAGCCCGCTTGAGGTGACCGGAAGGACGGCGGCAATAACAAAGACGGAGCCGATGTAGAAGATGAGGATGCGCCACAGGACGGTCCGCACCGCCCGGCCCACACTGTGCTCCGGATCTTCGGTTTCCGCGGCCGCGACGGCCACGATTTCGGTTCCGCCGAAGGCGAAGATCACGACGAACAGCGCCGTCGCGATGCCGCCCAGCCCGGCAGGGGCAAAGTCGGAGGTGATGTTTGCCAGTCCCGGTGACGCGACGTCGGGGAGGATGCCCAGCAGGAGCGCTGCCCCGACGGCGAGGAACAGGACGATGGCGAGCACTTTGAGGATGGCGAACCAGAACTCGAATTCGCCGAAGTTCCGGACTCCCGTGAGGTTGATGGCGGTGAAGACCACCATAAAGATCAGCGCCAGGGCCCAGACCGGGATGACAGGCCAGACGGTAAAGAGCAGCCCTGCCGCACCGAGGGCCTCGGCGGCGATGACCACCACCAGCTGGAGCCACCACAGCCAGCCGACGGTGGCGCCTGCCGTTTTGCCCAGGGCCTTTTCGGCGTAGACGGAAAACGCCCCGCTGCTGGGGTTTGCCGCCGCCATCTCGCCCAGGGCCCACATGACCAGGATGATCAGGGTTCCAGCCACCAGATAGGACACCAGCACGGCGGGTCCGGCCGCATGGACGCCGGCCCCGGATCCCAGGAACAGCCCTGCGCCGATGGCGCTGCCGAGGCCCATCATGGTGAGCTGCCGGGGTTTCATCGAGTGACCGAGGTGGGATACCGGCCGCGCTGCTGTGGACTTCGATGTCATGCGTGTAAACCTTCTTGGGGATAGGGGTCCCCTCAAAAAGGGACCTCTTGAACTTACCCCCTTGGCCCGCGGTCCGGCGAAACATTTGGAATCAGCGGAAAGTGGTCGTAAAATCAGTTCTAGTCAAAATGACTTTAACTCGATCACGGGCCGCCGGCCCGGTGCGCGCAGGAGACGGAGGGTGAGCCGGTATGTACCTGAGTTCGGCCAACGTCTCCGAACGTGCCACGGCGGCCCCGCTGCTTGCCATCTCCACCGTCATCTTCGCCCTGCGCCCGAGCGAGTCCTCGGGCCGGCCCACGCTGTGGATTCCGCTGGTCCGCCGGATCCGTGAGCCGTACAAGGGTCTGTGGGCCCTCCCCGGCGGACCCCTGGCGCACAACGAATCGCTCCAGGATGCGGCGTCGCGGAACCTGCAGGAGACCACTGGCCTGGCCCCGAGCTACGTGGAGCAGCTCTACGCATTCGGCGGCCTGCACCGCTCGCCTTCTCAGCGCGTGGTGTCGATCGTCTACTGGGCGTTGGTGCAGCCCACCGAAGCCGCCCTCGCCGACGAATCGGAGAACGTGAAGTGGTTCCGCGCGGACAAGGTAGGCGAGCTCGCGTTCGACCACAACGCCATTGTGGACTACGCGCTCCGGCGGCTGCGGAACAAGCTGGCCTACGGCTCGGTGGCCTACCACTTCCTGGGCGAATACTTCACCCTTGCCCAGGTTCGCGAAGTTTACGAAGCCGTCCTCGACACCCGGCTGGACCCGGCGAATTTCCGCCGCCAGCTCAAATCCACGCCGGAGATCGAAGAGACCGGCGAATACCTCCAGGGCGGCAAACACCGGCCGCCACGCCTCTACCGCTTCACCGGCCGCCCCGGCCTCGACCCCGATAACAGGAGCACACCATGAGCAGCGTCAACACAGCCATCCAGCTGATCACGCGCGAGCAGGCCGACGCCGCAGCAGGTGCCGCCCGCCGCACCGCCGCAGGCATAGGCACAGGTACAGCCACGGCTACCTGCAGCCCTGCCTTGGCCAAGGGCCCATGGGAATACGACCTTGCCGAGGCGCTCGCCGGTGCTCCGGCCTACGGCCCCGGTGCGTCCAGCGCGGACGTTGCCCCCGCCGCAGCCCCCCGGCAGGGCCAACTGCCGGAGGAGTACAAACTGGCCAGTGACGCCGAGCTTGACGTCCGTATTCGCGCCGCCAAGGAAAAGCTCGGCGACCGTGCAGTGGTCCTGGGCCACTTCTACCAGCGCGACGAGGTCATCCAATACGCAGACTTCGTGGGTGACTCCTTCCAGCTCGCGAACGCCGCGCTCACCAGGCCCGACGCGGAGGCCATCATCTTCTGCGGCGTGCACTTCATGGCCGAGACTGCGGACATCCTTTCCACGCCGGAGCAGGCCGTCATCCTCCCCAACCTCGCCGCCGGGTGTTCCATGGCGGACATGGCGGACACGGACTCCGTGGAGGAGTGCTGGGAACAGCTGGAGGAGATCTTCGGTACCGAGGCCGACGCCGAGGGGCGGGTTCCGGTCATTCCGGTCACCTACATGAATTCCTCCGCAGCCCTGAAGGCTTTCTGCGGCCGCAACGGCGGGATCGTCTGCACCTCCTCCAACGCGAAGCTGGTTTTGGAATGGGCCTTCGAACGGGGTCAGCGGGTCCTGTTCTTCCCTGACCAGCACCTGGGCCGCAACACGGCCAAGGCCATGGGCGTGCCGCTGGAGCAGATGCCCATGTGGAACCCGCGCAAGGAACTCGGCGGCAACGACGAACAGGCCCTGCTGAACTCCCGCGTCATCCTGTGGCACGGCTTCTGCTCGGTCCACAAGCGCTTCAACGTGGGCCAGATCGAGAAGGCACGCGCAGAGTTCCCGGGCGTGAACGTGATTGTGCACCCCGAGTGCCCCATGGAGGTGGTGGACGCCGCCGATTCGGCCGGTTCCACCGACTTCATTAAGAAGGCCATCGCCGCGGCCACCGAACCCACCACGTTCGCGATCGGCACGGAGATCAACATGGTCAACCGCCTCGCCGCCGAATATCCGCAGCACACCATTTTCTGCCTGGACCCCGTGATCTGCCCCTGCTCCACGATGTACCGGATCCACCCGGGCTACCTCGCCTGGGTGCTGGAGGAGTTCGTGGAAGGGCGAATCGTCAACCGCATCACCGTTGACGATGCCGTCCAGGACAACGCCAAAATTGCGCTCGAGCGTATGCTCGCCGCCCGCCCCCTGTAGTCCGCCGCATCACCGGAAACCGAATCGAGCCTGCCATGACAGCAGAGAAACAGACC
Source organism: Pseudarthrobacter naphthalenicus (assembly GCF_029076445.1). Taxonomy (GTDB): domain Bacteria; phylum Actinomycetota; class Actinomycetes; order Actinomycetales; family Micrococcaceae; genus Arthrobacter; species Arthrobacter naphthalenicus. The sequence goes on from NZ_JARESG010000009.1 coordinate 119,705, forward strand.
CCGCGGCCGCGCCCCCGGCGGCTGATCGTCGTGGGGAGCGGCATCGCCGGACTGTACGCCGCGCTGCTTGCCGCAGAGGCCGGCGCGGACGTGGTGCTCCTGACCAAGGCGGCGCTCGCGGACAGCAACACCTTTTACGCCCAGGGCGGCATCTCCGCCGTCCTGGACGAGCCGGCGCCCGGGGATACCGTGGCCGCGCACATCGCGGACACGCTCAAGGCCGGGTCCGGCCACTGCAATGAAGCGGCCGTCCGCGTACTCTGCACCGAGGCCCGCTTCGACATTGCCGGGCTGCAGCGTTTCGGCGTGCGTTTTGACCTGGACGACGACGGCGACCCCGCGCTGGGCCTCGAAGCGGCCCATTCCGCGCCGCGCATCCTGCACGCCGGCGGTGACGCCACCGGGGCGCGCGTGGCCCGGGCGCTGATCCGCTCCGTCCTGGCGGCCGGGACCGCGGGGAGAATCCAGGTCATCGGGGGCGCGCAGGTGACGTCGCTGCTGCAGGGGGCGGGCCGTATGCGGGGAGCCAACTTCCTCCATGACGGGAAGGAACTGGCAGTCCATGGCGACGCCGTCCTCCTGGCCACCGGCGGAGCGGGCCGGCTGTTCGCCCAGACCACCAATCCCGCCGTGGCCACCGCCGACGGACTGGCGCTTGCCTGGCGTGCCGGGGCCGCCGTGGCGGACCTCGAGTTCTTTCAGTTCCACCCCACATGCATGGTCCCGCCCGCCGTCGGCGGAACGGACAGCCACGGAGCAGGAACCACCAGCGACCCCCTCCTGATCTCCGAAGCCGTCCGCGGCGAAGGCGCCATCCTGGTCGACGCCAACGGCGAACGGTTTATGCCCGCGTACCACCCCGACGCCGAACTCGCCCCGCGGGACGTAGTCTCCCGCAGCATCGCCCTGCACCTCGCCGCACTCGGCGACCCCAACGGCCACGTGTTCCTCGACGCGTGCGCCATCGAGGCCCGGCGCGGCGAAGGCTTCCTCGCGAGGCGCTTTCCCACCCTCAGTGCCCGGACGCGCGAGGCCGGCATCGACTGGACCCGCGAGCCCGTGCCCGTGGCACCGGCCGCCCACTACTGGATGGGTGGAGTGGTCACCGACCTCCACGGCCGGACCTCGGTACCCGGGCTGCTGGCTGCGGGCGAAGTTGCCTGCACCGGGGTTCAGGGCGCTAATAGGTTGGCCAGCAACTCTTTGCTTGAGGGACTTGTCTTTGGGCGCCGGGCGGTTGAGGGGTTCCTCAGTAACCTACCGCCGCGGGACACCGATGCTCCGCGTGCTGTCCCGGCCGCGGGCGGCCTCCCCTTGACGCACGCTTCCGCACCGCTGTCCGGCGACGTTGCGGGGGAAGCCCAGACAACAACGGCGCCTCCGAAACTTCCGGAACTGCCGGTGGTGTTCAATGATGCGTCAGCGTCCGGTCCTTGGCTGTTTGAGACTGTTCCGGCACCTGGGCCGGTTGAGACGTCGTTTGCGGCCGGGGAGTTTTCTCGTGGGGACCTTCGGCGGCTGATGACTGCCCATGCCGGGGTGATCCGGGACGGGGCGTTGTTGCGGGAGGCGTCGGCTGTGCTGGGGGCCTGGGCTGCCGATGTTGTTCCTTTGCAGGCACCCGACTCGCTCGATGCCCGGGAGCATGAGGATGCCAATCTTTTGTTGGCCGCCCAGCTGTTGGTGCACGCGGCGCGGGAGCGGCGGGGGTCCCTCGGCGCACACTACCGCCGGGACAGCGGGACATCAGAGGCCGCCGTCGAACCTTTTGACCAGCGTTACACCATGAGCCGGAAAGCGAGCCTCGTCCAATGACCAGCCTGACCCTCCCCGCAGCACCCGTCCGGGACATCCTGGAACGGGCGTTTGCCGAGGACGCGCCCAGTGGCGACATCACCTCCCAGCTGCTGATCCCGGCCGAGGCCCGCGCCACCGCCGTGCTCAACGCCCGGGTCCCCGGCGTGTTCAGCGGCGGAACCGTGTTCCGCGACGCCATGCAGCTGGTTGACCCGGACACGGACGTGGAGCTGCTGCTCGCGGACGGTGAAGCGTTCGACGCCGGCACGCACCTGGCGCGCGTCACCGGCCGCGCCCGCTCCGTCCTCCTCGCCGAACGCGTCGCGCTCAACCTGGTCCAGCGCATGAGCGCCATCGCCACCATGACGGCCGAGTTCGTGGAACGTGTGGGCGGAACCAAGGCGCGGATCACGGACACCCGCAAGACCACCCCCGGACTGCGCGTCCTGGAACGGTATGCCGTGCGCTGCGGCGGGGGAGCGAACCACCGCTACAGCCTCTCCGACGCAGTCCTCGCCAAGGACAACCACCTCGCTGTCATGACCGGGGGAGACCCTGCCAAGCTGACCGGCCTGCTGGCCGCGGCCAAAGCCCAGCTGGGGCACACCACGCACTTTGAGGTGGAGGTGGACAGCGCCGAGCAGATCGAACCGGTGCTGGCCGCCGGGGTGGACACCATCATGCTGGACAACTTCACCATCGATGAACTCCGGGCCGGAGTGAAGCAGGTGGACGGGAGAGCCATCGTGGAGGCCAGCGGCAACGTGAACCTGGGAACCGTCGCGGAGATAGCCGCCGCGGGTGTGGACGTCATCTCCATCGGCGGCCTGACCCACAGCGTCGCCGCCCTGGACCTCGGCCTGGACGTCGAACTTAGGGCCGGCTGACCCGGCCATGATCTTCCTCGACGCCGCCGCCACCACACCCGTCCGCCGTGAGGTACTGGACGCGATGTGGCCGTACCTGAGCGGCGAGTTCGGGAACCCTTCAAGCCACCACACCCTGGGCGAGGCCGCGGCCACGGCGCTCGCGGACGCCCGCGCTGCGGTGGCCAGGGTGCTCGGCTGCCGCCCCGGCGAGGTCACCTTCACCTCCGGCGGCACGGAAGCGGACAACCTGGCCGTCAAGGGGATCGCACTCGCCCGGCAGGCTGCGGATTCCACGCTCAACCGGGTGGCGATCAGCGCCGTCGAACATCCCGCCGTGGAGGAGTCGGCGCGGTACCTGGAACGGTTCCACGGCTTCACCGTGGACGTGGTTCCGGTGGACGGCACCGGGCTGGTGACGCCCCGGGCGCTCGCAGCCGTGCTCCGGCCGGAGACTGCGCTGGTCAGCATCATGTATGCCAACAACGAGGTAGGTACCGTCCAGCCGGTTGCGGAACTGGCTGACCTGGCGCGCGCCCAGGGCATTCCCTTCCACACCGACGCCGTCCAGGCCGCTGGCTGGCTGCCCTTGGATGTCAAGGCGCTCGGTGTGGACGCCCTCAGCATTTCCGGCCACAAACTGGGGGCCCCGAAGGGCTGCGGCGTCCTGTACGTCCGCGGCCGGACCCGGATCGAGCCGCTGCTCCACGGCGGCGGCCAGGAACGCGGCCGGCGGTCCGGGACGGAGAACGTGGCCGGTGCCGTTGGCCTGGCCACAGCGCTGACCCTGGCACAGTCCGCCCAGCGGCAAACCGCACAGCACGTGGCAGCGCTGCGGGACGTTTTCATCCGGGATGTCCTCAGCTCCGTTCCCGGAGCTGTCCTCACCGGGCACCCCACGGAGCGGTTGCCGTCGGTGGCCTCGTTCTGTTTCCCTGGGACCAGCGGCGAATCGGTGCTGCTGGAACTGGAGCGGCAGGGCGTGGTGTGTTCCAGCGGCTCAGCGTGTGCGGCGGGTTCGGATGCGCCTTCACCGGTCCTGATCGCAATGGGCTACGAGCCGGAGGTGGCGCAGACGGCGGTGCGGTTCAGCTTCACGGCCTCGGTGACCGCCGAGGAACTGGCAGCCGCCGCCGACGCCGTGGGTGCCGCCGTCGGAAGCGTCCGGACCCTCGGCCGCCGTTAATCTCCCGCCTTCCCAACTAGGTAGCGCTATCTGACGTTTTGGGCCCTCAAAACGACAGATAGCGCTACCTAGTTGGGAGAGGGAGGGTCAGATGTGGCGGGCGCGGCGGAAGATCCAGTGCCGCAGCAGGGTGAACCGCACGGCCGTGGCAACAAAGCCGGACAGGGTGGTGGTCCAGAGTTCGTCGCCGACCGTGGCCCCCGGATGCACCGCATGCAGGACCCCCAGGCTTCCTCCGGTGATGACCAGCGCGATGGCAATGAGGATCAGCCCGTTCAGGTGGTCCTGCGCCCGCTTCCGGCTGGACGTGATCTTAAAAGTCAGGCGGCGGTTCAGAGCCGTGTTCATGACCGATGTCACGATCAGTGCGGCCGCGTTGGCGAGCTGGGGGTCAATCCACTGCCGCAACAGCGCATAAAGCGCCAGCGAGGATGCAGTGCAGATGACGCCCACACCGGTGAAGCGGATGAGCTGCCGCACGGCCGGGAACCTGAAGATTCCGGGATAGTGCCTGGTGGCCGGCGCCCGGCGGGTGGGCTGCTGCGTCAGCTGGGCGACAGGCGCAGCAGGGGATTCCATGGGTCAAGCCTGACACATCAGGCCCGTGCTTCCTCCCAGGACGCAGCTTTGACGGGGTTGGCGAGTTCGCCGATGCCCTCCACCCGGCACACCACGGTGTCGCCCGGCTGGATCCGCGCACATTCCGCGGGGAAGCCGGTGAGGACCAGATCTCCTGCATGCAGGGTCATGAACGAGCTGAGGTAGACCAGGATTTCGTCCACGTTCCAGCCGAGGTCGGCACTGCTGGCGGGCTTGAGTTCCGTGCCGTTGTGGACAATGCCGATGGCGAGGTCCGTGTCGTCGAGTCCGGTGACAATCCACGGGCCAACGGGGGTGAAAGTGTCCTGGCTCTTGGCGCTGATCCACAGTTCGTCCGACTTCTGCAGGTCCCGAGCGGAGACATCGTTGCCTATGGTGAAGCCCAGGACGGCGCTTCGGGCGGTTTCCAGCGTCAGCCCGCGAACGGTTCGGCCCATGACCACGGTCAGTTCGGCCTCCGGGTCCACGTAACCGACGGCGGAGCCCAGTTCAATGGCCTCGCCAGGACCGATGACGCTGGTGGCGGCCTTGTGGAAGGCCTGTGGCGGAAGGTCACGCCCGGCCTGGCCCGTGTTGTGCGCCATGCCCAGCACGTTGGCAGGGACGGACGGCGCCAGGAAGGTGAAGGAGTCCTGGTCCACTGCAGTGCCGGTATCCCAGCCGGGCCGCGCCGGGCTGCCGGCGTTTGCCGGGGATGCCGGGAAGGGGGATTCCACCACGGTCCAGGACCGGCCCGCCGGCGAATCGAAATCGCGGGCATCGTTGGCCACAAAGAAATGTTCCCCGGCTGTGGCGGGGGAGAGCGGGCGGACGCGGGCAAGGCGGCGGAAGGTGCTGGAAGTCATGCAGACATCCTACGTCCTCTGTGAAACGTCCGACGGCGGCCCTACCCGCGGGTGCGCGGCTCTCCGGCAGGCGGCTGTCCGGCAGGCAACTGCCCGGCCGGCGGTTCAGTACAGTTCGCCCACCGGGATCTCCACGGCAAGGCGGTTGGACGGGCCGGGCAGCGGGCAGGCCCAGGCATCGTTGTACGCGCATGACGGGTTATAGGCGAAGTTGAAGTCCAGGACGAACTCTGCGCCGGGCCCGGAACCATGCACGCCATGGAAGGCGCCCTTGATGGTATCCAGCAGGTATCTTCCGGCGCCGTAGGTGCCGCCGGGCTGGCCGGCAGTGGCGTCCCGGAACGGCACGAAGATGCCGCCGCCGTACCCGTGCAGCTTCCACACTCCGAGCTGGCCCAGCTCGGGAAGGTCAAAGGTGCCCAGCCGGATAAACCGGATCACACCGTCGGTGGTGGTCTCGGCGGTCATCTCCCGCCCGGCCCCTTCCGGAGTCAGCGGCACATAGAAGCGGTACACAGGATCGTAATCGGCCGTCTTCAGGCCGGAAAACTGTTCCTTGGCCTCAGGTGTGAGGGCGGACGCCGGGTGCGTCCCGAACATGCGGTCGCGTTCATGGCGCCACAGCGAATGGGCCTCGGCGGGGTCATCGGCGGCGATTCTGCGCACGGTCTCGTACAGGGCGAACGTCCGGAGCCGCCAATCCGCTATGTCGAGGGCAGAGATCTCCGCCTGGCCCGCTTCATCTGTGCCGTAATGCTCATCCCTCATGCTCCCCACCCTAGCCCTTTGGCTGGGGGGAGGGGCCGACGGCGACACGAGGTTCCTGTTCTCCGGTCCTCTTTTACCTGCCGATAGGCTGGCGGGATGAGGAGCAGGGCGACATTCTGGGGATTTCGGGCGGCGGCGTTACTGATGGCCGGGACCCTGGCTGCCGGATGCAGTGCCCCCGGCGGCGGCAGCAGCCCGGCGTGGACGGCGGAGCCGGGCACGTCCTCCGGGTCCGCCCCGGGCCGCACGGGCACTCAGGGCAGTACGGGAACGCAGGGCACTCCATCGGCGTCGAAGCCGGTCGCCGGGAGCGGTTCGGCTGCCGCGACGCCCGGCCCGGCCGCCACGGCAAGCGCGTGGAAGACCTTTACCGACCCCGGCCGGACCGTCAGTTTTGACCTGCCCGAGGAATGGATCGCCCAGTCCGTCACCCCCGAGGACGGGACCCTTCCCGGCGCGCTGAAAATCGAGGTGAAAAAACAGGACGGCACCTTCATGGCGGCCCTGCGGACCGGACTGCCGCCGTCGGAGGTTTTGTGCCCGGACAGCGGGAAGAAACCCTATGTGGTCATCAGCAGCGTGCCGGTGGCACTGCCCGGCCTTGCCGGCGAAGGCACCATCGCGCCGCACGCCGTGTACCGCGTGATTCAGGGCTACCGGTACTTCGGCTCGTACGGCATCACGAACATCGTGGGCGGGGCGGATGGTCAGGCCTGCGAACTGCGCAACGTGGTCCGCGGCCCGGCGGGCAAAGGGGACTATTCGTTCGGTGACGTGATAGCCCTGAAAGCCTTTGCGCCCGATGAAAAGGTGGCTCCCGCCAAGGCCTTTGACACCCTTGACCAGGCCGCCAAGTACGTCAATGAGGGGACGGACTTCGCGAACGTGCAGCGGATGCTAATGTCTCTGGAGATCAAAAACTAGCCCCGCCGCCGGCGCCATCACCGCCGGGCCGGAGCGGCTGTTCTGCACCTACCTCATACCCCGGAGATACATGGAACGCACCGTTGCCGCACGCATGGTTTTTAAGACCGTGGCTGACACCAAGGTGGCTTTGGCCATTGCCGTAGCCAGGAACCCCGGCTACACCTCGTTTGACGAATCCCTCACGGTCACGGCCGGCGGGTCTGCGGTCCCGTTCCACGAACTGGCCGACTATCACGGCGGACGCCTGCACTACATGGAGTTTGCTGACCCGGCCGAAGTGACGGTTGACTACTCGGCGACGGTGGTGGGCAGGGCGGAGCCGGAGGAGTCAACCCTGGCGGAGCTCATCCGGTATGTCCGGCCGAGCCGCTATGCGGAGTCCGACCGGCTCCTGCCCACCGCCTACGCGGAATTCGGTGGCCTGCACGGGGAGGAACTGCTTCAGTCCGTCCGGAACTGGGTCTACGGGGAGTTGAGGTACATCAGTGGTTCGTCCCGGGGGACGGACGGCGCCGTGGAAACGCTCCTGCACCGCCGGGGGGTGTGCCGCGACTTCGCGCACCTGGCGATCGCGCTGCTCCGTTCGAAGGACATCCCGGCACGGCTCGCGGCCGTGTACGCGCCAGGCCTGGCGCCGATGGATTTTCATGCCGTGGCAGAGGGCCACATCAATGGCGCCTGGCATGTCATCGACCCCACGGGGCTGGCCCCGCGGGAGTCGATGCTGCGGATCACGGCAGGCCGCGACTCCTCGGACACGGCATTCCTGTCCACTGTGGGCGGCCGGCTGACCCTGAACGAGCTCCGCGTCACCGCGGTGGTCAACGGCCAGCTGCCCGTTGAGGATCCGGCCAGGCTGCTGGTCCTGGGCTAACGCGTTCCCCAACCGCGGCGGCTCACTTGACGGGTTTGGCTGCCACGGATTGGCGGAGCTTGTCCGTCAGCCGCTGAAGCTCTTTCTGCTCCGCCGCCGTCAGGGCGGGTCCCACCAGGTCGGAGATGTCCCGCACGTGTTCGCGGCCGATCTCCTTCTGCAGGGCCGCCCCCTCCTCCGTGAGCTTGAGCAGCACGCCCCGGCCGTCGTCGGGTGCGGGCATCCGGTCCACAAGGCCGCGCTTTTCCAGCCGCTCCACCAGCCTGCTGAGGCTTGACTGGCTCAGCAGGACGTGGTGGTTAAGCTCGTTGAGGCGGAGCCACCCGGAGGGGCACCGGGAGAGCGTGAACAGGACGTCGTACTCGTTGATGGCCACATCGCGGAACGCTTTTCCGGCCTGGAGCCGGCGCATCACCGCAACCTGTGCCCGGAACAGGGATTCCCAGGTTTCCGCGGCAAGGCGGCTCGGAGCTTCTTTCCCTTCGGCAGCCATCACGCCTCCGATGGTGCTGTTTCGCTGGCCCGGGATGCCATGAGTGCAGCAACGCGGCCGGCGTGGGTGGGCGGTTCCGGAACGTGGGCCGGCGTCTTCTCGGCGTATTCCTTGCGCAGCACCGGCAGGACTTCCTCGCCGAACAGGTCCAGCTGCTCCAGCACGGTCTTCAGCGGCAGGCCTGCGTGGTCGATCAGGAAGAGCTGGCGCTGGTAGTCGCCGAAGTACTCGCGGAACGACAGGGTCTTTTCGATGACCTCCTGCGGGCTGCCCACGGTGAGGGGGGTCTGTGAGGTGAAGTCTTCCATCGAGGGGCCGTGGCCGTAGACGGGGGCGTTGTCGAAGTAGGGGCGGAATTCCTTGACGGCGTCCTGGGAGTTCTTGCGCATGAAGAACTGGCCGCCGAGGCCCACGATTGCCTGATCGGCCTTGCCGTGGCCGTAGTGCTCGTAGCGCTCACGGTAGAGGCCGATCAGCTGCTGGTAGTGCTCCTTGGGCCAGAAGATGTTGTTCGCGAAGAAGCCGTCGCCGTAATAGGCGGCCACTTCGGCGATCTGCGGCGTGCGGATGGAGCCGTGCCAGACGAAAGGCGCGACGCCGTCGAGGGGACGCGGGGTGGAGGTGAAGTTCTGCAGCGGGGTGCGGAACTTACCGGACCAGTTGACGGTGTCCTCATCCCAGAGCCGGCGCAGCAGGCTGTAGTTCTCGATGGCCAGTTCCACGCCGTCCTGGATGTTCTTGCCAAACCACGGGTAGACGGGGGCGGTGTTGCCGCGGCCCAGCACCAGGTCCACGCGGCCGTCGGCCAGGTGCTGCAGCATGGCAAAGTCTTCGGCGATCTTGACCGGATCGTTGGTGGTGATCAGCGTGGTGGCCGTCGAAAGGGTGATCCGCTCAGTCTGCGCGGCGATGTACGCCAGTGTGGTGGTGGGCGAGGAGGAGAAGAACGGGCGGTTGTGGTGCTCGCCGATGGCGTAGACATCCATGCCGATTTCTTCGACCTTCTTGGCGATCGCCACGGACGCCTTGATGCGGTCGTTCTCCGTGGGCGTCCGGCCGGTTGTGGGGTCAGTGGTGATGTCACTGACGCTGAATACGCCGATTTGCATGATTGGCCTTCCGTTCCTGGACTTCTCTGGGGTTGCTTCCACTATACCCTGATTTTCATGCGTTTGCATGTATCGACAGGTATAACGCAGCACGGAACGGAATATTCCCTTTTTATTCGGGGTTCCCCGCGGCGGCGCGGCGGCCGCTGACCTTGGGGGTCATGCCGGTGGTCCAGTCGCTGAATTCCGCATCGACGTCGTCCGGCGCCGCAAACTCAGGGCGCTCCTGCATGGCGCGCAGCAGTGTTTTGCGTTCCCGCCGGCCCTCCACAAGACGGTACAGAACCGGCACCAGGACCAGTGTTAGTGCAGTGGAGGAGACCAGCCCGCCAATGACCACCACCGCCAGGGGCTGGGAGATGAAACCGCCGCCCCCGGTGAGTCCCAGGGCCATGGGCGTCAACGCGAACACGGTGGCGAGGGCGGTCATCAGGATGGGGCGGAGGCGCTGCCGCGCGCCGTGCGTGATGGCGTCCGCCACCGTCATTCCGGGCAGGCCGTTCCGTGGCTTCCGGTACTGGTTGATGAGGTCGATGAGCACGATCGCATTAGTGACGACGATTCCCACCAGCATTAGCATGCCGATCAGCGAGGGCAGGCCCAGCGGGACTCCGGTGGCCAGCAGCAGCGCAACGGCGCCGGTGGCGGCAAAGGGAACCGAGACCAGCAGGATCAGCGGCTGGACCAGGGACTTGAAGGTGGCCACCATGATGACGTACACGATGGCGATGGCCGCGAGCAGCGCCAGGCCCAGCTGCCGGAACGATTCGGCCTGCTGCGTGGTGGCGCCGCCGAGCTCTGCCGTCACACCGGCGGGCAGGCTGACCGCCGCGAGGCGCTTCTGCACCTCCGCGTTCACCGCGCCAAGGTTGGAGCCCGACGGCGTGACGGAGACTTTCGCGGTCCGCTGGCCGTTGCTTGAGGTGATGGAGACGGGCACGTCCACCTGCTCAACGCTGGCGATGCTGCCCAGCGTCACGGGGCCGGCTGCCGCCGGCAAGGGGATGCTGCGCACCGCGTCGATGCTGGTGAACCGGGTGCCCTTGCCGATCTGGACTGGGAAGTCGTTGGTGTCGATCCGTACCGTGCCGGCCGGGACAGGGCTGATGGTGGCGGCCAGGACGCCGGCCACCTGCTGCTCGTTGAGGCCCGCGGCCACCGTTTTGGCGCGGTCCACCTTGACCTGGACCACCGGTTGGCTGGCTGCCAGGTTGGTGCTCACTTCGCTGGTCTCCGGGACACCGTTCATGGCTTCCACCACGGCGTCGCTGGCGGTGCGGAGGTCCGCGGAGGTAGCGGCCTTGATGGTGATGTCCACCGTGGAGGATGTGCCGAAGCCACCTTGCTGGGAGCCGACAGTGACTTTTCCGGCTCCGGCCACGTCGGCCAGTTTGGTGCGTACCGTGGCCTGGAGCTTTGCCTGGTTCACTTTCTCGTCGGTCACCACGGTGAACGTGGAGTTGGAGGAGCCGGAGGAGGTGAGCGCGGCGAAGCCCGCCTGGGCATTGCCGGATGTGACCTGGACGTTCTTGACGCCATCGATGCCGCGAAGGACTTCCTCAACCCTTACCGCAGCGGAGCTGGTTTCGGCCAGGCTTGTTCCCGCCGGCATCACCTGCCGGACGGTCATGCTGTTCTGGCCGGAATCGCCGAGGAGGTTGGTGGCCAGGAGCGGGGTCATCGCCCCCGTCCCGCCGAGCACCAGGAGGGCCGCCACGAGAGTCCACACGGGATGTTTCTGGGTCTTGCCCAGAATTGGCAGGTATGCGCGCTGGAGCGGGCTCTTCTCTTCCGACTCGTGTGCCTTGGCCCGGGCCGCGGCCGCAGCCTCACGGGCGGCAGCGGACCCGGGCGCGGCAACAGCCGGGCTCTTCAGGAACCAGTAGGCCAGGACCGGGACGATCGTCAGCGAGACCAGCAGCGATGCCAGCAGCGCCATGGTGACTGTCAGCGCGAAGGGCCGGAACAGTTCGCCGGCGAGTTCGCCCACAAAAGCGATCGGCAGGAAGACGGCCACGGTGGTCAGGGTGGAGGCGGTAATGGCGCCGGCCACTTCGCGGATCGCGGTGAGGATCGCGGCCACTTTCTCCTCGCCGTAGCTGAGGTGGCGCTTGATGTTCTCGATCACCACGATGGAGTCATCCACCACCCGGCCGATCGCGATGGTGAGGCCGCCCAAAGTCAGAATATTCAGCGAATAGCCCGTCGCCGAGAGGCCGATGAAGGTCACCAGAAGCGACAGGGGAATGGATACCGCTGTCACCAGGGTGGAGCGTGTGGACATCAGGAACACCAGGATGACGGCCACCGCGAAGCCCAGCCCGAGCAGGCCTTCGGTGGTGAGGTCCTTGATGGACTTTTCGATGAACGGGGCCTGGTCGAAGACGGGGGTGAACTTGGCGTTGGATCCCAGTTCAGCCTCAAGCCCGGCCAGCGAATCGTTCACGGCGTGGGAGATCCCCACGGTGTCGCCTTCAGGCTTCTTGGTGACCGAAACCGCGAGGGTTTCCTGGCCGTTGGTGCGGGTAATGGACGTGCGCTCATTGTCCTTGAGGCTGACGTCCGCGACCGTGCCGATGGTGGCGCCGTTCTTGGCACCGCCGAGGGGCAGCGCCTTGATGGCGTCCAGGGAGTCCACCGGGCTGCCGATCTGGAGGGACAGGGTTTTGCCCTGTTCCTCGATGGTGCCGGCCGGGATCAGCGATCCGTTGTTGCTCAGCGCGTTTCGGATTGATTCGATGGTGGCGCCGCTGGCCGCCATCGCCTCGGGCCGCGGCAGGACCTCGATGTGCTGGGTGGCGCCGCCCGTCACGTCGGCACCCCGGACGCCGTCGATTTTCTGCAGCCTGGGAACGGAGAGCCGCTGGAGATCGGAGTTCAGCTCGCTCAGCGGCTTGTCCGAGGACACGGCCAGGAACACGATGGGGAAGTCGCTGATGCTGCCCGCGAAAGCCTGCGGCTGCACGTCCGCCGGCAGGGAACGCTTGGCGTTGGAAATGGCACGGTCGATCTGGTTCCGGGCCCGGTCAAGATTTGTCCCGTACGTGAAGACCAAAGTGATCTGGGATGAGCCGTTGCGCGAGGTGGAGGAGGTTGACTCCAGACCCTCCACACCGTTCAAAGCGGTCTCCAGCGGCGCGCTGACCTGCTTGTCCACCACTTCCGGGGACGCGCCGGGCATGGGCGTCAGAACCGTGATCTGCGGAAACTCGATGGAAGGGATGAGTTCCTGTTTCAGCGATGACATGGTGATCACGCCGAACACCGATGCGAACACGGTGATCAGCGCGATCAGTGCCCGGTTTGCCAGGGAAAGTTGTGCCAGCCGGAACATCGCTTGGTCTCCTGTGGGATTGACGAACTGCTGGAACCGGACCTGCCCGCCAGGCCGGCGATGCGTCAGGGGTGCGCGGGAACGCTTTCCAACTGCAGAGCCTTCGCTGTTGCCGCTTCGAGCTCGGCTGCCAGGTCCGGGTGCTCGTCAAGCTGCACGCCGTAGCCGGGCATCATGTCCTTCAGCTTGCCCTGCCAGCCCTTGAAGCTCTTCGGGAAGGCTTTCTGCAGCAGTTCGATCATGATGGGCACCGCAGTGGACGCTCCGGGGGACGCACCCAGGAGCGCTCCGATCGAGCCATCGCGGCCGGCGATCACTTCAGTGCCGAACTGCAGCACGCCGCCCTTCTTCGGATCCTTCTTGATGATCTGTACACGCTGGCCGGCGGTGATCAGTTCCCAGTCGCCGTCCTTGGCCTCGGGGTAGTACTCGCGCAGCGCCTCCACCTTGTCGCCATGGCGCTTGGCCACCTCTTTAATGAGGTACGCCGTGAGGTCCATGTTGTCCTTGGCCACGGCAAGCATCGGAATGATGTTGCTGGGGCGGATGGACAGCGGCAGGTCCAGGTAGGAGCCGTTCTTCAGGAAGTTCGTGGAGAAGCCGGCGTACGGGCCGAACAGGAGTGAACGCTTGCCGTTGACGTAGCGTGTGTCCAGGTGCGGTACGGACATGGGCGGGGCGCCCACGGAGGCCTGGCCGTAAACCTTGGCGCTGTGCTGGGCGGCGAGCTTCTCGTCGGTGCAGCGGAAAAACTGGCCGGACACGGGAAATCCGCCGTACCCCTTGCTCTCCGGAATTCCGGAGGCCTGCAGCAGGTGCAGTGCGCCGCCGCCCGCGCCGACGAACACAAACTTGGCATGGATCTTCCCATGCTCGCCGGAAGCGGGGTATTTCAGCGCAAGGTCCCAGCCGCCGTCGGACGCTTTGGTAATGCCGGTGACCTCGTGGCCGTAGTTGACCTCGACGCCGTTGTTGCCCAGGTAGGTGGTCAGCTCGCGGGTCAGCGCGCCGAAGTCCACGTCCGTGCCCTCAGCGGCCCGGGTGGCGGCGATCTGCTGCTTGGGGTCGCGGCCCTTGACGATCAGCGGAGCCCATTTGGCGATCTGGGCGTGGTCCTCGGAATACTCCATGCTCCGGAACAGCGTGTGGGGCTTGAGCGCCTCGTACCGGGTCTTGAGGAACTTGGTGTTGTTCTCGCCGATCACAAAACTCATGTGCGGGACCGTGTTGATGAAGCCCTTGGGAGAGCCGATCAGCCGTTCCTGCACCAAGTGGGACCAGAACTGGCGGGAGAGCTGGAACTGTTCGTTGATCAGCAGCGCCTTGGCGGGATTCACCGAGCCGTCCTTGGCCGCGGGGGAGTAGTTAAGCTCGCACAGTGCGGCGTGGCCGGTCCCGGCGTTGTTCCAGGGGTCGGAGCTTTCCAGGCCCGGCTGGTCCAGACGCTCAAACAGGGAGATGGTCCAGTTCGGCTCGAGCTGCTTGATGAACGCCCCGAGGGTGGCGCTCATGATGCCGCCGCCAATCAGTACGACGTCGGCATGTTGGGTCTTTGATATGAAGGTCACAATCAGTCTCCGATAGCAGCGGCTCTGGCTGTCACAGAATATCCCTGCCCGGCCCGCATACTGAAATTGGGCCCGGCCGTCAAGGCTTTAGCTGCACCTTCGTGAAAACTTCACTTAGTACGGGCGATGCCGGGTAGCTGCTGACGCGGTCCGAGAGGGCCAGGGCGGAAATGGGGAAGGCGATGGGAACGGCCGGGACGGTGGCCGCGATTTGGGCATTGATGGTGTGATATTGCTCGTCCCGCTCCTTGCCGGCGGGCAGCCCTCGGGCCCGGTTGATCTTGGAGAAGACCTGCGGGTCGTGGTATCCGAACTCACCGTTCTTCTCACCGAACAGGGGGCCTACGAAGTTTTCGGCGTCCGAGTAGGAGCCGTTCCAGCCGAGCAGGTGAAGCGCGTGGTCGCCCGGCGACTGGACCTTCTGGAGGTATCCGTCCGCCCAGTCCACCGGAACAGGCTTGATGTTAAACCCGACGGCGGTCAGCTGCCTGCTGAGTTCCGCGTAGATCTTCTCCGGGGTGGGAAGGTAAGGGCGGGTGGCGTTCAGCGGGTAGTAGAACCGGAGCTCTTCCCCGGCGTAGCCGGCTTCGGCGAGGTAGGCCTTTGCCTTGACGGGGTCGTGGCCCAGTTCCGGGGCTTCGTTATTGAAGCCGCTGATCTTGGGCGGGACAAACTGGGTGGCCTTGGCCGTGTTGTCGATAAAGAACTTGCGGATCAGCGTGTCTTTGTCGATCGCCAGTTCAACCGCCTGGCGGATCTTCAGGTTTTGCAGGATCGGGACTTCCTGGTTCATGCCCAGGTACATCACCGAGAACGGGTCGCGCTGGACAATCTGCATGCCCCGTTTGACGAGCTGATCAAAGTTCCCCACCGTGACGGCGTCGTACCCGTCAATTTTGCCGTCCAGCAGGGCCTGAAGCCGGGTCTGCGGGTGGTCGTAGGTCACAAAATTGATGGTGGCGATCTGCCCGCGCTCACCCCAGTAGCCCTTGTGGCTGACCAGGCGGACGCTGGTGTCGTCCCAGGCTGCCAGGCTGTACGGCCCCGTCCCAACGGGATTGGTGGCGAAGGCCGAGACGGGGTTGCTGTGCCTGGTCTGGTTGAGCACGTCCGCTGTGCCTGAGGCCAGGGCTGCGGGGGAGGCGATGGCGAACGCCGGCAGCGTCAGGGCTTGGAGGAACGCCGTAAACGGCTGGGTAAGGTCGATCCGGACGGTGTCCGGGGCCTCGGCGGTGCAGCTCTTGAAAATGGAGAGGGCTGCTTCGTCCGAATGCGCCTTGAAGACGCTCTTGAACGTAATGCCCGGCGCCTTGGCACGCAGTTCCGGGGAAAAGGCGAACCAGCGGTTGAAGTTCTGGCACACAGCATCGGCATTGAACGGGGTGCCGTCCTGGAACAAAACATCCGTGCGGAGCTTGAACGTGTAGCTGCGGCCTCCGTTTGAGTCGGTCCATTCGGTGGCCAGCAACGGGGTGGGCTTGCCGGTGGTTTGGTCAACTCCCACCAGGCCCTCCAGGATCTGCCTGGTGATCCGGTAGCTTTCCACATCGCTTGAGAGCGCCGGGTCCAGTCCCAAGGGCTGGGACGCCGTGCCGAACGTGAACGTTTCGGTGGGTTCCGCAGCCGGGGCGGAGGCATCAGGCGACGTGGACGACGGCGACGGCGAGGGGGTGCCGGTACAGGCCGTCAGGCCTAACGCCATAAAAACGGCGCTGGTCTTGAGGACCGTCCGCCGCGATGTACTGCTGGGCACTCGTCTATCACCTCTGGGCTGTTTCTGGCCGGCGTCGCCAAGTGCGGGCCAGGGACACAGTCTAATTGACGTGGCTTGATGCTCCCGGGAGCCCCCTTAACGCCCGCACGGCGGCCCAATACCGCCGGCAAGGCGGCGGCCCGTTCCTCCCGGATCGGACCGCCGCCTGTTGCCGCAGTGATGCGGGCTACTTGGGCATCAGCACCGAATCAATCAGGTAGACGGTGGCGTTCTTGGTCTTGACGCCGCCGCAGATGACGTTGGCGCCGTCCACCTGGAGCGCATTCCCGCTGCCGGTCACGGTGACAGAACCGCCCTGGACCGTGGCGTGGGTGCCCGCGATCTTGTCAGGGGTGATCTGGCCCGGGACCACGTGGTAGGTCAGGATCTTGCTCAGCAGGGCGTCGTCGGTCTTGAGGGTCTCGATGGTTGCCGGGTCAATCTTGGCGAAGGCGTCATCCACCGGTGCGAAGACCGTGAACTCGCCGCCGTTGAGCGTGTCCACCAGGTTGACTTTGGGGTTGAGCTTGCCGGAGACGGCAGCCGTGAGCGTGGTCAGGATGGGGTTGTTCGAAGCGGCGACGGCTACCGGGTCAAGGGCCATGCCGGCAACTGAGCCTGCGCCGGTGGGGACCTTCTCCGCGTAGCCGGCGCAGCCCGGGCCCACCAGGTTGGCGGCCGGATCCATGGCGGCGGCGCTGGCCGACTTCGACGGTGACGGTGCCATGCTGGACGGAGCCATGCTGGACGTCGACGGGGCAGCGGACGGGGCGGTGGAGCTCGATGCCGTGGTGCTTGAGCCTCCGCAGGCGGTAAGGCTCAGCAGGGCTGCAGCTGCAACGCCTGCGACGGTGAAGGTTGTGCGCTTAAGTGACTGCATTTCGGTTCTCCTTGATATTTGGTTTCTGCCGATTTCTTGCCTGCGGCAGGCATGTCGCCTGCCGCGTGACCTGTTCCGACTGTCGGGCACCTGCCCTTGGCTGGTGTCTCACGGGGTATTCGGACGGAGTTCCGGAATGGATGGGTGGATCGGAAAAGACTTCTCTGAGCGGGGCAGCTTTTGGCGGTCATGAGCTTAAATGCAAAGTTCCCGGGCCGTGGGGCCCGGGAACTGTGTCTGTGTGCGCAAGGGGGGACTTGAACCCCCACGCCCGAAGGCACAGGAACCTAAATCCTGCGTGTCTGCCAATTTCACCACTCGCGCGTGGCAGCCGACGTTGTGTCCCGCTCCGGCCAGCGTGCTGGACCGGTAGCAAAACGCACGACGGCGGATGCCAGCTTCCATTGTAGCCTCGGCCGGGTGCCCGTTCTGTCAGTCCGGGTGCCGCGGCGTCGTGGCGGAAGGTCTCCCCCTACGCGTCGAGGTTGAGGTCGCGGCGCAGTTTGGCCACGTGCCCGGTGGCCCGCACGTTGTATTGCGCCAGTGCCACCTTGCCGTCCGGATCAACCACAATCGTGGAGCGGATCAGTCCCTCGTAGGTCCGGCCGTAGTTCTTCTTTTCACCCCATGCCCCGTAGGCCTCGGCCACAGCATGGTCCTGGTCTGACAGCAGCGGAAAACTCAGTTCTTCCTTGGCGGCAAACGCGGCGAGCTTTTCCACTGGGTCGGGGGAGACGCCCAGGACGCGGTACCCGGCCGCGGTGAAGGAGGCCAGATTGTCGCGGAAGTCGCATGCCTCTTTAGTACAGCCGGGGGTAGCGGCCGCCGGGTAGAAGTAGACGATGGTGTTTGCGCCACGGCCCGACGCCAGGCTGACGTCCTGACCCGACGAATCCTTAAGCGTGAAGTCAGGCGCCATGGCACCGGTTATGAGTCTTTCAGCCAATGTTGATCTCCTTGTTACGGGCGGGACATTCCACCCTAGTAAGCGTCCGGAATCGATGGTAACCAGGCTTAGCTATACTTGCAGGTATGCCTGACATGGATCGCTGGCCCACTGGGCGCTTATTATCCACTGCGGCGCGCCTTGTGGAGCACTCGTGGAACGAGAAGCTCGGCGCCATCGGACTGACGCATGCCGGCGTCATTGCCATTGAAGTGCTCGCAGCCCAAGGGCCCATGACGCAGGCCCAGCTTGCCCAGTTCGTCCGGGTACAGGCGCAGACCATGGGAAAGACGCTCACGCGCCTGGAGGCGCACGGCCACATTGCACGCGTGCGCAGCACTTCGGACCGGCGCAGCCAGGTTGTGTCCCTGACGGACAGCGGCCGGGAGGCGGCGGTTGCCGCCGTCGAGATGGAACGGTCAGTGCTGGCCGCGGCCACTATCGATCCTGATCTTCTTCGGCGCGAACTCCAGGCTGTTGTCCGCGAACTTGCCAGCCAGTTCTCCTCACCGGCTGCCCGCGCCCTCGTGGACGGCGCCCCGCTCGGTTAGAGCCCGCACCTCGTTTCTGAATTATCATGCGGATTTAGCGTTGCCTCCTCATAGTTGGTTACCGCGGCGGCCAACGCGGTGGGCCTGCATCTCAGGGTCACCGATGACTGAGGATTTGCGCCGCCTTAAATTTGTGCGCAGCGCCGACGTCTACAAGGCCGGCAGGCTGGCCGGCCACCTGGAGAGGACTGAGCGCGGGAGTGTTGCCTTCTCCTACGCCACCGACTACCTCGTTTCGAGCGGCCCTCCCGTCAGCACCACCCTGCCCCTCGCCGCCGAGCCTGTGGAAACGGGCAGCGGGGCGCTGCCTGCCTTCTTCTCAGGGCTCCTGCCCGGGGGGCACCGGCTCACCGTGCTGAAGAACGCTGTGAAGACCAGCCTGGGCGACGAGCTCAGCCTGCTGCTGGCGGTCGGTGCACAGCGTCGTCACTGACCGGAACGGGCCGCCGGGATTGCTGGTGGAACGGTTCGACCGGCCCGCGCGGGGCAAGCGGAGTGGTCACCGGCATCAAAATACGCCGTGAGCTCTGTGGAAGTAGTGCTGGCGTTGGCCGGCTTATGCAAGGCCAGGGCCGTGGCCAGCAGGAATCTCTACCTGCAGTTCCTCTTCGCCTGGCTGACAGGAAACGGTGACCTGCACGCCAAGAACGCGGCGGTACTCGAGGGTCGGCGCGGCGGCTGGGTGGTGGCCCCCATGTATGCCCTTCACCGGGTCACCCTTGAGCCGCGCTATCCGGGAGCTGCGGCACCGCCGGGCACAGATGAGCGTCCAGCAGGAGCTCAGTTTCAGACCAGCGTTCGAGCGGGGACCAGTGTGTGGTTTCGGCGGGAGGAACTTTCGGGCAAAGCGAAACCCCGCCTTCTGGCTTGTGGCCATGAAGACGGGGTTTCCGTGGTGCACCCCCCGGGACTTGAACCCGGAACCCATTGATTAAGAGTCAATTGCTCTGCCAATTGAGCTAGAGGTGCATCTCTTTGCGGTGATCTCCATGGCTTTTTCTTTCCCGGTTGATCTCCGCAACGACATGAAACTCTACACGAACTTCCGGTGCATGTGAAATCGACGGAGCGCAGTGAGGGGCTGTCAGGCCGGCGGCGCCAGAATCAGTACAAAATCAGGGTTTTGGTTGTTGCTGAGCAGCCAAAATCCGCCCTCGGGGGTCCGGATGACATCCCGGATCCGGCCATACTCCCCTGTGAAATGGGACACAGGGGCGCCCGCATCCTCACCGCTCAGGGCAACGGTCCACAGCCGCTGTCCGCGGAGGGCCCCCAGGTATGCGGTGGAGCCGGCGATTTCCAGCCCGCTGGGTGAAGAATCCGCCGTCGAAGGCCAGACGACCTTGGCATCCAGGTACTCCTTGCGATGCGGCGCACCGGTCACGGCCGGCCACCCGTAATTCCCGCCAGGCAGGATGAGGTTCAGCTCGTCATTGACGTCGGGGCCGAATTCGCTGGCCCACAGCCGCCCTTCGCTGTCCCAGGCCAGTCCCTGGACGTTCCGGTGCCCGAGGCTGTAGACCGCGTTGCCGAACGGGTTGCCGGGGGCGGGCTTGCCGTCCGTGGTGATCCTGAGGATCTTGCCGCCGAGCGCGTTGGGGTCCTGGGGCTGCTCCCGGCGCTGCGAATCACCGGTGCCAACATACAAGTACCCGTCGGGGCCGAACCGGATTCTGCCGCCGTTGTGGGTTGTGGCTTTGGGGATGCCGGTGAAAACAATCTCCGGATCACCAAAGGCCAACGACCCGCCGGGTTTTTCTGTCAGTTTGGTCCTGGCGATCCGGTTGTCCTGAGGCGAGGTGTAGTAGAGGTACAGGTAGCCGTCGGCGGCAAAGGCGGGGGAGAGGGCAAGGCCGAGGAGTCCACCTTCGCCGGCAGGGCTGACTCCCGGGACCCGGCCGATGGTGGTGGCGTGGTCGTCCTTCACGGCCTTGAGCAGCGCAGTTTCACGCTCAGAAATGACGGCCGTGCCGTTCGGCAGGAATACGGCGGCCCAGGGAATGTCGAGCTGCAGGTCGAGGCGTTTGAGGACCGCCGGAGCGGCAGCAGCGCCCGTGGCATGGCCGCCCTGGCCGCCCGCCGACGCAGGGGCCGTGCCGGTGGGCTCACTGCCGCCTGTCGGGGTGCCGTTTCCGTTCCCGGTGCATCCGGACAGCAGCAGTGCGGCGCACAGCGCCATCGCGCCGGAACGGAACCCGGCGGTCCGGGCTGTCCGCCCCCGTCCTGCGGCGTGGTCAGAGGCGCGTCCGCCGGGGCGGCCGGAACCCCGCAGCCTCTGCATGGGCCTCGGACTCGAACCAGACATCTGCCGTGGTCTGCTCATAGTCGGGGTGCCCTTCCTCGTAATAGACCATCGCGCGGGCGTCACCCTTGACCGCGTAGTCTGCAGGTCCCCTGCCGTCAGGGCCCGGCGAGGCGGAGCCGGCGCCGTAGGGCTGCTCCGCCGCGAGGTGGCCGATTGGTTCGGCGGCAGGTTCGGCGGCAAGTTCCGCGGCGGGCTCGTGGCCCGCAGGAGATGCCCTGTGCGTTCCGGGTTCGTTGCCCGGCGCCGCCTGCCCGGGCACGGTGGCTGAATCATGGCCCGCGGGGCCGGCCGGCAGATCGCTCGTCAGCTCGTCCGCCGCCGCAGTCTCGGCTCCCGGAAGCGTGGGGGCATGCGGGTCTGTGTACTCCGAGTGGTGGACGTAGTGGGTGCCTTCGGTTGTTTCCGGGGCTAACTCCGGCGAGGCAGCCGGTTCGGCAGGCACCGGTTCAGTCCGCGGTGAGGCTGCGGAGCCGGCGGCTGCAGCGGCAGCGGCAGCACCGCCGGCAGCGCCTCCACTCAGGCCGGTCGCCGCCGGGTGGGCCGAGCCGCCGGTTTCTGACCACTGCGTTTCCCACTCATCCTCGGCCTGGCGGCCTGTGGCTCCCGCCCCGGCGGCGGCAGCCTCGGGGGCGATTGGCCCGCCCTGCCTGGAAGGCTCTTGGCCGGCTGCTGAATCTTCAGCCTCGCGGTGTTCCGCGGCGACCGGCATATCTGCCTCAGCCGCGGAGGCCCCGCGCTCCGGGGTTTCTGCTGCCAGGGAGTCCTTTGCAGTGCTGGCCTCGCGCCCTCCACCAACGTTTCTTTCGCCGGCGGAGTCCGATGCCACGGCGGATGTCCCGGCGGGCTGGTGGCCGGAAGTATCGGACGGCACCAGGTCCTCCTCGGCCGTGGTGGGCGGCGTGGGTTCCGCAGGGGCGCCAAAACCTGCGGCACCGGGAAGGCCGGTGGTGCCGGCAGCTTCCGCTGAGGCCGCAGCGCTTCCGCCGGACAGGGCGCCCTCTGCCCGCCGGGCCGGCATGCCGCCCTGAGCCGCGCCGCCCTGAGCCGTGCCGCCCTTATCCGAAGAGTTGCTTCGGTTCAGCAGCCACCACACAATGCCGACAATCAGCACAATCACAATGATCCAGAAGACAATATCCACAGCTGGGCCTTTCAGTCCGGATGGCATGGTTGCCGTTTCTTGACGGTACGTCGGTGCGAACAGGACTGTCTAGGTCGCTGCGAGGAGAGGGCGCCGGTTCAGCGACGGCCCACGTCCCCCGGCCGTTCCCCTCTGCCTCCCGCCGGGAACACGGAGGCACGCGCGAGTCTCAATATTTGAGACTCCTGTCCACAGTATGGTCGAAATATTCATGGAATCGGCCCAAAACGGGGGATTTTGGTCTTCCGCATTGGCGCGGGAGTCATAGACTTTGAGCCATGAGCGCCGACGCCCCAGCAACAACTAAGAACAAGCCCGACATCAAACCCCGCAGCCGGGTGGTCACCGACGGCATCCACGCTGCCCCGGCGCGTGGCATGTTCCGTGCCGTAGGCATGGGCGATGATGATTTCGCGAAGCCCCAGATCGGCGTTGCCAGTTCATGGAACGAGATCACCCCCTGCAACCTCTCCCTTAACCGCCTCGCGCAGGGCGCCAAGGAAGGCGTCCATGCCGGCGGCGGGTTCCCCATGCAGTTCGGCACCATCTCCGTCTCCGACGGCATCTCCATGGGCCACGAAGGCATGCATTTCTCCCTGGTCTCACGCGAAGTCATCGCCGACTCCGTTGAGACCGTTATGCAGGCAGAGCGGATCGACGGTTCGGTCCTGCTGGCCGGCTGCGACAAGTCCCTGCCCGGCATGCTGATGGCGGCCGCCCGCCTGGACCTGGCCAGCGTCTTCCTCTACGCCGGCTCCATCATGCCCGGCTGGGTCAAGCTCGAGGACGGCTCCGAAAAGGAAGTCACCCTCATTGATGCCTTCGAAGCAGTGGGCGCGTGCGCCGCTGGCAAGATGAGCATGGAGGACCTCACCCGCATCGAAAAGGCCATCTGCCCGGGTGAAGGCGCCTGCGGCGGCATGTACACGGCCAACACCATGGCCTGCATCGGTGAGGCCCTCGGCATGTCCCTGCCCGGCTCCGCCGCTCCGCCCTCGGCAGACCGCCGTCGTGATGAATTTGCACGAAAGTCCGGCGAGGCGGTTGTTAACCTGCTCCGCCTGGGCATCACGGCCCGTGACATCCTGACCAAGGAGGCGTTCGAGAACGCCATTGCCGTCACCATGGCCTTTGGCGGCTCCACCAACGCGGTCCTGCACCTGCTCGCGATTGCCCGTGAGGCCGAGGTTGAGCTGACCCTTGAGGACTTCAACCGCATCGGCGACAAGATCCCCCACCTGGGCGACCTGAAGCCGTTCGGCCGCTACGTGATGACCGACGTCGACAAGATCGGCGGCGTGCCCGTCATCATGCGCGCACTGCTCGACGCCGGGCTGCTGCACGGCGACTGCCTCACCGTCACCGGCAAGACCGTGGCCGAAAACCTGGCAGCCATTAACCCGCCGGACCTCGACGGCAAGATCCTGCGCGCCATGGACAACCCGATCCACAAGACCGGCGGCATCACCATCCTGCACGGTTCCATGGCGCCCGAAGGCGCCGTGGTCAAGAGCGCCGGCTTCGACGCCGACGTTTTCGAAGGCACCGCCCGCGTGTTCGAACGTGAGCAGGGCGCGCTGGACGCGTTGGACAACGGCAAGATCCAGGCCGGCGACGTCGTCGTCATCCGCTACGAAGGCCCCAAGGGCGGTCCGGGCATGCGCGAAATGCTCGCCATTACCGGCGCCATCAAGGGCGCCGGGCTGGGCAAGGACGTCCTGCTGCTGACCGACGGCCGCTTCTCCGGCGGCACCACCGGCCTCTGCATCGGGCACGTCGCGCCGGAAGCAGCCGACGGCGGCCCCATCGCCTTTGTCAAGGACGGTGACCGCATCCGCGTGGACATCGCAGCACGGTCGTTCGACCTCCTGGTGGACGAGGCGGAACTCGAGGCCCGCAGGGTGGGCTGGGAGCCGCTCCCGGCCCGGTATACCAAGGGTGTGCTCGCCAAGTACGCCAAGCTCGTGCACAGCGCCTCCACCGGCGCCTACTGCGGCTAGCACTTTCCGCTGGCCCGCCCCTGGCTGCGGGGTGGGCCCAACTAGGTAGCAGCAAGTGTCGTTTTGGGCACTCAAAACGACATCTGCTGCTACCTGGTTGGGGGACGTGGCCAATTGGTGGACAATGAAGTCCATATGGTGAGATGTGTACCACCCCCGTTGACATGCATCTCACTCAGAGGGAAAACTGACTGCATGATCGCAACCGTTACCGTCGGCACCGCTTTGGGTGTATCCGTCGTCCTTACCAAGCGCGTGGCAGCATAGCCCGACTGGTAACGTACCGTCACGCGCAACCCCTCGAAGAGCCACCAGGCTGAGGGGTTTTTTTATTTTCCGCAGTTCCGAGAAAAACAATGATCCACAAGGAAGAGTCCGATGAGCAAAGGATCGCCGATCAGCCCCTCGCTGATGGCTACCAAGTCCGCTGGAGCCCCCAAGGCTCCGGAACGTGCCGACAAAACGGCTGACCACGCCGCCGTCGTCACCGACCTTGCTGCTGTCTCTCCTGTCCTTGGGCCGAACAACGTTGTACCCCCAACGGTGATGACCGGCTCAGAAGCTATTGTCCGTTCGCTCGAAGAACTCGGCGTGGACGATATTTTTGGTTTGCCCGGTGGCGCGATCCTGCCTACCTATGACCCCTTGATGGCCTCCAGCATGAATCACGTTCTGGTCCGTCACGAACAGGGAGCCGGCCACGCCGCGCAAGGCTACGCCATGGTCACCGGGCGGGTGGGGGTTTGCATTGCCACCTCCGGCCCCGGTGCCACCAACCTCGTTACCGCCATCATGGATGCCCACATGGACTCCGTACCGCTGGTGGCCATCACCGGCCAGGTGTCCAGCGGTGTGATCGGCACCGACGCCTTCCAGGAAGCCGACATTGTTGGCATCACCATGCCGATCACGAAGCACTCGTTCCTGGTGACCGACCCCAACGACATCCCGCACGTCATGGCCGAAGCCTTCCACCTGGCCTCCACCGGACGTCCCGGTCCGGTGCTGGTGGACGTGGCCAAGGATGCCCAGCAGGGCCAGATGACATTCTCCTGGCCGCCGAAGATTGACCTCCCGGGCTACCGGCCGGTCACCCGCGGGCACAACAAGCAGGTCCGCGAAGCGGCCAAGCTGATTGCTGCTGCCAGCAAGCCGGTCCTGTACGTGGGCGGCGGAGTGGTCAAGGCCCACGCGTCAGCAGAACTCCGCGCCCTGGCCGAACTGACAGGCGCTCCGGTTGTCACCACGCTGATGGCCCGCGGCGTCTTCCCGGACTCCCATCCGCAGCACGTGGGCATGCCGGGCATGCACGGCGCGGTGTCCGCCGTGACAGCCCTGCAGCAGTCGGACCTCCTCATCACCCTCGGGGCACGGTTTGATGACCGCGTGACCGGCGTGCTGAAGACGTTCGCGCCCCATGCCAAGGTGATCCACGCCGACATCGATCCCGCGGAGATCTCGAAGAACCGCGCGGCCGATGTTCCGATTGTGGGTTCGGTCAAGGAAATCATCCCCGAACTCACCGAAGCCCTCCGTTCCCAGTTCGAAGCGGCAGGAACCCCTGACCTCACCACCTGGTGGGCTTTCCTTAACAACCTCAAGGAAACCTACCCGCTGGGCTGGACCGAACCGGATGACGGACTTACGGCCCCCCAGCGCGTCATCGAACGCATCGGCGCGCTGACCGGCCCGGAAGGCATTTACGTCGCCGGTGTGGGCCAGCACCAGATGTGGGCGGCCCAGTTCATTAAGTACGAGCGCCCGCACGCCTGGCTGAACTCCGGCGGCGCAGGCACCATGGGTTACGCCGTACCGGCTGCCATGGGCGCCAAGGTGGGGGAGCCGGACCGGGTGGTCTGGGCGATCGACGGCGACGGCTGCTTCCAGATGACCAACCAGGAACTGGCCACCTGTGCCATCAACAAGATCCCCATCAAGGTTGCCATCATCAACAACTCCTCACTGGGCATGGTCCGTCAGTGGCAGACGCTCTTCTACGAGGGCCGCTACTCGAACACGGACCTCAACACCGGCCATGAGACAGCCCGGATCCCCGACTTCGTCAAGCTGGCGGACGCCTACGGCTGCGCTTCATTCCGCTGTGAACGGGACGAGGATATCGATGCAACCATTCAGAAGGCACTGGAGATCAATGACCGTCCCGTGGTCATCGACTTTGTGGTGAGCCCCGATTCGATGGTGTGGCCGATGGTCCCCTCCGGAGTGAGTAACGACCAGATCCAGGTTGCCCGCAATATGACCCCGGAATGGGAAGAGGAGGACTGAGCATGACCCGCCATACACTGTCTGTTCTGGTTGAAGACAAGCCCGGTGTCCTGACGCGCGTCGCGAGCCTGTTCGCCCGCCGCGCCTTTAACATCAACTCCCTGGCCGTGGGCCCGACGGAAGTCCAGGGCATGTCCCGGATGACCGTCGTCGTCGACGCCGATGGTGACCTGATTGAACAGGTCACCAAGCAGCTCAATAAACTGGTCAACGTGATCAAGATCGTTGAGCTCACCCCCGAATCTTCCGTACAGCGTGACCACATCCTGGTCAAGGTACGTGCGGATGCCGCAACTCGTCTGCAGGTGACCCAGGCTGCAGACCTGTTCCGTGCTTCAGTGGTTGACGTCTCCACCGACTCCGTGGTCATTGAAGCAACAGGCCACCCCGAAAAACTCACGGCGCTGCTTTCAGTGCTTGAGCCTTTCGGCATCCGCGAAATTGTACAGTCCGGCACCCTGGCCGTTGGACGGGGATCCCGCTCCATGAGTGACAGGGCCTTGCGCAGCGCATAGCAATGGCAAGCAGGTGGAGCCCGCTCCGCTTGCCGCGCAAAGCCCGTGCATTACCGCACCACAGACTATTTACACCAGAGAAACCACTCAAAAGGAGTTACGCAAGTGACTGAAATGTTTTACGACGACGACGCCGACCTGTCCATCATCCAGGGCCGCAAAGTCGCCATCGTCGGCTATGGCTCACAGGGCCACGCCCACGCGCTGAACCTGCGCGACTCGGGCGTTGAGGTTGTCATCGCCCTCAAGGAAGGCTCCTCCTCGATCGCGAAGGCACAGGATGCCGGCTTCACGGTCAAGACCGTGGCCGACGCCGCCGAGTGGGCCGACGTCATCATGATCCTGGCTCCGGACCAGCACCAGCGTGCCATCTTCAACGACTCCATCAAGGACAAGCTGACCCCCGGCAAGGCCCTGGCCTTCGCCCACGGCTTCAACATCCGCTTCGGTTACATCAAGGCCCCTGAAGGCGTTGACGTCATCCTGATCGCACCGAAGGCGCCCGGACACACTGTCCGCCGCGAATTCGAAGCCGGCCGCGGCATCCCGGACATCATCGCCGTCGAGCAGGACGCCACCGGATCCGCTTGGGACCTGGCCAAGTCCTACGCCAAGGCCATCGGCGGAACCCGCGCCGGTGTCATCAAGACCACCTTCACCGAAGAGACCGAAACCGACCTCTTCGGCGAGCAGTCCGTCCTCTGCGGCGGCGTGTCCCAGCTGGTCCAGTACGGCTTCGAAACGCTGACCGAAGCCGGCTACCAGCCGCAGATCGCCTACTTCGAGGTGCTTCACGAGCTCAAGCTCATCGTCGACCTCATGTGGGAAGGCGGCATCGCCAAGCAGCGCTGGAGCGTTTCCGACACGGCCGAGTACGGCGACTACGTCTCCGGCCCGCGCGTCATCACCCCCGAGGTGAAGGAGAACATGAAGGCTGTCCTCGCGGACATCCAGAGCGGTGCTTTCGCCAAGCGTTTCATCGAGGACCAGGACAACGGCGGCGTCGAGTTCAAGGCACTGCGCGCCAAGGCTGAGCAGCACCCCATCGAGGAAGTCGGCCGCGAGCTGCGCTCCCTCTTCGCCTGGCAGCAGCAGGACGCTGACTACGTAGAAGGCTCGGCAGCCCGCTAAGGCTGCTCTGCCGGCACCCCGCAGGGTTGCCATCGTGAGGCCGGGTCCACTTAACAATGTGGGCCCGGCCTTTCCGTCCGCCTAGACTTGTTCCATCCCAAGGACTGCAACGCAGAGGATCACCCGTGTCAAAACCCGTAGTACTGCTCGCCGAAGAACTATCGCCCGCCACCGTCGAGGCCCTGGGCCCGGACTTCGAGATCCGCCAGACAGACGGCTCGGACCGCTCCCAGCTGCTTTCCGCCATCGTGGATGTGGACGCGATCCTGGTCCGTTCCGCTACCCAGGTGGATGCCGAAGCCATTGCCGCGGCCAAGAACCTCAAGGTCATTGCCCGCGCAGGCGTAGGCCTGGACAACGTGGACATCAAAGCCGCCACCCAGGCCGGCGTGATGGTGGTCAACGCGCCCACCTCGAACATTGTTTCCGCCGCAGAACTGACCGTGGGCCACATCCTGAGCCTTGCCCGCCACATTCCGCAGGCCAGCGCCGCCCTCAAGGAGGGCGAGTGGAAGCGGTCCAAGTACACCGGAATTGAGCTGTACGAGAAGAAAATCGGCATCATTGGGCTCGGCCGGATCGGTGCCCTCGTGGCGGCCCGCCTGAAGGGCTTTGACACCAAGATCCTCGCCTATGATCCCTACATCACCTCCGCCCGTGCCGCCCAGCTGGGCGTGCAGCTGGTCACCCTGGATGAGCTCCTGGCACAGTCGGACTTCATCACCATCCACATGCCCAAAACACCCGAAACGGTGGGCATGCTGGGGGGTGAGGCGTTCAAGAAGATGAAGAAGACCGCCTACGTTATCAACGTCGCCCGCGGCGGACTGGTGGACGAGGAAGCGCTCCACGCTGCCCTGAAGGACGGCGAGATCGCGGGCGCCGGCGTCGACGTTTTCGTCAAGGAACCCAGCACCGACCTGCCGTTCTTCGAAATGGACAACGTGGTGGTCACGCCTCACCTGGGTGCCTCCACCGACGAAGCCCAGGAGAAGGCCGGCGTCTCGGTGGCCAAGTCCGTGCGGCTGGCCCTGGCCGGCGAACTGGTGCCCGACGCCGTGAACGTGGCCGGCGGCGTCATCGCCCCGGACGTCCGGCCCGGCATCCCGCTGATCGAAAAGCTCGGCCGCATCTTCACCGCGCTCACCCACGCCTCACTGACCCAGTTCGACGTGGAGGTGGCGGGCGAAATCTCCTCCCTCGACGTCAAGGTCCTGGAACTTGCCGCCCTGAAGGGCATCTTCGCGGATGTCGTGACCGAGCAGGTGTCCTACGTCAACGCGCCCGTCATCGCCGAGCAGCGGGGCATCAATGTCCGGCTGATCACCACCCCGGACACGGAGTCCTACCGCAACGTCCTGACCCTTCGCGGAGCCCTCAGCGACGGCACCCAGATTTCCGTCGCCGGCACGCTGACCGGTCCCAAGCAGGTCCAGAAACTGGTTGGCATCAACGGGTACGACATCGAGATCCCCATCAGTGAGCACCTTGTGGTGGTCTCCTACTCCGACCGCCCCGGCGTGATCGGAACCATCGGCCACATCCTGGGCATGAACAACATCAACATCGCCGGCATGCAGGTGGCCCGGCAGGACGAAGGCGGCCAGGTTCTCGCCCTGCTGACCATCGACTCGTCCGTCCCGCAGCAGGTGCTGGATGCCATCAAGGCCGGCATCGGCGCCGAAATGGTCCGCGAAGTCGATCTCGAAGACTAAGAGCATCACGAAGGTGAACAACGCGTGACCGGAGCTTAGCCCGGCCACGTATGATTGGCCGGTCTGCTTACAATGGCTAGGTCCTCTTTCAGGACAGCGCCGGCAGACCGGCCAATACTTTTTGCACACCCGGCAGAGAATCCATGATGTCCGCCGCCCGCGGACTGTGGTGTGCGCACGCAATCCAGGTTTCAGGGAGCCCAATGAACGCCGTCCAGAGGTTCATCAGAAGCAAAGTGCTGCTGCTGACCGCGGCCATCTTGATCGCAGCCATGTGCTTGTCGGTCCTCGTCCAAGGCCAGTCGCAGGCCGCGTTGAAGAGGACGGTGGATGAAAACTCCCGCGGACTCTACGACGTTCTCGTGCAGGCCAAAGCCGGGTCATCCTCACTGATGCAGCCGGAGATCGCCAACGGCGGCGGAGGCGTCAGCTTCGACCAGCTGGCGCAGATCCGCAAGCTCGCCGGGACGTCAGTGGCCGCGCCGATCAGCCTGGTCTCACGCGTCACCCAAAACCTGGAAGCTCCCCGGCTCGATGCCATGGACTTCCTCGGCTACAACGCCGGACTGGCCGGCACGGCCACCGCAGACCAGGCGGCCGGCGCCACCGATCCGGCCAAATGGCCCGCAGCTGAATCCGTGCTGGGCGACACCCCCAAGAAGTACCGGCTCACGGCCAGCGCGGTGAGCTCCGACGGCGTCTCCGAACAGGTCCTGTTCAAGTCCTCGGCCGAAGGCTCACTGGGCAAGGCAAAGCTCGTCGAAGAGAAAACCGTCGGCGGCACCAGCGTCCGTATCGCACCCCCCGCGGGCGAGACGGGCATCAAGTTCGCCGCCCCTGCCGGCGGTTCCGAACACAACCTCTTTAACCTGTCGGTGTCGCTGCCGCTCTCACCTGAGGTGACCGAGTCCGTCGTCGCCGTCGACCCCGTCGCGGAACGCGCACTGCTGGGCTCCGCCGGCGACTTCCTGGCACCCCTGGAGAAGGCCCCGCCCGCTGACGCCCGCAACGCCGGAGCGATCGGCCGGCACTTCGAAAGCCTCTTCACCAACGGCATCAGCATGAAAGAGCTCGAAGAGGGCCCCGACTTCCTGGGCGTCAAGCTCAAGTACTGGGCGCCGCTTATGACCCAATACCAGCAGGCCAAGCGCACCGGGCAGCTCACCGCCGATTCCCAGGGCATCCCGCTGATTGTGCGCTCCGGAACCTCCCTTGACCTGAAGTACAACGTCAAGATCGAGGAGATCGACGCTGCCGGCAAGGTAGTCAAGGACGTGGGCACCGCAACACGTTCGCTGGACAAGGATTACCTGCCGTTCGTTTCCAAGGACCCGTTCGCCCTGTCCTGGCCCGGCTCCACCGACCATTCATCGCTGCTGGGCGCCCAGGGCAACTTCAACCAGGGCCTCTACACCCCGGCCACGTGGAGTACCGATTTTGCCGCCGCGCCGAAATACACCGATGGCGAGAAGGCTGCCAACGGGGCCGTCGGCAAAACCGCCACGCCGGGGGACTGGGTCACGGTGAACCGCCTGCCGGAGAAGAGCGCCAGCGGTGCGCCGGTGGACCAGACCCAGCGTGAACCCGTGGACGAACGCTCCTACCGGGAGAACCTTGCCACCGGTCAGAAACTCGCGGCTCCGCTGGCCATGGTTTACGGGACGTTCGACCCCGCCGCTGTTGCGGCCGCCGCCGGTGACGTCAACAGGCTGCCCCTGGGCGGCTACGATCCGACCCCCCTTACCCTCACCAAGGACGCCAGCGGAAAGGCTGTGACTGCGGCTGACCTCAAGCCTTCGCTGAGCGCCACCGGCCTCGCCAGCCAGTCCGCCGGTGCCATCACGGACTACTACGGCCTCGCTGCCGCCCGCGGCTACAAGGACAACGCCGCCGTGATCGACGCCGTCCGCGTGCGGGCCAAGGCTCCCGGCAGCTGGAAAGAAGCCCAGCCCGAGGTGGAAAAGCTCGCCGGTGAAATCCGCGACATGGGCCTGGACGCCACCGTGGTGGCCGGCTCGGCCCGCGAGGACGCCAGCATCTTTGTGCCCGGCTACTCCAAGGACGACGCCGGCAAGGAGTCCGCGCTGGGCACCGTCAAGCAGTCCTGGGTCCGGCAGAACGCCGCGGACGCCGTCTCCGGCTCACTGACCGGCACCAACGTCACCCTGCTGTTCCTGACCCTTTGCGGTGCAGCGCTCCTGACGGGTGCCTCCACGGTCAGCTACATCCGGAAACGCAAACGCGAGGCAGGGACCCTGCGCGCCATGGGTTGGACCCAGCGACGGATCCGCACCTGGGTCCTGGAGGAATTCGGCGTCGGCGCGGCACTGCTCGCTCTCGCCGGCATCGTCCTGAGCCTGCTGAGCTGGAGCCTGACCACGGCAGTGGTGTCCGCGGCCGTCCTGGCCCTCTACGCGGCCGCCGCCTTCTTCGCGGCACAGCAGCTGCGCCACCGCGACGAGGTGGACCAGGAACCGCAGCACGACGAGCGGCTGATCCCGGTGGATTCCCCGCTGACCTTCGCCAACCGCCAACTCAGCACCAACAAGTTCAACACCTTGTCCCTTGCGGTGGCCGTCGGCGTGTTTGGCGCCGCGGTGGGTGGCCTGGTGGCCCTGCTGATCGACATTCCCCGCGCCGCCGGGGCGAGTGCCCTCAGCGGCCTGGCTGCCGCCAGCGTGGCGCTGCCCAGCATGCTGCTGGCCCTTGCCGGTGTTGCGGTGGGCCTGATCCTGACCCTGGTGACCGGAAGGTTTGAGCTCAACGCCAAACGCCAGTACCTGGGGATCCTCGAGGCCATGGGCTGGAACCCGGACATGCTTCGGCAGGTCCGCCTCTTCGAAAACGCGCTGGTGGGAACCGTGGCCCTGCCGCTGGGTGTCCTCGGCGCACTGGGCATCGGGCTCCTACTTGCCCCGTATGCCGCGCTGTGGGCCGGTGTCGCCGGGCTTGTGGCTGTACTTTGCTGGATACCGATTGCAACGAAAGTGGTCCAATGACAAACGAGACGAATGTTCACCGGAGCCGGAGGTCCGGCGCTGCTGACACGCCCCTGCAGACCCGTGCCAACACCATCGTCAAGGCCGCGGACCACGAGACCCCGCTCCAACTGAGCGATATCACCATCCGCTATGGCGGCGGCAAGGGCGGTGCGGAAGCCGTCAGCGTCGTGGAGGGCTTCGACCTCACCCTGCACGCCGGTGAGATGCACTGTGTGGCCGGCCGAAGCGGCTCGGGCAAGACCAGCATCCTGACCGTTGGTGCCGGACTGACACTGCCGACGTCGGGACGCGTCTTCTGGGAAGGCGATTCGCTCGAAAGCATGGGCGACGACGAAATCGCGGACCGCCGTCGGGCCCTCATCGGTTACGTGGACCAGGGCGGCGCCCTGATTGACGGCATGAGCGCGCTCGAAAACGTCCTGCTGCCCGCAGTGCCCGACGGCGAGGTGGACCAGCGCCGCGACATGGCCAAGGACCTCCTGGACCTGGTTGGCCTTGGCCGCCGGATGCGTCACCGGCCGGCGCAGCTGTCCGGCGGTGAACGCCAGCGCGTGGCCATTGCACGGGCCCTCATCCTGGGCACCCGCGTGCTGGTGGTGGATGAGCCCACCGCCAGCCTCGACAGGGCGTCCGCCAACCGCATCATCAGCATCCTCAAGGACACCACCTCGGACGGCATCGCGGTCCTGGTCGCTTCGCACGACCACGAACTGGTCCGCCTGAGCGATACGCTGACTGAACTCATCTAGCCTGCCCCTCCGCACCGAAAGTACCGTCCGCACGTGACTGCTTCAGAGAAATCCCCGTTCTACATCACCACGGCCATCACGTACCCGAACGGCGTGCCCCACATCGGGCACGCCTACGAGTACATTGCCACCGACGCCATGGCACGCTTCAAGCGGCTGGACGGGCATGAGGTGATGTTCCTGACGGGTACCGACGAGCACGGCATGAAGATTGCGCAGGCGGCCGAGAAGGAAGGCATCACGCCCAAGGAACTCGTGGACCGCAACGCCGAGGTATACAAAGCTGCGCACGCCGCCCTGGGCATCACGTACAGCCGCTTCATCCGGACCACGGACGCCGACCACTACGCGGCATCGCAGGCCATCTGGAAGAAGATGGAAGCCAACGGGGACATCTACCTGTCCAAGTACGAGGGCTGGTATTCGGTGCGGGACGAAGCGTTCTACGTGGAAGATGACACCGTGGTGAAGGACGACGGCGTGCGCTACTCGAAGGAGACGGACACCGAAGTTACGTGGACGGCTGAGGAGAGCTACTTCTTCCGGCTATCCGCCTACCAGGACAAACTTCTTGCCCTCTACGAGGCCCAGCCTGAATTCGGCGCGCCGCAGTCCCGCTTCAACGAAGTCATCAGTTTCGTCCGCCGCGGTCTCGAAGACCTCTCCATCAGCCGCACCACCTTTGACTGGGGCGTCCCGGTGCCCGGCAACGACAAGCACGTGATGTACGTCTGGGTCGATGCACTCACCAACTACCTGACCGGCGTCGGCTACCCCGATGTCGAGTCGGAGTCGTTCCGCAAGTTCTGGCCGGCGGACGTGCACATCATTGGCAAGGACATTTCCCGGTTCCATGCCATCTACTGGCCCGCGTTCCTGATGAGCGCAGGGATCGAGCTGCCCAAGCGGGTCATGATCCATGGCTTCCTCCACAACAACGGCGTGAAGATGTCCAAGTCCCTGGGCAATGTGGTGGCGCCCGCGGACTTTGTGGCCCAGTACGGCCTGGACCAGGTGCGCTTCTTCTTCCTCCGCGAGGTCCCGTTCGGTGCCGACGGCAGCTACAACCACGAGGCCATTGTGGGACGGATGAACTCGGACCTGGCCAACAACTTCGGCAACCTCGCGCAGCGTTCGCTGTCCATGGTGGCGAAGAACTGCGAGGGCAAGGTGCCGGTGCCGGGAGCGTTCTCCGCTGAAGACAGTGCGATCCTCGCGCAGGCCAACGGACTTCTCGAAACCGCCAGGGCAGCCTTCGAAAAGCAGGAGTTCAGCCGCGCTTTGGAGGCCATCTGGGCCGTCCTGGGGGACACGAACGCCTACTTCGCGGAG
The DNA here is from genome assembly GCF_029076445.1 of Pseudarthrobacter naphthalenicus. GTDB lineage: Bacteria > Actinomycetota > Actinomycetes > Actinomycetales > Micrococcaceae > Arthrobacter > Arthrobacter naphthalenicus. Next base: position 154,378 of record NZ_JARESG010000009.1, read on the forward strand.
CAGGCCCCCTGGGTGCTGCGGAAGACCGACGTCGGCCGCATGAACACCGTCCTGTACGTCACCCTGGAAGTGCTGCGGATTGTGTCCATCCTGGCGCAGCCGGTGATGCCGAACGCCATGGATGCGCTGCTGAACACCCTCGGCCAGCCTGAGGGTGAAGCGCGCCAGTTCGCGGCACTGTCCACGCCGATCGCCGCGGGAACGGCGCTGCCCGCGCCTTCGCCGGTGTTCCCCAAATATGAGGAACCCGCCGAAGCGTAGTCCGTTTCCGGGCCCTCCGGACTGCTGCCCGACCTGAGTAGTGTTTGCGCCAAAGCAGTAGGCAGGGCCCCGGAATGCGGGTAACGAGTACTGGAGACACCCCCAAAGCCGCTGCATAGCCTTGTCGAGTTAGCAAACTGATGATTCGCATCTGGGAGAACCGTCGCTCTGGTGCAATCTGTTTGCCTTTTTCACCCCCGCATCGGAGCGCCGTTTTTCCCTCCGTCTGATCAGTTTGGACCAGACAATGTATGGAGACGGAAATGAAACGGATCCTTGCCGCCTTAGGTGTCACCGGACTCGCATTACTCGGTGCCACCGCTCCGGCTGTAGCAACTGACAACGCAAACACTGACCACAAGATCACTATCTGCCATGCAACCGGTTCGGACAGCAATCCCTACGTTGCCGTGACGATCGATCTGCATGCGCTCGAAACCCACATGAACCAGCACGACGGTGACATCATTCCGGCCAATGACGGAAAGGTGCTTCCGGGAGGCCGGAACATGGACAAGGCCGGCATCCTCAAGGCCGGCTGCAAGGTCCCCGCAGACCACGGAAACGGCAACGGCAACGGGGACAACGACCACAATTACAAGGTCACGATCTGCCACGCCACCGGGTCGGAAAGCAATCCGTATGTGAAGATCACGGTCGCGTTAGAGGCCCTGAAGGGCCACTACCAGCATGGTGACGACATCATTCCGGCTGGTAGCAAGTGGAAGGGCATGAACTGGGACGAGGAAGGACAGGACACCTACGGAAACGGCTGCGTTCCGTGCACGTGTCAGGAGGAAAAGCCGCCTGTAGTGACTCCGGAGAAGCCGCCGGTCGTGACTCCGGAGAAGCCCCCGGTTGTCACCCCGGAGACGCCGCCGGTTGTTACCCCCGTGGTGCCGCCGGTAGTCACCCCGCAGGTTCCCACCGGCGCCGTTGCGCCGCCCGCTCCCGTGGTGAGGGCCAACAACGCCGGCTTTAACGTCCAGACAGCGGTCGCACCCTCCGGCCCGGTTCTTGCCCCCTGGATGGCTGGCGTGATTGTGATGCTGCTCGCCGCGGGCGGAGTGGCTGCACGCAAGGTGCTGCTGACCGGTGGCGTCTCCCGGGACCGTTAGGTTGGCTTCCCGTATCTGATGCCCGCAAGGGCATTCGTTAACACCGTGGCAGGCGCCGTGGCCGAGAGGGCACGGCGCCTGCCGCCAGTCAGGCAGATTCCACCGACGTTCGAGGAAACCATGGACAGCGACCGCCAGCCGCTCCCGGAAGATCCGACAGGCTCCACTGGTCCGGCGGACATGAGTGGTCCGCCACAGCGCGGCCGCCACGCCCGGCCCAGAATTTTCACCGCCCGAAGCATCCTCTTCGTGATCCTCTGCGGGTTCCTCGCTTACGCCGTCGTTGCGTTCCTTACCCCGGCGGGCGGGCCGGTAACTGCGCCCGAGACCGTGACCCGGCCGGCCGCGACTGCGCCTCCGTCGTTGGCCGCCCCCACCCCCGCACCCACCCCCACACCGGCCGCCAGCCCGGCACCGGCAGCGGCTGCCATCCCGGCACCGGCAGCTCCTGCCGGCCCCGCCGCCTCACCGCCCCAGCGGCTGGTCTACGCTGCCGCGAACATCGATGTGGTGATCCACCCGCTGGAACCAAGCGGCCAGGACCAGGCCAACCAGACCATCGTGCCGCCGCCCACAATGGACGGTTACTGGCTCACTCCGTATGGAGTGCCCGGCGAGGGCTCAGCGAATACCACCTACGTGGCAGGGCACAGCTGGGTGGACCGGGACGCACCCTTCAACCACCTGAGTGCCAAAGCTGCCGTGGGTGACCAATTCACCGTGACCACGGCCACCGGCGAGCTGGCCTACCGCGTGGATTCTGTCGCCACGTACAGCAAGTCCGGACTTAAGGACAGCCCCATCTGGCAGGTTCAGCCCAACCGGATGGTGCTGATTTCCTGCTACACGGAGGATCCCTGGGGCACCAACGTCGTCGTCGTAGCCTCGCCGGATCCGAATGTGCCGCCCCGCTGACGCCCGCTCCACAGACTCCATCTCAGTAAATGAGACTGATTGTCCGGCATGCGGATTGACTTAATATTCTTGGAGTATGAGCGCATCGATTAATCTCGCAGTAATTCCTGGTGACGGCATTGGCCCCGAGGTCATCGCTGAGGCGCTGAAGGTCCTCGAGAAGGCCGTAGCCGCCGAGGGTGTGGACCTCCAGCAGACCCACTACAAGCTCGGTGCCGAGCACTGGCTGGCCACCGGCGAGACCCTCCCGGATGAGGTCCTCGCAGACCTGCGTACCCGGGACGCCATCCTCTTCGGTGCGGTGGGCGCAGCCCCCGGCGATACCAGGATTCCGTCGGGCATTATCGAGCGCGAGATGCTCCTGAAGCTCCGTTTCAGCCTGGACCACTACGTCAACCTGCGTCCCTCACGCCTGTACGGAACGGTGGGCAGCCCCCTCGCCAACCCGGGCGTCATCGATTTCATCGTGGTCCGCGAAGGCACCGAAGGGCCTTACGTTGGCAACGGCGGCACCCTGCGCGCGGGCACGCCGCACGAGGTCGCCACCGAAGTTTCCCTGAACACGGCACACGGCGTGGAGCGCGTGGTCCGCGACGCGTTCCGCCGCGCCGGCGCCCGGGAACGCAAGCATGTCACCCTGGTGCACAAACACAATGTGCTGGTCTACGCGGGCCACCTGTGGAAGCGCACCTTCGAAGCTGTGGCGCAGGAATTCCCCGAGGTCACCCATGACTATCTGCACGTCGATGCGGCCACCATCTTCATGGTCACCGACCCGTCCCGCTTTGACGTCATCGTTACGGACAACCTCTTCGGCGACATCCTGACCGACCTGGCCGCAGCCATCACCGGCGGCATCGGGCTGGCTGCCTCGGGCAACATCAACATGGACCGCACCGCCCCGTCCATGTTCGAACCGGTCCATGGGTCAGCGCCGGACATCGCGGGCCAGCAGAAGGCCGATCCCACCGCGGCCATCCTGTCGGCGGCGCTCCTGCTGGACCACCTTGGCTACGCCGCGGCGGCGCGGAAGATTGAAGCGGCAGTGATCGCCGACGTCGAAAATCGCGACGGCGGCGCACGCAGCACCAGCGCCGTGGGTGACGCCATCGCCGCAGCGCTTTAGGCAGGCACCGGGGGTGCTGCCAACGGGCGTAAGCTTGTTTCGAATCACCAAATGCTGCCCCTGCGGTTCAGTGCAGAACCACGTTCACGGGCGGCCGATCGTGGAGGAACCATGACTCAGACTGCCCATGGCGTCGAATTTAGCCAGCAGCTTTCGGCAACCCCGACGTCTGCTGAAGAGCGTGCAGCCATCCTGGCGAACCCGGGATTCGGCAACTACTTCACCGACCACACCGCCGTGGTGGATTACTCGGTTGATGAAGAAGGCGCCGGAGGCTGGCACAACCCGCGCATTGAGGCGTACGGCCCCATTTCCCTGGATCCGTCGGCAGCGGTGCTTCACTACGGCCAGGAGATTTTCGAGGGCCTGAAGGCCTACCGCCACGCCGACGGTTCCGTCTGGACGTTCCGGCCCGAGGCCAACGCGGCACGCCTGAACAAATCAGCCCGCCGGCTGGCGCTCCCGGAACTCCCGGTTGAGTATTTCCTGGGCGCCATCCGCGAACTTGTTGCTGTTGACAAGGACTGGGTTCCGGCCGGGGACGGCGAGGCGCTCTACCTGCGCCCGTTCATGATTGCCACCGAGGCGTTCCTTGGCGTGCGGGCCGCCCGGGAGGTTTCCTTCCGCGTCATCGCCTCGCCCGCGGGCAACTACTTCGGCGGCGAACTCAAGCCGGTGTCCATCTGGATCTCCCGCGAATACGCCCGTGCCGGCCGCGGCGGTACCGGCGCTGCGAAGTGCGGCGGCAACTACGCCGCGTCCCTGATCGCCCAGCAGGAAGCGGAAGCCAACGGCTGCAAGCAGGTGCTGTTCCTGGACCACTTCAATGACGACGCCGTGGAAGAGCTCGGCGGCATGAACGTGTTCTTCGTCATGAAGGACGGCTCCCTGGCCACGCCCGCCCTCACCGGAACCATCCTCGAGGGCGTCACCCGCTCCTCGGTGATTCAGGTGGCCAAGGACATGGGCCGCGAAGTCAGCGAACGCAAGATCACCCTGTCCGAGTGGCGCGACGGCGTGGCATCCGGCGAGATCGCGGAGGTCTTCGCGTGCGGCACCGCCGCCGTGATTACTCCCATCGGGGTCCTGAAGGATGCCACGGAGTTCATCGGCTCGGAGGACGCGAAGGCGGGGGAGACCACCATGGCCATCCGTGAGCAGCTCCTCGGTATCCAGACCGGAACCGTGCCGGACCGGCATGGCTGGCTGACGCGCCTCGCCTAAGCGGCCCTCAGGCGGAAACAACGACGGCGGTTGGCCGGCACGGTGGAAAGCTTCACATAGTGCCAGCCAACCGCCGTCGCCCGTTAATGAAGCCCGATGTCAGGTATCCGCGCCTCAGCGGCGGGCAGCCTTCCGGGCAGCGTTCTTGAGGGCCTTGCGGGAGACGGGCTTCAGGGCCTTGCGCGCGGCTTCCTCGGTGAGTGCCCGGTTCCGCCGGGCGTCAATGATGTCGTTCCACAGCGTGGTGGCAAAAACGCCGCCGTCCTGGGCGTAGACGTCGTAGGGGTAGCCGGCGAAGACCGGGGGTGTGGTGCTGCCGTTGGGCAGATCCGTCCCGTTTTCCTGCGCGACGGCGTCGGCCACGGCCCAGGTCCGGGTCAGATGGAGCGTGAGGTTCTCCTCCACGAACGTGTTGGCGTCGCTGGCGGCGGCAGCGCGCTCCAGGAGCATGGCCAGATCGCCGGCAAGGAACGCGGTGGCCCATTTTTCCACCGGCGCCGAACCTGACCGGAAATCCGCCGCGACCACGTCCACGGCCTGGTTCCAATCCGTGGTGTCGCGGAACTTCTTCCACGTGGGGAACCAGACGATGCTGCCGGTGGCGTGGTTATGGATGTGCTGGAGCCCGCTGTTCTTCTCCGTTGCGGCATGGTCATGGCCGGCGGCGTCTGCCTCGGCGAGGAGGTCTGCAAGGGTGGTGGATGTGGCGCTCATGGAGAGTGGTACCGGCTTCCTGCTGGAGTTCGTGGGGTCGTCACTGGTGGTCAACCCCGCGCGTGCCGTGTTCTATTCCGGCAACGCCGCACTGGCAGCGCAGCTGTCCAGCCGGATGTCCGTGCAGCCGGCGGATGCAAGGATAGAAGAGTGACTTCAGCTTCCAGCCCCGTCCTGCAGCGCAGCTCGGCCCTCTCGCAGTTCATCCTGGCGCCCAACCCCGGACCGATGAGCCTGGACGGCACCAACTCCTACGTGATCTCGGCGCCCGATGCCGGGGCTTCGGTGGTGGTGGACCCGGGGCCAGCGGACGAAGGGCACCTCAGGCGGCTGGCGGCTGTGGGCGGCGTTGAACTGATCCTGGTAACGCACCGCCACGCAGACCACACTGCGGGGTCCGTGCGGCTGCGGGAACTCACCGGCGCCCCGGTGCGGGCTGCGGATCCCCGGTACTGCCACGGCGGCGAGCCCCTGCGCGACGGTGAGATCATCGAGGCGGCCGGAATTTCCCTTCAGGTGGTGGCCACGCCGGGGCACACCTCGGATTCGGTGTGCTTTCACCTGCCCGACGACGGCGCGCACGGCTCTGTGCTGACCGGAGACACCATCCTGGGCCGGGGGACCACCGTGCTGGATTACCCGGACGGCGCACTGGGCGATTACCTTACTTCCTTGGACCGGCTGGAAGCCCTCGGCGGGGCTGCCGTCCTGCCGGCGCACGGCCCGGTGCTCCCTTCCCTGGAGGCCGTCACCGGGGCCTACCGGGCACATCGGCTCGAACGGCTCGCGCAGATCCGCGCAGCCCTCACCGGACTTGGCCCGGACGCCAGCGTGCCGGCGGTGACGGACGCGGTGTACGCCGACGTCGATCCTTCCGTCAGGCGGGCCGCCGAGATGTCGGTGGCTGCCCAGCTGGATTACCTCCGTGGACGGTCGGGCGCCTGACCGGAGCAACTGACCCGACCAAAGGGCAACAGGTCAAGACGGTAGGCTGTTCACCATGCGTATTGCCCGGTTTGTAGTCGATTCTGATCCCCTCTATGGCGTTGTTGAAGGCGAGTCCGGCAGTGAGGAGATCACTGTCATCCACGGCGACCCGTTCTTCAACGGTGTCGAGCGGACCCACGTCAAGCACAAGCTCGAGGATGTGCGGCTCCTGGCCCCCATCATCCCCCGCAGCAAGGTCATCGGCGTGGGACGCAACTTCGTCGAACACGCGGCGGAGCTGGGCAACGAAGTCCCGGCCCAGCCGCTGCTGTTCCTGAAGCCCAACACCGCCGTCGTCGGACCCAACGATCCCATTGTGCTGCCGGAGTTCTCGGAGGAAGTTTCCTTCGAAGCCGAGCTGTGCGTGGTCATCGGCCGGATCTGCAAGGACGTCCCGGAAGAGCGCGTCGACGACGTCATCTTCGGCTACACCTGCGGCAACGACCTCACGGCGCGCGACGTGCAGAAGACGGACCTGCAGTGGGCCCGGGCCAAGGGTTTTGACACCTCGGCGCCGCTGGGCCCGTGGATCGAAACCGAACTGGACACCGAGGACCTGCAGATCCAGGGCCGCCTGAACGGCGAGCTGCGCCAGGACGGCAGCACCAGCCAGATGATCCACGGCGTCCGGGAGCTCGTCTCCATCGTCTCGCGGGCCTTTACCCTGCTGCCCGGCGACGTCATCATGACCGGCACCCCGGCGGGCGTTGGACTTGTCCAGGCCGGCGACCGGTATGAGGTCGAGATCGAAGGCATCGGGCGCCTGTCCAACCCGGTGGTCCGCCGCTAAAACCAGGTCCCGGACGTATGCGAAGGGTCCCTTCCAGCCCCGCGGCGTGGGCTACCACGCGGCCGCGCCAGTCCAAGACGGGCGCTGTCCGGTCCTTTCTGCTCCTTGCTGCCGGTTCCATCGGAACCTTCTTGATGGCCGCGCGTGCCGTGCATTGGCTGGGCGGGCCCGTTTGGCTGGGGCTGGTGTTCGCAGGGGCAGGCATTGTGCTGGCGGGTTACTTCCTGACGCGGTTCATGCTGGCCAGCCGGGCCAGGAGACTGCGCGGCAAGCGGTAAAGTTGAAGCCACTATGACTACTGCTTCTGCGTCGACTGCTGCCTCCGTCCCGTCCGTCACTGCCGATACCCCGGTGCGCGTCCGGTTTTGCCCCTCGCCTACCGGGACTCCGCACGTGGGGCTGATCCGGACGGCATTGTTCAACTGGGCCCACGCCAAGCACACCAAGGGCACGTTTGTGTTCCGGATCGAGGATACGGACCCGGCACGTGACTCGGAGGAGAGCTACCAGCAGCTGTTGGAGGCCCTGAAGTGGCTGGGAATCTCCTGGGAAGAGGGCGTGGAGGTGGGCGGCCCGCATGAGCCGTACCGGCAGTCGCAGCGGCTGGACCTCTACAAGGACGTTGTCGCGAAGCTCCTTGAGGCCGGTTACGCCTACGAATGCTATTCCTCCCCGGAAGAAGTCGAAGCGCGCCACCGCGCCGCCGGCCGCGACCCCAAGCTCGGCTACGACAACTTCGACCGTGAACTCACCGAGGAGCAGTTGGCAGCGTTCAAGGCCGAGGGCCGCAAACCCGTGCTGCGAGTCCGCATGCCTGACGAGGACGTAGTGTTCACGGACCTGGTCCGCGGCGACATCACGTTCAAAGCCGGCAGCATCCCGGATTACGTCATTGTCCGGGCCGACGGGTCACCGCTGTACACCCTGGTCAACCCGGTCGACGACGCCCTGATGGGCATCACCCACGTCTTGCGCGGCGAAGACCTGCTGTCCTCCACGCCGCGCCAGGTGGTGCTGATCCGGTACCTCATCGAAATCGGCGTCGCCAGCTACCTGCCGCTGTTCGGCCACCTCCCGTACGTCATGGGGGAGGGGAACAAGAAGCTCTCCAAGCGTGACCCGCAGTCCAACCTGTTCCTGCTGCGCGATCGGGGCTTCATCCCGGAGGGCCTGCTGAACTACCTCTCGCTGCTGGGCTGGAGCCTCTCCGCGGACGAGGACATCTTCACGGTGGATCAGCTGATCGAAAACTTTGATGTCAAGGATGTGCTGGCAAACCCGGCGCGTTTTGATATCAAAAAGGCGGAGGCCATCAACGGCACGCACATCCGCATGCTCAACCCGGAGGACTTCCGCGGCAGGCTTGTGCCGTACCTGCGCGCCGCCGGTTTTGTCGGGGAGCAGCTCACGGCACGCCAGGAGGAGATCCTCACGGAAGCCGCACCCCTGATCCAGGAACGCGTCACGCTGCTGGGCGAAGCACCTGAGATGCTGGGGTTCCTGTTCAAGGCCGATGATGCCATCGACGTCGCCGATGACGCCCGCAAGGGCCTGCCGGCCAACCTGACCGAGGTTCTGGACGCCGCCCTGGCGGCCCTCGAACCCGTAGCGGAGTGGACCCCGGAGAACATCCAGGGGGCCCTGAAGCAGGCGCTGGTGGAGGACCTGGGAATCAAGCCCCGGCTGGCGTTTGGGCCGGTGCGCACTGCCGTCTCCGGGCGCCGGATTTCACCGCCCCTGTTTGAGTCCATGGTGATCCTGGGCAAGGATTCGTCCCTGGCCCGGCTCCGCACGTTCCGCGGCTGACGGTCATGACAGACACGGCTGTTGGCAGCTCCCTGACCACCCGCTTCGGGACCATCCGGGGTGTCCTCTTCGACATCGACGACACCCTGGTTGACCTGGAGTATGCCATGACCACCGCCCTGCGCGAGGTCAGCGAACATCTGCTGCCCGGTCTGGACCAGTCCGGGTGGGATCGTTTTGGCAGGATCTTCACGCACGAAACCACGCATTACTACGACCGCTACCTGGCAGGGGAGCTGACGTTCAACGACCAGCGGCTGCTGCGGGGCCGGGCCGCCTTGGGCCACTTCGGGGTGGAACTTTCCGACGGCGAGGAGTCGCACCGCTGGCTGAGCGCCTACAGTGAGCTGCAGCCCGCGCTGGTCCGGGCTTTTGAGGACGTGCTTCCGCTCCTTGACGTGCTGGATGCTGCCGGCATCCCCTACGGTGCCGTAAGCAACAACGTGCACGACTACCAGCGGGCAAAGCTGGACAGCGCGGGGCTGGAACGCGTGGGCCGTCTGGTTGGCACCGATACCGTCGGTGCGGCCAAGCCCGAGCCTGCGATCTACCTCGAAGGCGTCCGGCTCCTGGGGACCTCCGCGCAGGAGACCCTCTACGTGGGCGACAACAGGCTGCTGGACGCTGAAGGGTCGACGGCGGCGGGGCTGGTGGGCGTGTGGCTCAACAGGGCGGGGGAGACCGTGCCCTCTTTTGAGGGTCGCGAGGTCACCTCGCTCTCTCAGCTGCTGGACTAAGCCGAGACCTACTTTAACAATGAGGAGGCCCGTCAGGTTTAGCTGACGGGCCTCCTCATTGGTCATCTCCAGGAGTCCGCAGCCAGCCGGCTACAGCACTCCCGCTGTGGCCACCGAGGTTTTGGCAGCCGTGGTGTAACCGGTTTTGGTTCCGGACGGTGGCAGTGAGGGTCTTGCCGATGTGCGCAGCCGCAGGCGTGAACGTTCTGGCGGTAGCGCCAGTAATGAGTATGCCGTTCGCTTTCCATTGGTTTTCGTTCACCAGGTTCGCGCTCGCAGCCGTGCTTGCGCTCCCGAGCCAACGAGACGAGCACGTGATTCACTAAGCCGAGAGAGTAATAGGTGCCAAGTCCAATTCCTGGGTGTGGGCCTTGTATCCCCGCATTTGTTTTTACTCCAGTGCTGCGGGTCGCCGGCTCTGGCCGACATGTCGATTGTCGTATATAGGTCCTTGCATACTCGGCCCCCTAGTTCTGCTTGAAATCCTGCTGGGGACTCGGGATGAGCGCCTCCACGAGAATCCATGCTATCTGAACCCCGACAAAAGTCGGTGCCGCCAACGATGGAACCTGAGCTGGGCCACTGCTTGTTTGAAAAGCAGAATCATACCTATCCGCGGTTCAGAAGGCTTGCCATGCGATCAAGGCCTCCAACAAACCCAAGGCGATTCGTACGCTAAGCTGAGGCGCTGCTGAATACGACTTTGAGGGGGATGCGTGCTAATAGCTGATGGGAACGTGTGCGTCGATCGCGCCACGGCCGAGGATAATTCCGATACCTGTGACGCGGGGCGCCGAGACGGCAACTGGAGCCTCGCGGGATGACGTCGATCTGTTTTGTCTCCGAAACTGGCCGGAGCGAGCGGCCCATTAACGACCCATCGGTGCGGTACCGGTGCTACCACCCTGCAGAGGTGCTGGCTGGCCAGGGCAACTTCGTTTCCGTGTACTCGGCCGCGCAATTCTACAAAGACCCGAATTTTGATTACGACGTTTACGTCTTTCACCGGCCCAACAAGGCCCGCGTGAACTTCTTGCCGGTCCTCCGTCGTCTGCGCAGTTACGGCAAGTCCCTCATCGCTGACTACGACGACCTCATTTTCGGAGACGAGGAGATCGCCCTTCAGTCCTCGGCAGCGAAGAACGGCACGCTGACACACGAGCGGGCCATCGCGGCATTCGCGAGCAACCTCTCGGGCCTGCGCGAATTCGACAAGGTGACCGCCTCGACAACGCCGCTCGCGCATCGCGTCATGGAGTGGAACCCGGACGCTGACGTTAACGTCGTGCCGAACATCATCCCGCCGTCGGTACTGTCCATCCACGAGGAGCTCGGGACGCACCTCGTGCCGCGCCCGCATACGGCGATCGGTTACTTCGCGGGAACCAAAAGCCACGACCGGGACTTTCCGGTCGTGGCCGAGGCGTTGCATCGGGTGCTCATGGAGAATCCCGAGTTCACGCTGATGATCATCGGGCCGGTTGCGGTCCCGCCTGCACTCGCTGCGCTGCCCAATGTCAGCACGGCACCCGTGGTGAACTTCCTGCGCCTGCCGGGGCTAATGACGCTGTGCAGTACGGTGATCGCCCCGTTGGAGATGAGTGACTTCAACGCATGCAAGTCGCGCGTGAAGTTCCTCGAGGCAGCACTGTCGGGCTGCCGCCTGCTCGCCAGCCCGATCCCGGACATGCAGGCCATCGAATCAGAGAGTCTGGGGCTCATGGAGACGCTCGACGATTGGTACGAGGCCCTGTCTGCTCCCGTGAAGTCTGTAGACTTCAAGTCGCAGGCGGCCGAGAACTTCGAGTTGCTGCGCAGCACCTCCCACGTGGACGGTTTGACGAAATTTTGGAGTGAAGCATGAGGGTTCTGATCTACGTCGAGCCGCACCCGATCCGGAATAGCCAGACGATATTCAAGGATGTGGCCCGGCACTTCCTTCCGCTGCTCGCGGGGTCCACGGCGGATTTCGACGTCCGCATGTATGCGACGCGTGCCCTGCTGGGCGCCATCGGGGATGAGGGCCTGGCCGGAGTGGAGAATCGCCTCATCCGGGCGAGTCCCGCTGAGGAAGCCCTGTTCGCCAGGCATCGCTGCGACTGGGAGACCGAGGGCATCCCGGCGTGGTTGAGCCTGATGGCCGGTGGCGATGTCGCCGAGGACTACGTCGGCGTACTGCGCCGCGTCTGGAGTGAATTCCCGTACGACATCATCGTCCACTGGGGTGAGAACGGCGCCGTGACCAAGTTTATCGAGGAGCGCCCCGTGACGCGCATCGCGATGGAGCTCGGGTGCACCCGCGCACCGTTCCTTGAGACTGTTTTTATGGATCCGTTCGGCACCAACGGCAGCGCGATTGTCCCCCGGCTGTCGGTGGACGACCTGCGCGGGATCGTCGGCGATAACCCCATGTCGGCCGCCGAGGCGCTCTACGGCTACTCGGCGAACTTGGAGGCCCTGCCTTATGAACAGCAGTTCCTTCCCCTCGCCGGCGGGGACTGGTCGACACGGATCCTGGGCGCCACCCAGAAGATCGCGTTCCTCCCGCTCCAGCTCCACGACGATGCCAACCTCTTGCGCTTCTCCAAGTACGAGACAGTCGAAGAGGTCGTGCTCGACGTCGTGCCGAAGCTCGCCGCGGCCGGTTACCTGACAGTCATCAAGACTCATCCGAGTGCCAAGCACCGGCACAATTCTCAGGCCGCCTTTTCCCTCGCCCGGGCCGCCCTGCGGCCCTGGGCAGACGACGTCGTGTGGCTGGACGCCACCAAGGGGGTGTACAACAATGCCCAGCTGGCCGCGTTGGCCGATCTCGTGGTGACGGTCAACAGCTCAGTGGGGTTCGAGTCGCTCTACTACGACAAGGTCGTTTCGGTGCTGGGCGACGCTGTGTACAAGCCGGCGGGCCTGTTCCCCGACCTCGAGGAGGCGATCTCCGGCTCCTTCGACCTGGCGGCCTATCGGCACGGGATCGGTCTTCTGCGCCGCTTCATGTTCGGCGGTTACATGGTCAGTGACACCGTTCGCGGCGACTTCCCCGCGTTCCAGAGCATCGCTGTCACCATCGACGCGGCGCGCCGTGGCGACGACGGCGACGCTGTCGCCATCGCGAAGCGCATGTACCAGACGTTCAGCCTGGCCCGGGAACACCAGGCCCGCGCGCGAATGGTGAGTGGCGGCTCCGTCCCTGGATCAAGCGAGTTTGGAGTCCCCGTCTTGCCGGCGGCGCGCCCCCACGCGATCGAGTCGAGGTCGGCCGAATTCTCGCGCACAGAGTTCACCGGCCCGGCCCGCAGACTCCTCGCCCTGATTGGTGCAGCCGACGGCGACAGCTTCCGCAACGCACTGCGGACGGCATTCGCCGATCCCGAGACCGCGGAGAAGTACGGCCGCGCCGCGGGAATAGTTGACGAGACGTTTTATCTCACCACACACAGTGATGTGGCCAAAGCGGCGATGGATCCTGTCCGTCACTGGGCGCGCTACGGTCTCCGCGAAGGACGCAAGCCGCGGCGTGGACTGAACATCGGCTCGGTTGAGCAGTTGGTCGATGAGTTGGTCTCCGCCGCTGAGCCGCTGTTCGCTGGCATCCCGGACTTTCTCGACTTCCCCCTAAACCCTGACGCCGAAGCTCGCCGTCAGACCAGCCTCGCCGCGATCCGGGGTGGCCTAGGCACTCGAGGCCACAAGGTGGCCGTCGTCGCGCATATGTATTACTGCGACCTCGTGCCGGAGCTCCTAGTATCCCTGGCGAACATACCGGAGGGTTTCGACCTCGTGGTGACGATGCCTGACTGGGGCAACCGTCAGATCGCGGAGTCGGTGCGCGCGGTCTACCCGAACGCGCTGCTCTACCCGGTGGTTAACCGCGGCCGCGACATCGGACCGTTCCTCGACGTGCTACCCGCAGTTCTCGAGCATGACTACGATGCGATCCTGCACCTGCAGACCAAAGCCGGCTACTTCCACGCCGGCCGCCTGCGCCGCGATCTCGGTGAGCTGTGGCGCGGCGAGGCGTTAGACGCTCTGCTCGGCAGCCCCGAGCGCGTGGCGGCGATTCTCGACGCCTTCCGCACGGACCCGGCTGTCCACGAGGTCGGACCGCAGCCGCATTACGTCTCCCTCGCAAAGTACCCTTACCACGACAGGGGAGAACTGGGCAAGTCTCTCCTCGGGGCTACCCCCGCGGAAGGGTTCTTCGCTGGGACGATGTTCTGGGCCCGGCCGAACGTTTTGCGCCCGCTCGTCGAACAGGGTGCCCTCACCCTGACGAGCTTCGCTGAGGAGACCGGCGCGAACGACGGTGCTTTGGCCCACCTGGTGGAACGGCTGTTCGGCCACGCTGCGCTGGCCGACGGGGGAGTGATCATCGGTGCACCCGTCGACCCGGCAGAGCCCCTCGTCACTGACCTCCAGCCCCTCGCGGTGACGATCCATGAGCATATGGAAGCCGCCCTGGCGGCGAAGCTGGCGGCGCGCAAGGCGCGCGCGCGAGGGGCATTGGCGTGGTGACTGACGGGGACGGAGAGCGGGCGACATACATTGATCGCACCGCCGTGTGCGCTGGCGCAGTAGAACACCCCGTACGCTTGCAGCCACGAGCGGAGCTACACGCTGGCTCCTCGCTCGGTCGCTTCGGGTTCCTCAACGTGGGGACGGTCGTGTACGGCGGCGTCGAGGTCGGTCGTTACTTCAGCTGCGGGCGCGGTGCTGAGATCGGTGTTGCTCCGCATCCGTTGACTGGGCTTTCGACACACGGTTTCACAGTCAACAATGCGTGGTTTCCCGGCATTATGGGATATGGCCAAGCAGATGGCAGCGCTCCGCGGATTCCCTCGAAAGGGACGACGCGAATCGGCCACGATGTTTGGATCGGAGCCCAAGCCGTTGTCATGCCGGGCGTCACGATCAACACCGGTGCCGTAGTCGCCGCGAACGCTGTGGTGACGAAGGACGTCGCACCCTACGAGATCGTAGGAGGGGTGCCTGCCAAGCACATCGGGTATCGCTTCGACGAAGACATTCGTCAGCGATTGCTAGCCTCCGAATGGTGGAACCTCGATCATGATCTGATTCAACGGCTTCCGTATCGAAATGCGGTGCAAGCATTGGCGGCGTTGGAAGAAATGAGCGGTCGCTCTCAGCTGACGAATGAACGTAATCATGAGGCGAATTGGTCCGCCTCACCCCAGCTAGGATCGGTCACCGGATCAAGAGCGAGGGCCTGCTACGACGCGGCCCCGTTCTTGAGCCTGAAGCACACCACGTACTTCTCCGTCTACGACCATCTGTTCTCTCGCTTCATAGGCAAGGCCCCTGTGATCGTCGAGGTGGGGGTCCTCAACGGAGGCTCGCTGTACATGTGGCGTGAGTTCTTCGGTTCAGATGCCCGAATCATCGGTGTCGACCTCAACCCGGAGGCTGTTTGGCTGCGCGAGGACGGCTTCGAAATCCACATCGGCGACCAGACCGACCCGCAGTTCTGGGAGGACTTCTTCCGCCAGGTCGGTGACGTCGACATCCTCCTGGACGATGGCGGGCACACGTATCCTCAGCAGATCGTCACCGCGGCGTCCGCGCTGGACCACATCCGGAACGACGGGCTGTTGATTGTCGAGGATACGCACACGTCGTACATGACGGAGTTCGGGGGCCCGAGCGACACCTCCTTCGTGAGCTGGGCCGTCAATCTGGTCCACGGCGTCAACCACCGCTTCTCCGCGTTCGTCGAGGACGAGGACCCGGAGTTGCGGGTGTGGTCAGTACAGTTCTTCGAGTCGATTGTCGCGTTCCACGTCGACCGCACCCTCGCGACCGTCGTGTCCCAATCCACGATGAACGACGGAGCCGGGCGCGACGCGAAGGATTTCCGCTACCGCTCCGACCGCACGATGACCGACGACGAGTTGAGGGGCTACTTCAGGCACTGACTACATCGAGACCCGTTCGGACGGGACGAGTTAGCCACGAGGAGCGGGCTGGTTGGTCACCACTCCCAGCACGTCCTCGCCTGATACGACGAGCAGCGACGAGACCCGGTGGCTGTCCATCAGCGCGAGGGCGTCATTCATGCGTGTGGTCGGCGCTACGGACAAGGGCCCCACGGTCATGATGTCTGCTGCAATGAGGGAAAACACGTCGTCGTGGGCTTGCACGGCGCGGCGAATGTCGCCGTCGGTGATGATCGCTGTGCCGTCGGGCGTGGCCACGAGTGCGATGCCGAGCTGGCTCCTCGACATCTTGCGGACCACCTCAAGGATGCCTTCGGACGGTTCCGTCCACGGGAGTTTCTTGGTGATCATCACGTCGTTCACACGCTCGAGCAGACGCCGCCCGAGCGCTCCCCCGGGGTGCAGGCGGGCGAAGTTTTCAGGTGCGAAGCCGCGCGCTTCCATGAGTGCAACCGCGAGCGCGTCACCCATCGCGAGAGCTGCCGTCGTGGAAGATGTCGGCGCGAGGTTGAGCGAGCATGCCTCCTCGGCAACGGAGACATCCAGGTGGAATGTCGCGTGACTCGCGAGGGTCGAGGCGGGGTTCCCCGTCATCGCGAGGATCCGATTGCCGTTGTCGAGCAGGAAAGGCAGCAGAGCGACAAGCTCTTGGGTTTCGCCGGAATTGCTGATCCCAAGGAAGTAGTCCGTATTCGTGGCCATCCCGAGGTCGCCATGGAGCGCTTCTGCCGGGTGCATGAAGAAACTCGGTGTGCCCGTGCTCGCGAGGGTAGAGGAGATCTTGCGGCCGATAATGCCCGACTTTCCCATTCCGCACACGATCACGCGTCCAGCGGACATGAGGATGTCCTCGACTGCTGCGTCGAAATCAGCGCCAACACGTTCGATGAGGTCGGCGACGCCCTGAGCCTCTGCGAGGAGTACTCTGCGGCCGGCTTCCGCGTGCTTTCGCGGTGTGCTGACTGTGGCGTCACTGAACGACATGGCTGCTCGTCATCGTCTCTACTAGGGGTCTGTACATGTCCTCGAGGCTCAGCCCGCGTGCTGCGAGCACATGCTCCGCAGCTTCGCGGGCCACGCCATGCCCGCCGGGGCGATTGAGCACGACGTCGGCGACGGCGAGCACGACGGGGTGTGCATCGCTTGGGGCGTAGAACCGGCCCACGATACCCGCGAGCGGTAGGTCGACGACGTCGTCGCCGACGTACGCGACCTCTTCGCTGGAGATCCCTTGCTCCGCAGTAATGGCCATGAGGGCCTCGGACTTGCCCAGGGTGCCGGTTACCGCGACGTCGAAGCCGAGCTGCTTGACCCGCGCGTCGAGCGGCGCGCTTGCCTTGCCCGACAGCACGCCGCAGCGGATCCCATGCGCATGCAGGAGCCCGACGGCAAGCCCGTCCTGGACATTGAAGCCCTTGATCGCCTCCCTGCCGGAGCCGTCCATCCAGATCGTTCCGTCAGTGAGCACACCGTCGACATCGAACAGGACAAGCTCGATCACGCGATGTCTAGCGCGGGGAACGACTTAACAAGGTCGTCGATCGCCTTGACCTGCCCGAGGAACCCTTCGAGCGAGCTCAGCGGCAACGCGCTCGGGCCGTCGCACCGTGCGTTGTCCGGGTCTGCGTGCGCCTCGACGAACAACCCGGCGAGGCCGAGCGCCATGCCGGCGCGGGCGAGCTCGGCTACCTGACGTCGTCGTCCCCCCGAGGCGGCGTCACCGGCCTCGCGGCGCTGAAGGCTGTGCGTGACGTCGAAGATCGCGGGCGCACCGTCGCACGCCTCGACCATCTCACGGAAGCCGAGCATGTCCACCACGAGGTTGTCATAGCCGAACTGTGAGCCGCGCTCGCAGAGGATCACCTGCTCGTTGCCCGCTTCGGCCAACTTGCGCTGGATGTGGGCCATCTGGCGAGGGCTCAAGAACTGAGGCTTCTTTACGTTGATGGGACGGCCCGTCTTCGCGAGCGCCACGACGAGGTCTGTCTGGCGGGCGAGGAACGCCGGAAGCTGCAGGACGTCCGCCACTTCGGCGACGGGCGCCGCCTGCTCGGGCTCGTGGACGTCAGTGATCACGGGGATGCCAAACTCCGACTTGACGGCGGCGAAGATACTTAGCCCCTCGTCAAGCCCAACACCACGGTAGGAGTCCACCGAGGAGCGGTTTGCCTTGTCGAAGGATGCTTTGAATACCAGCGGCATATCGAGCTTGGTGGTTACCTCGACATAGCGTGACGCTGCCCGGAGCGTCGAATCGAGGTCTTCGATGACGTTGATCCCACCGAAGATCACGCAGGGGCGGTCATTGGACACGGCAATGTTCGGCCCGACGGCCACGGTACTTGACATGCTCGTATCGTACTAGACTCACTGCATCTCCAATTCCCGACCATTGAGGATATTCATCCATGCGAGCTCTCGCCGTGATTCCCGCCCGCTACCTGAGCACCCGGCTCGAGGGCAAGCCGCTGCTCAAATTGGGCGATCGCACCGTCGTGCAGAGGGTGTGGGATGCGACGATTGCCAGCGGCGAGTTCGACGACGTCGTCGTCGCGACGGACGACGAGCGGATCTTCGATGCCGTGCAGGGGTTCGGCGGCAGTGCCGTGATGACGTCATCGTCACTGGCCAATGGCAGCGAGCGGGTCGCCGCAGCCGCCGACTTGATGCAGGGAGAGTACGACGTAGTCGCCAACGTCCAGGGGGACCAGCCTTTCGTGTCCCAAGCCGCGCTCGGCGCGTTGCTTGCCCCGTTCCGTGAGGGCGAGACTGCAGACATGACGACGGTGGCGATGCCGCTCCAGCCGGAGTTCGCCGACGATCCTAACACGGTCAAAATTGTCACCGACGCGCACGGCCGGGCACTGTACTTCTCTCGTTCCCTCATCCCGGCGAATCCGCGCGGAGTCGCCCACCCGTATCTTCAGCACCTAGGGCTGTACGCCTTCCGTCGCGACGTGCTACGCCAGTTCCCGACGCTGTCGCCCACGCCGCTGGAGCGGGCCGAGAATCTCGAGCAACTCCGCGCGCTAGAACATGGCTTTGTCATCCTCGCCCGCGCCGCCGTGAGCAGCAGCATCGAGATCAACACCCCTGAGGACTACGAGCGCGCCCAGGCTTGGGTGAGGGAGCACGAAGGTGTGCAGTCGTAACCGATCTGCAGATCCAATCGACCGCTAGGCCGTAAAATTCAAATTGGGATGATTAGCCGCCGTCAGTCCGTGCAGCACAAGGCCTGGTTCGGAGTCCGTCCGGATGTACTTCTTAAGCGCGCTTCTTCGCCGGTTTGGAACGCTGGAGTTAATCAAGTCGGTGTGCGGTGGACGCCCCTTGCACACGTACTAAAGCCTATCCACGTCCTCGAACACCATAATCTCCCGCCTGGGCCTGTCACCGCCGTCATACGGGAAGGACAGGGGACACCGGAGCAACTGGGCAGAGACCCACGCCATCAGCGACTACCGAACTGACGCTCACCTTTGACCACCGCGTCTGCGGCGAGGGGCGGTAGCCGGGTTCCTCCGGTTCGTACCGGATGAGATCGTAAACCCGGGGAGCGTACTCGCGGAGCGCTGAGAGGCTGCGGGTATGTACCCGTGGAAGACCTTTACTAAAGCGTCAAGGTGGGCACTTTACAGGTTGCGGTGCGGCTGCTCCTTCGGGTGGGTGCTAGGCGGTGGATCATGCGGGTGCAGGTTCATGTGACGTAAATTGCTCTAAGTACATTCATTTGGGTTAATGCCCGAGGGTCGTTATGGTCGATCCATGACTCTCGACATTCCCGAGCGCGCCAGGCGTCTCGTCGCCGACCATGACCACTGCACGATCAGCTATTCCGGTTATGAGAGCATCGACGGCGAGCCGGGCATTTTCGGGCGCCCAGGGGCAGACCTTCACGCGCCGAAGGTCCGGGTATCGGGCGACCGGTCCGGGATATGGATTGGCGCGAACTCGCATGCGCACCTCGATGCCGAGGTCATTGGGAAGAACAGTGGAATTCTCATTGGCGACAACTGCCGGATGCGCCGGTTAGTTGTTCGGATTAAAGGCGACAATTGCTACGTCATTCTTGGTGCCGGCAGCACCTCAGAACATGTGACCATCATCGTGTCGCCCCGCGAACAGTCCGTAATCTTCGGGGATGACTGCATGATTTCCAGCAGTGTGGTACTGCGCACTAACGACGGTCACGGAGTATTTGACCGGAACACGCGCGAACGCCTTGGAGCGCCCGCTTCCATCGTTGTCGGCCCGCACGTCTGGCTGGGCAACGGCTCGAGGATCAACAAGGGAGCGCAGATCGGCGCCGGTACCATCATCGGCCAGGCGTCGATAGCCGGCGGCAAGATCGATGCTCACTCGTCCTACGGCGGTATCCCTGCCCGGAAGATTCGGAAGGAGATCGCATGGTCACGCACGGCGTCCTTCGATGACATCCCGCTCGAATTCCTTGGGCCGGCCGCCGCGGCTCCTGAGTTCGAGGAGCCGCGGCGGGGAATCAGGCAATTGTTAGGATCTTTCGCAGTTTCCCGGCAGCGTCCTTGATGGTGATGTGGCGGTTCCCCTATGAAATGTAAGCGTAGGGTAGGTTGCTGCTGACCGTGAGTGCTGGGCCTCGGGGTGGTGTAGATGCGGCGTTCGTTAGCCCTGCGGAGCCGTTGCCACACAGGATTGGTTCAAGTCCGAGAGTATTGGGTGACGATGACAAGCCACGCAGGACCGTTGGAATCGTCGCAACTTCACAGATTCCGACGTAGCACAGCCTATCTGTGGGCACCGTGTAGGTGGCAGTGAACGGAATAGTCAGAGGAGTACCTGGCAACCAACCTGTTGCGTTGTCGGCTGTGGTGCGAAGCAGGTTGCGGTTCACGTCGAAGAGGGCAAACCACCGGTTTATGAATCCGCTGGCGGGTGTTCCGCCGCTGACGAAGGTTGCTGATTTGACCACGGTACCCGCAGGGAGCCATACGGCGGTCATGAGCATGGTTCCTGACCTGATCGCTGCGAGCGAGGCTGTGCTGAGGTTACGGCGATCCATCGTCTGGGCCACTGCACCCGTGGGCGCATATTGAAGTTGGACAGGCGTAGCTTCACTTTGAATTTGATTGGCAACTCCGGCCGCATTTATGATCACCTGGGACGTGCCACCGAGAATAAGGTTGTGGACCTTGTTCTTTGAGGTTAAGGCGCTGAGGTTTACAGGGTTTGTGATAGTTGCATAAAAGGTACACGCTTCAACAACGTTGAGGATACTTGCGCCCGAGATTGAGACGCCGGTCAATAGTCCGATGTTGGAGACAAAGGTGCAACCAGTGATCCGTGTACTTGTCACGTCCTGCAACCAGACTCCCGTGCCGGTAGAGGTTCCACCACTGCTGGAGTATGTGTAAATGAGACTGTCACTAATCACGCCTTGGTTGGTTCGCGTAAAGTCGAAGCCTCTATTGATAAAAGCAATCTGACCGTTCGTGAACGTGACGAGCGGTGTTCCAGCGTCAACTGCGTCAAAGCGGAATCCTGTCCCAACCCCGATGAAGATACACTGGTCGACCATCACGCCTTCATAACCCTGAACGTCTAGCCCATACTGCGTGAAGAAGACATATGACTGCGAGATTGCTACGTCTACGGCCTGCGCATTCGCTGGGTTGGTGACCATTTCGATCCCGTGCGTAGAGACATAGTCATATGGCTTGGGGCCAGCGTACCCATCTACGTGTACCTGGTTAATTGTGAAGTTCATTATGTCTACCAGACGGATGCCCTTCCCCCATCCGTCATTGGCCGTTCCTGCGTCACCGCCGATGTTGACACGTGTAATTGATCCCCGGCTTCTGGTACGGGGGCGGAGGTTGGCGCCTGTCGTATTCTGAATGGTGCCGATAATTTCGAGTGCCACACCTGCACCGGCTGCTCGTGTGTAGAGTGACACTCCCTCAATGGTTACGGTGTGTTTAGCGTCGTTTTGATTCAGCTGGATTCCTGACCCGGACGACCACACAAGGACGCCGCCGCCCGTGATGGTCAGCGGCCCGCTGAGTGTTGCCACCAGTGGGGTGTTGCCAATGTAGTAGATAGCCCCCGAAAGGTTGAGTACCCCGCCTTTGGCGGCTGCGGTCAGGGCGGCTTGCATTGCTACTGAATCGTTTGTAACGCCGTCACCGACAGCACCATGGTCCTTGGGTGAGATGCCTAGGCGGGTTGGCGTGGTCCAGTCAGTGCTGGAGTAAGACACGCCTGAAGTGAAGCCCGATTTCGCGGTCACAGTTTCGCCGGTCGGTGCCAATACCTGAACGCCTGCAAGGTATGCCGTGTTGGCTTTCCATTTGGGAAGATAAGTGGCGGACAGGTCCGGAAATTGGGCGGATTGGATCTTTGCAGATGCGTCCAAGGTTGCGACGCCCGACGGCGCGGCCTTCTCAGCCATTGGGATATAGGTGGCGGCTCCCGTTTTATCGCCGGGTGCGGCCTGGGCGCGGTCGGCACCCATAGCGGCGGCGGCGCAAGCTCCCGTGAGCGCCGTTACAAGGGATCCTAATCGGAGAAGCTCTCGGCGCTTCACGATAGAAACGCGTGGCGATGCTGGCGCCTGGTCTCCGCTATGAATCTCTATGGCCATATCCAGAAGTTATTTGGCCTGGAGGTGCGGAGCCACAGTGATGGTTACGCGTCTTATTTCAAGTGAGTACTCATTTGGAGTTGACGCTACTCAAGTTTGGCGCTCAGGACTGGAGTGTCTGCCCCCGAGTTGCATGGCTCCTTACTTGTGAGGGTTTCCTTGGTGTGGGTTTGGCTCAGCAGAGTGGGGGATACTTCGCCGGTGTTCAACATTGGGGTAAGTAGTTTGAGCATCATAAAACGGGTAGCCTCCACTGTGGCCGATAACTGGCTTAGCAAATACCCTCTAGTGACTAGTAATCCCAAGTCGGAGGGGCTCGTGCTGATGCTTAGCCCACTACTCCTCGATGTCGCTCGGTCAGTCTTGGTGAGGCGCAGCGATGAGTAACAATGCTGGAGATTCCGAATCGTCTGTCCCGCTTCAGGCTGGGGTTCGGCGTCGTCGGTTTATAACGTTGGGAACCCTAGCAGCTGCCTTCACCGGCGCTTCTTCCGTCTCGAGTATGGGAACGAGTAAGGTGCGCGCCGCCGCGGGCGACAAGGACCCGACCGGGGAATATGTCTTCAATGTGAAGGATTTTGGGGCCAGCGGCGACGGTACCGGATCAGACACCAAGGCCATTCAGGCGGCAATTAACGCCGCGCACGCTTCCGGCGGTGGCCGCGTCCACCTACCTCGCGGCGTGTATAACCTCAGCATTAACAGGGAGCCAGAGTCATCCGTCGACAGCATCATCCGAATCAGCAAGAAATCCACAGGCAAGATCTTTTACGAAACCGCCCGTTCATGCATCATCCTGCGGGCGGGGGTAACAATGTCTGGGGACGGAGTCGGGGTCACCACTCTGCGGAGGCTCACAGCGGGACCAAGCATGGTTATTGAGCTCCTCGACTTCTCCGATGGCGGCATTCATGACATGTCGATCAAGGGGCCGGGGGCAGCTACTACCGTTCACGGAGTCTTCGTCTCCACCACGAAGCTTGCGGGGCACATGAACCGTAATGTCACGCTGAGAAACCTTGAAATATGCGACATGGGAAACTATGGCATCGGATACCAGTACGGTTCACCGCAGAATCTGCGTTATCAGGACTTGTGGATTCACGAC
Organism: Pseudarthrobacter naphthalenicus; assembly: GCF_029076445.1. Taxonomy (GTDB): domain Bacteria; phylum Actinomycetota; class Actinomycetes; order Actinomycetales; family Micrococcaceae; genus Arthrobacter; species Arthrobacter naphthalenicus. Next base: position 177,734 of record NZ_JARESG010000009.1, read on the forward strand.
GTTGGGGATGATTGCATTGACCACAAAGTCCGGCACGGTCCGATCGACTACCTAAACAACGGTACCGACGGTGTCTTCCTCGACAACATACTGTGTGAACGGTGGGGCACTCGGTTGACGGACGCGTCTGCGCTGGACATCCGTGGGCAAGCCACTGTCTCAAACATCACTGCCCGGGATTTCGGCACAACCGGCTTCCGGACATATGGGGTTACGCTCTCGTCGGGAATTGCCAATGGGGTGGATAAACGGGCTGCCACGGCGCGGTCGACACTTACAAACTTTTACATCGAAGGAAAGCCAGGTTTTGACTGTGTGGGTCTTGCCCTCTACACAGGCGGCCCTACCACTTCTACGAACGGACATGTCCGGTGGTGCACAACTAGCGGGGTGTGGGCACGCCCAAGCACTGGGGACTGCCCCGCAGTCCCCAGGGGACTGCACACCCAGACGTGGGTTAATGGCCCTGAAATTGTCGGAGTCACGGTCGAAGGGTCACGGGCCGGGAGTGCATTTTTCCTTGAGACCCGTGCATCCATTATTGGCGGTCGGGTGCTTGGCGATTACCAGTACTTCGACTCTTCTCGCGGGAACCTTGCCGTCGGACAGACCTCGCTTGGTCTATGGCATGAGCCTGGGGAGTCGTTTTATCTGGTCAAGAATGGGGAGGAACTCGCGGAGGGGCAGGACTTCACGCTATCGGGTGCAACGGTGAAGCTCAGTGTGGCGGCCGTCGCGGCCGACAGCTACTACTGGTGTGTCTCCAAAATAGTTGATGCTTTGAGCGTTAAGCTTGTGTCATGGCGAACATTGCTCCTGCTTTGGTGGTTTCTGATTCCCAGCGTGCTTTGTTGGAGGTGCTCGCGAAGTCGCAGACGGC
>NZ_JARESG010000090.1 GCF_029076445.1 Pseudarthrobacter naphthalenicus
TCCTCGGTCAGGCCCATCAGTGCGAACACCGGCACGGTGACCAGGACCTGGGCTTTCGGTGAGGGGATGAGGTCGGCTTCCCCGCCGAGGAGCCAGGCTGCGACGGTGTCGGCGCGCAGTTGGGTGAGGGTCCTGGTTTCGGTGGGGCCCTGCATTGCCCGGGCGGCGGTGGTGGCGCGGTCATGGATCCCGGCGGCTTGATCGGCGGGGAGGTAGGCCGAGAGCCAGGCCATCCCGTCCCGGTCCGGAGAGTACTCCAAACGCCGGTCCAAGGCACTCTTGGTGTGGCGTTTTTCGATGCTGTCGGGGTGGTGGCGTTCGCGCCAGGTGCGGGCTTTGGCGCGGAACCGGCCGGGGGTCAGCTCACCGGCCGGTCCCCGGGCGGGGTTGGGTGCGGCGGGATCCAGGAAGTGGGCTTCCAGGGCGGCGGCGCCGGCGTGATCGAGGTTGAGGGTTTCGTCCGCCATGACCCGGGCGTGCTGCCAGGACATGGTTCCTGCCTGCAGGGCGGC